>CAVULZ010000008.1:0-388423 GCA_963742495.1 Terriglobia bacterium
CTTCAAACACGGGTTCGATTCCCGTTAGCGCTACCAGAATGCCTCCGGCTACCTCCCACTATTTGCTGTACTTGCTCTGCGCCTTCATCAGAACGCACATAGCGGCGGAGAGGGGGCTCAATTTGAGGCACGGCCTTGTGAGCGGGTTGTAAATTCGTCAAGCCGGCGGAATTACAGGAAGATGAGCTTTATAAGCAATGAAAAATCGCCATAAGGCTCATGATCCGAAGTAGCGGCCCAAAGCGGCCTAACTGCCTACTTTTCTCGCATAATCATCGAGCGTTCTCTTAGTGTCCTCTGCTCTGGCGGCTTCTTGGGACGCCTGCTGTTTCTCGATGCGATCCACAAGTTTTTGAGATTCGCGGTCTTCGTGCGTCTCGCGATGTTCCTGGTTCTTCTCCATGCCAATAGCCTCCAGTCATCATCATGCGTGGCAACCGGACGGAATACTGTGCAATCTTGAACGGTCTTGAGCACGGGCGAAGGACCGCGAGGTTTAATCAGGGAGACGATCCGGAGGGTTCCATACGAAGGAGAGCCGTGCGCGCAAATCGCCGAAGAGCATCGGATCGCTCCGATGCTCCCAGGTTTCGAACACCTCTGAGCGGGATGCTTAGAGTGCAGTGTATGCGATGCAACCCGCAGTTGTGGCTACGGGCGCGGCACCGGAAGCGCCAGGTGTCGAGCGAACGACGCCGTCTTCAATCGAGCAGAAACCGCGTACGCCTGTACTGTTGTAGGCTGACGGGGCTGCCCCTGCCGTGTAGCTGGAAACCGGCGTGGTGGCGCTGGTCCCATTCGCCACTCCGAAGTAGTAGCCACTCTTGGCCAACGCCGTGGTCGAGGCCGACGACAAAGTGAAGTCCAGCAGGCAGGCATTGGTCGCGGTCGGAGCGGCGCAGGCGCCTGCGGTTGCCGGCCCCATGGCGGCCAGAGTGATAGAGTAACCGGTCGTCGGATATGCCGTGAGATAGGTCACTTCAGCCGTGTTGATGGTACGGATGGAAGCGACGGCAGAAGCCTCGTTCGCCGCGATGCGGGCGCGCAGCAGGTTTGGAATCGCGATGGCTGCGATGATCAAAATGATCGCGACCACGATCAGCAACTCGATCAGTGAAAATCCGTTCTGTTTACGCATTGTCTTGTTTCCCCTTGACCCATACATTTGTGAAATCTTCATAGATCAAGCATAGGTGGGTTCTCGGGTCGCGTTCATTAGAAGGGGATAATCGTGCATTAGAACCGTCTCAGAGACTTCGTTCGCGGCTCGCTGGGATCGCTCTAGCGAGGATCGCTTCTCGCGTAACGGAGCCCAAGGCGCGTTCTTCACGTGCCGTCGATCAGGCGAGTGTCCGTTTTTGCCACGCAGAAAGGCTGATTTCCGGGAAAGGCGGTTAGAGTGCGGTGTATGCGATGCAACCTGCGGTTGTGGCTATGGGCGCGGCACCGGAAGCGCCAGGAGTGGCGCGAATGACACCATTCTCAATCGAACAGAAACCACGCACGCCGGTGGTGTTGTAGGCTGACGGGGCTGCCCCCGCCGTGTAGGTAGAAACCGGGGTGGTGGCGGCGGTTCCATTCGCCACTCCAAAATAGTAGCCACTCTTGGCCAACGCCGTGGTCGAAGCCGACGACAAAGTGAAGTCCAGCAGGCAGGCATTGGTCGCGGTCGGAGCCGCGCAGGCGCCTGCGGTCGCCGGTCCCAGGGCGGCCAGAGTGATCGAGAAACCGGTCGTCGGATACGCCGTGACATAGGTCATTTCAGCCGTGTTGATGGTACGGAGCGAGGCGACGGCGGAAGCCTCGTTGGCCGCGATACGGGCGCGCAGCAGGTTAGGAATCGCGATGGCCGCGATGATCAAGATGATCGCGACCACGATCAGCAATTCGATCAGTGAAAATCCGTTCGGTCTGCGCACTTTCTTGTTGCTCTCTAACCCATACAGTTCCAAAGGTTTCATGGGTGAAGGATATATTTGTTTTCGGGCAGACTTCATTAGAAGTGTCTATTCTCGGGCACTCGAACGGCCTCCCGGCGTAACGCTGCCCGAGATCGAGCTGACCGCAGATGGTTCATGGTCCGCGAGGGCGGCGCGCAGCAGGTTTGGAATGGCGGTCGCAACCATAATCAGGAGGAGCGCAATCACGATCAATAACTCACCGGGAGAATCGCCCTTTGGACTTTCCATGGATTCCCGGCTCCTCGAGCCGTTACAGGGATCATCGGCGGCGGGTTCTACTTCTTGACAGTGCGTCCGGCGGGGCCGGCTTCCACGCTCCCTTATGCAGAAACAGACTCTTCCACTGCGGGCGCAACGTTTGGAAAATTCCCAAAACTGGAGACCTCCCGTTTCGACATTCATCACGCTCAGAGTCTTTCCCGGCAAGCGTTCCTGAACCATTCTCCTGTTAAGGTTGGTCAGAGAAAAATTATGCTTTTGCCTGAACTGCCGAGCCCGCTCTGCGCGGTTCGCGCTACGAAGGATCTTGACGCTTTGCCGCTGCACGGCTTGCAGCAAGCAGTGAACATTCGCGGCAACGTTCGTAATGCCGGGGTTCGCGATAGCAATGTGGGCCTGTCGAAATCCCCGGCCAGAGTGTCGCTGCTGTGCAATATCGCCTTGGGCATCGCGCTGATCTTCGCGCTGTTTGTCTCGATGCGCCAGAACGACACCATCAGAGATCAGCGTCAGAATATCTTTGAGATGGCGCAAAACCCTTACTGCACGGGTGCGCCCGGTTTTCGCGGCAGGTCCGCCGCTTCCCCTGCGCTACCCTCCGTTCCGGTTGTGCAAGATAATTAGTTAAAGCCCCCCGAGCATCGCCACATCCTGCGCAGGCAGTTCGATGGAGGGCGGGCGTCTGCGCCCGTCAATTTCACTGGCGACGGCGGGACGGGCGGGACGCCCGTCCTCCATATGATGATCTCGGAGAAATAGTGGCAAACATCTTCCACCGGGGTAAGCTCCTTCCCACTCTAAACACCGCTAAATCACTGCTGTGTCGGGACTTAGCATTGGCATCTCTCTTGCACTCACGGTTTGTGGGGGTAGTTTCGTGAGGCGTTCGGTTGGAGGCATCATCCTCGCGCTGGCCAGTTTGTCGGTGTGCGGCGCCTGCGGTGGGGGTAGTATGTCGGCCGCTCCAGTACGCACGTCTTCTACAACCTCAACCGGATCCGACCCTACCGTGGTCTTCTCCGCGCATGCTGGATATTCCTGCACTACCATCTCCGGCGCCGATTTTTGTCCTGGGGAAGAGTTCGACAAACTGACGGCCATTCCGGTTAGTCGTGGCAGCATAACCATCACCCGGGTCACGTTCCTGTACACCGTTGGCCGTCCCATGCTGAATGCCGAAAACTTTCCGCCCGGACCGCGGCCGCTGGTGGCGTTGCCTTGTACCACCGCGCCCTCGGTCACCATCGGACAGCCCGGGAGTCCGGCGTACAGCCTGAGTTTGAAGTCGGGCGGCGACGCAAACTATCCTCTGGATACGAACCCTGCATTGAACGACAGCGGGCCGATCGCGGTGCATCTGACCGGGACAACCGAGGTGTATTACGGATACGGAAATCCGCTGGACACGGTCAACCTGCCGAACTACGGCTGCTGGTACGGCCAGACCGAGGGCTCGGTCGAGGGCAAGCTCACGATTCAGTACACGACGCCCTAGCCGGACTGCAAAACAATTCCAGTTACGCCCGCGCAAAGCGGACAAGGTGCTCTCTCCTGGGCATTTAGCACAAAGGTTGCTGGTTTGTGAACCACCAGTGTCATGGGCGGGTCGGGCGATTGCGCCTGGTCATTCCAGAGTGGAAGTTGGGTGCAACAAGACCTTCCTTTTTGTGCAAATCTCTTCACACGCATGCTGCCCGGGAGCGCGGGTTCCATCATTCCATGATGCCCCCGGTTTGGCAGCCGGCGTGCACTCTAGTAGGTCTCCAATGCCGTTTTCCTCCCCCCGAGTTTGAATCACAGATTTCATTGAGGAACACTTGAAAGATTCCAGCGTCAGCGTGGTTCACCATCGTCGTCGCCGGCGCAGCCGGAAGAACGCCGGAGCCAGGTTTCTGGTGGTGCTTTTGTTTGCGGCGACGGCAGCGATCACCTGGCAGTTTTCCCGGCAACAGCCGGTTTCGAGCATGGCATACTCGTCCTCGTCCCCGGAAGTGGACGGGACGAAGCTGAACGCAGCTGACTCAACGACACCGCCCAGCCCTTCCTATTCATCGCTTATCCAGTCGCGCCCAGGCCGGCCGGCGTACCTGTATTCCGTGATTCCCGGCGGGATCGCGAGCGCCGAAGAACTGCGGCAGGCCATGGACAATGATCCCGTGGTGGCGCAACAATTCGCAGGGTTTGATTTTCAGAAGGCGCACCTGGTGCAGGTTTCCGGGAACCAGTCAATGCATGTCGCCTATCGCATGGGACAGAAGGTTTACTGGACACGCAAGAAACTGCCGCTGCATCCCGGCGAGACCCTGATCAGTGACGGAAAAATCGTGGCCCGCACCCGTTGTGGAAATCGAATCGCCATGGCCCCGCTGGGTCCGCCGGCGATCGCTGAACCTTCGGAGTCAGACCTCAATCAGCCCCTGTTCTCCAACGATATGGTGACGCGCGACGTCGAGCCGCAGCCCGAGACTTATGCGGCGGCCATTCCGATGGTTCCGCCGGCCGAGGCGAATGCATTGCAGCCGTCGAAACGCAAGCGAATGATTCCGTTTTTTATCCTGCCCTTTTTCGGCTTGCCCGGTGGTTCTTCCCACACGCCCCTGGCGGTGACTCCCGAACCTGGCATGCTGCTGCTGTTTTCGAGCGGTCTGGCCGGAGTGTATTGGAAGACGCGCAAATCGAGGCGCAAGCCATAAATGAGCAGTCTCGCCTGGTTCCGGGCCAGTTTCCCCAAACGCCGGGCCCTGGTTTACGGTCAAGCCGCAATCATTGTTTTGTTAGCCGCGTGGCTGTACGCGCCATTTGTCCTTGGCCTGGCACGTCAGTGGTGGCAGGACCCGAATTACACCCACGGTTTCTTTGTGCCGGTGTTTGCCCTCTTCTTGCTTTGGGAGAGGCGCGCGAAACTGGCCGCGCTTCGAATCAAGCCGGCCTGGTCGGGCCTGGTCATGCTTTTGCTTGCCCTGAGGGCACTGATACTGGGCACCAACAGATCCGAGTTCCTCTTCTACCGCATCTCGGTCCTGCTTTTCATCGCAGGCATAGTGGTGTTTCTGGCGGGATGGAAACACCTGGCGGCCATTTCATTTCCCCTGGCGTTTTTGGTCTTGATGATTCCTTCCTCGACCTTGCTCGAGCAAATCACTTTTCCGCTGCAGATTATTGCGTCCAAGAGCGCGAGTTTCCTGCTCATGCTGGCAGGAGTGCCTGCGATTCGGGAGGGCAATATCATTCTCCTGCCCACGGCGCGGCTGGAGGTGGCGGAAGCCTGCAGCGGGATCCGCTCGCTCTTTTCGCTGCTCACGCTGACCATTGTTTACGGCTACCTGGCGGAATCGAAAATCAGAATACGGATGCTGCTGGCGCTGCTGGCAGTCCCAATTTCGATTTTGGCTAATGCCCTGCGAATCGCTTTCACCGGACTGCTGGTGGAGAATTGGGGCGTGGAGCGAGCCCAGGGGACGATCCACATGCTTTCGGGGTGGCTGGTTTTTGTCGCCTCCCTGGCGCTGGTTTTCCTGCTGCACCGGCTGTTACAGCTCATCTGGCCGGGCGCCCAGGAAGTGGATCACGACGAAGCCGGAGTCCTGGAGGAATACGCATGATTTCCGGCAATGCGCGCTTCGCAATCGTGGTGCTGCTGCTCTCCGGAACGGCGCTGTTCCTGCATGCTCTTGATCACCACGAGTCGGTTTTGCCGCGGACCGCGCTGGCGTCGTTCCCGGTTGAATTGAGGAGTTGGACGGGAACGGATATCCCCATTCCGGATGAGACGTTGAAGCGTCTCGGCGCCGGGGAATTTCTGCAGCGGACGTATAAAGACCCAACGAACAGCGCAGCCTTCGTCGATCTATATGTCGCATACATCCCAGGCCAGCGCGCGTTGTTTCGCCACCTGCCGGAAGGCTGTATGGAAGGTTCGGGTTGGTCGCCGGTGGAGTCCGGTACCACCACACTGGCGTTTCCCGGCGATGCCCCTTTTCGCGCCAACCGCTACCTGATTGCCAAGGGCGACGATCGGCAGCTCGTCCTGTTCTGGTACTCGGCCCGCGGCCGGCGGGTGGCCAGCGAAGACTGGATCAGCGTTTACCTGGCGCTCGATTCGCTTCGCCTGAACCGTAGCGACAATGCGCTAGTTCGGATGAATACCGAGTTATTGCCCGGGGAAAAGCCGGCGGACGCCGAGCGGCGGCTGCTTTCATTCGCCGGGCTCGCAAGCCCTCTGCTGCAGAGTTACATTCCGCGCTGACATCTAAAGCTCTCGCTCGTTGGGGACCGTTTTACTTGGCCTTAGGCTGGACGATCCCGCTGCCTTCGCGAATGGTGAGGATCTGGTTGGCCTTCACCTGGGTGAAGCGCTCGATCTTCTGCGTGGTTGGCCACTTCACTTCGATGACATCCACAGTTTGCGCCTTGCCCAGGCCGAAGTGGAGGCGCAGGTCGCATTGCGACATCACGCTGGCGCCGCTGTGCACTTCATCGATCTGGGCATGGGCGCCGGTCACAACTCGAACCCGGGCGCCGATAGCGGTGCGATTGCACTTGGTGCCGATCAGCTTGATCTTGATCCAGTTCTGCCGGTTGCCACCGTCGTTGCGCAGCAGCGAAGGCAAGTCGTTCATGTTCAAAATCAGCACGTCAATGTCGCCATCATTGTCGTAGTCCCCGAAGGCAGCGCCGCGGCTGGAGAAGAGTTCGCTGATACCAGGTCCGGATTCAGCTGAGACGTCTTTGAATCGCCCGTTGCCCAGATTTTTATACAGCAGGCGCGGGTTCTTGAAAGTCTGTCCGATGTCGTGGCCTTCAATTTCCGGATAGACGTGTCCATTGATCTGCATGAGGTCGGGCCAGCCGTCGTTGTCATAATCGAGAAAGCCGCAGCCCCAGGCGACGTAGCGGTTGTTGATTCCGATGCCGGATGAAAACGTGACGTCGGTAAAAGTGCCGTCGCCGTTGTTGTGGTAGAGGTTGCAGGTGTCGTCGGCGAAATTGGTTTTGAAAATGTCGAGCCAGCCGTCGCAATCGTAATCCCCCACCGCCACGCCCATGCCGGCCTGTTCGTGGCCGTTGTCGCTGTAGGCGCATCCGGCGAGAACGGCGATATCGGTGAAAGTGCCGTCGTGGTTGTTGTGGAACAGGATGCTGGGTTGCGAATCCACCGCGACATAAATATCCGGCCAGCCGTCATTATCGAAATCATAGGAGACCGCGGTAATCGAATAGCGCGGACCCGGCTTCAGGATGCCCGACTTTTCCGACACGTCGGTAAACGTGCCGTCGCCGTTGTTGTGATAGAGAACGTTGGTGTCGCCAGGGAGCCCTCGTGGCCCGCACATGACGGGGATTCCCTTCCACTGGCAAAGGGGATCATTGGCGGAAGGCGCTTTCGCGGGATCGAGTTTTATGTAGTTGCAGACGAAGAGATCGAGATGGCCGTCGCGGTCGTAGTCGAGCCAGGTGCAGCCGGCCCCCCAGCGGTATTGCTCGTCGTAAACCCCGGCCTTGCGGGTGACGTCGGTGAACGTGCCGTCGCCGTTGTTGTGAAACAGGATGTTGTGTCCCCAGAAGCAGCAGAACAGGTCGTCCCATCCGTCGTTGTCGTAGTCGCCCACGCAGATTCCGGTTTGCCAGCCGGTGCGCCCCAGGCCGGATTTTTCCGTGACGTCGGTAAAAGTGCCGTCGCGATTATTTTTGTAGAGATGCGAGGTGGGAGCTTTGCCGGGCGGCCAGTTGGCGTCGAGGCGTGTGCCGTTGGTTAGATAAATGTCCAGCCAGCCGTCGTTGTCATAGTCGAAAAAGGCCAGGCCGCTGCCTTTGGCTTCGATGATGTAACGCTTGTGATCGACCGCGCCCCAGACGTTGGGAGCGTTCAGGCCGGCTTCGCGGGCCACGTCGACGAACGTGACCGGGGATGCGGCCGCGGGATTGGCAGCGGCGGTTTGCAGGACTGCCGAATTTTTCCACTTCCAGAGTGGCGTGGTGAGCGCGTCCAGCAGCGTGCTGCCGAGGACGATGAGGGACGAGCCCAGGAAATGGCGTCGCGGAAGATTCATGGATTATCAGTTGCCTGTCTGCAGTTGTCAGTTGTCAGAAAAACCGGTCTGTCTGACGACTGAAGACCGATGACTGACGACTCTTTCATTTGTTCGGCACCTTGGGAAATTTGTGGGGAACGATTCCTGTACCTTCCTTGACGGCGATGATCTGGTCGAGGGGGAGATTCGTCAGGCGATCGACCTGTCCGCTGGGCCAGGTGATTTCGAGCGAATCGATTTTAGTGCGCTTGCCCAGGCCGAACTGGATTCGCGGGTCGCTGGCCGACATGTAACTCATCCCGCCTTTGGCCTGCTCCACGTGCACGAAGCCTTCGGAGGTCAGTTTCAACGAAGCGCCAATGCCGTCTCGGTTGGAGCGGGTCCCGATCAACAGAACTTCGAGCCAGTGGTTGGCGTTTCCTCCATCGTTGCGCAGGAGCGAAGGATAATCACCGCGGTTGTTGATCGCGATATCGATATCGCCGTCGTTGTCGTAGTCCGCCGTGGCCAGCCCGCGTCCGGCGATGGCGCGCATGAAGTCGGGACCCAGGGACTCCGAGGTTTTTTCGAATTGCCCTTTTCCCATGTTGCGAAACATCAGCAGCGGTTCCTTGTAAGTCACTTCGCTGTGGTAGAGCTGGATATTGTCCAGCATGGCGCCGTTCAGTTGCAGGATATCGGGCCAGCCGTCGTTGTCGTAATCCAGAAATTTCATGGCTACGCCGCTCAGCAGGACTGCCTTGTTCCCGATGCCGGAGCGGAAGGTTTCGTCGTTGAAAGTGCCGTCATGGTTGTTGTGGTAGAGGCGATTCAGTTCGAAATCGAGATGAGTGATATAGACGTCCTGCCAGCCGTCGCCGTCGACGTCGGCGGCGTCGATGCCCATGCCGGCTTCGTAGCGTCCGTCCTCGCTGGCCGCCATGCCGGAGACGAACGACACGTCTTCGAAAGTTCCGTTGTGCTTGTTGATGAATAGAAAATTGGGCCAGGTGTCGTTGGCGATGGCGATGTCGGTCCAGCCATCGTTGTTGAAATCGGCCAGGACCACGCCCATGCCCTTCGATTCGGGCTTGCCCACGCCGGACGCGTCGCTTACGTCGGTGAAAGTGCCGTCATGATTGTTGTGGTAGAGCTTGGTCTTCTGACCCTTGTAGTTGCCGGGGTGGCAGTAGGAGCGGTAGCCGGGGCGGCGTTCGCCGCACCACAGGTTGTTCTTGGGCGACCAATCGATGTAGTTGGTGACCAGCAGATCGAGCCACCCGTCTTTGTCGTAGTCAAACCATCCGGCGCTGGCGGACCATCCGCCTTCGTCTGCGACTCCGGCTTTGGCCGTGACGTCGGTAAAGGTTCCGTCGCCGTTGTTGTGATAGAGGATGGCGCTGCCGTAGCCGGTCACGTAGAGATCGGGATACCCATCGTTGTCGAAATCACCGACCGCAACCCCCTGGCCGTAATGTCCCGCACCCCCCACGCCGGCTTTGTCGGTGACGTCGGTGAAAGTGCCGTCACCGTTGTTGTGATAAAGCGCGCTGCGCAACGGCTGAGGCGGCTTGTAAATGTCGGTGGCAGCCGACTGGACAAAGTACAGGTCCATTAACCCGTCCTGGTCGTAGTCGAGCCAGGCGACGCCAGTGCCCATGGTCTCGAGATAATACTTTTCGTCGGTGGCGGTGGCATCCTGAAGAAAGGTGATTCCGGCGGCCTGTCGAACCTCGGTATAGCGAACGGAGATGCGCTCGTCTTTGGCTTTCGGAGCCTGCGCGAAGGCCAGCATGGTGGCGGCCACCCCGACCACCGCGCTCAGCGTCAGCGTTACGCCGGCTCTGACATTCGTTTTAGATTTCTTCCGCATTCTCGGTTGATTTCTGTTGGGCCTCAGAGGGTCCGGTCGGCCAGCGATAGCGCCAGCTGAAGCAACTGTTGCCGGGCCGCCATCGACATGGGTTCCTGGGCGGAAGAAGCTTTTGCCGGGGTGCGGGACAGGACTTCTTCAATGCGATTCACATCCAGGCCGCCGGCGCTGCTGCCTTTGAAACGATTCAGCACTTCGCGGGCCTTGGCGATCTGTCCCGTCTGAAAATAAAAGACACCGAGCGTGGAGTAGCTTCCCGGCCATTCCGGTAACAGGTCCACGGCGCGTTCCAGGCGCTCCGCGGCTTGCGCGGTGTTGCCTTCGAGCACCGAGACAATTCCCAGACCCCACAGAATTTTCCCCGAGCCGGGAATTCGAGCCAGGCCTTTCTGCAAGGTCTGTTTCGCGCCGGCGACATCTTTTTCGCGGAGCTGGACCAGGGTCAGCGAGAGGTAGTACTGGTCGTTGTCGGGATTTTTGGCAATCGCATCGCGGAAGATTTCGGCCGCCCGGGCAGTCTCACCCAGATGAGCGTGGATGTCCCCCAGCAGCGCCAGGAAAGCCGCGTCCTGCTGACCCGCAGCCGAAACTTGCTGGGCCGCCTCGAGGGCCTCGGAATAGGCGCCTTTGCGGAAATAAGCATCGGCCAGGTCGAATTTTATGTCGTCAGAGTCCGGACTGGCCCGCAAGGCCGTCTGGAAGTGCTGGATGGCGTCGTCGTACAGATGGAAGCGGGCGAGTAGAACACCCACTCCGGTCTGAGTGCGATAGTCGCCCGAACTCAGCTGATCAAGCTGGGTGATCGTGTTGCGGGCATCATCGACCTTTCCCAGTTTCAGATACGCCTCTGCCAGCAGGTAGAGGTCCTGCGGACGGTCCGGATGTTTCTGGATCTGCGCCGTCAACTCGGTCAAATCGAGTTGCGTTCGCTCTTGAGGAGCGAGGTTGGAGCGGTTATCCAGGTAGTCAAAAAGATGTTGATAAGGATACGGACCCGCTGACGCGTCTTTGGAAAGAGTCTGAAACACATTCAAGTCTCGCTGCGCTGCCTCCGTCTGATGGAGGCTGCGCTCGACCATGGCGAGCTTGTAATATCCGGCTGCGGGATTGCGGCTTACCTTCACATATCTTCGCAGCAGGGTGGCTGCCTCCTCGAATTTCTTTTCGGTGATTCGCAGGTTCGCCAACTCGAGCAAAGCGTCCGAGAGGTCGGGATTGGAGCGCAGTGCCGCCTGAAAAAGCTTTTCCGCAGCCGCCTGATTGCCCTGCCGTCCCTCGATGTAGCCCATGTTGAACAGGCAGGAAGCGTTGTGCGGGTCGAGTTTGAGGCCCTGCTCGAAATATTTCCTGGCTTCATCGAAGCGCCCCAGGTGCCGGTAGGAGAGACCCATGAAGACATAGGAGCGCGCTGACGGATCCAGTTCAATCAGGGACTTGAACTCGTCGATGGCCTTTTCTGTCTTTCCGGACATGAAATAGCTTTCGCCCAGGGCGGCGTGCAAATCGGCCCGCTTGGGGGCTATTTTCACGCCGGACTCGAGCAACGGGATCGCGTCCTCAAAATAATTCTGCGTCATGCTGACCCGGGCCAGCAGAAAGATGATGTCAGTATTCTCCGGTGCCAGCTTGTGGGCGCGCACCAGGAGGTCCAGGGCATCCACTACTTTGGTCTGCTCGGAATACACCCGCGCCATCAGGTAAAGAGTTTCAGCCGAGTCAGGCTTCAGTTTCAGGGCCCGGCTCAAAGCCAGTTCCGCTTTCTTGTACTCGGCGGTCTGCAGATAGACCTGGCCCAGGTTGAATAGAATCTCGAAAGTTTCCGGCTGCAGGGCGTTGGCTTTTTCGAGTTCCAGTTGCGCCGCCGGGTACTGCGCTGCTCCCGCCAGCAATACGCCCAGAGTGAAGTGCAGCTGAACATCATCTTTCTTCTGGGCGGAAAGCTCCCGCGCCAGCCTCAGGCCTTCGGCCGTACGGCCGGCCTGAAAGTAGGCGCGAAGAAGGTTGAAACGCGTCGGCATGTCGGCCGGGCGTACCCTTTGAAAGTGAGGGATGGCCTCAGCCGGCAGGCGCCGGGCCATCAGGACCAGGCCGAGATTGTAGTTGGCATCGCGGTTACCGGGGTCGAGCCGCAGGACTTGTCCAAACTCCTTTTCCGCCAGATCAAATTTTTCCTGAGCGACATAAACGTTGCCCAGGTTGTTGTGAGTTCGAGCCGAGTTGGGATCGAGCTTCAGCGCGTGCTGAAACGCTTCCAGGGCCTGGTCGTAGTCTTTCTCGCTGCCGTACGCGATTCCCAGCAAGTTGTAACCCTCCACGCTCGAAGGATTCAACTGGAGTTGCTCCTCGATCTTCACTTTGGCTTGCGCGATCGATCCCTGGCGCAGCAGGGTCTCAGCTTCGAGGAAAGGGGATGCGGCCTTCGAAGCCGGCCGGACAGGGCTCTGGACAGGATAGGATTGCTGGGCTTCAGATACTGCAGCAAGAACAAAAACGACCGCGAGCGCCAGAATGCAGCGCAGTCCACGCCTGCGGCGCGAGCTTCCGGGTGACTGCTGGAATGGGGTACCGATGGCCATCTCCCGGTATTTCTCCGCGGGCACTTTGATTACAGGTGTCAAAGGGTCAATGTAGCATTTCCAGCGCCTGCTGGGCCATCTTGTGGTCCGGCTGCTGGCGCAGCAACGCGAGCAATACTTCTCGCGCCTTTTCCTTGTCGTCCAGGATGACGTAAAGACGGGCCAGATTGAGATAGGCCTGGTCGAAGCTGGGCGCCACCTGTATGCAGTCCTGGAAGCGCTGTGCTGCTTCCGGGTAACGCTGTTCCTGAACCAGGAGAACGCCCAGGTTGTTGAGCGCGTCGGGATAGTCAGGACGCAGGTTCACCGCCTTTTCAAGGAACGGCAGAGCAGTCTGGGTCTGGCCTTGCCGGGCGTAGAGCATTCCCAGGTTGTAGTTGACCTCGGGATCGTCCGGGTCAATATCGTGAGCGTGGTTGAGAAGTTTCTCCGCCTCGGCAACGTTGCCCTGTCTGCGATAGAGGTTCCCCAGATTCAGCAGCGCGATGGTGTAGGTCGGACGCTGCTGCACGGCCTGCTGAAAATTGCGCGCGGCTTCGTCCAGTTGATTGTCATGCGCGGCCACCATACCGAGATTGTTCCAGGCCTCCGGGTAATCGGGACGCAGCTTCACCGTCTGCTCCAGATACTCGCGGGCATCCTGAAAGTCGTTTCTGCGCAGATAAAGTGTTCCGAGGTTGTAATGGGCTTCGGGATTGTCGGGCTTGGCGGCGATGACTTGTTTGAACGAGGCCTCCGCCTGCTCCAGATAACCGTGCTGGAAGAAAGAAACTCCATAAGTAAAATCGTTGCGCTGGAAGGCGCTCAGGAAGAGGGTTCCGGGGAAGGGCAGCGCTCTGCGCACACGATCGGCCGGAGTGCTCGGGACCGATTTCACATCCTCCACCGGCCGTTCGGGACTCATCGGCCCCTGATAGACCTTTACGATCAGGCCCTCCTTATTGAGGAGAAACGATACAGGCAGCGGTAGGTCGCGGCGGCGGTCGAACAGGTAGCGATAAACAATGTTATAGACGCCGGCCACGTCCGGGGTGGCGAGCAGCGTGGGAAAGGGGACTCTCTCCCTGGCAACGAATGTCTGCACCGTTTGCGGATTGCGTGGATCGTCCACATTGATGCCAATCACGCGAAGGCCGCTGGAGGCGAAGGATCGCTGCGATTCGCGGAATCGTCGCATTTGTTCCGCGCACGACGGCGATGCCGTAGACCAGAAATTGAGCAGGGCGAAGCCGCCGCGGAGCGCTTGCAGCGTCCACGGCTTCCCCGTGAGGTCAGGCAATGAAAAGTCCGGGGCGCTCAACGGTTCGATGAGCCAGGTCTCGATCGATGTTGGCAAAGGCTCCAGCTTCGCGGGATCGCCGGGGTGCGTATCAGTATAAGAAGGAGGCGGCGCGGCGAAGGGTTGGGCCCGAAAATCGTTCGCACCTTCCTGAATTTCAATGCGGCGGTCTACCGGCAGGTTCTCGAAGGTCTGGGTAAGTCCGCTGGGCCAGCGTATCGTGGCGCGGACCGTGCCCTCTGCGGTTCCCAGTCCAAAGAAGAGTTCCTTGCTGTGCTGCGCCAGAAAACCGGAGCCCGCCTGCAGATATCTGGTCTGACGATGACTTCCGGCTTCGACCGTTACCGCGGAGCCGATCGCATCGCGATTGCTTTTTTGGCCGCGCAGCCGGAACACGATGCCGTGGCCAAGATCCTTCATGGCGTTGCGCAACACGCGCAGCTGCGGCGCATTCCGGTTTTTCAGGATGACTTCGAGCCGCCCGTCGTGGTCGATGTCGGCCAGGACGAAGGTGCGGCTGTCGTCCGGGAAATCCAGGCCCACCACGCCGGAGACTTCGGAGAATGTGCCGTCCCGGTTGTTGGCGTAGAAAACATTTCTCTCGGGAGCAGCCCAGGAAGAGTCCGAGCGGATCAGTTCGTTGATGGCGTTCCACCCCTGTTCGTAGTTGGCCGAGGGGTTGGAATTCTGGGGCGACTTTCCCACTACCTGTCGCCAGAAAAAACTGGAGACATCGCGAGGGTCGGGCCCGGAAATATATCCGTTGGCGATGTACAAGTCGGGATAGCCGTCCTGGTCGAAGTCCCAGGCGTCCGAAGACCAGGCCCAGCGGCCCATCTCAACTCCCGCGGGTTGGCTTACGTTTTGAAACTTCCCGCTGCCCTGATTTCGATAGAGGGAGTTGCCGCGCGCGTGTCCGCGGTAAATAGCCCGGATGTTCTCCGGATCGCCGTCGTGGAAGATCCTTTGCTGGGATACTCGTTGTCCGGCAGCCGACCACATGTTGGCCACGTAGATGTCCTGATGTCCGTCGTTGTCGAAATCAAACCAGGTCGCGCTCATGCCGGCGCCGGCGTCTTCAACGCCCGACTCGGAGGAGATGGCAGTGAAGGTTCCGTCCCCGTTATTGCGATAGAGATTGCTGCGCCCGAAGTCGTTGGCCACATAGAGGTCGGGCGACCCATCGGCGTTGAGATCGCCCCAGGCGCAGGCGAAACTGTAACGATCGTTTTCGGCATTCAGCCCGGCGGCTTCTGTCCGATCGCTGAAGGTAGCGGTTCCGTCGTTATGCAATAGGAAATTCGGGGGCCCGTTGCGGGCGTCAAAATAGGGAACGGGATAGTGGTATTGGTCCAGGCCCACGTAATAGCTGTAAAGGCAGAAATAAATGTCGAGACGCCCGTCGCGGTCATAGTCGGCGATGGCGGCGTGGGTGAAGGTCCCCAGCGGCGGCCGGGCGAATTTGAAGGCATCGGGTTTGAGCGAGAATTGCCCATTGCCCTGGTTCAGAAACAGCAGCGGGCCGCCGCCGCAAACCACCAGCAGGTCCTGCACTCCCTTGTTTTCAAAGTCGGCGAACAGGGCGCAGGCCGTGTCATCGAGGACTCCGACGCCCGATGCTTCGGTGACATCCTCGAAAGTTCCATCGCCGCGATTGCGATAGAGGCGATTGGGCAGGCCCGCCGGCTGGCACACGTAGAGATCATCAAGTCCGTCGTTGTCGAAATCTCCCACGGCCAGCCCGGCATTACCGTACACGTCGATACCGGCGGCTCCGTCCAGGACCGTGCGCCAGTGATCGACTCCGCGCAGCATCTGGTTCCTGTACGAAGTCGTCTGGCCAAGAGCTTGCGCAGTGACGTCAATGAAAACTGGCGTGCGGGCGCGGGCCAGAGTCTCTTCGGTTGCCAGCCATCGCAGGGCGCGCCAGCCGCGGGTTTCGTCGCGCGACCAGCGAGTTTGCCAATGACCCACACGCTGCTCGCGCCCCTGATCTTTTCGGGTGCCCACCAGGTCGTAACGAATGTGGATATCGAATTCCGCCGGGGAACTTGCCGCTTCCTCGATTGCGACAATTTCGAATTCAGCGGTCTCCACCCGCGCCATGGGGGAGAGATAGCTTTCGATTTCGCGGAGAAATTTGTCGCGACCCAATACCAGGTCCCGGGGAAATCGCCTGCGGAAGACTTCGATCCCGTTTTCCGGACGTCGCGCGATTTCGCCAGCCGGCAGCAGCGAAGCGGCTGCGATGGACGCGTCGAGGAATTTTCTTAGGGTCGCGAGCGCGGGCGGCGCCGCCTTAAGCGCCAAGCTCCATTCGTCGAGAAGTTGCGCGATTTCAAACGCGTATTTTTCCGTGATGTACTCATCCGCTCCGGGAGCCACTTTGAGCAGAACATTGTCCAGCGGAGACTTCGCGGGATAGTGAGGGGTCAGGCGAAGATCAGCGAAGGGAAACGACGATGCCGCAGCCTTGGGTGCTTCTGGAAGCCACAGGGGGAACGGCGATGCGTGGAAGGGCGCGGGAAGAAAGAGCACAGGCGCCCAGCGGATTCCCTTTAAGAAGGTTCGACGTGAGAACGTTCGGCGTGAGAACAATGTGGTTTTCGTCTTTGTGACGCGCCATCCTCAAAATTCCCCGTCGCGATGGCCCACCGCAGCGCATGTTAGCACCCGGCATGAACTTAATCCAAACCGCGGGGCGGGGTGATGCTCAAGAGTGCGACAAAAGCCTGAGCGCCGGTCGCAGACAGTCTGCCAGAAGGCGGATTCCGATCAGGCTCAACGCCGCTTGATGACCCTTGTTACCCTGGATAAACACCTGGGTCGAAAGGATTTCCGTGCCGGCCCGGGGTCCGGTTTGCTGCCTGCGGTTCAGTAATACAAAGGTACTAGTTTTATTCTTGACAAGTTCTCAAGACCTGTTCTAAGGTTGTCCCGGTTTCAGTAATGTACACGTTTACATTAAGAGAAACTTTGTTGGCACCGACAGAACAAAGATCACGTAAGCAAATGATTACTCCAAGAGAAGCCACCAGCAAGGGTTTGCGCTTGGGCCAATCACCAATTCAACGAGATTTACCAATGAGAGGACTTAGGTCATGACTGGAAATCAGAATCGCCCTCTGCCGCGACGCTTAGGATTGCTCTGGGTAGCGCTTATTTGCCTGGGCTTGGTTCAGCTCACTAGCCAGCTGGCGTTCGGCCAGATTGACCAAGGTTCAATTACTGGACTCATTCAGGACACCAGCGGTGCCGTCGTTCCCAACGCGACCATCACCCTGACCAACACGGACAACGGACTGGTGCTGCAGACCCACAGCGACCCCAGCGGTGGATACACCTTCTCCCCGGTGAGGATCGGAAACTACCAGGTTGCCGCGACTGCGGCCGGGTTCTCCACGACCCAGCAGGCCTTGACGGTTGCAGTGCAACAACACGTGGTGGCCAACCTCCAGCTCAAGCCGGGCGCCGCCACCGAAACCGTCGAGGTAACGTCAACCGCGCCGTTGATGCAGACCGAAGACGCTTCCGTCGGACAGGTCATAGGTAGTCACCAGATCGAAAATCAAGCTCTGAACGGCCGGAATTTCACCTTCCTGGCGCAACTCGCCGCCGGCGTGAACTCTCCGCAGGCGGACACCCGCGGTAACGCGGCCAGCGGCGCTTTCGCGGCCAACGGCAACCGTCCGGCGCAGAACAACTACATGCTGGATGGTATTGACAACAATTCCGACACCGTGGATTTCCTGAACGGAACCAACTACGTGGTGTTGCCTCCCCTGGAGGCGATCCAGGAGTTCAAGGTGCAGACTTCCGGCTTCAGCGCTGAGTTCGGCCGCTCCGGCGCCGCCGTGCTGAACGCCACCATCAAGTCGGGCACCAACAGCTTCCACGGCGCGGCCTGGGAGTATTTGCGGAACGACAAGCTGGATGCCGCCGACTGGTTTGAAAATTTCCACAACGTGCCCAAGGGCGAACTTCGACAGAATCAGTTCGGAGCATCGCTGGGCGGACCGATAATCAAGAACAAGGTCTTCATCTTCGGCGACTACGAAGGACTGCGCCGGCTGCAAGGCACCATTCTGAGCGGGTCCGTACCGACCGTGCTGGAACGCAACGGAATCAATGGTCTGGGCGCCGATCCTACGACGGCAGACTTCTCCGATTTGATCACCGGTCAAAACGGGAGCCTCGAAACTGATGCGTTAGGCCGCACCGTTCCCCTGGGAACGATCCTTGATCCCGCCACCACCCGGCCCGTTACGGCCGGCGTGGTCGATCCAGTTTCAGGCCGGGTCGCAACCTCCACGGGTTTTGCCCGCGATCCCATTAACACCAACTGCGCGCCCAGCACCGCGGCTTACAGTCTCGCCACCTGCAGCCTGAATCAGTTGCCGCTCAGCCGGCTGGATCCGAACGCCATCAAATTGTTGAATCTGTATCCCACGCCCACGAGCGGAAGTCTGTTTTCGAATTACGGGAACTCTCCCAAGCTGAATGAGCGGCGCAACTCGTTCGATACCCGGTTGGACCTCAACTTCAGCACCAAGAACCAGTTGTTCTACCGCTTCAGCCTGGTGGACGATCCCCAGTTCATCCCCGGAATTTTCGGTGGCATAGCTGACGGTGGCGGCTTCCAGCAGGGCAACCAGACGGCGAACGCGCAACAGAGCGCCCTGGCCTGGACCCATGTATTCTCCCCGACCATGGTGAACGTGGCCCGCGCCGGCCTCAACTATCTGCACACCACGCGCGTTTCACCTTCCGCCAATGACCTGAGCGACATCCCCGGACAGTTCGGCATCCAGGGCATTCCGCAATTGCACGAGAATGGCGGCTTGCCTGCCTTCGGCATCAATGGACTGTCCACACTGGGCAGCAATGCCTTCCTGCCGTCGGACGAAGTTACTTCTACCTTCCAGGCCACCGACGACTTCACCAAAATCTATGGCAAGCACACTTTCAAAATGGGCTTTGAGTGGCAGCATGTGAAGTTCTCGACCCTGCAGCCACCGTGGTCGCGCGGCGAATTCGACTATGGCAGCGTTTACACGGACGTCCCCAACGTGCGCAATGGCAATACCGGACGTGCGCAGTTCCTGCTCTCGCCCACTACAACAACGGTGGCCGGCGGAATCGACAACGTCGGAGGCGCCTCGACCGGCGCGGGCAACAACAGCCTGTACGTCTCCAACATCTCGCTCACCGATAACGGAAAGAATTACTACGGCAGCTACTTCAACGACGATTGGAAGGTCACGCCCAAACTGACCGTGAACCTCGGCTTGCGCTGGGATTTCTTCGGTCTGGTATTTGAGCACCACGGGGCCCAGGCCAACTTCGTTCCCAGCGGCCCGCCCAGCAATACTCCGCTGTACCTGATTCCGTCGGGAACCAATGCCGCGAACTTTTCGTCCAGCTTCAACAACTTGACTGCGCAGGACGGCATCGGGGTCGTGATCGGCAATAAGTTCGGGAAAGGACTGGGGAACTCGCAAAAATATAATTTTGCGCCCCGGTTCGGCTTCGCCTACGAGGTTACGCCCAAACTGGTGGCCCGCGGCGGGTTCGGACTCTTTTACAACGGTTTTGAAAACCGCGGATTTTCGCCCAACCTGGGAGAAAACTATCCGTTCCAGTTCAACTTCCAATACGCGGCCCCGGACGACGGTCACCCGATCTCATTCCCGGGTTGCGCGCCGACGGCCACTTTTGAAGTCGGCTTCAGTTGCACTCCGCTCGATCCGACTTTGGTCAATGCCAGCGGATTAGCGCTGCGCGGCATCCAGTTCGACTATAAAACTCCCTACTCCATGAGCGGTAACCTCACGCTGCAATATCAAATCACGCCCACCCTGACCTTCCAGATGGGCTATGTGACTTCGCTGGGCCGGCACTTGGAGTCGTTCCCCGGCTCCAACCTTCCGACTCGAGTCCTGCCGGTAGACGCTTCTCTTACCGGTACGCCTGCTGCTCTGGGCGGAATTCCGTTCCCGGACTTCGGAGAAAACGCGAGTTACGCGACCACCAACGGCAACAGCCACTATCATTCCCTCCAGACGAAGGCGGAGAAGCAATTCGCCAACGGGCTGAGCTTCCTGGCGACCTACACCTGGTCGCAGGCCCGCACCGATGCCGGTGATCTGCTCAACGGCGGGAGCCTGCAGGGCTTCCGCGCCCCGGATGTTCCAGGCGCCGGAATTCAGTACGACTACGGCCTGGCTTCGTTCGATATACGGAACGTCGTACACATCAGCGGCAGCTACGAGCTTCCTTTCGGGCGCAACAAGGCGTACCTGGCAAATGCGGGTGGCCTGGCAAACGCCGTGCTCGGAGGCTGGACTCTGAGTTGGGGCGTGGTGCTGCAGGGCGGACAACCGATTACTCTCCCTTGTCCTTCTAGCACCGGCAACGGCACGGGATGCTACGACATCGTGGTCCCGGGCCAGGACGCCAAGAGAGGAATGCATATCGACTCCAATGGGCAGCCGAGCTTCCTCGGCAACCCGGCGGCCTTCACCCAACCTTGCGTGTTTCGCTCAACCGGACCCGACCCCACGTCAGTTCAGGGTTGCATTCCAATCAATGGCGGCCTTGGCCTGTTGGGCGGATCTCCCACCCAGATTGCCGGCCCGCCCTTCAAGCGGATTGACTTCTCCACCTTCAAGGACTTCAAGCTCGGCGAACGGTTCGCCTTGCAGTTCCGGGCTGAGTTCTTCAATATCGTCAATCACCCGAACTTCAACGCTCCTGGATTCGGCGGCAACGGAGTTGTCTCCGTCTCGGGCGCGACCAATTTCACCAGCTCGAACTTCGGCGAAGTGGGTTCAACTCGCGATGCTCCCTACGATCCGAGGCAGATCCAGCTGGCTTTGAAACTGCGGTTCTAGAGTCGCGGTTCAAAGATAAGAAGGGCATTCACGGGCGGAAGGCGCTGGGTAGCAGAGCCTTCCGCCCGTTACACGATAGGACAGACTATCCGGCCCGTTCGGGTGCGGTGTAGCATGGAAGACCGTGATCATCCGGCATCGGTCGCTTCGGTTCATTCCTCTCGTTTCCCTGCTGGGGCTGGCGCTGATCCCATCGCTGCCGGCAGCCCAGGCCCAGAAACCGCTGGAGCGCGAGTTCCAGGCCGCTGTGGCGCAATACGAGTCGGGCCATTTTGCCGAAGCCGCCCAACGGCTGGAGAGCCTGGTGCATGAGGTTCCACAAAGCTTCGACGTCCATGAGCTCCTGGGCCTGGTCTATTCCGCGCAGTCGCAGGACGCGAAAGCCAGCCCGCACCTGCAAACTGCTGTCCGCCTGAAGCCGGGCTCCGCGTCTGCCAGGACCAACCTGGCGGCCAACCTGATGCGCCTGGGAAAGGCGGAGCAGGCGGGAGTGGAATTCAAGAAGGCGGCTGAGCTGGATCCTGGAAACTTCGACACGAACCACAACCTGGGTGAGTTTTACGTCCGCTCCGGAAAAGTCGCGGCCGCGGTTCCTTTCCTCGGTCAGGCCCAGAAGATCGATCCGTCCTCCTACGACAATGGCTACGATTTGTCCCTGGCTTATGTTTTGACCGGCAAGCTCGCGGATGCCCGGGAATTGGTGCAAGATCTGTTGAAAAAAAAGAACACAGCGGAACTGCACAACCTGCTGGGAGAGATCGAAGAGAAGGACGGGAAATTCGTGGAGGCGGCCAACGAATATGAAGCCGCGGCCCACATGGACCCGAGCGAGAGCAATCTGTTCGACTGGGGCAGCGAACTGCTGATCCACCGGACGCTGGGGCCCGCCATTGAGGTGTTTCAGCACGCCACCGAGCGCTATCCCAAATCACCTCGCCTGGTCATCGGGTTAGGCATGGCCTTGTACTCGCGCGGCAACTACGACGAGGCCGTAAAGGCCCTGCTGCAAGGGGCTGACCTCGACCCGTCCGATCCCAGCTGCTACCTATTTCTGTCCAAGGCGTACGATAGTTCGCCGAGCCAGGCGAATGAGGTCATCGAGCGGTTCCGCCGTTTTGCCGAACTTCAGCCGCACAATGCTCGCGCCTCGTACTACTATGCCATGAGTTTGTGGAAAGGAAAGCGGGCGCAGGATCCGGACTTGAATCTCCAGCAGATTGAAGCCCTGCTGAAGACGGCGATTGCGCTCGATCCGAAGTTGGCCGAGGCGCGCCTGCAATTGGGGAATCTGTACTCGGACCAGGGCAAGTACGCCGAGGCTGTTCCCGAATATGAAAAGGCGCTGCAACTCAGTCCGGATTTGGCGGACGCGCACTACCGGCTGGGTCAGGCGTATGTTCGTACCGGCGACAAAGAGCGCGCCCAGCAGCAGTTTCAGGTGTATCAGCAGCTCCGCGCGGAGCACCTGGCGGAAGTCGATAAACAGCGGGCCGACATTCGACAGTTTGTGTACTCGGCCAAGGATGGGCCGTCAACGAAGTGATGGATCGAAGAGAACTCGTTATGACGCAGCTTTCATTGCAGACCGCTAGAGGCCGGGCCGCCGCGGCGGCGTCCGGCCCTCGTGAACTGTCCCGGCAGCTGGCCTCCAATCGCCGCGACTTCCTGCGGACGGCAGCCGGCCTGGCGCTGGGGAGCGCGATGCTGGCCCCGAGCGCGATGGCGCGAGCGCTGGCGCCGCCCAAAAAGAGAAAAGTGGTGGTCATCACGTTCGGCGGCGGAGCCCGGGACCAGGAGACGTTTGCGCCGGAAGGGCAGGAGAACATTCCCCACCTGATGCGCGAACTTATCCCGCAGTCGGCTTTCTTCACCCAGGTTGTCAATCGGGGAATCCTGGGACACTACGTGGCCACCGCCAGCCTGGTCACCGGGGTCTACGAGACCTTTAATAATTTTGCTGCCGTCCCTCCCGCCAACCCGACCGTGTTCGAGTATTTCCGCAAAGACTTGAGGCGGCCGCCCTCGGATGCCTGGGTTGTGGCTCCCAGCAATGGTTTCAACCGCATCGGCGAGAGCAACCATCCTTCTTATGGCGGAGGATCGGGCGCGACCGTGATTCTGCCGAAGCATCTTTTGACGGCGGCCATGTCGGGCGCCACCGGCGACTTCGATCATCTGCTGCGGGACAACTACGAGACGCCCTTTTATGCTCCTGAACTCGGAGGCCGCGAGTTTGAATTGCAGCAGCTGGAGAATTTGCTGAAGCTGTCCGTGGACGATTTCAAGAGCCATGCGCGGACGCTTTCGAGTCCGGACGAACTCTCGGTGTATATCGCGCGGCAATTGATGCGGCAGGTGGCGCCCAGCCTGTTGTGGATCACCATGCACGATATCGATATCGCCCACGCCGGCGCTTATTCGCTGTACATTGATGGCATCCGGCGGACCGACCGGTTGTGCGCCGAAATATGGCAAGCCATCCAGACCGAACCGGAATATGCCGGCAACACGACGCTCTTCATCCTGCCGGATTTTGGGCGCGATGCCGATGACGACTCCGGGGGCAACGGGTTTCAGCATCATCGCACCGGCGACACGCTCTCCCGCACCACCTGGATGATGGCTCTGGGCGCGGGTGTGCGCCCGGGGGTGGTTTTCGACCGCGCCATGGAGTCGACCGACCTGGTGCCGACCCTGGGGTCGATGCTGGATTTTTCCGCCGCCCTGGCGCAGGGCAAGCCGATTCCGGAACTGTTGTAGCGCATATGCTTCCCAGCGATCTCAAGCCGGAGCAGTTCGCGGGCTACCCGCCCCAGGCCCGAAAGCTGGTCACGGGCTGCGTTGCGGCCCTGCAACAGCTGCCGCTGACCTTTGTTCCGAGTCTGTTGCGCGAGGTCATCGACTACGATTTCAAGTTTCCTCCCGAGCGCAAGGCCATCGAGAAGGAACTGGCGAACCTGAATTCACTGTCCCCGCAGCAGGTAAAAAAATGGTTCCAGGGATTCGCGCAGATCACTCAGTCTTCGAAGCTCGAAAGAGTTGATTGGGTAAATTCACCGGCCCTTTTCGTTGAACAGTTCTCGGCTCACCTTTGGGCCACCCATCAACTGGATGCTTTTCGCAAGGCAGCGATCGAATACGCGGGCCGTCTGCAGGCGGTGGCGCCGCCCGAGTTGCCTCCGGTGCCCCGGCTTGGAATCGCCGTCATCGGACAGGGTGTCGCTGCGCCCCAGGAACCCCTGTTCCGCAAACTGCGCGCCCATGGCGGATATTTCAGCCGAGTGAATCCCGAAAATGGGCTGGAGACGCTGTTGAATGCGGTGGCTGCGCGAGCCAAAGCGCATCCCGCTTCTTATGCCCACTGGTACATTGACGGTGGTCAGGAAGCCGACCACGATCCCGCGCTCACCTGTGTCTCCTACGGCGCGCTGGCGCCTGCACGCGCGATACTGTTGCGCAAGATGCACGGAGAAATCGAAAAACCCGGCATGGGACCGGAGGCGTTGCGCACTCTTCTGGCCCAGATGCGTCCCGCGGACTTGGGCATGGGCAAATCAGGCATGGGCAAATCGGGCGCGGCCAAAGGCGACGATGAGGTGCTCGATCGCTTCCAGGTCAAATTGCTGACCGAAGGTTCGGGAACGCAGATTTTCAGCACCACCTTCGCGCAATGGGCGGCGCGCGAGACCCTGCGACGAGCCGAGCCTCTCACCTTGCTGGTGCGATTTGCCCCGCGCCAGCGGCAGAAGCCGATGAATGAGTTGCTGTCTGCAAATCAAGCCACCGCCGAACTTGATCCGGCGGGATCCCTGGTCGATGCCGACATGGGTTCCTACTACACCTATCTGAACCAGCAGCGCCTGGCCGGCGCGGAGAAATCTTCGTTCCTGGTATGGTTCGAAGGCCACGGCGAAGCGCTGGCGATTGGCCCGGCGATGCCGGGCGGCACACAATCCGCGAGTCCCACCGATCTAAAGCAGTTACTCAGCTGGATCGGCTAGTGGCTGTGGCGTAGCGGTGGGGGTGGTGTGGGGCGGGCGCCCTCGCCCGCCGCGTTTGATTTTGACCTTGCGTCTCCAACAGTTGAAATCAAAATCAACTTCAAAAGCGGCGGGCGAGGGCGCCCGCCCACACGATGAGAATCATTTATTTCGACAAGACCGCCACTCCATAGACTGGGAGCTTGACCGCTTGCTTTGATCCCCCTTCGAGAACGTCATTCATGGGGAACGGTAGTGCGACGGTCTGCTCGGCCTTTGACAGGTTTACCAGAATGTAAACTGTCCCCTGATTGCCGTAGCGCGGATAGACTTCGACTCCTTGCGGAACCGCGCCCAGTGCGGGTTTCACGCCGCTCACGTCCGTCATCCATTTCGCCGCCGTGGTCATGGCGGAGCCGTCGAGCCAGGCGCCGATGTAGGTGATGCGGCCCTTGCCGACTTTCCGGGTGATGGCGGCCGGCTTGCCATCCAGCCAGCCGTTGCTCTTGCCGTAGGTCTCGAGCACCTCGGTGTCTTTGTCTTTGGCGCTCAGCAACTCGGCCCACAGCTTGCTTTGGCCGGAACCAAACTTTCCCTCGATCGCTACCGGATCGACCAGCGCGTAGTACTGCTCGACTCGCCCGCCCAGCAGATCCGTGAGCGGCCCGGGTTGGCGTTCAGGCTGCAAGCCGTTGTCGTCATCCTTCATGCCCGAGCGCTGGCCCAGCACCAGATGTCCGCCCTGCCGCACATATTCAATGAGGTTCTTGGCGGCGGCATCTGAGAGCACGTTGAGCCCGGGCGCCACCACCAGCTTGTACTGGTTCAGAGGCGCAACCGGTTCGATTACGTCGATGGACTGGCTGATGGCCCGCAGCGGTCCGTAGTAGCTCACGAGTTCTGCGTCGGGATCGTAGTTTTTGTTGTGGCGCTGCCAATTGATGGCCCAGCGGCTGTCGTAGGAGTGCAGGATGGCGACCTCGGATTTCACCGACGTTCCCGCCAGCGCCGGACCGGCCTTGGCAAATTCCTCGCCGATCTGCTGCGCCTCCTTATACAAGGGGACGGGCGTGCCGTCCGCTCCCAGCAGCGTGCCATGGTATTCCTCCTGGCCGTTCAAGGCGCTGCGCCACTGCCAGTAGCTGACCACATCGGCGCCATGTCCAACGGCGTGCCAGGCCATGGCCCGCACTTCTCCCTTATCGAGGGAGTTGTTGATGGGCGCCCAGTTGACCGAGCCGGGCTGGGTTTCCATGACCCAGAAATTCTTGCCTTTAAAGCCACGAGTCAGGTCATGGGCGAAGCCGTTCTTGGCGGGATCGAGGTGTCCCTGGCCCACGTAGTCGTCCCAGGCGGCGAGGTCGAGATCTTTCTCGACTACATAGTGATCGAAGCCGTCATACCAGCCCATGGTGTTCGTGGTGATGAACTGTTTGGGATCGGCATTGGCGCGAATGACCTCCAACTGGTTCTTCTGATAACTGCGCCAGGTATCGCTGACAAAGCGTTTCCAGGCCAGCAGCAGGCCGGGATTGCCGTATTCCGTCTGAATCGGAATCTGGCTCCAGTCGAAGATGGTTTCGCTCCAGTAGGAGGTGGTCCAGCGCGCGTTCAGGTTGTCGAGAGTGCCGTAACGAGCCTTGAGCCATTGCTGGAATTGCGCCTTGGTATCGGGATCGAACGAGATATCGGAATATTCATTATCAATTTGCCAGCCCAGCACGTAGGGATTGTGTCCGAAGCGCTTGGCCAGTTGTTCGGCGATCTTGCGCGCCAGTTCGCGATATTTGGGATTGGCGAAGTTGAACTGCTGCCGATTTCCATGTTCAAGGCGGTGGCCCTCTTCGTCCACGCGCAAGGTTTCGGGATATTTCTGCGTGAGCCACGCCGGTGGAGCGGCAGTGGGCGTGCCAACGACCGTGTAGATGCCGTGTTTCGAGGCGGCCGTGACGGCCCGATCCAGCCAGTCCAGATCGTAGGCGCCCTCGCTGGGCTCCATTCGGCTCCAGGCAAATTCGCCCACCCGCACCATGTGGATTCCGGCTTGCTGCATCAGGGTGAGGTCGGCGTCCCAGCGCGACTCTGGCCATTGTTCCGGATACCATGCCGTCCCCATCATGATGGGCGGCGGAGGCGGCGTCTGTGCGCTGAGGATGGGCGCTAACAGAAGGATGGCAGCAACCGCCCAGAAGAATGCGAATTCCAAATGCCGTGACGATCGAAAGGTGCGCATTGTGACTCCTGATTTTTGCTGAAAATGAGATCGTGGCTGCTCTCTGATGTCCGGCGCCCGAGGCCTGACGCCCGAGGTCCGAGGTCCGCTCAGACCTTGGTTCCCCGCCGGCCCAGATAGAGCCTGATGGTCCAATCGATGGTCCTCAACATGAATAGTTCTCCTTCGGGAATCGGTGGCGCCCGCCTGAAAACCCGTGATTTTCCGGCAAGCGGTGAAAACGATTGCAGGCTTGCTGCGCCCTTGTCAATGAGTTTTGCGGGCTCATTCTATTTGGGTAGTGGCTCAGTTTGAAATCTCTCCTGATTCGGCGTCATCCTGAACGGCCTTCAGGCCGTGAAGGATCCGGCGTGAAGCCGATACACCGCTTCGACCCTGCTTTGGTGCCGATGCGCGCCAGATCCTTCGGGACTGAAGTCCCTCAGGATGACGCACTGGTAAAGGGGATGGCGTCAAACTGAGCCACCACCTCCATTTGCCGCCAATGTCATCCTGAACGCAGCCTGTCCGTTCGCTCGCGAACGGACAGGCGGAGTCGAAGGACCCCTATCAGTGGCAATCACTCGGGGTTCCTGATATTCGAGTTTCCGCTCGCGGTCACTTCAACACCCGTTGCGCTCATAGGGGTCCTTCGACTGCGCGGCTGCTTCGCTTCGCGAAGCCGCCACTCCGCTCAGGATGACACTTTGGTAGTTATTAGCGATTTCAAGTGTGCCGCGGCGCTTTCCGGCGTGATGTCGCGTTGCGGCATGCCCAGCATTTCGAATCCCACCATGAATTTTCGAATGGTTGCAGAGCGCAGAAGCGGAGGATAGAAGTGCGCGTGGAAATGCGCCTCGTGATGCGGATTGCCGTCGGTGGGCGATTGATGAAATCCCATCGAGTAGGGGAACGGCACGTCGAAAACCTTGTCGTAAGTTGAGGTCACCTGCTGCAGGAGCTGGGCCAGCAGGGAAACTTCCTGGTCCGTAAATTCAGGGAAGGCTCCCAGGTGGCGGCGGCTGCAAACCAGGATCTCGAACGGCCAAACCGCCCAGAAGGGCACCATGGCGACGAACCCCTCGTTCTCGCAGACCACGCGAATCTGCTGCCGGTCCTCCAGTTCGACGTAATCACACAGTAAACACTTGTTATGTGTTTCGGTGTAGCTGGCCTGGCCGATTAGTTCTTTGCCGGGGATGTCCGGAACCGCATGGGTGGCCCAGATCTGGCAGTGGGGATGAGGATTGCTGGCGCCCATCATCGAGCCACGGTTTTCGAAGATCTGCACGTGATTGATCTGCGGCATCTGGGCCAGTTCGCGGAATTGGGCGATCCAGGTATGGATCACGTTTTCAATGTCTTTCGGCGACATGGTGGCCAGGGTAAGGTCGTGGCGCGGGGAAAAGCAGATCACCCGGCAAAGGCCGGGCTCGCCTTCCGCCACCAGCAACCCCCGGTTTTCGATGTCGATGCGGTCGTCTCGCGCCGCGGGTTTGAGGGCGGCAAAGTCATTGTCGAAAACGAAGGTGCCGGTATAGCGCGGATTCAAGACCCCGCCCGCCCGGGGATTACCGGGACAGAGGTAGCACGTGGGGTCATATTCGGGCTCGTGCCTGGTGGCGACCTTTTCGAGCTGTCCCTGCCACGGCCGGCCGGCGCGGTGAGGGGAAACCAGCACCCACTCGTTGGTGAGAGGGTTTAATCGGCGATGTGGGTCTTCCGTAAGCTTCAATCCCGTGCCTCCGCCCCTTGGGTTACAATGTACGCGAAAGCCTTACAAGTCCGAGATATCGTAAATCAGACGTCATTTGACAGGGAGTGGGTAGCCGCTTATTGTGGCAGACTGTAAGCGATTACATATGCAGTATTTCATACTCCCAACTCGGTTTTCACGTCCTGTTTCCGGCTGGCCCCGCGGCATTTCTTGGACCATATGAAGTCGGCAGAATTGGCTCAACATTTTGAGAGCTTGTTTGGGTCGCAGCCCCGCATCTTCTGCGCCCCAGGACGGGTCAATTTGTTGGGCGAGCACACCGACTACAACGACGGCTTCGTGATGCCTTGTGCTATCGGCTTTTCCACTCGGGTCGCCGTCTCTCCGCGGCCGGACCGGAAACTGGTCATCCGATCCGAAGAATTTTCCGAACAGCTTGAATTCGATCTGGAAAACCTGCCCAGCCGCGGCAAGGGCGTGTGGTCGGACTACGTTCTGGGCATTGCGGTCATGCTGCAGGAGATCGGGCATCCCACGCCGGGCGCGAGTTTGCTGGTTCGAGGCGAAGTGCCCATCGGCGCGGGACTCAGTTCTTCCGCCGCGATCGAGGTGGCGAGCGCGCTCGCCTTGATGAGCCTCAACGGCGCGCGCCTTTCCTTGCCCGAAGTCGCAAAGCTGTGCCAAAGAGCCGAAAACGTATTTATCGGGGCCCGGGTCGGCATCATGGACCAGTTCGTGTCATGTCTAGGCAAGGCCGGACACGCCTTGCTGCTGGATTGCCGTTCGCTTGAGTTCAAGCTGATTCCCATCCCGGAGAATGTTCGGCTGGTGATCTGCAACACCATGGTGAAGCATGACCACGCCAGCGGCGCCTACAACCGGCGGCGTGAGGAGTGCGATGAAGGAGTGAAAGTCCTCAGTCGGTGGTATCCGAAAGCGCGCGCCCTGCGAGACATTTCGCTGGAACAACTCGAACAACACAAAGCCGAGATTCCCCCGACCGTCTATAAGCGCTGCCTGCATGTGGTGACGGAAAACCAGCGCGTGCTGGAAGGCGCCAAATACCTGGCTGCGGGGGACGTGAGCCGATTCGGAAGCCTGATGCGGGAGTCGCACCGCAGTCTGCGCGATCTTTTTGAAGTCAGCTGCCGGGAACTGGACGTCATGGTCGAAATCGCGGAGTCGTTGGACGGCTACTATGGCGGCCGCATGACGGGCGGAGGCTTTGGCGGGTGCACGGTGAACCTGGTGAATGCCGCTGACGCGTCCAGGTTTGCGGCGCAGATCTCGGAGAGATATCAGGCTGCCACCGGGATCAAGCCCGATGTTTACGTCTGTTCCGCCGCCAACGGCGCGAGCGCGGATTTGAACGGGCAGGTCTAGAGTTCGGGAATCGCAAGTGACCGCCCGAGCCTCGCAGCGGCGCAAGAGTGTAGCCCAGGGCGCCAGCCCCGGGTGCGATGCGGTAAATGATGCAGCCCTGAAAGGCCGAAAGAGATTTAGCCCGGGAGGAACTTCAAGCGCCGGCTTCCGAACTAGCTTATAGGGGTCCTTCGACTGCGCCACTGCTTCGCCGAAGCGAAGCAGCCACTCCGCTCCGGATGACAGAGCGCGAGATGACACAGAGCCAGATGACGGGGCGCTGGATGACACAGCGCTGGATGACAGGCGCTGGATCACGCCCGGGCTAGATCGCGCGTGTCGAACCTCGCATTACCAGGTGGGTCGGGATCGAATAGTCGAGATGGGGGTTGTCTTCTTTGCGAATCAGCGCCTCGAGCGCGGCAAAAGCGGTGACCGCGAGCTGGGTGCGCGACAGGATCACGGTGGTCAGAGGTGGCTGGGTGAGGTGGGCAAACGAAATATCGTCGAAACCAATCAGCGATATGTCTTCCGGAACTCTCAATCCGGCATGGAGAATCGCGCCCAGGGCTCCAATCGCGGTGAGATCATTCGAGGCGATGACGGCGGTTGGACGCTGCGGCAATTTCAACAGGCTTCGCATCGCCATGGCCCCGCCTTCGATCCGGTGGTCCCCTTTTTCGATCATGGACTTGTCGGACAGCCCCCTGATTTTTAGCCCGGACAGGTAAGCATCGCGCCGCGTGCGGGCCGACTCCAGGTTCATGGGACCAGCGATAAAAGCGATTCGCCGGTGATTGAGCGAAAAAAGATGCTGCATCGCCTCGTGAATGCCCTGGGCGTAATCGATGCGGATGTTAGCGCTGTGCAGGCCAGTTTTGCCGGTATCCATGAACACCGGTGGGAATGTTTCGGCGGGTGAGTTCAGTGACCAGCGCGGGGTCCGCTTCGGAGGTCATGATGGCCACGCCGTCGACTTTGCGTTCGACCATGCGTCGAATGCATCCCGCCATGCGCTTGGGGTTGTAGTCGGTATTCCCGATGATGACTTCCTGGCCGCGCTCTACCGCCTGGTCTTCGAAGCTTTTTACCAGTTCGGGGAAAAACGGGTTGGTGATATCCGAGATGATCAGCCCCAGCATGCGGCTTCTGCCTGAAACCAGGGTGCGAGCGTGGGTGTTGGGATAAAAGTTCAGCTCTTCGATGGCCTTGCGCACCCGCGCCGCTGTCCCCGGCTTCACCTTCTCGGAATCGTTGATAGTGCGAGATACGGTGGCGGTTGAGACTTTGGCTCGCTTGGCGACTTCTTTAATGTTCATGCAAGTCCACGAGGAAGGTCCGGAGGAATTCTCTATTTTAGCAACGATTGGCGGGGGAAGGAATTGCAGGGCCCTGGAGCGGTGCTCCGCCATTCCCTGTAAGCGTTTACAGGAATACCGCGATGTTAGATAATTCAGCCGGCCATCCACAACTGGCGCATCAACCCGGGGGGACCTATGGACCGACGCAATTTTCTCAAGACTACCGGCACCTTCATCGCGGGCGTGACTATTGCCCGCTCGGCATTGGCCAATGGCGCGACTGAGCCCGGCGCTGCTGCGGGACGGATCGTGCTGCCCTTGAACCGGAACTGGCGATATAGCCGCACGGTCGCGGAAGGGTCGCACGCGCGTGATTTCGACGACTCCGGATATGAGCGCGTCGTGATTCCTCACACCAACATCCGGCTGCCCTGGCACAGCTTCGACGAGAAGAGTTATGAGTTCGTCTCCAGCTACCGCCGCCGGTTCAAACTGCCGCCCGCGGCCCGCGGCCACCGCGTCTTCGTGGATTTTGAAGGGGCCATGACCGCGTCCACGGTTTGGATCAACGGTGAGCGCTTGGGCGAGTACAAGGGCGGCTACACGCCTTTCTCCTTCGACCTTACCCCGCACCTCGACTTCGACGGAGACAACGTGCTGGCGGTCGATCTTGATTCCACTGAGCGGCCTGACATTCCTCCGTTCGGCTATCAGATCGATTACCTGACGTTCGGCGGCATTTACCGCGAAGTCTCGCTGCGCATTGTTCCCGCGACCTTCATTGAGAACGTCTTCGCCAAAACCAAGGACGTGTTGACCGACCATCCCAGCCTGGATGTCGATTGCTACATTCAGTTCGCGGAGGCGTCGCGAGAACCGCTGACCCTCGAAGTCAGTCTGCGCGAGGGCGATCGTGTACTGGCCAAGGGCACGCAGCGCGTTCCCTCGGCTGCGGCCGCGACCGATCCGGTTGCCTACACCGTCCATGTGGACAAGCTTGGCGCAATAAAGCTATGGGATCTGTCGCACCCTGATCTGTACAGCGTGCAGGTCCGCCTGCTGCGTGGGACGCAGGCGGTGGATGAAGTCTCGCGCACCATCGGGTTCCGGGAAGCGCAATTCACCGATCATGGTTTTGAACTCAACGGCAAGGTGATCAAGCTGCGCGGGCTGGATCGTCATCAGACATTTCCCTTCGCAGGCCAGGCCATGCCGGGCCGCGTCCAGCGCCGGGATGCGCACATTTTGCGCCACAAGCTGAGGTGCAACATCGTGCGTACCTCGCACTATCCGCAGTCACGCCACTTTCTCGATGCCTGCGACGAGATTGGGCTGCTGGTGCTGGAAGAGATTCCGGGCTGGCAGCATATTGGCGACGAACCGTGGAAACTGATTTCGATTGACAATGTCAGCCGCATGATCCGCCGCGACTGGAACCATCCGTCCATCATCCTGTGGGGCGTGCGAATCAACGAATCAAAAGACGACCACAGCTTTTATGTCCGCACCAATGCGCTGGCCCACAAATTAGACCCGACGCGTCAGACCGGCGGGATCCGCTACTTTCAGGAATCGGAATTTCTCGAAGATGTCTTCACCATGAACGACTTCGGGTTTCCGCTGAAGCCACCTAATCATTCCCGCTACCTGAACACCGAATTTGTCGGACACACTTATCCCACGAAAACCATCGACCAGGTGGAGCGGCTCACCGAACACACCATGCGCCATGCCCGCATCCACGACCAGTTGGCGTCCAACCCGCAATATGCCGGGGGCATTGGCTGGTGCGCATTCGACTACAACACCCACGGCGATTTTGGCTCCGGCGATCGCATTTGCTATCACGGTGTCACCGACATGTTCCGCGAGCCCAAACCGGCGGCCGGTTTCTACAAGTCGCAGTGTGATCCCGCGGAAGAGGTTGTCCTCGAGCCGGCGTTCCACTGGGCGCGGGGCGACGCATCGATAGGATTTTCGAAGGCGGTGATGTGTTCCAACTGCGACGTCCTGAAGCTCTACATCGCCGATGAGATGGTCGCCGAAGTAAAGCCCGACCGGAAGACCTTTCAACATCTTCAGTACGCCCCATTCATCGTGGAACTGGGCGAACTGTTTCACAAATGGGGCGACCTGCGGATCGAAGGCTACATTCAGGGAAAACAGGTCATCGTTAAGAAATATTCCGGCAAAGGCGTCGACCAGAAGTTCACGCTCTTGCCCGACGACAGCAGTCTGATCGCTGATGGCGCCGACACCACCCGCGTGGTGCTGCGCGTGACCGATGAATTCGACGCCATCCGGCCATTTGCCAACGATGCCATCAAGTTTGAACTGGAGGGCCCGGCGGAGATCATCGGGGACAATCCGTTTGCCCTGGTGGGCGGCACTGGAGCGATCTGGATTCGAACCAAAGAGCAGGCGGGAACGGTGCGGCTGACAGCGACGCACCCGGTGCTAGGGAAGCAGCAGGTCGAGTTTGCGGTGGCGCCGGCCGCTCCGGAACCCGTCTAGCTGGCCCGCAGAGCGAAGCGTACCTCGCTGCCGGTCCTAGCCGCTGAGCGGCGCGAGAATAAAGCCCCGGGCGCAAGCCCGGGGCTAGCGGCAGAATGAGGGGAAGCCCCAACGGGGCGAAAGAAGCCTTACCGGCGACATGAAACCTGCGGAGCTTCGTTCCGCCGGACAGCCAAGGGCGGCTGTCCCCACGTGGTTCGTGGTTACACCTTATTGCGCAACAAATCCTCTACATCGCCGATCTTCTCTCCCAGCAAATTCAGCTTACGCGCCAGCCCCTGAATCTCCGATTCGGCGCGGCGATTGACGTCGTAGTCGAGTTCGCCGCGCAGCCGGTCTTTAGTGTCCTGGCGGTTCTGGCTCATCATGATGACCGGCGCCTGGATGGCGGCCAGCATGGAGAGGAACAGGTTGAGCAGGATAAACGGATACGGGTCCCAGGCTTGTCCTCGCAGGACGACATTGATCGCGGTATAAGCTGTAATCGCAAGCGCGAATGTGATGATGAATGTCCACGACCCGCCAAAGCTGGCGACCCGGTCGGCGATGCGTTCGCCGAAGGTCATATCCTCTTCGATGACGTCGTTGGGATTGCGGCTGGCACGGACCCGCACCAGCTGCTGCGAGGCGTGAAACTGGCGGCCCAGCACGGTGAGCATGTCCATTCCGGCATGAGGCTTGCGTTCCAGAAGCGTGGCGATATCGTGCCGGTCCACTTCCAGGCAAACACTTTCTTCTACCGCGACGGCATCAGTCTGATGCGGGGTCTGGTCGAGCATGGAGGCGAATCCGAAGAACTCGCCTTCCGCCGGCTGGTCGACCACGACTTCCTGCTGGTCTTCATCCACGGTCGTGATACGCACAACGCCGGAGACCAGAACGTAAGCCCGCCCGCCCGGATCGCCGATCTTCCATATGCGCTGGCGCTGCATAAAGGTCCTGACTTCGACCTGGCCCGCCAACACCGCGGTCTCGTCGTCGTCGAGTAGAGCAAACAGGGGAACACGTTTCAGCATTTCTGGGCTGCACGCCATCGATCACCTCGTCAGGTAGAGTGGGCCGGGGCCGATCCGTTCAGAAGGATGGCATAAAGTGCGAGAGGCAACAACTGGCGGGATGACTTCTAAAATTCATGAACCACGGAGGACACGGAGGATCACGGAGGCTGCCATCTCAGGTGTCCTTCGTGTACCTTCGAGTCCTTTGTGGTTAAGGGTTTGCAGTTATTTCTTTTCGTCGAAAACGCGGGAGTGAAACTCCATCACTTCGCCCATGTGGGAGAGGAAGTAGGTCAGGCTGTGGTCGCCGGGATAAGAGTGATACTCGTGTTTTACTCCTTCCGCCCGCAGTTGCTGGTCCAAGGCGGCCGCGCCATCTTCAAATCCGAAGTCATCCTGCTGGCCGCAGTTGAAATAAATTGCCAGACTTCGCAGGGCGGGCTGGTTTTTTCTGGCCAGAACGAAAACGCTGTTTTGCTGCCAGTGCGCCACGTTGATCGGTTCTCCGAAGGCGGGTCCCATCAGGCGGCCCAAAGGCGAGCCGGAGTGCCCGGCGGCGGAGAGTTCTTTCGGAGTTTGTGTGATCAAGGCTGCGCTCTGGGCGCTGACGGCGGAAAATAATTCGGGATGGGCGAAGGCGAAACGCAGCGCTCCGTATCCGCCCATGGAGACTCCGGTAATGGCCCGTCCTTTGCGTCCGGGGCGGACGCGATATTTCTTTTCGATATAGGGGATGAATTCTTCCAGGAAGAAATCGCTGTAGCGGAACGAATCGCCGGGCGCGTTGATGTAGAAACTGCGCTTGCCGTCCGGCGCCACCACCAGAAAGTCATCGATCTTGTGCTGGCGGCGCAGGTCTTCGATCACGCTCCATCCCCCGGTGCTGAACAGCGTCTGCTCGTTCTGGCCCAGGCCGTGCAGGAAATAGAGCACGGGATAGCGCCGCGGCGGCGAAGCTTTTGCGTCGTAGTCCGGCGGCAGTTGCACGCAATAGTGAACCGCCTGCTTGAGAATGCGGCTGTTGACCACGTTGCAGTCGGTGCGGCTTTGCGCAGGGGCCAGCCGGGACAGGAAGAAGATGACGAGTAGGAACGACAGTCCGCGAAATTGGTGGAAGCGCAGTTTCATTGGGTAGACAAACATTTCTTGCTGTGGTGCGCGCCAAAACGCTTGAACCGCAAAAGGTCGCAAAGTGCGCAAAGGGGCTACGGTTGCGGCGGAGCGTTGAACACAAGTCGCTTACTCGTAGCGCAGCGCCTGCACGGGATCCAGACGGGCGGCGCGCGCCGCCGGGTACAAGCCTGAAACCAGGCTGACGATGAAAGCAAAAACGATGGCCGCGCCCACCAGCCACCAGGGCACCGCCCAGAAACTTTCGGGCGGAAGCGACTGGCGCTTCAGATAGATATTTGTACCCAGGTTGATGATGTGGCCGATGGTCCAGCCCAGCGCTACTCCTACCACTCCGCCCAGCAGGCCCATGGCCCCAGCTTCGGCGAAGAAGAGTTTTTTTACATCGCCGTCGCTGGCGCCGATGGCTTTCATGATCCCGATTTCGCGCCGCCGCTCCAGAATGGCCATGACCAGGGTGTTTACGATGCCGATCGAAGCCACGGCCAGCGCCAGGCTGCCGAAAATTCCGAGAAAGAGATCGAGCACGGCAAAGAATTGCCGCAGGCTGCGCGTGGCGTCCAGAATGGAAAACGTGTTGAAGCCTAATTTCTTGATGGCCTGCTCGACCGCTTCCACCTGCTTGGGATTCTTCACGCGCACGCTGATGGTGGAATAGCTGGGCTGTTTGCTGAAGCCGCGCATGCTGTCACGCACGTCCGAAGGCTGCATGACGCGCAGATCCTGGGCCAGCCTCAGGGGCAGGAACACCCGCGCCCGGGCCGCGCCGCGCATGCTGTCCGGGTCGAGATCGGAGATGCCCACGATTTTCAGTTTCTGCTCTCGCGAGACGACGGAATAGGCTGCGTCTGATTCGGCTTGAGGCGGGCCGGTCGCCACGCCGGTTTTTGCAGAAGAGTTTTCCGCGGAAGAAGACGACGGCGCCGCAACCCGCTGCGCATAGCGCATGATCAACTCCTGCCCCAACAGCGGCTTTGCCAGATCATTCACCGGGATATCGTCTTCCTGTCCCGGTGGCGGCGTTTTGCCCAGCAACTCCAGGGCGAACGACTTTTGCAGAATGACTTCAGGCGCAGTCTCGGAAGAAAAAAACTGCCGGGAATTCCGGCAAAAGCGTCGTTCGACCGCGCCGAGTCGGGAATACCCGAGACCATGGTCAGATGCGGCTTGTCCTGGTAGCTGAGTTCCGTAATGAAGCGAATGTCGGGATAGGCCTCCAGCACGTCGGGCAGGCGCTCAATCTCCTGCCGTGCGGATTCATCCAGGGGGCGGCTTTCGGCGGCGGAGGCGGTGCTTCGTTGTTCATCGTCGCGACTGAAGCCGCGCAACTCGCGGCGCGAGGTCACGACCACGGTGTCGAAAAGGCCTGACTTGGCCAGGTGCCGGGTGGCCAGCTTTTGCAAGCCGATACCAAGCGAGAGCATGGCAACCAGCGAGGCCACTCCGACCGAGATGCCGACCGTGGTCAGCGAATTGCGCAACGATGACTCGCGCAGGTTGCGCAAAGCAAGCTCGTAAAGATCGTAAGTTTTCATTCTTGAACCCGGGTGGCCCGTCCAAGCTCCGCTTGGGCGGGGGTTTTAGGATGGTGTCTGGTGTGTGGTACGCCAACATCCCCGCCCAAGCGAAGCTTGGACGGGGCACCCTCGAGACTATCCTCTGGGTCATGCATTGTCGTTAGTCCGATCGTCAATCAGTTTGCCATCGGCCAGCAGGATCATGCGTCGGGCGTAGCGCTCCGCCAGGGTACGCTCGTGGGTCACCATCACAATCGTCATGCCCATGGATTGATTGAACTCCCGGATGAAATTCATGATCTCCGTGCCGGTGTGGCTGTCGAGATTGCCGGTGGGCTCATCCGCCAGCAGAAGCCTCGGCTGATTGATCAATGCGCGGGCCAGGGCCGCCCGCTGCTGCTCGCCTCCCGAAAGCTCGCTGGGCCGGTGGGTCATGCGCGCGGCCAGGCCCACGCGTTCCAGCGCCTGTCGGGTGAGCGCCTGCCGCTGGCCGCGGTCGACTTCGGCAAAGCGAAGCGGCAGTTCAACGTTCTCTGCCAGCGTCATCCGTGAAACCAGGTTAAAGGACTGAAAGACCATGCCCACGGTGCGCAGGCGATGCTTGGCCAATTCTTCACGCGACAGTTGAGCCAGGTCGCGGCCTTCGACGACGACCGCTCCCGAAGTCGGGCGGTCAAGCCCGGCGATGAGATTCAGCAGGGATGACTTGCCGGATCCGGAAGTGCCGAGCAGAGCCACGAACTCTCCAGGCTGAATTTGGAGCGACACGCCGTCCACCGCGCGTATCCGCGCCTCTCCCATCTGGTAGTGGCGACAGAGGTCGACGATGCGGATCGCGGGGGCGCCGTTCGGGCTGTTTGATTGGGCTGGCGTGACGTTCATTTATCTATGGGGAAGTGTTCCTTTGCCTACTTTGCGGTGCAAGCTTTAAATGTTGGGATCCGCTCAGAACGCAAGGTCCCTCCACTGCGCTTGCTGCGCTGCGCTCCGGTCGGGATGACAGATTTTTACAATTCCCTACCGCACCTCTCCTCTTATTAGACGCAAAGCATCGGCCGGACTGACGTCGCGATCGCCATTTTTTGTGGGGACGCCCTCGTCGGCGGGTACCGCGGCATCGCCCTCGCCGGGCGCCAGGAAAAGATTGTTCTGCAGACCCTGTTGCTTGGTGTAGAGATCGAAATAGCGGCCCTGCACGGCGTACAGCTCTTCATGCGTGCCGCGCTCGACGATCTGACCTTGCTCGACCACCAGAATCTGGTCGGCGCGGCGGATGGTGGAAAGCCGGTGAGCGATCACAAATGTGGTGCGGCCGTGCATCAGGTAGGAGAGGCCGTGTTGGATCATCTCTTCCGATTCTGAGTCGAGGCTGGAGGTAGCCTCGTCGAGAATTAAGATGCGCGGCTCGGCCAGGATGGCGCGGGCAATCGATATTCTTTGACGCTGTCCTCCGGAAAGCTTGACCCCGCGTTCGCCGACAATGGTGTCGTATTTTTCCGGAAAGCTTTCGGCAAACTCATCCACGCGGGCAATGTGGCAGGCCCGCATGATTTCTTCCTCGCTCGATTGCGGACGGGAAAAGGCCACATTCTCGCGAATCGAGCCGTCAAACAGGAATGACTCCTGCAGCACGACTCCCAGGCGGGTGCGATACGAATCGAGGCGCACCGTGCTGAGATCGACTCCATCGACCCGGACTTTCCCCTCGGTGGGAACGTAGAACGCCGAAATCAGCCCGATGATCGTCGACTTGCCTGATCCCGACGACCCTACCAGTGCAGTCACCGTTCCCGGCTCGGCCAGGAAACTGACGTCGTGCAGCACGGTCCGGCTGCCATCGTAGCTGAAGTTGACGTGGTCGAATTCCACCTTGCCGTAAATGTCGTCCAGCGTAACGGTGCGCTTTGGGTCCTGGTCTTCGGGCCGCTCGTGCAGAATTTCCTGAGTGCGCTCCAGACCGGCGAGAGCCTCCGTAATTTGCGTTCCTATATTGACGATCTGCACGATGGGCGCGACCAGGAAGCCCAGGAAGAGCGTGTAGGTAAAGAAACTGCCGATGGTCAGCGTGCCGGCCATGATCAGGTGCGCGCCCATATACATGATGATCGCGCCCACCACTCCCATCAGCAGGCTGGCGGAAAGGCTCATGACCGAGGTAGCGGTCAGGGTCTTCATCACGTTGTCGAGCAGGCGCCGAACGCCGCCGGCGAAAACCTCTTCCTCGCGTTCTTCCGCGTGATATCCCTTGATCACGCGCACTCCGCCCAGCGACTCGGCGAGCCGGCCGGTGACTTCGGCGTTGATTTTTCCGCGTTGCCGGAAAATAGGCCGAATCGTAGTGAAAGCCTTGTTTAGCGCGATGGCAAAGCACAGTAGGAAGCTGAATGCCAGCAGGGTCATGGCCGGGCTGATGCGAAAGAGCACGACCATGGCGATGCCGGAGGTGAGCAGTCCGCCGACCAGGTCGACCAGTCCGGTCCCCAGCAGGTTCCGCACGCCTTCCACGTCCGTCATGATGCGCGAGACCAGCGTGCCGGTCTTATTGGAATCGTAGAACGCGACGGGAAGGTGCGAGATGTGAGCTTGCACTTTCTGCCGAAGTTCCGCGATCAGGCGCTGGGCCGCCTTCGACAACAGTTGGGTCAACGCAAAGGAGGTGATGCCCTGAATGATGGTTGCAGCCAACACCACCGTCACCAGGCGCCGCAATAATTCGACGTGGTGTTTGGCGATGACGCTATCAATCAGGAATTTGGTGGAATAGGGGAGCACCAGTCCTGAGACCCGATTGACGACCATCAACAGGAAGCCCAGAGCCAGCAAGCCTCGGCGGGGACGCATCAGCTCCCAAACGGCGGGAAGGACGGTCCGCAACCGCTGGGCGGTCATGGCGGGCTTGGGCGCGGCTGGGGAAGACGGGCTCACTCCTGTGGTTAGACTTCGGCGGCCCCCGGAAGGGTTCATTTTCCCCGGCGCGCCAAAGGTTCCGGAGAATGAAAAAGCGCGGCTCAAGGCCGCGCTTTCCATGTCATCGAATTGAGGATGGTAAAGCTACTCTTCCAGGTGCGAATTCGGAAGTGCCATTTGTGCGGCCGCGGCTGCGAAATCTTCTTCCGAGAGTTCAAAGGAGTCGGATCCGGTTGCCGGTTTTTCCAACTTTCGCTGGACTTTGCGCTCGGCTTTCTCGCGCTGCTTCTCCTGCCGCGAGCGCTCTTTCTGACGCTTGGTGAAGCTGGAACGGCCTCGACCAGACATAGACACCTCCAAGGGACATTTTTTTGGCAGATCAGTGCTCGTAAAACTCTGCAATGCACTATTGAGGGTTGCTCCTTACCAGCGCGGCTCTCGAGGCTGACGCGCATGGCCCTGATAATCGTCACGCCCACCACCACCTCCGGAACGTCCGCCGCCACCGGGGCGTCCCCCGCCGCCACCCGGACGTCCACCGCCGCCGCCGCGGGGCGGGCCGCCGCGATCGGTCTTGGGGCGGGCTTCGTTAATGTTCAACGCGCGCCCCCCCAGTTCTTTGCCATTAAGCGCGGCAATGGCTTTCTCCGCTTCGGCAGAATCGGTCATTTCGACGAAGGCAAAGCCGCGCGAACGGCCGGTGTCGCGATCGGTCACGATGCTGACTTGCTCGATGGCCCCGTGGGGTTCGAACAGCGCCCGCAACTCTGCTTCGGTGGTGCTGTGGGGGATGTTGCCAACAAACAGCTTCTTCATGATGGTTCCTCGTGCTGCAAGCTAAAGTGTATCCCAAATCTCAAGATGCGGTTTTTTCGGCAACGCCGCGGGGCTTCTTGCCCGTCTGCAGCGGGCTGACCTTGAGCCCGGCGGCATCGAGCAGCACGCGGGTGCGCAGCCGTTTCGCAGCATTTTGCTTCCGCTCCCGGTTAAATCTGGCCTTGTCTCCGTTGAATTGCGACATCGCCGCGCCCCTCCCTGGGCTTAGGGTCGTGAGCATACGCTACAGATCTGCAAAGCCGCTCGTGCTTGCGAGGACTGGACTGAACAGCTTGTTGCGCCTGCAGGGAAACTGATTCTCTCAATCGCGAAGGCGCAGGATGGTAGTGCGATGTGTCTTCGTGGTCAAGTAACTTCTTGGTCTTAAGAATTATACCTGCTGGATGCGGAACTGAAAGAAAATACTGAAGAATGAGCTGTTCTTTGCGCCCAGGTGCAGGCCGGAAGTGGTTACCGAAGTCCTGGTCGCTCAGGCGTCAAACGGCATTTTGTCCACCTAAAGCTGGACTTTTCTGCTAAACTGAAAGTGCGTTTGATTAGAATCGGTTGTTGAGCAGCTTCTTGCATACCAGCTTGAACCGCCCTTAGTACCTCCGATCTCACAGCGTAAATCGATTGAAAAGGAAACAGTAACAAAATGGCAGAACAAGGAACAGTAAAGTGGTTTAACGACGCCAAAGGCTACGGCTTCATCAGCCGTCAGAGTGGCGAAGATGTATTTGTGCACTTCTCGGCGATCCAGGCAGGAGGCTTTCGCAGCCTGCAGGAGGGCCAGAGTGTGGAGTTCGATGTGACCAAGGGGCCGAAGGGCTGGCAAGCTGAGAACGTCCGTCCGCTGTAAGCAGAGCGGAAACTCTAAATAGATAAAAGATAGCGTGCCCGTAGCGGGAACCACCCTCCGGGCACGCTCTCCGACCGATCCAAACACAAGTTTTCCACCAGCCGGAAGAGGGGTGTTTCTGACGCGCGACGAAACCAAAGCATCATACGCCATTATCCGCCATAACATCCGGACCTACGAGTCAGGGGGAGTAGTGCTGGTGGTCAAAGGCAAGGAAAACGCTGAACTCAGAGTCAAGCACTTCGAAACCGGACAGAGTTCGGAAGACCGTCACGCCGGCTGGCGCTACTTTGTAGAGAAATCCGACCTGAAGGCCGGAATGGATCCTGCCGAAGCCACCAACCTCCGGCAGATGAAGCTGGAAATCAGAGAATCTCAGGCGCAGCCCGATCCCATGTCGGTCGCCAACCCACCGCGTCAAAGCTAACCCCAAGCCACGTAGGCCCGGACGTCCCTTCGAAGGGTCTAGTGACGGCGTTCGGTTTCTCTCAGAACCACGGCGAAGCTACGGCCGCCGAAGCTGAATCCCTGCGAGATCGTCCCTCGGACCCCCACCCTGGCGCCGTTGCCGGGCACGCCGTATCTCTGGCTGTACACCCATATCTGACCGGTGCCGTCGTCCACCTGGTAAACGCCTGTGCCCAGGGCGCCAAAGGAACCGCTCACTCGTCCGCCGATAGCAACTTCCCGTCCGGCGTACCGCCCCGGGTCACGAAGAATCTTCCCGATGTTGGTGCGCGTAGGACAAGCCGCCAGGACCAGCATTCCCGCGACGAGCAGCAGCGTAAGTGAGAGCTTGCTAAACAGTCTGACCACGCAAACCTCCGGAGACCAAGAGAGTTTACCTCGAAGACGGCCAATAGCCGAACGCCGGATGATTGCATCCGCTCGCAGTGAAGCCATTCATCCGCCGATGCCCGGTTTTGCAGGGCACAGGCTCGTAACTATGATGCACGCTGAAATTTTAATGATGGCCGCTATTTTCTGGAGTATATTCTGGTAGCCGATCTATACCCGAATTCGCAGTCCAGAGGAGCGCCCGTTCGCGGCGCTCTTTCGCTTTTTAAGGTTGGCTTAACATTTGTCTCTTAGTCTACCCAGAGAGGAGAGTCATGCCGGAAACGCCCCAGCAGTACACCGAACGCATGCTCAGCCACAGCCGCGGAAAGGACCCGATGCGCTTGCAGCAGGCCGCTCCGCGGAAGTTTGCCGCCCTCACCAGGGGGCTGAGCAAGAATCGCCTGTCCCGCCGCCCCGCAGCGGGGAAATGGTCGATCGCTGAAATCCTTGCCCATTTAGCGGACGCGGAGCTGGTCATCGGCTATCGCCTGCGTCTGATCCTGGCCTCCAATGGCACCGTGATTCAAGCCTTTGATCAGGACGCATGGGCCGGCACGTTTAGCTACAGCCGCCGCGATCCGAAAACTTCGCTGGAAACATTCCGCGCGCTCCGCGAAAATAATCTGCGGCTTTTAAGTTCCGTGCCCCGTCGGTTATGGAAGAACTACGGCCAGCACCAGGAACGCGGCAAGGAAACCGTCGACCATATCGTTCAGATGACCGCGGGCCATGACCTGAACCACCTGCTGCAAGTGGAGAGGATCGCAAAACAGAAGTAACGCGCGTAGCTCCGGCGTCCCGCCTCCCATGAATCGCCCGACCGCCGTAGACCACGAAAAGAAGCATGCTTGCCGACGGGGTTGGCGGGGCGCCCACCCGACAGCCGGCGGGACGCCGGCGCTACTTGTCCCCCAGGGTTTCAGCGAATAACTGGGTCAGCTTTTCAAAAGCGCGTTCGGCCTGGGGCTGGTTATAGACCGGGCTGTCGGGGACGGTCCAACTATGAAAGGCGCCTTCGTAGACTTCACTTTCGTATTTGCCTCCCCATGCGTCGAGGGCCTGGTTCAGTCTCTCAATGGTGTCGGCCGGCATGCTCTTGTCACCGGTGGCGTGCCCGAAGTAGAGCCGCGCCTTAATCGACGGGCCTAGAACAAGGTGCGGGCTGTTGGGCGCGGTGGTGGCGAGACCTCCGCCGTGGAACGAAGCCGCCGCCGCGATCCGGTCCGGCCGGGACCGGGCGGTGTACAGCGCCATCTTGCCGGTGAAGCAGTATCCCACTACGCCCATGGAGCCGGGCTTGACGGAATCGTGCCGAGCCAGAAAGTCCACGTAGTCCGACGCGTCGCTCATGATGGCCTGGGGAGTGAGCGGCCCGGAGAGTTCCGCCAGCCGCTTGGTCGTGCGATCGTCGCCAAACTTCAGCGGGAAATCGAATAACGGCAGGCCACTCGTGCGGTAGAAAACATTGGGCATGAGGACGACATAGCCCGTGCCAGCCAGCCGTTGCGCCATTTCCTGCTGTGAAGCGCGAATGCCACCGATATCGGTGTATTGAATCACGCCGGGCCAGCGGCCTTCTTTCTCGGGCACGTAGATGATGGCTTCGGTCGTTCCGTCGGATGTGGAAACCTGAATTTTCTGTCCGATCATCGGCTCTCCCCGGGAGCAGCTCCTACAGCGGGGTCCCTGGAGAACGAAAATCCACGCCCCGGTGGAGCTCGAGAGTACTGGCCTCTCAATGTTCCGTCTTTTGCAGCCGCTGCGCCTGGGTCACACCAAGCTGCGCGTCCGCGCTCTGCGGCTGCAATAGCAGCGCAGCTTCAAACTGGTCTTCAGCATTTTTGGGATCTTTAAGCCTGAGATACACCTGGCCCAGCAGCAGCCGCGCCGGGAATTGTTCGGGAGCGAGTTTCAAGCTGGCCTCCAAGGCGTCGCGCGCTCCGGCGAAGTCGCCGATTTTTTCCCGGGCCTGGCCTTCGTAGAACGCGGCGGTAGCGTCTTGGGGGCTGACGTCTCTGGCCAGTCTCAGGTGTTCAGCCGCCCGGGCGTACTCTCCGGCGTGGAACTCCAGCTCTCCCAGTTGGCGCAATCCCGTGGGCGACCTGGGATCGAGTTGCAGGACCTTTTCCAGTGCCTGGCGCGCCTGGTCGGTGCGATTGTCATCCGCCGCGATCATTGCACTGTGCAACAGGTTCTGCTCTTCGATCTTGTCCTTGGGGTCGGGCAGCCGCGAACTCTCGGCGGCGCTCGCGGAAACGGCCGCGCTGGACTGGCCTTGATAACCCAACGCCTTGAGGGCGTCGTTCGAGCCTTGGGAATTTTGTGCCTCTGCCCCCAGCAGGCGGCGCGGGCGTTTTGGCCCTGATCTCGGCCAGCATTCCGCGGAATTTCTGCACGGTGAGATCCGACGGCCGGTAGTGGTTTTCCAGCTCTCCCGGATCGGCATGCAGATCGTACAACTCCGGGCGAGGCGCCTCGATGAACTTGAATCCCTGCGCGCGCACTGAGCGCAAAGGGGCCCAGCCGAAGCGCAGCGGATAGTCGGTTTCGCCGAAGGCGGTGCGATCTTTCTCTTCCGCGCCCTCGACGTATGGCCTGAGGGATGCGCCATCCAGGCGTTCCGGCGGCGGGATTCGCAGCCAGTCGACTACCGTGGGGAAAATGTCCGTGGTCCGAACCTGCGCGTTCACTACCTGGTCCGGATGGCTCTGAGCGGGGAGCTTCAGGATCAGGGGCACGTGAGTAGTCGAGTCGTAGAGAAAAATTCCGTGGGTGTCCTCGTGATGCTCACCCAGGCCTTCGCCATGGTCGCCGACCACGACGATGAGGGCACTGTCGTACCGGCCGATCTTTTTCAGATACCCAACAAACCCTCCCAGCACGGAATCGGCGTAAGCAATCTCGCCGTCATACGGGCGATCCTTGTAGGTTTGTGAGTAGGGCGGGGGCGGTTCGTAAGGATCATGGGGATCGTAGAGGTGGATCCAGACAAAATGTGGACCGGCAGGATGCGCGGACATCCAGGTTTCCGCGTGCTGTACTACGTCCCCGCCGCGGCGTTCGACCCGTCCCCAGCGGGATTTGGTCTGCGGGTGCGCGGGGAAGTTGTCGTAGAAATCGAATCCGCGGTTCAGGCCGGGCGCCAGCGTATTGCTGTCGAGAATGACCGCGCCGATGAATGCGGCGGTGTGATATCCATTCCTCTTCAACAACTCTGCCAGGGTGGGATGGCTCGGCGCCAGCGGCACGGCAAAATCGGTGACGCCGTGGGTGCTGGGCAACAAGCCCGTCAGGATCGTGGTATGCGAAGTGTTCGTGATCGGGCTGGGAGTGAACGCCTCGGCGAAGCGAATGCCGTCTTTCGCCAGTCCATCGAGCCCCGGCGTCTGAATGTTTTCATCGCCATAACAGTGAATGTGGTCGGCGCGAAGGGTGTCAATGGTGATCAGGAAAACGTCGGGTTGGGCCGGCCTTTTCTGCGCCTGTCCGGCCGCTAGCGAGGCAGCGACCAGCCATAAAAAAGACAATATCCGAGCGGCCTTCACGCTTTTCAGACTAGCACAGGCTCTCCTTGTAGGCGGGCAGCCGATTTGCGGCGCTCCAATGTATTGCGCCACCAGCCCGCACAAGGTCGGATAGGTTTTAAGCGCTATCCACTCATGCCTCACCCGTTCTAGAATCTCCTCGATGAAAAAGTGCTTGGGGTTCATTCTCCTGATGCTTCTGGGCGGGTCCTTGTCTGCGGCTGACCAGCCCAAGTTTGAGCCGCTGCCGGTTCCGCTTTCCAACAATGCCGTTGCCAGCGTAAAGAGCCGCGGATCGTTGCTGCTGTACTCGCTGATGGGCATGGGGCCCAAGAAGACCTGGGATGCGATTTCCAACTCCGGATACATGATCGATTCCGAGTCCGACACCGGGAAATGGGCTGAGGTGCGCTCGGTTCCGGGAACGGCGGGACGCCTGGCGGCCACGGCGGTCGGCGCCCGCGAGCATATTTTTCTGTTCGGCGGCTATGTCGTGGATGCGCAAGGCAGAGAAACTACCTTGCCGGATGTCAACGCCTACGAACCGCTTACCGATCGCTGGTTCCGCGCCGCAGACATGCCCGTGGCGGTGGACGATTCGGTGGCCGGCGTCTATCGCGACCGCTACATCTACCTGGTGAGCGGGTGGTCGAAGACCGACGCGGTGCGCGATGTTCAGGTGTACGATGCCGAGAAAAACACCTGGTCGCAAGCCACTCCGATCCCTGGAACGCCTGTGTTCGGGCACGCCGGCGCGCTCGTAGGCGACACCATTGTGTACATCGACGGCGCGCACAGGAACCCGTCGGGAGGCCAACCGAGGTACGTCGCTTCCGACGAATGCTGGATGGGCAAGATCGACCACCACGACCGTTCGAAAATTCAATGGACCAAGTTGCCCAGCCATCCCGGGACCGCGCGCTACCGCATCGCGGCAGGAGGATCGGAAAAAGACGAGAAGATCTATTTCTCCGGGGGGACCGACAATCCGTACGACTACAAGGGCGTGGGATACAACGGAGTGCCGGCGGAGCCGTCGCCGGTGACCTTTGCGTTTAACCTGCGCAGCGGCAAATGGGAGACCCTCAACGAGCACACGCCGCAGCCCACCATGGACCATCGCGGATTACTGGTCATGCCGGACGGGTTGGTACTTATTGGAGGCATGGAGAAGGGGCAGCAGGTGACGTCCCGGGTGGTGGTCCTGCCCAAGCCCGGCAAGGCAAAATAGGCCACGCTCGAAGCTTCCCGATTGACAGGCAGCGCATTCGAGGAGTAATTCTTGGATGAGTACGAGTCGCGTTCCATGAAGCGTTGGCAGTTTTCCATCCTGATTTTCGAACTGGCGTTGTTCGCCGTCATCCTGGTCCTGCCTCAGGTGGCGTTGCCCGACTTTACCTTCCACGAAGGGACGGCGCCGGTGGCAGCGCATGCCCGTATTTGTGGCCAGGCGCCTGCATCCGCAGTTTCGGTTGCGCCGCGGGTTCTGCCTTCCGAACCGATCGCCCACTTGGGCGGCGAGATTCTGGATGCTCCCGCTCCGCCCGCGGTCCACTCCCGGCTCTCACGGCTGTGCGTTCTGATCTGCTAGTCCTGCCTGTTTTCCCGTTCACCCCAGTGCAAGTTCTGTAAAGTTTGCTCCGCGAGGGGCGTGCCTGTGCTATTTCGCGGGTCCGCGGAGCTTCGGGGGAAGGCGGCGGCGGCCCGTGCCAGGACCATAGCGGAGGGCCTTGACAGGCCGGCTGCCGCCGGCTCCGAAAATGTTTGAGTCGGCCTCTTAGATTGCGTGGTCGTTATCGAGGGAGCACAAGCGGGGCGCTCGCGCCCACATTTAGCACTCTCTATCTTCCACGCGCCAGCACCAGGGTGATATCGTCGGGTTGCTCGTTGGCGCCGATCCAGTCGGCCACCGCGGCGGTCACGATCTCGCTGATCCGGGCCAGGGGCTGGTCGCGATGCTCCCAAACCAGATCAATCAAGCGCTGTTCGCCGAATTCACCGAAATCATTTTCCGGCTCGGTCACGCCGTCGCTGTAAGCCACGAATAATTCTCCCCGCCGCAATGTCACCGACGCTTCCGGATAGGTTCTGTGGGGGAACAGTCCGACCACCGTTCCTCCCTGTTCCAGCCGGCGCGCCGATCCGTCTTCGCCCAGGATGATGGGCGGCAGATGGCCGCCGTTGCTGTAGGTCAGCTTGCGCTCGTGGCCGTCGTAAATGCCCAGAAAGAGCGTGGCGTATTTTTCCGTCGGAGTACTGTGGTAGAGCTGATGGTTGAGCAGCGAGAGCATGGCGCCGGCTGAGACCTCGCTCCCGCTCAGGCCGGAGGCCAGCAGGAGACTGGGTCCACCCGCCACGACCGGCTCCCGCGAACGCTCCTTGGTGGACACGCTTTCCAGGCTATAAGCTCGGACCGCAGAGTGAATCGTTGCCATCAGCAGCGCCGCCGAGATGCCTTTCCCGCTGACGTCACCCACCGCCAGGATCAGCCGGTCCGAGTTCAGGGCCACAAAATCGTAGTAGTCGCCGCTCACCGTGCGCGCGGGACGGCAGAAGCCGAACACTTCGAGCGACGCCAGTTGCGAGAGGTGTTGCGGGTAAAGCTGGGACTGCACCTCCTGCGCGATAGTCAGTTCGTTTTGCAGCCGCTGCTTCTCTTTTTGTTCCTCGATCAGGTTCTCGATGGACGCGGTCATGGAGTTGAACGAGTTGGCCAGGGTAGCCAGCTGGTCGTGCGACTGCACCGAAATGCGATGACTGAAATCCCCGCGATTGATGTGTTCGGTAGCGTTGTAGAGCTGGGCCACGGCGCCAGTCACGGTGCGCGTGAGGCGGGTCCCGATGAACAGCGCCAGCAGTTCGATGATGGCAAAAACCACGGCGGAGAACAGCAGCGTGTATTCCACGCCCGTGGCGAAGTCGCCCAGAGCAGCGAACAGCCGGGCATAGAGCACCGAGGGCCGGGTCTCGACCCGGAGCACGGCGCCCGCCTTCCTCTGCTCGCCTGTGGCCCAGTCCACTACGGGCAGGGGCGTTCCGAAGGTGATCTGGTGATCAAGACCGTTGCCCGGCTCTGACAAGGTGCCCGCGGTGAAGACCAGGCGAAGGTCTTCGTGGTTGTAGGTGCTTGTGCCTTCCTTGTTTTGGCGGAGCGCGATACCCTGTTTGTCGGGAGCCTGCAGGGCGACGAGAGGAGGCGAGGTGCCCGCGGGATTCACTTTCGTGTCGAAGCCGGAGGCGTACAGCGTGATCTCGCCCAGGTCTTTCGCCAGTTTCTCCAGCAAGTTTCGATCGAGGGCTTCACTGGAAACGACCGACAGTTTTTGGGGTCCGCTGCCGAGTTCGGTGCCCGTCCGCAAATACAACTGGCCTTGGTCTCGAACCAGCGCTCGAAAGCCGGGAGTCAGGAAAGACGGGAGCGCAAATGGAGTCTTTCCAGGGGTGGCGGGGCTGCACACTGCGAGTGGGGCGCCACCTTTCCAGGCGCAAATCTGGCGGGACGCCCAGGCCGGGTCGGCCCGCTTCAATCCTTCGAGCGATTCGGCAATCGCGGGCTGTTTGTGTTCCAGGTGCGCCGCCAGTTCGTGAGCGATGGCCGCGTTCACCGATTGCAGGCTGCGCAGCCGGGAATCCAGCTCAGAAGTGACCACGAAATTCGCGAACTGCCCGGCAAACAGATAGAGGGTGATAAACACCATGGCCATCAGCAGAACCACGGGGATCACGCCAATGAACACATAAGTCACGATCAGCCGGTTGCGCAAGCGCCAGAGCACCCTGGCCTTCAGCCAGCGGTAGGCCAGCAGGGCCAGCGTAACCAGGGCAAGAACGCTGAGGATTCCTACCCACCCACCGAGAGCCTGGCCCCATGAAACTTTGAATATCCCGAAGAGCTTCTGCAGCGCGTAGAGAAGCAGGTCCAGTCCGAGCAGATAACAGGCGGCGCGGGCCAGCCGAGTGCGGGGCAGCATGCCCGCCGCCAGAAGTCGAAAACGCATCGTGCGGGGAGAGAGGTCCATGCGCAAGAAGATTATAGAGCGGACGGCGGACGTCGGACCTTAGACCTCGGACTTCAGACCTCGGCCATCCGACTCTTGTGCACCCTGGATGATCTGGCAGAGCTTCGCTACCGACGCCAAACGTCCGAGGTCGAACGTCCGAAGTCTGAGGTCTGAAGTCCGGGGTCTGAGGTCCGAAGTCTGAAATCCGCCTCTAGATTTCCGGGTAGAAATCAAAGAAGGCCTCCAGGCTGGTCTTCAACTGCTTCTCGATTTCTTCCTTGCTGCCTTCGAGGACGTGCATGGTGACGTGGGCCTCGTGTCCATTCTTGAGCTTGAGAGTCGCGTCGCCGACCTCCGCGACTTCATCCGAAGGCAGCAGCCGCATGCCATAAACCAGTGTCAGGTTTGCCATAAACTTGATTCTAAGCTCAACCCGGGTGTAGGGCATCAGACCTCAGGTGCCCCAACCGGTCTGGGGTCAGTCCCCCGGGCTGTCAGCCTGAGCGAAGCAGTGACGCAGTCGAAGGACCCCTGCGGGCCCAACACGGCGGATGGAGGCGATCGGACGCTGGTGCTCCGCCTGATTCGGTGCGGTGGGAGGGTAGGGTCCTTCGACTCCGTACTGCGTTTCGCAAGCGAAACGCAATGCTCCGCTCAGGATGACACCGTTAAAAGCGAGCCACTGCCACCCATGCCACTGCCGGTCGCGGCGAAATGCTACAGTTGAACAGTCAATGTCTGCTCCCGAATCCCGCTTCGTCAACGCGTGCAGGGCGCTTCCGGTGGATCGGACGCCGGTGTGGTTCATGCGCCAGGCGGGCCGCTACATGCCGGAATACCGGGCTGTCCGCAAACAATACTCGCTCATCGAGATATGCAAGCGGCCGGAAGTAGCGGCCGAAGTGACGGTTACGGCCGCGGAAGCCCTGGCCGTGGACGCCGCCATTATTTTTGCCGATCTTCTGCTGCCCCTCGAAGTCATGGGGTTGCCCTTCCATTTTTCGCCCGGCGAAGGTCCGGTGATCGAAAAGCCGGTGCGCGACCAGGCCGATATCTCTCAACTGCGCACTGACCGCGCCGCTGACCTGGGCTACGTTTCCGAGGCGGTGCGTCGGGTGTGCAAACATTTCGGACCGCGCCTGCCTGTCATCGGGTTCTGCGGAGCGCCGTTTACGCTGGCCAGCTACATGATCGAAGGCGGCAGCTCGCGCAATTACGTAAACACCAAGAAGATGATGTATTCCTCGCCCGCGGCCTGGGATGAGCTTCTGGGCAAGCTGGTCGCGGTAGTCTCGGAATACGCGGCCGAGCAGGTGCGGGCGGGCGCGGACGTGATCCAGGTATTCGACAGCTGGGTGGGATGCCTGAGCGTGGACGACTATCGCCGCTACGTGCTGCCGAGAACTACGGAACTGGTGAAGGCGTTGCAGAAGACAGGCGCGCCCATCATTTATTTCGGCACGGACAGCGCCACGCTTCTGTCTTCGATGAAAGAGACCGGCGCTGAGGTCATTGGCCTGGACTGGCGGATTCCGCTGGATCAGGGCTGGAAGGCGGTTGGGTCGGGAGCGGTGCAGGGGAACCTCGATCCGGTGCTGCTTTTTGCCGGCTGGCCGGAGATAAAGGCCAGCGCAGGGGAGATCTTGCGCCGTGCTGGCGGACGCCCCGGGCACGTTTTTAATCTAGGGCACGGCATTCTGCCGGAGACGCCGGTGGAGAACGTGAAGGCGCTCGCCCGGTTCGTGCAGGAGTACCGGAACGGCTAGCAATGATGGCGTCGGGCGGTGCCGAAATCGGTGTTTCGCGGGCGAGTCGCCCGCAACCACACTTCGGGTAGCGCCCGCGTCTCGCCGGCTGTCGGGCGGGCATCTTGCCCGCCCCGGCGGAGGCAAGCCGCCTGCAGCCACACGATTGGAGTTATGCATTTGTCAGCTAACGGAAAGAACGCTGTTTTGCTTTTGGCCCATGGCAGTCCCGATTCTGTGGACGAGATACCGGAATTTCTGAGCCAGATCACGCGCGGCCGGCCGGTCCCGCCGGAAGTGATTGAGGAGGTGAAGCATCGCTACGGGCTCATTGGCCGGTCTCCGCTGACCGTGCTGACCCTGCGGCAGGGTGAGCTGCTGGCGGAAGAACTGAAGCTGCCGGTGTACGTTGGAATGCGTAACTGGAAGCCGTTTATCGCGGACACGATTGCCACCATGCAAGCGGATGGCGTCAGGCGCGCCGTGGTCATCTGCCTGGCCCCGCAGAATTCGCGCACCAGCGTCGGGCTTTATCGCGCGGCGTTGACTGTTGAAGGCGGCACACCTTTTGCTGTCGAATTCGTCGAGTCGTGGCATGATCACCCGCTTCTGATCGCGGCCTTTGCGGAAAAGTTCCGTGCGGGATGGAATCGAGCTTGCACTGAAATGTCAGCGCGGGTGCCGGTCATCTTTACCGCGCACAGCGTTCCTCAGCGCACCATTGCCGAAGGCGATCCCTACGAAATCCAGACCAAGGAAACCGCCAGGCTAGTGGCTCTCCAGGCCGGTCTCGCGGCGGAGGGCTGGAAGTTTGCCTTCCAGAGCCAGGGGATGTCGGGCGGCGCGTGGCTTGGACCCACGGTAGAAAACACGATCCTGGAATTGAAAGAGGAAGGTCATCGCGGAGTGTTTGTGCAGCCTATTGGATTTCTCTGCGATCACGTCGAGGTGCTTTACGACATCGACATCGGCTTCAAGGAGTTTGCCGGGAAGGAAAGCATGCGGCTGTGGCGGGCGGAATCGCTGAATGATTCGCGGCTATTGACCGCCGCCCTGGCCGATGTGGCGCGGTCGCGCATGGCAAAATGATCGGGCACATCCCCAAGGATGCTTCGAGGAAGTCGGAGCCCGCCCAGCGCGCCATTGAAAACGTATGAAACGCATCGCCATCGTCGGCGGCGGCATCTCCGGATTGGCGGCGGCGTTTGCGCTTGAAGAACGCCGCCAGGCCGGTGATGCGCTGGAGTACGCGGTGTACGAATCCAGGCCGCGTTTCGGGGGCGTTCTGGCGACCGAACAGGTGGATGGCTGCCTGATTGAGGCCGGCCCCGATTCCTTTCTCACCGAAAAGCCCTGGGCGGCCGATCTTTGCCGACGGCTCGGCATGGCGGACCAGCTCATCGGTTCGAGCGACGGGGATCGCAAGACGTACATCCTAGTAAAGGGCAAGCTGGTCCCCTTACCCGATGGACTGATGTTCATGGTTCCTACCCGGCTGGCCCCGTCGCTTTTGTCCGCGCTTTTCTCGTCGGCTACAAAGTTCCGCATGATGCGCGAGTGGCGAATGGCTCCACGCCAGTCTGAAAACGATGAAAGCGTGGCGGCGCTGGTGGAGCGCCATTACGGCGCGGAAATGGTCGATCGCCTGGCTGATCCCCTGCTTTCCGGCGTCTATGGCGGCGAAGCCTCGCAACTCAGCGTGCGCGCGGTGCTGCCGCGCTTCGTCGAAATGGAGTCGAAGTATGGCAGCCTGGGGCGCGGCATGCTGGCGGCACGCAAGAACGTGAAATCCGCGCAAGCAGGTCCGCCGATTTTTACTTCTCTCAAAGGTGGAATGCAGGAATTGTCCGATGCCCTGGCGGCCCGGCTTTCGCCGCAAGCTTTGCGGGCAAACACTCGCGTCGAGGCGGTGCAGCAACAAGAGCGAGGGTGGGTGATCTCGGCGGGGTATGCGTCCGACACTTTTGATGCTGTGATCGTGGCCACCTCGGCCCCGGCCGCCGGCCTTCTGCTGGAAATAACCTGTCCCAACCTCGCTTCCGAACTTAAGGCCATTCCGTACGGTTCCTCGATGACGGTAGCACTGGGCTTCGGGAAAGATGTGCGGGCCGCGCTGCCGCCCGGCTTTGGCTTTCTGGTTCCGCGCAGTGAAGGCAAGCGCATGCTGGCCGCGACTTTTGTTCACAATAAATTCCCCCATCGCGCTCCGCCCGACCGCGCATTGCTTCGTTGCTTCCTTGGCGGCAGTCGCGACGGGCAGGTCCTGCAACTTCCAGACGATGAAATCCTCGGTATCGTGCGCGAAGAACTGCAGCAAATTCTCAAACTAAAAGCAGAACCCCTTTTCACTCGCGTATATCGCTGGAAGAAAGCGATGGCGCAATACAACGTGGGTCACCTGGAGCGGTTGCGGCGAATCGAGGGCCTGCTGAAGCAAGCGCCGGGACTGGCTTTGGCCGGGAATGCGTATCGCGGGATTGGCGTGCCCGACTGCGTCCGTTCCGGGGGGATTGCGGCGCAACAGGTGTTAGCGGGCTAGGTTGGGTAGCGCGCTACGAAAAAGCGTTACGGCCGTAATCTGGGTACCTTCTCTTCTATTGCAGAAACATTCCAGCTCGGTCAGGGTTAGTAATCCCTATGAGCAGACGGATTCTGGCCTTGGTTTTGCTCGCGCCACTCGCGCTCCTGCCGCTGCGGGCGCAAGACCGGAAATCTCAGCCCGACGTTCCGAGCGCCGACCAGCCGGCGCAAATCTCTCGGGCCGAGACGTCGCACGATGCCTCCGAGCCGTCGCCGGCCACGTCCCACGACGCACCCCACGATGCGCCGAATATGAGCAACATGCCCATGCCGGACATGGCGGGCATGAACCACGACGGCAGCGCCCACGCCATGCTCTCCATGTCCGATCGCAAGATGGACATGGGCGCGCACATGAAAATGACGACGCTGCGCGAGCTGAAGCCCGGCGATCAGGAGAAAGCCGACCAGGTCGTCGCCGCCGCGCGCCAGGCGGCCGAGAAATATATCGATTACAAAGTCGCGCTGGCTGATGGTTACAAGATCTTTTTGCCCAACCTGCCGCAAAAACAGTATCACTTCACTAATTACCGCTATGCTTTTGAGGCCGCCATTCACTTCGATCCTGATCATCCGACGTCGCTGCTCTATGAGAAGACCGGCGATGGCTACAAGCTGATTGGCGTGATGTACACCGCGCCCAAGAACGCCAACTGGAACGATCTGGACCAGCGCATTCCCTTGAGCATCGCCCAGTGGCACGCCCATATCAACCTGTGCCTGCCGCCCGCCGACAAAAGGAGCGAGGCCTGGGGGCCGAATGCGAAGTTCGGACTGGCCGGTTCAATCGCCACCAAAGACGCCTGTGAGGCCGCCGGAGGAAAATTCATGCCGCAGATATTCGGCTGGATGGTCCACGTGTATCCCTTCGAGCAGAAGCCGGAAGATATCTGGTCGGTCGAGCGCCAGGCGAACCATCACATGGACTGAGTTTCTGTCCGGCCCGCTGCAAACACAAAACCATCGCTGACCAGGAAATTGATCACGGAGCATGCCGCGATGGTGAGTCCGTTGGCCAGCAGGTAATTCATGTGTCCCAGACCGGCCAGCAGCTTCATGAGCGCCAGGTTCCCGGCGATAGAAAACAATCCCGTGGTCAGATTGAATTTGAGGAAGCGGGCGAATCCCGCTCCGGCACGGTCCGCCCAGGTGAAGCGTTCGTGCCACAGAAAATTGTGGACCACCGCGGTCTCAACCGCCAGCGCGGTGGCGATCAGATAGTTGAGGTGCAGACCGGTCTTCAGCGCAACCAGCATGAGTAGCTGCACCGCGATGCCCATGCCGCCCACCAGGTTGAACTTGAGCCAACGGGTTGCGGTGGAACGCCATGCGGCTGCCGTCATCGAATCCGCTCCTCGACATAGAGACGGCGCGTATTGCGGACGGTGAAGAAAACCAACATGGCAGCCATGCCGATCAGGCCAACCGCGCCGCCGACGTCGAACAGGCGAAAGCGTCCATGGAGCACCATGGGGTGGTAGAACAGTGCCACGTTGCCGAGAGACAAAAGGATGCGCAACTCGGTCGGACCGAAGTTCCAGAACGAAAGTTGAAATTCTCCCAGGGTGTAAGTGGCCAAGTAGGACTGGATCGAAAGCAACAGGAACGCGATCAGCAGGGCGATGGCGACGTAGGGATGCATGTATCCCGAAAGCGCCAGCCCGCCCATGAGGGCCAGCCCGCCGAAGCTGTCGACGATGTGGTCCACGTAGAAGCCGTAGCGCGGACGCTGCTGCTGCCGCACCCGGGCCAGCGTGCCATCGAGACTGTCCCCCAGCCAATTGAGCCCCAGGAAGACGATGCCGGCCAGGAGCCAGTACCGGTTCCAGGCGGACAGAGCGTAGCTGACCCCGGCCATCACCTGGGCCGCGAACCCTAGTACGGTGAGATGGTCGGAGGTGATGCAGCGCGGGGTGCGTTCCGCCATCCAGATCAGGGCCCGCTTTTCGGGATTGCTGGTCAGCGCGTTGTGGACTCGCGCCGCGTTTTCGAAGCGCTTGACGCGGCGTACTTCGGTCAGCACATTCGGGTTCGCCTGTTCACAGAAATCAATCATTGGACTCGCCATTTTCCTGCTCCTCGGAAGCCAGTTTGGGGGTGGGCCCAGGGGTGGCGCAATGCACGGGAGGTAAACTGCGAATCAATCGCTGGTCATCTCGCAAGTGATTGATAAGATGGACGATGGCAGTGCCTTGGACTTAATTGTTTCCGCCCGAGAGGGGGGCGAGACGCCCCCACGACAGCCGGCGGGAACCCGGCGCTACCTGGTGGCTTCTTCTTCGATGGATTCTTTCAGTTGCCGGACCGACCAGTCGATTTGCTCTTCGGTGATGACCGCGGGGGGGGCGATCAGGACGTGGTCGCCGGAGATTCCGTTGACGCAGCCTTGAATGGGATAGACCAGCAAGCCGCGCTTCAAGGCGGCAGTGGTCACGCGTCCCGCGAAATTCAGTTCGGGCGCGAACGGCTTCTTGCTTTGCTTGTCGGACACGAATTCCACGCCGCGCAGCAGTCCGATGCCGCGGACCTCGCCAACGGCATTCAGTTCCAGCAGCGTCGACAGCGAGCGCTCCAGCTTGGCGGCGATAGTTCCCTCGTGTCCGGAGTCGGATGCCTGCACCAGGTTCTGCTGCTGCAAACGGCGAAGCACGGCGCGTCCGGCTGCCATTGAGACCGGATGGGCGTTGTAGGTAAAGCCGTGCAGGAATGCTCCGGAAGCGATGCCATCCACCACTTTTTTCGTGGCGATGACCGCGCCCAGCGGGGCGTAACCGTTGGAGAGGCCCTTGGCTGCGATCAGAATATCGGGCGCGATTTTCCAGTGTTCGATGGCAAAGTTTTTTCCCGTGCGGCCCATGCCGGTCATGACTTCATCGGCGATCAGCAGGACGCCGCGGCGCCGGCAAACTTCGGCAATCTTCTGCAAATATCCGGGCGGGGGGACGACGGCGCCCAGGGTGGCCCCGCTGACCGGTTCGAAAATAAAGGCCGCGGCTTCGCCGTTTGCGGATTCAATCGCTCTCTCCAACTCGGCTGCGTATTTCAGGCCACAGTTACGGCAGCCGTCTGTGCAGTCATAATGGCAGCGATAGCAATAGGGGATTCCCACGTGCGCGAACTCCCGCACCATGGGCAAATAGATTTCGCGGCGTCGCTGGTTTCCTGAAACCGAAAGCGCGCCCAGGGTCGAGCCATGATAGCTCTGCGTCCGGCTGAGCACCTGGTAGCGTTCGGCTTGGCCGATCTCCACCTGATATTGCCGCGCCAGTTTCAGCGCGGTTTCGACGGACTCCGATCCGCCGCAGGTGAAGTACACGGCGCCGCCACGAAAATTCTCGCCGGCAAAGTCCAGCAATTCTCGAGCGTAGTCTTCCGCCACCGGAGTAGTGAACTGGCTGGTATGGACAAACTCCAGTTGCCGGGCCTGCTCCGCCATCGCCGAGGCAATCTCGGGGACGCCGTGCCCGATAAGATTCACTGCCGCCGAGCCGGAAAAATCGAGGTAGCGCTTGCCTTCCGTATCCCATACGTATACGCCTTCGCCGCGGACGGCTGAGGGGAACCTCTTGCGGAAAGAACGCCGGAAAACCGAGGAGCGCGGCAGGTTCTGCGGTGCGGCGGGATCGGACACAGTATGGATTATCCGGCGGGCTGCGCAGCAGTGTCAAAACGAGCAAAAGGGTTGTGTGGGACCGGGTCTTCGACCCGGTCGGGCCGGGCAACGCCCGGCGACAGAGTTGGTTGCGCCGGGTCTTACGCCCCCTACGGGGCACCCTCGTTTGTCGAGTTCACCCACGGCTCGCGCCGTGGGCTTTATTCTTGCGCCGCTTCGCGGCGGTTCTTGCGGGCGCTGCAACAGGCGTTTGGCGCGCTGTCCTCGAGGCGCTCCGCGCGCCGTCCGCGAGGCGCTTGACAGCGACCAAGTGGAACCATGAGACTTCTCTGTCCAATTCCGAACCGAAACGATTTTCGAGCCTAAACAATTACGAACCAATTCCGAACTAGGAGCAGCCCTTGAACCACGCCATCTCGAGCAGGAGACTCATCCCCGCACTTATTTGGCTAATGCTTTCAACCATCGCTTTCGGGCAGGCGGCGGCCGAAAAGCCCGCTCCCAAGGTCAGCTACATCCTTGCGGGCCGCCTGTTTGATGCCACGGGCGACAGCGTTCGTGAAAACGTGGTGATCGTGGTTGAAGATGAGCGCATCAAGAACGTCGCCTCCGCCGCCGATGGCAAGATTCCGGCTGGCGCCAAAGTGATCGATCTCTCGCAGGCCACCGTTCTTCCTGGCCTGATCGATTGCCACACCCACCTGGGTTCGCGCGCCGACCGCTACAACGAAATTTACAACTTCAAGGACACGCCGTTCGATCATGCATTTGCGGCCGTGGTCAACGCGCGCAAAACACTGGAGGCCGGGTTCACTTCCGTGCGCGACGTGGGGTCCGACCCATTTCTTGCCGTCGACCTGCGCAACTCGATCAATGAAGGCTTTCTGGTGGGCCCGCGGGTGGTGGCGAGCGGTCCTGCCATTTCGATTACCGGAGGCCACGGCGACCTCAACAACTTCTCGCCCCAGACCCGGGTCATGATGTTTCCCGAAGAGCGCGACTTCGCACTCGCCGATAGCGTAGACCAGATTCGCCATGTCATCCGCGCCCAGGAGAAATACGGAGTGGATGTGATCAAGATCCTAGCCACCGGCGGCGTGCTGTCGAAGGGCGACAATCCCGGGTCGCCGCAATTCACCTTTGAAGAACTCAAAGCGGCCGCGGAGACCGCGCACATGGGTGGCCGGAAAATCGCCGCGCACGCCCACGGCACCGAAGGCATCAAGAACGCGATCCGCGCGGGCATCGATTCGATCGAGCACGCCAGTTTGATTGATGACGAAGGCATCCGCATGGCAAAGGAGCACGGAACGTATCTGGTGATGGATATCTACAACGACGACTACATCCTGAACGAAGCTCCGAAATGGGGATTGCCCACCGAAAATCTCGACAAAGAGAGGATGGTGGGACGCCTGCAGCGCGAGAACTTTCGCAAAGCGGTGCAGGCAGGCGTGAAGATGGCGTTCGGCACCGACGCCGGCGTCTATCCTCACGGCGACAATGCGCGGCAGTTCTTCTACATGGTGAAGTTTGGCATGACGCCGGCGCAGGCCATCCGCGCGGCTACTTCGAGTGCCGCCGATCTTATCGGACGGTCCCAGAACGTCGGCACCATCGAGGCGGGCAAGTATGCGGACATCATTGCGGTGAATGCCGATCCCCTGGCTGACGTGCGCGCCCTCGAGCACGTTGATTTCGTGATGAAGGGCGGCGTGGTTTACAAAGACACCCGGGTCCCGCATCCGGCGGCAGATTAACAGTTTCATGTTTCTGGTATCCGGTTTCGAAACCAGAAACTAGAAACTGGAAACTGCTGGACGAACCATCTGGCGTATCAGGCCGGTGGAATGTTTGCGTGTAGAATCGCCCCTTGATGGCGAATTCTGCTGAGTCTCCGGAAACGCGCCCGGTCCGCGGCTTCGCTCGCCTGGTTCGCCTCTTTCGCCCTTCCCATCAGCACACAGCGTTTTCGGCCACGCTGCTGCTCATGACGGCGGTCATGCTGTCGCGCGTGATCGGGTATGTGCGCGAGGCCTATATCGCGTATGCCTTCGGCGCCGGGCCCGCAACCGACGCCTACGTCGCCGGCTTCACCATCCCCGACTGGCTCAACTATCTGGTGGCGGGCGGCACCGCTTCCATCACCTTTGTTTCGATCTACACCCGTTTTCTCGCGGAGAACAAGGAACACGAAGCGCAGAAAACTTTCTCGATCATCATCACCGTGATGACCGCGGTGCTGGGCGTGGGCGTCCTGCTAGCGGAATTTTTTGCCCCGGAAATCTCACGCCATCTTTTTCCCGATTTCAGCGTCCAACAGATGGAGCTCTGTGTTCACCTGACGCGCATCCTGCTGCCGGCGCAAATCTTCTTTTATGTGGGCGGCGTGGTTTCGGCGGTTTTGCTTTCGCGCCGGCTCTTTCTGTTTCCCGCTTTCTCACCCCTGCTCTATAACGCGGCCATTATTCTGGGCGGGGTGTTGCTTTCGCACCGCTTTGGCATCGCATCGCTGGCCTACGGCGCGCTGGCGGGGAGCTTCCTGGGACCATTCCTGATCAACGCCGTCGGCGCCGCCCGCATCGGCACCGGCTACAGCATTTCGTTCGATGTGCGCAACCCGGCATTTCGCGAGTGGGTGCGGCTGTCCATTCCCCTGATGTTGGGCGTATCGCTAGTCACCGCCGACGACTGGATCCTGCGCTACTTCGCCTCCGGCGCGGTGGGTGACATCACGCGGCTCAACTATGCGAAGCGCCTGTTTGCGGTGCCGATCGCGGTCCTGGGGCAGGCCACCAGCCAGGCCTCGCTGCCGTTTTTTGCCAAGCTGTTTGGCGAAAAACGCATGCGGGATTTTGCCGACACGGTCAACGGCTCCATCTACCGCGTGGTGGCCACCTCCGTGCTGGCGACCAGCTTCATGATGGTCGCAGCGCTTCCGCTGATCGACCTGGTTTACCGTCGTGGACACTTCCGCTTTTCCGATTCCCAGGAAACCGCGCTGTATTTCTTCTGGTTCGCGCTTTCGCTGTGCTTCTGGTCGGCGCAGGGGCTTTACTCGCGGGCGTTTTACGCCGCCGGGAACACGCTCGTTCCCATGGTGGCGAGCAGCCTGATCACCGTGGCGTCGATCCCCTTCTACTCCATTCTGTTCCACAGGTTTTCTACGGTTGGACTGGCCATGGCGTCAGACCTGGGAATCGTGGCGAACACGCTGGCGCTGGCGCTGCTGCTCCATCAGCGTCGCTTGATTCGCGTGAACGATTTGCGCTGGGGAGAAATCGGGAAGGCCGGAATCACATCCGCGGTCGCCGGTCTACTGAGTTATCAGGTGGCTCGTGTCCTGCTGGTCAACAATAGCCGGGTCGCGGACCTCAAAGCCCTTGCCCTGATTACGGTCACGTGGGCGGGCACGGTGGCAGCGGGACTTTGGCTTACACGGTCATCGCTGGCTAGTGACCTTCGCCGCCGGAAAGCCACTGCTTATCCGCGGGTCGCGGAAGCGGGGGCGGAAGAATTGAGCAAGGGCATTGAGCCGTAGATCGTTCTTCAGATCTCAGTTTTTAGTTCGCTGTTCTCAGACGAAAAACGGCGGATGCTCTTGACTGCAACAAGAGCATCCGCCGTGATCTTCTTCGCGAAACTTAGACCCGGGCTGCGGTCGCGGCTTCCGCCGAGGCCTTCACTTCTTCCCCGTTGGGCTTCTGACCGGCTTTGCGGATATCGATGCCGCCCTTGAAGAAGGCGCCGTCTTCGATGGAGATGCGGGCGGCCACGACGTCGCCGGTGAGCGAACCGTCGCTGCGGATGTCGACCCGATCGCTGGCGGTGAGGTTGCCGCGCACCTTGCCCAGGACCACGATTTCACGGGCATTGATGTTGGCCGAAACCACGCCGTTGCGACCCACGGTCACGCGGTTGCCCGACAGGTTGATGGAACCCTCCACTCGCCCATCGATGTAAAGCGACTCGGAACCCGTGACTTCACCTTTGATCACCAGCGATTTGCCGATCGTGGCCTGGTCCGCGGTGGTGGTGGTTGCCACCGCACGCGGAGCCGGAGCGGGCTCGCTCGCGGCAGAAAAAGTTGGAGTAGGGGCGGGCGCCGCCGGGCGCTCCGGCTCACCTGGCCGGCCTGGAGTCGTAGGCTGATTCGTGGGTTTCCACATGTGGCAAAAGTCCTTTCCTCGTATGGATTCTGGGTTAAGGCCGCACTTCGGTGACCAACCCGCATTTTACTCCAGCGAGTTGCAAAGCAGGCCTGTGAAAAACGCCTTTTTGTTGATAGCGCAAGACATGCAAACCCTGGACGGGAAGGCCATTGACGGCTCGCGGCTCCCGTCCGCAGCCATCCACCACTTCCAGAGTGTGCAAATTTCTCCCAGGGCGGCATTTTTTCCCCGGCGCCTTGCCATCGCCATCATCATTGCATTTTGAGCAGAGATGGCGACACTGGAATGGCGAGGTGGAGTGGTTACTAATGTAATGCGCCTGCCTCGAGACGGGCGGCCCAAGCGGATGGAATTCCTTTAATCTTAAGAGACCTGAGAAGCGTGTTTTTCCGTCTCTCGTGGGAAGAGCCATGACCTTCTTACGCAGTCATCGTCTACTGTCGGTGTTGCTGCTGGCTTGCCTCGGCCCCGCCGGGCAGGCGCAGGACCAGCCATCTCAGCAGCACGTTGGCCGCGTCCTGGACTGGAGTTATCGCCATGTGACTCTGAGCGGTGGACTGCCTGCCGCGGACCTGGAGCGGGCCAAGGTGGAGCCCCGCATTCTTTTTCGGCTCGCCGAGCGCAATCTACAGGCCTCGACGCGGGTGGGCACGAGGCGGTTCGGTCCAGGGGAGGGCGGCCCGGCGTCGCATCCGCCCCGCACCCAGAATCGGGCCATGAAGATTGACTGGAGCGTATCCCTCGGCACGGGGGCTGTGGCGCCAAACATGTTCCCGGCGAAGTACGGCTTCGACATTAACGCAACGCCGAGCTGCACGGCTGATTATGTCGTCTACGGCTTGAACGTTGCCGGCGCGACGAATGGTCAGGCCAACCTGGTCGGCTTGACCAATCTATACAGCGGTTCCACCCCCAGATTCTGCAACGCCAACAACCCGACCGTAAACTGGGCCTACAACGGCAGCACAGTCGGCGGAAAAGTGCTCACTTCTCCGGTGATTTCACTGGACGGCAACCGGATCGCTTACGTGGAGAGCGCCGCTGGCGCTACTGTCTTTCACGTGCTTGCCTGGAAATCCGGGGAAGGCAACTCGGCCACTAACGCCAAAGCGCCCACGCTTAACGGCGCCTGCACGGGAACGGTCGCAGCGCCTACGAGTTCATGCCTCAAGTCCGTCACGCTCTCGTCGACGGCTACGGACACGCTGTCTTCTCCCTGGGTGGACTATCAGACCGACAAGGCCTACATCGGCACCGACGATGGCAATATCTACCGCGTGAGTTGCGTCTTCAACTGCGCTCTCAATACCAATCCGACGATTGACTGGACCTACGCTCTGCCCGTGGCCGGCACCGGCGGGGCGGCGGCGAAGCCCAATGGGCCGGTTTACGATTACCCGAGCGGCCGTCTTTTTGTGGGGGATCAACTGGGCGAAATGTGGGTGATTAATGCTGGAGGGGCCAGCCCGAGCCTTAATGCTGGCCCGGTAATGGTCGGCGGCGGCGGCTGCACTGCCGCTCATCCGCCCGGCCGAACCGGCACTGGAGCTGACTGTACCGCCAGCGGCGGTTCATTCGGTATTCCCGATTCGATCATCATGGACAGCACCGGCGTCAGCCAGCGGATTTTTGCTTTTTCTGGCAACGACGGCACCGCCGGCGCGAGCGCGGTGGTGGCCCAGCTCAAGATGGACCTCACCGGGCTGGTGCGCGTCCACATCGGTCTCGGCAGCGTGGGCAACAACTCGTCGAACGTGGATGTTCACAGCGGCGCCTTCGACGACAAGTATTTCGGCGCAACCCCCTCCTCGGGCCGCTTGTTTATCTGCGGGACCATCACCAGCGATACCAGCGCCGCTTTCTATTGGATTGGGTTTGCCTTGTACCCGGTCATGGACTCCACGGCCACGGGTTCCATCGCCCGCGGCACCACGGCGGGCAACCCCTGCACTCCGATCACCGAGATTTACAATCAGAATGTGAACTTTGGGGGCGGCGATCATGACATCGTCATCAGCGGCGTGGTGGGCGCGTCTCCGAACGGCGTGCTCCGCACCGATGACATCAGCACCGGCGTGATTACCGGCACCCTGAGCGGGGTTAACTATCCGGGCGGCGTCAGCGGCATTATCTGGGACAACGTCAGCACCAAGAGCCAGGCCTCGAGCGTGTACTTCAGCACGCTGACCACATCCACCACCGGCAGTTGCGCCGGGACTCGCTGCGCGGTCAAGCTGACCCAGTCGGGATTGAATTAGCGCGTCGCTCCGCGCCGGGACTGAGGCCCGAATTCCCGCCGGCCCTCTCGGCGAATTCGCGTCACCTGCCCAACTCAGGTATCCTGACCGCAAGCATCGCTGCGGAGAGTTGCACATGAAATCAGGCATCGCAGTCATCAGCGCCAGGCCGGAATCCGGCGAGTACGCGCCCTACTACGAAAGATACGTTTCGCTGGTCCCGGATGGAGACATTCTGGCTACGCTGGAACGTCAGTCACAGGAAACAGTGGCACTACTGGCGCCGCATCAGGCCGAGGGAGATTTCCGTTACGCTGCGGGGAAGTGGAGCGTGAAGGAAGCGCTCGGGCACGTCATCGACACGGAACGGGTTTTCAGCTACCGCGCGCTGCGCATCTCCCGCAACGACCGGACCCCGCTGGCAGGCTTCGAGCAGGATGACTACGTGAAGTACGGACCGTTCGGCCAATGCAGTCTGGCCGCGCTGCTGGAAGAGTTCAGTTCGGTCCGCCAGGCCACGCTGTTCCTGTTTCGCGCGCTCGATGAGGCGGCCTGGGCTCGTCGCGGGGTGGCCAACAATCACGAAGTCACGGTGCGCGCCCTCGCCTATATTATTGCCGGCCATGAAATGCATCATCGCAGGATTTTCCAGGAAAGATACTTTCCGGCTCCGGTCTCTTGACGGGCACAGCTTGCCCGTGGGCTCAGGTATGCTTGGAGTGACTCCCGAGAGTGACCTCCGTCACTATGCTTTCCGATTCTGCCATCCTGAAGAAGATTGAGCTCCAGCCTAAACGCACCGCCGGCTTCAAGCAGATGGCGCATGAACTCGGCGTCCACGGAGATGCCCGCCGCGAATTGTTCGAACGCTTGAAGCACCTGGTGGCCAGCGGGGAGCTGCAGCAGGTTGGCCCGGACCGCTACGCGATTCCGCAAACCGCCGCCGGCAAGAACATGGCGGTGGGCCGGTTGAGTATGCACCGCGACGGCTTCGGGTTCGTGATTCCGGAACTCAGCTCGCTAGACGAGCGCCTGAAAACCCGCCTGGCCGGAGACATTTTCATTCCGCCTCCCGCGGTCGGATCGGCGATGCACGGCGATCGCGTGCTGGTCGAAATCGGCAACATTCGTCCCGACGGCCGCGCCGAAGGGCGCATCGTGCGCCTGATCGGACGGGCGCACTCCACGGTCGTGGGCAAATTCCATTACGGCAGCCGGCGCAACTACGTCACTCCCATCGATCAGAAAATCACGCAGGAGATCGTGATACCCGAGGGTATGGAGTATCCCACGTCCACCGCTGACGCGCCGGCGCTACCGGAGGGCAAAAAGAGTCCACATCGCGTGCTGGGCCAGGAAGCGGCGCGGCGGGCGGCCTGGGACGACCTGGAAAACGTCGTGGTGGACGTTGAGATCACCGACTGGCCCACCGCCACGCAGAACCCGCGCGGGCGGGTGGTGGAGATCCTGGGCTACGAAGACGATTTCGGCGCCGACGTCGAGATCATGATCCGCAAGCACCACCTGCCGCATCGCTTTCCGCCCGCCGTGCTCGCCGAAGCGCAGGATGCCGAGCCTGTCATACCAGCGTCGGAGGCACACAAACGGCGCGACTTCCGCGCCTTGCCCATTGTGACCATCGATGGAGAGACGGCGCGCGATTTCGACGACGCGGTGATCGTGCAGCGCCTGGAGAATGGAAACTTTGAACTGCAGGTGCACATCGCCGACGTGGCCCACTACGTCACGCCGGATTCTGCCCTCGATCAGGAAGCTCGCCTGCGCGGCACCAGCGTCTATTTCCCGGATCGCGCCGTGCCCATGCTTCCGCTGGAACTCTCGACCGATATCTGCAGCCTGCGCCCTCAGGTGGACCGCCTGGTGATGTCGTGCGTCATGGAGATCGATCATCAGGGAGAAATTCTCGGTTATGAGTTGAGCGAAGGCGTGATTCGTTCGGCGGAGCGTATGACCTACACCGACGTGAACCTGGTGCTCGAAGGCGACCCCGGCGCGCGCCAGCGCTACACCACGCTGGTGGCCGGTTTCGAGCGGATGCGTGATCTGGCGCTCATCCTGAACCGCAAGCGCGAGCGCCGCGGCTCCATTGATTTCGATTTGCCCGAGCCGGTGATCGAGTTCGACGAATTTGGATTGATGAGGAGCATCACCCGTTCCGAGCGCAACATGGCGCATCGCCTGATCGAAGAGTTCATGCTGTCGGCCAACGAATGCGTGGCTTCATATCTCGAAAACAAGCGCATCGCTTCGCTCTACCGCATCCACGAAAAGCCCGACGCCAAGCGGGTATACGACTTTGAGGTGATCGCCGCGACTTTCGGTTACTCGCTGGGCGTGGGGCCGCTGCCCATTCAGCGAGTGCAGCTCAAGACCGACCGCCGCGCCAACTATGGCACAGGCAAGCGCGCCCGCGAGATCGAGATACCCAAGGAAGTGCACATCACGCCGCGCATGTATCAGAAGCTGACGGAAAAAATTGCGGGCAAGCCGGAAGAGCGCATTCTTTCCTTCCTCATGCTGCGCTCGTTGAAACAGGCTAGGTATTCCGAAGAAAACCTGGGACACTTTGCCCTGGCCGCGACCGCCTATACTCACTTCACGTCGCCGATCCGCCGCTATCCGGACCTGATCATTCACCGCATTCTGAAGGAAGTGCTGGCTGAAGGTAGCGCCGGCGTCCCGCCGGCCCGAAGGCGGACGGAACGTCCGCTGGGGCAGACAGATTCAGGAGCCGCTGGAGACGGGTTGACCGCTTCCTATCGAAGCGGGTCCAGTTCCGAGCACAAGCGGGCTTCCAGCCCGCCACCGGGCCGGCGGGATCCCTCGACTGCGCCCGGGACAGGCTCTGGCGCTACGGCTTCGCCGTGGTCCAAACGGCGCGATCACTCCGCCCATCGCGAGGCCCTCCAGCCCGAGGGCGGCCCCATATCACTTGAAGAGCTGCACAATATCGCCGAAGAATCCAGCCAGTCGGAGCGCCGCGCCGACGAAGCCGAGCGCGAGTTGATGGAATGGAAGAAAGTAAAGTTCATGCAGGACCGGGTGGGAGAAGATTTCGACGGCTTGATTATCAGCGTGACCAAATATGGCTTCTTCGTGGAATTGACCGATCTTTTCGTCGAGGGCCTGGTGCCCCTCGATTCCCTGGCCGACGACCGTTACACCTATCACGAAAATACGCGAGAAATTATTGGCCTGCGCAGCCGCAAGATCTACAGCATGGGACAGAGAGTTCGGGTGCTGGTGGACCGCATCGATCCGGTCGAGAAAAAGATTCAGTTTGCCGTTCTTGAGGAAAAGCCAGCCCCGAAGCGCAAGAATCGCTGAGCCTGGTGTAAAATCCCTAAGTCAACCCCACCGCCGCAGATCGCGGCCGGTTCCTTCCAGTCGGGACGTGGCTCAGCCTGGTAGAGCACTCGCTTGGGGTGCGAGGGGTCGGCAGTTCAAATCTGCCCGTCCCGACCAACACCCGATTACTTCCGGTTTGTTCGTGATTCGGGAATAACATAAAAGCCCCGTCTGGGGACTCGCTCTTTCCTGCCACGACAAACTCAGCTCGCTTAAGCTGGCTTCTTTCGGCACTTCAGTCCGATACGTGGTTACCGAACGTTTGCCGGGGCTCCCGGCATTACAGACTTCAAAAGCTTATTATGCTCTTCGTCCAGTTCTGGGTGCGGGAACGGTTTCCGCGGGAGCATGAGGTCGCGCATCGCTGCGTTGTGAACGAATGTGGCTTCTACGACGGCGGCCTGAGCAAGGTCCTCAGGAACCAGACGCTCGTACAGGTCCATGTTGGAGTGATGAGCTCGGGACCAGTAGTCGAGCGGGTCCTGTATAAACTGAAAACCGGGGATCCCCACTTCATCAAAGGCGTCGTTGTCCGTTCCGCCGGTTTCGCGCATGCTTAGCGTAGTAACACCGAGGTCCTTGAGTGGTTCAATCCACTGCGCAAAAATTGAAGCGACTGCAATATTTTTCTGCAGCCATATGCCACGGATCTTCCCGCCGCCATGATCCAAGTTGAAGTAGGCAGAAACCTTGTAATACTCGGGAAAAAGTTGGATGGGACCGACAGGATCTCGATCGTACTCCGTCAGCTTCATCTGTTCCGCCGCAGTCGAGCGGGGAACAAATGCTAAATGGTGTTTCACATAGCCGTAGGAACCTAACTCGCCTTCTTCTTCCCCTGTCCAAAGCGCCACTCGCACGGTCCTTCTTGGCCTGAAGTGGATCGCGTTTAGTATGCGCATGACCTCCATCGCAACGACCGTGCCAGCGCCGTTGTCAGTGGCACCCGTACCCGCAGCCCACGAATCAAGATGTGCGCCCAGCATGACGACTTCGTCCTTTACAGCAGGGTCTGTTCCGGGAATCTCTGCAAGAGTGTTAAGACCGTGTTCGTGGTCGTCGGTGAAACCGGTTTCCAAATTGACTTCAAGCTGCACGGGTACTCCGGCTTTGAGGAGGCGGTAGACCCGCCCATAGTGCTCAATCGCTAAAGTCGCAGTGGGAACGGGATTGGCATGTTGACGCTCATACGAACGTCCACCCAGGGTGGCTCCAGTGTCTACAAAGATCGTTCCACCGGAGCCGCCGCCGTCCGCCGAGTCACCGCTGGGAATCAGAACTGCCGCGACACGTTCCTCGGCGAAGTAATGGCCCACTCTCTCGCGAAATTCCAGCTGCTTTAAGTGTTCCTGCCATTCCGCATTGCCGGTTCCTTTGTTAAGTGGGTACTCTGTGTCCCGCTTGAGATCATTTTCGTCGAGGCGCGTAGACAGCGGTCTCTCAACCGGCTTCACGTCGCGCATTTTGCCGAACAGCACGATCTTGCCGCTAAGCTTCCCTTTGTATTCTTCGAAGTCCTTCTCCTCCTTCAAGTCAACCCAAACGACCGGCGCTCTGATCGAGCCGTTCGTCGAGGAGGACCACGGACTGGCTTGCGCGACGAATACCTCGTTGTCAGGCGCGATCATGCGCACTGCCGCATTCAGTTGGTACCATCCCATGCCGAACTCGCCCCAGTCCTCGAGGTGCGCATTCGAACAACCCACGGCCGTGAGCTGATCACGAGTCCATTCGTTGGCCTTCTTCAAATTTGGCGACCCTGTCAAACGGGCGCCAATGCCATCCATCAAGCCCGACGCATACTCCATCACATGCGAATGTCCAATTCCTTCTTCGCGAATCTGCAGATAAGCGTTTGCGTCGATCCGTTCTTTCTCGGGTTGAGGCGAATCGTAGGAACGCTCGGTGGGTACAGTCGCAATCTTATTCTGAGCCTGTGTCGGAACAGACACAGAGATCGACACGGCAAGAACAACGGCGATGCGAAGAACAGGCGCGCTGGTCATGGGGAGTCTCCCGGCTTAAGACGCACCGCAGAGATATCCGGTAGCAAAGAAATGACTTTCTTTCAGCTGGAAAATCAAAATGCCGCAAAACCGACCACCAGCCACAGGTCCAAGAACTGACTCAAATCAATGAGGCGGAAACGACCAGCGTGGAAGCCATGCGTCGTGAAGTTGGAGTAGCAAGGAGTCAGATTAGGTGGCTAGGGTCGAGGCAGTGGCCAGTTCCAACTCGCGAATCCCATTACGAACGCAACGCACCCACTCTGAGCGGATAGTTGCCAACCCGGAAGTTAAGACTTGGCCCGGGTTCTGAAATCGTCTGCCAGAGTGTAACCATTCGGCATGATTCAATCTTAAACCGCTGAAAGCGGCTAGTTCAAAAATACCGGGGTTAAGCAGAAAAGTTCAAAAATCTTCTGCTAGGGCCGACCATTTCCAAATGAGTTTTCATTCTGCGTTCCAATCCTTCGCAAAGAGCGCCAAGGATGGGAAGCCAGAGTTCTTTCAGGCTAGATGAAAAGGTGGGCCAGCCTCCCGAATAATCGCCAACGCCTTGCAAATGACCCGCAGCGAGTGGAGAATGGGCGGGCTGGCCCACCCTCTATCACTAGCCTGAGGCTGCCCCACCCGTCGCGGTTTTCGACGGGTGGGCACCTCGGACGTCGCTATCTTGTCCCTTGAACCCGTCATGCCCCGCACTCTCTGAAGCATGCCGACGATGCAAAGCTGCTCGGCGCCAAGGTCCGCAATTCCCACCCTTGCAAAAAACGCAAGGATGGGGCACCCTCCGTGGGAATGGTGCAACGCGAAAGATGGGCCACCCTGCTGCCATCGTCAACTCCTTTAGGCAGGGCTTGCCATGCGCAGGAACCTTACGAGCTGTTCGCTGACCTGGGCAGACGCCTCGTGTTGTACCCAGTGGCCCACATTATCGAGTTCGAGATTCCCTACGATGCCGGGAAGACCGGCGCGGAGCTTTTCGAAAGGAGGATAGAGGGCCCCCAAGCCATCCGCCTTTCCTGCAATGTAAAACGAAGGTTGAGTGATTTTCGCGCCTTTCCAGGCGGCGGACAGATAGAAATAGGGTTCGGCGACGCGGTAATAATTCAGGGCGCCGTGGAAGCCGGTACGCTCAAATTCAGCAACGTTATGAGCAACGTAATCCGGCTCCGCCCATGACGGCAACGGCCCGGGAGCCGGACGATGAAGACTTCGTGCGGGGTCCATCGGGCTCCAGCGCTTATCAGCGGGAGCGGAACCCGATGCCCAATACAGAACTCCTGGAATAGTGACTGCGGCGTCGGCCCAAACCTGATCGGCTTCGGGTTTTATCTGTTCGAACATGTAGAAATCGTTTTCGTGGCCGGATTTGCGCATGCGCTCGAATACGCTCACATCACCACGTGGAACGTAAGGCACGCTCAGGCAAAAGATCGCTTTAAATCGATCGGGACGCATCAGCGCAGCATTCCACGCATGGGTTGCACCCCAGTCATGACCCACGATGACAGCGCTCGGGACATTCAGCGCATCGAGCAACCCGATCAGATCGCCAGCCGTATCCAGCGGCGTGTACAAGGTTGGATCCGCCGGAGCCGAGCTGCGTCCGTACCCACGCATATCTGGAGCTATTGCGCGATACCCGGCTGAAGCAACAGCTTTCATTTGTCGACGCCAGGTGTAGGAAGTGTCCGGAAAGCCATGGCAAAACAGAACGGCAGGTCCGTCCCCTTGCTCAGTCACGTGCAAGCTGATGCCATTCGTATTGATGTCGTACTCCTTTGGCACGGGGCCGTCGACGCCCGGGAGACTTGCCGCTCCGGCCATCCGCCCGAGCAACACGCTTGCACCTACACCAGTCCCGGCCACGAGCAAAGCGCGGCGAGTAATTGCTGGCGTCGGGATCACGTAAGTCTCTCTGGCCGGTGCAATGGCGGGCATTTCTTGCTCGAAGCTACTCTCTGAATCTTATGACTGTTGCTGATAATGTTCACCTCATTTATTTGTCGGCATGCAGTTTTGTAAAACAGTCTCGTTTCAATATCCGAGCGGCGGGCTGGCCCACCCTCTATCAGACTCTAGCCTGAGGCTGCCCCACCCGTCGCGGTTTTCGACGGGTGGGCACCTCGGACGTCGCTATCGTGTCCCTTGAACCCGTCATGCCCCGCACTCTCTGTAGCATGCCGACGATGCAAAGCTGCTCGGCGCCAACGTCCGCAACTCCCACCCTTGCAAAAAACGCAAGGATGGGGCACCCTCCGTGGGAATGGTGCAACGCGAAAGATGGGCCACCCTGCCAGCGTAAAATAGGGCACAGACTAAAGTCGTCCCGATTCTCATTCCGATAAAAACTGGGTCTGTCCCGTCAGTCCCCGTATTTACTGTCATATACTCCCGAAATGAAGCGAGCCGTTCGTAGTCGCCGCAAAGTATACGGGCAACTCTTGAAGCATGGGCGCCGCCAGCCATATCGGGAATGCTGCGGAATTCTGGCGGGGCAGGCCGGACTCATCACGCAGGCGTTCCCTGCGAAAAACGTCGCGGCGGATCCAGTCAGGAATTACGAGATTGCACCCAGGGAGATCGTGCGCCTGATGGAGGAACTCCGAAAGCGGCGGCTCGAATTCCTCGGCATTTATCACTCGCATCCGAATTGGATGGACAGGAACGAACCCTCGCCGAAAGACATCGCGTTGGCCCACTTCTCGGAAGCGATTTATTTCATCGTGACGCCACGACCGTACGCAACCACGCCCATCCGGGCATTTTCAATCCGAGATCGGCGTGCAACAGAACTTGAAATTCAGCTCCTGCCCTGATGAACTCTCATGAACACGGATGACCTACGGTGTTTGCTGCCGGCATTCATCCGCGTTCATTGGGGTCCCACTGGATTCGCGCTAGAAGGACGAAGGACTACGAGATGCGAAAAGGGCTTACGAAAAAACCACAAGCGGACGAGCCCGCGACGCCGCTCAAGAACTACATAACGCGGAGCGGGCTGGATCGCCTCAAAGAGGCGCCTAAGGCCGCCGCGGTGAGAATCGCTTTTTCCATGGCTTGCAAATGACCCGCAGCGAGTGGAGAATGGCGCGGGGATTTTCGGATGGAGTCGGCGGATGACAAGCCGCGTAAATTCGGCGCGGTCACACCCTGGCTGGCTCTGCTGGCCATTTCCCTTCTGATCAACTACATCGACCGCGGCAATCTGTCCCTGGCCGCGCCCTTGCTCAAAAATGAGTTGCACCTCAACGCCTGGCAGCTGGGGATTTTGTTTTCCGCATTCTTCTGGACCTATACCGCCCTGCAGTTTGGCATGGGTTGGGTCGTAGACCAATACGAAGTGAATCAAGTAATCGCGGCCGGATTCCTGGTCTGGTCGCTGGCCACTGCGGCGACCGGCCTGGTGCGGGGATTCGCCATGCTGCTGCTGATGCGGCTGATCTTGGGCCTGGGTGAGTCTGTGGCCTTCCCCTCCTGCTCGAAGATTCTGGCGCTGCACGTGGCTGAACCCGATCGCGGATTTGCCAACGGCGTCATCATCGCCGGGATGAAGTCGGGGCCCGCGGTGGGCGCCCTGGGAGCCGGACTCCTGATGGAAAGGTACGGTTGGCGTCCAGTATTCATCGGAATTGGCCTGGTCAGCCTGCTGTGGCTGGCGGCCTGGAAGAAATGGATGCCACGGGGACCGGCGCTGCTCAAGGCCAGGGCCGGCGCCGATGCGGCGGTTCCTACCGTGGCCCGCATCCTGCGCCAGCCTTCCTTTTGGGGGGCCTGCGCGGGCCACTTTTGCGCCAACTACCTTTTGTATTTCATGGTCACGTGGCTTCCGTTCTATCTGGTGCACGAACGCCAGCTTTCAGTCCACTCCATGGCCGTAACCGCAAGTGTGTACTACCTGGTGGATGCCGCTTCAGCGATCGCGACAGGCTGGTTCTCGGACTTCTGGATACGCCGCGGCCTTACACCTACCCGGGTTCGCAAATCGGCCATGTTGATCGGACACTCGACCGCGGCCATAGCGTTGGCGGGATGCGCCCTGGCTGGTCCGACCACCTACCTGGCGTGGCTTTTGGTGGCAGGAGTGGGATCCGGAATGTCGGGGTCGGGCATCTATGCGTTCTGTCAGATCCTGGCCGGCCATAAGGCGGCGGGAAGGTGGACTGGGTTCCAAAACGGTTTCGCCAATCTCGCGGGCGTCGTGGCACCGGCGCTCACCGGATTCATCGTGAATCGGACTGGAAATTTCCAAATGGCGCTGGCGATTACGGCGGCGGTATCGCTGGCGGGCGCCTTCGCGTGGGTCTTTGCCATCGGCCCTCTGCGGGAAGTGACTTGGGCGGGAGATCATCCAACTCTTCCCGGCGCCGCAGGGTATCCCGACAAGCTGCATTATTGAACCGGTGCACCCCCGGCCGATCGGGCAAGCTAGTCGCTCTTCACACCCGCCGACTCGTTGACTCAGCACGCGGATTACTTCCGAATAGCCGCTAGCCTTGATCGGAAACGCCTCGGGGCACAATTTTAGGGCGGAGCAGAATCTCGATCCGAGGCGTTTTCGATAAGGAGGTTAGGAGGAAGCCGCTGGCGTTTGCGGCGGACGCGTGGAGCTATGGGATTTGAATCGACTTTGGGTTGGAAGTTGTTGTATTGATAGGAGTTGCGCGAGGAGTCTGTTATTGATGCTCATCGATATACTGCTGACGTCGCTATCCATGTTCACATCATCGTAACGCGCCACGGTCAGTCCTTCAAGACTCCACCGGCGTATGAGACTTGCACACGCGAAGCGTCCGCCGCGCCAGCGGCTTAGTCCTTGCCAGCAATCCGGAAGTAAGGCTGGGCTCGAAAATCGTCTGCCAGGGCCCGGCCGAAAACGTCACCTCTTTTTTGCCGACGCCTGCGCGACCCTGGCCATTACCAGCTTCTTTACCAGGGCATTCGGCAGCGGCTTGTCCGTGGGGAACTGGATGGTCCCTTTCGAGGTGGACAAGCCCTTAAGTTCGTGCTTGAACTCTTCAATCACCGACGCAGTAGGGAACAAGCTGCAATGGTCCGAAAACGCGGCGAACCACACCAGCGTTCCCTTGTACTTGAATGCCGGCATCCCGTAGCTGATGGCTTCGGTAGCCTCCGGAGGCACAGCGGACCGAATGGCCGCGCGAATCTTTTCCAAGGTGCTGCGCGCGGGCTCGGGGACGCCGGCGAGGTATTGGTCGACGCTTTTGGGAGCGCCCTGGCGCTTCGCGGCAGAACTGCGATTGCCGGATCTCATCCTTTTCATGCGGGGATGCTACAAGAAGCCGCCATTCGAGTCCAGGCGTTGTCCCCTAGCGCCGCGTTCGATCGCTGGTCGCGTAGCCGGGCGAGGTCTGCTCGGCTCCGCAACGCGCGTTCGATATACCGCGGCTATTGATCCATGCCCACGAGTTGAACGGCGTCAATCTCATTCCAACCGGGGACAACGTTGGTCGCAAGCGTGATCTTGACCCGGTCGGTCTTGAATGCAGTCTTGGGAAATTTCACCATGAAGTAGTTCAATTCCGTGGTTGGATCGGCGCCTTGCCAGACGGCATGGGCTTGGCCCAGCTCATCATAGATTTCAATCTTGATCACTGCCCCCGAGCCGCACGACTCGCGGACGCGCACTTCAGTCGCGTGCACTGGTTTGGCATATTTTAAATCCAGCCACTCAATGCCGCCGTCCGGAGTTTTCGACGTCCAGGCGGCTCCGTCGTCTCCGTACTTATCGACATTGGGTGCACCGGTCGCCTGATTGGCAGACCAGCCCTCGGCATCTTTGGCATCGTTGTAGCTTGAGGATGCGGCGGCCTGAATCGCCCACTGTCCATTGGGATCTTTCTTAATCTCATCTTGTTTTATCGCCCAGTCGGCGGCAGCCAGTTTGGCGGTGGTGTCAGCCGACGAGCCCGCGTCCGCGCCCCCAGGTGCAGCTGGCGCTGTGGCCGCAGGGGCAGCCGTGCTCGCCGGTGTACTGGGTGCGGAGCTTTCCTGCGTGGTGTCGCTCTTCTTACAACCGCTGAGGAGAGCAATCAACAGACAATAGCAAATCAGCTTGAGGTCGATTTTCATTTGGGTTTCTCCGGCGATCTGAATCTTACACGATATCCTGCGAGCTCCTGGTTTCGGCCAAAGATAGAGGACCGGCTCCGCTGTGTTGACTTGCTTTGTCAGGCAGCCTAAGATTCACCATCCGTAACGGATTACGCTGGTAAAATCTAGTGTTTTCGTCCAAATCTCGCAGGGCTTGGCTATAGGAGGCCGAGAAATGTTCCCTCCTCCGCGCCGTGTTCTCCCCTACCGCTTTTCGATCTCCGTCCTTCTTTTTTTACTCGTGGTTGGCCAGGCGTGGGCGGGTCGAGCTAAAACCAAGGCCGACCCTTCCGATGCCGTGGTCGCCGTCGGCGACGTGCACGGCGACTTTGACGATTTTGTCGCCATTCTGCAGCGCAGCGGTGTGATCGACAAACAGAACCACTGGGCGGGCGGCAAGGCCACATTCGTTCAGTTGGGAGACCTGCTTGACCGGGGTCCCAAGCCGCGCGAAGTGATGGACCTGATGATGGCATTGGAGAAGGAGGCGCCACAGGCGGGCGGAAGGGTCGTGCCCCTGCTGGGCAACCACGAGGTGATGAATCTCATGGGTGACCTGCGTTACGTCACCGCGCAGAACTATGCCAGTTTCGCGGACGGCAATTCCGAACAGCGCCAGAAAGAGGCGTACCAGCTGTACGTGAAATGGCGCAATAGCCACCCCCAGCTGTTGGCGGAGCTCCCTCAGCCCATGGAAATTACCGAAGCGGAGTGGATGGCGCGGCATCCCGTCGGCTTCGTCGAACACGCCGAAGCGTTCGGTCCCAAGGGGATCTACGGCAAGTGGGTGCGTGAGCACGCCGCCCTGGCAGAAATCGGCCAGGTAATTTTCCTACATGGCGGAATCGATCCCAGCCTGGCCCACTTGAAACTGGACACCATCAACGGCCACGTCCGGGACGAGATTAAGGCCTTTGATGAAGCCAAACAGTACATGCTGGACAAAAACATAATCCTGCCATTTTTTACCCTGCAGGAAACAACCGCTGTCGTTCAGGCCGAGATCACGGCGGAGCGCAAGTCCCAGGTGCAGTCGGATCCGCAGGAACAGGCCAGGCTAGTGCAGTTCCTGGGTTACGGGGAGTGGCTCAGCGTGAAGGTTGACGGCCCGCTGTGGTTTCGTGGCTACGATAAGTGGACTGACGAAGAAGGCATCGCGCAGATCGGCAAGGTACTGGAAGCCTACGACGCCACCCACGTCGTGGTGGGACATACGGTGCAGAGAGGCGGGCGGATCCGTCCGCGTTTCGACAACAGGGTATTCCTGATTGATACCGGAATGCTCAGCAGCTATTACCCCGGCGGCAGACCCTCAGCCCTGGAAATCTGCGGCGATGTCAGGTTCACGGCGGAATATCTGGACCAGACCGTGGTCCTGATCGACCCGGCGGGTTCGGCGCAGCAAAACGGCGCGGCCGCGGGGGCGGCGGATGCGGGGAAAGTTTCGCCCGCAACCCCATCCAGCGCCGGTATCTGTGGCATGGCAGCGGCCGCGGGAAAGTAGACCGGGAAGTCTTGAGGAATTCTTAGGGATGAAGAGCTGGATTGAACGCGCACTGAACGTTCACCCCGGAGATCTGGGGCGCGGCACCCTGCTGTGCTCCTCGCTGTTCCTGATCATCACCGCCTACAAAATCGGCGGGGTGGCGGCGGCGGCTTTGTTCCTGTCGCGCTTCCAGGCGAGGCATCTGGCCTACGCCGACATTGCCAGCTCGGTGCTGGTGGCTATTGTGGTGGCGGGCTACGTAATGATTGCCCGGCGAGTTCATTTGCGCAACCTGCTGGTGGGCAGCATGTTGTTCTTCGCCAGCAATTGCGCCGTGTTCTGGGTGCTGGCCCATTACGATTCCCACCTGGTGTGGCTCTTCCCGGCGTTCTACATCTGGGTAAAGATTTTTGGAGTTCTGGTGCCTACCCAGATCTGGACCCTGGCGAATTACGTCTTGACCACCCGCGAGGCCAAGCGTGTCTTCGGGATGGTCGGAGGCGGAGGGGTCGCGGGCTGGATTTTCTCCGGCTACTTCTCCAAGGCCATGACCCGGAGCTTCGGCACGGAAAGCCTGCTGTTGGGCATGGTGGTTTTCGTTTCCATTTGCGCCGGGCTGGTGATCGTCATCTGGCGCAGCGGGCAGGAAGCGGTTGCCGGGGGACACGAAATCGAAGAAGGTAGCGGGCAAAACAGCCCGCGAAACCTGCACCAGAGCGCGCGCCTGGTATTTACCACTCCTTATTTGCGGGCCATCGCGGCCGTGATCTGCGTTTCTTCGCTGGTCACGACGTTGACCGGCTGGCAGTTCCTGGCGATTGCACAGCAGGCCCTGGTCAGCAAAGACAGGCTGGCGATCTTTCTGGGTAATTTCAATTTTTATGCCGGCATTCTTTCGCTGTTATTCCAGTTGCTGTTCACTACCAGGTTTCTGCGCCGGTTCGGCATCGGTACCGCGCTGTTCATGCTTCCCGCCACCGTTTTCATGGGTTCGGCCGGCCTGCTGATTTTTGGCACCCTGGCGGCAGTGACCACGCTGAAAAGCTGCGACCAGGTGTTGCGGTACTCGCTGGACCAGTCCACCCGGGAGCTGCTCTATCTGCCGCTGGCTGCCCGGGTCAAAATACAGGTTAAGTGGTTTCTCGATACCGTGGTGTGGCGGCTGGGCGACGGCTTGTCCGGCCTGGCGGTTCTGGTTTGCGCGACCTTGTTGCACATGCCGGCACGCCAGATCAGCTGGGTGGTGCTGGTTCTGGTCAGCGTCTGGCTGTTGTCGGTTGCCATTGTGCGCCGGGAATATGTCGCCACCTTGAAGGAAAGCATCAGCCAGCATCGGGTGGACGTGGAGCAGGCCTCCACCTCGGTCCTGGACCGTTCGACCGCCGAGCTGCTGGCGAGCAGTCTTACCGCGTCCGATCCCAAAGATATCCTTTATGCCCTCAGCCTGTTTGAAGTGGAGCGGCAAAGGGCGGCCCACCCCGTGATCCGGAGTCTGTTGAGCCACCCCGCTCCAGAGGTCAGGCAGAAGGCCATACAGATTCTGTCCGATTCGGGGGACAAGACGGTGCAGCCGGACATTGAACGGCTGGTCAGAGATCCGGATCTCAACGTGCGCACCGAAGCCTTGCTTTACCTGACCCACCATGCGCACATTGACCCGCTGGAACTGATGCAGGACGAAAGCGACTTCGCCGACTTCTCGGTTAGTTCGGCGGTCGTGGCTTATCTGGCCCGGCCCGGTGAGACGCAGATCCTGGAGGCGGCGCAGCAGATTCTTACCACCATGGTCGGCGAACCGTCACCCGATCGGCAGCGGCATCGGGTGGAAGCGGCCCGGCTGCTGGGCGAGTTGCCCGACAGTTTTGATCCTCTGCTGTCGAACCTGCTGGCCGATCCTGACCCGGTGGTGGCGCGGGAAGCCATTCATTCCGTGGGCAAGCTGCGCAAGCGGCGGCTGGTCCCCGATCTGCTGGACCGGCTGGCCCATCGCGAACTGCGGACCCAATCCGCCAGCGCCCTGGGGGAGTTCGGCGACACCATCGTGGGAGCGCTGCGCGACCATCTCGGCGACACCACGGTAGCGGTCGAGGCGCGCCGGGAAATCCCCGCCATCATGGTGAAGATTGGGACGCCGGCGGCGGCCCAGGTGCTGATGGACAACCTGCTCGAACGCGACACCACTTTGCGCTTCCGCATTATCAGCGCCCTGAACAAGCTGCAGCGCCTTCACCCGGGGATCGAGACCGACGCCCAGACTCTGGAGACGGTCTTGGCGGCCGAAATTCTTGGACACTACCGCTCGTTCCAGATTCTCGACAAACTGGGGGTCGCGGCCGGCAGCGAAGATCCGGTGGCGCGTGCATTGACCGAGTCGATGCAATTGGAATTGGAGCGCATCTTCCGTTTGTTGGGCCTGCTCTATCCGCACCTGGATGTTCATAGCGCATACGTGGGTCTGCAATCCAAGAGCGTCTCGGTCCACGATAACGCCCTGGAATTTCTGGACAACGTATTGAAGCCCCAGCTCCGCGAAATGCTGGTGCCGCTGCTGGATGGCAAGATTACGGTCCACGAGCGGGCTCGCCTGGCCGGACGGCTGGTACACACTACGATCGAAAGCCAGGAACAGGCGGTGGCCGCGCTGGTCGCCAGCGACGATCCCTGGCTCCGGTCCTGCGGCGCCTATGCTATCGGAACCTTCGGCCTGAAGACCCTGGAAGGGGAGCTGCATCGTTGTCTCAGTGACGCCGATCCGCTGCTGCGCGAGACCGCCCGGGCAGCCAAGGCGCGACTGGACGCGGCTTCCAAGGGTGTCGAGGCCAAGTAGTTGGGCAGCGGTTGGGGCCTCGCTCGGCCGCCCAGGCCCGGGCGGAGGTTTTAAGTTGCCGAAACCTTGGCGAATAGAGTAGATTTGTGGGCGCAATTTGGCAGGAGGGTAGTCTGATGCGGTTTCTTTATCAGCACCGGCGAAGGCTGCTGGTTCTCGCGTTGGTCTTTTTGATTTGCCCGTCCGTGGTCAGAGCCGTGGATGAAGCCCCCTTGACCAAGGAGCAAATCGAGAATTTCCTCCTCACCGCCAAGATCATCGGCAACAAGGAATTCGGCAAAGGCATTACCCACACCTATCGGCTTACGCTCTCCGACGGCACCACCACGCACGACGCATCGTTCCAGTCCATTAATGAAACCAAAGCCACGATGCAGCTTGCCAGCGGCACCGAACTGGGCTTCGTGGATTCTTACCGCTACAACATCGCGGCCTTTCGGCTGGCGGAGTTGCTGGGACTCGACGACATCGTCCCGGTGTACGTCGAGCGCAAATGGAAAGGCGATTCCGGCTCGTTAAGCTGGTGGCTGCCGGTGAAGATGGACGAAAAGGAGCGGATCGCCCAGAAAGTTGCGGTCCCCGATCCAGACGCCTGGAACAATCAGATGTACAAGGTTCGCGTGCTGGACCAACTGGTTTACGACAGCGACCCCAATCTCACCAATGTTTTGATTACCGACGATTGGAAGATCTGGAGAGTCGACTTTTCCCGCGCCTTCCGCCTCCACAAAGAGCTGCAGGCAGTGGGCGACTTATCGCACTGCGACCGGCAGCTGTTTGCCAAACTCAAGGCGCTGAATCAGGACGAACTGCTGGAGAAGACCAAGCATTATCTCAATAAGGATGAAGTCAAGGCGGTGATGGCGCGCCGCGACAAGATCGTGGAGCAGTTCCAGAAACTGATCGCTGAAAAGGGCGAGAGCGAAGTGCTGTACTGAGTTGGGCGCCCGGCTGAAGCAGTTTCTGCCGTGCGCTTGCTCTTTTCAGTGCTCAGGGCTATTGTTCGGGTTGCAATTCAAAGCTTTCCCGCAAAAGGAGAAGATCAAATGGCGAAGAAGTTAGTTGCTCTGATGTTCATGGCAGTACTGGCTTTCCCATTGACCACGTCAATGTTCGCGCAAGATGCGCCGATGAAGATGGGAAAAGAGAAAGAGGCGCGCTGGGAGGGGACGGTGGTCAGGACCGACGCCGACAAATCCACGCTGACCGTTCGCAAAACGGATGGTGCCATCGAAATGACTGTCGTGTACGACAGCTCGACCCACTGGGTCAGTCAGTATCACGCCAGCAAAACGGTCAACGAAATTGATGCCAGCCAGGTTAAAGAGGGTGATCGGGTCATCGTAAAGGGCACTTGGGAGAAGAAGGGCGTGCTGCACGCTACTCTGATCTCCAAGCGGCTCTCCCACCCTGCTTAGTCTGTCGAGAAGAAGACCTGCGCGGGAACCAAGCAAGCCGTCACGCCCGGCTAGCGATCGGAACCAGTCCGATCGCTACGGGCGTGTATGTGCTTGGGCGCGGGCACTTAGCGATGCGGATTGAAGGTTCTTCCTCCCGCCCCCGGTTGCCCAGTCGATTTCGTCCGCGCCCTGGACTGTGAAGCTCAACGCCCTTCCCGCCCCTACACTCTGGTTACTTGTCTCCGCAGCCGTTTCGCGGTGCAATTACGGCAGGCGGAGGAATCTATGGGTCGCGCTTTTGGTTTCGTGGGCACCATCGTCGTAATGGCTGTGGGTATGTATATCTATTCGTTACAGCTGAAAAATGCCACTGCGCCCGGCGGAGGCAGCACTCCCGCCGGAACGGCGAACGTGGTGGGCGTGAAGAATGACCTGATCAGTATCGCCAACGCCGAACGGGGCTACTATGCCACCGAGCAAAAGTACGCTTCGCTCGACGACCTGATTTCCGGAAAGTACATCACCATCGAGCGGCAGCGGCCTCCTTATACCTACGACGTCGAAACCACGTCCAGCGGTTTTCGGGTGACCGCCACGCGTGACAGCGCCGGTGGTCCAGCCCAGTTCTGGATCGACGAAACCATGCAGGTGCAATCGTCGAACTAGGATTTTGATCCGAAACGAAGGGTGCGCGGCACTGTCTCGCCCGCAGCCAGCGCCTTAGCGTAAGGCGTCCATCTCAAGACCTGTCCTCAAGGATTCCTTCCGTCTGCCTCTTCGTTCATCACAATAATTTCTGATTGCGATTTGAACCGGGCTGTATCATCTACCGATTGCGATGGCGCGACCCGCGAAACATATCCTGGTGACCGGAGCCGCCGGCAAGGTGGGCAGCCACTTCATCGGACGCATTCTGCAGCCGGACCAGGACGTGAGCATTCGTGCCCTGTGTCACAACCGGCTTCTGGAGCCCAAAGAGCGGCTGCAAATAGTCCAGGGCAGCATCTCGGACCGGGCGGTGGTGCGCGCCGCCATGCGCGGCGTTACTCACGTTCTGCATTGTGCCACTTGCAAGGAAACTCCCGATGACGTGATGGACGTCACGGTGAAGGGCCTGTTCTGGCTGCTGGAAGAGTGCCGTGCCAGCCCGGCTTTCGAGCGGATCATTCTGATCGGCGGCGACGCCGCCCTGGGTCATTTCTTCTATCCTCACGCCTTGCCTGTTACCGAGCAGCAGAAGCACAGCGCCTATCCCGGTTGCTACGCTCTCTCCAAGGTTCTCGAAGAAGTGATGTTGGAGCAATATTTCATCCAATGTGACCTCTCGGGCTGCTGTCTGCGAGCGCCCTGGATCATGGAAAAAGACGACTTCAAGTACTCGCTGTCTTTTGGAGAAGATGTTTTCGGCGGACCGCGATGGTGCGACCTGGTGGGCGCCCAACGCGCCGATGAGTATGTGAAAAGCGGGGCGGTGCCGTTGATGCTCGATCCTAGAGGGACCCCGGTGCAGCGTAATTTCGTCCACGTCAGCGACCTGGTGGACGCGATCTTGCTCGCACTCGATCATCCCAAGGCCCACCAGCAGACTTTCAACATTTGCATGAACGAGCCGGTGGACTACCGGCAGGTGGCGGACTACCTGAAACAGACCCGAGGACTTCCCTCGGTTGAAGTCGAAACTCCGTTCTGGTCAACCTGGCTGGATAACACCAAAGCGAAATTCCTGCTGGGCTGGCGGCCGGTTTTTGACTTGAAGCGGCTGATCGAGGATGCCTGGACTTACCAGCGAAGTGAAGCCGATCCGCGCCGGGTCTGGTATCCGGGATAGGCGGCATTTGCGACGGCCATGCACATCGACGCTCATCAGCACTTCTGGGTCTATAATCCGCGCGAGTTTGACTGGATTGACAATTCCATGGCTTCGCTGCGCCGCGATTTCCTTCCGGCGGCGCTGAGACCGGATCTAGACCAGGCGGGGTTTCAGGGATGCGTTGCAGTCCAGGCGCGGCAGACGCTCGAGGAGACGCGATGGCTTCTCCAACTGGCTGCTGCGTCGCCCTTCATCCGGGGAGTGGTGGGATGGGTGGACCTGCAGTCTCCCCAGGTCCGGTCGCAGTTGCAGGAGTTGGCGGAGAATCCCCGGCTGGTTGGCGTTCGCCACGTGGTGCAGGGCGAGCCCGACGATCGCTTTCTGTTGTGCCCCGAATTCCTGCGCGGCATTGCGGCGCTGGAAGAGTTCGATCTGGCTTACGACATTCTGATCTATACCAAACATCTTCCGGTGGCAGCCGAATTTGTGCGGCAATTTCCGCATCAGCGTTTCGTGCTCGACCACTTGGCGAAACCCCCGATCAAGAGCGGCAGCCTGCATCCCTGGACCGACGGAATCCGGCGGTTGGCGGCCTTTCCCAATGTCTACTGCAAGTTGTCCGGAATGGTGACGGAAGCGGACTGGCAGCGGTGGCAGCCCGGGGACATGACGCCCTATCTGGACGTCGCCTTCGAATGCTTTGGGCCGGAGCGCCTCATGATCGGTTCCGACTGGCCGGTGTGCACCGTGGCCGCCTCCTATGGTCGCGCCATGCAGGTGGTGAAGGACTACCTTGGCCGGCACACAGAACAGGTGCGGGAGGCGGTCCTGGGAGGGAACGCGCAACGATTCTGGAAGTTGAAGCCGCCGCAGCGAGCGGGCAAATAGCCTGTTCTACAATAGAAGAGATGACTGACAAGGTTCTGCAACTCGATTCCCGGGACAACGTCCTGGTCGCGCTCACCGACCTGAATCCAGGCGAACAGATCGAATTCTCGGGTAAAAGCTACACCCTGGTTTCGAGCGTGCCGGCCAAACACAAGTTCGCGACGAGAGACTTAGCGGCGGGCGCTGACGTGATCATGTACGGCGTCCTGGTGGGTAAAACAGTCCGGCCAATCAGCCAGGGACAAGCCCTCACCACGAGCAACGTCCAGCATCAGGCCTCCGATTTTCACGAGCAGTCGAGTGCGTACAGTTGGGAGCCTCCCGATGTTTCGCGATGGAAAGGCCGCACCTTCCTGGGTTACCAGCGGCCGGACGGCCAGGTTGGCACGCGCAACTACTGGCTGGTGGTTCCCCTGGTATTTTGCGAAAACCGAAACATCGGGGTCCTGAAGCAGGCTTTCGAAGAGGAACTGGGTTTCGCCCCGCCGCAAGTCTATCGGCGGCAGGTAGCTGAACTGGCAAAACTCTATCGGGAAGGCAGACTGGAAGACGCCGGCGGTGGCAGCTTGCCCGGGAACGGTTCGGACCCGCAGCGGTCCCGCGTGTTTGAGAACATCGACGGCATCAAGTTTCTGCTGCACGAGGGCGGCTGCGGCGGGACGCGTGAAGATTCCAACAATTTGTGCGGTCTGATTGCGGGATACATAAACCATCCCAACGTGGCCGGGGCCACCGTGCTCAGCCTGGGTTGCCAGAACGCCCAGATCGGCATCTTGCGAAAACAGATTGAGCAGCGCAATCCAAATCTGGGCAAACCGCTCATCATTCTGGAGCAGCAGCAGAGCGGCTCCGAGTTCAACATGCTTTCGGACGCCATTCGCCGGACATTTCTGGGCCTGGTCGAGGCCAACCAGGTGAGGCGCACTCCGGCGGCGCTTTCTCATCTGTGCCTGGGTTTGAAGTGTGGAGGATCGGACGGATTTTCCGGCATCTCGGCCAATCCCGCGATCGGACACACTGCCGATCTGCTTGTGGCACTCGGGGGCCGGGCAATTCTTTCGGAATTTCCGGAATTGTGCGGCGTGGAACAACAGCTCATCAATCGCAGCACGAAAAAGGAAGTCTCAGACCGGTTCGTGAAGCTCATGCGGGACTACCAGGCCCGCGCCCGCTCGGTTGGTTCTGGCTTCGAAATGAATCCGTCGCCGGGGAATATCCGTGATGGTTTGCTGACAGACGCCATGAAGTCGGCCGGGGCAGCGAAAAAGGGTGGGAAGTCTCCCGTGACCGCGGTCCTGGACTATCCGGAATATTCAACCCAGCCGGGATTGAATCTGCAGTGCACGCCGGGAAATGACGTGGAATGCGTGACCGCGCAAGTCGGCGCGGGAGCCAACATGGTGTTGTTTACCACCGGACTGGGCACGCCCACCGGAAATCCGATTGTTCCCGTGGTGAAGCTCTCGACCAACTCATCGCTGGCCCAGCGCATGCATGACATCATCGATATCGATACCGGGAGCGTCATTTCAGGCAAGGCCACCATCGAGCGCATGGGTGAAGACATTCTCGAACAGGTAATCAAGGTGGCCAGCGGCGAAACTCCCACCAAGGCTGAGTTGAATGCCCAAAATGATTTCATCCCGTGGAAGAGAGGCGTGTCCCTCTGAGTCAGGCAGAAGGCAATACGAGTCTCAGTCTGGACCGCAAAGTCGCGGTAGTTACGGGCGGCGGCAGCGGCATTGGCCGGGCCATTGCGTTGAAGTTCGCGGCCCACGGGGCCGCGGTGCGGGTCCTCGATCTCAAACTCGCCGACGCGGAAGAGACCTGCCAGCAGATCGCAGACTCGGACGGAAATGCCGCCGCCTACGCCTGTGATGTCACCGACCAGAAACAGGTCAAGAACACCTTCGCGGAAGTGGCCGCCGAGGGGCCGCTGTCGATTCTGGTGAACAACGCGGGAGTCTCGCACATCGGCACGGTCGAAAGCACGACGGAAGAGGATTTCGACCGCGTCTTCCGGGTGAATGTGAAGGGATTCTATAACTGCATGGCAGCCGCGATTCCGCCCATGAAAGCCAACGGCGGAGGCGTGATCCTGAACCTGGCTTCTACTGCCGGGTCGGTGGGACTCGCCGACCGCTTTGCCTATTCAATGAGCAAAGGAGCGGTCATCGCCATGACCTATTCCGTCGCCCGAGATTGTCTGGCTTCGAAGATCCGCTGCAACTGCATCTCGCCGGCCCGGGTGCATACTCCCTTTGTCGATGACTATCTGCGCAAGGCTTATCCCGGGCGCGAGGCGGAGATGTTCGACAAATTGTCGAAGACGCAACCCATGGGAAGAATGGCGGAACCGGGCGAAGTTGCCTCGCTGGCGCTTTTCCTGTGCTCGGATGAGGCGTCCTTTATTACGGGTGTGGATTATCCGATCGACGGAGGTTTTTTAAACCTTCACGGCTGACTGGTAGACCTGCAACCGCATGGACCTCGAACTCAAAGACAAGGTAGTCATCGTGACCGGCGGGGCCAAGGGAATCGGCGCGGCCATTGTGCGGGCCTGCGCCGGCGAGGGCGCAGTGCCGGTGGTCGTGGACCGCGATGCGGAAGCCGGGGGGCAGTTGCAAAGTGAGTTGCGCGGCCAAGGCGCCGCCTGCGGGCTGATCACCGTCCTGCTCTCGAGCGGGGAAGACTGTTCCCAGGCGGTCGAGCGCACGGTGAAAACATTCGGACGGTTGGACGCGCTGGTCAACAATGCCGGACGCAACGACAAAGTGGGGCTCGAATACGGCAACCCGGTGGAATACGTGGCCTCGCTGCAGCGCAATCTGGTGCATTACTACAGCATGGCCCACCATGCTCTGCCGCATCTCAAGCGGTCGCAAGGGGCCATCGTCAACATCGGTTCAAAGACCGCGGTCACCGGACAGGGCGGCACCTCCGGCTATGCCTCGGCGAAAGGCGGCGTCATGGCGCTTACCCGGGAATGGGCCGTCGAATTGCTGCCTTATAACATTCGCGTGAATACCATCCTGCCGGCGGAAGTGATGACCCCGCTTTACCGCGAGTGGCTGCAGACATTCCCCAATCCCGAGGAGAAACTGAGCGCCATAATCGCCAAAATTCCCCTGGGAAAACGCATGACCACCGCGGACGAGATCGCCGCCATGGCGATTTTCCTGCTTTCCGGCAAGTCCGCGCACACCACCGGCCAGCATATTTTCGTGGACGGCGGCTACAGCCACCTCGACCGCGCCCTGACCTAAGCCAGCGAAGCGTTCGGCCTCCAAAGCCTCCTCGGATGACTCGTTTTGATGTATAGTTTCGCCACTCGGGAAAAACCCTGTTGTAAAAAACGCTTCAGGAGAATCTTTATGTGCCGTGATCTTCTGCCTCGAAATTTCGCAGATTTGCGCTTGATCGCAGTCTGCGTGCTGATTCTTTCTGCTTCTTTAGGAATGCAAGCTCAAGGGAACTATGCGCAAGGCCAATATCCGCCCGGCCAATACCCGGGACGTCCGCCGGCGATCTCACTTCAGTGCCAGAATGCGCTGGCGGACCGGGTCAGTGCCGACGCCGGCCGGCGAGTGAATCTCAACCTGGATTCGCAAGTCCAATACTCAGCCTCGGATGGGCGACTCGGTCTTCGCGGCAACCTGCGCTACGGCATCGGGGGTCCCAACAGTTGGAGAACCGGGACCTACGACTGCGTGGTCGATCCTCGCTCGAATCGTGTAGAGCGCGTGAAGTACAGTCCGCGGGCCAGCAGCGGTAACTGGCCGGGCCCCGGTTATCCCGGCGGCCCTGGTGGCCCCGGTTACCCCGGTGGTCCGGGCGGCCCAGGCGGCCCGGTTGGCAACTATCCCAGGGTGAAAGTAGATACACCGATGCGGGGTACTTACAACAGCAGATCTGGAAGTTTCGAGATCGAGCGCGGCTACGTAGACAGCCGGGGATCGCGTCCCTCCATTATGCTGCGGGGCAGGAACTTCAGGATCACGTTCTACGGCGTGGTTGAGAACTCCGTCGGCGCGGGATTCACCATGCGGATTACGGGTTCCGACCGCGGAGATGCGCGCGGCACCGCTCAAACCCGGTTCAACAATGATCTCAACGAGGTTGAACTGATCAATGTGAGCGGCAGGATGGGCAGGGACGAGTTCTCCGGCAACTTCGACCGGCGGTAGGATCGGGGAAAGTTCTCAGCCTGGCGCCTAGCGCCGGGCTGAGAGCATGGTCAGAATGTCCTTCAGTCCCTGACGGATATATTTCAGGTCAGACGTTGACCGCGCCGGGAAGGGTAGCGGATCCTGCTTCTTGTCGGTTTTAATTTCGGCCCGGAGATGCTGGCGCGCCCCCGGGATGGTGAAGCCTTCTTCGTAAAGAAGTTGCTTGATGCGCAAGACGCTTTCGACGTCCTTGCGGCGATACATGCGCTGGCCCGTGCTGCTCTTGATCGGCTTGAGCTGCGGGAACTCGGTTTCCCAGAACCGCAGCACGTAAGCCGGCAGGTTGCACAGACGCGAAACTTCTCCGATCCGGAAATAAAGCTTTTCAGGGATCAGGACATCGGCGGCAGTGGACTTGGCGTTGGCTCGGGTTCGTGGGCTCATCTCAATTTCCAGAAGCCACATTCATTGCAGGGGACGTCTCCCCCCATCCGCGTTTCTAGCATGACCGCGCTCTGAGGACAACCACATTCTAAAGGAATCCTTTAATTCTCGACCTGGCCCCGGCGATGAAAGTGGCAAAACGCAAACTCGGAGCCTTCCGGAAGTGAGCTTACCCGGGCGCTATCGTACACTGGCAGAGGTTTTGCCAACGACGCTATGCGACGCGATCCAATCGAGCTCGAAATCTTCAAGAACATTTACCACTCCATCGCCGAGGAGATGGGGGCCGCGTTGCGGCGTACCGCGTTTTCGCCCAACATTAAGGAGCGGAGGGACTACTCCTGCGCGCTTTTTGATTCTCATGGCGACGTGATTGCGCTGGGCGATCACATGCCGGTGCACCTGGGCTCGATGCCGATGTCGGTGCGAGCGGCCATTGAGAGCTTCCCCCTCAACCCCGGCGACGTGGTGATGCTAAACGATCCTTTTCGCGGCGGGACGCATCTGCCGGACATCACGCTGGTGGCGCCGGTGCATATACGGCGCACGCAGGTGCGGCGCAAACGGCGAGGGCAGAATCTCGCGACAGCCGGCGGGGACGCCGGCGCCCCGGCAAGCCGAACTCATCCCGATTTCTATGTGGCTTCGCGCGCCCATCATGCGGATGTGGGCGGGACGTATCCCGGGTCGATGGGCCTGTGCCGCGAAATTTACCAGGAAGGGTTGCGCATTCCGCCGGTGCGAATCATGCGCTCAGGTGCCATGGAACGCGACGTTCTGGCGTTGCTGCTGAACAACGTCCGTACTCCGAAAGAACGCGAAGGCGACCTGGGGGCGCAGATCGCGGCTTGCCACATCGGGGCCGAGCGGCTGCGCGAGGTATGCGGGCGCTACGGGCTGGAGCGAGCGCGGTCCGCCTCGCAGGCCTTGCTGGACTACTCGGAGCGGATGATGCGCGCGTTTTTGGCCCGCGTGCCCAGGGGGACGTACCGGGCGGAAGATTTCATGGACAACGACGGAATCAGCGACCGGCCGGTGAAGATTGTGGTGACGGTGAAGGTCGAGGGGAACCATCGCCGGGTCTCCGACCCCGCCAGGACGGCGCGAAGCCCCGTCCCCACATGGCCTGTGGTCACGGTGGATTTCACCGGGTCTGATCCGCAGGTCGAGGGAAGCATCAACGCCGTCGAGGCGATTACCTATTCGGCTTGCTTTTATGTCTTTCGATGCCTGCTGGTGGAAAATGTACCGGCGACCTCGGGCCTGATGCGGCCCATTCGGGTGATCGCGCCATCGGGGACAGTGGTGAATGCGCGTCCTCCGGCGGCGGTGGCGGGCGGAAACGTTGAAACCTCGCAGCGCATCGTGGATGTTCTGCTGCGCGCACTGGCGCAGGCAGTTCCGGAGCGCATTCCGGCGGCAGCCTCGGGAACCATGAACAATCTTACAATCGGAGGCATGGACCCGCGGGCGGACGAGCCTTTTGCCTACTATGAAACCATCGCGGGCGGGATGGGGGCTCGCCCCACGAAAGCGGGCGTTTCGGGCGTGCACACTCACATGACGAATTCGCTGAACACGCCGGCGGAGGCGCTGGAGTATTCGTATCCGCTGCGAGTGCGCCAATATTCCATGCGGCCGCGAAGCGGCGGCGCCGGCAGATTTCGCGGTGGGGATGGCATCGTGCGCGAGATCGAAGTATTGACCGACGCCGAAGTCACGCTGCTGGCCGACCGGCGCCGACGTGGACCATGGGGGCTGAGCGGAGGTGGGGATGGCCTGCCGGGGAACGCATCGCTGATTCGGGAAGATGGTTCGGTGGAGAAATTACCGGGCAAATGCAATGTGCGGCTGGTTAAAGGAGAACGGATTCGGGTTGAGACGCCGGGCGGGGGCGGCTGGGGAAACTCAAATCGAGATCGCTGAATAACGGGAGGCGTGATGCAACGCATAAGGTCTGTGGGCGTTCTTTCCTGTGCCAAGATACTGGGGTCTTGTACGGCTGCATGGGGCTGCTCTTTCTTCCCCTGGCTTTGATTGCCGGGCTGGCCAGTATGGCGACACAACAAGCTAATAGTGCCATCGGAGGCGCGGCCATGCTTGTCCTGGGAATCCTCGCGCCTGTTCTTTATGGCGCGATGGGGTTTGTGCTCGGCGCCATTGGGGCTTGGGTCTACAACCTGATCGCGACGCGACTGGGTGGGATCGAGATTCAGCTGGAAGCCGCTCCCGTGCTTGCCTTGTAGAGAGTCCGGCCGGCGAACCGCCGATGGCGAGGCTACGGCTGCACGGCCACGGACACCCGGCCAGCCCAATGCTAAAATGAACAGTTTGGCTGGGCATTTTGAACTCATAGGTTGGCCTTCATGCAGAAAACCATGCTCGCGGTGGTCAAGCCGCAAGCCGCTCCGGGCGCGGAAATCCGCGAGGTCAGGGTGCCGGCGTTTGGCCGGAACGACGTGCTGGTCAAGGTCAAGGTGGCCTCTATCTGCGGCACAGATCTGCATATCTACGAGTGGGACCGCTGGGCGCAGAACCGCATACATCCGCCATTGATCCCTGGACACGAGTTTTGCGGCGAGGTGGCAGCCTTCGGCGACGAAGTCACCAGCGTGAAAGAAGGCGATTTCGTTTCCGCGGAAATGCACGTGGCTTGCGGCAAATGCCTGCTATGCCGCACCGGCGAAGCCCACATCTGCCAGAACGTTAAGATCATCGGCGTGGATGCCGACGGAGCGTTTGCCGAGTACGTGGTAATTCCGGAATCGAATATATGGAAACTCGATCCCGCGATTCCGCAGGAGTACGCGTCGATCCTGGATCCCCTGGGCAATGCGGTGCACAGTGTGCTGGCGGGAGAGATTGCGGCCCGGTCGGTCGCGATCACCGGTTGCGGCCCGATCGGACTGTTCTCGATTGCGGTGGCGCGCGCGGTGGGAGCGACTACGGTTTTTGCCGTCGAAGTGAACGAGCATCGCCGGAAGCTGGCGCGGGACATGAAAGCGGACTTCGCCCTTGATCCCTCAAAAGACGACGTGCGCGGCATTGTGATGGCGCAAACCGGCGGACTGGGCGCGGATGTGGTGCTCGAGATGGCGGGCCATCCCAGCGCCATACGCACTGCCTTTGATGTTGTGCGGCGCGGCGGACGCATTTCTCTTCTCGGACTGACCTCCAAGCCAATCGCCTTGAATTTCTCCGAGGACATTATTTTCAAGGGCATCACCGTTCAAGGCATAAGCGGGCGCCGGATGTATCAGACCTGGTATCAGATGACCGCGTTGTTGAAGGCGGGGAAACTGGATCTTCATCCCGTGATCACCGATCGTATCGGGATGAAAGACTTTTCCCTGGCCATGGCGCGGCTGAAGACAGGCGAGGCCAGTAAGATTCTGGTCTATCCGAACGGAATGAAATAACTCAGTTTTCAGATATCCGTTGTCAGTTCTCAGCCAAATCCATCTCATCGGATACAATTCCAAGACAATGCTTCGGTACTTCACTGCGGGGGAATCTCACGGCGAGGCGCTGGTTGCCTTTCTTTCGGGACTGCCGGCCGGCCTGAAAGTGGACCAGCCGTTTCTGGACCGTGAGTTATGGCGCCGCCAGCAGGGCTTTGGCCGGGGCGGGCGGATGAAGATCGAGACCGACAAAGCTCATATTCTGTCGGGTGTGCGTCACGGGGCAACCATCGGATCGCCGATCGCGATCCTGCTCGAAAACAAAGATTGGAAGAACTGGCAGGAGTCGCTTCCGGTCGAGGAAGGAGATTCCGCCCAGCACAAGCGAGTAGCTTCGCCGCGTCCCGGGCACGCCGATCTGGCGGGAGCCCTGAAATACAATTTCTCCGAAGCTCGCTACGTGCTCGAGCGCGCTTCGGCGCGAGAATCCGCGGCCCGGGTGGCGATTGGCGCCCTGGCCAAATTGTTTCTGCGCGAACTGGGGATCGAAGTGTTCAGCCACGTGGTCGCCGTGGGCGGCGCGGTGCTGAAGAAGGATGTTTCGTGGGAACAGATTCGCAGCCTTTCAGAGCGTAATGAGATTGTATTGAATTGCGCCGATGCCGAAACCGAGCAGCAGATGAAAGAGGAAGTGGACAAGGTGCTGCGGACGGGTGATTCCGTCGGCGGCATTTTCGAAGTGGTGGCCCGCAAAGTTCCGCCCGGGCTCGGCACCTACGCGCAGTGGGACGAGCGGCTGGACGGTATGCTGGCGGGCGCGGTCATGTCACTGCAGGCGGTCAAAGCGGTTGAGATCGGGGCGGGGGTGACTGCCGCGTCCTCTCCCGGCTCCGCCGTGCACGATGAAATAGGATATGAGGCGGCAACCGGATTCACGCGCAGCAGAAATAACGCCGGAGGCATCGAGGGCGGAGTGTCGAACGGCCAGGACATTGTCGTGCGGGGATATCTGAAGCCGATTTCGACCTTGCGCCGCCCTTTGCAGTCCGTGGATTTCGCCAGCCGGGAGCCGGTCAAAGCCGCCTACGAGCGCTCGGATGTCTGCGTGGTGCCGGCGGCGGGAGTGGCGGCCGAGGCCATGGTGGCGCTGACCCTGGCCCGCTGCGCGCTGGAGAAATTCGGCGGCGATTCGATGACCGAAACATCGCGAAACTTTAAGGGATACCTGGAGCAAGTGAAGAACTACTGAGCGGCCCAAAAAACCTGCATGATCTATCCCATTGTGAAGTTTGGCAATCCGGTTCTGGAAAAGCCAGCAGAACCAGTTACCGTTTTTGACAACCATCTCCAAAAGCTGGTCGATGACATGTTCGAGTCCATGTACGCAGCGCACGGCGTGGGGCTGGCGGCGCCACAGATCGGAATTTCGAAGCGCTTGGCGGTCATCGACGTCACTTTCAAGGAAGATCCGGACGCCAAGCTGGTCATTGTGAATCCGGAAATCATCCGGACCGAAGGCCGCCACACCCAGAACGAAGGTTGCCTGAGCATCCCCGAATTTCGCGAACCGGTTTCGCGCGCCCGCAAGGTGACCATCCGGGCGCAGGATGTCAACGGGAAGTGGTTCGAGAAAACCGGGGAAGATTTGTTGGCCCGGGCTTTCCTGCACGAAACCGATCACCTGAACGGCAAGCTGTACATCAGCCATATCAGCGCTCTCAAGCGGGACTTCATGAAGCGCAAGATTCGCAAACTGATGAAAGCGGGAGAGTGGTAGGGACAGCGGCGTCGGGCGTCGGACCTCGGACGTCCACACAGGCGCGCGTTGAGGCCGGGGTCTGAGGTCCGACGTCTGATGCCCGCTTCTCTCAAGCTCGTTTTCTGTGGCACCCCAGCATTTGCCGTGCATACTCTTGAAAAACTGGTGGAGACTGGGTTTGCCCTGCGCCTGGTCGTGACCCAGCCCGACCGGCCCCGCGGGCGGGGTATGGAGCTGACGCCCTCGCCGGTAAAACAGCGGGCCCTGCAACTGGGTTTGCAAATCAGCCAGCCGGACAAGATCAGGAACGACCAGGAATTTCGCAGCCAGCTCACGGCAATCGCGCCTGACGCGATTATTGTAGTTGGATATGGGCGCATCATCCCCCAATGGATGATTGATTTGCCGCCGCTGGGAAACCTTAATCTGCATGCTTCGCTGTTGCCCAGGTACCGGGGCGCGGCGCCGATTCAGTGGGCCATTGCTCGTGGCGAGAGCGTGACTGGCGTCACGACTATGCGGATCGATGCCGGTCTCGATACCGGAGACATTCTGCTGCAGAAAGAAATTCCAATTGCTCCGCAGGACACGGCTGTAACCCTGGCGCCGCGAATGGCTAGGATCGGCGCTGACCTTATGGTGCAGACCCTGCGCGGATTACAGGCTGGGACGATTCATCCGCATCCGCAAGATCATGCCAAAGCGACATTGGCGCCCATCCTGAAGAAAGAGGACGGCCAGATTGATTTTCACCTCACCGCCCGGGAGATTCTTAATCGCCTGCGCGGCTTTCAACCCTGGCCGGGCGCGTACACCGCTTTTCGGGAAAAAAACCTCCACCTCTGGGCCGCGCAACCAGTCGAGCGTGCCGCGACGACGGCTGAAATGCTGGTAGAGAGTGGTCGCCTGATTGTCGGTTGCGGGGAAGGAAGCGCGCTCGAGTTGCTCGAGGTGCAACTCGAAGGCAAGAAGCGCATGTCCGCGGCCGACTTCGTTCACGGCCATCAACCGCGCCCCGGCGAGAAGCTTGGTCTGAGAACCGGGAACTAATCACTATCAACTGGGCCTTTGGAAATTCATGTCCACTTCTCCCGCCCGCGCCGCGGCTTTCGACGTCCTGCTTCGAATCGAGCAGCAGGATGCGTATGCCTCCGAACTGTTGCACTCGAGCCAATACGCGAAGCTCTCGCCTGCGGACCACGGCCTGACCACTGAACTGGTCATGGGCGTGCTCCGGTGGCGGTCGGTTCTGGATGCGGAGATCAGCCGATTCTCCGACAAGCGGCTCGAAAAGCTCGACCTCGAAGTGCTCACCGCGTTGCGGCTGGCGGCCTATCAATTGATGTTTCTTGATCGGGTTCCCGGACGCGCCGCGGTGCACGAGAGCGTGGAACTGGTGAAGCGCGCCCGCAAAGGCTCGGCGGCCTCTTTTGCCAATGCGGTGCTGAGGAAGTTGGCGAGAAGCGTCTCGGCGGCCAAAGTCGCCAGCGAAGATAAGGGTTTTGATGAAATACCGAAGGCCCCCGCCAAACAGGATCCAGACCGAGCTTCTACCCAAGGTTCGATCGAAACGCGAAAGTTCGCCAGTGCAGCCGAGCTGTCAACAGAGCTGGCGCATCCGCTCTGGCTGGTAGAGCGATGGGTGCAGCGGTTTGGCCTGGACCGGGCGCGGCAGATTTGCCACTACGATCAGCATCCTCCGGTGGCAGCAGTTCGCGTGTTTGGCAGCGGCACGGAAGCGGAGCTGATCGAAGATGGAATCGAGCTTGCTCCCGGCCAGTTACTGGCGTCCGCGCGCCGGGTTCGGGCGGGAAATGTCTCCCGCGCGCGCGCCTGCGCTGAAGGTCGAGTCGCCATTCAGGATGAGGCCTCGCAGTTGGTCGCATTGCTGATCGGGACGGGATCGAAAATTCTCGATTGTTGTGCGGCGCCCGGAGGTAAGACGCGCGTGCTGGCGGAACGAAATCCCGAAGCCCGCATTGTTGCCCTGGAGGTGCATGCGCACCGTGCCCGGCTGCTGCGAAAGCTGGTTCCGGCCACGAACGTGGAAGTGATCAACTCGGACGTCCTCGATTACGCGCCGACTGCGGGCTTCGATCGCGTGCTGGCTGACGTGCCCTGCTCCGGCACCGGCACTCTGGCGCACAATCCTGAAATCAAGTGGCGGTTGCAGGCCCAGGATCTGGCTGACTTGCATCAGCGCCAACTGGCGATTCTGCGGGCCGCCATGCAGCAGGTCGCGGCGGGAGGCACACTGGTGTACTCCACTTGTTCGCTGGAGCCGGAGGAAAATGAGCAGGTTGTCGAGCAGGCGCTTTCCGGGAAGCCTGCATTCAGCCTGCTCGATTGCCGAGTGGAGTTGGAACGGTTAAGAGGGCAGGGCGAACTGGTATGGAGCGATCTGGACTCGCTGCTGAGTGGGCGGTTTGTGAGGACGATTCCCGGAGTGCACCCGTGCGATGGCTTCTTTGTGGCGATTCTTCAAAGGAGCTGATTTCGCCGAGGGCAGAGCCTGCCCGGCGAAGTCGAAGGCGTGCCCGCCAGATAGCTTGCGAGACGCCGGCGCTACCCGGAGTGACTTAACGTACTTCGAAGTTGACCGAGGCCCCTGCCATGACCTTCTCTCCGGCGGCAGGATCCTGCGACACCACTATGCTGGCGGGGTATGGAGCCGTCTGCGATGTGCCTTCGGGAACGGGAGCCGCGGTAACGTTTCCCACGCGCATTCCGGCCTCCTGAACCGTCTGGGTGACGGTCCCCAGGGGTTGACCGGCGAAGTTCGGCATCACCAGGGCCTGAGGTTGCGAAGGCGCGGCGACCAGCAGAGAAATTTTGGGAGCTGACACTCCGCTGGCGTTTGGAGGCGGAGCTTGCGCCAGCACCTGACCATCCGGCGCATCCGGAAATTCCATCTGGGCGATCGCGCCGACGTCCAGACCGCGGCGGCGGATGTTGATATTGGCGGCACGCTCGCTCTGCCCCATGACATCGGGAATGGCCACGCGCTGCGGTCCCAGGCTTTCCGCTACACGAACCTCCCATCCCCGCCGCACCCGGCTTCCGGCGGGCGGAAGCTGGGACAGGATTTTTCCTTCCGGCACCGTCGGACTGTAGTACTGCCGTTCGACGGTCAGTTCGAGTCCGCTTTGCTCCGCGATCATCCGGGACGCGGCGGGACTTTTGCCCATAAAGTCGGGGACAGCGACTTCGTGGCCATGGATGGCCAGGCGCATGGCGGTCAGCGCAGACACCAAGGCCACGACCAGCATGATCAGCGCCAGCAGGACCAGTCGGAAAAAAGACTTCATGCAGCGAGATTATAGCTGGGCTGTCAGGTTCTGCCGGTTTTTCGCGGGCGGGTCGTCTGCGACCATACGAACACCGACCACACAAACCACCGACACACAAACGCCAAGGTGGTCCCGATTCAGGATCGAAGTTGTGTGACCGCGTTTTCTGGTGCGTCCTGCCGTCTATACTGCTTCTATGTCGGGTGCGGAAGTGACGCCGGGAAACGATCTTCTGGATACGCTGCGGCGCCACTGGGGATACGATTCGTTTCGCCCCTTGCAGGAGCGCATCGTGCGTAGCCTGCTCGACGGTCAGGACAGCTGCGTGGTCATGCCGACCGGGGGCGGCAAATCGCTGTGCTACCAGCTGCCGGCGGTGATGCTGGGACGGACCGCAATCGTGGTCTCCCCGTTGATTGCGTTGATGCAGGACCAGGCGGCGCAGCTGGCGCAGATGGGAATTCCCGCCGCCGTGCTGAACAGTTCTCTGCCCAGCGAAAAACAAGCCCAGGTCATCAAGAAGGCATCCGAGGGCGAGTATCGCCTGTTGTATCTTTCTCCCGAGCGGTTGGCCCGCCCCGATACCATCGGCTGGCTGCAGCGCGTCCCGATTGCTTTCTTCGCCATTGACGAAGCCCATTGCATCTCCGAGTGGGGCCACGAATTCCGGCCGGAATACCGGCAGTTAAGCCGGCTGCGGGCGCATTTTCCCGATCGTCCCATCGCCGCTTTTACCGCCAGCGCCACCAAGCGGGTGCGTCATGACATCCTTCACCAGCTGCAACTGCGTGATCCGCACAAGTGCATTGCCAGTTTTCACCGGCCGAACCTCCGCTATCTGGTAAAGGAGTGCGCCGGCGGCGAGCAGCCCAGCCTGTTGCTGCGCGCCCTGCGCAACTACCCGGACAGCAGCATCATCGTTTACGCGCCCACCATCGCCAAGGTTGGGGATACGGTGGACTATCTCGAAGCGCAGCAGATTCCTGCCATTGGCTACCACGGCAAGATGGGAGCGGCCGAGCGGCGCGACAACCAGGAACGCTGGATGTCGGATGAAGTGCGCGTGCTGGTGGGCACGATTGCCTTCGGACTTGGCATCAACAAGGCCTCGGTGCGGGCGGTTGTGCATCTTGCGTTGCCGAAGTCTATTGAGCAGTATTACCAGGAAGCGGGGCGCGCCGGGCGCGACGGGCAACCGGCGGATTGCATTTTGCTCTGGCAAAAGCGGGATGCGGCTCTGCTGGCATATTTTGCGGACCAGATCGTGGACCCCGCCGAGAAAGAGCGGGCGTGGCAGCGTTATCATGCCATTCGCCGCTTCGCCGAATCGAACGACTGCCGGCACCGCCAGATTTGTCTGCATTTCGGCGAGAGTCCCAAGTGGACCGCTTGCGGCGCGTGCGATGCCTGCGGCTGCGAGTCCGCCTGGCTGGTCAAGTCGGTCAAAGCGGAGCAGCCGAAGCTGAGGCCGCCCGCGGCCCTGGTGATGCCCGCGCCACCGGCGTCTGCAGCGGCGGGAATTCCGGATCTCGATCCTGCGCTGCGCGAATACTTGCGGCAGTGGCGGCGGGCCGCCGCAAAGCAACAAGGGGTTCCGGCTTTCGTGGTGATGCACGATTCTGCCCTCGACGAGATCTGCCGCAGGCGCCCGGGCTCGATCCCCGAACTGCTCGGTGTCCCGGGATTTGGCGAATACAAGGCTGCGCTTTATGGCCCCCAGATTTTCGAAGCGTTGGAACAGTTCCGCGCGGGCGCCCGCGCCGCCCCGGCGCCGGAGGCCGGGAAGAATCCGCGCCCCGCCAAGGCCGGTGGTTTATGATGTTGGGTCTCGATCAAGACCCTAATCCCGTAGGTGTTCCGCCCGAGGTCAAGCATGAGCACTACCATTGTTCCGGCTGACAAGTCGCAACTGACGCGCGCAGAGATCAATCGTAAACAGAAGGAATACATCTTTCCTTCGGTCTCAACCTACTATTCCGATCCGCTTCCCATGGACCACGCCTTCATGCAGCATGTGTGGGACGTGGAGGGCAAGAAGTACCTCGACTTCTTCGGCGGCATTGTGACCATCAGCGTGGGCCACTGTAATCCGCGGGTGACTTCGCGCACCAAGGAACAGATCGATCGCATGCAGCACGTTTCGACCTGCTTCCCCAATGTGCCCATGGTGGATTTAGCGGAGAAGCTGGCGCAGATCACTCCCGGGGCCCTGAAGAAGTCTTATTTCACCAACAGCGGAACCGAAGCCAATGAGACGGCGATCCAGTTGGCGCGCATGCACACCGGGAATTTCGAGGTCGTCGCCTTGCGGCACGGTTACAGCGGACGCTCGTCGCTGACCCGCGGCCTTACCGGCATGAACACCTGGCGCAAGGGCACGATTGAAGTCGGCATCGTGCACGCCATGAATCCCTATTGCTATCGCTGCCCTCTGGGGCTGAAATATCCGTCGTGCGAAGTCGCTTGCGCGAAAGATATTGAGAACGTCATTCAGTTCTCCACCTCGGGCCGCATCGCGGCGTTTCTTGCCGAGCCGATTCAGGGCGTGGGTGGTTTCATTACGCCGCCGAAAGAGTATTTCAAACTGGCGTTCAATATCGTCAAACAGTACGGCGGTGATTTCATTTCCGACGAAGTGCAGACCGCATGGGGGCGCACCGGGCACAAATGGTTCGGCATCGAACACTGGGAAGTGGAGCCGGACATGATCACCGCCGCCAAGGGACTGGGCAACGGCGTGCCCATCGGTTTGACCGTGGCAAAACCTGAGATTGCAGATTCATTCCAGGGCATGACGATTTCGACGTTTGGCGGCAATCCTGTGACCAGCGTGACTGCCCGCGCGGTCATTGACATCATCGAAGAAGACGATTTGCGGACGAATGCAGCTGTAGTGGGCGAATATTTCCGCAAGAAGCTGGAAGAATTGCAGGCGAAGCACGCCCTCATCGGCGACGTGCGCGGCATGGGCCTGATGCAGGCGCTGGAACTGGTAGAAGATCGCGAAACCAAGAAGCCGGCGTCGGTGGGCACGAATGCCTTGATGGAAGAAGCGCGCAAACGCGGGCTGCTGGTGGGCAAGGGCGGATTCTACGGCAATGTGATTCGCATGTCGCCGCCTTTAAATATTGGGAAAGCGGATGTGGATGAGGCGGCGCGGATTCTGGATGAGAGTTTCGCGGCGCTGGCAGAGTAACGCGCTGTCATCCTGAGCGGAGAAACTGCTTCGCTTCGCGAAGCAGTTTCGCAGTCGAACGACCCCTACCGGTTGCAATGGCCCCGAGCTTAATCTTTGCCGTCGGATGGCCAATCACCAGAAGATGAAGTGGAGGCCGGGCGTCTCGCCCGGCTGGACGGGCGGGACGCCCGTCCTCCACCAACTTAATGCGTCTCATCCCCTGCCGGCGCTGTATCTGGCGTGTCGACCGGATGTGCTGCCGGAGCCGTCTCCTGCGGCGCCGGGAACTCTCCCGGATCTTTTCCCGCCAACGCGGACTTCATGAAGTCCATCCAGATGGGTAATGCGGCGCGGGCGCCGGTTTCCTTGGCGCCCAGAAATTTGTTCTCATCGTAGCCTACCCACACTCCACAAGTGAGGGAGGGCGAAAAGCCCACGAACCAGGCGTCGGTAAAGTTGTTGGTGGTGCCGGTCTTTCCTGCCAGCGGATAGTTCATCGAGGCGGCGGCAATAGCGGTGCCGTGCAGCACGACCTCTCGCAGCATGGCAGTCATGGTCCGCGCGGTGCCGGCGCTGACGACATCCTTGACGTCGGGAAAGTCTTCCTCCAGGGTGCGGCCTTCGTAGTCCGTCACTTTGGTGATATAGCGCGGGGTGATGTGCACGCCGTCACTGGGGAAAACGCTGTAGGCCGAAGTCTGCTCCAGGGGAGTGATTTCGACCGCGCCCAGCGCGACCGGCAGATAGGGCGGGATATTCGCCGTGATGCCGAAGCGGTGAGCGTAGTCGATGACCGTCTTGATTCCGAGATTGTCGGCCAGTTTCAGCGCGGGGATGTTGCGCGACTGGGCCAGCGCGCGGCGCAGCGTGATCGTGCCTTCAAACTTTTCGTCGTAATTGTGAGGCTCGTACGGGCCGGACGGCGTGGGGAAGGTAACGGGCGCATCGAGGATGGTGTCGTCCGGCGTGGCTCCACGGTCAATAGCCGCGGTATACACATAGGGCTTGAAGGACGAGCCCACCTGGCGCAACGCCTGAGTGGCGCGATTGAACTTGGAGAGATTGAAATCGCGTCCGCCGACCATGGCTTTGATCTCGCCCGTGGCGTTGTCGATGGCGACCAGCGCGCCCTCCACGCCCGAGTCTTCTTCCAGGCTGACTCGCGCTTTTCCGTCGGGGCTCAGGGAAAGAATCTTCACGTAGGCAATGTCGCCGGGTTTCAGGAGGTCGAGCAACTTGCGGCGGGTCCAGCTGGCGTCGGCGGGCACGAGCACTGCGGAGTAGGATCCGAACTTGATCGTCGCCGCCGCCGGCGTCACCGCCAGGACCAGGGCGTGGACATAGCCGTTGACTTCGGGGTCGCTGTCCCAATCCGGATCCTGATAGTTGGCGAGCGTCACCTCGCCGGCTAAAACATTCTGCAGGCGTCCCCGCCAGCCGTGGCGGCGCTCATAAGCAGCCAGGCCGTCGAATACGGCGCGGTTGGCGGCGCGCTGCAGGTCCATGTCGAGCGAGGTGTAAACCCTCAGACCGCCTTCGTGGACTTGATCGCTGCCGTACTTGCCTTCCAGGTAACGGCGAATTTCTTCGACAAAGTAAGGCGCCAGGGAATCGGGATCATGGGCCACCTCGAGATGGATGGGCTGATCGCGGGCCGCTGCTGCCTGCTGCGCCGTAATGTTGCCGTCCTCGAGCATGGAGTTGATCACCAGGTTGCGGCGCTTCAGCGCGTGGTCAGGATGCGTGATGGGCGAATAGTAGGACGGCGATTTGGGCAGACCGGCAAGCAGCGCCGCCTCGTCGAGAGTCAATCGCTTTGCCGGCTTGCTGAAATAAAACTGGGATGCAGCCTCGAATCCGTAGACGCCGTGACCTAGATAAATCTGATTGGCGTACAGAGTGAAGATCTGCGGTTTGGTGAAACGGCGCTCGATCTGCACTGCCAGCAGCGCTTCCTGCATCTTGCGATGAAAAGAGCGGTCGGGAGAAAGGAAGAGATTGCGCGCCAGTTGCATGGTCAGGGTGGAGGCGCCTTGCACTCTACCGCCGGAGCGGATGTCGCGATAGGCGGCCCCGGCGATGCGCCACACGTTGATGCCCCAGTGCCGGTAGAAGTCCTTGTCTTCGATTGAAATAAGCGCCTGGCGCAGGACCGGAGGATAGTCTTCATAGCTGGCAACCACCCGCCGTTGCAGCGCGAAGGACCCGATGGTGCGCCCCTGGTCGTCGTAGAGTTCGGTGATCGAGCTGGGCCGATAATGTTCGAGCTGATCGACTTGCGGCAGGTCGGTCGAGTACACCAGCAGCAGTCCCGCCGTGGCCCCCACCAGCGCGGAAACCAGCAGCAGCAGACCGATGACCAGCCGCCCCACCATCTTGTTCTCGACCACCGGGGGCTCGGGAGAATCCTGTAATAGAGATTTCACGTGATATCAGATTAAGGATAGCAGGAGGACGATCGAAGGCCGTTTTCGATGGTCGATGACGCTGAGATCGGACCCACAAAAGTGCAGATGAGCGGAGCATGGGGCAGATGGGCCTTGCTCAGCTTTTGACATTGAGGTATAGCTGGGTTCACGTTCAACGAATTCATTCAACAAGTTGACTGGAGGTCCGAAAGTGCGAGGAATTCAGCGGCCGCCTGTTCTTGATCATCCCATGATCTCCGTTTCTACTCTCGCTCGACCTGAACATCGCCGTACTTTCCCGGGAAAAGCTCGTCTGGCCCTGATGCTGGCGGTGGTCTGCGTCGGCGTGCCCAGCGCTCAGGCTACGCCGGTCGTAGTGGATCGAGACGGCGCGAGCATTGTGCTGGAGCCCTATGCGCCGAATATCATCCGCATAACCCTGAGCCTGAACAAGACCGCGGCCCTGGCCGCGCCCGGCTTCGGTTTCGTGGCAACCCCCGCAGCCGACGGTTGGACGCACCAGCAAAGCGATCAAGCAGATGTTTACCGGTCAGCACGCCTGGTGGTCACGGTTGCGGTGAACCATCCCGGCAAACCGATGGCGACCCAGGTCGATATAGGAAAATTCTTTAACGGCTCCGCTCCCCCCGCCAACATTTCCATTCGAACTCCGGAAGGCAAGACGCTGCTGCAAATGACTGGATGGTCCATGTCGGTGCCTAACTACAAAGACGGCAATGCCGCCGTGTTGAACGATAAGCGCCCTTCCGATCCTTCCTTCTACCAGGTTGGCGCCAGCTTCGCCTCGCCCGATGACGAGCACTACTATGGCCTGGGCCAGTATCACGAAGGTTTCCTGGATCATCGCGGACATCGCGTCGAATGCTGGCACAACTACACCGCAACCGCCGGTCCCACCGTCTGCGTGCCTTTCATGGTGACCAACTACGGTTATGGAATCATCTGGGACAATCCCTCCCGGACGGTGATTGAGCCCGGATTCAATGAGCAGACGCGTTGGACCTCCGAGGTGGGTGACCGGGTGTCGTTCTTCGTGATTGCCGGCAACACGCTAAACGAGGTTTATTCCGGATACCGCCTGCTGACCGGGGCCACGCCGCTGCTGCCGAAAGCGGCTTACGGCTACATTCAGTGCAAGCAACGCTACTCCTCGCAGGAGGAGCTGCTGGCCGTGGCCAGGGGATATCGCGAGCGCCATCTTCCCGCCGACATCCTGGTAGTGGACTGGTTCTACTACTCGAAAATGGGGCAGATGGATTTTGTTCCCGACAAATGGCCCGACCCGGCCGGAATGAACCGCCAGCTTCACGACATGGGGTTTCAGACGATGATCAGCGTGTGGCCCCGCTTTACTCAAGGTTCCCGTTACTACGATTTCCTGCTGAAGAAAGGCTGGTTTGAACATCTCGCCGACGGCACGCCGACCAACGGGCTTCCCTATGACCGGGCGGGATCGGATATCGACACTACCAATCCCGAGGCAGCGCGCTGGTTCTGGGAAACCATTCGCGACAACATCATTAGCAAAGGTTTCGATTCGATCTGGGCCGACGAAACCGAGCCTGACCTGCCGCCCAACGGCAGTTACTTCTCGGTGGGGCCGGGCACGCGTTACTACAACATCTATCCTTTGGTTCACACCGCGGCTCTTTATGACGGTTTCCGCCGCGACACCAAGCAGCGCGCGCTCATCCTTTCGCGTGACGCTTATCTGGGCGCGCAGCGCAACGGTAGCATGTTCTGGTCGTCGGACATTTATCCCACCTGGGACACGCTGCAGCGCCAGATTCCTACAGGCCTCGGCTTCACCGCTTCCGGCATCGCCTATTGGACGCAGGATATCGGCGGCTGGCAATATCTGCCCAAGGAGCACCATCCCGCGCATCCGCCCCTGCTCGATGCTTCGGACGCGCGCGACAATGTAGGCGGATACGGAGACTATGCCGAGCTCTACACCCGCTGGTTCGAGTATGGAGCTTTTCTGCCGATCTTCAGGGCCCATGGCAGCCGCCTCTACAATGAAGTCTGGTCCTACGGCAAGCAGGCGGAACCGATTCTGGAGAAATATCTCAAGCTGCGCTATCAGCTGATGCCGTACATTTATTCCCTGGGCTACGACACCTACCAGACGGGTGCGCCGTCTATGCGAGCCCTGTTCATGGATTTCCCCCAGGACCCGAAAGTCGCCGATTTGCGCGATGAATACATGTTTGGCCCGGCGTTTCTGGTGGCCCCGGTAACCGAGCAGGGTGCGACCAGCCGCGCCGTTTACCTTCCCGCCGGCGCCGACTGGTACAACTACTGGACCAACCAGCGGCTGCACGGCGGACAGACCATTCAAGCCGATGCGCCCATTGACCGGTTGCCGCTGTTTGTTCGGGCCGGATCGATCCTGCCTATGGGGGACGCGATCGAGAGCACGAGCCAGGCGCAGAAGATTGCCAGGGTGCGGGTTTATCCAGGCGCGGACGCCGAATTCACGCTCTATCAGGATGACGGAACGACCTATGCCTACGAGCACGGGGACAGCCGCATCACTCGGCTGCACTGGAATGATGCCACGCACGCGCTGGAACATCAGGGCGCGCCGGCCTGGACCGAACCCGACTCTGAAATCGTGGAGGTGGTTGGGCGGTAAGAAGGAGATTTCTTCTCCAGGCCCTCGGGCCCTGATGTCGTTTCTCGAAGCCGGACTGACGTAAGATGAAGGCCATTCCGAAGGCCAGAACACGGACTTATGGGGCAACCCTGTTGGGTTAGTGGGACTTGCGATTGAAGAAAGAAAACCGCGGTATTCACTTGATCGCCGAGTTGGCCAGCGTCTCCATAGGGACGGTTGACCGGGCCCTGCATGGACGCGAGGGTATCAAGGGATCGACCCGCGAGCGCATCCTCGAAATCGCGCGCCAGATTGGATATACGCCGAATCTGGCTGCGCGGGCCTTGTCCGTGGCCCGAGCCGGCGCCAGCATCGGCGTTTGCATGCCGCGCGAGATCCACTTCTTCTACGATCAGCTTTGGGGCGGAGTTTTAGACGAAGCCCGGCGAGTGGCGCATCTGGGCATCCAGTTCGTGTACCGTCCGGTGCAGGTGCTGGGAGAACACGATACCGAGGCCTTCAAGGAACTGGTGGAGAGCGGCGTCGACGGGATCATCCTTACTGCCGGCAATCCCAAAAAACTCAGGCCCCTGATCGACGACGCCGAAGCTAGGGGCATACGGATCGTCTGCGTCTCTACCGACGCTCCCGAGAGCCGGCGTTCCAGCGTGATCTGTGTGGAACCGGTTTTGAATGGCCGCCTGGCGGGAGAGCTGATGGGCAAGTTCGTTCCGCCCGGTTCCGAGGTCGCGGTCATAACCGGCATGCTGAGCGCCGAAGACCACCGCAAAAAGGCGCAGGGCTTTTCCGACGAATTTCCGCGGCACTGTCCGGGAGGGAAGATCGTCACCGTCCTCGAAGCACACGAAGATGAAGAGGAGAGCTTCCAGAAAACCTTCGATCTCCTGTCGCGTGTTCCCGCGCTCGCGGGCCTCTATGTGAACACGGTGAACTGCCTTCCGGTATGCCATGCTCTGGGAGCGCGTGGCCTGGCGGGAAAGGTGAAGTTGATCACCACCGACTTGTTTGCTGAGATGGCGCCCTACTTTCAAAAAGGAACGATCACCGCCTCCATCTACCAGCAACCCCATCGCCAGGGCCAGATGGCGGTCCGGCTTCTGGCGGACCATCTGACCCACAAAGTGCCTTTCGCCCCCAATGTGCATCTCAGTCCGGGGGTGGTGATGTCCTCCAATTTGCATTTGTTCCGCGAGATCATTCAGGCAGATTCCAGGTTCGACGATTCCGCGCTAACCAGCAGCCACAAAGTCGCGGCGTCGCAGTAACTTGTAACGCGGTGGAGTTCCCCGTCGCCACTGAACATGTCTCTGATCGAAAGCCGATGCGCTTGGCGGGCTTCCATGCGGGGCGATCGTGGGCTATCCTGCGTCCTCGGGCTTAGGCTCCGAGGTCAATGAATATGAGAACAGCCGCCCTGAAGGCATGGTGTGCCCTGGTGCCGGTGTTTTTCATAACTTCGTGTCCGCAATCCACTACGCCCGCTCCGCCCACACCCATCGACGAGAAGAAAGTCGAGCTCGGCCAGACGCCCTGGAATCCGGAGTGGGACCCGATCATCGAAAAAGCTTTACCGCCCGAAATGCTTTCTTCGCAAGTCCCAAAAGACGTCCGGCGATTCTGCCCGCGATTCTACGAGATGGAAGAAACAGACAAACGCGCATTCTGGGCCTACTTCTTCCAGGCTCTTTCGGGAGCTGAGGCCGGACTGAATCCAACCACCAGCGTCCGCCACACCGAGCCGGGCGTCGTGGAACGCGACGAAGTCACCGGAAGCGCGGTACGCAGTGAAGGACTATTGCAACTTGCGTACGCCGACCAGCGGCGTTATGGCTGCGACTTCGATTGGCAGGCAGATCGCGCGTTGAAGGAGACCGATCCGGCAAAAACCATCCTTCAGCCAAAGAACAATCTCGAATGTGGAGTGAAGATCCTGTTTAACCAGATCATCGTCCAGCACAAACCGTTGCTGACCTGGTCCGGATACTGGTCGACCCTGCACCCGGACGGGCCGAGCTACCGGGTATTCGTCAAGCAGATGACAAATCCCCCAGCGGCATGTGGCCTTTCTCCCAAGTCAGCCGTCAACAAATCGACCACGAAGAGGCCCCCGCGGGAAAACGCGAACCGGAACCAGGCTCCCAGGTAGTTGGGCCCATTCCCTGCCGTGGCCCGGGCTAGAATGGATAAACTAGAGAGGGTCGAGTACCATCCCGGTTCTAACCTTTTCTATTTTGTGTGTTGCTGAGGGCGCGTAGCTCAAACGGATAGAGCATCGGATTTCTAATTCGTCGCTTCTGACATCCTACCTAGCGGATTCAATCACTTAAAGCGGAACTAGGGTGCCTGAGTCGGGGCAAAATGCCCTCGGTTGGGTGGTATTGTGCAATGAATTGTGCAATGAAATTGTTGGTGGTTTCGAGCACGATTTTAGGCGAACGGGCGGAAAAGTCGTGCTTGGCGAAGCTGTACGCACGCGATGTCTGCATTTTCAGGCGGCTGGCCAGTGTCCATAGTGTAGCTCGTATCGTTTGTGGTGCTCACTGAGCTCCTTCGCAATTGCGTCTGCGAGTTCCATCGAAGAATGAGTCTCTCCTAATTCCGGGACGAACCAGGTAACAGCTTCGCCTTCAATCGTGGGAAGTAAAGACCACTCTTTCGGCGGCACCCCTGATTTTTCGTCTAGGAACATCTTACCGAGTCCTGGTGGTCTTCGATCAAAGCGAACGATACAATTTGTAACTATCCCATTCCGTTCACTGTGCGAAAACATCGCTGCTACATTATTCAGGATCAAGAACTCAACCCTTGACGACGGGTCTGGAGCCCATTGAAAGTTATGACCGGCGAATACCCTGCCCGCGAAATCCGATGCGAAACCCTTTAGGATGGACCACTCCGGCGTGGTCTCTCTAGCCAACCGGCGTCGGTCCGCTTCTTCTTGCGAGTCTCTTCGTGAGAAGTCATCAAAGCTTTCGGGCATCTGATCTACCTCCAGCCCACTACGATGGCACAGAGTTGGCAAAAAAGCGATAAGTTGGGTCCAAAGTTGGGTCCAACTGGAGGGTCTTTTTCAGCCCAAAATGGTTCGTAAGTTGCGCCAGATCAACGAAAGTTTAATCGGCTACGAACCAGACTAGAAGGTTGGGAGTCATAACAGACCTGCGCGAGACCTGCGCGAGCCTATAATGGAAAGAGAGCGAGAAACCATGCAGAATACAAAGTTTGTTGTGAAAGTGAATCGAGGTAGCACCCGCGCCACGGAATACGTGCAGCGGATTGATCTGACACCTATCCAGATGACGCCCAATCGTAAGCTAGCTCTGCTGATGGGGAGATTCACGGCAGAAGACGCCGTTAGATCGCTCCAAAGCTCTCGGTGCAGCACGGAGCTAATTTCTGTGCAAGCTGGGAGTCCGGAAGCGATAGTGCCTAAATAAGCAGAAATGCCGCCGATATTTCTCGGTTACAGCTCAGATAGGCGCGAACAGAGGAGAGAGGCTATGAAAACTCTAGGAGTCCTGCTTCTACTCGTGGGCACCGTTTTCGGCCAGCAGATTGCCGACATTTCCGCAGCTAACTCACCGCTGCATGTGAGCAGCAGCGCGAGTGTCGTGTCTGGCACGAACGTGGCGTCCAAGGAAATCCTGCTCTATGTTGTCGCTCTCGGCCTAAGCTGGACCTACACCCACGACTACTATTTCAAAACTTCCGGCATCCAGCCGGGCGGGGCGGAGATCATAACCGTCTTGGAGCTCCGGCAACATGCCGGTTCCACTGCAGGGCCAAAGTGCTGTACGTGCAATTCGTTGACGGCAGTTCCTGGGGAGACAGCAAGGCTGCTGCGGACGAGTTCGCGGTGCGACCGGTGCTCTGGGCCTGTTTAACGAACTGTTGGCCGAGTACAACCTGGGCGGGGAAACGGGAGTAGTTCAACTGTTGAACGGTCTGCTTGCCGACCAGACGCAAGATCCAAACGTTCATGCGGCGGCGCAGCGCTTCCTTGCGAACGATCAGGCAAGCGGGATTGCGGGCGATGTTCTGAGCTGAATAGCCGGATCACGTCGGCCAGTCCCACAGCGAAGTTCTCTAAATTGACCCGTGAACAAGGACACAAGGACCGTCCTGTACGGAATCCGAACACGAGGGGTTACGAGGCAAACATACCATGAATAGCGGGACGGCAATCACGATGAGTATGTTTTGGAGGGACATAAGTAAAAAGCCCGGACAGTCACTCCGGGCCTACTTTACATTCTTTCCCACCAGGACCGCGTGCTCAAGCGCACACTAGCGCCTCGGAGCACGCCCTGTCTTATTGCGGGCAATTCCGCCGGCCAGAAGCCTCAATCGGGCTTCGTTCCGTCAGGCCGCCTTCTCTCCCTGCTTCACCTTGGCTCGCCTCGCCCGCTGTGCCGCTGCGATCTTTCGTCGGGCCGAGGCTGACGTTCGTTTCTTGGGAACTTCTGCAACACCCTTTACCTTCGCCCAACGTGCTCTCTGAGCGGCGGCGATTCGAGCGCGTCCTTTGGCTGATATCTTCCGTCGAGGCTTGGTTCCGTTGGTGCCTCGGTAGACTCCAGCGAAAGCCTCCAAGTGCTGCATTCAGTCCGGACAACTGTTGGTGTAGTCGATCACGTTCCTTGCTCAACTGCTTCAGAATACCTGATAGGTTCGTCAATTTGTTTTCCCCCTCCGGCTGAGGATTCTAGCAGAGGGTGACTGATGTCCGCTTTACGGACATTTGACGGTTTCCGGTCCCCCTCGTTCGGCCCGAGGCTCCTACAGTCACGATCCGTGGGGCTCGTCAAATCCTCGGAGGACGGTGCCGTCGCCACTTAGGGACCTCTCCCTTTCGATTGTCAAATTGACCCGATTTTAGGTTAGGGGTACAACTTGAGAGACCCTTGCGAATGAGAATGAAGGTTACACGCCGAGGTCTTCGTGAGGAATATCTAAGCCAATAATTTGTGCTCCGGGGTGCTCTCCCTTGCAGTGGATCTCGAAATCTTTGTTTATTTGCTCAGTCGATTTCTTGGTGAGAATCGCATCTACACGGTCTAATGCGAAAACAGTTTCGCAAGCCGAGCACATCCACTCAATTGGCCTGTTGGTTTGGTCATTGAAAACTATGGCTCGAAGGACCGGCATGGCGATAGTTTCCCACAGAGCCGATTGAGGATGCCAGTCCTCTTGATTTCAAACTGCACGACTACCCGATTTTATGCCTCGTGGATCTTTCTCTGAAACGATTCCAGCCTCGCACTCACGCAGCACTCAATAAAGTCGGACAAGGCTTCCCGGATCGCTGCATCAAATGGAACGCCCATGACTCTTGAATAGTCGTCAATCCGTTGAAACTGATCCGGATCGATTCGAGCGGTCTTCGGTTTGTTCTTCATTTTCATCCCCCAACGCGAATTTGACACCGCAATGGGCGAATCGTCACATGCTCCCGACCCGGCGTCAAGCGGCACGTTCGTGGTGTTACCTACTTAAATATTTGGAATTGTGAAAGCAGACTCAGCGCGGCAACTCAGCCGATTCATGGCTGACTCGTCAGAGCTTCGCGGAGACTAACGTCACCAGTCTTGCAAGTTGGATTGCGGTATCATCCACCGCCTCTATCAGCGTACCGGGAACCAGTTGATTCTCCGCATTCGGAACTTGGACGCTATAGACTTCGCGCCAATACTTTGTAACCTCTTTGAGTGCTTTTTCAGCGTCCCGTGCGGTCGAGACGACTGCCCGAAGCTTAACCTTTAATGTGGTGTGGTAGTCGGTCATAAAACCTCCAATCGGGCGAATCGTATCAGGCCTCGGCTAAGGCTGTCCGGAAACGGACAGGATTGTTCGGAAAAACGGACAAGAGAAGCCCGTTAGGGGGATCATGGGCTAGATTAAGAGGGTTCGATGCTGACGGACGACATTTATCGCGAGCACTTTCGTGATGCCGTTGAGTATCACGCGGGGAGATATGTGGTCGGATTTGTATTTGGCCAGGACAGCCAACATCCTCAAAATCTCGACATGGCAACCGGTGTTGCAATCTCATGGAGAGGCAAAAATATCGTCCTAACGGCCGCTCACGTGTTCAGTGGGACGACCAGACCGAAGATTCTTCTTCCTATGGATTTTCCGTTCGAGCGGGCGGGTCGCGCAATTCCAGTAAAGACTGCGAACCTCGCCGTCCGACGGAGACCTTCATGCCGAATGATTGCGACATTGTACGATCTCAAACGTTGATGATCTGTGCTATTTCGAGGTCGGTAGTGGCTTCGGAAAATCGTCAGATCTTCAGTTTTATGAGATGCCCTCTTTTGCGAAGAACACCGAAGCCGGGAACACTCTTCGCTTGATGATGGGATTTCCGCGAGACCTGTCCCAAGTCGTATCGAATACTGAAGCCGTTCTAAACGTGGCTGGCCGATGGTCGCAAAGGGTGTCGACTCAGACCCAGTTCGATGATTTCCCGGTAGGGTTCACAGGTGCTCCCCGAACCCACGGCTTTTGAGTTTTCTGGCTCCTTGCCGCTCAACCCAACGCCAAAGTCGGTGATCACCGCTATGGCCGGTTTTGAAGTTGCGGTTGCTTTTCCCTTCGTAGGAAGGTTTTCGGGGTTGGGGTTGGGGTTGAAGTTGAGGTGACCGCCAGACTCCGGAATGGCCGGTTTTGCTGCCTCCGAGCCGGTGATCACCTGTATGGCCGGTTTTGCCTTACCTTCGCGCTTCCATCTTCCCGGCGGCCATATTTCCACACCTGCGCCTCGCAGATAGGCGCTGATGGTCTCTCGACGCACTCGCGTGGCCTCTTGGATCTTTCGCAGAGACCATCCCAGTCGTCCCAAGGCTATGATTTGTTGTTTCTTCTCGTCCTTCAAGACATTCGCCATGTCGCGAGAGGCTACTTACTCTCCCGCTGCTGTCAATGTCCTGGACGTTTCTTCTGAAAGTATGGCCGCTTTTCAGGTGTTCTTGTATGGCCGCTTTTGGGTGTTCACTGAGGGCCGGGAAGAATGCTAGATTCTTGGGACCTTTCAGACCGCGCTCGCATTTTCTGATGAGATTTGGCAAGGCCGACAAAGGCCGGAGCGCCGTTGGTTTCAGCGGCGCGGGTATGAGTCGCTCAGCGGGACAGAATACGTAACCGAAGTGGCGTGGGAGAATGCAGTGATGCGAACGAGATTCGCACCGACGGTCCGAGGGTAGATAACAGGGTAGAGCGGATGATCTTTAACCCTTTGCTCCAGCTTCGCCCTTGCGAATGAAAACGTCGGCAGGCAGCTTGAACCGAGCGCTCAAGTTCCGCACTTGCTCTACGGTGAGCTTCCGTTGTCCTGTCAGAAACATCGAAACCGCGCTCTCCGACCCAAATTGAGGAATCAAGTCGCGTTGCGCGAGCCCCTGCTTTTCGATGAGGAAGCGCACGATTGAAACGGGATCAGCGGGCGAAATAGAGTAATGCTCCTGTTCGTAGCGTTCCACCAGCAGAGTTAGGAGTTCGATTGCTTCCTCTTCAGCGGGAGACGGGTGTTCTAGCGCCGTCAGTTGGAAGAGAACGCCCGTATACGCTTCGAGTTCCGCGTCATTGTGTATGACACGAGGGGCACCGTGCTCAATCATTTCGGCCGGGTTTGCTAGAACTGTGTTCATTTTGTCCCAAACCTCCTGTCCCAGTTGCTGGGGCTGTCGTACTCCTTGTGCGTCAAAAAAGATCGAATATAGACGTGTCCTTGGGTCTTCTTTTCATCTGTCGTCTTTGCGTAGTGGATCACCGTAACTAGCCTGTACCGATTCTGTCTGATATTAAAAATCACGTAGTCATCCACAAGATCGGCATCCCTGAATGTGCTCCGCACTTCCGGAAAATTGTGCCATCTGGTCGCCTCAACGATGCCCGTCCACGCTTTGATTTCGTTCGCCGCATCTGGGTACTGAACAATCGCCTCGCTCAGATGCTTACGTGTAACGATATGCACTGCCCAATACTACTTCACAATATGTGAAGTTGTCAAGACATCCTGGTTCTATCTATGTAAGTTGCTGTATATTAGTGGCTTATGCGACTTGGTTGCTAAAAGAGTTTGGACCTAGAAGCATGTGATTTCCATCAAGATTTGCTGATTGCCCGTTCAGTCTCGTTAACCGCGTTGGGGGCCGTAGATGGGATGCGCGATCAAATCAAGTACGCCAGAGTAACCCGCCCGCCGTGGGAACGAATCAGGGAACGGAGCTTGTGTCCGACTGCTCTCAACGTGCTCAACCGTTCCCTAGATGTCTGCTAGAACAGTCGTTGGATGTAGCCCCCCGAGGAAAAGAGCTGCCTGGTCGTCGTTCAACAGCGGCTCATAGCGCGGCGGTTGCGTCGAGATCGGGTGCGTGCACATAGGCAAAAAACAGCTTTCGAAGAAACCTTTTATGTTTTGTTTTGTGGGAACGTTTCGAGCGGGTCTTTACGATCCCAGCGTGGATCGGCGTTTTTCGGGTCTGCCATCCATCGTTTTCCTTCCGGTATAGCATCGAGAACCTGCTGTCTGCCTTTCCGCAGCGCCTGTATTTCTTCTCGATCCTGTTTGACGGAACGTTTCGGTGACTTCTTTGGTGCCGGAATGACCTTTTCTCCTGCATGGACCAACGCCATTCCCGTCTGTTCGACCTGGCCGCCGTCCTCCAAACTGTCCGGCTCCGCTGTCGCACCGAATGCTTTTGCGACGTGTTGAACAAGATGCCTAGAGTCTGGGGCCGTGTATTCTTCTTCCTCTGGATTTCTGTCATCAGGTTTGTGACCGTGCTTGATGTGAAAACTGCCGTCACTCAGTTCCCGGATTTCGACTTTGTGTGGACGCCTGATTTGTTTCTTAGCCATGCTTTCATCCTCCGAACGAATAAAAGGTTCCTCCGGTTGTGCACACCGTTGCCGGAAGAAGTTCGCACCCCAACGGGAGGTGCTGTCCGATCCAATTGGCCGTCGAATCGAACTGTCTAGCTTGCATCCGGCCCGTTGCCACGAACCAGCGCAGGGAAGCTAGGCCTGGCAAATGCGCCCCGCAACCGCCTTGCTCCACGGGATCGCCGTGAAGAACTCAATCTTGTAGTTTGCCTTCTCTGTGACCCAAGCCGCTCCGAGCGACGCAGCCATGGCAATAACACGGCAGAAGGGCGCGACCCGAGCCCAAACTTCCTTCGGATGCTCCCGTGACGGGCATTCCAGTTCTGCGAGCCCGTGCTTGCCCGTTGCTTGCCGATTGCTTGCTGCTTGCCCGCGTTTTGCTCGGGGATTGTCGAGCATTGTTTCTGACATCCAATGCTCAGGTTTGCGGTCAATGAAATGAGGGGCTTGCAAGGCTCATTGCACGGTGATTGCACACAGTAGGTCGCCTGGGCGCGTCAGAAGAAAATCAGGAAAAGGAAAAAAAGTTTGTCGTTCGGAAAGTGTCAGCGTCGCGGGGCAACTGGTGCAGATCGGATTTACCGGCTCTGACTCTTCTCGATCCAGTACGCACCCTCTCTCCACGGTTCGACTGCGTCTTCGTTCTCGGTCAAATCCAGGTGGAAACGCTCATGCTGGCCAAGGTCCATCTTGGGACGATTCATCTCGAACCATTTGGTCGGTTTTCTCTTGCGTCTGGGCTTCTTGGTTTTCTTCCGGTACGGATCGGGCAGGCGATCCTCAATGGTCGGCAGCAGCGTTATAGCGCGATTTGCGACGGTTGCTTGCTTGTTCTCGACTAAGAGGGCTATTGCTGCCTTCCACGCTGCAATATGCCGGTAAGCGTGCAGGGAGCGCCGTAGAGCTGAAACATTCATGCAACCGTCCTCGCCGTAGTGCCGGACCTGAGATTTGATCCTTGCAGCCATTTCTTGAGCTGCTTTTCGAGGATCACGGCTGAGGGATGAGAATTGGGGTTTCCTGGAACGTGTACGGATTTCTGGTGCGGAAATCGCAGCCTCGGGCTGCACGGTCGGCGGACAAGATTCCGTGAAGTCCTTTACGATTCGAACTGCCGCACTCTGTCGGTCTAAGACACCACGCTCTGCTAGGTCGCGCAAAATGCCGTAGACGCGCTCGTACGGATCTGTGCGGGGGGCGTTCAGTAATGAGCGTCCCTACCGCGACACCATGCTCGGCCAGCCATCGGCGGGCCTGGGCCAGCTCCTTAGCGCGGATTGTGGCAAAGCGTGCGGTGGCCGCCGGGTCGGGTAGTTGCTTTATTTTGGCTTTCAATGGCGTGGCCTATCGACGCCTTTTTGAGAACCAGCCCAGCAGAGCGGGCGAATTCCACTCGTATCGGATATAGCGACCGAACCGCACGCAGGGAATAGGATCGGCGCACCTCGAACGCGAGCATTCGCGAATCCAAGTGAGATTCAGGCACCATCGTCGCGCTAGTTCTTCGGCGTCGATGATTTCGAAAACGAGAGGTTGGGTTTGAACTGGAGCTTCGGCTTTGAGCGGCATGACGGACACGTCTCCTAGAGTTAGGAAGACGTTGCTATTGCGTCCGTCTGGCCGCCATTAGACTCGAATGGCGGGGCCTCGGTTGGGGTATCTTAGCCGTAGCCGCGTCCTTTGATTGCTCTGGAAACCGACCCGTGCCTCAGAGCCGCGCTACGTCAGAGGGTCTTTGGAATCGCTTTTCTTGCCCGAACTGGCCCGCATGTCTCGTACTTACCCTTCGCCCGCGCCAGCCAATTCGGTCCTACGCACAACCGCTGGGCCGATTCTCACCCAACTGATGAGTTAGATGCACGTCATAGTCGGAACGGCCCGCGTGAGTTGGGAGACGTGTCCGTTCGGCGGACAAGGGCTTGTACGGAAAACGGACAGATTGTAAAGATCGACTCGAAGCTTACGTCCGTTATCCGGACAAGGGCAACCTGGGCAGTTTCGGGGATTCTAGACATCTAAAGATGCAGGCATCTGTTGAGGCTTGACATTTGTAGTCTATAAGACTACATTTAGTTACATGAAGAGGGGCAAAGGCAAAGACGACTCGGTTGTGATTAGCGTACGTCTACCTCAAGAACTTCTTGATCGACTGACCGAGCGAGCGGAAGAAGAAAGACGCCCGCGTGCCAATCTTGTCCGACTTCTGTTGGAGCAGGCCTTGAAAGCGAAGGGATAATTATGAAAAAGCAACACGGGTATATTTTTCGTTCAGGCGATGCTTGGTTTGTCCGGTTTCGCGACACTTTTGTCGAAGACGGTCAGCTCGTGCGAAAGCAGGTAGCTCGAAAGATTGCGCCCGTTGAACCTGAACACATGCGCCTCAAGCGGCCTCCTCAAAGTGTGCAAGACATCGCGGAAAGTTATCTTCGCCCCGTCAATGATTCTAAGTTCACACCAGAAAGCACGCAGACGCTGACGACGTTCGTGGAACAGGTTTATTTCCCGTACGCGAAAACGCAAAAGCGAGCCTCGACTACAGTGACCGACCGAAGCCGCTGGAAGATTCATCTAAGGCCTCGCTGTGGCAACACTCGCCTCCGTGAGTTTCGGACGGTTACTGGCGAACAGTTGATCGCGGACATTGCCCGCCAGAACGAGTTGAGTCGGGCCACGCTCAAACAGTTCAAGAGCTTCTTGTCGGCAATCTTTAAACACGCGAAGCGGTTGGGGCTCCTAGATGGTGAGAATCCCATGCGTGATGTTTCGATTCCGAAGAGCGCCCGAGGCAAGGCGGTGACATTCGCGTCTTCGTTGGAGGAGATTCAAGGAATGCTTCGGATTCTCCCCGAGCCTTCCAGGACTGTGATTGCGGTTGCTGCCTATGCTGGTTTACGGCGGGGAGAAATTCAGGGCCTCCGGTGGGAGCACTACAACGGGAAGCAGTTGAACGTGGAGCAGTCGATTTGGGAAGGTATAGCGGCCGACCCCAAGTCTGAATCGAGCAAAGCTCCCGTTCCGGTTATTTCCGCTCTGTCGAAAAGCTTGGATCATTTCAAGCTGCTCCAAGGCAATCCTGCCGGTGGTCCAATCTTCCGAACCTCCACCGGCTCGGCTTTGCGTTTGAACAATCTATTGCGTTCCCAGATTTTGCCGGTCCTGAATCGCTGCAAGACTTGTGGTGAGTCAGAGGTTGAGCACGAGGGCGCGGATCACAAGTATGAGAGGGATGAATCCCGGCCGAAGTGGCAGGGCTGGCACAGTTTCAGGCGTGGGCTTGCTACAAACTTGCACGCCATCAGCGTCGACGATTTGACGATCCAGCGCATTCTGCGGCACTGCAACGTCCAAGTTACACAGGCAAGCTATATTAAAACGCTGCCTCAGCAAGTCACGGACGCGATGGATCAACTCAGTGCGAAAGTGACGGCTGGAGAGTCGGTGCAGTGATCTGTGCAATGATTGTGCAGTAAAATTGTTCGGGTCACGGAACAGACGCTGTAGTTGGGTTCTTGTTTTCAGTGACTTGAATCGCTAGGGGCGCGTAGCTCAAACGGATAGAGCATCGGATTTCTAATCCGACGGTTGCAGGTTCAATTCCTGCCGCGCCTACCACTCCCAGGACTCTCGCCTTCTTCGGGCTACTTCCCTTTGCGGTGTTCGCAGTCTTTGGTGTTGAGGCAGGAGTCTGGCAGCACCAGGCGCTCAACCGGTTTCCCCCGCGCGATGTGCGACTCGATGATTTCATCCACATCGGCGAGTGTGACCCGGCCATACCAGACCGCGTCCGGATAAACGACCAGGTTTGGGCCATGCTCGCACTGGTCCAGGCATCCGGACTGATTGGCGCGCACTCTTCCCTTGAATCCGCGTTCCGCCAGTTTCTCCTTGAATGACTTCTGCAATTCCGCCTGGCCTGCGGGATCGCAGCAGGGACGCGGGGCTCCGGGCGGGCGCTGGTTGCCGCAAATGAAGATATGCTTCTCGAATTTCGGCATGGGGAAAATGTTATCGGATTTGCGGGGTTCGTGCCGGCTCAAGACTGGGGCGAGCTGCGCTCGCCTGTCCGGACGAGGGCGTCCGGGCCTACGTGGTTCCGGTGAAAAGATTGTTTGATCGGAAGATTAGTCTCTCAGAGGGACCATGTTCTTGTCGCCCTGGCAGAAAGTGGCGACGCGCTGCAGTCCACCTTCGGCTTGCGGCAACAGCCTGACGGGGCCGTAGCAGTAGACGGCATGGCCGTTCTCGGCGAAGTACCAACGGCCTCCCTTGCGGGCGGGACGCTTGGCCGCGACGTGGTCGGCGGGCGGCTTCGGCGGTGGGATCCGGTACGAGCTCGGCACGGAAACTGACAACAGTAATATTACGAATGCTTTCATGGGGAGTAACCTGGGCCCCGAAACTTATATCGAGAGCAGCATCCTGCGCTCGTCCGGCAGATCGGAAGAATCCTTCGGAGGTTTCTGCGGAAGCGGTCTCCCGATTTTGCTGGTGCTTTGATTCTTGGCTCCGGCCGGCGGCCGTGGGGACGCCGTCGATTGTTCTCGCGGATCTGCCGGCGCCACGGGCGCTGGCGGCGATTTTTTTTGCGCCTGGGCGCGGGCCTGTGCTTCGGCTTGTTGTTTCTGGATGGCTTTCCCTTTGATTCCGCTCAACTGCACGCTGTCACTGAACAGCATGTGAATGAGGTCGCGTTGGGAGTCGATGGTTCGTCCCTGTTCCACGACCAGCATGGTCAACAGGCCGTAGGAAACAATAAACAAGATGGTTAGCGCGGGAAGGAGCGAGCGCCCGGCCTTGCTGGTCGCGTTACCGCCCGTCAGGTTCCACAAATGGCACCCCGATCTCTGTGCCTCTTCACTCAGCAGGCAGCATTAGGGAATGCAGCTAGCCAGCCAATAATGCGGATTCCTGTAAGACACTATGGAGAAGGAACTTAGAGGGAATTTCCAGACCGCCGAGCGGGCCCGCAAATGCAAGTTGCTGCACATTATAGGTAACCGCGATGGGTTACCCGAGTGCCATGGTCCGCCCGAAACCCACGGCCGGCAAGGGTTTTGGCGGCATTCGCGGGACGGCCCTGGAATCTCTCTCCGCCGATCTGGCCGCGAGGCGCGCATCCAGCATCTCAAGCCGGGCACTTTTCCCGCCTCGCCTTGGCGCGGTAGCTTGCGGAGTCACTTCCGGAAAATGCCGGAAACCGTCAAAATTAACCAAGGCCTTGTGGTCCTGCTTTGCCAAACGTTCTAAACAAGAAGGATGCAATCATGAAGAAATTCGCAGGCTTGATGGGCGTGACCCTTTCTTGCGCGATGATGACGGTCACGTTCGCGATCGCACAGCAGGAGAACCCTCCTGTCGAACCGATGGACCAGACCCCGGTGTTCCGGGTGAACGTGGTTTCGCGAACCACCAAGGCGGTCAACTATCGCCATCGCGGGGGCTCGACCACGGTGGACATGAAAGGTACCAGCCTGATGCCGGAAGTGACCGGCAAAGCCAAAGTGGACAGCAAGAACGGGCGCTTGCAGGTCAACGTCGACCTCTCCAAGCTGGGGCCGGCCACCCGGATCGGGCCGCAGTTCCTGACTTATGTGCTGTGGGCGATCACGCCCGAAGGGCGCGCCCAGAACCTGGGCGAGATTGTTCCCGATGAATACGGCAAGAGCAGCCTGGATGTCACCACCGACCTGCAGGCCTTCGGGCTGATCGTGACCGCGGAACCTTACTTTTCCGTGACCCGGCCGAGCAATGACGTAGTGGCCGAAAACATCATCCGCCAGCAGACCAAGGGCTTCGAAGAAGCCATCGACGCCAAGTTCGATATGCTCGAAGGCGGCCAGTACACCGTCGATATGCCGGCGGCCCAGCTTCCCTCCGCCAGCGCCGACCCCAAGACACCGCTGACTCTGCTCGAAGCGCGCAATGCGGTCGCCATTGCCAAAGCCGCCGGTGCGGCCAAATACGCGCCCGATAGTTTGCAAAAAGCCGAAACCTATCTGGCTCGCGCCGAAGACTATCTCAAGCGCAAACAGGGCAAGACTCCAATCGGCACGGCGGCGCGCGGCGCTACCCAGATGGCTGAGGATGCCCGTGTCCTGACCCTCGGCCGCAAGGAGCAGGAACGAATCGCCAACGAGAAGCAGGCCATGCTGGAGAAGCAGCAGAAGGCGGAAGCCGAAGCCCAGGCCTCCGCCGTCGCCGAAGCCCAGGCAAAGGCGCAGGCTGAGGAAGATGCCCGCAAACGGGCACAGGCTGAGGCGGACCGCGCAGCCGCGGAAAAGGCCCAGGCCGAAGCCCAGCTGCAGCAGGCCCAGGCCGACGTCGCGCGCGCGGCAGCTCTGGCCGAGCAGCAGAAAGCCGAAGCGGAAGCCGAGAGACAACGCCAGGCCGCCGCCGATGCGATCCGCCAGAAGGAAGAACAGCGGCAGCGTCTGCTCAACCAGCTCAACCAGGTGCTGGAGACCAAGGACACGGATCGCGGCCTCGTCGTCAGCATGCCGGACGTGTTGTTTGACAGCGGCAGTTATACCCTCAAGCCGGCTGCCCGCGAGCGGCTGGCGCGAATTTCAGGCATCGTCCTCGCCTATCCCGACCTGCGTCTGGAGATTGAAGGCCACACCGACAGCATCGGCAGTGATGCCTACAACCAGGCCTTGTCGGAGAAGCGCGCGGGGTCGGTGCGGGATTATCTGGTGGATAACGGGGTCTCGATCAACAACGTGATTGCCCGCGGATTGGGTAAAGGCAGCCCGGTGGCAGACAACAGCACGGCGGCCGGCCGGAAACTGAATCGCCGGGTGGAAATGATTGTGTCGGGCGATGTGATCGGAACCCAGATCACGCCGGGAGCAACCACTCCGCCCGCCGCGCCGCCCCAGTAGATAGAGCAGGTGTGGCCGCGGGCGAGTCGCCCGCGGCCACACATGTCCGGCTAGCCGGGACCTACCACACCCGGCACGCATTCACCGGCATCATGGGCTGGCCCGCCTTGCAGCCGAAGGCCTGGCCGAACTCCGGCATGTTCTGCACTACGCCATCCACCCGGAACTGCCGGGGCGAGTGCGGATCGGTCTGCACCTGCAGCCTGAGCTGCTCGGGGCGGGTGCTGCCGCACCAGCTTTGTCCGTGTCCCAGAAAGAATTGCTGCAACGGAGTATAGCCGTCCTGCTTTTGTGTCAGATCGATGTTTTTCCTCTTGGCATCGGCCAAAAACGCGATGTAAGCCAGGCGCAGGCCGCCATTGTCAGCGGTGTTCTCGCCCAAGGTCAGCTTGCCATTCACCTTGACGTCGTCGACAGCGACGAAGTTGCCGTACTCCTTTACTTCGCAGTCGGCTTTTTCGTCGAAGCGTTTGCCATCCTCGGCTGTCCACCAGTCGGCCAGGTTTCCGTTGCCGTCGAATTGCCGGCCTTCATCGTCGAAGCCGTGGGTGAGTTCGTGGCCCACGACCCCGCCGATGTGTCCGTAGTTCGACGCGTCGGAGGCGTGACTGTCATACAGCGGCGGCTGCAGGATGCCGGCGGGAAAGTTAATATCGTTCATGCTGGGGTCGTAATATGCGTTTACCGTCGGCGGACTCATGCCCCACTCCCCGCGATCGACCGGCTTGCCGATCTTGGCCAGCTGGCGCCGGCTCTCAAAAGCGGTGGCGCGCAGGGTATTTCCGAAAGCGTCATCCCGCGTGATGACCAGACTGGAATAGTCGCGCCAGTGGTCGGGATAGCCGATCTTGTCCGCCACGGCGTGCAGTTTTTCCTTGGCCTTGACTTTGGTCGCCGCACTCATCCAGTCCAGGGTATCGATGTCCTGATCCATCGCGGCTTCGATGTCGTGCACCATTTGCAGCGTGGCCTGTTTGTTGGCGGGAGAAAATTCCTGGGCGACATAGACCTGGCCCAGAGCTTCACCCAAGGCGCCGTCCGTGGCTTGTACGCAGCGCTTCCAGCGGGCCCTTTGTTCGGGCTGTCCCCTTAACTTGCGGCCGTAGAAGTCGAAGCGCTCATCGTCGAGCGCCTTGGGAAGCACGTAGCCCGGGGTCGAAAGAATGAGCTGCCAACGCAAATAAGTTTTGATCGTCTCCAGATCGGTGGAAGCGAGCACGCTGTTCAGACCTTTGAGGAAGTCAGGGTTCGCGACATTCAGCTCGCTGATCCGGGGCGCCCCCGACGCAGACAGAAAACGGTCCCAGGCCATGCTCGGAGCTAGGGTAGCGAGCTCGGACACCGGCATCAGGTGGTAAACCTTGTTGGGATCGCGCCGTGAAGTGATGTCCATGGAAGCCTTGGCCAGCGCAGTTTCCAGCTGCATGATGGCTTCCGCGTCACTGACCGCTTTCTTTTCCAGTTCGCCCGTCAGCTTGAACATATTGGCGACGTGCTGCACATATTGGGCACGGGTTTTCTCGGCGGCCGCCCCGGCGCGGAAATAGTAGTCGCGTTCGGGCAGTCCCAGGCCTCCCTGGTCGAGCATGGCGATCTGCTTGCGTGCGTCCTTGAAATCCTGCTGCTCGCCGAAGCCGAGAAAGGCATTTACGCCGATCAGCTGAAAACGCGCGAGCAGTTCGGGTAATTCGTCTTTGCTCTTGAGGGCGGTAATGCGATCCAGTTCCATTTGCAGCGGCGTCAGCCCCTTCTGGTTGATGGTATCCACGTCCATGCAGGCAGCGTAGGAGTCGCCAATCTTTTGCTCATTGGCAGTGCGGCCGGCGCCGCCGGCGGCGGCTTTTTCCAGCATGGCATGCAGGACGTGCTCGGTATAGTCGGCGATCATCGAGCCAGTCCCGTAGGCAGAACGATCGTTCGGGATGGGATAGAGTTTAGAAAAATTCCCGCAGGCATATTGGAAGAAGTCGGTGCACGGATCCGCCGTGGCGTCGATGAGTTGCTTGTCCAGGCCGGGCAAACGATCGACCGTCTTGGCCGCTTCAGGCTTACCGGTGCCGGGCGCTTGCGCCATCCCGAGGATGCAGAATACGGATACAAGGACGAACGCTGCTGCTATCTGCTTTATCATTTATTTTTCCTTTAGGATTTCCGTCAGCACGCGGGAGACAAACCGCCCCAACATTTCGACGGGCGTAACCTGGATTTGTAAGCAAGGCGCTCAAGAATATTGGACTTCCGGCATGCTCAACGTCACACGCTTGAGCCGCAAAGTACGCAAAGAAATTCACTCGCTGCCGGGAATCCGGCTTGAATGGGAGGCCTACTTCCCGCCCATCAGCAGCTTGGCGATGGTGGCCAACTGCATGTTGGACGTGCCTTCGTAGATCTTGCCTATTTTCGAATCGCGCCAGTACTTCTCCACTGGATAGTCTTTGGTGAAGCCATAGCCTCCGTATATTTCGATGGCCAGTGAGGTCACGCGCTCCGCCACCTGCGAGCAGAACAGCTTGGCCATGGCCGCTTCCTTGACGAATGGTATGCCGGCATCCTTCATCCGGGCCGCGTTATAGACCATGAGCCGGGCCGCCTCGATTTCGGTGGCCATCTGCGCGATCTGGAACTGGATGCCCTGATAGTCGGCGATCGGCTTGCCGAACTGTTTGCGTTCCTGCGCGTACTTGGCCGCGTATTCCCAGGCGCCGCGGGCCACTCCCGCCATCTGCGCCCCGATTCCGATGCGGCCTTCGTTCAAGGTCTCGATCGCGATCTTATAACCTTTGCCCGCCTCGCCCAGCACGTTCGATCTCGGTACCTGGCAGTCTTCGAGAATCAGCTCGCAGGTGGAGGAGGCGCGAATCCCCAATTTGTCTTCTTTCTTGCCTACGGTGAATCCCGGGAAATCCTTTTCAATCAGGAACGCCGTGATTCCCTTGTAACCAGCCGCCGGATCGATGGTGGCAAACAGGACAAAAAGTCCCGCTTCTTTGCCGTTGGTGATCCACAGCTTGCGGCCATTGATCACGTAGTCGCTGCCCTTGAGCGTGGCCCGGGTCTGCAGGGCGAATGCGTCAGATCCTGATCCGGCTTCGCTCAGGGCGTAGGCGCCACAGGTGTCGGCGGCCATGCGCGGCAGGTAATGCTTCTTCTGTTCATCGCTGCCCCAGCGTAGCAGGGCATTGTTGACCAGCGTGTTCTGCACGTCCACGACAACGCCGGCGGATGCATCCACGCGCGACATTTCCTCGACCGCCAGAATCGCCTCAAAAAACTTTCCGCCGCCGCCGCCGTACTGTTCCGGAATCTCAATCCCCATTAATCCGAGCTGGAAGAACTGTTGAATCAGGTCTTTGTCGAAGACGCCTTTTTCGTCCATCCCCTTTACCAGCGGCCGGACCTTGTCGTCGGCAAACTGGCGGATGTTGTCGCGAAACATGATTTCGTCTTCGGTGAAGGAGGTCAGCGGGCTGGGAGACGGAATCTGCAGGGTAGCGTCAGGCATGAAAGCACCTTCGAGAAAGAGTAGGACAGGAGAATTCTAGCATCGTCGTTCAGGCGCCGCCGTCCGCCCGGGAATTGCTGCGTTGATGGAGGACGGGCGTCTCGCCCGTCCAGCCGGGCGGGACGCCCGGCCTTCACAAAGATGAGGATTACTGCTTGCCGCCTTGTATCAGCTTCAATCCGTCGGCTTGCAGGATGCGCTGGATCTGGTTGCGCGCGTGCACCGACCACGGCCCCATGGTGTCCAGCTTCACGTAGGCCCGCCAGTGCTTGAGGGCGTTGCGCGGCTCTTTGATCTTCTCGTAGGCCAGCGCCAGGTTGTAATGGGCGTCGGCGTAGGTGGGCGCCAGTTGTAGCGCCGTGCTGTAGGTCTGGATGGCCTCCGCCACCCGCCCGGTTTCGTCCAAAACGTTGCCCAGGTCGAAGTAAGCCAGGGCGTAACGCGGGTCCACCTCGATGGCATGGCGGTAGTGCTTCTCCGCCAGCGCATACTCCTGCCGGTTGTAGTGCAGCGTTCCCAGATTGATATGCGCCGCGGCGTGATCGGGATCGAGTTCCAGCACCTGCTGGTACGTCTCGATGGCCTGCGCCTGATGGTTCGGATCTTCTTCCAGCGCGATGCCGCGGGCAAAGAGATCCGCCGCGTCGGTCGGCGCGGCCTCGCTGTAGCTCGAGATCGGTGTGCTCGTCACCACCCGCTGTGCGGGAGAGAAGTCAAACATGAACTGGCCGGCAATGGGTTCGACCACCTTGCCTTTGTGACGAAACGCGATCCGGTTTCCAGTGGTAAATGCCCCGGCCTCGAGCAAGGGGTTCTCCATCCCCGCAACCTGTTTCAACATGGCTTCGAGCGATTGCCGGATCACGGCGGGACGCACCTTGCGGGCGCAGAGATCGCGTACTTTCTTGACCTGCAGCAGTTCGAAGAAGGAATAGCTCTCGGCTGCGGCCACCAGCCCGGCTTTCTCCCAGGATGCCAGCTGACGCGCCGTGATTCTCAGAATGCGGAGCAGATCGGCTTGACTGTATCGATACACGGTTGATATCGGGCTCTCCCTGTATTATCGGAAAAGTTACTACCGGTTGGCAAGGCGAAACTGGCTCGAAAGGGAATCTCGGCAGACAACCTGCCCAATTCGGAGTGCAAAACCCGTGGAAAAGCTGGCGTCGAATTAAAAAACTGGAGCCGACGAGCGGACTTGAACCGCTGACCTGCCGATTACGAATCGGCTGCTCTACCAACTGAGCTACGTCGGCTTGCTTTCGATTCTAACAAACGCAGTCGTCGGGAGGGCAGACGTCGGTCGTCAGTCGTCAGCAAACTCAAAGTCTCATGCTACGAAAGTTCACTTACGACTGACGACCCAAGCCTGACGACTGAAGACTGACCGACGACTGAAACAAAAAAGGCCACCCTGGCAAGGGATGGCCTCTTTTTTAAGGGAGAATAGTTCCAACGGGGCAAAAATCCGTCAAAACTTTCTGGCAAAATCTTATGAGCCGAAAAAGGGGGGTGTCAAGGGATTTTTCGGAAATAAATATCTTTAGATTCAATAACTTAGAAAATAGGTTAACAGGGGGTCGCGGCCGTCCTTTTTTGTATTTTTACCTGTTTTGCTCCCCTAAACGGCTTTGATTGATGGGCTTACCTTGGAATCGGCGGCCCCATCCTGACCCTGGGCCAGGTTCAGCGATATGAAATCTGTCTCCTTTTCCCGATGCAAAACCCGCTCCGGCAAAATGTGATTGAAGAAGATTCGAAGCCCTCCAAACGCGATGCCGGCCACGCCCGCGAATACGATCAGAATTCCGATCAGCATAAATACGTTCAGCAGCAGGTTGGCCAGATTATTTTTCTTGCCTTGATAGGTGTTCTCGTTCCAGGTGACGTCGGCTTCGTAGTTCACCGCGCTCAAAAGCGCGCGCGCTTCTCCCGGCGAAATCGCGCCGGTCGCGACCACCACCATCGGCCCGGTGCGCTTCGCGAAAATGGGGCCGGCGAGAGGGGTGGAACCGCCGGCTTGCGCATGCGGGTTCGCAGGGTTGGCAGCATCGATCTGTCGAAGGTGTTCCGCTGCCAGTTGCGGCGTCGGATACGCGATCAGCATCAGGGTGGCGATGCCGTCCGCCGTTTGGTAGTTACCCAGGGCCACTTCGGCGCTGGCGTTGAAGTCCACCAGTGGCGCGGGGAGCGGGGCGGCGATCTTCTCCAAGCCCACTGGTCCCAGCACGTACTTGGCGGTGTTCTTCACATAACCCGATTTCGGAAGATACTGCGGCAGGATCGGCAAATTGCGCGCGTTCCCGGCGGGCAAGGGCAGCGCGTCCGAGAGTTCCCGCAGTTCAGCCGCGGACATAGCGGTCAGTTTGTCGAAGACGGCGTCCACCAGAATGTTGCCACGATAAAACAGCACCCGCTCATTGAGCGACGAGCCCTGGTCGAGGATCGACTCGTTGAGCATCTGCGGCATCTTGTAATAAGTGAACGCGCCATAGGCGCCGCTGGCATCCGCGAAGCGGATGGCCTTGAGGGCCACCTTGCGTCCGTCATCGCGGACATAGGTGCCGGATTCGAAGTCGGTCAGCCCATATTCGTGGAGCAGCGCGGCGTTCACGGAATCGGCCACCGCCGGGTCCCGGCTCGTCCTGCTCGGACCCGAAATATGCCATCCCGCGAATTGCGCGGGAAGAATGGCGGCTGGTGTGGCCGGTGTGGCTGGTGTGGCCGCGGGCGACTCGCCCGCGAAGGCAGCGCCCAAGCCCGACATCAACAAGATCAAAACGGCAATAAATTTGCTGCCCATAAGACAAATCGGGACATAGCCCTGTGTAGATAGACTACAGACGCGACCGGAAAGTTTCCATCGGGAAGGAATTTCAGATCGTAGCGCCGGCCTCCGGCCGGCCCGATGGGTGGGCGGGTCGCCCACCAGAGAGCCGGCGGTACGCCGGCGCTACGAGGGAACCGCAAAGGACGCAATGAGTGTGTGATGAGGTAAATACGCGGAGCACTGGGCTAGTGGCTCTCGCCTTTATCAATCTTGCTGGCAACTTTCACTCCACTCAATCCGCTCACATACTTCGATATCCCACGATAGAGCGATTCCGCGATGCGCTGCCGGTAGTCGGAGGTCTGCAGACGCCGTTCGTCCCCGGGATTGCTGACGAATGAGATCTCCGCCAGGATGGACGGCATGTTGGCCCCGATGAGCACGATAAAGGGCGCCTTCTTCACCCCGCGGTCGCGGATTCCAGGACTCTTGGCGGCCAGCCCGCTATGCAGGGCGCGCTGCACGTTGGCGGCAAACTCGCGCGATTCCTCGATTTTTTCTTTTAACGCGATCTTTTTCACCAGGTCCTGAAGCTCATAGACGGACTTATCTGAGGCCGCGTTTTCGCGCGCTGCCACATCCAGCGCCTCGGCGGACGAGGTGAAGTTGAGGTAGTAGGTCTCGACCCCCCGCGCGTCCGGGTCGCGGCTGGAGTTGGCGTGGATCGAAACGAACAGGTCGGCCTGCTCCTGGTTGGCGATCGAAGTGCGAGTCTCAAGCGGAATGAAAGTGTCATCCTTGCGGGTATAAACCACGTCGGCGCCCAGCCGGGTCTGCAGGAGTTTGCCCAGGCGCCGGCCCACGTCGAGAACCAGGTCTTTTTCTTCCAGGCCATTGGGACCGATGGTGCCGGTATCGTGTCCGCCGTGGCCGGGATCGATGACGATCCTGCCGATCTTCAAACCCAGGGCGCGGATCAGCGAGCGATCTCCGCTGGCCGTCGGTGAGGCTTCGCGCACATCCGGAAAGACAACTGCGGGCTGGCGCTTGTTCCGGCTGGACCTTCTCGAAGCCGCAGGCATGGTCAGCGCGGGCGCGGGCAGCGTAGTCGGCGCTTTGGCCGCGGGCTTGATCTCCGGGGGATCGAGTTTGGCGACGGTGACTGCGCTATCGTCGTCATCGTCGGCCTCGACCACGGTTTTTCGGACGCCGTTGCTGGCTGTTACCGGCTCTGGCTTCCTGGCCCGCCCCTTGGCTTGTGCCCTGGCTTCGTCAGCCACCGGCGGCTTGGAGGTGGCAGCGGTGGCAGCAGCCGATGTTTTCTCAGCCTGGGCCTGGGTTGCGGGTTCTTTCACCGGCGTTTCCCGCGCGGCTTGCTTGTCTTGAGTATCTTTGCCGTGTGCATCCCCGCTGTGGACGTCAGTGCTGCGAACGTCATTGCCGCGAACATCAATGATCAGGCGCGGCGGATCGCTGAGCAGGGATGTGGTGTAGCTGGAATGGTCCGCGACCTCGAGCACGATGCGCGTCTTCCCCGGCTGGAACTGCGCTACCCGGATCTTCCTTAGCGCGCTGTCATCCACGTCAAAGGTTTTGCCCAGCAGCGACGACGTCAGATTGGTGTCGAGCAGATCGAAAAAGATTCGTTCGGGATTGTCGATGCGTTGCGAGTCGAACTTTACATCCCCGCCCAGGGCGATGGCGACCCGGGTGTATTCCGGGGTAGACCAGTGACGGATGCTGGTGACGTAGGTCGGCTTCCGGCGCGGGTTCGAATCCTCCGCGTCACTGGCCGTGGCGGCATTGTCAGGTTTCGAAGGTGGAACAGTCTTGTCAGAAGCCGGTTTCCCGGCGCGTCCCTGGCGCGGGCTGGAGTCGTCGTCCGAATCGTTCTGGTCGCTCGTCCTCAGGCCGGCTTGCTGCACCGGCTGGTTAAGCGACTTGCGGGCCTCGTCGGCCAGATGGTGGTGAGGATAGCGGTGGAGAAACTCCTCGAAAGCCAATTTGGCCTGGGCTTGATCCTTGAGATCATCCTGATAAATCTGGCCGATGGCAAAGAGCGCTTCAAAACGGTCGCGACTGCCGGGATATTCGCGGCGCAGAAACTTGTATTGCCCGATGGCGGCATGCAGGACTTTGTCATCGTTAAATTGCCGGCCCATTTCCGCCAGCAGTTCGGCCACGGCAACCACACTGGGGTCCGCTTTAGAGGAAGCCGGCGAGCCGTAGTACACCCGGCGGTAGGCGGCAATCACGCGCTGGTATTCCTGGCGGCTCTGCCGGGCTGAGGGAAGGCTTTTCAGGTTTTCGCGCAGCCGCTGTGCGGCGGAGTATTGGGTCGAAGCCCAGGCTTCAGACTTACCCCGCGCCTGCAGGGGCAGCGCCGGGAGCAACAGCAGGAGTAGAGCCGCACCCAGACGCTTTGCGCGTTGGCCTCGATCGGAGTTCTTCAATTTTCCAGCCTGTAGTCGCGTGGCCCGTAATCGCGTTTGGCAGCAGTCGCCTGCCTACCGGTTAAAGATGCCGATCTCTCAATCGGTGTTGCTGAACATCAGAACGCCGCGCTCATCCCGCATCACCCGAACCGGCTCGTGCACCGGGCTGCCCAGGATCTGATTGCCCGAAGCGCTCCCGCCGTAATACAGCTGGGTGATTCTTTTCACGTAGTTACGGGTCTCGCGGAAGTGTGGGACCCCGGCGCTCCTGGCCACCGCGCCGGCCCCGGCGTTGTAAGCGGCCAGAGTCAGTTTGACGTCGCCACCGTAGCTTTCCATCAGCTTCTTGAGATGGCGGACGCCCGCGTCTACGTTCTGCTGCGGATCAAACGGGTTGACCACGTTGAGTTGGCGAGCCGTTTGTGGCATCAGCTGCATCAGCCCCATCGCCCCGGTACGGGAAACCGCGTTAGGGTTGAAGTTCGATTCCACCTTGATGACCGCGCGCACCAGGCTCGGGTCCACGTTGTGCCGGGACGCCGCTTCTTCAATGGCGGCGTCAATCTCCTGCTGCGTGAATGGTTTTCCCCGCACGAAGCTGGAAACCTGCTGCGAGGTGCTGACCTCCGCCGCGGCTGAACGCGCTGCCCGGATATTGGCCGAGGGGACCGCCTTCCAGGCGTGTGCCGTAGGGCTCCAGTACATCAGCCCGCTGCTGCGCGGCGTAGCCGGGCTCGAACGTCTCGGCGTTGCCGGCGCTTCGTCGTTTACGTAGACCTTGCGTCCGGAACTGTCAACACTCGTGGTGATGCCGGCTTGTGCCCGTACATATGGCGTAGTGAGAGAAAGGAAGGTCGCGAGTACAGGGCTTGCCATCAGGGCGATTTGCAGGCGTTTTCGCATAGCCGGGTTTAGCGCTTGCACGCGGACAGACAAATAGCCCGCGCCTACCTACCCGGAACCTGACGGAGAACCATCTACCAGAGTGCAGCAATTATAGGCGGGCGGTGGTTCCGTAGCAATTACTCTAAAGACCAATAGAACCACCGAAGTAATACAGCAATTCATTGAAAATATAGATATTTACCGCGCCCGTTGGTTACCTGGCGGAGCCCGGTTGCTGCGGCTTCGAACGGCATTGACGCCGGCGCCGCTTTTACGTCCTTTGTCGGCTGTAGTAGGCTGCCTGCGTCACCCAGGTTCATTTCTTCATGAACGACATCGCCCTACCGCAACGCGAAGCTCCGGACTCCCTGATGCTGTATGGCTTCTGGTATCGCGCCCTGCCCAGCCGGCAGGTGGGCGGCAACCATCTGCAGAAAGCCATGCTGCTGGAGACCCCGCTGGCCATCGGACGCGACCGCCAGGGTCGCCCGTTTGCGCTGCATGACGCCTGTCCGCACCGCGGCATGCCCCTTTCCTACGGCCATTTTGACGGCCAGCAGGTGGAATGCAGCTATCACGGCTGGAGGTTTGACGGTCACAGCGGCCAGTGCCAGCTCATCCCTTCCCTTACCGCTGACCAGAAACTGAAGATTGACCGCATTTACGCGGGCAGCTATCCCTGCGAAGAGCATGACGACTTTATCTGGGTTTTCGTGCCCGAGCCGGCCGCGCCGGGAGCAGGATTTACCAAAGCCGCGGACGCGCCCATGCCTGCTCCCCGAGTCCCCACGTTCTCTGAGAAGTACAAACTTGCCTACCTCACCGCCGACCTGCCCTGCAGCGTCGATCACGGAATCATCGGACTGATGGATCCGGCGCACGGGCCGTTCGTCCATCAGGCCTGGTGGTGGCGCAGTCGCAGCAGCATCCACGAGAAACAGAAAAATTTCGAGCCCATTCCCAGCGGCTTTCGCATGAGCGCGCACACCCCCAGCTCGAACAGCGCGCCGTACAAACTGCTGCGGCTCTACGCCGACGCGGAATCCATTACGACGACAATTGATTTTGTTCTGCCCAACCTGCGCCTGGAAACCATCCGCGCCGGCAAGTACTGGTTTTCTTCGCTGACCACGGTGACGCCCGTTACCCGCAGGCAATGCCGTATTGATGTAGTCGCCGCATGGAACATCTTTCGCTGGGTGCCGCTGGGCCCGCAGCTGCTTAAGTTTGTGTTTGCGAAGTTTGTGGAACAAGACCGCCAAACCATGGAACAGCAGTCAGAAGGGCTGAAGCACAACCCTCACCTGATGCTGATCGACGATGCCGACCGTCCCGCCAAATGGTACTTCGGATTGAAATCCGCTCTGCTGGAATCGCGGAAGACGGGGGCGGAGATGAAACATCCCTTGCCCGGGCCGGTTACCCTGAAGTGGAGAAGTTGAACCTCGCTGGACTCATTCCTCAACCAGCCAGTCCAAAGCTTCCTCGCGTGTCCCGAACGTGGGCAAATCCCGTTGCGAAAAATTCTTCATGTGCTCGTAAAAGATTTTGGGCAAACCGTCCGTTCCCACCCAGGCGGAACGCTTCACGTAAGGCCGGTCGAGCACCAATGCCGGCTTGAGGCGCTCAAGACTCTTTTTGTCGAAGCGCGCGCCGGTGAAGTCCGCCAGCAGGAGGACCGATCCCTTCGGCTCCGCCGTAACCCTGGCCGGGACCAGCGAGGCGAATTCTTCCAATTGCTCCGCCGAGCAGCCGCTGCCATCCACCAGAAGAACTTTCTTGCGTCTGTGGCTGATGAAACGGATACGATTTTTCACCCGCTCCCCCTTTTGCCGCGAAGCGTAGCCAACACGGCTGCTGAGAACCGGGAACTGGTATCTGACAACTGGAATCAATTTCCCAGCAAAGCATCCACCACGCCGTATGCCTCGCCCAGCGCGGCATCGAGCGCCCCGGGGTCCTTGCCGCCAGCTTCGGCGAGGTCAGGCCTGCCGCCGCCCTTGCCGCCGACTTTCTGCGCCACCGGGCCAATGACCTTGCCCGCCTGGATTCGACTCGTAAGGTCTTTGGTCACGCCGACGATAAGCGAAACGCTGCCGTTGGTGGCCGAGCCCAGAACCACCACGCCCGATCCCAGCTTGTCGCGCAGCTGGTCCACCAGCGTGCGCATCTGCGCCCGTTCGAGATTGTCCACCCGGTGGGCGAGGACCTTGACGCCCCGCACCTCCTTGATCTTTTCAGTGACCGAAGCCACGGTGGACGATGCCGACTTCATGCGCGCCTGATCGAGTTCGCGTCCCAGCCGCTTGATCTCCGCATCTTTCTTTTCGAGCTCGGCCTTCAACGCTTCGGCTGGCGACAGGGAGGCCTCTCCCAGTGCGGTTGCCGCATCCTTCCGCGCTTTTTGCGAAAGGGTGGGTCCCGCAAAGCTGGCGACAATGTTCTCCAGTTGAAGGTCTTTCTGGAAGTGATGTAGCGACTCTTCTCCAGTGACCGCCTCGATGCGGCGCACGCCGGAAGACACGCTGCCTTCCTTCAAAACTTTAATCAGCCCGATCTCGCCGGTGGCGGCGGTGTGGGTGCCGCCGCACAGTTCGGTTGAAAAGTCGCCGATCTTGATCACGCGGACCTTGTCACCGTACTTCTCGCCGAATAACGCCATGGCCTTGTATTCGTTGATGGCGACATCGATCGGAACATTCTCGATGACTTCGATCTTTTCGTTGCGCAGCACTTCTTTGTTGATGAGATCTTCGATGTCCTGTAGTTCTTCGTCCGCAACCGCGGTGAAGTGCGAAAAGTCAAAGCGCAGATGATCGGGCGCCACCAGCGATCCCGCCTGCCTCACATGCTTGCCCAGCACTTCACGCAGCCCGGCTTGCAGCAGGTGCGTGGCGGTGTGATTGCGCATAGTGGCCTGCCGGATTTCGGCGTCGACCACGACATCAACCTTGTCTCCGACATGAATCGGTTGTTTCACGATGACCTGATGCGCCCTCACTCCCTGCACCGGGTAGTAACAGCCTTTCACTTCTGCGATGACAGTGTTGTGATCGTCGCTGTAAAGCCATCCCCGGTCGCCCACCTGTCCGCCGGACTCCGCGTAGAACGGCGTGTGGTCAAGGATGACCTCGCCTTCTTCGCCAGGCTTGAGTTCCTGCGCGCCTTGACCGTTACGGATGATGGCGAGAACTTCGCAGCCATTGGAGCGAGTCTGGCGATAGCCCTCGAAATCGGATTTCGGAAGCTTCTGGTACGCGGGGTTGGCCGTCTGCTTGGGAGCGCCCTTCCAGGAGGCGCGGGCGCGCTCGCGCTGCTCCTGCATGGCCCGGTCGAAGCCTTGCTGATCGAAAGTGATACCTTGGTCTCGGCACGCGTCCTGCATAAAGTCGAGAGGCATACCAAATGTGTCATAAAGCCTAAAGGCAGACACGCCATCCAATATGGGTTTAGTCGTTGTTTCGGTTAGTTGCGGCGAGCCGGTCTCGGATATGTTTGCCTTATTCAGTTCGGCTTGAATTTCTGGCTTTTCAAAGGTGGTGGCAACTACACGGCCGATCTTTAGTCTGTTATCTGCTTTTTGCTTGGCATGAGCCAGTTCCGTTTCAAGGGCGCTGAGGCCGAGGTCCAACGTGTGGGCGAATCGTTTCTCCTCTGCCAATACAGACTCCGAAATGTATCCCCAGTTGTCGTCAAGTTCGGGATAGGCGCCCTTCATCGACTCTCGAACCGCAGAGACCATGCCGTGTAGGAAAGGCTTAGTCTGCCCGAGCAATCTGCCGTGAGTGATCGCTCGTCTCATAATCTTGCGCAAGACATATCCGCGTCCCTCGTTCGACGGTAGCACTCCATCTGAAATTAAGAACGTCGTAGCGCGAGAGTGATCAGCAATTATTCGTAAAGACGCGGCTGAACTCCTGTCGTGGACTTCCTTCCCAACCTCCACCAACAAGTCCGCCATGTTCATCCCGATAAGCTTTGCAGCATGCTGAATCAGCGGCGTAAACAGATCCGTGTCGTAATTCGAGATCACGCCCTGCAGCACCGCTGCCACGCGCTCCAAGCCCATCCCGGTATCGATCGATGGCTTGGGCAGCGGATTCAGTTTGCCGCCTGCACCGCGGTCGAACTGCATGAAGACGAGGTTCCAGAGCTCAACGTAGCGGCCGCAGTCGCAGCCGAACGCACAGTCGTTGTGGCCCTGATCTGACGCCGCCACGCCCATGTCGTAATGAATCTCGCTGCAGGGGCCGCAGGGGCCGGTGTCGCCCATCTGCCAGAAATTGTCTTTCAGGCCGAACTCAAAGATGCGCTCTTTCGGCACGCCCCGACCAAGCCACAGGTCATAAGCCTCGGCGTCGCGCTGCATCCCGCCCTCGCCGTTGAAGATGGTCACGTATAGCTTGTTCTTATCGATTCCGAACCATGCTGGCGAGGTGATCAGTTCCCAGGCGTAGGCGATGGCATCTTTTTTGAAGTAGTCGCCGAAGGAGAAGTTCCCCAGCATCTCGAAGAAGGTGTGGTGGCGGTTGGTGAATCCCACGTTTTCGAGGTCGTTGTGCTTGCCGCCGGCGCGCACGCATTTCTGCGAAGTCGTGGCCCGGGTGTAGTCGCGCTTTTCCAGTCCGAGGAAAATGTCCTTGAACTGGTTCATGCCCGCGTTGGTGAACAGCAGGGTGGGATCGTTCTGCGGGACAAGCGACGACGAGTGCACCTCGCGGTGTCCCTTCTGAACGAAAAAGTCCAGAAATTTGCGGCGAATTTCGGAGCCGGTCGGCATGTTTGTACCTCGATTCTAGCATCGGCGAAAGGGCGTCGCCGGACCACCGGAAGACCAGCTTGCAGTGTGAGCTTCTGAAGTTCTTAAAAGAGGCGCTTCGATCGGAGATACGGATTGGGGGGACGCAAGCCAGCCCGGCTTGGGACAGGCCGGGCTGCCTGGGTGTCGGCGGCTGACAAGCTGTGGCCGCGCTACTTCACTGCGTCGCCGGTTTTCTCCGCGCCTTCTTTGATTCCGTGGCCGACGTCCTTTACGCCCTTCTTGATGCCGTGCCCGGTCTTCTTCGCCACGTGTCCCGTATCTTTGGCTACGTCCTTGGTCGCGTCCGTGGTCTTGTCCGCCGCCTTGTCGACTCCGTGTTCAGTTTTCTTGGCCACCGTCTTGGTGTCGTGGGCCGTATCTTTCGCCGCGTCCTTGGTGGCGTCGGCGGTCTTGTCGGCGGCTTTGTCGGTGGCGTGGACGGTTTTCTTGGCGGCCGTCTTGGTGTCATGGGCGGCATCCTTGGTGGCATCGGCAGTCTTGTCGGCGGCTTTGTCGGTGGCGTGGACGGTTTTCTTGGCGGCCTTTTTGGTGGCGTGAGCGGTGTCCTTGGCCGCGTCTTTGGTGGCGTCGGCAGTCTTGTCGGCCGCCTTGTCGACGTCGGACGCGGCGCCTTGCGCGTAGGCGAATGATGCCAGGCCGAGCAGCATCGCTCCGAGAACTGGGATCCAGCGTGCTTTCATACTTCCTCCTGTGAGTAAAAACGGATGCGTGGGAGTATCCAATATTCTGTGCGGAAACGCAAAGCGGAGGTCCCGGGATTCCTGTGCTTCCTTTGCGGCATTTCTTGGCGTACTTTGCGGTCTAAGGTTTTGGGGTGGCTCCGCCGAGGTCAAACCCTGTACCGCAAAGTACGCAAAAAAACCGACTGAAGACTTATTCCAACTCTCCCTCCAGCGCAGTCAAAGTCTCATCGTCCACATCCCATTTTTTCAGGATGGCAAAAATCGTCTTCGCCCCGAAACCCGCGCGCACCAACTGGCGGAAGATGCGGGCGGCGTCCTTCTGATTCTTAGGCTTCTGCAGGCGCTTGCGGTGGAGGTATTCGCGGGCCTGCTTCTCTTCGTTGACCTCGTCGAAGACCGTTTCCACCGCTTTGTCGATCACTTCGCCGTGCACCCCCTTGGCTTTCAGGTCGGTGATCACGCGCCGGCGTCCGAACTTCTCGTTGTCGCGGCGAAATGACGAAAACGCGGCGGCGTATTTCGCGTCGTTCAGATAGCCCTGGTCCTTCAACCGGCGAATCACCAGTTCCACCAGCGTCCTGCCGTATTCGGTGTCGGCATCAACCCGCGGCCGCAGCAGACGTTTCAGTTCAGCCACTGAACGCATGCGGCGAGCCAGCGCGCCCACCGCATATTCGTACAGCACGTCTTCCGAATCGGTCTTCCTGGGTCTGGGGAACGGCATGTGTGACGAAATGTTAAAACGTTGTAAATTGTTGTAAAGAAAAAGATCTCGCACTCACTCCAGCAACCACACGGAACTCCTGTACTGCCAACTACGTATACACCACGGAAGGCAGAAATTCACCCAAGTGAGTGGTTCTTCCGGGTAGTGACTTTCGGCGCATCCTGTCGTCTACTTATGAAAAGAAGATCAGGGAGTCAGTCATGCTAACCATAGACGTGGAAAAAAACGGCGAAGTGGCGGTAGTGCACTGCAGAGGACGATTGGTGCGCGGGATCGAAGTCTCCAGCCTGAGGAACGCGGTGGTGGCGCAGCCGTCCAACCGCCTGGTGATACTGGACCTCTCGCAAGTGGACTTCATGGATGCGGGCGGATTGAATGCGCTGGTGTCGCTGTATCACTGGACGCGTGACCACGGGGTCCAGTTCAAGCTGGTAAATCCCTCGGGCCTAGTCCGCGAGATGCTGACCCGCACCCGTTTGAACCGTGTGTTCGATATGTCGTCGCTGCACGACGTGATGGCGATACTCAGCGGAGTGGATTGTCGTCACGCAAAGTACGGAGCTGGATATTTAGCCCCGGTGCAGGCCCTGGCGGCAAAATAGCCGCGGTTTTAGCTTGCAGGTCGCAGAAAAAGGGCGCGCATCAAGCGCGCCCTTGGCTTTTTGGGAAACGAAGACTTCAGCGCCCGCCAAAGCCCGACTGCTGCATGGCGTTGCGGGAGATGTCGCTGGTGGAGGAAACGCCCTGCATCCGCAGTTTGAAGTCGTCGGCGTTGGATGCGTTTTCCAAAGCGGTTTCGTAGTTGATCAATCCTGCCTGGAACAGATCCCATAGCGACTGATCGAAGGTCTGCATGCCGTACTGCGAAGTGCCGGCAGAGATGGCGTCGCGGACGGCGCGGGTCTTTTCCGGAACCAGGATACATTCCCGGATGTACGCGGTGTTGATCATGACTTCGACAGCCGGCACACGGCCGTCGCCGTCGCAGCGCCGCACCAGCCGTTGACTGATGACCGCGCGCAGTACTGCCGCAAGCTGCAATCGAATCTGCTTCTGCTCCGGCGGCGGGAAGATGGCGATAATACGGTTGATGGTTTCGACCGCGTCCAGCGTATGCAGTGTGGAGAAAACCATGTGGCCGGTTTCGGCGGCGTGCAGCGCGGTGCCGATGGTTTCGAGATCGCGCATTTCGCCGACCAGGATGACGTCGGGATCCTGGCGCAGGGAAGCGCGCAACGCGGCGCCGAATGACGGCGTGTCTACTTCCACCTCGCGCTGGTTGACGTATCCTTTCTTGTCGCGGTGCAGAAATTCGATGGGGTCTTCAATGGTGATGATGTGCTCGGCGCGGGTGGAGTTGATGCGGTCCACCATGGCGGCCAGCGTGGTTGACTTACCGGAGCCGGTGACGCCGGTGACCAGAATCAGCCCGCGCGGCATTTCGCAAACCTGTTCCACGATCTTGGGCAGATAGAGTTCGTCGAGGGCGCGAATCTTGGTGGGGATGACGCGCAGCACCAGTCCCACGTTGCCGCGCTGCTGGAAGACGTTCACACGGAAGCGGCCCAGCCCGGCGACGCCGTAGGCCATATCGATTTCCGTAGTCTCCTTAAATTTTTGTTTCTGGCGCGCCGACATCATGCTGAATGCCATGGTCAGCATGTCCTCGGCGCTGACGCGCGGCTGGTCAGTCAGCGGAGTCAGGTCGCCATCGATGCGCAGATGGGGATAGTTGCCTACCTTCAAATGCAAATCGGAGGCCCGGCGCTCCATGGCGATGCGCAGCAAATCATCAATATTCATTCGACACTTCCCCCAGATAACCTCCCGTATGATGACGCGAAAAGTCACTGAGCCCAAGATGACCTAAGTAACGAGAGAGGACGCAGCCGGGACAGACCTTTGGACTAAGGGATGGCATAAGGGGGGCCACTTCAAGTCTGTCATCCCGAGCGAAGTCGAGGGTCTTTCGACTCCGAGAACGAACTCGCAAGCGAGCCCGTTCTCTCCGCTCAAGATGACAGTTTGGGCTGGGCGGTCTGAGCTATACGCCTACCGGCTGTTTGCTTCCGACGGATACCGGTGTAAGCCACTTATACTTGTCCGGTTTCTCGCCGGTGACGATGGCGTAGAACTCTTTCTGGATCGCCTTGGTGATGGGGCCGACCGTGCCTTTGCCGACGCTGATCTTGTCCACGGAACGGATCGGCGTAACTTCGGCGGCGGTGCCGGTGAAGAAGACTTCGTCCGCGATGTAGAGCAGTTCGCGCGGAATGCCCTGCTCGGTTACTGGGATGCCCAGGTCGCGGGCAATCTGCAGCACCGATTCACGCGTGATGCCCGGCAGCACAGAATTTCCCAGAGGAGCGGTATTCAGCACGCCGTTGCGGACGACGAAGACATTTTCTCCCGAGCCTTCGCTGACGTAGCCGTTAGCGTCGAGCGCGATGCCTTCGACGTAGCCATTGATGATGGCTTCCATCTTGATGAGCTGGGAGTTCATGTAATTCGCGGCTGACTTGGCCATCGCCGGCAGGGTGTTGGGCGCGATGCGGGTCCACGAGGAGACGCAGATATCGGCGCCCTCCCCGGAATCCGACGTCAGGTATTTGCCCCAGGGATAATTGCAGATGTAGACCTCGGTAGGCGAGTTGAACGGGTTGACGCCGGCTTCGCCATAACCGCGCAGCACAATGGGGCGGATGTAACAGGGCCAGACGCCGTTGTTCTTCACCAGTTCGGCCATGCCGCCGATCAGCTCTTCCACCGTAAAGTCCACATCGATGCGATAGATCTTGGCCGAATCCAGCAGCCGCTGCATGTGTTCCTTGGCGCGAAAAATGGCAGGACCACTGGGCAGCGCGTAGCAACGCACGCCCTCGAACACCGAGGAGCCGTAATGCACGACGTGCGACATCACGTGAATCTGGGCGCTGTCCCAGGGAATGAGTTTGCCGTTATGCCAGATTTTCTCGGTCTTCTGAATCGCCATGGATACTCCTGCTCGCTAGAGCAATTATAACTGAGCATCCGGGGTGGCCCTATCGCCTTCAGCGAGCAAACGGCCATGGGAGAATGGACTTAGGGTTTGACGCCTTCCGCCGGAAGCTTGGGAGCGGAGGACAATTCCGCGGCCCGCACGCTGGTTGATATCTCGTCTCCCCGGAAATACTTGCCTTTGGCCGCGATCATTTCCGGCATGGCGGCGTAGGGCTTGCTGTAGTCATTCGAGGCGTTCCAGAACAAGAACCCGATTCCACCTTTGTCTTTTGCCGTGATCACCTGGGCTTCAATGTATTGCGGCGAGTAAGTCTTGGTTCGCCAGCGGAAAGCCTGCAGCCAGGGGCGAATGACCGCGCCGCTGCCCTGGGTGATCTTCTCGAAGCGGACCATGGATTCGCCGATGAAGTGCTCCGGCGCATCTCCGGGATGAGCGATTCCGTCCATGCCGAAGAAGTGTGACGGATAGATCATGGGCGAAAGCACGTCGCAATACTTAGCCATGCGCACGATGTCCTGACCGGTATGGGACAGGTCAACCGGGCGCTGCCAGGCCATGATGCCGAATACATCCAGCGACAAGAGCGCGCCCGTGGGATGAATTTCGGCATAGGCATGTTTCAGGAAGTCGGCAATTACATCCGAGCGATGCCAGTCGGGATGCTCGGTCTCGAAGTAGAAGCTGGCGTCTTTCTGGTCGCCCTCGGCGGGGAAGCGGACGTAATCGAACTGGATTTCGTCGGCGCCGGCCTCGGCGGCCTTTTTGGCTAGCGCGATATCGTACTCCTGTACTTTTGGCTGCGACGGATCGGTCCATACCAGCTTCCCGTTTTCGCGCCACGCCTGCCCGCTCTTGCGCGATTTCACCGCCAGTTCAGGATGGGTCTCCACCAGCCGCTGGTCGCGGAACATCGCGATGCGCGCGATGGCGTGCATGTTCTGCGAATGCAGAAAGTGGATGAACTTCGGCAGATCGTGGAAGGCGCCGTGATGAGCTCCCAGCAGCGGATGATCGAAGGGGATGGTGACGACTCCATCGCTGTCCTTGATGTCGAACACGACGGCATTTCCGCCTACTTCACGCCAGTGCTCGATGATGCGGATGCCGTGGTCGCTGGCCGCCATGATTCCGGTGAGATACACCGCCCGAACTTCAAAATCACGGTCGACCGGGACCGACTTCTCGACGATCGGCGCCGGCAGCAGTCCGGGAACGATGATCGGCTGGCCAGCCTTCAGGAAAGTGCCGTGGAAATCCTCGTTGGCCTTGTGGATCGCCTCGGTCAGCTCGGAAGAAGTCAGGTACGAGGTCTGCGCAAGATACTTGTGAGCCACCAAAGGAATACTGTCGCCGCGCTTGGCAACATAGAGGGCACTGCCAGGAGGCGCTACCGTCACCAGGGACGGGTCCGGCGCCTTGGGCACCAGCGGAGTCGTCGGCCGGGAGGTCAGCACCAGCTTGGGGTGCGCCGTCTGCGCGGCGGCCGGCGGGGCCGACGCGATTTCCGTGAGAACTAAACCGAAAGAAAGAAAGAGGATAGTGGCGCGTGATCCGGGGCCCAGTTGACGCAAGGTAGTCTCCGTGAAAGCGGTCTGTTTTGACGGATGCTACCCGCGGTCAAACTGGCCTGCCAGATAACGTCGGGCCAGTGCCAGGTGGGTTCAGGAACCGAGTCGCCGGCCCCGGAACTTCCAGCTAGTGGCAAACTATTTCCCTTTACCCTAACCCGGGTGCGGAGTAACCGTTTGCCGTTTCGCCCACCGCCGGCATCTAAGCTATACAGACAATTGGGAATTGGGGCTTTGCCGGGGATGGAGAGTCGTTTGCAGTAATCGTAGTGCCGGAGATGAGACAGTGACAAAATTTGTCCCTCTCTCATTACGAGACGGCGGATCCCTTGTTCCAGAAGTACAGGGGCCCACGAAAGGAAAAGCAGGGCCAGACCCTATATGAAAACCGTCGTCAACACCATGTTGGACCCTACGCGCCGATCTAACGATGCCAGAGAGTTCGAGAGCTCCCTTCGCCGCAGGATCGTCGGTCAGGACCAGGCCGTCGAGAAAGTGGTCGAAATCTACCAGATGTTTCTGGCGGGGCTGAATCCTCCTGGCCGTCCGGTTGGAAATCTTCTGTTTCTCGGGCCCACCGGTTCGGGAAAAACCCGGGTGGTCGAAGCCATGGCCGAATCGCTGTTCGGCGACGCCCGCGCCTGTATCAAGATTGACTGCGCCGAATTTCAGCACTCGCACGAGATCGCGAAACTGATCGGCTCGCCTCCGGGCTACCTGGGCCATCGGGAGACGCATCCGCTGCTGACCCAGGAAGCGTTGAACCAGTGGCACACCGAGACCCTGAAACTCTCGATCCTGCTGTTCGACGAAATCGAAAAGGCCTCCGACTCGCTCTGGCAATTGCTCCTGGGCATTCTGGATAAAGCCACCTTGACCCTGGGCGACAACCGCCGCGTGGATCTTTCGCAATGCATCATCATCATGACCTCGAACCTGGGGGCCGGAGAGATGAGCAACATGGTCGACGGCGGCCTGGGCTTCATGCAAAAGGCCACGCAAGTGGATGCGGCTTTTGATGACAAGATCAACCGCACCGCGGTCGACGCGGCCCGGCGCAAGTTCAGCCCGGAATTCATGAACCGCATCGACAAGTCCGTCGTGTTCCGGACCCTGCGTTCGGAGCATCTGCAGCAGATCCTGGAAATCGAACTGGGGATGGTGCAGCAGCGAATCCTGACGGCATCGGCGGTAAACCAGTTTGTCTTCAGTTGCACGCCCAAGGTGAAGAGCTTCCTGCTGCACGAAGGGACCGATCCGAAATACGGCGCACGGCATCTGAAGCGCGCGATCGAGCGGCACGTCGTGTTCCAGCTGGCCAACCTGGTCGCCACCGGACAGGTCAAGCTGGGGGACTTCATCCGCATCGACATGAGTCCCGAGGGCAAGCTCATGTTCATCAAGGAAGCCGAGAACGCCATGGTTCCCATGTTGCTGGAGCGTCATGGCGCCGCGGCAGGAGCGCTTCCCATGGCGCGTCCGGCGCGCACCGTCGCCCGGCGCGAGTTCGGCGCAACCGGAACGTTGGACAGCAAGTAATCTTTCCAGGTGATTCAGCAACAGGTGCCGGGAAACTGGCACCTTTTCTGTTTTGGTGCCCGCAAACTTTTAAGCTGAGCTTAAGCTTCGAAATATTACGGTGAGCTTTGGCTCACCCGCCCAGATGACGAGACGTCTGAGGCGGCGTGGCCGGTGGAGATCACCGTCATGTTTTCTGCATCTAAAATGAAAGCTATGAGGGGCAACTCAGTCATCTCGCGCTGTCTGGTGGCGCTTCTGGTTTTTGTCATTGCCGCGCCGCAGGCGCTCGAGGCGCGTGTCACGCCCACGCATGGCTTCAACATGTTTTCCGCTCAGGAGGAACTTCAGGCGGGGCAGCAGTCCGCCGCACAGGTGGCCCAACAGCTGCCGGTCCTTCCCGACTCCGACCCGGTCACGATTTACGTGCAGCGCCTGGGGCAGCAACTGGCGGCGCACGCGCCCGGCGAGAGATGGCCCTATACATTCCACGTCGTGAACCAGAAAGAAATCAATGCTTTTGCTCTTCCCGGCGGCCCTGTGTTTGTGAATGTGGGAACCATCCAGGCGGCCGACAATGAAGCTGAACTGGCGGGCGTGATGGCGCACGAAATCTCTCACGTGGTGCAACGCCACGGCACGCGAGCGGCCAGCAAGCAGATGGCTGCGCAACTGCCGCTGGCAATTCTGGGCGGGGTCATGGGCCAGGGCGCGCTCTCGCAGATGGCCCAGATGGGGCTGGGTTTCGGCATTGGCTCCTACTTCCTGAGAAACTCGCGGGCGGCCGAATCCGAAGCTGACCTGCTGGGCACCGACATCATGTATGACTCGGGTTTCAATCCTCGCGCCATGGCGGATTTCTTCACCAAGATCCAGGGGCAAGGCGGCGCCCGCGGTCCGCAGTTTTTCAGCGACCACCCTGATCCCGGAAATCGCGCCCAGGCCGTGGCCCGGGAAGTTGCCACTCTGCCCCGCAAGGACGAGCTATCGCGGCGACAGCGCGGAATTCCTCGATATCAAGCAGCGCGTTTCCGCCATGCGGCCGCTCACCGCGCAGCAGATCGCGGAACGGCAACAGACTGGGGCCATGCAAGTTGCTCCCGGTGGCGTGCAGACCAGCGGCAGCCTGCGTTCATTCAGCCATCGTGATTTTTCGATTTCCTATCCCGACAACTGGCAAGTGTTCGGAGACCAGGACTCGGCCGTGACCATGGCTCCGCCCAAAGGGGTCTCGGAGAACGCTGTTGCCTACGGTGTGATGATCAATACCTTCCAACCCGAGGACGCCAACGCCGGCCTTGATCAGGCGACACATGAGCTGCTGGCTTCGTTGCCGCAATCCAATCCCGGCCTGCGGCAGATCGGGCATGACGAGAACATCCGTCTGAATGGCGTGGCGGGCAAGTCGGTGGACCTGATCGGAACCTCTCCCCTGCGCGACCCGGGCGGACATCCCAGTCAGGAGCGGGACTGGCTGGTCGCGGTGCTGCGCAGCGATGGAAGTCTGCTGTATGTAGTGTCGATTGCCCCTGACAAGGATTTCGAAACGCTTCGCCCGACCTTTGAGCAGATGTTGAAGTCGCTGCGGCTGCGGTGAGACGGACGCCGGACGTCAGACGTCAGACTCCGGACCTCAGACCTCAGACTTCGCAACTAACCGTTGTCATCCTGAGCGGAGTGGCCGCTTCGCTTCGCGAAGCAGCCACGCAGTCGAAGGACCCCTATAAGCGCCACGAACCACGTCTTATTAATCGTCAATCTCCTCGGACATTTCTTCCATTGTGGAAGAGCGGCCCTTCAGGGCCGCGTCCTCGACGCTATCCGCGAGGGCCTTTAGGCCCAGCCGGTAACGCGACGCTGAAGCGCCGCTCTTCCCACGGGATTATCAGCGTCCTCGCCGCTCCCGAGTCAAAATCACGCGACAGGCCTCCGCCGACCATCCGCCGGGCGCAGTCACCTGGGAAGCGCGTCCCTTAGACTTTCGGCCGCTGCGCCTTACCCAAGTTACCTATGAGAATCGAGGCTCCGCCTAAGGAAGGTGTTGTCGAGGTCTCCTTAGCTGTGGATCATCCGAACTAGGCCCAGGACAAAGGCGAACAGCCCAAAGAGAAAAAGAATCACCCGTTCTGTATCTGTTACCGTCCGCACCGGTTTACCACCGAGCGTCAGCCTTGATCTTGAGAATCGCGACAAGAGCATCAGAACGACTCCGATACCAACCATGACAGGATTTTCGGGTATCATTCTTATGGAAACTCCATGCGTGACAGGTCGCGCCTACTCGTAGTTGTTTAGCAGCCAGACCGACTCAGCCTTAAGTAACCCCCACCGCGAACGGACCGGACGCCTTTGACTCCGGCGGGTCAGGCGGGCTATTTCAATCCCTCGACCACGTAGAGGTAAGAGAGCGTGCGAGGCACGCCGTAAATGTAGAACTTTCCATCCGGCGTGATCAGGCCCCGGCTAACCTGCGCGACGCCTGAAGGGTCGCCTGGGGCAAACTCGTGGTGCAGTTTGCGCTGGCCGGTTTTCAGGTCCATCACATAAGCCTTCGCCGGCATCGAGGACAAATCACTCACATAGATTGAACGGCTGTCGGCCGTCCATCCCGAAATCAGCTCGTCAGTCTTCATCGCGGGTACGGCTTGCCCTGGTTCTGTTCCGGAGATAGGGAGGACCCAGGGCACTCCCTCTTTACGCCCCAGTACACTCTTTCCGTCCGGAGAGATCAGGTTGCCGCGAAACTGTTCCGGGCCGAACGCTTTTGGAGGCGTGCTGTCCAGCATCTGGATGTAGGTGCGCGGGGCCTTGCCGGGTTCGGCCGCGACCATGATCACGCCCTTACCATCGGGCAGGAAGTTCAGCCTCGCCGAGTGAAACAACTGGCCGTCGGCCAGCGTCAACGATTGTCCGGCGCCGGTCGGAAGCAGGACCGTCGGCCCAGGCTGTTTCACGCTGGTGGAAGCGACCCACTTCCCGTCGGGAGAAATGTCCTCTCCCATGCCGCTGCCCAGTCGAATCGCGGCCGAGCCATCGGTTTTCCGTATAAAGATCGAATAGTCGGGCCCGCCGCCTTCTCCGTCCTCTTCGAGAACGACCCACTGGCCGTCACTTGAAACCGCGCGGCCAATCGTCCAGTCGAACCAGGAGAGATCAATGTCCTTATCCTGTCCGGCATGACGCCCATAATTTTCCAGGCGGCTCGCCTCGTTGGTGATCAGCACTTGACCATCCTTGCTGATGTCAAACAAGTGCAATCGTCCCGGGATATGCAGCAGGTCGCGCTGTTTGCCGTTCAGATTCACAGCATAGAGGGCGCTGTTGATGCCGGCATCGCTGCCCGTGAACCAGACCTCGTCTCCCGAGCGCGACCAGGCCAGGCCGGTCAGGTCGCTCCACTCGCCGGTCAGCCGCCGAGCCTTGCCTGCGAGGTCGGTGACGGCGACAAAGCCGCGAGTGTCTCCCGCATTGGGATGGTCAAAGTACGCGATCATTTTTCCGTCGGGAGAGACCGCCACGTCAGTGATGTTGCCGGTGCTGGTGCTGACAAGAGTTTTGCCGATCGGATATTCCAGCCTGTTTTCCCCGGCAACCGCGTGAACCGCAGCCAGCGAATCCCCGCCCGGATTCCATGAAGCATCCAACACGTCGGCCAGCAGTTCCCGCGGAGCCCCTCCCGTCAAGGGCACCACCGAAAGCATGCCTTGCGCGACCGCTCCCGACTGAGTTTTCTGGCGGATCGCCATCTCTCCTTTTGACGAAATTCCCAGCACCTGGCTGTCCGGCAAATCGATCGGGCGGGACATAAGCGCATCGGTTCGAGTGGTGTAAATCTGCGGTTTGGGCGCGCCATTCCAAGCGGCACTAAACAAGATGCTCTCGCCGTCAGGAGCGAACTTGGCGCCGTAGATCGTGCCCCGCTGAAAGGTGAGCTGGTGGAATCGCGGCGCTGCCGCGGGCGCGCTTCTTCTGGCCAGATAGTAAGTGGCGGCCAGCGCAGCCGCTACCAGTAAGGCTCCTGCCGCCTGCTTCCAGTAGCCATGCCGCTCCGCCGCAACAACATTTAAACGGGATCCCGTGCCCGAGTGGGTGGAAATTGTCTCCAGATCAAAAGCAATGTCGCTGGCCGACTGGAAGCGCTGCACCGGGTTCTTCTCCAGGCAGTGACGGACCACGCGATCCAGGCCAGGAGTCAGGCCGGAGACGGCCGTATCCAGTTCGGGCGGCTCTTCCTTCAGGATGGCGTTCATGGTTTCCACGCTGGAGTCGCGTTTGAACGCGCGCTTGCCGGTCAACATCTCGTAGAGAATGGAGCCCAGGGCAAAAATGTCGGAGCGATGGTCCGCGCCCTGGCCGCGCACCTGTTCCGGCGCCATGTACCCGACCGTGCCCATGACGTGGCCGGGGGTGGTGGCGGGGTGCTCCTGGTCCACGGTCTGCAAGTCAGGATGGCCGGAAGTCAGAGCGTCATCCTGCATCAGTTTGGCCAGACCGAAGTCGAGGATCTTGATGCGGCCGTCATTGAGCACAAAAATGTTGTCGGGCTTCAGGTCGCGGTGCACCACGCCCTTCTCGTGCGCTGCCGCCAGGCCCCGCGCGATCTGCATGCCGTAGTCAATGGCTTTGCGCTGGGGGACGGGCCCGCCTTGCATGTGCTCGCGCAGGCTCTGCCCTTCCAGGAGTTCGGAGACGAGATAGGGGACGCCGTCCTGGGCGCCGACGTCATAGATGGCGAGAATGTTGGGATGATTAAGAGCGCCGACCAGTCGCGCTTCCTGCTCAAAACGGCGCAACCGGTCCGTGTCCTTGGCAAATGACGGCGGCAGAACCTTCACCGCCACTTCCCGGCGCAAGCGCGAATCGCGCGCCCGGTACACTTCGCCCATGCCGCCCGCACCCAGCAGGGACAGGATTTCGTACGGTCCAATCTTCGTGCCAGTGGCAAGCGCCATGAGTAAGGGGGATTATACCCGCATCCTGAAATTCCCCTGAACTAAACCGGTGCCGGTCTTGGAATCATCTGCGGTGTGAACAGGCAAAAGGTCAACCGCAAAGGACGCAAAGAAATTCCGCAAAGGGTGCAAAGAGATGACGGAAGCTAAACGTAAGGTTTGTTTACTTCAGATGCTCTACCAGGAACAAGTCCGACAGGTTGCGGGTATAAGAGAAAACGTAGTGCTGCTCGTCGGCCGCGATTCGAGGGCAGCCGACGCCGACTACGCCCGCCACATCGGCCGGTGCGACCGTCTTCCACGGCGTCCGGTTGCCGTTTGCCAGGTCCAGGCGCGACACCGAACACGAGGTTTCTCCGCGCTGGCCCACCAGCAATGAATTTCCATCCTTGGCCCAGCGGATGGGCGTCTCGCCGGGCTTTGAACCGTGAACCAGTTGCGGCTCGCCGCCTTCCGTCGCGACCAGGGCAATTCCGTCAGCAGTCACGGTGGCGATTCGCTTCCCGTCGGGTGAATTATCGTGGGGATACGACCCCAGGCCATACCCTTCGGGCGTGATCGCGCGAGGCTGGCCGCCGTCCAGACTCAAGGCATAGAGCCGCGCGGCATGACCGGGTTCGTGGCCTTCAAACAGCAGATGTTTGGAGTCGGAAAAGAATTGCCCGCCGGACGGAATCACTTTGCCGGTCGAAACCGCTTGCTGTTGGCCCACCCCGGTGGGAAGAAGCACGAAGTCTGGAGGCGACACGTTCTGCCGCAGGACCAGGGCCCACTTGCCGTCGGGCGAAAACGCGTTGGCCGAGCCCTCACCCAGGCGAACCGCGGACGTGCCTGTGGTATCGCGAGTAAAGACCGCATAGTCGCCGCCGCCGGCCTCGCCGGCCTCGATGAACAGCAGGAGTTTCCCGTCATCAGAGATGTCGATCGGGACCGTCCAGTCCTGCCAGCTCAGGTCCCGTTCCTTGGTTTCCCCGGGCGCCAGGCCGATCGCACCCGCGCGCAAGGCATCGCGCGAGATCAAAGCGCGCCCGTCGGCGCCGACGTCGTGCAGGGTAAGCGTTCCGGGAGCGCTCAACAACTCGCGCAACTTGCCCGATAAAGTGACGCCTCTTAGAGAACGGCTGAAGCCGGTGGCAGTGGCGGTAAACCAGATCTCATCCCCTCCCGGCGACCAGGCTGCGCCCATGGCGCTCGCCCAGCGTTCGGTCAGGTCTGATTTCTTGCCGTTCAGGTCAACCGCGCTGACTGTGCCTCCGTCGTCTCCCAGAAGGTTGTGATCGATGAAAGCGAGGTGATCGCCCTTGGGAGAGAAGCGTAAATCGCTGATCCAGCCGGGAGTCTGGTAAAGCACTTTGCCAATCGGATATTCCACTCGACTCTGGCCGCTCACCACGTGGACCACGGCGAGGGCGTTTCCGTCGGGCGTCCAATCCGCGGCTTCAACATTGTCCAGCAGGTCGCGGGGCGCGTCAGCGCCGATCGATACCTGGGCCAAGGTTCCGCGATGCGTGAAATGATTGGGGCTCACGCTGAAGTGCCGCATCACCGCCATCTGTCCCGCTGGCGAAACCGCCAATACTTCGGTTTCCGGCAGGCCGAGATCGCGGGACTCAGTTGAATTTGCAGAACTGATAAAGACAGATTCCGGTGCGCCTTCCCAAGCGGCGCTGTAAACCGCCGAGCGTGGGTCGGGCGCAAACCTGGCCGCCACCAGCGCGCCTCGCCGGAAACTCAATTCGCGAAAAGTTGGAACTGGCCGGGTGGCGGCTCGTTCGCCGGCAAAAAAACCAGCCACGCCGATGGCCGCCAGGGCCAGCAGGGCGACTCCTGCGAGGACCGCCAGGTTCCCTCGTTTCTTCTTGACCGAAGTCTCAGGTGTCTCGGCCTCGCTGACCGCTGCCGGGATCGCCGCCGGACTCGATCCCGAGGCCGGGATGGCCGGTTGTTGTCCGGATACAGGCTGGGCTAATGAAGTTTGTCCGGATGAAGATTGTCCTGACGGAGATTGTCCCGGTGCAGCCTGGCCCGCCGACGAAGGATGCCAATCGCGCTGCAGCCGTTTGAGGTCCGCTCTGATATCCGCTGAACTCTGGTAGCGAAGATCGCGGTCCTTCTCCAATGCCTTGTTGACGATCCGTTCCAGTTCCGGCGGGAGTTCGGGATTCAAACGGACCGGCGAAGTCGGGACCTTGTTCAGAATCGCGTTGAAAATTGCCGCCGAGGTGCCGCCTTCGAAGGGGAGCCGGCCCGTGGACATTTCATACAGCACGACTCCGAAAGAAAAAATGTCGGTGCGCGCATCCAGTTCCTCGGCCAGGGCCTGCTCGGGACTCATGTAAGCGACCGTGCCGATGGCCGCGCCCGGCGACGTCAGATGTTCGATACCAACCCCGGCCGTGACTTCCGTCGGTTCCAGAATCCTGCCGCGGTCGACGCCCACCTTGGCCAGTCCGAAGTCGAGAATCTTGGCGTGATTGCGTTCGGTGACAAACACATTCGCGGGCTTGATGTCGCGATGGACAATGTTCTTGGCGTGCGCCGCCTCAAGCGCATCCGCCATCTCGATGGCCAGGCTGAGCAGCAGGCGCGGCTCGAGCGGACGGAAAGTGATGCGGTGCTTCAGCGTCGTGCCTTCCAGAAACTCCATCGCGATGAAGGACTGGTTTTCGTGCTGGCCGATTTCGTAAATGGTGCAGATGTTGGGATGATTCAGCGCGGAGGCCGCGCGCGCTTCGCGCCGGAAGCGTTCCAGAGCCTGTGGGTCATGAGAAAGTTCGGCGGGAAGGAACTTTAAAGCGACGAAGCGGCCGAGCTGGGTGTCTTCAGCTTTGTAAACCACGCCCATCCCGCCGCCGCCCAGCTTGTCCACTATGCGATAGTGCGAGATGGTCTGCCCGATCATGTCTGTCCGATGACGGAGTGCGGCAATGTTAGGCGGGATGCGCGGTCAAGTCAATCCTGGGCGGAACTGGGAAAAGGCTCAGCGCGGCTCGCCAGACCTTGGGACGTTACAACATAGCCTCGCCCTTCTCGTCCTGATACAGTGCCGGAAGCAACATTTCAGGAAGCGAATTATGGATGCAGCCCATTCCAAACCCGTCCGCTATCCCCTGGCCGCGAGCCCGATCCATACGATCCTGGTACTCGCCATCATAGGAGGCTGGGCATGGCTGGCAAAGTTCATGGCCGACCATATGAGGGCGGCGGCGACTTCTCACCGGGCCCGCTCTTATGCGGTCACGCTTTTGTTCGAATGGCTGCTGGTCGCTTTTGTTGCGGCGGGAGTGCGCCGCTGGGGCGCGCCTCTGCTCATCCTTCTGGGAGAGCGATGGCATTCCGTTCGCGAGGTTCTGCGGGACATTGGAATCGCTGCGGCGTTCTGGCTGGTCTCGCTGGGACTGCTCTTCATCCTGGGCCGGCTCTTGCGCATCCCGTCGTCAGGACAAACGATGCGCTTCCTCCTTCCGCATGGGGTGGCCGAGATAGCTCTATGGATCGCGCTCTCGGTCACCGCGGGCATTTGCGAGGAGGCAATTTTCCGCGGCTACCTGCAACGGCAGTTCATGGCGTTCACGGGAAGCGCTCCGGCGGGCATTATCATTTCTGCGGCGGCGTTCGGGGCGGCCCACCTCTACCAGGGCTACCGGATGGGGATTCTGATCGGGCTGTACGGCGCCATGTTCGGGATTCTGGCGCACTGGCGCGGGAGCGTCCGCCCGGGAATGATGGCCCACGCCTGGCAGGATTCGGTGAGCGGAATCCTGGCTGGCGCCATCCGGCATTAGGTCCGAAGTCCAAGGTCCGACGCCCGAGGTCCGGCGTCTGCCCTACCCGCCCTGCTTCAGGTCGGTGAGCACTTGCCGGGCGATTTCTTTCAGGGTCTCGAACACGCCGGGGCCCTGGAAGGCCACGGCTTCAATCATGGGCTCGTTTTTCCGGCGCAGTTGTTTGGACAGGGCGTCCACGGAGAGGACGTTTGGCAGATCGCGCTTGTTCAATTGCAGCACGTAGGGAATCTTATTGAAGTCGTAGCCGTGCTCTTTGAGGTTGGCCATGAGGTTGTCGAGGGCTTCGACATTGGCGTCCATGCGTTCTTCCTGCGAGTCGGCCACGAACACGATTCCGTCAACGCCGCGCAGGATCAGTTTGCGGCTGGCGTCGTAGAACACCTGGCCGGGAACGGTGTATAGGTGGATGCGAGTCTTGAAGCCGCGGACGGAGCCCAGGTCGAGTGGCAGAAAATCAAAAAACAGGGTACGTTCGGTCTCCGTAGCCAGAGAGATCATCTTGCCCTTCTGCTGCTCGGCGGTCTTCTGGTAGATGAACTGAAGATTCGTCGTCTTGCCGCCCAACCCGGCGCCGTAGTAGACGATCTTGCAGTTAATCTCGCGGGCTGCGAAGTTGATGAAACTCAAGACTTCCCTCGAAACCGGTGGCGGCGCCCGCCCGGACGCAAACCTCTCCCCGGCTAAAATTTTGGCTTGATACTGCTGGTTTTATACCACACGGCAGAGCGTCAACGGCAGGTTACGCAGGTTACTTGTGGAACACCGTCCCGTAAAGAGCAGATCTTTGCCAGTTGCCTATCCAGGGAGGTTGCGGGCGGTTTGACTATCGGCGACCGCTGAAGCTGATTTCAGATTACAGATTCTGGATTTCAGATTGAAGCCCCTGGCAGTGAAAATCTGAAATCTGGAATCTGAAATCTGAAATTTTTAGATCCTCGGGTCAGCGCGCCAATCCCACGGGATAGTAGCCTTCCTTGGCAGTCACCTTCAGGTCGGAACGCGATACCCGGACTTCGATCTCGCGGTGAGTGCTGCTGGGAGTGGCATGGGTCAGATATCCCAGGGTGTACTGGTTGCGGGCATCGCCCAGAGTGCGGGCGTAGACATCCTCGATGGCGTCGCGAGAGAAGCCGGAATAAATTTCGCCTCCGGTGGCGCTGGCGTACTTGGGCAAAATGTTGCTGTAGCCCAGGCGCGAGCCGGTGAGCGGTACGTGCAGCTTCTGCAGCTGGCCGTATCCGGGAATGGCCGATCCTTCCACGGCCACGCCGTACACCTGAATCCCGGTTGATAGCAGGACTTTCAGCGTATCGCTATAGCTGGCGTTGCTGCCGTATTCGCGGCCATCGCTGATGATGAAAATAACTTTGCGCCGGGACCGGTCACGCTTGCGCAAATCGATGGCCGCGGCCACGATGGCGTCATTCAGCACATGGGCCTCCTTGGGCGGGTTGATCATTCGCGGCGTACCGGTTTGGACAGGAACGCCGTTCACCATCGGCCCCTGCGGCCCCAGCGGCCCGCTGACTACGGGCGGCCCGTTGTTTCTGCCGGTGACCGTTTTAAGGTTATCCAGGGCCGCAGTCAAGCGCTTGCCCACCGCGGCAAAATCGGTCACCTTGGTCACGCTGGTGCTGTAGGTATAGAGAGAGACTTCATCAAACTCACTGAACGCCCCTTCCAGCGCGGAGAAGGTCTGGTTCACCTTCTGCACCGCCACGTCCGGCATGCCCACGTCGAAAATAACCGCCGCCGAGAGCGCGAAAGGATCAGTGGTGAAGAAATTCAGGTTCTGCTTCTTGCCGTCCTCAAAAACCGAGAAGTCTCTCGATAACAATCCATTGACCAGGCGTCCAGAGTCGTCTTTCACCATGACCGGGACCAGCACCTGGTTGACGTTGGTCACGATCTTGTACAGCTCCTCGCTGCCGGGACCATGCGGAGCCGGGACGCTGCCCGGGGGCACGGTGGTCACGTTAAAGGGGGGCTCGGGAGCTACGCCGGGCGCATAAACCGGCTCGTCCGCGGGATTGGAAGCAGGATTGGAAACCGGGTTCGAACTGGTGGGCGGCGCCTGATTGGGCGGAGGCGGGGCCTGAGCGGGAGGCGCCTGGTCTGGCGAGGCCTGGTCCGGCGGAGTCTGGCTCGGCGGCACTTTGGGAAAGGGCCGCGAGGCCGAGGGCGCATCCGGAATGTCCTGTTTCGACTGTTCCTGCTGCTGGGCAGCCATGGTCACGGGGAACAGGCAAAGAGCCAGCACTGCCGCTGCAAGGGCCTGGGACGTTCTAGCGATCGCTGAGACCACGGGGAAACCTCTCCGCCTGACGGCTACACGCAATATTTCGGATGCTGAAACCGGCAATTTCGTGCATCTAACCCTGATGGAATAGACTAACAAAAAGCGTGGGAGAATATCTGGATGCCGAAAATCCGCAGGTTTCAGGCCCTTGCCGTTCCCATTTTGGCGACTGCCGTGACCGCTGCCGGCCTTTTCTGCGCCAGCCTGGCTTTCGCCCAGCAGCTCCCCCGCCTTGCCGGCACCCCGGATCCGGACAGTCAGGCCCAGGACCAGCCTGAGGAGCGGGACCAGTCCGTCAGCACCCTGAAGGTCAACGTCAACGTGGTCCAGCTCTTCTTTAATGTCAAGGACAAACGAGGCGCCCTGATCCCCAGTTTGACTAAGGATGATTTTCAGCTTCTCGAGGACAGCAAGCCTCAGACCATCAAGTATTTCACCGCCGAGTCCGATCTGCCGCTCACCCTGGGCATCCTGATCGATTCCAGCGGCAGCCAGCAACGGGTGCTGGAAATGGAAAAAGAAGTCGGGGGCAACTTTCTGAGCGAGATTTTGCGGCCCAAGGACCTGGCGTTCGTCATCAGCTTCGATGTCGAATCGAACCTGTTGCAGGATTTCACCAATTCGTCTCGCCGGCTGCGGGAGGCGCTCAACAGCGCCCGCATCAATGCACCGCCCTCCAGTTGCGGAGGTCTCCCGGGGCAAGGAGGCGGACCGTTGCCATGCAGTTCCAATCCCAAGGGCACCGTGCTCTACGACACCGTCTACCTGGCTGCCCACGATCAGCTGGCTAAAGAAGTGGGGCGCAAGGCCATGATCCTGCTCACCGACGGGGAAGATCAGGGCAGTGAGCTGAAGATCAGCGACGCGATTGAAGCGGCACAGAAAGCAGATTCCATCTGCTATGTCCTGCTGATCGCCGATCGCGGATTTTACGGCTTCGGGGGATACTCCGGCGATCGCGAAATGAAAAAGCTGGCGGCCGAAACCGGGGGCCGGGTCATCGAAGTGGGCAACAAGTCCGACAAGCTGAAGGAAGCCTTTGACCAGATCGCGCAGGAGCTGCGCAGCCAGTACAACCTCGGCTACACCCCCACCAACACCGCCCTCGACGGCTCTTTCCGCAAAGTGGAAATCCACACCACTAAGAAGGATTACAAAATCCAGGCGCGCACCGGGTACTACGCAGTAGCGCGGAAAGACTAGAAGGGCCGCACACCTGGCCGAATGATGACGTCAGGCCGTATTTCAAAGACACCGGCCATCCTGGCCTTGAAACATGGCGACGCGTCTGCGATTGGTTCCATCACTTCAGGTCAGGAACTCCGGGCGAGTGGCCTGATCGGGGACATGCGACTCTTAACATGGTTAACCGGAAAGCTTGGTTTGGAACCCGGAGGCTGGCGCCGCCTGATTGCCCAGCGAGGTCCCGCAGTACGGACAGTAGACAGCATCTCCGCCAACCACGCGCTGGCACTGCGGGCAGCTGGGACCCAGTTTGTAATTGCAGCGCGGGCAGAAGTTGAATCCGCTCTGCACGGCGTAGCCGCATTGCGGGCAGACGCTGCTGCGCGCTTGCCGCAGGAGAAAGTAAAGAATGATGCCCAAAGCGTTGGGAATAATAACCGCCATGATCGTCCACAGCGTAGGGCTCATCCCGCGCCGTTTCGCGTCGCGGTTGATGTAGCCGATGAGCAGGAGATAGCATACTCCGCCAAGCCCGGCCGCCAGCCCGAGCAATGGCCGCGCCCACACCGGCGGCCCGCCCCCGTGCCGGGCCACCACAACGTTGAAGAAAACCTGCGCCGCGACAAATACGATTCCTGCGAGCGCCCATGCCCACAGCGGGACGATCTTGATTTCCCCGGCGAATCCAGTTTGAGTTTCGTTGTTTACCTGCATATGTTTGTCCGCCTTGTCATTGCCCTTACCGCGGCTGATCGCCGTTATGGGTGAGGTGCGTGCCGCGAGCCAGCAACAGCACGCTCACCGCCAGCGCGGGCACGATGAAGAAAAATACAAATCCAGTCTGCCAAACCAGGGTCGAGACTCCAGCCCATTCGCCCATCCAGGCAAAGAGCCGCCACAAAAAGGGGATGGTCAGCGTCGCGGATAGGCCGACGCCCAGGCAAGCCATCCCTACCAGCCACAGGCGTTCCCGCGTCTCCCGCAGCCGGCCGGCGTGAAAGCGCACCCGCATCTGGGTGGCTCGCACCAGGCGGGCGTCGGCGGCGAGCGGCAGCGCACGCAAAGCGCGAACCACCCCGCTTGCCGCCTCCGCATAATCACGGCAGGCTGCGCATTCATCGAGGTGGGCCCGCAGCCAGACCTGCTGCGCATCCGAGAGACCTTTACCTTGAGCGATCAGTTCCCGCGCCTCATCGTGTGGGTTCCGGGTCATGCCTGCGCTCCTTTCAGCCGCGACATCAGCATGTTCAGTCCGCGATACAGCCGCGATTTCACCGTGCCCAGCGGAGCCCCGGTGACGGCGGCAATCTCATCCAAAGTCAATTCTTCCTGGAAGCGCAACGCCACGGTCTCGCGATATTCCGCCGGGATGCCCACCAGGGCCGCGCTGACGCGCTCGGCTCGCTCGTGCTGCTGCACAACTTCCCACGCCAGGGGCCGGGTGTCGGCTGGTTCGAGCGGAGCGTGCTCTTCGTCGTCCATCAGCCCATCCAGGCTGACCGGATTTTTCTTGCGCAAATAATCAATCGTCAGATTTCTGGCCACCGCATAAAGCCATGTGCTGAATTCGTGCCGACCGTCGTACTGATGGCCGCGTTCCAGCACGCGAATCCAGGTTTCCTGGAAGAGGTCCTCGGCCAGTTCACGATTGCCTGACAGGTAGACCAGATAACGAAGAAGGCGGTGCTGATACTGCTCGATGAGACGGTCCAGCAATTCTGGATCACGCCGGCGGAGACCGCGAGCGATAGCGCTGGTCTCGGATTCCATCACATTCATGAAGCAATAAGCTAGGGCGTTCATGCTACCCGGTTATACGGGCGAGGAGACAAAAAAGATGCAGGATGGGAGCCAGTCGGGACAGCGCGTTAAGTCTTTCGCATGGAGGCAGATATTCGATCTTTTACCCGAATCACGAACTTCAGGCCTGACCAGACTTCATCCACGGCACAGACTTTGACGTCGACCAGTCCGGCCAACAGTCCCAGTCTCCGCACATCGTTTTCGTTCAGGTCAGTGGCCATGCCGGAAGCTTTCTTGGGCCAGCTTACCCACAGCATTCCCGACGGCGCCAGGCGGCGGGCGAACTTCGGGAACTGTTCTTTCATTTCCGCCTGGCTCTTGATGAAGATCATGGCGAAGTCGAGTTGCTCCGAACCGTCCTCGCCATCCTTGACCAGCAGGCAAGCGGAGAGGGCTGCCTTTAACTCACGCTTCACGCTGGCGGGCAGCTGGAAAAATGCGATGCGGAAGTGCGGCTTCAGGCCGAGCTTCCGAGGAAGCGGAGTGCCGGAGTAGCCTGCCATGCCGGCGGCCTACTGGGTGGGCGCATAGTAACCGCGACGGCTGCGGACGCGCAGGCCCTTGTGGTTCTGCGCCAGGATTTCGATGGTGTGGTAACGGCCGTCGGTGCGCAAATCCGTGGGATTGTAGGACAGCGCGTACTGGCTGCGCAGTTCAGCCTGGATCTCGACAAAGGCGTTGGCCACGTCGTTAAGCTGAAAGGGAAAGAAAGCGCGGCCGCCGGTGGCATCGGCGATGCGCTCCAGAACTTTGTCCCCACCCCGCCGGGCGCCCCCCGTGATATTGGTGCTGATGGTGTAGACAATCACTTCCGCGCGAAGCGCCATGTCGATCGCTTCTTCGCGCGTGACATGGCTCATATTGTCGTCGCCATCGCTGAGCAGGATAATCGCCCGGCGTACGGGGCCGTTTCGCGGTTCCTTCAGCAGCTTGTCCCGGCAGGCGAAATAGAGGGCATCGTACATGGCCGTGCCGCCGCCCGGCCGCAAGGCGCGAACCCCGCGGGAGAGCGCTTCGGTATTGTCGGTGAAGTCCTGCGTGACTTCGGGAGTGACGTCGAAACCGACTACAAATGCCTTGTCGTAGCGCGGCCGCACCGTCTGGTTGAGGAACTCAATGGCCGATTCCTGCTCGAATTTGAAGCGGTCACGCACCGAGTTGCTGGCATCCACCATCAATCCGACTTGCAGGGGCAGGTCGGTCTCGCTGTGGAAGCTGCGGATCTGCTGCGCCGGCTTGTTGTCGTCGAGCACCGAAAAATCGCTCTTCGCCATGTTATTCACGTAGCGGCCATGCCGGTCGGTCACGGTGAACACCACGTTCACTTCGTTGACCGTCTTGGTGATGGTGGTCGCGGCATCATCCGGCGAGTTCGAGTCCTGGTCGCCGGCCTTGCCGGGCGGCGGAGGGGTTACCGGCTCGGCTCCGGTCTTGGCGGGCGCTTCGGCCGGAGGCGCAGTCTGTGGTTCGGCCTCCGCGGATGTGGTCGAGGCTGGCGTCGCGGCGGGCAGCAGACGGCCTGGGCCTGGTTCCGTTCCTGCTTGACCGCCGACGGGGCGGAAGGCAGATCGTCCGAGCCCGAATTCTGGGCCACGGCCAGGGCCACGATCAGGATGCTTCCCAGCGATAAAATGACGCCGCGAAACTTCATGAGAACTTAATTATAGCCTCAACTCCCTTTGGTCCGCCCCACATGAGACCATGCCCTCCAGTTCACTGACTCAGGGCTTGCAGGAAAGCCTCGAGCTCCGCGGGTAGCGTGGCCACGAAAGACAAAGACTCACCGCTACGCGGGTGCTGGAATTGCAGCGCCGCGGCATGCAGAAAATTTCTAGGGAGAGACAGGCGGCCGGCCTGTTTGCTGCTGACTTCCCGCGGCGCGCCGTAGAGTGCGTCTCCCACAATCGGATGGCGAAGCGATGCCAGGTGGACTCGAATTTGGTGGGTCCGGCCGGTGTCGATCTGCACTTCCAGCAGGGTGAATTTCCCATACTGCGAATCCAGCCGCCGGACGACCGTGTAGTGGCTAATGGCTTCGCGTCCGCCGGACCGCAGGGTGGTCATGCGAGTGCGCCGCACCCGGTCACGGCCGATGCTGCAGCGGATGGTGCCGCGATCCTGCTTCGTCCAGCCGTGCACCAGCGCAGTGTATTTCTTTTTCACCTGCCGCCTTACAAACTGGCTGGCCAGCCGGCGGTGCGCTTCGTCACTTTTGGCCACGACCAGCAGCCCGCTGGTGGCCTTGTCCAGGCGATGCACGATTCCCGGGCGCAGTTCGCCGCCCACGGAAGACAGTTGGCCAAAGTGATGCAGCAGCGCGTTCACCAGGGTGCCGCGGTTGCGTTGGTCGTCCGTCGCGCCGGCCCCGGCATGTACGGTCATACCGGCGGGCTTGTTCACTACGGCCAGATCGGCGTCTTCGAATACGATATCCAGCGGGATATCTTCCGCCATCGCGCGCAGGGCCGGCTGCGAAGCGGGCCCGAGAACGGCAATACGCTCACCGCCGCGCAGCCGCAAAGACGCGCGCGCCATCGCATCATTCACCAGCACCAGCTGCTGCGCGATGAGTTGCTGCACCCGGGCCCGGCTGGTCTCGGGAAGATGCGCCGCCAGAAACTGGTCCAGCCGTTTGCCGGCGTCCTGAGCGGTCGCGGAAATTAGTAATGGAGGCATGTGGCGCAGACCTGTCCTGAGCGAAGTCGAAGGAGCCCTCGCCCGTGCTCGTCCCCGCAGGGGACGACGGTTTTTGATTCTTACCTGTCAGCGCTGCGCGTGCGCCGGCACCGCCCTGGTGGACGACTTCAGCCACCAGATCAATCCGCCCGTGATCACCAGGCCAATCGAGATCAACTGCGTCCCGGTCATAACGCCGCCGAAGACCTCGCCGCGGCCCGGGTCGTCGCGAATGAATTCCAGGAAATAGCGGGCGATGCCGTAGAGAATGAAATAGGCCGCCAGCACCTGTCCATCGAACTTTTTGCGCTTGAAGATCCACATGAGAATGAAAAAATTTGCCAGCTCGACCGCGGCTTCGAAAAGCTGCGTGGGCTCGAGGGGTATGCCCAGAGGAGTGTAGGAATTCAAGTTGGCGATGGGGTTGGTGAAAGTCACGCCCCAGAAGTGTTGCGTAGGCTTGCCATAACAACAGCCCGCGGCAAAACATCCCACCCGTCCGATGGCGTGCCCCAGGGCCAGTCCCGGTGCGAAGGCGTCCCAGGTCGCGAGCGCCGGCATTTTGTGCTGGCGCATGTACCACGCCGCCGCCGCGGCCGCGCCGATCAGTCCTCCGGAGAAGACGCCTCCGGCTTGCATGGTCGACCAGCTGAAGATGTCCCTGGGATGGGCCGAGTAGTAGCTCCAGTCGTTTACGATGTAAAGGATTTTTGCGCCGACGATGCCGCACAGCACCACCAGGACCCCCAGGTTCCAGGCGTCGTCCGGATTGATTCCCTGCTTGCTTGAGTTGCGGACGCTGATCCAGAGCCCGACCAGGACTCCCGTGGAAACCAATAACCCATAAGTGGGAAGGAAGAACTTGCCGATATGAAACAGTTGGGGAAACACTATAAGTGTAGATGCGCAGCCAGCTGATTTTGTTCCAGCTCAAGTTTAACAGGAGCAGGCGGGGATATTGGTTAGGGAGAGAGAAGCCGACCCACTGTGCCGTGTGACGGGCCGAGAATGAACCCGTCGGTAGACGTTGGGCGCCCGCCGAGACCCTTTAGGCATCTCCGCATGGCGGAGCGTTGCACACCGGATCCTAGTTCGAGTCGAGCTCCCGTTCATTCAGCATTGGTTCAAAAATCGGTTACCGTCATCACCAACCCGGCAGGTCGGCTTTCAGTCAGGATGCTAGGGTAAACCTCCCCGCGTTGGCAATAGGCAGGACGTAAAAAGATGGCAATCCGCTTGCCAGCAACTTTCGTAAGTGGAGTTTTCCGGCTCAACCCATCAACCACAAAGGACACTAAGGATCACGAAGGAAATCCTGCACTCCTTCGTGTACCTTCGTGTCCTTGGTGGTTTACGGTTTTGTTCCGACTGCGTCTCTATCCGGCGCGCCGCTTATCCGCCAGCACTTCATCGAGCGCGCTCGAGAGATGCTGCGCGCGGCGCAGATAGTCGCCCGACCCCACGTCCTGGTTGCGCTTCACCAGGTGATATTCGTCGGCAATATTGAGCGCCGCCAGCACGGCCAGGCGCGCCGTATCGACCGTATGGGTCTGTTCCGCCACGGCCCGCATCTTGCCATCCACGTACTCCGCCAGCTTGAGAATGTACTCGGCGTCCGAGCCGCGCAGATTGTAGGGTTGATCGAAAATTTCCACCCGGACGGCGTTGTTGCTGGGATCCTTGATCGCGGTATGCTTGGTGGCCGTTGCCATGTTGTTTCTCCTCAAAACGGAGATGGGGAAGAAGTTCGGGCGAGATCAGCTGACCGCCTGCTCCTCGGCGATGGATTCGATCTGACCCAGCATCTTCTCCACCCGTCCGCGGATCTCTTCCCGTTCCTTGCGCAGCCGTACCATCTCGCGGCGCAACCCGTCCAGCTCTTCTTCGCGCTCTTCCAGTTGCTGGCGCAGACGCTGCGAATCCCGCTCCGCAACGGACCGGGCCTCCCGCGCCGCCTTGTACAGTTCAATGGTGCGATAGACTTTCTCTTCAAGCGCCTGAAAATCGTCAGCCGGAACCTGGGCAGATACCCCTTCAGCCATTCTCACGGACATGGTGCCACCGCTTCCTCAAGAGAAATTGGGAACTTGAGCGCAGTATAACCCAGAACTCTGTGAATCCAATGAGATGCTTGCAGGGGATTTGTGGGTTGGTCGTAGCGACGGCATCCCGCCGCGGTCGCGAGCGGGTCCCGCCCGTGGCGTGGCCGGAACTTATTTCCGCGCCCGCAATTTCCGCAACCGTTCGCCAGCCGCGTCCAGCGTCTCATCGCGCTTGCAGAAGGCAAAACGAACCTGCTGCGCCCCATCCCGGGCATCGTTGTAGAAGCTCGATCCCGGAACCGTCGCCACTCCGATATCTTTCACCAGATATTTTGTGAACTCGAGATCATTTGCGAACCCGAACCTGCTGATATCCGTCATGACGTAATAGGCGCCGCGCGGGCGAAAGCAGCGAAAGCCGGCTTCGGTCAGAACGGGAATCAGGCGGTCACGCCGCTTGCGGTATCCCTCAGCCAGCCCCTGATAGTAAGCCGCAGGCAGGCCCAGCGCCGCGGCCCCGGCCTCCTGCAGTGGTGCCGGCGCGCCCACGGTCAGAAAATCATGCACCTTGCGAATGGCATCCGTGATGGCGGGCGGGGCCACCGCCCATCCCACGCGCCAACCGGTCACGCTATAAGTCTTGGACAGGCCGTTGATGGTGATGGTGCGCTCGGGCATGCCGTCGAGCGCCGCCATCGAAACGTGCCGGGCGCCGTCGTAAAGAATGTGCTCGTAGATCTCATCCGTGATGGCAAGAACATTGAATTCCACACAGAGGTCGCGGATCAGCTCGAGTTCGCTTCGGGTAAACACTTTCCCGGTGGGATTGTTCGGCGTGTTTACGATGATGGCCTTGGTATGGCGGTGAAATGCCGCCCGCAGTTCGCGTTCATCGAAAGTCCATTCGCCATCCGGCGTGTCGGGCGGGCGCAGCTTCACAAACCGCGGCTTGGCCCCGGACAGGATCGCGTCCGGCCCGTAGTTTTCGTAGAACGGCTCAAAGACAATGACCTCATCGCCGGCGTTGCATACCGCCAGCAAGGTCGAGATCATGGTTTCGGTTGAGCCGCAGCAAACCGTGATCTCGCGCTCCGGATCGACCGCGATGCCCTGCCATACCTGCATCTGCCGGGCAATGGCATTGCGCAGGTTTTTCGCGCCCCAGGTGATGGCGTACTGATTGACGTCAGCGGCAATCGCGTCCTGCGCGGCGCGTTTGATTTCCGCCGGAGCCGGGAAATCGGGGAAGCCCTGCGACAGGTTCACGGCGCCATGCAGCATGGCCTGTCGCGTCATCTCGCGGATGACAGACTCGGTGAAGTGGGCAACCTTCCCGCTGAGAAAAGATTTCTGTTGGATGGCGGTCTCTGCCATGAATCGAGCCTAGCACAGCGCGCGACGGCGCAGGTGGTGCACCGGGAGCTGGAACTTCACTCGGGTGACCGATTGTCGGAAGGCGACCTCACCTGCCGGCGCAAATCAATGACTTCGCTTCCGGGCGGCACTTTGAAAAGCTTTGGATCGGGTTCTTCCAGAGAAATGTCCGACAGTTCGAAATCCTGTGTTCCGATTCTCGGGTCCTGAAGCTTGCTGCTAAGGTTGATGCTCAGTTGAGGCGAGTACCAGTACTCGCGAATGATGTGCAGCTCACTATCATTACCGATCACTCCCGGTTCCACAATGGTTGTCTCTCGAGTACCCACAGCTTCCAAACCGCCGATGAATTGCTTACCCAGGTCTTCACGGCTCATTTTCTCCGTGAGCCTGATGGCGCTTGGAGATCCCGCAAAAAGCGGGGGAGAATAGGACTCCACCTGGCAAACATGTTCATCGGGTTTGCAGATATAGAGCTCGTGCGCAACAGGATCGCTAATCTCAGTCTGCGTGATCACCGACTCATGCTTTCCGTCGGGTGGCACAAGCAACCGACGCTCCTGAAAAATGCGGCCGGCGCCATCGCGCGCGATGGCGCGGTGATTCACCAGCGTAATTCTGCTGCCATCTGCCAGCATGCGAACGGATTCGGTGGACACTGTGGCGCTAAAAGGGGCTCGTGGAACGGCAGGGATCAGAATACTAACAAGCCTCTCCTGCACGCCGCCGTCGTGTGGGCGCGGCCGCTCTTTGCGCGTCTGGGCACCACAAACAGCTGCCAAAATAACGAGAAATCCCGAGAGGAGGAGAGCGCGGGCAAAATGCTGCGTACGCATCGCTTTGAACTCCATAAACCCCGGTAGCTTACACCCGTTTACGCCGGAGCTTTGGCCGAATCGAGGCCGTCGATTGCAGTCAAATTATTGCGCACCCTGCCCCCGAACAAAGAAATGGGCCTTATCCATTCCTGCCGGTACCGCTACGTCGAAAAATCCAACCACCATTTCCTGATAAGTCTGGTCGCCCCATGTGACGGTTGCATTGGGGTCGGGATTATGCGGATTATTGCGCGAGTTGTCGTACCATGCGACGGCCCGCAGCCTGGTCCCAGCCTTCAGCAGCCTCGGCTCCGCCAGGCGATAACTCAGCTGCCAGTGAAAATGGTAGTTCACGCGCAACAACGTCTCGATCGATCCGTCGGGCTTCACGATGTCGTACTCAAAACGTTTTCCGCGCAGATGCATGTGCGGGAAAAGACTGAGCAGAGTGGCGTCGTGCGGCAGCGTGCCCTGTACCTCCACCCGGAAGTCATCGGCGCCGGGCGGAATGATGAACGCGTGATCGTTCAGCTGCAGAGTGATGACGCGTTGCTGAGGCGGGCTCTTCGCAAACACCAAACCGATGCTGGTCTGGTCGTAGCCCGCCGAGCCGTTGGTGGTGTAGTGGACCTGGAAAACCAGGTCTGACCCCGCCGGGACGAACTTGGCCATGCCATCCGGCCAGCGGTCGGGAGAGCTGCCGGGCGCGTACACCAGCAGCAGGTCGCTGGTGGTTCCGTGCGCTTCTAACCGCTCCTGCGGGTCGCTGAGGGCCGAAGCTGTGAACGGCACGCCGATGGGCGCGTGCCGCAACCAGTTGGAATCGGGCGGCCGGATGTAGACCACGGCGTGATGCACATACTGCGGGCTCGAAGGATGGACTTCTGCCATCTGGATCCATTTGTCTTGGTTGAAACGAGTGGGCACGATCTCGTAGGTGTATTCCACATCGCCATGGGCCGGAATCGCGACCGGCTGGGGCATCGGCAAGATGACGTCCGGCTTTGCGATGTTCCATCCTTTTGTCCACTGCGGCGGCGCGGGGGCGTCGTGCGGATCGCCTGCCGGAGCGCCGGCCGCGACCCAGGCCAGCGTCGTCGAAATCTGTTGTGGCGTGAGCGACGGATCATTGGAGAAGTGGCCGAATCGCGGGTCGGCAAACCACGGCGGCATCATTCCGCTTTGAACCGCTTTTGCGATAGCCGGCGCCCAGGGCCGGGTCTGCTCGTACGTCACCAGGGGTATGGGCGCGACTTCGCCGGGACGATGACAGCTCTGGCAGTGGCCTTGCAGCAGGGGAAGAATGTCTTTATAGAAAGTCGGGGCTGCATTTGCGGGTACTGGAAGAGCGGCGGTTGCCGCCAGAACCGCTGCGACGACAATAGTTCCTGCCGAACCGATGCGGGACAGCACGCTGATAGTGTACAAGGCAGAAATCGTAAGTTGTCATCCTGAGCGGAGTGGCAGCTTCGCGTATCGCGGCTGCCACGCAGTCGAAGGACCCCTGTAAGCTGCACCTCTCGCTACACTACATCGAAACAATTCCCAGCTTGGTCCGTAAAGAGGGTAGGGGTCCTTCGACTTCACATTGCATTCCGCAAGCGAAATGCAATGCTCCGCTCAGGATGACAGGGCTAGTTTTACGCTCTCAACTTCCCGCCCAGGCCCTCGAGTGCTTTGATGATCTGTGCCGACCACTGTGCCACTTCGTCTTCCCGTAGCGTGCGCTCGGCCGACTGAAGCCGGGCGCGCAGCAGCAGCGAATACCTGCCGGCGGGAACATTGCCTCCGCGGAAAATCTCAACCGGAACGAAGCTGCGCAGTTCGGTCAGGCCGAGCCCGGCGATACTCCGCTCAATCGTCTCGAAGCTCACGCTGTCGTCGAAGACGAATGAGAAGTCGCGTTCCACCGCAGGATAGCGCGGCAGCGGCTGGTAGCGAACCACGCTCAGGCCGGTCGCGTACAGCGGATCAAGGTAAAGTTCGGCAACAAAAACATTCTGGCGCAGCTTGCGGGCAGCCGCGATGTCAGGGTGGATCTGTCCAAACTGGGCCACCAGCACGCTGTCCATCAGCGCCCGCGCCGATTTCCCGGGGTGGTAGTAGTCAGCCGTCTGCGCGTCGTATTGCAGAGACTGGTGCTGAAAGGCGCGCAGTAAATTCTCCACGTCGCCTTTTAGATCGAAAAATCCCCCGTCGCGGGCACCCCATCCTTGTGCTCTCGGCAAGGGTGGGGACGTGGCGCCCATGCAGATGCGTTTCGGTTCGGCTGTCGCGGTTCCGGTGGCGACAAACACTGAGCCGGCCTCGAAGAGACGCACGTTCTCCGCGCCCCGATTGAGATTGTAGGCCAGCATGTTGAGCATGCCCGGCACCAGCGAACTCCGCATCACCGACGCTTCTTCGCTTTGCGGATTCGCCAGCTCCACCACCGGGACGGAAGAAAATGTTTCCGCATCTTCATGCGAAATGAACGTCAGCGACACGGCTTCGTCATAGCCGAGAGCCAGCAGTGAAGTCCGGAGCTTGCGATCTTTTTCCGCGTCAGGCGCTTCCACCACGGCCCCCGCGTATGCCGGAAGAGTGTTGACGAACTTGTCGAAGCCGTGCAGGCGCGCGATTTCTTCGATCAGGTCGATCTCGCGTTCCACGTCCAGACGCCAGCTGGGAATGTGGACGGTGAAATCAGGATCGCCGCCCCTTTCCGGCATCAGCTCAAAGCCCAGTTGCTGGAGAATGCGGAAAATCTCGTTGGTCTCGAGCTTCTCGCCCAGAATGCGGTGCGCTTCCGCAAGATGCAAAGCCACGGGCGCGAGGTCCACTGGCCGGGCGACTGTGTCGATTGCGCCGCCGTCCAGTTTGCCTCCGGCTGATTCGAGAAGCAGCACGGCCACCCGGTCGCAAGCCTGGGTCGTGGCCTCAAAGTCGGCGCCCCGCTCAAAGCGATGCGAAGCGTCGGTATGCAGCCCGTGGCGGCGCGAACTGCGGCGGATCGTAGCCGGATCGAACCATGCAGCCTCGATGAGAATGTTCTTCGTCTTCTCCGTGATCATGGTGTCGAATCCGCCCATGACTCCGGCCAGCGCAACCGGTTTGACAGCGTCGGCGATGACCAGATCTTCCGGACGTAAGCTTGCGCTCGACTCCATCCAGGGTTTTCAGAGTCTCGCCGCTGAACGCCCGCCGCACCAGAATTTTGCCGCCCTCGAGCAGGTCGAGATCGAAGACGTGCGTGGGATGCCCCATCTCCCACAGGGTGTAGTTGGTGGCGTCGGCCGCGTTGTTGATGGGACGCTGATCGACCAGCAGCAGCCGTTTTGCGATCGCCTCGGGAGATGGTTTGATCTTCACATCGCGAACGACGCGGGCCGTGTAGCGGGCGCACCCGGCCTGGTCTGCGATTTCCACGATGAAGTCCGGCTTGTCAGGCGCCGCCGGCAATTTCGAATCGACCGCACGCAGCGGCAGATTGTAGATCACCGAAGCTTCGCGCGCGACCCCGTAGTGGTTCATGGCGTCGGGGCGATTGGTGCCAATCTCCATCTCGAAGACGGCGTTCTTGCCCTCGCCGCTGATACTTTCGACGGCAATTCCAACCGAGGTGAGGTCCTGCGCCAGGCGGCGGTCGTCCACCTTGGCGTCCACGAACTCACGCAGCCATGTGGGAGAAAGTTTCATGGTGATCTTGTAGCTCTAGCTCCCGCCGGCTGTCGTGAGGGCATCTTGCCCTCACTGCGCGGGCGAGATTGCTCTCCGCTAAAGCCGCCGGGAGCTGACGGCACTAGCTCTTACCCAAACTGCTCCAGAAATCTCACGTCCCCGTTGAAGAACAACTGAATGTCATCCACGCCGTATTTCAGAATTGCGATGCGGTCGGCGCCCATGCCGAAGGCGAAGCCGCTGACTTTCTTGGGATCGTAATCGACAAATCCATAAACGTTCGGGTCCACCATGCCGCAGCCGAGAATTTCAATCCAGCCAGTCTGCTTGCAGGGACGGCACGGTTCCGAACCGCGTTGGCCGCTGCCTCCGCAGATGAAGCACGAAACCATCATTTCCGCGCTGGGCTCGGTGAAAGGGAAGAACGATGGACGGAAGCTGGTCTTCACACTCGATCCGAATAGCGCCTTCATGGCGTGGTCGAGCGTGCCTTTCAAATCGCAGAACGTGATGTTGGTGTCGACAGCCAATCCTTCGACCTGATGAAACATGGGCGAGTGACTGGCGTCCGGCGGATCGTTGCGATGGACCTTGCCGGGAATCACGATCCTGACCGGCGGCTTCATCTTCTCCATGGTGCGAATCTGCACCGGCGAAGTGTGGGTGCGCAGCAGCAAGCGGTCGCGCCGCGGTTTCGCTTCCTGATCGGCGATGAAGAGCGTGTCCTGGGTATCGCGCGCCGGATGGTTGGGCGGAAAATTCAGCGCTTCGAAATTGTAGTAGTCGGTCTCGATGACCGGCCCTTCCTCGACCGAGTAGCCGAGATTGCGGAAGACGGCGACGATTTCGTGCATCGTCTTGATCACGGGATGTTCGGAGCCGAGCGGTCGGCGAATGCCGGGGAGAGTGATGTCGAGGGTGTCGAGGCCCGGCCCCAGTCGCGACCACGCCTCCGAGCGACGCCTTAACGCTCGCGCAGCCCTGATCATGGCGGTCGCGGCACCAGGCCGAGACTTCTCCACGATCTGCGTAACATTGGACTTAAGTTCGTTGACGCGCTGTCCTACCTCGCGCTTGGATTCTTTCGGGGCCGCCTTGAGCCACAGATCATTGATCTCGGTAAGCACGCCGTTCTTGCGGGCCATCCAGCGATCGCGGAAGGTCTTCCAGTCGGCCTCGTTCTTGACCGCTGCGGCTTCCTGCTTTAGCGCGGCCAACAGCTTCTCGACAGCCTTGTCCAGGGAGGCGGCGGAGAAGCTTTTCAGTTTAGGGACTCTGTACATAGAACCAGTTATACGTCTCGGTTCTCAGTTCATGGATACTCGCCGGGAAAAAATGGCGGAGCCCAGCGCGGCTGATGCTGCGCTCTTTGAAGCTAAAAGCTAAAGGCTAAAAGCTAAAGGCTGGTCTACGCTGCCCCGCCGATGGCGCCCTTCGCCTGCTCGGCGAGGCTCTTAAATGCGCCGGGATCGTTCACCGCCAGGTCGGCCAGGATCTTGCGGTCCAGTTCCACGCCGCCTTTTTTGAGACCGTGAATGAACTGGTTGTAGCTCATCCCGTTCAGCTTGGCGGCGGCCCCGATGCGCACGATCCAGAGCGAGCGATATTGACGCTTCTTCTGCTTGCGTCCCGAGTAGGCGAACTTGAGTCCGCGTTCGACGGCTTCTTTGGCGGACCGGTAGAGTTTTGATTTGGTGAGGAAATAGCCGCTGGCGCGGTCAAGAATCTTTTTGCGCTTGGCGCGGCGTTTGGTTCCCCGTTTTACGCGAGGCATGGGTAGCTCCTTTTTAATTTCACATTACGGCGGCTGGAGGTAGGAGACTTGAAGGTCTGGTTGCCTCTTCACACGCCTGGGCCGCGAAATTCGCAGCCATCAACGCGGGCGAGCCCCATTCGACTTCGCTCAGGGCAGGTCCGCGTCCACACAACACATCTAGTACGGAATCATGCGCTTGATCTTGGGGGTGTCCGCGTCGCTGACCAGGACGGCCTGGCGCAGCTTGCCTTTACGCTTCTTGTTCTTGGACGTCAGCATATGGCGCAAGTGCGAATGATGGCGCTTGACCTTGCCGCTGGCGGTCTTCTTGAAGCGTTTGGCGGCACCCTTATGGGTTTTCAGCTTGGGCATAAATCCTCGGTACAGCATTTGGCAATTAGCAATTAGCATTTGGCCACAACGACATTTGCCGGGTTGGCTAAATGCCAAGTGCCAATTGCTTTTCTCTTAAGCCTGATTTACCCGGCCGGGGGCCGGTTGCGACTGCGCGGGCTGTTTCTGTCCCGCATCTTTCTTCGGCGCCAGGATGGCGTGCAGCGTGTTGCCTTCCTGTCGCGGCCGGAACTCCACGATGCCTTTGTCGGCGATGTCCTTGATCAGCCGCTCCAGGATTTCGCGTCCCAGGTTGGTGCGCGTCATCTCTCGTCCACGGAAGAAAATCGTCGCCTTGACTTTGTCTCCCTCATCGAGGAAGCGCAGCACGTGATTTTTCTTGGTTTCGTAGTCGTGGTCGTCCACATTGATGCGGAACTTCACTTCCTTGACTACGATGACCTTCTGATGCTTCTTGGCCTCGCGTTCCTTCTTCTCCTGCTGGTACAGGAATTTCCCATAATCCATGATTCGGCATACGGGAGGAGTCGCGGTGGGCGAAATCTCGACCAGGTCCAGGTTTTTCTCGCGGGCCATCTTAAGCGCATCGTAGGGAGTCAAAATGCCAATCTGCTGGCCTTCGTCATCAATCACGCGGATTTCCCGCGCCCGAATGCGCTCGTTTGTTCGGATAAAGCGTTTATCGATACAACCCTCCGTCAGCTAACCAGGCAAATGAAACAGGGAAAAATTATAGCATGGCGCCCGCCGGACGTCTTGGCGGACGGAAGTGGAGAATACGACCCGCTTCCGCCGGCGGCTAAGCTATGCCCAGATGGAAAAGCCACGGCAGTTTGCCGTGGCTTTCTCCTCTATCCGCGATCCCGGTTAGGATGCGCGGCGCTTTTCAACGTCTTCAGACCCTTCACGATTGGTCGTGCCGCTGTCCTGGCCGGGCTTTTTCGTGGTCGGATCCTGCGGGTTGTAGACATGCTCTCCGCTCTGATACGGGGTCTTTTTGTTGGGATCCTGCTGGTTCCCCGGGTTGTTCTGCTGGTTCTTTTCGGGTTCGTTTCCCATGATTGCTCCTCCTAAAAAGTTAATTCGCGACACGCTATTTCGTGTAACGTCGGAACTTTAGGTGCGGAAACCCGGCGCCGGGTAGCCTGCGAAAATAAGTTTCTTTGGGCATCGCAGGGAAACCCGAAGTCGGTAGAGGGAGGATTCAAAATGAAGCGCAATCTATTTTTGTGCGGCATCTGCGTGTTGATGACCACACTATCTCTGGCGCAGGTTGGGGAGATCGCGAAGCGCCTCGGGCTGGGCGGCACGGCGCTGAGTGATACCAAAATCTCCTCGGGCCTGAAGCAGGCCTTGCAGATTGGCGCGGAGCAAGCGGTGAAACTTACCGGACGCCCCAACGGATATTTCGGCAATCCCGACATCAAGATTTTGATGCCCAGTAATTTGCGGACCCTGGAAAAAGGCCTGCGCATGGTGGGCTACGGGCCCAAGGTGGACGATTTTGTGTTGAGCATGAATCGGGCCGCGGAGGCGGCCGCGCCGGCAGCGCGAAAAATCTTCATCGATGCCATCACCGCCATGACGTTCGACGATGCGCGCCGAATCCTTTCCGGAGGAGACACTGCGGCCACCAATTACTTCAAGGAAAAGACCACGCCGCAACTCACCGCCGCGTTCCGGCCGGTGGTGGAGCGGACCATGGCCAAGAACGGCGTTACCCAGCAATACGAGGGCCTCATCTCGCAGTACCAGTCTCTTCCCTTCGCCAGGAATCAGGACCTGGACATCAGTCACTACGTGGTATCCAAGGCGCTCGATGGGCTCTTTTACGAACTGGGCCAGGAAGAGAGAAAGATTCGCCAGGACCCGGCGGCGCAGACCACCAACCTGCTGAAGGAAGTATTCGGGCGGCGATAACAGGTGTGGGGCGGACACTCCTGTCCGCCGCCTTTGACCTGGATTTTGCTGGCAAGCAAGATTGAGGCCAGCCCGGGAAACCCCGATCCTCGATCCTCGGTCCGCGATCAAAGACCAACCTCAAATTCAAAGGCGGCGGACAAGAGTGTCCGCCCCACGCGGTTGGCAGGGTCTCGATCCGGCCAACCGGCGACGAAGAAAATTCATCCAAGGTCCGAGGTGAATTAATATGCGCGCTCCTCGACGCCCTGCGGCCGTTGCCATTGTCTTGCTGTGCGGGCTTGCAGCCTGCACCCAAAACCAAAATCCCCAGGAACTTAAAGAGCAGACTGCCCGCGCCACCGCTGAGCTGAAAGTTGACGCCAAAGCTGTCGCCGCCGGAGTGCGCGAAGGCTGGAGCCGCGACAAGCCGCTCAATGTGAACACCGCGACCAAAGAGCAGTTGGTTACTCTGCCCGGAGTCACCACCGTGGAAGCAGATCGAGTCATTGCCGGACGTCCTTACGATGATCCCGGCCAACTCGTGACTCGCCACATCTTGCCGAAAAGCAAGTACGACAAGATCGCGGACCGCCTGGCGGCAAAAAAGTGACAAGCCCTGCGCGCGCGGCGCGCTCTTAGCCGGCGATCGCCAGCAACTCCCCGTCTAGAAGGCGCTCGATCCTGGCCGGAATCCAGCGGTTGGGCGGGTGGTTCCCATGCAGACGCACCGGCAGGTAGTTGTCAGTGAGGCCTTCGGTGTAGTTGCCTGCGTGATCGCTGCCGATAACATCTAGTGTGATGAGTTCGACCGGCTCGCCCACAAATCCACGCATGAAGCCCAGTTTCTTTTCTGCGGCCAGTTCGCGCAGGACCCGGTTGCGCTCGCGAGCGACCTGGACCGGAACCGGTTTGCCCATGGCGGCCGCCGGAGTCCCGGGACGCGCGGAGTAAGTAAAAACATGCAGGTAGGTGAAGGGAAGATCTTCGACCAGGCGGCGCGTCTCCTCGAATTCCGCTTCCGTCTCGCCGGGAAATCCCGCCATCACATCGGCGCCGATCGCCGCGGTCGGCGCGGCCGCGCGAATCTTCTCGATTTTCTCGCGATAGTGCCAGGGGCGGTACTTGCGATGCATGCGGCGAAGCACCGCGTCGCTGCCGGACTGCAGGGGCACGTGCGCGTGTTTGGCAATGCGGGGAGACTGCGCCATCATGCGAATCAGTTCGTCGCTCCAGTCCATGGGTTCAACCGAACTGACGCGCAGCTTTTCCAGAGTGGTTTCGGACAGGATGGCGCGAACCAGATCTTCGAAGACCGGACGCTGGTCGCTGGTCCCTGGTCGCGGGCCGGTTTTACTGACAGCTGACAGCTCAGAGCTGACGGCCAGATCCCTTCCCCAGCGGCCCAGGTTGATGCCGGAAATGACTACTTCGCGATAGCCCGCCGCCACCAGCGTTTCGACCTCGCGAACGACCTCGGCCAGAGGCAGCGAGCGGCTCTGTCCCCGAACGTAAGGGATCACGCAGAACGAGCAGCGATTGTCGCAACCGTCCTGCACCTTCAGGTTGGGACGCGTGCGTTCATTGGCGGCGTCGAAAACTGGCGCAGCCTGGAGCTCGGTATGCGCGAAGATGTCGGAAACGAAAATCGGACTTCGGGCGTCGTACTTCAGACCTCGGAGCTCAGACCTCGGACCTCGGACACCAGACGTAAGACTGGTCAGCGGAATGAAACCCCTTGGCTGTATATCTGTCTGGCAGTCTCGTTCTGGGGGCCGAGATCCCAAGTCCGAGGTCCGAGGCCCGACTACCAGTTCCGCCAGTTGATGCTTATGCGAGTTGCCGATCACCTGGGTCACGCCGGGAAGGGCGGCGATTTCTTCTGGGGCGCGTTGCGCGTAGCAGCCGGTGACCACGATCTGCGCGTCCGGATTTTTGCGATGAATGCGGCGGATGGCGGCGCGAGCATCCTGATCGGCCGCGGCGGTTACCGTGCAGGTATTGAGGACGACGAGTTCGGCCTGCGCGGGCGCCTCGGCGCGCTCCAGGCCGCGCTCGCGCAACTGTCGTTCGATCGCCGCGCCCTCCGCCTGGGTGGCCCGGCAGCCGAAATTTGCCACGTAGAAAGTTGCCACGTTTCCATACTAACGCAGGGCGCGCCGGTTCGGCGTTGGGCGGCAAAGACAGGAAAATGCGCTCCGCCCCGCGCGGACCTGCCCGCGTGGTAGGCGAGATTCGCCTGGGAATCGGGAAGCGGGAGGAGGGTGAGCTAGCCGCGACTCTGGAAGCGCCTTGCAGGACTCTAGTTCACATCAAGCCGAGGCCGGCTGCCGCTTCTGCTGGAAACACTCCCGGCAGAAGACGGGACGCCCCTGGGTCGGCTTGAAAGGCACGGTGGTCTCCTTGCCACACTCCGAGCATGTGGTGCGGGTTTCCACCTTGGCGAAGCCGTTGCCTTGCCCCGCAGGCGCGGCCCCCAAAACTGACACTCGCTTGGTCTTGCAAGCCTTACAGCGTTTGGGTTCGTTTTTGAACTGCTTGTCGTGAAAGAACAGCTGTTCGCCTGCGGTGAAGATAAAATCCGAGCCGCAGTCAATGCACTTCAATACCTTGTCCTGAAATTCCATTTGAGAGATGCTCCCTTCAGCCCATTCCCCGGGAACGCGCAGACGAGTTACGTGGCGTGCGCGGACTCAGGATCGTTGCCCCCTCAAGCTAACGCCCTGGAATATTGCCCTTGGACTCGGCCCACCATGTCTCGCGACACGGTTTACTCTGTACTTCGGTTCGAACCGGACGCTGGCAGATAAGGAAATGGGCCACCGCGTGGTGCGGCAGCCCACTGGACCTAGTCTTGTTCTTTACGAGCTTTCTTTCGGCTGCGCTTGCGCGCCAATGCCTCTTTTACGCGCTTCTTTTCGCCCGGCTTCAGGTAAAAGGAGTGACGCTTGACCTCCTTGATGATGTCTTCCTGTTGCACCTTGCGCTTGAAGCGACGCAACGCATTTTCGAGGGACTCGCCCTCTTGCAGTCTTACTTCTGCCAACTGAACTACACCCCCAAACCGGTCCCGCTTGGACGGGGATAGTTATTGCAAGGTTCCCCTCGCAAGTCAAGGGGTATATGGCATTTCACCTAGCGAAAACGCCGCTAGCGGGTATTTACGGAACTGTTCACTCCTAAAAAATCAGCTTCAAAGCCAGCTGGATCTGGCGCGGCGCGTACGCGTCGGTAGCGTGCAGGAAACTCGAAGGCACGCGGTATTTCGCCGGGAAGATATTGATTCCAATTGTGTTAGTGGTTTGTACGAACTGGGCCGAGTTGGTAATGAAGCCATCCTGCGTGATCTGGACGCGCTGGTTGTCGCGGTTCAGCAGGTTGAAAGACTCGCCCATGAGTTCCAATTTCACCCGGTCGCCGGCATAAAGACGGCGGGTGAGTCGCAAATCGGTGGTGGCGTAGTCGGGCCCGACCAGCGAATCGCGCGAAACTCCGGGGAGCCGGTCGTTGCTGTTGTTGCCATCCTGGTTGGCATCGCCGGTCACGGTGGCGCTCACCGGCCTTCCGCTGCCTACGGTGACTACTCCGGAGGCCTTCCAGTTGTTGAAGAATAATCCCAGCCACTCGTGGTCGCGATGGAACGGCTTGGGCGCCACGATGCAGGAGAGCACGAAGCGCTGCCGCTGATCGGTGACGCTCGGACCTTTTTCCGCGTTGGGCGCGTACGAGTTCTGCACGCTGGCGGGTTGCCCTGCCACCAGCGCGTCCTGTCCATCATCAATCGCGTGCGCGAAGGTGTACGACAGCATGAAGTAGACGCCACTGGTCATGCGCCGGCGAATCGAGAGAGTGGCGCCGTGATACACGCTCGAGGCCGCACTCTCAAAAACATCGATCGAGCCCAGTTGCGGGATGGGACGCGCCAGCGGATTGATGCAAGGCGGGAACGGGCAGGTCAGCGAACGCGTGGATTGCACCGTCGAGAACGAGTCCACGTTGTAATAGGTGCCCAGGAAGTTGGTTCCCGAGGCGTCATACACCGGGTAGGAAACGTTCACCGGCGGCGGCAGGTTCGCGTCCCGCGCCCGGATCAGGTCCACGCCATGCACATACATGTAGGAGATGCCCACGGACGTGCGATGCGCGACTTCGCGTTCCAGGTTGAGGCTGGCTTGCTCCACACGCGGGGTCTTGAAATTGTGCGAAAAGGCGGAAACATCCGCCTGTTCGAGCTGTGCCATGCCCGGCGGCAGCTGGCAATCTGTGGCCGTCACCGGGCAGCTCACCAGCGGGTTGGGGTATTGGGGAAATATCTGGTGATCGGCGAAATTATTGTTATTCAGGAAGAGAAAATTTCCCGCCAGCCCGTTTTCGTTTTGAATCGCCGACGTGTAGATCTGCGGAATGCGAGTGTAGAACAGGCCAAATCCGGCGCGGATGACCAGCGGCCGCTCCTTCCCGAGGGAGTATGCGAGGCCCACGCGCGGCCCCACGTTACCGGTGTTGAAGGGCACCCGGCCGGCGTCCGGCCACAGCGGATTCGACTGCAGGCCTTTGCTCGTAAAAGTCTGCAGGTCATAGCGCGCCCCCAGGCTCAGGGCAAAGTGGTCGGAGACGCGAATGGTGTCCTGCAGAAAACCGGAGTACTCGTTGGTGTCTGGATTGGTCGCCGAAGGACCGAAACTCTGCAGGTAATAATGCGGGACCTCATGCGCGTAGGCCCGCAGCGGCGTGAGTTCCAGGCCCGATTCCTGGGGCGTGAAGGTGAACGGATTTACCTTGATGGGATCGAAGATGTACTCGCCCCCGCCCGATGAGGGAAAGAAGTTGTAGATCCAGGTCAGCAGCACATCGCCGCCAAACTTCCAGGAATTTCTCTTGCCTTCCACGCTGAATGTTTCAGCCAGATGCAGGCGGTGCTCCCGGGTCTGGCGGGGAAGAATGGAAGAACGTCCGAAGCCCTCGATAATGTCCGGAATTTTGGTCAACGGGTCGGTGCTGTTGGCGGTCGAGGACTGCAAGTCACGCGAAAACTGGGCGTGGAAGCGGCTCACCATCCGGAAGGAAAGATTGCTGGTGAGGGCCAAGGCCACGCTTTCGGTGGACACGTCCTCTTCGCCATTGTCGCTGATGCCGAAGGCGGTCAACGGACTGGCGGGATCGAGGAACACGTTGTTGTTTCCGTAATAACGCGAGGTGTTCAGCCGCAGGGAGAGGTTGTTGTGCTGGTTGAGCACGAAGTCCAGCTTGAAGAAGCCGGCATTTCCAATCATGGACGAAGGGAAGGTGCCGGCCTGCTGCGAGAGTTGCGCCGCGGTGGCGAACACTAGCGCCTGGTCGCTGGCCTCGTAATCGCCCGGGGTTTCCGGCCCTGCGCCCGCTTGCGGAACCACCACCGAGCTTCCATTGATAAAACGCACCACGTTGGGAACGTGAAAGATGTGCTGATCGAAGCCGGCAAAGAAAAACGCTCGATTGCGCCGGATGGGGCCGCCCAGGGTAAAGCCGAACTGTTGCTGTTGATCGTGCGGCTTGAAATCCATGAAGGGATGGGTTGCGGCCAGGGCGCTGTCGCGTAAGAAGTAGAAATCCGTTCCGTGCAAGCGGTTGGAACCCGACTTGGTGATCACGTTGACCACCGCGCCTCCGGCGCGTCCCAGGTCGGCGCCGTAAGTATTCGAGGAAACGCGAAATTCCTGTACCACTTCGTTGGAGAACTGATACGGTGCGCGATAACGTCCGCGGGCCTGTCCGAAAAAGGCGTTGTTGTTGTCGCCGCCGTCCACCAGATAGCTGGACTGAAAGCCGCGGATGCCGCCGAAAGCCAGGTCGCCATTCGAGCCTGAAGTGAGGCCGCGCGGGTCCTGGGTCACGCCCGGAGTCAGCAGGGCCAGGTCGGTATAACGGCGTCCGTTGAGCGGAAGTTCGTTGATGGCCCGTTCGTCAATCAGGGTCGAGAGCCCGCTGGGCTCGCTTTCGACCAACGGCGGCTCACTCGAAACCGTGACTGTTTCCCGGTTTCCGGCGACCGCCAGTTTGAATGCGAGTTCGGTGGTGCCGCCCACGTCCACATGCAGGCCGGGCGTGGTCTGTGGCGACATCCCCGGCGATTCGGCGCGCGCCGAGTAGTCTCCCGGCGGGAGCAGCTCGAAAGCAAAGCGGCCAAATCCGTCGGTGGTGGTGGAGTAGCGGAAGTTGGTGGCCGTGTTCACCAGCACCACGCTGGAAGCGCCGATCCGCGCCCCGGCCGCATCCCCCACCGTTCCTCGGATCGCTCCGCTGGAAGTGTCCTGGGCCGGAGCTGCCGCGGCGAACAGCAGACCGGAAATAAAGAGACCGCAGAAAAAACCACCAACACTCGACATAGACTCGCACCCGAACCGGAATCGAATCGTGGACGAGTCCAAACTGGAGAAAGGGACTTCCTGGGTATAACACGAGAATCATGCGCGGTCTGTGACGGCCAAACTATCTGGCGAAAGTTGTCCCGCGTCGGGAATTGGGGTGGAGCGACGGCCGGGACGCCCATCCTCCTTATATTTAATCAGCTGGGGTCGTAGTTGGTGTAATCGCTGGTTATTGTCTCGTCCTGACGAGCGCAGAATCAGCGCGCGTTTGCGTGTAGCGACCTGCTGTTCTCTCATGCGAGCATGGCTCACCAAACATTTTTTCTGACGTCGAAGAGGAGTATGAAAACGATCTTCTCCAGCCCCATGGTAAGGGGGGCATGGTTTGTTCTATTTTGTGCGATGTGGACTCCGGCCCAGACGCCGAAAGGCGCGATCGGTATCGCATACCAGTTCAGCCACTCCGTGAACGACTCTCCATCGTTCTCGCCAGACGGTGAGGAAATGGTCTTCATCTCAGTCGTGGCAGGCAAGGAACAGCTCTTCCGCATGCGCTTGGACGGCTCGCAGATAAGGGAGTTGACGCACGATGATGCCGACCATGAAGACCCGGCGTGGTCGCCGGACGGGAAGCACATCGCATTCGTGCTGATGCGCAACGGCCTGGAGCAAATTTACCTGATGAATGACGATGGCACCGGGGTTGAACCGCTCACCCCGGCGGAAGTGAAGACCATCCATCCCAACTGGTATCCAGACAGCAAAAGCATTGCCTACTGCACGGATGATGATTTGAAGCCGCCGAAGAAGAATCCAGCGGAAATCTATTCCATCGAAGTCGCCAGCCGAAAGATCACCAAATTGATCGAAGGCGGCGTGAACACCTACCCCGCCTGGTCTCCCGACGGGAAAAGAATTGCCTTTCGCCGGATGTTGGGCGAGAGCAACTCCGAGGTCTTTCTCGCCAACGCCGATGGCAGCGAGGCTCGTAATCTGACCAACGATCCGGCGTTCGACGGATGGCCGGCATGGTCGCCCGATGGGACGAAGATCGCGTTCGCATCGAATCGGAGAGGTAGTTACGAGATTTACATCATGAATCCGGATGGGAGCGGGGTGAGAAAAGTGGCAAACAACGAGGGCCGAGCGACGGCCCCGCAATGGACCAAGGATGGTAAGAACATATTCTTTCCTCTGTGCAGGAAGGTGGATTTCTCGTTCGATTGCCAGATTTACGCCGTTAAGCTGGATGCGTTTACAAATTGATGATTCTGCCCTGGATGATCCAACGAATGAACTGGTTGGCCTAACGACATTTGAATTGGCGATAAATTGGCATTTCACTCACCCTATGAGAGAGGATGTCAAGCGAAAACACTTCTCCACTCCTCTCCGTGAGACCCCGATCGTTGCTCGCATCCAGGCCCCCTTCTTCTTCGTGGAGAGGATTTTGGGTTTAACGCCAAGAGCGCAACACAGTACGACCGATGTGGATCGCGGTTGCTGGTCTTCCTTGAGTGGTTTCATGTAGCGGTCCCGACACCATTCGTGGCGAAGCTGCACAAGCCAACCGTTGGCTTAAGTGCCAACCATCATCCTATGTGAGGCTCGAGGCCTATGGCTTTTTTGGGTTATCCGAGGGGGCATAGGATTGACCCGGAGACTGGGTGCTGATTCCAGCACCCGAACGCCTAATGAGTGAATGGATACTCTCCCTCGAACCCGAGCATCGCCGGAACCGATGGGTCACAACCGAGGCGTGAAACCCGGGAGACCACCTGCGTTCTGTGCAACGCTCAAGCTGCTTGCGGCTTCAGTTGTTCCGCGTCGAAACGTTCCTCCTTCTTCCAAAGTGTCAAAGCAATGGCTGCAATCTTTCGGGCTAAGGTCAGACGCGCCATCTCGGGCTTCATTCCCTTGGCCAGCAAACTCAGATAGAAGTCGCGTAACGGACCCACCCCACAGCTGGCTCGGGTCGCGGCTCCCTTGAAGATCTCTTTCATCTCGTGGTTGTGATTCTGATTCAGACCCCGAATCTGCTGCGGTTTTTTCGCATGTTGCAGTTGTCCGCGGACAAAGCGGTATTGCGCACTGTCGCGCGTTTCAATGCCTAGCCCACTATAGGTCCAGAGTTGCCGCTTGCTACGAAATCGGTGCGGGGTTTGCATCAGTGCGATCAGGCGGGCAGCCCGAATCGGACCGATGCAGGGAATCTGGCGCAGCAGTTTCGAGGCTTTGTGTTTCCGGCTCTCCGCCAATAACTCAGGACGCAGGGTTCGTCGTAACGTCTGCAATCCATCCAACTGCTGATACAGCAGCTCGGCTCGCCGGCGCACGCCGGCATGTTCAATCTTGTGTAACCATTCCTCGCGGTAACGCGGAGCATAGACCTGGGTCCCCGCACAGGGAATGCTCCAGCCGCGATACAGAGCCTTGATCCGATTCATCACTCGGTTCAGATCCTGGCTGATAGTCCGATAACTGCGCCCCAGCTCGCGCAGCGTCCGCAGTCCGTGTTCCCCGTGATAGACCGAGCGCAGCATTCCCGTGCGCAACAAGTCGGCCAGCTTGCGCGCATCGATCTTGTCGCTCTTGTTGCCTTCCTTTAATAAGGCATTGCGCCGCGGATCGCACACCAGGACTTGGGGTACGTGTGGCTTCAGCAGATCGTAGAGCCAAGCCGCCCAGGTCCCTTCTTCCCAGGTCACATGCAACTCGCCCCGCAGACCGTGGATAAACTGCAGAATGCTGCTGGCTTTGGTTTCCACAATCGACTCCATCACCAGCTTGCCACTGCCATTCAACACCGCGATCACGATCGCTTCCTTGTGCACGTCCATACCGATATACTGGATGTCGCGACTCATAAAGTTGCCTCCTTGGGGGAAAGAACATCGCACTCAACGGAGTCTTTCCCTCAAGCTACAGTGTCATCCTTTACCTGATTTGCCCACCTTCAAGCAGGGCCGCTCTCTCATAATGCATTGACCCCCCCTATTTCACTCTGTCACGTCCAGCGCACCCAGGGCATCGCCTTCCAGCTGCGCTCCAGCGCAGCGCAGGACAGCTGAAGCGTGTACACGTAAGCATCGCATACACACCAACCCGCCAATCAGGCTGGCGGCGTGACCAGGCGCGAACTGAAACGGGGACGATCGCGTCCGCAATCAAAGCCGGTTGCGGTGGCGCGCGGATTTCTCCTCCCATCCCCTCCTTTTCATCTGGGCTGGTTGCGCCGAATGTGAGCGGTTGTGCTCAGACACTCAAATCCATATCCGGTAGTTTGGTTGCTGTTCCACTCTGGATGCTCCAGGTTCCCAGGCCGGAGTTAACCGGTGCACATCGCGCGAAGGTTCTGCGCCAGGACCGACAGCAAAATCAAATCCCAAGTGAAACCTGATTGCCGCAAGGCGAATCTCAGGAGGATTCCATGAAACGGGTATTCCTAGTGATGTTTGTATCGGCCCTGCTGGTGACTCTGGGATTTACGCAAACTCCAGATGCCGGCAGCAACACGCCCCCAGCCAGCGTTAAAGGCTGCCTGGGCGGATCCGACGGCAACTATACGGTCGTCGAGGACGGCACCGGCCAGATCTTCAAGATCACCAGCAGCACGGTTGACCTCAAACCGCATCTGGGGCACGACGTAAAACTCGTGGGGCACAAGGCAGGAGGAGCCGTGAGTTCCGGCGCCGCGGATAACAGCTTTTCGGTGAACGAACTGAGCATGATCTCCGAACACTGCGGCGCTGCCGCCGCTGCCTCGGCTGCGGCCGTCACTCCCTCTCCGGAGACCGTCATCGCGCCCGATCCGGCTGCTGCCACTGCGCCAGCGGCTCCAGCCGCCCCCGCTGTGGACGCCGCTGCGCCCGCCGCGACGGTCAGCCCTGCTCCGGCCACAGCCACCGCGCCCACTGTGGACACTGCCCCGGCTGCGGCAGTCGTTTCGCCCGAGCCAGTTGTCAGCACACCGGTTGTGGAGGCCCCTGCGCCCGCGACGACGGTGAGTCCGTCTTCAGCCCCTGAAACCGCGCCAGCCGTGGAGGCTGCTCGCCCGGAGCGACCCTCAACTCATGCTCGAAAACTCTCAGCGAAAAAGGCTGTCGCTGCCGCTGCACCCGATGCGGCAGTCAGCCCGTCCTCGGACACCGTCATCCCGGCCGCCGCCGATACCGCTGCACCCGTGGCCGCTCCCGCTCCGTCGGAGGCAGCCACCCCACCCGATGCAGCCGCAGCCACACCGGCGCCCACGGCGACTCACAGGGCTGGCTCTCTCACGCTCCTGATTGGATTTGTCGTGCTGGTGATCGTTTTAGGCACGACTGCCCCGCTGATTGGCCGATGGAGAAAAAGGAAAATGCTGGAACGCGAGGGCAGCCCGAATCTCTCGTTCACCAATGAGGAGAGCACGAGTGACGTTGACCTAAACGAAGCGGCCCGGAAAGAAGCAAGTTCTGACCGGAGCAAGGACGAACCACGCAAGATTGCCTAGGATTGTGAGAACAATTTAGCGGTGACGAAGGCCGGGGCCGGACGGCCGCACAAAAAGCGGGAGGGCGGAGTGTTAACTTCGCCCTCCCGTACGAAATGTTTACAACCCTTAGGCTGATACGCCAGCGGCGATCTTGTGGAAGGTCGAGTTGACCACTTCGCTGGTCTGGACCTTGGGCGTGCCCTCGATGAATCTGGACATCGTCTTCAACACTTCCGGATAGGTGTTGGTGTTGTACGTGTCTGAGCTGGCCTTGTTTTCCCACAGGCTGATGGCGGTCACATCGACGCCGCCCGGACCGGAGAGGGTAATCTCGTCCCTGAAGCCGTTCTGTTTCCGCAGCAAGGGAAGAATGTCCTTGTCAAAGGTGCGGGAATAATCAGCCAGCATATTGGATTTCAGATGAAAAGATACATTGCGTGCAAACATGTCAACCTCCTTAGGTTGTCATTCGCTAAGATTGGGAGAACTCCAGATGGACTGACTTAGTTCAGGGAACCTGAAAGAGGAGCAAGGACGCTCTCTCCCCCTGGTTGTTGCATTTGAGTGGCCCTCTGCCGAGATCCTGCGCAACTTGTTGTTTCGATGTGTCCCGGAGCAAATCCAGCAGACATTGTGTCTGGCCCCGTCGTGTAGCTTTGGCGGGCAAACGAGCACAAACGGCTGGCGTGATTTCTACAGATTCGACACCCCAGCCGCCGAATCCCCAGTTTCAACGAAACGCTCGATGGGCTCGAGCACTATCTGGGCCGTGTGAAGTAAACGGTGGGTGGTCGGCGAAGGCTGTTGGCTCATGGCTTAAGTTTGCCTTGCACCAATTCCTCTATGCGCCGCAGCACTTCGTCTTCCGACAGTTGAGTGGAATCCAGCAGCAAAGCGTCGCTGGCGGGGACCAGCGGGGATGTGGCCCGGGTGCGATCGCGGCGGTCGCGCTCGCGCAGTTCCGCGGCGACTGCGTGCGCCGCCGCCCCTCGGACATTCTGTTGCTGCAGGCGCCGCTGTTCCCGCACCACCGGGTCGGCGTCGAGAAATATCTTCACGTCGGCGGCAGGGAAAACCTTGGTGCCGATGTCGCGGCCTTCCATGACCACGCCGCCGCCTGCCCCCATTTCCTGCTGCCGGGCAACCATCCATTGGCGGACCGCGGGATGAACCGAGACCCGCGAGGCGGCCTCGGTCACGTCGGGCTCACGCACGCGCTGGCTTACGTCGCGGCCGTCGAGCAGCACCCGATTGCCGCTCAGGCTGGGCTCGAGCTGAATGCGGGTGTTGTGCGCCAGCTTGACCAGGGCCGGTTCGTCGTCAAATGAGACATCCCATTCGATTGCCTTCAGCGCCAAAGCGCGGTACATGGCGCCGCTTTCCAGATTCACGTAACCCAGCTTGCGAGCCAGGCGCGATGCAATCGTGCTCTTGCCCGCGCCGGCAGGGCCGTCGATGGTAATGATGAGCTTGCGTGCGGTGGGCGCGGTCATCGCGGGGACGGATAATTGTACACGGCGGGGAAAGGCGTTCCCGTGTCATCCTGAGCGGAGTGGCGGCTTCGCGAAGCGAACCCGCTGCGCAGTCGAAGAGCCTGCCCCGAGCGAAGTCGAGGGAACCCCTTTGAGCTGATGGGACCGCTGGCAACTCGGTCGCCGGAATCTGTAGAAATTCCTCTGAACGCAGCTTTATCGGTCGCTATAGGGGTCCTTCGACTCCGGCTTACGTTTCGTCAGCGAAACGCAAGTCTGCGCTCAGGATGACAATCGCGATTTTTGCGATCACCCTGATTATTCCGCTCGGTCTGATCCGTGAAGATCCGTGGCCGGGTCCTCGCTTCGCGGCGCTACCGGCCGCGCGACAAACGGGTCGGACGCCGGGTTTCCACTCGGCTCTTGGTTACGACGGGGGCTTTGGGTTGCGCCAGTTGGAGCAGGGAGCGGTTGCCCACCCGAATGAAATCCAGTTCGCGCGCGGCCTGCAGCGCGTTAATCGCTTCCTTGACCCGCGAGCGAGGGACAAAATTGCCGAAGAAGGAATCCACCTCCTGCTGGTCGGCGGCGACGACGCAATCCAGATATTTGGAGAGCAGCGCCGAAAGCGCTTCCCCCACCGACAGGCCGATGCCTTCGCGGACCGCGTCCGGGGCCCAGCGATAAAGTACGTCCCAGGACGCGCCTTCCTCCGGCTTGTAATCCACGCGGGTGATGCGCAGCCTGGACCAGAGTTCGCCCAGAGCGTGGTCCAGGGCGACGAACGAGATGCTTCCGCCCAGGTCTTCGCGCATTTTCTGCTTCGAGATCGGCCCGGCGCGGCGGATCAACTCAAAAGCGTCGCAGGCCAGTTGAGAGTATTCCGAACGCGGTTTCGGCTGCGGCGTCTGCTTGGGGTTGCGTTCCCCTACCAGGGCATAAAAATATGGAAATATCGACTCCGCCACCAGGAAGGCGTTGTTCTCTTCGAACTGGTTGGCTTCGTAGGCGTCATGATTGCGCAGCAGGCGGACCATCAGCTCGGTGGCTTCGAGGGCGCGCGGATCCGCATAAGCATGCTGTTGCGTAGGCAGGTGCTTGTCCGATCCCGTCCACGCCCCGATGAAGGTGGGAGCCAGCAGCGGCTTTCGCATGGGATACATCAGGCAGAACCCGACCGACTCAAGGAAGCGACGAGCCTCGTCGAGCGTGCGTAGAGGCGCGCCGTTCAGGCGCCACTTCTCGCGGCGAAGCTGTTCCAGTTCGTGGTCAGTCATAAAGCGGCTTCTAGCTGCTTCTAGCTTGAAAGCTTCGCTACTTAGACTCTGCTGGGAAGCCAGAAACCAGAAGCCAGAAGCTAGATTCTCTTAAACGCCTTCTGAATGTCCTTCATCGAGTATCGCAGAACTACCGGCCTGCCGTGCGGGCAGGTCATGGGACAGTCGGTCTTGGCCAGTTCCGCCAGCAGCCATTCCATTTTGTTTTGCTCGAGCGGCATGTTCACCTTGATGGCGGCGTGACAGGCGATAGAGGCGGCGATGCGCGCCCGAATCTTTTCCAGATTCAGGGCCTGCTCCTCGCGGGAGAACTGGTCGAGCAGTTCGTGCAACATATGCTCGACCGCAGAAGCGTCGATTCCGGCGGGAGCGATCTTTACCGCAATGCTGCGGGCGCCAAAGGGTTCGACTTCGAACCCGTTTCTGGCCAGTTCGTCGGCGATGTCGGCGAAGACGGCTTGCTGCGCCAGCGTGAGTTCGATCAGCAGTGGCAGCAGCAGGCGCTGGCTTTCGACTTTTTCCGCCGCCCGCTGTTTCAGGATTTTCTCAAACAGGACGCGTTCGTGGGCCACGTGCTGGTCGACGATCCACAGTCCTTCAGGATTTACCGCCAAAATGAAGGAGTCGCGAATCTGGCCCAGCGGCTTGAGCGAAGCCAGCGCCGGAGCCAGGTCGCCCGGGACTGCGGCTTCGTCGGGGATAGGCGGAGCGCAACTGTCGCTCGCAATCGAGCCCGGCATAGGCTCAGGGGCGCGCACCAGAGAGAGTGCAGCGTTGCCATCGACGGAGATGCCTTCGCCGAACTGGAAGCGCTCGCTGACCGGCGGCGGCACCGGTGCCTGCAGGCTGAAGGGCTGCGACCCCGCCGAGGTGTAGAGCGACCGCCAAGGCGCGGCATCGGGGGAAGCCGTCCGGCCGCCGGCCAGAGTCTCCGAGGCCAGCGACGGACTGGCGCTGGGGTGGGCGCTGATTTCTACCGCGAACTGAGGCACGGGCCGCGCTTTCATCAGCGCGGCCCGGACCGACTCACGCACGAAATCGTGCATGACACTCTGCTGGCGAAAGCGCACTTCGGTTTTTGAAGGATGTACGTTGACGTCCACTTCGCCCGCGGGGAGATCAAGGAACAGCAGCACCACCGGGAAAACGGTAGGCGGCAGGATATTGCGGTAGGCCTCGAGGATGGCGTGCTGGATGAGGCGGTCGCGGATCAGGCGTCCGTTGACGAAGACGTAAATCGAGTTGCGATTCAGTTTCTGGATCTCGGGTTTGGAGACGAAGCCATGCACCCGGAATTCGCCGAAGGCGGGGGATTCTTCTTCAGCGTGGGTTGCGCTCGCCAGCGTTTCGCGGGCGGGGGCGCCCGCGCCACACGAACCTTCTGCTTTGCGGCGCCACGGCGGGGGTTGCGGCAGGCCGATGCGTTCGAGCGGTTGTACCGCCGCCACCGGGATCAGTTGGTCGAGAACGTCTTTGCCGAAGACCTGGTAGACGCGCTCGCTGTAGCCCGCGACCGGCGGGGCGACCAGCATGGCGTTCGTGGCCGAGTGCAGTTCGAAATGCTTGTCGGGATGAGCCAGGGCGTAGTGCGTTACCAGGGATGCGATGTGAGAAAGTTCGGTGGATTCAGCCTTGAGAAATTTCTTGCGCGCCGGGATGTTGAAGAAGAGATCGCGTACGGCGATCGACGTCCCCGCCGGCAGGCCTGCTGCCTCCACTTTGAAAATTTTGCCGCCGTTGATTTCGACCACGGTCCCTGAGGGTTCGTCGGGAGCGCGGGTTTCCAACCGCAGCCGCGATACGGAGGCGATCGAGGGCAAGGCTTCTCCGCGAAAGCCCAGCGTGGCTACGCTGAGCAAATCTGCCGCATTCTTGATTTTCGATGTGGCGTGGCGCTCGAAAGCCAGCAGGGCGTCATCGCGCACCATGCCGCAGCCGTTGTCAGTGACCTGGATGAGCTTCTTGCCCCCGGCTTCAACCTGAATGCGGATGCGGGTGGCGCCCGCATCGAGCGAATTTTCGAGCAACTCCTTGGCCACCGAGGCGGGGCGCTCCACCACTTCGCCGGCGGCGATCTGGTTGGCGACGTTTTCGGAAAGAACGTGGATTCTGCCCATGAGGTTTGCTGGTGAATCGAAGCCAGTGTCGCAGATGACGGCCTGAGGAAGCAAAGCACGGACAGGCAAGGTCAGTTCGCAAGGTGACACACTGCTGGATTTTCCGCGGTCTCTTGCAGTCGCTGGCTCTTAGGGTGGAACTCAACTGACAGCGTGGTTTCAACCGCAGCAGGTTCTCCCCGCACGCGATACGGCCGGAAGTGCCACCACCGCGCCGCGTCCATGGCGGCCGTAACCAGTCCATCGGGGCCGCTCACGGGATGAAGGTTCACCACCGTGCCGTCGGCGGCAACGATCGCCTCGAGCACTACTACACCCTGAAGATTGGCCCGGCGCGCGGCTTCGGGGTAGGCCGGCTCAACCTTTCGTACCAGCAGCCGCTCCATCACGTCCGCGGGAACCTTGGCCGAGGGCGATTGCGCATGCACGTCTTTTCTCGCCATGCGCGCCTCCAATTGCTGCCAACCGCGATGCCACTGCCACGCTGCCCAGCCCCCGACCACCAGTAACAGGACCAGGGTCAGCCGAAGCAGTTGCTCCACCGCCCGATTACTGGCCGGTAGGGGCTGGCGGCGCACGGTAGTGGCCGAGGCCGGGACGGGCACCGGGGCCGGCATCTTCACGGCTGCTGCGGCCGTCGAAATGGGCGTGGAGGGCGAGATCGGTGCCTTGGGCTCGAGCATCGGCAGAGGCTGACTGTTTCCGGCCCAGCGCCGGATCATGGAGCGCTGATCGAGGGAAAGTCCCAGAAACTCGAAGCCGCAGCGCAGCTGGTTGTGGTGTCGAACTACGGCTTTGGTCTGGAGCGCCTGAACCGAGTTCGGCAACTTGAACTCGACTGCGACCCATTCCCCCAGTTGAAGTTCTGCGGCCAGCACCGCGGCCACGCCCCCTTCCCCGAGATCGAGAGAGCGCCCGGGAATGCTGGCAGGCGCTCCCGCGCGCAGCACCGTGATATCGACCGGGATGGCCACCGAGTAGCGCGGTATGCGCCGGCGAACTCCGCTGAAGCCCGACGAAGGGTGCCCCGAAGCGCTCATATCTGGCTCTGCCCGGTGTTACTCGATATGGTGTTACTCGCTATGGTGTGGCTCGATCCGGTCTGACCCACCCGGGCCACCGAGATTCCACGGTCCGCCGCGGTCCGCCGCTGGGGGACCCGCCCGCCCGTAATCGCTCCCAGAAAGTTATAGCCCGGAGTAAGGCTCCGGGCCAGATCGATTCGTACCCTGGTGTCTGTGACAGGTCCTGCGCCAGCGCGACGGCTAAGGCCAGCGCTTGGCGGTATCTTCCCACCCGGCGGCGCGGGCGGCTTGCGGAGCGGCATTGACCGTCGGCTGCGGAATTCGGATGGGCTGCTGGGCTGCAGTCGCGGCCAAAGTCGGCTTGTTGTCATTACCGGCTTCCTTGTCTTCCGACAGAAGCGGCGCGGCCACGCGCAACGCTTCCACTTCTTTTTCAAGCCTGGACAGCTCAAGCTCCTTCTGTCTCAGAACCTCATAAACGTTCTTCATGCGTCAGCACCTGGAGATGATCTCGAAATTGGGACGGTTAAGTCGAACTTTATCAGTTGTTTCGGTTTTGTCAAGAAGCAAGAAGTAAGACGGCAAGGACAAATCAGCTTTGCTTCCGCCCGATTACTCCATGGCAAGTGGTACGGAGGATGCTCATTCCAACTTTGGAAGCGATTTCACCATTAAAAATATGAAAATCCGCAGGACGGCAGATCTGCGGATCGGCGCGGTTCTACAGGGCTTACTCGCGAATCTTTGTGGATATCAATCCCCTGCCGATTTTACATTTCTTCGCCTTAACCTTTCCGGACCGACCGCGTCTAAGCCTCATAACACGAGCGCGCGCGAGCCCCCGATCGAGAGGAACTAAGTTGGGGACAAACGCGTACAGGAGTCTAAGCCGTGGCTCGGCTTGGGGCGGGGCGCCGCAAGGCGCGCAGGCGGCAGGCCGGAAGTTCGGCTCCGGAAGGTGGGTCATGGATATCGGGCGCAACCTTGGCGACGGCGGGGGGAACAGAAGTCTTCCCGGCAGGTCAGATGGTCACGTGCAGGAAGTGGTGAAGGCGGCGCACGAGGAATTGCGCCAGCTCATGCGCCAGCGCGCCGATGTGATGAAGCGCATCGGGACGGTCAAGCAAACCATCGTCGGACTGGCCAATCTTTTCGGCGACGAAGTTCTGAGCGAAGAGCTGCTGGAACTGGTAGACCGCAAGAGCAGCGGCCGCCAGCCCGGCTTTACCAAGGCGTGCCGCATGGTGCTGATGGAAGCGGCGCGTCCGCTGGGGGCGCGAGAGGTGTGCGAACACATTCAACAGCGAATCCCGCCGGTCTTACTCCGTCACAAGGATCCCCTGGCTTCCGTCACCACCGTGCTCAACCGGCTGGTGGAATACGGCGAAGCCAGAACCGTGGTGCGCGAAAACGGTCGCCGGGCATGGCAATGGGTGGCCGATCCCGCCGACAGCGGCTTCGCTCCCGCCCGCGGCCGCCAGCCCATTTCCGAACTGTAACGTGCAGAGCGGGCGCCCTCACCCGCTCCGGGCCGCAGGCAACCCAGGAACAAAATAATCTGTTGAATTGTTGCTGTGATGAATACAGCGAACCTCAGCGACTGAAGCCGCCATTGCCTAGAGTCTACGGCACGACTGAAGTCGTGCCCTTCCCCGAACTTCGTTGATTGCTGCGCAGGACAACCGCAGCCGAGCTGCGCTCGGCCTGGGCGGGCGAGGACAACCGCCCCTACACGTCTCTTACCCGGGCAGCAGCATGCCTTTTTCCAGGTGGCGGGTGACGTGCGCGTAGGACGCTGCGTGGGGATCGTGGGTCACCATCACGACGGTCTTGTGAAAGTCTTCGTTCAGGCGCTTCAGGATTTCGAGCACCTCGGTAGCCGAGTGGCTGTCGAGATCCCCGGTCGGTTCGTCGGCCAGCAGCAACGTGGGGTCGCTGACGATGGCGCGGGCGATGGCGACGCGCTGCTCCTGTCCGCCCGAGAGCTGTTTCGGTAAATGGCCGACGCGCTCTTCGAGGCCGACCAATTTCAGCGCGGTCATCACGTGGTCGCGCCGTTGTTGTGCCGAGAGTTTGGTCAGCAGAAGAGGAAGCTCGACGTTCTCAAACGCGGTGAGCACCGGGATCAGATTGAAGGTCTGAAAGACGTAGCCGATATGCTCATTCCGCCAGTGGGCGGATTGGGAATCGCTGAAGCGGAAGATGTTTTCGCCCAGCACCAGCAGTTCGCCCGCGGTGGGACGGTCGATGGCGGCGATCATGTTCAGCAGCGTGGTCTTGCCGGAACCCGATGGACCCATCAGGGCGAGAAATTCGCCGCCGGCGATTTCGATGGAAACATCGTCCAGCGCCTTGACCTCGAACGCGTCGCGCTTGAAAACCTTGCTGACGTTGCGGGCCTGCACCACCTTGGTTTGGGTGGCGGTATGCGGAATGGTCGTGACTGCGTTCATGATTGCTGTCCCTTGATCTTGATTTTGTCGCCGTCCTTCAAATCTGCCGGGCCGGTGGTGATCACGTCTTCGCCGCCGTTCAGGCCCTGCACCATCACGCCGCCGCTGCGTTGCGACAGGACCTTCACTTCCCGCGCCCTCGCCTTGCCGTCAAACGACAGGAAGACGAATTTCTTGCCGTCGCGATCACGAATCGCGGTGGAGGGCACAAAAACGCCTTGCGGTTGCGAGGTCGAAGGCTTGGTTTCATCCGCCAGGAATTTGACGGTGGCATTCATGTCGGGTCGCAGATAGGCATCGGGCCTCAGGATTTGCACTTTCACCTGGACCGTGGCTTTGGCCCGGTTGGCCTGGGGCGAGATCTCGGCGATCACGCCGTCGTATTTGCGATCGGGATACGCATCGGTCGTGACTACAGCTTTTTGCTTGGGGTCGAGCCGGGCGAAATCGTCCTGCGCGATATCGAGTTCCACCTGAAGATCGTTCAGGTCAGCCAGCGAGACCACCAGGCCTTGCGGACCTCCCTCGGCGGTGCTGGCGAATCCCGAGGTCACGAGCTCGCCCTTTTCCGCGGCCCGCTCGAGAATGGTTCCCGTTACCGGGGCGCGGATCACGGTCGCGTCGAGCAAGGACTTGGCGTAGTCCGCCTGGCCCTGGGCCTGCTGCAGCGCCCCGCGGGCGCGGGCAATCTCTTCCGGGCGCGGACCGATCCTGGCCAGTTGGAAAGCCTCTTCCAGGGAATTTGCCCGCTGCTGGTCCGCTTCAAACTTGGCGGTGGCGTCGTCGAGCGCCTGCTTCGAGAGCACGCCTTGCGTCACCAGGCCGCGGGTGCGATCGAGCGTGAGCTTGTCGTTGACCAGCGTGGCCCGGGCTTCATCGAGGTTATGCTGGGCCTGCTGAATTTCCTGAGGACGAGATCCGTTTTGCAGTTCCTCCAGATACGCGCGCGCGTTCTCCGCCGCGCCTCTGGCCTGTTCGTACTGGGCGCGGAATTCGTCATCTTCGAGCCGCACCAGGACCTGGCCTTCTTTGACGTTGTCGCCTTTTTCCACGCCGATCCACTTCACCCGGCCGGTCACTTTGGAATTCAGGTTGATCTTGTGGTGGGCCACAATGTAGCCGCTGGCGGATAGCACGACGCCACCGACATCGCTGCTCTGCGCCTGGGCCCGGACGACTTCCACTTCCGGAGCGTCGTGCGACAACAGCCGGTAGGAGATCGCGACTATTCCCAGCAGCACCAGCACCGCGACCCCGATCAGGATGTAGCGGCTGGCCCAGACCGGAGGTTCACCTTCGCCGCCGGTGCGCGCCGCGCGATCGATGCGCAGGCTGCGCAGGTCTTCGTGTTTTGCGTCAATCGGCATGGTGATTACAGATGTTTCCCAACCTTCTGCTGATGCAAATTCCTTTGACCGTAGGGCCGGCGTCCCGCCGGCTGTCCGGCGGGCGTCTGACCCGCCGACTGCTACCTTAATCCCGCAGGGCGCTCAATATGTCCCGGCGCGAGGCGTGCCAGGCCGGCGCGAATCCCCCCACCACGCCCATGATGAGCGCGAAAATCACCGCGCTCAGGACCACGGCCGGCGTCATCTGCAGGCTGAAAACGACCTCGCTGAACGTGACCTGGTTTTGGGTTCCGGTGGTCATCCCGTTGAAGGGCAGCATCAGGATGATGCCCAGGGTCGCGCCCAGCAACGACAACAGCAGCGCTTCCAGCATGAACGAAGTCAGAATGCTGGGGCGCGAAAACCCGATTACGCGCAGCGTGGCAATCTCGCGTCCGCGATAAGCCACGGCGGCGTACATGGTGTTGGCGGCGGCGAAGCAGGACCCAACCGCCATGATGAAAGCCACAATCCAGCCCACCACCTTGATGGGACCTCCCGACTTGGTTTGCGAGGCGTAGTAGTCGGGCTCAAGCAGGCCATTGAGCTCCAGACGCTGATCATCGTTGGCGCGGTTCTTCAGCGCCTGGGCCGCGACCGGGTCGGTCGCCCGCACCAGCACGGACGAGTACACGGTGCGTTCGAAATCGGTGACCAGTTGATTGACGTCGCCCCATATTTCGGAATCGTGGGCCGTGCCGCTGCCGTCAAAGATGCCCACGATCGGCCAATCGCCTTTGCCGATGTGCACGGTCTCGCCGATATTGGCATGCTCAAAGCGCTTGTTGATGGAACTGCTGACGACCACCTCGCGCTGTCCCGGGGTAAACCAACGGCCTTGAATGATGTGGATCTGGGGCCGCATCTCGATCCCGATCGGGGTGAGAAAGCGGGTGGTCACATTGGTTTCTCCGGTTCCGCCCTTACGCGGCAGCACCACCACCAGGATGTCCTCGCCCGAAACCAGGGGCTCGCCTTTGCTGTTCCTGGCGATACCAGGCAATTCTTTCAGGACTTGAAAGGCATCCCGGGAGACTCCGCCGGCGGCCAGTTCCGAGTCCGACCCCTTGCGCAACATCAGTACATTCAGGGGATCGCCGGTGGTGGCGAAGGCGCGGCCCAGTCCCGCCAGCAACGCCATGATGAAGACCGCGGTGGCCACGGTAAGCGCGATCCCCAGGGCGGTCATGATGGTCAGGCTTTTCCGCAGCCGCAGGTTGCGCACATTATATGAAAGAGGAATCGCCATTTACATTTCCTTCAAAACACCGGCTTGGGTTTTCCTTTGTGCACCTTCGTGTCCCTAGTGGTTAACGCCTTTCAGCCAATGTGCCGCAATCCATCCACGATGTTGACCTGGGCCGCGTGATAAGAAGGGATGAAAGAGCTGACGAATCCCACCACGGCGGCTACCCCAAGCGCTGCCAGCATGGTGAGCGGAGTGACGCTCATGCGGGCGAACATTCCGCCCTGGCTGGCCATCGCCGCCACCACAAAGAAGCACAGCGTCGAACCGATCAGACCGCCGATCAAAGAAAGCGAAACCGCCTCGCCCACGAACAATCCCAGAATGCTGTTGCGGGTGAAACCCAGCGTCTTCAACACTGCCACTTCCCGGGTACGCTCGCGAATCGACATCGCCATGGTGTTGGCCGAGACCAACAGGATGGTAAAGACCACCGCCAGGCAGATGCTCATGATGAAAGCCTTGATGTTGCCCAGCATTCCAATGAAGCCCAACTGGAAGGCATGTTCGCTCTCGGTCTTGGTGGGACGGTCGGCATTGCGGAAGGTCTCGTCAATGGCTTGCGCCACCTTGGGAACATCCTGGGGAGAATCGGCCAGCACCGCGTAGAAGCCTTCATTGCCCTTGAGCTTGGGAAAGCCTTCGTCGATGTAGTCTTTATTGAAATAAATCGACTGCGTCGGGTCCGGCGGAGTGAAAATACCGCGGATGGTCAGTTCCAGGTTCACCGGGAAAATCTTCCCGGTGATATTCAGGCGGTCGCCGACCTTCCAGTGAAACTTGTTGGCCAGGCCCACGTCCACGATGGCGCCGGCGCGATCATGCTGCCAGGCTTCGAGTTGGTCAGCGGGGATTTTGAATTCCGGGTACACCTTCATGATTTCCTGGGGATCCGTTCCAAACTGGGCAAAGTAATGTTCCGGCTTGTCGTCCATATACTGCCCGCCAAACCACTGCTGATTCACCACTTCCTTGACCCCGGGGATGGCCTGGATCTTCTGCTTGTAATAGCTGGGCAAATTGAACACCAGCGACACCTTGTGCCGGACGATCAGGCGCTGCGCCGATTGTTCGCTGGGCTTGCTGTCATAAAAACTGCGCCAGATGGTGATCAGGAACGTGAGCAGCAACAGCGAGCCGCCGATGCTGAGAACAGTCAAAACGCTGCGGCGCTTGTTGCGGAACGCGTTTTTGGTAACAAAACGGGTCAGGGTCATACTCGTGAACTCCCGGAAGAGGGCTGATACAGCAGACCGTCAGCCAAGCCCCATCAGGATAGACGAAAAACTCAGGCCTCGGCAACCAGCCCGATCAAAAATCGCGAACCCAATCCTTCAATAAATACAACGTTCCGGACGCCCATAAAGTTACGTGGCAGAGGCAGAAAATGTTCCGCGATCAGCCCTTGGCCGTCTCCCTCTACCTGTACGTCGAATAAGAGATGGCGAAATCGACATACAGCCTGACCGAGAAGGCATATTTCTCTCGTGTGGTCGCGGGCGGCTCGCCCGCGGCTTTTGACTTGGTCGTCAATGCTTTCGCGGCCGAGTCGCCCGCGACCACACAAACCATTGCGCCTGGCTCCCCCGGGAACCCGGTTCCAGTCGTTCCCGGTTGCCTGCGTGGACTGAATGCACTAGGATGTCGCACGGTTCCCGCACCCCGGCGTCAAATGGAGGAGTATGGGCGAGACGGTAGCGCATCTCACGCACAAGTCCCTCACGGGCATCGACATCGCGATCATCGCGGTGTACTTCGTCGTCATTTTCGCCATCGGTTTCTACTTTGCCCGCAAGGAACGCACGTCGACCGACTACTTCCTCGCCGGCCGTGATGTGGGTTGGTTCGCGATCGGGGCCTCGCTGTTCGTTTCGAATATTTCCACCGAGCACTTCATCGGGCTGGCCGGATCCGGCGCCAGTTCAGGCCTGGCTGTAGGCTCGTTCGAATGGCTGGCCTGCCTGATCCTGCTGATTCTGGGCTGGGTATTCGTCCCGTTCTACCTGCGTTCCAACGTGTTCACCATGCCGGAGTTTCTGGAACGCCGCTTCAGCCGGTCGTGCGCGGTCTATCTGGCGGGGATTTCCATCCTGGCCTACGTCTTCACCAAGATTTCCGTCCACCTCTACGCTGCAGCGATTGTGCTGGAGCGCGTAGTGGGCTGGAGTCCCCTGACGGCGGCGGTCGTTCTGGTGATCGCGACCGGGATTTACACCATTGCCGGAGGTCTGGCCGCGGTCATCTATACCGACCTGGTCCAGACCCTGATCCTGATTTTCGGGGCCGTGATCCTGACCGTGATTGGAATGCACGAGGTGGGGGGATTCGCGGGGCTGCGCGCCGCCCTGCCGGCCAGCTACTTCCACATGGTCAAGCCCATGAGCGATCCCGACTTTCCCTGGACCGGCATTTTCTTCGGCGCTCCGATCCTCGGCATCTGGTACTGGTGCACCGACCAGGTGATCGTGCAGCGCGTGCTGTCAGCCAAGGATGAAGGACACGCCAAGGCAGCCACCATCTTCGCCGGTTTTCTCAAGATCCTGCCCGTCTTCATGCTGGTGCTGCCCGGCCTGATCGCGGTCGCGCTCTATCGCGACCTGTTCAAGTTCGGGCCTCACGGCGAAGTGCTGAACGGCGACATTGCATATCCCACGCTCATCATTAACCTGCTTCCCACGGGTTTGGTCGGAGTGATGATCGCGGCCCTGCTGGCGGCGCTGATGGGCGCGATGAGTTCGGTCTTCAATTCAGCCTCCACCCTGGTCACGCTCGACTTCTATAAGAAAATCAAGCCGGATGCGACCGAGCGTCAGCTGGTGGGTTTTGGGCGTGTGATGACGGGAGTGATGGTGGTACTTGGCCTTGCCTGGGTGCCATTCATTCACCTGATCAGCAGCCAGCTCTACATTTATCTGCAAAGCGTGCAGGGATACATCAGCCCGCCGATAACCGCCTGCTTCATCCTGGGAATTTTATGGCCGCGCTTGAACTCGCAGGGCGCCATCACCTCGCTGCTGACCGGCTTCGTGATGGGCGCGGCCCGCTTCGTCCTCGAACTGATGGACCGGGCAGCCGGCGGCCATGCCTTCGACAACGTATTCCTGCGCGGCCTGGTGGACATGAATTTCCTGCACTACTCCATCCTGATGTTCGTGATCTGCTGCCTGGTGCTGGTCGGAGTCAGTCTGGCGACGCCGGCGCCGGAGCGCAAGAAGCTTGCAGGCCTGACGTTCGCCACCGTGGCCGAGAAGATGGAGGTCACGCTGGTGCGGCCTCCGGACCACAAGCCGGCGGCGGAAACTGCGGCCGAGCACCGGCTCAATGTCATCTTCAGCCTGGCGCTGCTGGCCACCGTGCTTGGACTCTGGTTCCACTTCCGGTAGCGCGAGCGGGTTTGCTCGAGATATCCAGAAATGGCGCGCATCCGCAGCCTGAGAGCCAACGTTACTCGCGAAGAGGCGGCCGAGCAATTTTCTTCCGGCATGCTGGACTTCCTGCGCGAAACCGCGTTCGGCCCCCTGCGTTCCGTGGCTGATTTCTACATCCCCTTCCGGCTTTTCCAGGTCGAAATCCGCAATGGCGGCAAGTGCGACCGGCGCATATTCGGCCTGGATGCGGTGAACGGCTCGCTCGATCTTTACCACTTCGGGCAACTGCCGGCCGAGCGCGAGGTGGCGTACCTGGAGACCAGGAACTTTTCCGACGCACTGCTGGGTGACGCCGAGGCCAATAAAATCGTGATTGCCAAAGTACAACGCCTGCTTTTCAGCACCGGATTTTTCCGGGTGCGCAATCTGCAGATCATCGCCGAGCCTGTGGCCGGCGAAATCTACGTTCCCTACTGGGTGGGATTTCGCGGCCGTGGAATGCGGGCGCGCATGGCGGTCATTGATGCGGTGCGGCGCCGACCCGAGGGGGCCAAGGTCCGGCACTTGTTACGGGCCTGGCTGACCTCCATCCGAACCACGTAGGCTGTCATCCTGAGCGCAGCAGCGGCTTCGCGCCGCGAAGCTGCTGCGCAGTCGAAGAGCCTGCCCCGAGCGAAGTCGAGGGGACCCCGATGAGCTGATCAGACTCCGGAGAGCGCGAAAGATGCGCACAAATAGAAGCAATCCCGTCGAGCTGCCAGGGGTCCTTCGACTCCATCAACCCATTCGTAAGACGAATGGGTAGACTCCGCTCAGGATGACAAGGGGCGCGCCCCTTACGGTGGAATTTTCCCCGAGGTCGTCGTAGTATTTCAGCCCTGTTTCGAAAGGACCCCTCGTCATGATGCTAGGCATGTCCCTCTCAACCTTTACTGCGGTGCACGTGATCAGCAGTCTGATCGGGATCTTGTCGGGGCTGATCGTCGTGGTCGGGATGCTGTCGGCCAAACGGCTGAACGGCATGACGGCGCTGTTTCTGTTGACCACGGTGTTGACCAGCGTGACTGGGTTTGGCTTTCCTTTTACCCACCTTTTGCCTTCGCACAAGGTAGGCATCATTTCGCTGGTGGTGCTGGCGATTGCCATCCTGGCGCGCTACAGCTTCCACCTGGCGGGCAAGTGGCGCTGGATTTATGTGGTCACCGCCATGATTGCGCTTTATCTCAATGTCTTCGTTCTGGTGGTGCAGAGCTTTGAGAAGGTGCCGGCCCTGAAGGCGCTGGCTCCGACCCAATCAGAGCCTCCGTTCCTGGTCGCGCAGTTGGTGGTGCTGGCGCTGTTCATCGTGCTGACTATTTTTGCGGTGAGAAAATTCCATCCCGATCCCGGTCGGTGATGGAGCGACTAGAACCGCAGGTTCATCAGCGGCGTGACAGCGGGTGCGCGCTTGGGGACGGAAGGGTTCGAATCGGTGCCTTGCAACAGGATATTGCCGATGAATCCATCGGTGTGGGCGTAGGTCCCCTGGATCATCAGGGCGTGGCCGACGATCCTGAGGAATTTCTTCGGACTGTGTTCCAGCCGGTAAGCCGCGAATGAAGTCGCTATCTGGATGATTCCCATGGTCGCAACATACCGGCCCGCAGAGGGATGCTTGCCCAGCAGGAATGAACTGCACTGAGGAAATCCGGATTCTTCGTAGCCCGGCATTTGTGACACTGTGGTATAGCCGTCCAGAACATTCGAAAGGGTGTACGCCCCAGCCTCAATCCAAAATATCTTCTTATTGAATACCGGCTGCGGGCGCGTAGCGGCGACCGCCGCGCCGGGAGTTGTCTCCGGCACGTCCAGGTTTTGGGCCAAGGCGCATCCCGCCCACAACAGCAGAAGAGCCGTGATGAGCGGCTTCATGAGTTCTGATTGAGTCCACGGAGAGGCCCCGCCGCTCGTCCGCCAGCGGCCAGCCGGCAATTCATGACATCGCGACGAAGAGTGCGGGGAAAGCGCTTTAGGTAGGCAGGCAACATGGCAGACCAAGCAGTGCACCCAAAGCGCCAACCCAGACTGCGCCAAACAAGGGACATGGCTTGGCCGCGCCCGAGCGAGTGCGCAGGATGTTGCGCGTCAGGCGGTCCGTCTGCCTATGTGTGAATTCTTGCGGGGCACTCTGGCCTTTGGGCGCGGCGGAAAAAACAGCTGAAACTCCACCCCTGCAGAGGCGGTTCGGCCGTGGCTCAGGCGGTGACCAGCGGCCCGCCACTTCCGTAACCTGCCTTGTGGCAGCGCCCGGCAACTATCCTTCCGGGCGGGGGTTTCAGATACGCATGACGAACAAAATCACCAATTCACTCTTAATCCTGGCGGTGGGAGGCCTGATGTTTGCCGGCTCTGCTGCTGCTCAAACCGCAACCACAACCTCAGGCGCCAGACCGGGTGTCGTCGATCCCGGCCATCCGCGCGTCAATGAAGTGAATCAGCGCGAAGAGAATCAGCAGAAACGCATTGCCAACGGAATCAACAACGGTTCCATGAATGCACATGAGACCGCGAATGTGGAGAGGCGCGAAGCCAGCGTGCAGAAGCAGGAGCAGGCGGACATGGCGAAGCACAACGGTCATCTGACCAAGGCGGAGCAGAACCAGTTGAATCGCCGCCAGAATCGCATCAGCCACAGCATTTACCGCGACAAGCACAACAACAAGTAGAGTTCGTGAGTCATAGTGCTGAGGGCAAGGCCGCAGCCTGGCTGCGGTTTTGCCCTCATCCGCTTGGCCCTTCGGCCCGACGGGAGGACATTGGGACCGTATTGCCCAAGCCGTTCCCGGGCCTCGGAATCGGTCAGCCCGGTCCACGAACTGGATGGCGGCTGCGTGATTGCATCTGCCAAGTCAGCCTCGGATGGTCAGCACTGGAAGGTTGGACTTCGCGATAACCCGATGGGCGAGGGCCCATGGAATATGAGTGGTCGCCCGGTCCCAATCTCCGCCGCTCCGCACTCCCATGACCATCGCGCTGGCTCGGAGGCGATTCGCGAAACTCGGAATCGCATTCGCGGGATGAGCAAACTCCACCTGTATTTTGCCGATGCGCCTGCGCAGATACGGATCGGCGGCGGCTTTTATCTTCTCTTCTGTTTCTTTTCTAATCCGGCTTCGTTCCGGGCGCGATTGGATGTCCGGATCGGCCGCGCGGATCACCGACACGCTGCAGTCGAACTTCCTGGCGAAGGTCGAAAGATGAGGAAGCGCCGCCAGCGAGTGCGGCTCGAGATCAGTGGCAAACACCAGGCGCGTCAAAGGCCGATTGCGGGCACGTACTTTCGGCCCCAGGACAAAGACCGGGCAAGCCGCCTTCCGGAAAATCTCTTCGGCCACCGAGCCGAATGCGATGCGAGCGGCCCGCAGGCGCGCGGAGGTGCTGAGCACGATTAAATCGATACTGCCGGCCGCTATGAATTGTGCGATGGCCGGAGCGGCTTCGCCTTCAATCATGCGGGTCGCGCAGCTCGAGAAACCTCCTTCTTGCAGCCAGCGCGCCATCGCTTCCTGGGCCCGCGCCCACATTTGCTGCTGCTTCAGTTCCCGCAAGTCCTGGGGGCCGAAACTGTATTCCAGCGAATCGATGGCATGCACCGCGGTGACCCTGGTTCGCGGGACCCGGGCCAGGTTCTGGGCAAACTTCATGGCAAAGGTTGAGGCGGGAAGGAAATCGGTGGGCACAGCAATCTGATAGAGCGGTCGGCCGGCTCGCTGCCTGGCGTCTTTCATGGTCTCCTCCCGGGCGTGCCCGTCAGCTTCTACCATCTTCACCGGCTTGACGGGGTTACGATGTGACTTCAATCACAGCGGCTGGTGAAGCGGGTGAGGACGGCCAGCGATTTCACCGGAGCCGGTGTAAGGCGCTGCAAGGTTTTTGCTCCCGCATACCTGAGTGTTCGGTGGTGGTGCAGTTTGAAAACTCCCACAAAGAATTGTCATTCCGAAGCGCGGCATTGTCGCGCGAGGAATCTGCGGTTCTTCTGCTGGCAGCAAGCAGATTCCTCGCCGATAAACCTGGCTCCGGAATGACAAGGGGGTGGGGTTGTTTTTGCGCAAACTGCACCACGACTGAGTGTTCCATTCATTTCCGAGTACCTTCGTAACTCCCATCCGTGATTCACCCGCGATATTCTAGTCGCACTTTCCCCCCATGGGACGACGTCAGGCGTCTTTCCACAAGAGCGCGTGTTTATCGATTTTTCGGGGCTCAGGGAGCAATGGCCAATAAGATAGGACGTTTCGAAATACTCAGCGAAATCGCGCATTCCGAGATTGGCGCGGTCTATAAGGCAGCCGATCCGGAGAGCGGGCAGACGATTGCCCTGAAGACCATCCGGCTGCAGATGCTGGATGAACAGGCCGACGTGCTGGTGGACACCATTCTGCAGGAAGCTTCCGGCACCAAACCGCTCAGCAGCCACAACATCGCACAGCTTTTAGGCGTCGAAGTGATTGACGGCCAGTGTTGCGCCTCCGAGGAATACGTGCAGGGCAACAGCATCGCTACCATGCTGGCCCGCAAAGAAGGGTTTTCCATCTGGGACCTGCAGGACATCGTGCGCCAGACCTGTCAGGGGCTTGACCACGCGCACTCCCACAACGTGGTGCACTACAGTCTGGAGCCGGCCAAGATCATGGTCACATGGGACGGCACCGTCAAAGTGCTCAGCTTCGGGGTTTCCTGCATGGGTGCGTTTACCTGCCAGGCTGCGGGCAAGGCGCCGGATGTTTTGCATTACGTTTCGCCGGAACAGTTGCGCGGCGATCCCGTGGATGGCCGCTCCAATATTTTCAGCCTGGGCGCGATCCTGTACGAAATGGCGACCGAGACCAAGGCGTTCCCTGGCGACGATGCGGACGAGGTCCGGCATGGAATAGTCGAAGCTACTCCTCCGGCTCCTATCGCGATCAATCCGAAGATTCATCCCGTGCTGAGCGAAGTCATCATGAAAGCGCTCTCCAAAGCGGCGGAAGAGCGCTATCAAAGCGGACAGGAACTGGTCAACGATCTGGAGCGCTGCAAGGAAAGCACCACCAAGTCGGCCGCCAAAAAGGCAGCGCCGGCCCAGGGGTTGAACGCGCCGCCGGCCGCCAAGGCCGCGGTTGCGGCAGCCGCGCCTCCGCCCGCGCAGAAAACAGCGGCGCCGGCTGCAGAAGTCCCGGCTGCCAGCGCGCGAACCCTGGCTCGGCCAGCCTTGTCGGATCGGGCTCCGGGGAATGCATCGGCCTCCGCCAGCGCTCCCGCCAAAGCGGCCGCCGCGGCCGCGGGATGGGAGGGCGCGAGCGCGGTCTCCACGGTCCAGCCGGCGAAAGCGCCGCCAGCCGTCGCCAGCCCGGCGAAAGCGTCGGCGCAGGCGATGTTTCAGGAGCGGGCCAGCGCCGTGGCCGATGCCGAACCCGCCATCGAGGCGCCCGCGTTCCGGGGGGATCCCTCCATGGCGGAAGGCGCGAAAAACGCCGTCAAGGGCCCCAGCTTTTCCGAAATGAACGAGCTGCCGCCGCTGAAAGAAATCTACACGCCGCCTCCGCCTCCACCTCCGCTCGAGCCCGAATTCGAAGGCGAGCCGCCGGCTTCGTTAAGCCGGGTGCACCAGGAAAAACCCGAAAAGCCCAAGGTGCAGCCGCGCGAAGTGGCGCGCAAGGCAGTGACCGAAATCAAGAAGACCCCGCCCCAGCTCTTCCTCTATTCGATCGCGGGCGCGGTGGCCATCATTCTCTTGGTGGTGGGCTTCATCGCCTACCGCATCCATTCGGAAAACTCGACCGACGAAGGTTCGGCCGCGCCGCCGGTTGCCGCGGCGCCGGTCGAGGCCAGCCCGAAGCCAGCCTGGAACCCGGCGCAGCCTCCGGTTCAAGCGCCACTGCAAGCCCAGCCCGAACAGATTACGGCGGCCCGGGAAGCGCCTCCGGTTTCCGTGACTCCGAAATACAACCGGAACAACAAGAAGAAAGGCAAAGTGCAGGCCTTTGCCCCAGCCATTGTTCCTGGGCAAATGACCATCAACTCGACCCCGGAGGGCGCGGAAGTCCGGATCGATGGGCGCAGCGATCCCAGCTGGATTACTCCTTTCAACCTGCCCGGCCTGGCCCCCGGGCAGCATAGCGTGACGGTTTCCCGCGCCGGTTACGCACCCGAGACTCGCACCATTGAAGTGGCTTCAGGCAGCAAATCGTTTCTCGTGATCCAACTGGCGCAGCTTACCGCCGCGGCCGCGATCACCAGCCAGCCCGCCGGCGCTCAGATTTTTCTCGACGGCAAAGATACTGGACGTGTGACGCCGGCACAGATTTCGGTGGACAAGCCGGGCCCGCATAATTTCCTGGTCAAGAAGCAGGGCTTCCTCGACGAGACTTCCTCCGCCACCTTGCAGGCCGGCCAGGTCTTCCATTTCGCGCCCACGCTCAGGGCTCTGGGCTCAGCCGATGACATCAAGCTGGGGGGGAAATTCAAGAAGCTGTTCGGCGGCGGCGACACCGCGAGCATGGGTGCGGTCAACGTCAAGACCCAGCCCAAGGGCGCGCAGGTCGCGGTCAATAACCGTATTCTCGATAAATTCTCGCCCGTAGATTTTTATCTCAACCCCGGCACCTACGTGATCGATATCACCGCTTCCGGCTACAAGCCAGTGCATCGCGTCATCGAAGTGCAGAAGGGCGGCAAGCTCGCGGTGGAGGAGAATCTGGAACGGCAGTGAGTGGCAGCACTTAGCAATTAGCAATTAGCAATTAGCACTTAGCAATTAGCATTTAGCAATTAGCAATTAGCTTGGGGCCCACTCATCGCCGGGTTGTGAATGAGTCAGAAATTCAAGACCTAATTGTGACGATTGGATCATCAGAAAAAAGGCCGCCATAATCTTATGGCGGCCCTTTTTGTGTTTGGCCAACTGCTAATTGCCAATTGCTAATTGCTGTTTCAGAATCCCCAACCGCGGCGACCGCGTCCGCCGTAGTTGGACTGATAGCCGGATTGATAGCCCTGATCATACGAAGCCTGGTAGACGTGCTTGTCGCCCATGTAGCTGTGATATCCGTGATCCGAGTGGCTTGAGCCTCTGGGATACGGGTTGAACGGCTTGCCTTCGGCTACGTCTTTGCGCGCCTGGTACGAGCCATCCTGAAGACCCTGGTTATAGCCGGCGCCGCTCGCCCCATTGCCGTATCCGCCGCGCCCGACCGAGCCGGGATAGCCATAGCCTCCGCTCGGGTAGCCGTAACCTCCGGTCGGGTAACCATAACCGCCTGCCCCACCGGGGTAGCCGTAGCCACCGCTGGGATAACCATAGCCGCCGCCGGCGCTGGGGTAACCGTAGCCACCGCTGGGATAACCATAGCCGCCGTTCGGGTAGCTCCGGGGAATACGGTTGTAGACTTGGCTGCCCCCGTAATAGCCATCGTTGCGATGCTCGCGTGCCCGCTCCCACCAGTGATGGTCATTCTTGATGTGGTCCTCGCCGCGGCGCCAGTTGTCATGATTCGAATCGTGGCGCCGGTCGGCATGATTGTCTTTGTATTTGTAATCGTGATATTTGTGATCGTCGTGGTCGCGGGCCAATGCCAGACCGCTGAACATCAGTGTGATCGCGACCGCCAGTGCTGCCATTCTCATGCTGCGCATATTTCCTCCCACCCGGTACCATCGTCCGAAGAGCTTGATTGCGATCACGCCTGCTCTCGAGTCGACACCTGGGACCGGTTTGCTAAAACCTCGGATGCCAACGCAAATTAAATTGGCTGTACCGCGGAGCATATTTATTTGAACCTTAAGTGAACCTTAAATCTAAGCGCAGCAATCACTTGGGAGTGATAGACTGAGCGCCATCAGGGGCGAATTCAAGGAGAAAAGCGAGGCAACATTTATGCCCATCGAGCGAGTTGGAGTGATCGGCGCCGGAACCATGGGCAACGGCATCGCCCACGTGTTTGCGCGCAGCGGATATCGCGTGGTGCTGTGCGATGTGGAACAGCGTTTTCTTGATCGCGGTCTGGAAACCATCGGCAGAAATCTGGATCGCGAGTTGGCCAAGGGCAAAATCACCGCGGCCGACAAGGCGGCGGCGCTGAAGCGGATCGAGCCCGTGCTCAAGCGCGGCGAGCTTGCCGCCTGCGATTTTGTGCTTGAAGCGGCCACCGAAAAATTTGAAATCAAGGCAGAAATCTTCCGCGACCTCGATCAGATGTGCCGCCCGGAGGTGATCCTGGCCACGAATACTTCTTCCATTTCGATCACCCGGCTGGGCGCAGTAACCCGGCGTCCGGCAAAGATTATCGGAATGCATTTCTTCAATCCCGTGCCGGTGATGAAACTGGCGGAAGTGATTCGCGGGCTGGCCACCTCGCAGGAAACTTTTGCCACGGTCCGCGACCTCGCGCTGCAACTCGACAAGACGCCGATCGAAGTGAACGACGCGCCCGGTTTTGTTTCCAACCGGGTGCTGATGCCGTTGCTGAATGAGGCCATGTACGCGGTGATGGAAGGCGTGGCCACTCCCGAAGCGGTGGACGAAGTGTTCAAGCTGGGCATGGCGCATCCCATGGGTCCGCTGACCCTGGCGGATTTCATCGGGCTCGACGTGTGTCTCGATATCATGCGCGTGCTGCAGGACGGCCTGGGCGATCCCAAGTACCGGCCGTGCCCGCTGCTGATCAAGATGGTCGATGCGGGCTGGCTGGGGAAAAAGAGCGGCCGAGGCTTTTACAAATACTAGGTTGATGGAGGACGGACGTCGCGCCCGTCGGGGCGCGGGTCTCTGCATGACGGGCGGGACGCCCATCCTCCATCATTGGACAATTTCCAGAATGGCGGAAGAAAGCGATCGCGGCATCTACCTGCTGGGAGCCACGCTCGGAGTGTGTGCCGGAGTTCTCGACGCAGAAATCGGCGATCTGCTGCTGACCGCGCTCTTCGTGCTGGCAGCCACTATGCTTCTGGGCGCGCTTCGTCCCCTGCGCCCCTGGCGCTGGACTCTGCTGGTCGCCGCGTTTGTCCCCCTGGTTCAACTTGCCGCTTATGTCGCGCTGACCGAGAAACCCTACCGCGCCCAGATTTACGAATCGTTTCTCGGCTTCCTGACCGGAGTCGCCGGCGCCTACGGCGGAGCGACCGCGAGACGAGGATGGGGGGAGCTGTGGAAGAAGTGAAGAGTGCAGCTTCCAGCCGTCGGCCTTCAGTTCTCAGCTTTCAGCTTGAAACGTTCTGACAAGGTGCTTAGGTCTGGGGTCTGACGTCGGAGGTCCGCCGCATCTCCTGCTCATCCCATTAGTTACTCGCGTTTCCACAGCCTGCGCGAGTATTCTTCGAACATGGGAGTTTCGGTTTCGGTGCTGGCCAGCGGCAGCCGGGGGAACAGCACTGTCGTCTCCAGTTCGCGGACGAAAATTCTGGTGGATGCTGGCATTTCCTGCCGCGAGACCGTGAAGCGCATGCGCGCCCAGGGCGACGATCCGCGCACGCTTTCCGCCATCCTGATTACTCACGAACATTCGGATCACGTTTACGGGCTGGCGGTGCTGGCCAGAAAATTTCAAGTGCCGGTGTTCATGACCGGCGCGACTCATCAAGCCTGGGCCAGGGCCCTGCGCGACGAAGCGGGTGAGCTGCCGCAACTGGCGCGGCTGGAGATTTTTTCCGCGGGACGCAAGCTGCAGGTTGGCGATATCGAAATTACTCCCTTCACCATTCCACACGACGCCGCCGATCCGGTGGGGCTGACCTTCCGCGCCGACGGGATCAAGGTGGGCATCGCCACCGACCTGGGGTATATGCCGCCGAATGTGTGCGATCAGCTGCGGGGTTGCGACGTGCTGGTCATTGAATCGAATCACGATCTCGAAATGTTGCGGGGCGGCCCATATCCTTGGTCGGTCAAACAGCGGGTCGGAAGCCCGACCGGACACCTTTCCAACGACAAACTCGCGAAATTCTTATGCACCGAATACGACGGCAACGCATCATACATAGTGCTGGCGCATCTATCGGAGCTTAATAACCATCCCGAACTCGCGCTGGATACAGCGGAAAAGGCGTTGGGGCGGCGCCAGACGTTGTTGCTGAACCGGGTGATGCTGGCGCGACAGGCGGAGCCGATGGCGGCCATCCAGCTGTAATCCCATGCTTTCATTCCTATGAGCCAGTGCGTCGACCCCATCGTTGGAAAAATTCTTGCCGGCTGGCGTTATGACATCTCCGGCTTAGCGCCGGAGATGCGCGAAGACTACGAAGAACACTTCGACAGCTGCGCCCACTGCCGCTCCCGCCAGCATCTGCACCGAAACATCGATCTTGGACTAATTGCACTGGCATCGGTTTCTGCCGCCGTCTTTCTGCTGGCGTTTGGCGTGATTCTCCATCTCAATCCCCGGCACGCCTTCTGGCTGGAACTGGCCGCGCTGGTGGGATTTGCACTATCCGCTCTGATCTGGCTCGGCGTTGCTGTGGCGACGCCCGCTCCGATGGCAGTAGTCGATGCCGCCAAACTCGGAGCACGACGCGTCCACGATCGCCTGCCCGCTGAAATCCGCGAACGTCTGCCTGAAGAATTCCGCCTGAAAATTACCGGCTCGTAAATCCCGAGTTGTGTGGGAACCGGTCGGAGCCTGTCCTGAGCGACGTCGAAGGAATCCGTCCAGGCCGAGCAACGCTCGGCAATGCAGACTCTGGCACTCAAGTTTCAGTTTCTTCTTGGGTTACCTGAAAATTAAGGCACAATCCATCCATGGACTCCCTGCTTAGGACCCTGCGAATCATCCAGACGGCATTGCTGGGCAGCGTTCTTCTCTACGTTCTTCTAGCGGCGCGGCTCGGTCCACCGCCTCGACCGACATTCCCTCTCGTTTTGTTCATGTTCGCGTTGATGGCGGTTGTAATCAGCGTAGGCATCTTCATGGTTCGCCGCATCATGGTGAAGCGAGCCGAGAATGTTCTGCAGACGAATGCCGGAGACTCGAAAGCAAGGGCTCGTTGGGGACGGGTTACATCCTGATCCTCGCGCTCTCCGAGTCAATCGCGTTGTACGGCCTGGTTCTGCGCTTCGTGGGCTTCGGGTTTTCGCAGGTGCTTCCGTTTTTCGTCGCGAGTTTTATCCTCATGTTGTTTTTCGGTCCACGCCGTCTATCCGATGCGATAGGCTAGAAGCATGTCTATCAACGGTCCCGAAGACCTTGCCGGAATGCGTGCTGCGGGCGCAATTGTCCGCCGCATGCTCGAAACCATGAAGCGTGCCGTGCGGACCGGCATCACCACCGGTGAACTGGATGCGGTCGGCGCCGCCGTCATGCGCGAGCACGGAGCGCAATCTGCGCCGCAACTGGTCTACAAATTTCCAGGCGTGAATTGCATCAGCCTGAACGAAGAAGCGGTACACGGCATTCCCGGAGAGCGCGCGGTCGAATCCGGCGATCTGCTTAAGCTCGACGTCACTATTGAGAAAGATGGATTCATGGCCGACGCTGCCGAAACAGTTGCGGTGGGCGAGGTTTCGGTGGAGAGCCGGCTCTTGATTGCGTGTGCCGAGCGCGCCTTTACCAAAGCCATGCTGGTGGCCCGGGCCGGATTCCGGGTATTCGAAATTGGCCGCGTGGTCGAACGCGAAGTCCGGCGCTGCGGCTTCTCGATAATCCGCGATCTGGGTGGACACGGCATTGGCCGCACCATCCACGAAGAGCCGCGCGTGCCCAACTATGCCGATCCCGAAGCCAATCAGATTCTGACCGAAGGCCTGGTGATTACGGTCGAGCCTATCATTGCCGCCGGATCGGGACGCGCGTTTGTAGCGAACGATGGTTGGACGGTACGCACCGCAGATCACAGGCCTTCCGCCCATTTTGAGCACACTCTGGTGATCACTCGAGGCGAGCCCATTCTGCTGACTTAACCAAAAACCATAAACCACGAAGGACACGAAGGTTCACGAAGGAACCCAAAGATCTTGGGACGTGCTTTGTGTGCCTTCGTGTCCTTCGTGGTTTATGGTTTTCGTCGTGGGTCGCCTAAAGGCGTCGTCGGCCTATTGCTACAATCCCAACATTGTCTGTCTCGTTTCAGATCGACGCGACTTCCGGCCCTGCCCGCGCCGGACGCCTGACCACGCCGCACGGGGTCGTCGAAACACCGGTCTTTATGCCGGTTGGCACGGTGGCGTCAGTCAAGGGAGTCTCGCAGGACATCCTGGAGGACCTTGGCGTACAAATCCTGCTGGGAAATACCTACCATCTATATCTGCGGCCCGGAGTGGAGCAAGTCCGCCAGCTGGGAGGGCTGCATCGTTTTATGGCGTGGCCGCGGGCGATTCTCACTGACTCCGGCGGGTTCCAGGTTTTCAGTTTGAATGAACTGCGCAAAGTGACCGAGGAAGGCGTGACGTTTCGTTCGCATCTGGACGGGTCGGCGCATTTCTTCAGTCCGGAAAGTGCCATGCAGGCGCAGATCGGGCTGGGCGCCGACATCATGATGGCGTTTGACGAATGCACTGAGTTTCCCGCGGACCGGGAGCGGGCCCGGCAGTCAATGGAATTGACCCTGCGCTGGGCGGCACGCAGCCAGAAATATTTTGAGCAGCATAAAGAAGAAGTGCCCTGGAATCGAGTTTCTGGTTTCCAGTTTCCAGTCTCCAGGAACACCAAGTCTGGAAACCGGGAACCAGAAACCGAAAACGGCGACGCAACGCAGGCGCTCTTCGGGATTGTGCAGGGCGGCATGGACGCCGCCCTGCGCCAGGAATCGGCCGAGCGCACGGTCGAGATGGGCTTTCACGGGTATGCCGTCGGCGGCCTAAGCGTGGGCGAGCCGCGCTCTGTGACCCGAGAAGTTGTCGAAGCCACGCTGCCCCATCTTCCCGCCGACAAGCCGCGCTATCTCATGGGGGTGGGCACGCCGGAAGAGATTGTCGAATATGCCAACGCCGGCATTGACATGATGGACTGCGTGCTGCCTACCCGGGCGGCGCGGCACGGCTTGCTGTTTACCTCCCAGGGCCGGATTTCGATCAAGCAGGCCAGATACGCCGCCGACCAGGACCCTCTTGATCCCAATTGCGGCTGCCGGGTCTGCCGGCGCTACTCCCGGGCCTATCTCCGGCATCTTTATGCCGCCAATGAGGTTCTGGCCCAAGTCCTGAATACTGTCCACAACCTGAGCTTCTACCTTGACACCATGCGGTGGGTGCGTCATTCTATTGCGCTTGGGAGTAGGGCCCAACTTCTTTCTGGGGAGCGGTCTGGAGCGAAACCGTAATCCGGCATCCCCAGTTCATGCCTGAAGCAAAAAGAATCTCCGGCCTGAGGAAGCGAGAAATCCTGCGGTAAAATGCACAGGGCCAGGACGCGCCGAGGGGCGCCGTGCTGACCTGTTTGGAGTGCAGACAGAATCGTTTCATGGACAGCGCAATATGAGCATTGCAAACCTACTGGCGTTACAGACGATGGGAGCGGGCGGCTGGCTGGGGTTTGCTCCGCTGATCTTCATCTTTGCCATCTTTTACTTTCTCCTGATCATGCCGCAGCAGCGCCGCCAGAAAAAGTGGCAGCAGATGCTGAACGATCTGAAGACCGGAGACAAGGTTGTGACCAGCGGCGGGCTGCGCGGGACGGTCATCGCGCTGCGTGAGGATTACATCCAGCTGCGCGTGCCGCCGGACAATCTGCGGCTCGAAGTGACTCGGGCCTCGGTGGCTTCGGTGGTTGCGCCGGAGGACAAGAACAACAAGGCAGCATGAGTAGCGCTACAGAAAAGAAATTAACCCTCAGGCCATGAACAAGACTTTAGGTTGGAAGCTCGGGCTGACCGTCGGAACCCTGCTGCTATTCCTGTTCGGTATCTTCGGAATTCCGAAGGACCTTTCTGGCAGCGGGCTGCTGGCGTCTATACAAGACCGCATTCACCTGGGGCTCGACCTCAAGGGCGGCACTCACCTGATCCTGCAGGTGCAGGTCAACGACGCGGTGAACGGAGATTCCGACCGCGCGCTGGAGCGGGTCAAAGAAGACTTGCGCACTCACAAGATCAATTACACCGAGATCACCAAGCCGGATCCGGTGAATCATCCCGACCAGATCGTGCTAAAGGGCGTGCCCCCGGAATCAACCTCGGATTTGCGCTCTGACGTCAGCGAACGATTGCCCGAATATGACCTCAATTCGGGTGCGGACAATTCCTGGACGTTCACCATGAAGCCGCAGGCCCTGGCCGAACTCAGGAATCGCGCGGTGACTCTTGCCATTGAAACCATTCGCAATCGCATAGACCAGCTGGGCGTAAGTGAACCGGTCATTCAGGAGCACGGCCTGGGCCAGTATCAGATTCTGGTGCAGCTTCCCGGCGTGGACGATCCGGCGCGGGTGAAGGAAATCATGCAGTCCACCGCCATGCTGGAAATCAAGCAGGTGCTGGGCGGGCCTTATTCGAGCGAGCAAGATGCTTTGCAGCAGCACAACGGCGTGCTGCCTCCGGATTCCATGCTGCTGCGCGGACGCAGCGTCGGCAGCCAGGCCGGCGACGATGCCGGCGAACAGTTCTACCTGGTAACCCGAAGCTCGGCGGTAGCGGGCGCCGATCTGCGGTCGGGCGGCGCCACGGTGGGACGCGACACCAACACCAACTCGCCTGACGTCGGTTTCGTTCTCACTAACGAGGGCGGCAGAAAGTTTGCGGCGTTTACCGGCGCCCACGTGGGCGACAAACTCGCGGTAGTCCTGGATAACCGGGTGCGGGAAGTGGCCACCATCAACGAGCAGATCCATGACCAGGGACGGATCAGCGGTGGCGGCATGAGCGAGCAGGCAGCCAAGGACCTGGCCCTGGTCCTCAATTCCGGCGCGCTGCCGGCCGGCATCAAGTATCTGGAAGAGCGGACCGTGGGGCCGTCACTGGGATCGGATTCGATCCGGGCGGGGGTTCGGGCGGCGATTATCGGCATGCTCGCCGTTTTGATCTTCATGCTGATCTACTACCGCGGCGCGGGCATTAATGCCGACCTGGCGTTAATCCTGAACCTGGTCATTCTATTGGGTTTCATGGGATACTTCGGGGCCACTCTGACCCTGCCTGGCATTGCCGGCGTGATCCTTACCGTCGGCATGGGCGTGGATTCGAACGTGCTGATTTTTGAGCGCATTCGCGAGGAACTGCGGAACGGCAAGACGCCGTCGTCGGCGGTGGAGCAGGGTTTCGCGCATGCCTGGATCACCATCGTCGATACTCACGTCACCACCATCGTCTCGGCGGCCATCCTGTTCCTGTTTGGCACCGGTCCGGTCAAGGGTTTTGCAGTTACCCTGACCTTTGGCTTGCTGGCCAACCTGTTCACCGCGGTGTTTGTTTCGCGCATGATTTTCGACTGGATTTTGAGCCGCAAGCAGCGCGGCGAGGCTTTGAGCATCTGAGAGGTGTCTTTGCTTCCTTTGCGGTTTCCTTGGCGCGCTTTGCGGTAAAAGCTTTTGACCGCTAAGGACGCAAAGAAGGGCCCCAAAAGGACGCAAAGCAGAACCCAAATCAAGCAACCATAGAGGGGTTGGACCACAGCGTGGAATTTTTCCGAAATCCGAACATAGACTTTCTGGGCAAGAAGTGGTATTTTCTCGCCTTTTCCTTGCTGTTCAGCGTGGCCGGCATCTTGTCCATGTTGTTTTGGCATGGCATCCCGCTGGGCGTAGACTTCCGGGGCGGCACCCTGGTCTACGTGAAGTTCTCGCACCCGCCGGATGACAACGCCATCCGGGCGGCGCTGCAAAAAGTGGGCTTGGGGCAATTCAAGATCCAGCGCCTGGGAGTGGTGGCCAACAACGAGGTGCTGATTGACCTCGATGTCCGCGAGACCAGCGAGAAAGCGCTCGATCAGGGCAAGGTTCAAATCATCAATGCGCTGGAGACCAATGCTCCGCCGGGCAAGCTGGATTTGAACAACGCCAGTTCTTTGACATTAGCCAATTACCTGCTGGAGAAAGATCCGCTGCACGCGGGCACCGACGCCAGCCAGCGCTATGCGGCCATAGCCAAGGCGATCGTTGACTATCGTAACAAGACCAAGGGCGGGGTGCTGAGTTCCATGGATGAACTCAAGGCCGCCGTGGATCCGGCGGTGGTGGCGGTTTTGCCGGACGGGTTCTATCTGTCGGATTTTGGTGTCTATCAGGTTGAGATTGTCGGCCCGCAAGTGGGAAAGCAATTGCAGAGCCAGGCCCGCTGGGCGGTGCTTTATTCTCTGGCCGGGATGCTGGTCTATCTGGGCTTTCGTTTTGAGTGGATTTATGGCGTGGCCGCGGTGGTCACCGTTTTCCACGATACCCTGATCACGGTGGGCGCGTTCTCCCTGGCCAACAAGGAAATCTCGTTGACTGTGATTGCGGCCATCCTGACCCTGATTGGTTATTCGAATAATGACACCATCGTGATTTTTGACCGCATCCGGGAAAACCTGAAGTTGATGCGGCGAGAAAAGTTGTCAGAAATCGTAAACCGGAGTATTAATCAAACGCTGAGCCGGACGATCCTGACCGCAGGGTTAACGTTTTTGACAGTGGTTGCGCTGTATCTGTTCGGCGGCGAAGTGCTGCATGGCTTCTCTTTCGCCCTGGTCATTGGAATCTTAATCGGGACTTATTCCTCGATCGCGATTGCCGCGCCCATTCTGGTGGCCTACCAGGACTGGCGGTCGAACCGGGGAAAGCCGGTGGCGGTTGTGGCGGGCAAGGCAAAGCTGCCCGCGGGCAAGCCCACGGCGGGCAAGGGTAAGGTGGCCAGCGGCCAGTAGGCCGGTTCTGGGGCGGATTTCGGCGGAATCGGGCTTGCTTTCAATGCTTTGAAGCGGATCTAAGGCGGCGCGGAATGCGGTACGAGTTCGGGAGCAAAGAATGGGCGGGCGGTGTCTAAACATACGTAGGGTCCAGCAGGAGAATCCTCATGTTTGAAGATAGCCTCATTGAATCGGGTGGCAGGCTCAAGACAAAGCGCGGCCTGACTACTTTTCTCTCATTTGGTTTGCAGATAGCCCTGGTCGGAGTGTTGGTACTGATCCCGCTGCTGTTTACCGAAGCTCTGCCCAAAACCCAGTTGATGACCTTCCTGGTGGCTCCGCCACCACCGCCGCCACCGCCACCGCCACCGGCTGCGACCCCCATCAAGGTGGTAAAAGTAATTCAGACCGATATCATCAACGGTCAACTGCGCACCCCCACCAAGATCCCGGAAAAAGTCCAAATGATCAAAGAAGAAGAGGCGCCGCCTCCGGTTTCGACCATGGCCGGGGTTGTCGGCGGTGTCCCGGGCGCGGCCGGCGGGCAAATGGGCGGCGTGATCGGCGGCATTATCAACTCAACCCCGATCGCGGTGCCGAAAGTCGCCACTCCACAGCGGGTGCGGGTATCACAGGGCGTGACCCAGGGGCTGCTGCTGCGGAAAATTCAGCCGGCCTATCCACCCCTGGCGCGGCAGGCGCGCATCCAAGGTTCCGTGCTGCTGCAGGCTGAGATCAGCAAGGATGGTTCAATCCAGAACCTGCGCCTGATCAGCGGCCACCCCATGCTGGCTCCGGCCGCTATCGAGGCGGTGAAGCAGTGGAAGTACAAGCCTTACATCCTGAACGGCGAGCCGGTGGAAGTGGAGACTCAGATTACGGTCAACTTTACCCTTGCCGGAGGTTAAACTCCGGTGTGCCAGCGTGGATTTAACAGGATTCGAAGCGGCAACTAGTTTTGCAATCTGACAAGCTCTGAGGAGGAAGGCAACTCATGTTCGTAGCCAATCTAGCAGCACTCGCATTTACTCATATGTCCACTATGGCGGCCTGGTTTTTCCAGGAGCAGGCAGCCGTGGGTTGGGACCCGATTTCGCTGTGGCACCAGATGGGTATTCCAGCGAAGGCAGTGGTCATCATTCTGTTCGTCATGTCGGGCTGGTCAATCGGCGTCATGATTGACCGCGCCATGGCTTTCAGCGCCGCGCGCAAACAATCGCGTGCGTTTGCTCCGGCCGTGGCTGGCGCCCTGCGCGATGGCAAGATCGAAGAAGCCATCAAGGTCGCCGAGCGCAACAAGAAGAGCCACCTGGCCAAGGTCGTCACCTCGGGCTTGATGGAATTCCGCGCTCACCAGGAAAGCGGTGAGATTCCCGGCGAGACCATCGAAGCCTCCAAGCGCGCTCTGGAGCGCACCGAAGCCATTGTCCACGCCGAACTGAAGCGCGGCCTGGGCGGACTGGCAACCATCGGCTCGACCGCCCCGTTCGTGGGACTGCTGGGCACGGTGGTCGGCATCATCAACGCGTTTAAAGGTATTCAGTCCGAAAAGGCCACTGGTCTCGCGGCCGTCGCCGGCGGTATTTCGGAAGCGCTGGTGACCACCGCCATCGGGCTGTTCGTGGCCATTCCGGCCGTCATGATGTTCAACTACCTGACCGGTCGCGTGGAAGCCTTCGACGTGGAGATGGATAACTCGTCGAGCGAACTGATTGATTACTTCCTGAAGCGGCGGGGAATGCGCCGCAGCTAGGTCTCGACCGCTGCCTAGAACCTCAGAGTTGCCGACCTGGCGCCGGGTAAACTCCCGGCGCCAGGCATAGATCCTGGGGCCGGAAGCGCGGGTTCGAGAAGCTGGAGCCGCTGAGAATCATTCTCAGCTCGGGCGGGCGACAAGCGGCCGCCGAGGAGAAGTGAGTTTATGGCGTTAAACAAGCGGAATGAGGGAGTCAAGGTCAACTCCAACATCAACGTGACCCCCATGGTGGACGTGATGCTGGTGTTGCTGATCATCTTCATGGTGATCACGCCCATGTTGCAGCACGGTGTCAGCGTGGACATGGCGAAGGTCAATAATCCGGAGTCGATGCCGGACGCGGACAAAGAAGACGCCCTGCTGGTCTCGGTGATGCGCGACGGGACGGTTTACTTCGGTACCGACAAGCTTCCGCCCGACCAGTTGACCGGCAAGGTCAAGGACCGCCTGGCAAATCGTGTGGACAAGCGGGTGTTCGTCAAGGCCGACGCGCGCGCCCGGTTCGGGTCCGTGGTTGAGGTCGTGGACAACGTGCGGGCCGCTGGAGTCGACCAGTTAGGCCTGCTGACCGAGCAGCGCAAGACCACGGCACCGGCCCCGGCAGCGGCGCCCGCAGCTCCGCCGACCGGCGGGCAATAGCTCAGGCTTTCGTAGCCTGGACGTGCGCAGGGAAGAAATTCGAGGAGAACTGTTATGGGAATGGCAATGGGATCGGGCGGCGGTCAGAGCGCGGACATGAACGTCACTCCGCTGATTGACGTGCTGCTGGTGCTGATCATCATCTTCATGGTGATCACTCCGTTAACCCCCAAGGGACTGGACGCGCTGGTGCCCCAACCCCCGCCGCCGAATGCGCCGAAGAACACCACCCCGGACCGCACTATCGTGGTGCAGCTGATCGACCGGGGAGCGGGGCAGCCTCCGGCATTGAAGATTAACCAGGAGGACACGACCTGGGACAACCTGCAGGGCCGCCTGACCGATATCTTCAAGACGCGCGCGGAAAAAGTGATGTTCGTCAAGGGCGACGATGCGGTCCCGTTTGCCGATGTGGCCAACGTGATTGATATTGCGCACGCTTCGGGCGTCGACAAAGTGGGTCTGATCACGGCCAAGATTGAAGCCGGGGGCTAGTCCTTGTAGATTTTGCGGTACCTCGAGGCTGGGCGGACGGCGGGTCCGCCTACCTCATCCGCGCACGCGCCTTGCACTGGTGCGTTCTGGTCGTCTGTAGGCACAAGCAGGCCTGACGATTTCTGGCAAGGGAGACATACAGCGCAATGAAAACAACTGTACGAATGCTGGCAGTGACGGCGCTCGGGTTGGCGATGCTGGCCACTACGGGCTGCAGCAAGCTGAGGGCGCGAGACCAGCTCAACAAGGGCGTGCAGTCCTACAAGAACGCCAAGTACGAAGAGGCGATCAACCACTTCCAGCAGGCAGTGTCGCTCGATCCCAGCTTGCTGAATGCGCGCCTCTATCTGGCCACGGCGTTTGCCCAGCAATATATTCCCGGCGTCGACGCGGAAGACAACAATCGCATGGGGCAAAACGCCATTGACCAGTACAGCGCGGTGCTGGAGCGCGATCCCAAGAACATCAACAGCGTGAAAGGGATCGCCTACCTCTACTTGCAGATGAAAAAGTTCGAGGATGCCAAGACCTACTACCGCAAGGCGATTGCCCTCGACCCCAACGATCCGGAGCCTTACTACTCGGTGGCGGTCATCGACTGGACGCAGAGTTACCAGCCCCGAATGGAAGAGCGCGCGAAAGCGGGACTGAAGCCGGACGAGTGGATCATGAAGGACAAGTCGAACAAGAAGGTCTGCGAGGAACTGCGGGAGAAAAACTCGGGCGTCATCGAAGATGGAATTGCCGAGTTGCAGAAGGCGCTGCAGTTGCGGCCCGATTACGACGATGCCATGGCTTATCTGAATCTGCTGTATCGCGAGCGGGCGGACCTGCAATGCGATGACCCGGCCGCGCACGCAGCGGACTTGAAGACCGCCGATGAGTGGGTGGACAAGACCATGGCCGTCAAGAAGGCCAAGGCCGAGAAACAGCCGGGCACTCAGGGCATCACCATGCCCAGCCAGTAGGAATGGGCACAGCCTTTTAACCGCGAAAGCCTCTTCGGATGAAGGGGCTTTTGTATTTTGAACACAGTCGTCAGTCGTCAATACACAGCACGTCCTATGAGTCCACTGCGTGCAGCCGCGAAGCGGCGGAATATTGCAGCCCGGGCGCTAGCCCCGGGTGAGAAAAAGAGCCGCAGGGGCCCTGAAAGGGCGAAAGAGAAATGGCCGAACCGACGCCTTTGGCCGGTGCCGCCACCGCACGAGCGGGGCCGCTCGCGTCTACATTATGTTCAAGAAAATCCTTGTCGCTAATCGGGGAGAGATCGCGGTGCGGGTGATGCGTGCCTGCCGCGAGCTGGGCATTCTTTCGGTTGCGGTCTTCTCCGAGGTGGATCGCGCCGCTCTTCATGTTCTGATGGCGGACGAAGCCTATTTCATCGGAGCCGCGGCTGCGGCTGAATCCTATCTCAACATCGGCAAGATTCTCGAGGTCGCAAAACGCTGCGGCGCGGACGCCATTCATCCCGGCTACGGATTTCTTTCGGAGAATGCGAAGTTCGCCCAGGCCTGCGCCGCCGCGGGCATCAAGTTCATCGGGCCCAGCGCCGCTGCGATGGAAATGATGGGGTCAAAGACCCGGGCCCGTCAGGAGATGGAGAAGGCCGGAGTGCCGTTCGTGCCGGGCACATCCCGCGCGCTGGAATCGGGGCAGCAGGCCAGGGATGTGGCGGCGAAAATCGGCTACCCTGTCATGCTGAAAGCGGCGGCGGGCGGAGGCGGCAAAGGCATGCGCCTGGTGCATTCCGCGCCGGAACTGCAAGCCGCGCTGGAGGCGGCCCGGAGCGAGGCGCAACGGGCTTTCGGAAACGGCGAAGTCTACCTGGAGAAAGCCATCCCCACCCCGCGGCACATCGAGATGCAGGTGCTGGCGGATGAACGCGGCAACACCGTTTATCTCGGCGAACGCGAGTGTTCCATTCAACGGCGTCATCAGAAGGTGCTGGAGGAGGCGCCCTCACCACTGGTGGATGCCGAAATGCGCCGGCGCATGGGCGAGGTTGCGGTCCGGGTGGCCCGGTCGGCGCATTATGGCAACGCGGGCACGGTCGAGTTTCTGGTGGATGCGGAGAAGAATTTTTATTTTCTGGAAATGAACACGCGCCTGCAAGTGGAGCATCCGGTGACGGAATTGATCACCGGACTTGATTTGGTGCATCTGCAAATCGGCATCGCCGCGGGAGAGAGACTTCCGTTTGCTCAGGAAGACGTTGTCATCCGCGGACATGCCATCGAGTGCCGCATCTACGCCGAAGATGCGGACGACAATTTTTTCCCCAGTCCGGGGAAAATCGAAAGTCTGCAGACCCCGGCGGGCCCGGGAATCCGGCTGGACAGCGGCGTCTATGCCGGCTGGACCGTCCCCCTCGACTACGACCCGCTGCTGGCAAAGTTGATTGGCTACGGACCGGACCGGCGGCAGGCGATTGCCCGGCTGGCGCGGGCCCTGCCGGAATGTTTCGTGGCCGGGATCAAGACCAACCTGGGGTTGTTCCGGCGGATTCTGGCTGACGAAACTTTTCAGTCCGGGAAAATCGACACCGAATTTCTCGACCGCCTGCTGCAGGTCAAGAGCGACTCCAGCCGTAGCGCTGCCCGAGAGAGAACCGCAAGCATCGCCGCCATTGCCGCGGCCATTTTCACCTGCCTGGACTCGGCCTCGAAAGCGGGAGGCAACGGAACCGCGTCGAGCGCGGAGGCGATCGCTCCTGCAAGTTCAAGCTGGAAAACGGCGGCACGAACCGAAGGGTTGATGTAGCGCGATTGAATGGAGGACGGGCGTCTTCGCCCGTCATGCGCGGACCGTGGCGGGACGGACGGGCGCCCATCCTCCATCGAAAATTTTATGGTCTACGACGTCACCATCGATGGAATAGTTTTTCGCGTGGATCTCGATCTGGACCGTGACGCCGGCCAGTGGCGCTGCCGGGTGGACGGACGCGCAATCCAGATCGATGCCCTGCTGGCGCAACCCGATGTTCTCTCCATCCTGATCGATGGCGCGGCTTTCCAGGCCAGGCGCGAGCGCATTCAGTCAGTCGTGCGGCTCTGGGTGGGCGATCAGCCCTACGCCGCTGAAGTCTCGGACCCGCGATCATTGCGCAGCCGCAAGGCCCGCACCGACTCTGGAAAAGGGCCGCGCCCGCTGGTGGCCCCCATGCCGGGAAAGGTGGTCAGGTTCCTGGTCGGCGAGAACTCGGCGGTCGAAGCCGGGCAGGGGGTGGTGGTGGTTGAAGCGATGAAAATGCAGAACGAAATCAAGTCGCCGAAAAAAGGCGTGGTATTGAAGCTGGCAGTGGCTGAAGGTGCGGCGGTGAATGCCGGAGATGTACTGGCGATCGTGGAGTAAGGGCCGCAACGGTCCACACGTAGGGGCGGATGTCCCACCCGCCCGGCCGGGCAAAGCCCGGCTGTTTCTTGGCGGCTGGCGAAAATCAGGCGAGCTGGTAATCTTGGAATCGCCGGTTTGGAACGGGCGAGACGCCCGCCTCCATGGTTTCGTCGGCCAGTCGCCCGCGACCACACAACCACACAATCAAGAGCCACACAACCGCATGAGCAAACAACCGCCGACTACTGGACAGTGCCGTTGCCATCGAGCACTTTTTGCGCGTAGTAGTTTTCCACCCGGGCCTGATCCCGGAGGACCTCGTAATAGGCGGCTTTGAGCAACTGCTCGCGACGGTCGCGGAGCTGGGAGCGGATGGCCTGCTGCACCCGCGGATCGGCCAGTTCGCGCTGTCCTGCCGGCTCTTTCGAAATCAGCTTGACGATCTGGAATCCGGCCACCTGTTTGTTCATGGGGTTGGCCAGCGGGATCACGCCGCTGTATTGGCCGGGTTTCAGCTTGGCTACGGCGTCGCGCGTGCCGGGGTCCGTATTGCGCAGCGAAGATTCCGGGGCGAAACCCAGGTCGCCGCCGCTGCCCGAAGTCTCGGCGTCTTCGGAATAGTTCATGGCGAGGGTCCCAAAGTCGTCGCCGCTGTCCAGGCGATTGGTGATCATCTGGATTTTCTTGCGGGCGTCGGCTTCATTCTGCGCCTTGTCGTTCTTCAGATTGTGGACTTGAGGATTGGGCGTGGTGGTCACCAGGATGCGGGCCAGGTGATACTGCGGCTCGATCAGATTGAACTCCGCTTTGTGCGCGTTGTAATAGTTCGTAATGTCCTGGTCGGTGACGTTGATCTTGGACGTGATTTCCTTGTTCAGGACTTTATCCACGGTGAGGGAACGGCGGAGATCGCGCTTGAAATCGTCTACCGTGATCTTCTTTTCTTTCAGCCGGGCTTCGAACTGTTCCTTGGTGTAAGGTGACTTGATTTCGTTCAACTTGGCATCGACCTCTTCGTCGGTGGCCAGCAGTCCGAGTTTCTCCGCCCGGCGCATCAGAATTTCGTTATCGATCAATTCCTTCAGAATGCTGAGCCGCAGGCTGGTGGCTTGCTCGCCGACCGGCACCTGGTCGGAGCCGGCGGTCTGGTTCTGGTAATACTTTTCCACGTCCGCGGTGTAGATCTTGCGGCCATCCACCGTGGCGGCGACATCGTCGCCGGCGCGTTTGGAGCTGCAGGCGGCAGAAAAAATCAGGAGGCTAACTGCGAAAAGGGCAACCAGCGGGCGCTGCAACCGATCGTGCTTTTTCAAATCAGGTCCTCCGCGTTGTTGTATCGATGCTGTCCCCGGTCTGCTATCTTTCCGGGCCGTCCTTCGGGACGTCAGGAATTATTTGTTTCCCGGCTGCGGCGAAGCGGCCGGGGCCGGGGCTGGGGGGTGCGCCGGCGGCGTCTCGCCGGCCTGCACCAGGGCGCGGTCCAGGACTGCCCGCAACTCGCTGATCGACAGGGCCCCATCCACCTGCTCGCCGTTCACGAACATGGTCGGCGTCGCTTCCACGCCCAGCGCCTCGCCTTCGTGGACGGAAGCCTTCACCTTATCGTCCTGTTGTGCTTTGATGCAGGCTTGCAGCCTGGTCCCATCGAGATTGTGCTTTTGTCCCTGCTCCAGGGTCAGGCGATCGAGGGCGGCAAACTGGCCGTCGTGGCCCTTCTCGGAATTCACTTCTTTCTGGTTGGCATGGATGTAGTCGGCGAAATCCCAATACGCGTCCTGGCTTTGCGCCGCCAGGCAATTGGCGTTTACCGCCGCATGCGTGGCCCAGGGATGGATCTCGGCCAGCGGGAAATCCTTGTAGATGAATTCCACCCGGTCGCCATATTCCTTCAGCAAGTCGGGAAAAAGCGTCTGGTGCATGCGCGAGCAGAAGGGACACTCGAAGTCGTCGTAATTGATGGCAATCACCTTGGCCTTGGCGTTGCCGCGGGTCGGCCGTCCACTGACGTCGATCTTTTTCATGACCTCGGCGTAGGGGTCCTTGCTGAGGTCGAGCTTGGTCATGCGGAGCAGCGTCTTGCCATCCTTGGCCAGCAGGAAATCGTAAGTCTGCTTCTTGTCCCCGCCATCGAAGGTGATGGTCAGGGCGTCGTAATTGGGAAAATCGCTGGGCTTGACCGGGCCCAGAATCACTTTTACCCGGGCGGGAATGGTGTAGAAAATCCGCACTTGTTGCTCGATTCGCCGGGCCACTTCAGGAGACATCGACTGGGCGGAGCAACCCAGGCATACGATCAGAAGCACAAGTGTGGCACGCCGCAAAAACGTCACTAGAAACCGCCTGCACATTGAAAATGAACCACTAAGATGAACCACGATTATCTCACACGGCCGAGAAGGCTGACCGGTGAATGAGAGGGTTGAAGGGCCATTCTCAGCGGCGAAGTCAGCGTCCGCCGGTCAGGATTTCGGCTGCCAGGAACGCGTTCATGGAGCCGGAGCGGAAGCCTTCGAGATCCAGGGTCACGAATTTGAACCCCAGAGCTTTGAACATACGGGTGAATTCGGCTGCCATCTCCGGAGTGAGCGCCCGGTCCAGTTCCTCGCGCGCAATTTCGATGCGCACCATGTCACCGTGATGACGGACGCGCACCTGGCGGAACCCTAGAGCGCGCAGGGCGTCCTCGCCCTGTTCGACCACGCTGAGGGCTTCGCGCGTGACCTTGCGTCCGTACTCGATGCGCGAAGAGAGGCAGGCGGAAGCAGGCTTGTCCCACAGACGCAGTCCGGCGGCGCGAGCCAGCTCGCGGATGTCCTGCTTGGTGAGTCCGGCCTGGCGCAGCGGCGCGGCCACGTGATGCTGCTCCGCCGCCCGTTGGCCGGGCCGGAAGTCGCCCTGGTCGTCCAGGTTTACCCCGTAAGCGATGGAATCGAATCCGTGGCGGCTGCGGAATTCTTCCATGGTAGTGAACAACTCGTCCTTGCAATGAAAGCACCGGGCAGCGTCATTGCGGGCGTATTCCGGCCGGTCGAGCTCGCGGGTCTGGATCACTTCGAGGGGAATTCCCAGTTCGCCGGCAAAGGCGGTAGCGTCGGCCAGCTGGGTGCGGGCCAGGCTGGGCGAGTCGGCGATGACGGCCAGCATGTTGCTGCCCAGGGCCTGGTGCGCCGCCCAGGCCAGAAACGCTGAATCCACGCCGCCAGAGTAGGCGACCAGAGTTCGTCCCAGTCCGCGGAGATGCTGATCAAGCGCGGCGCGCTTCGAGGCGAGATTGGGTTCGGCCGGCACAGGGATATCTTACGATGGTTTGGAGGGCGAGGCGAATTGCAGCGTTTCGCCTGCCGGCGAGGTTCTGGCGTAAACACCTGATGACACGCAGGTGAACGCTGCCTGCTTTATACTTTCGCGTCCGGCTGGCACTGGCAGGGCATGCCTACTTCGCCTACACATCGTCTCGCCTACATCGACTGGATGCGCGGCCTGGCCTGCGTGCTGATGTTCCAGACCCACTGCTACGACTCCTGGCTGAGTGCCGAGGCCCGCAAGACGACGTTTTTCATGTGGTCCCAGCTGGGTGGGACTTTGCCGGCGCCGCTGTTTCTCTTTCTGGCGGGCATTTCCTTTGCCCTGGTGACCGACAAGCTGCGGCGGAAGGGTGCGACGCCGAATGCGATCGCGCGCACTACCATCCGGCGCGGCGCGGAAATTCTTGGACTGGGCCTTCTGTTCCGCTTGCAGGAGTACGTGATCGCCTGGGGATGGGCGCCGTGGAGCGATGTGTTGCGGGTGGACATCCTGAATACGATTGGCATTTCCATGATGCTGATGGGCGCGGTGTGCTGGATGGTGCTGAGGGTTGGCGCAACCTCGCACATCCGCCAGGTTCTGGGGGCGACTGCGGGCGCAATCGCGCTGCTGATTTCGCTGCTGACGCCGCTTATCTGGACCAGCTGGCGTCCGCGCTGGCTGCCCTGGCCGATCGAGTCCTACATTGACGGCGTGCACAATCTGGGGCGGCCGCAGTCGTGGATTTTCCCCATCTTTCCCTGGACAGCTTTCGCCTTCGCCGGTTTGGCGCTCGGATTCCTGCTGATCAGCGATTGGGCGCACCGGCGGGAGGCCGCCGTGTTCGCCATGGCCGGCGCCGCCGGCGTGGGCCTGATCTACCTGGCGCGCTGGATGGATGCCCGGCCCATGCAGATCTATCCGGTCTATGACTTCTGGCATACCAGCCCGAATTTCTTTCTGATTCGAGTGGGATTGCTGCTGGCGATTCTGTCCGCGACTTACGCGTGGTGCCGCTGGGGGGCGGGTCAGTGGGGCTTCAGCCCGCTGATACAGTTGGGACAGACTTCTCTGCTGGTCTACTGGGTGCACATCGAATTGGTTTACGGCCGGCTTTCGATTGTGCCCAAGCATGCCGCCGGCATTCGGGCGGCATCGTTCGGGCTGGTGACGATTTGCCTGGCGATGCTGGCGCTGTCGATCGGGCGCACCCGATGGAAGGCGCGCGGGAGGCCCGTACTCGATGGCGGACGGGCGTCCCCGCCCGTCCCTGCGGGAGTGCCGGCGGGACAGTGATGGCGCCCGCACGAGCAGCCTGCCTTGAGCGAAGTCGAGGGCTCGCGCCTACATTGAACCGGCCTGGCGGATGGCATTTTCTGCCAGCTTCAGGGCGATTGCCCAGAGCTGACGAGCTTGGGGTTCGTCGTCTCCGTAGCCGAAGACATAGAGTGTGATGTAAAAGCCTTCCCGAATTTCATCTTCGGCGTGACAGAAGCAGCGCCGGATCAGCAATTCGACGGCTGCAGGAATCTCGGGCACGCGCTTCAGGAGTTGCGTAATCCGTTTGGCGAATTGCTCGTGTTCCGGGAAAGAAGAGCGCGACGTTTCCTGCGAGAACAGGATGTCCACGTAGGAGCAGAATTTGTGCGTTGCCCCGAAGATCTCTTCCTCGGGATTGATCTCCGCGCTCGGCCAGGTGTCGCACTTTGCGGTTTCGAGAATGCCGGCGGGCGAGTTCATGGCGGCTAGAAACTCGGCCAATTCGGGCGCCCGGCTGGCTTCTTCGATCGCGAGCAGGAGTTCGGGCTGGCGCTTCAGGTCGTAATAGCGCGGGCCGCCGTCATCGGCGGCCCAGGGCAATTCCAGGGTTTCGTCATCCGCCCCCAGTTCGACCGCGAAATCAGCTTCCACGCTAGTGCGCGGGAGCCGGTTGCGGCGTGGCCTGGGGTGGCGTGGATTGGGTCGCGGGCGGCGCGAAATTTACCGTCGGCACCTGGCGCGATCCCTCGGACGCGGCGAAATAAGCCTCGTTCGGCTTGAACCCTGCCCATCCGGCAAAGATGTTGTTAGGAAATTTCTGGATGTAGGTGTTGTAGTCCTGCAGGGTATCGTTGTAACGCTTGCGTTCGACCGCGATGCGGTTTTCGGTGCCGGCCAACTCGTCCTGCAGGCGCAGGAAGTTTTCGTTCGACTTCAGTTGCGGGTAGTTCTCCACAATGGCCAGCAGGCGGCCCAGCGCGCCATCCAGTTGCCCGTTGGCGGCAATCTTCTCGGTCGGGCTGCCGGCGGAGAGTAACGCCGACCGGGCCTTGGCGATGTCGCCGAAAACCGTCTGCTCCTGCTGCGCGATCCCCTTCACGGTGGCGACCAGGTTGGGGATCAGGTCGGCGCGGCGCTGCAGCACGATGTCCACCTGCGACCAGGAGGCCTTCACCGCCTCGTTCTTGGTCACCAGGGTGTTGCGGACGCCGACATATTGTCCGAAGACGACGAAAACGAGCAGTGCCACAATCGCGATTACGATTAGAACTTTGACCATACTTCCTCCTGAATCAAGTAGTCACAGAAACGGTCAGACCTGGCCCTGCCATCACTCATCACTTGTCTTTATCCAGCATTCTATCGACTGCGGCGGTCACGTGCTGCACGGCCGTCAGATAACGGGTGAAAACGTCTTTGGCGTCCAGCTGCTTGCGGTCGGTTTTGTGGTCACGGATATCCAGCAATTGCAGGAAAGCCGAAGGCTCGAAAGGGATGCGGGTGGCGAGAATCTGGATGGCTTCGCGCTTGGAGTGGGGAGCGGCGTCGCCCAGCGCCAGCAACGCGTGCCGGAACAAAGTCCCGAAGGCAGACACCGAGCCCAGCAGGAGCTCCCAGAGGGCGCGATCGTTGTCTCCCGTCTCCAGCAGGCGCTGCCGCAGCAGGATGAGTTTTTCGCGCAGTTCATATTCCAGCTGGGCCCGATGCAGTTGCATGGGGATTTGCAGCTGGGTCAGCAGTTCTTCGCCAAAGAGCACACGGTGGTGATGCTGCATATCGAGCAGTTCGATCGAGAACACGTCGGTGGAATTTTCCAGTTCCTCCTGAGTCATGACCAGGGGCGCGGGATGTTTCTGGCGATGCCACCATTCCACCACCGGCGCGATGGCGGACAGTTTGGAGAAAGAACTTTCCCGCAGAACGCAGAGCAGGTTCAGGTTGGAGAAGTCGGCCTGATATTCTCCGGTCGCGGCTGAACCATAGAGGATGATGCTCTGCAGGTTCTGTCCCGCGGCCTGTTTCATGCGGCTGACGAATTCGTCGATCTTTTTTTCCGCGACCATTTCCGAAACCTCCTGCTGCTCTGCGCCGTCGTTTCTATTTCATCCCAATGGAGGACGGGCGTCCCGCCCGTCCAGCCTCAAACCTCGCCAGCCTCGCAGCCCGCCAGTGCGACGGCTCCAAGCGCCGAGGGCAAGATGCCCTCGGGACAGCCGGCCGGAGGTCGGCGCTACAAGAAATCAGCTACCAACTGCCGCTGGCGCCGCCGCCGCCAGAACTGCCTCCGCCGAAGCCTCCGAACCCGCCGCCTCCGCCTCCGAAGCCCCCGCCGCCGCTGTACCCGCCTCCACCACCTCCTCCGAATAGAAGAAAGTAGAACAGGAGCTTGCGCAGCGGAGTCAGAAGGACGATCAGGAGAATTACGCCCAGAATCAGCAGCTGTTTCCCGGTCAGGCCTGTCTCTGGTTGCTCGCTAGAAGCTGCCGGGAGTTGCGGACGCGGGCCGGTCAGTTCAATACCGGCGTCCTGCGCGATGACATCCGCCACCCTTGACGTCATCAGCGATACCGCGCCGTTGTAGTCGTTCTGCCGGAGCAACGGGACCGCCTCGCGGCCAAAGCCTCCCACCTTGCCGTCGGTCAGGATCGGCTCCAGGCCGTAGCCGACTTCGATGCGGTATTTCCGGTCCTGCACGGCCAGAAGGATGAGCACGCCGTGGTCGGTGGCTTTGCTGCCGATGCCCCACTGCTTGTACAGGGCGACGGCGTAGCTTTCAATGTCCGATCCGTCCAGGGAATTCACCGTGACCACGGCGATCTGGGCCTTGGCTTTCTGGTCGAGCTGCTGGCAGATGTTGTCCAGTTGCGCGATGGTGGTTGGGTCCAGCACGTGGGCAAAGTCGTTGACGTAGTCGGTGGGCTTCAGTTGGGAGACGGGTTCTGCGCAGAGCAGTAACGGGAGCGCCAGCAGGACGAGCGCGACGCGAATCGACTGCAGCAACTTCATTCGCGGTGATTGTATAGGAAACCGGGTCGAGCCTCGCTCGACCGCACGAGCGAGCCTGCCCTGAGCGAAGTCGAAGGGCTCGCGCCTACATCGTGCTGAGAAATTCTACGACCTGGGTTTCGGCCCAGCGGCCGTCGCTGCCGTTGTTCCTCTCGCCCAGGTAGGAGCAGTGCCCGCCGTCCTCCGTCTCGATGAACGTGATGTGCGGGTTGTCGAGAATCTTGCGGCGGGTTTCGGGGAGGATGCGGATGAACGGATCATCGGCCGCGTTAAGAATGAAAGTGGGGACGGCAATACGGTCGATCACGTGCGAGGCTGCGGCGCGGTCGTAATAGTCATCGGCGCCGGTGAAGCCGCAATAGAACGCGGTGATGCGGTCGTCAAATTCGCGCAGGCTACGGATGCCACGGAGCCGCGAAGCGTCGAATGCGCCCGGAAAGAGGCGCGCCTTGGTGCGCAGCCGGCGATTCAGCTGCCACAGGAAATATTGTTCGTAGAGGCGGTTGCCGGCCAGATGCAGAGCGTCCGCCGAGGCGGCCAGGTTGATCGCAGGACAGACCGCCGCTACCGCGTGAAACTGCCGCGGGCCTGCGCTTCCCCACTCGCCGGCCAATTTCAGCACCAGGTTGCCGCCCATGGAATATCCGGCCAGGGCAAAGCGGGAGATGCGGTCCTGCGCGATCAGATTCTGCGCGACCGCGGCGATGTCCGGGGAGCGGCCGGAATGGTAAAGGGTCGGAGCCAGCGCCTCGGTGCCGCCGCAGTTACGCTGATTCATTCGGACCACGTTCATGCCGCGGGCCAGCCCCTTGGCGGCAATCCCCTGCATATACGTGGAATCGCTCGAGCCCTCGAGGCCATGCACGATGATGACGGTCAGCGCGTTCTGCCGGTCGCTTTGCCAGTGGCAGTGAGCGAGAACCTGGACGCCCGGCTCGACCTCGATGAAGCGTGCCTCGGCCGGTGGCAGGGCAATACGGTGGGTGAGGAAGAAGCTGGCCAGGGTTTGCCGGTGTCCGCCGCCCAGGCCGCGCCGCGGCACGAAAGCCGGCGTTTTCGTTTGCACAGTCTCCACTACTTGATTTTAAATGGTGATGTGACACAGGTTGCCGGTAAAGGAGCCAACGCAATGCCGATTTTCGAGTACATCTGCAAGGAATGCGATCACCAGTTCGAAGCTTTGGTGTACGGCAAGCAGAAGGCGGAGTGTCCTAAGTGCCACGGCAGCAACCTGGCGCCGCAGCTCTCGGTGTTTGCCGTCAGCGCCAAGGGTAGCTCGACCGCCGCACCCTCGACCGGCGCCTGCGGCTCCTGCGGCGACCCGCGCGGGCCGGGGTCCTGCTCGCTTCCCAATCTGAACTGAGGGCCAGAGGGCGTTTCCTTCCCCTATCCCTATGTGCAGGCAGTAGTTATGTGCGTGACTACAGGCACCAGTCTGGCATGACCGCGGTAAGTTTTCTTCTCCCAGTCGCCCCCGTACCATCCGGAAAGATCAGGCCTCTAAGCGTTGAGCTTCGGAGCCCAGGAGTCCGGATGGATCGTCGCCGCCATAATCGGGTCAAGGCGCAGTTGCCGGTGCGAATCTGGGGCGTGGATGCCCACGACCTGCCCTTCATGCAGCTGGCCAGCGTCAAAAACCTGAGCAGCACCGGCGCGGTCATTCAGGGCATGCGCCGCCAGATCAAGCCCGGAGAAATCCTGGAAGTACAACTGGATGACGAAAAAGCCCAGTTCCGCGTGATCTGGACCGGCATGCAGGGCACGCAAAGCGCCGGCGAACTTGGCCTGCAGCGGTTAGCTTCCGAACCATGCCTCTGGGGCGTGGCTTTGGGCTGCTACAGCGAGCTGGTGGCTGAAGGCTAGTAATGGAGGACGGGCGTCCCGCCCGTCTTGCCGCGACGGGCGGGACGCCCGTCCTCCAGTCCCACAGTCGACATTCCCCGCAATTTGCACCCCGCACTCCGCTTCTACTATTCTGCCCACTTCGTGACATCCTCGTAATTATCGGACCACAAGATTTTTGGAGACCGAATGGTGCGGACTATTCTGGCTGTGATGTTCTGCTTACTGTTCACATTCGCGGTTGAAGTACAGGCGCAATCTGTAAACCTGATGCCCCTGCCGGCCAAAGTGCAAATGAGCAGCGGCCAGTTGGTGGTCGATCCCAACTTTTCCGTTTCTGTCGCGGGTCATCACGAAGCGCGGCTGGATCGCGCAGTCGAGCTTTTCCTCACTCAGCTTCGCCGCCAAACCGGGATGCCTCCCCTCGACATGAAGGTCACGGATTCCCCGACCGCCACTCTCGTCATTCAGGCCGCCGCCGGAACCAAAGCTGTGCAGGAACTGGGTGAAGACGAATCATACCGGCTTGAGATCGCCGCCTCTGGCGCACGGTTGAACGCGCCGACCACGCTCGGCGTGATGCGCGGGCTGCAGACTTTCCTGCAATTGGTGCGGACAACGAGCGCGGGTTTTGCCGTGCCTGCGTTTTCGATCGAGGACAGCCCGCGCTTTCCCTGGCGCGGGTTGATGATCGACGTGGGCCGCCACTTTATTCCCCTCGACGTTCTGAAGCGCAATCTGGACGGCATGGCCGCGGTGAAGCTCAACGTGTTTCACTGGCATCTCTCAGAAAACCAGGGCTTCCGCATCGAAAGCACGAAATTTCCCAAGCTGACGGACATGGGTTCGGACGGGTTGTACTACACCCAGGACCAAGTCCGAGATTTGATTGCGTATGCTCGCGAGCGCGGCATTCGCGTGGTTCCCGAGTTCGACATGCCGGGACACGCGACGGCCTGGTTTGTGGGCTATCCCGAACTGGCCAGCGGGCCGGGACCTTATCAGATTGAGCGCCAGTGGGGCGTTTTCGATCCTGCCATGGACCCCACGCGGGAGGAAACTTACAAATTTCTCGACACATTCATCGGAGAAATGGCTGGGCTTTTTCCCGACCAGTTTTTTCATATTGGGGGCGACGAAGTCAACGGCAAGGAGTGGGACGCGAATCCCAAGATTCAGGTGTTCATGCGCGCCCACGGCTTGAAAAACAATGGCGATCTGCAGGCCTATTTCAACCAGCGGGTGGAGAAGATCGTGGCCAAACACGGCAAGACCATGCTGGGATGGGATGAGATTCTGCGACCCGACCTGCCCAAGACCATCGTGATTCAATCCTGGCGCGGCCCGGACTCGCTGGCCCAGGCGGCCAAGCTGGGCTACCGAGGATTGCTGTCCTCCGGTTACTACGTTGACCTGATGTGGTCAGCGGAACGGCATTACGCGACCGAACCGCTGAGCGGGGCCGCCGCCAGCCTGACGCCGGAGGAACAGAAGCGCATCCTGGGCGGCGAGGCTTGCATGTGGTCGGAGTATGTTTCGCCGGAAAACATCGACTCCCGCATCTGGCCGCGCACCGCCGCTATCGCCGAAAGACTGTGGTCGCCGCAGGACGTGCGCAATGTGAATTCTATGTACCAGCGCCTCGCGGTGACGAGCACCTGGCTCGACGGACTGGGCTTGACCCACAATTCCGGTTACGTCCCCATGCTTCGACGCATTGCCGGGACGAACGACATCGCCGCCCTGAAAGTTCTGACCGATGTGCTCGAACCAGTGAAGGACTACACCCGGGAAGACACCGCGCCGGCGCCCGCCACCAGCCTTTTGCCGCTGAATCGCGTGGTGGATGCGGTGCGTCCGGAAAGCGCCACCGCCAGGCAGTTTGCCGCCGCCGTGGACGAACTGGTTGAAGCTAAAGCCAGACCGGGTTCTGAAGCCCGGGTAAGGGAGTTACTCAACCGCTGGCGCGACAACCAGGTTGAGTTGCAGCCCCAGTTTGAAAAATCCCTGCTGCTCCAGGAAGTCGCTCCCCTTGCGCAGAATCTATCAGGGCTTGGGGCCGCGGGCATGGCTGCCCTCGACTATCTCGACCGTGGCGAACCCGCCCCGGCTGCGTGGGTGACCGCGCAACTCGCGCTGGTCGAGCAGGCCACCAAACCGCAGGCCCAATTGCTGATCATGGTTGCGCCGTCGGTTGGAAAGTTGATTCAGGCCAGCGCGGGAACGGCTGCGCCGCTAAAATGAAGATTTAGAAAAGAAGCAGCCAAAAAACGTAATCTTTTGCCCTGTGCCAATCTGCAGATCAGGGAGTCAGAAGATGAATGATTTCACTGCGAGCCCGGAATCCTGGCCCGCCTTGCCCCTCGAGGCCTGGCAGGACACCTACTCCACGCTTCACATGTGGACCCAGATCGTGGGCAAGGTACGTCTGGCGCAGAGTCCACTGGTCAATCACTGGTGGGAAGTGCCGCTCTATGTCAGCGCGCGCGGGCTTACGACTTCCGCCATCCCCTACCGTCTTGGCATCTTCGAAGTAGAATTCGATTTTCTCCACCACAACCTCGTCATTCAGACCAGCCAGGATCAGATCAAGACCATTCCACTGGCGCCGCGCTCGGTGGCTGACTTCTACCAGGAGTTCATGGCCGCGCTGGCCTCCCTCGGCATCGACGTGAAGATCTGGCACATGCCGGTCGAGATTCCCAACCCGATTGCTTTTGATCGCGATACTCAGCACGCCTCTTACGATCGCGAATACGTGACCCGGTTCTGGCGCATTCTTCTGGCGGTGGACAGCATCTTCCAGGAATTTCGCTCCGGCTTCATCGGCAAGAACAGCCCGGTGCATTTCTTTTGGGGCAGTTTCGACTTGTGCGTCACGCGCTTTTCCGGACGCCGCGCCCCGGAGCGCGCCGGCGCCGACCCGATCACACGCGAGGCCTACTCGCATGAAGTGATCAGCGTAGGATTCTGGCCGGGCGGAGGCGAGATCAAGGGCCCGGCGTTTTACGCGTACGCGGCTCCGGAACCCGCGGGCTACGGGCAGAGCCCGGTGCGGCCGGGCAAAGCGTTTTATCACTCCGGAATGAAAGAATTCTTCCTGATGTACGACGACGTTCGTCGGGAGGCTTCGCCTCGATCGGCGTTGCTCGAATTTCTGCAAAGCACCTACGAAGCTGGGGCCAACCGGGGCAAATGGGACCGGGCGGAACTCGAGCGGGGCGGGTAGCCGCCCATTCGGAGACCGGGTGCTCGCAAAGCCCTCTGGGGCAGGGATTTAGGCTGCGAGCGCGACGATTGTCCAAGGTCTTTGAGCAAGATCCGGTTGTCCTTCCGTTACCTGTCCAAGGTTACCGGCGGCTCCTATGATGAAACGTCTGTTATTTCGACTATGGCGACTCCGACTCTCGATCCCAAGACCAGCGACACGGTCCAGGCCCTGGTGCAGCTACTCCGTTCCCGCTCATCGGAGGAGATACGCCAGCGCATGTACGACAATCCGCCAGGAAGTCCATGGTGGGCGGCGTGTAAGACCGAGCTTGATCTGAGGAATAGCGAGCGGGCGGCGACCGCCCTGGTCGATACCTCGCGCGTACTGGACAAATTTCGCAGCGCCACCGACCACCTTGAGGAACTCACCGAAAAGCTGGTGCAGTCGACAACGGACATGGCTGAAATAGTAAAGAGCGTGCGCGAATCCGGTCGACGGATGGAGATTGCAACCTATGTGATCGTCGGGTTGACCATCGTGCAGCTGTTCTACATAGCCTTCCAGTTTTCTGCCCGGCACTAACGCTGGGACGGGTGGGATGCCCGTCCTCCATCGTAGATATGTGGGCGCGAGCGCCCCGCTGGTGCGTAAGCGACCACGAACGGTTCTCGCTTTGCCCTATTCCCCCGCCTCCGTTACCATAGCCGCCGTGGCTCACTACATTGGGGCAATCGACCAGGGAACAACCAGCACGCGCTTCTGCGTATTCGACGCTGCCGGCAAGATCGTGGCGTCCGCGCAGAAGGAGCACCAGCAGATTTATCCGCAGCCGGGATGGGTCGAGCACGATCCCGAGGAAATCTGGCAAGCCACGCAGGATGTGATTGCGCAGGCCTTGCAGCCAGGAAAGGTTCGCGCTACTGATCTGGCCGCGATTGGCATCACCAACCAGCGCGAGACCACCGTCCTGTGGAACCGCAAGACCGGCAAGCCCGTGGCCAACGCGCTGGTCTGGCAGGATACGCGGGTGGATGACTACGTCGCCGAATTTTCCCGTGAAGGCGGCGCCGACCGTTTTCGCGCCCAGACCGGACTTCCGCTCAGCACCTACTTCAGCAGCCTGAAAATCCGCTGGCTGCTTGAGCATGTGCCTGGGATCCGAAAGCAAGCCGAAGCCGGCGAAGTAATTTTTGGCAACATTGATTCTTTTCTGACCTGGCACCTTACCGGCGGCCCGGACGGCGGGCTGCATATCACTGACGTCACCAATGCCAGCCGCACCCAGCTCATGGACCTCGACACCCTCTCCTGGGATGAAGACTTGCTGGATGGCTTCGGCATTCCCCGGGCGATGCTGCCCCGCATCTGCTCCAGTGGCGAAGCTTACGGTACGGTAAAGGTCGGCGCTGCCACGGGAGTCGCGATCGCAGGAATCCTGGGAGATCAACAGGCCGCGCTGGTGGGCCAGACCTGCTTCAAGTCCGGTGAAGCCAAGAACACATACGGGACCGGGTGTTTCCTGCTGATGAATACCGGGGAACGCGCCGTTCGCTCCACCTGCGGACTGCTCACCACCGTGGCGTACAAGTTCGGCAAGGAGCCGGCGCACTACGCCCTCGAGGGCAGCATTGCCATCACCGGCGCGCTGGTGCAGTGGATGCGCGACAATCTGGGCCTGATCGGCGCCAGTGCCGGAGATTGAAACCCTGGCGCGCACGGTCGAGGACAACGGCGGCGTCTATTTTGTGCCGGCCTTCTCCGGCCTCTATGCGCCCTACTGGAAGCACAACGCCCGCGGCGTGATCGCCGGCCTGACCCGTTACGTCAACAAGGGCCACCTGGCGCGCGCCGTGCTCGAGGCGACGGCATTCCAGACCCGCGAGGTCGTGGAGGCCATGGAACAGGACTCCGGTATCGCTCTGGATGTCCTGCGCGTGGACGGCGGCATGGTGGACAACGCGCTGCTGATGCAGTTCCAGGCCGACATCCTGAATCGCCCTGTGGTCAAGCCCCTGATCAAAGAAACCACATCACTGGGCGCGGCCTACGCCGCCGGGCTGGCGGTCGGTTTCTACAAGAACACGGACGACCTGCGGGCGCGATGGTCGGTGGGCCAAACCTGGAATCCCAGTCTGGACGAGCCGAAGCGCGCGGAGATGTACCGGCTGTGGAAGAAGGCCGTGACCCGTTCGTTTGATTGGACGGAGTAGGTTTCGGATAACGGCTTCAACCACGGAGGACACAGAGATCCACAGAGGAAAGCAAAACCGGTATTCCTCTGTGGATCTCTGTGTCCTCCGTGGTTGAAGCACTTCGAACTTCTAGCTGTCCTCGCCCACCTTGAGCACGGCCAGAAACGCTTCCTGAGGAATATCCACGCGGCCGATGCGCTTCATGCGGCGCTTGCCTTCTTTTTGCTTTTCGAGCAGCTTGCGTTTCCGCGAGATGTCGCCGCCGTAGCACTTGGCGATCACGTTCTTGCGGATGGCCGAGACCGTTTCGCGGGCGATGATCTTCGACCCGATCGAGGCCTGGATTGCCACTTCGAACATCTGCCGCGGAATCAGTTCCCGCATCTTCGAAACCAGCAGCTTCCCGCGTTCGTAGGCAAAGTCGCGGTGCACAATGATGGAGAGCGCGTCCACCGGTTCGCCCGCCACCAGAATGTCCAGTTTCACCATGGGCGATTCCCAGTAATCCGCCAGGTGATAATCGAGCGACGCGTAGCCGCGGGACACCGACTTCAGCCGGTCGTAGAAGTCGAGCACGATTTCGTTCAGCGGCAGTTCGTAGTGCAGCATCACGCGCGACGAACTCACGTATTCAAATGTCTTTTGCTTGCCGCGCTTGTCTTCCACCAGCTTCAGGATTCCGCCGACGTATTCTTCGTTGGTAAGAATGGTGGCCAGGATCACCGGTTCCTGGACCTTGGCAATCTCGCTGGGGTCGGGCCAGCGCGAAGGGTTGTCGACCTCGATTAACGTGCCGTCGGTCTTGGTGATCTTGTAGCGCACGCCCGGGGCTGTGGTGATCAGCTCCAGGTTGAACTCGCGTTCCAGCCGTTCCTGGATGATCTCCATGTGGAGAAGCCCGAGAAAGCCGCAGCGGAAGCCGAAACCCAGCGCGACCGAACTCTCGGGCTCGAAGAAGAACGACGAATCATTGAGACGTAATTTTTCCAGGGCCTCGCGCAGCTGGGTGTGTTCGTGCGCGTCCACGGTGTAGAGTCCGGCAAACACCATGGGCTTGATTTCTTCGAAGCCTGGAAGGGGCTCAATCGCCGGATTATTTTCGTCGGTGATGGTGTCGCCGATCTTCGTGTCGGCCACGGTCTTGCTGTTGGCCATCAGGAATCCGACTTCGCCCGCCCGCAGTTCTTCCACCTCGACCGGCTTGGGAGTCAGAACGCCGAGTGTCTCCACTTCCAGCACGCGCCCATTCCACATCAGGCGGATCTTCTGCCCCTTGCGGATGGTGCCTTCGAAGACCCGGGTCAGCACAATCACGCCGCGGTAGGGATCAAACCAGGAGTCGAAAATCAGCGCCTGCAGCCGGTTGTCCGGATTGCCTTTGGGCGGAGGCACCCGCTTCACGATGGCTTCGAGAACTTCGGGCACGCCCTGGCCGGTCTTGGCGCTGATCAGCACAGCGTCGGAAGCGTCGAGACCGACCGCGCCCTCGATCATCTCCTTGGTGCGCTCCACATCGGCGCTGGGCAGATCAATCTTGTTGATGACCGGAATAATTTCCAGGCGGTTGTTGATGGCGAGGTAGGCATTGGCCAGGGTCTGCGCTTCCACGCCCTGCGATGCGTCCACCACCAGCAGCGCGCCTTCGCAGGACGCCAGCGAACGCGATACTTCGTAGGAAAAATCCACGTGGCCCGGGGTGTCGATAAGGTTCAGCTGGTAGGTGTGGCCATCGTGCGCGTTATACATCATGCGGACGGCGTGCGCCTTGATGGTGATGCCGCGTTCCCGCTCCAGGTCCATGGAGTCGAGCACCTGGGCCTGCATCTCGCGCGCGGTGAGCGATCCGGTCAACTCCAGCAGGCGGTCCGCCAGCGTGGATTTGCCGTGATCAATATGTGCAATGATCGCAAAATTGCGAATAAAGGCGGCGTCCATGGCGGCAGCGGTCAATGTTTGATTCTAACAGGCGGGCGGTACAATCTTAGCCGTGCTCGTGCTCGCTTCCGCTTCGCTCCGCCGCCAGGAATTGCTGCGCAACGCGGGAATCCGGTTTACCATTTCACCCGCCAACATTCCGGAAATACCGCTGGCGGGAGAAAGCCCGCGCGGCTGCGCGGAACGCCTGGCGCGGGAGAAAGCCCAGGCAATTTTCCGCCAGCAGCCCGGCCAACCTGTGCTGGGTGCCGACACCGTCGTCGTCGTCGATGGCGATATTCTGGGCAAACCCCGCGACGAAGCCGACGCGAGCCGCATGCTGCGCCTGCTTTCGGGACGAACTCACCAGGTCACAACCGGGGTTTGCCTGGCGGGACCGTCACCGAGAACCGGGAACCAGAAGCTGGAAACTGGGTTTGCAGACACACGTTCCGAGACCACGCTAGTGACCATGACCACGCTCAGCGAGCAAGAAATTGGGGCGTATATCGCAACCGGCGAACCCATGGACAAAGCCGGGGCCTACGCCATCCAGGGCATTGCCTCGCGCTGGATTCCGCGCATCGAGGGCGATTATTTCAACGTAGTGGGATTACCCGTGGCGCTGGTGTTCAGAATGCTGCGGGAGAACGGAGTCAACCAGCAGGAAAATCAACTCCGCTTCTAGGCCTTCTTGTCCGGGTCCTGCTCGCCGTCTTTTACCGCCGACTTGAAGTTCTTGATGCCTTCGCCCAGGCCCTTGCCCAGATCGGCCAGCTTGCTGGGTCCGAAGATCAGAAGCGCGATGGCCAAAATGACCAGAATTTCCGGCAACCCTAATTTTCCGGGCATGTAAAAACCTCCCTCAGGGGTTTGCCAAGCGCTCGGGAGCGCGTTGAGAGTTGGCGTCGAACCCTGTGGAAATTCTAGGCTACCCGGTGGCCATAGTCAAAGCACGTCTTCCTGGCTGGAGATGCAGGCAATCGATCCACGACAAGCCACGTGGGGACAGCCGCGGGCGAGTCGCCCGCGACCACACAACCAAACATCCACACATGGTTGGACGCTCACGCGGCTTCGATCAGTTCCGCCAGAAGGGTTGTCCGGCGGGGCAATTCGGAAATTATGATGGACTCGTGAGTGGCGTGAGCGCCTTCGCCTACTCCGCCCAAGCCATCCAGCGTGGGGATTCCCAGGCTGGCGGTGAAATTTCCGTCCGAGCCGCCGCCGACGGATGCTTCTTCCAGCTTCCAGCCGAGCTGCTTTGCAATCTCCAAAGCTTTCTTGTACAGCGTGGCGACGCCGGCGCTGCGCTCCAGCGGCGGACGATTTACGCCTCCCCTTATTTCCAGCTTGCATCCGCGATTGAATGGTCTGAGCGCCTTGAGTTGACGGTCGATCACCGCCGCGTCTTTCATGCGCGCCACACGCACGTCGAGAGAAGCCGTGGCCTGCGCGGGAACCACGTTCGTCCGGGTGCCTCCGGAGACCAGTCCCACGTTCAAGGTGAGACCGCGCTTCAAGTCGACGAGCTTCGAAATGGCCGTAATTTGCTTTGCCATCTCTACAATCGCGCTCTCGCCCTTTTCGAAATCCAGGCCGGAGTGGGCTGCCTTCCCCGTGACTTTGATGGAGTATTCGCCGACCCCCTTACGCGCGGTCTTTACCGCCCCCTTGATTCCGTAGGCAGGTTCCAGCACCAGCACAGCTTCGGATCTCCGGGCCAGGCTTTCGGTGATGCGCCGGGAAGACCCGCTGCCCACCTCCTCGTCCGAAACCAGAAGCACCGTGACCGGCCGCGGCAGGCTGTCGCCGTGCCAGCCGCGCAGCCCTTCGAGGGCATGCAGGATCAGCGCAATGCCTGACTTCATATCGAGCGCGCCCGGTCCCCAGAGCCGTCCATCGGCCAGGCGGCACGGCATGGTCGAGAGCGTTCCCATCGGGTACACGGTGTCGATGTGACCCAGCAAGAGCACGGGCTTGCCGCTGCGCCCGCCGGGAAAGTCCACCTGCAGATGGTCGCCGCAGTCCGCCACGCGATGGAATTTTGCGTGTCCGCCGATTTTTTCGAAGCGGCCGGCCAGAAGGGCGCCCAGTTGGTCCACTGCCGGTTTGTTATCGCTGGGCGATTCGATTTCTACCAACTGGCGGATGGTTTCGGTGATGGCGTCTTTCCGCTCGGCAAAGAAGCGCAGGCGGTTCGTGGTTTCGGTGGAGGCGGGCTGAGGCCGGGATGATGGCGGCTTCTTCAGGACCTTCTTCATAATGTCCATTCTCGCAGTATTCCGCGGCTGAGTCGCGGTACAGTATAATCTTCGCTCCTAACCAGTAACGACAAGAACCTGACGAGAGAAATGACCGATACCGCTCAGCCCGCGACCGCATCCCCGGCGCAGGTAAAGACCACGCTGGACATCGTCGATATTTTCCACATCCTGCCCCACCGGTTTCCTTTCCTGCTGATCGATCGCGTGATCGAGATCCAGCGCAAGCAGCGGATCGTGGCCATCAAGAACGTGACCATCAACGAGCCCTTTTTTGCCGGGCACTTTCCCAACCTGCCCATTATGCCGGGGGTTTTGATTGTTGAGGCCATCGCCCAGGCGGGGGGAGCGTTGTTGCTGACGGAAGTGGAAGAACCGAAGGACAAACTCATCATGTTCACCGGGATCGAGCGCGCGAAGTTCCGCCGTCCCGTGGTGCCCGGCGACCAGTTGCGCATCGAAGTTGAATTGAAGAACTGGCGGGCGCGGCCGCGCATGATCGCCGTCCGCATGGAGGGTGTTGTTTTTGTGGGCGCCCGGCGTGTGGCCGAGGCAGTCGTCAGCTGCCAATTGGTCGAGACCGCGCGCGGGCGGGGTGGGTCGGATGGCGCTGGACCGGCCTCAGACGCGGACGATCCGGAATAAGCTCTCGTATGGCGAAACCTCCGCAGCCAACCAGTCCAACCCAGCCTGACGCCACCGTGAAATCTTCCGCGGCGATTCACCCTACCGCGATCGTCGATCCCCGCGCCAAAGTTCATCCTTCGTGCCAAGTGGGCCCCTATTGCGTGATCGGGCCGGAGGTCGAACTGGGCGAAGGCTGCCGCCTGGTTTCGCACGTCACCCTCGAAGGGCCGACGAAAATCGGGTCGGACAACGGTTTCTTTCCCTTCTGTTCAATCGGCATGGCGCCGCAGGATATCAGCTACGCCGGCGAACCGACTCGCCTCGAGATCGGCGACCACAACCAGATTCGCGAGTTTGTCACCATCAACCGCGGCACCGTTAAGGGCGGCGGACTGACCCGCGTGGGCAGTCACACGCTGGTCATGGCCTACACCCATATTGCGCACGATTGCGTCATCGGGGACCACGTCATCCTAGCCAATGCCGCGACCCTGGGAGGGCACATTACGGTCGGAGAATGGGCGGTGGTAGGGGCGCTTTGCCCGGTCCATCACTTCGTCCGCATCGGGGCGCACTCTTTCATCGGCGGCGGCACCACCATCACCCGGGACGTGCTGCCGTTCTCGAAGACGGCGGCGGCGCGCGACACTCATGCTTACGGACTCAACGCCGTGGGCCTGGAGCGGCGGGGTTTCAGCAAGGAACGCATTCGCAAGATTCACCACGCCTACAAACTCCTGCAGGCCTCGAAGCTCAACACTTCCCAGGCGCTCGAGCGCATGAAGTCCGAGCCCGACCGCGGGGAGGACGTGGACATGCTGATAAGATTCATCGAAGCGTCGGAACGCGGCGTGATCAAATAGTCGGCCGGAGCATGGGATCGGGGTTTCTAGCAGATCGGCCAAAGCCCGGGACACAACTTTTCCTGGTTGAGAACGTGAAAGATGGTCCATTCGTCGAGCACGTCGACCGCGGGGTCTTTGGTCAGCTGCGCGTTGATCATGGCCCGGACCAGCCGCTCAACGTTACTCTGGGCTTCGGCTCGGCGTTCAGTGAATTCGCACAAACTGACGTTGTGGGCCTCGAGACCGGCCTTCAGCAGGGCCTTGAAACCGCTTTCACACTGGAGCGAGAACTTGAAGCGATGCCGCGCCGCCGCGCGTACTGCCGCCCCCCACATGTGTCCCGCAGGGTACTGGATAACGGGTGGGGTCTCGGCCATAAGTTGTCCCAGGCGATCCCTAAGGAAGATTCGCGATTAAATTGTGCTCCGTGACGCGAAGCTTAAGCAAGCGAAACGCAGCTTAGTATCTTAGGCGTGTCATCCTGAGCGGAGTGGAAAGTTCGCTTCGCGAAGTTTCTGCGGAGTCGAAGGACCCCTAGCTGGCCGGGGATTCGTGAGCCTATAGGGGTCCTTCGACTCCGCCAGCCCATTCGCAAGCGAATGGGCCGGCTGCGCTCAGGATGACCGGGAACTAAAACCATGCCGGAACGAATCGGTCTGATCGCCGGGAACGGAAGCTTTCCCCTGCTGGTGCTGGACGCCGCGCGCGCTCAGGGGTTTGACGTCGTCGTCGCTGCCATCAAAGAAGAAGCGTCTCCGGAGATTGAGCGGCGCGGAGCCACGGCGGTGCACTGGCTTTCGCTCGGGGAGTTGTCCAGGTTGATCGAGACCTTTCAACGCGAAGGCGTGCGCCGCGCAATCATGGCGGGGCAGGTAAAGCACAAGCAGATTTTTTCCAGCATCCGCCCCGACTGGAAGCTGGCGAAGTTGCTGCTTTCACTGGGAACGCGAAACACTGATTCCCTGCTGGGCGCGGTTGCCCAGACCTTGGCCGAGGAAGGCATCACGCTGGAGAATTCAACCGGGTTCCTGGAGCCGTTGCTCGCCAGGGCGGGCGTTCTTACCGAGCGGGCGCCGAGCCCGCAGGAAAAGAAGAACATCGAATACGGACGCATCGTCGCCCGCCAGTTGGCGCAGTATGATATTGGACAAACCGTCGTGGTCGCGGAATCGGCGTGTGTGGCAGTCGAAGCCATGGAGGGCACGGACGCCACAATCGGGCGCGCGGGCGAGATCATGCGGTCGCTGGCGGGAGACTCGTCCACGCTGAGTCGAGAACTCACGGTGGTGAAGATCTCCAAACCGAATCAGGATATGCGTTTCGATGTGCCGGTGGTGGGAGTGAAGACCATTGCAGTGATGCGCCAGGCCGGGGCTGCTTGCCTGGCACTCGATGCCGGGAAATGCCTGCTGCTTGACGGCAACGCCATCATGGCCGCCGCCGATTCAGCTGGCATCGCGATCGTGGCTGACTAGCGTGCCGCCGGTTTTTCACTGGTAATCCTCTAAATATCAAAACGGGAGCCCTGCATGACTGAAACCTTCCGCCTCGCCGATCAAATTCGCCGCGCCTTCGAAGGCAGCGCCTGGCACGGCGATTCTGTTCTCGAACTGCTGGCCGGCGTGAACGCCAGAACCGCGGCCGCCCGTCCGATCAAAGACGCCCACAGCATCTGGGAGATCCTTCTCCACATCGCGGCGTGGGATGCCGTGGTCATCCGCCGCGCCGGCGGCGCGGCGGTCACGCTCACCGACGAACAGAACTTCCCCCCGGTCACAGACAGCAGCGAAGCGGCGTGGAGCCAGGCGATGGAGAATACCAAGAAGACGCATCACGAACTGATCAAGGCAGTCGCGGCGTTTCCCGATTCGCGTTTGACGGAACAGGTTCCGGGCAAGACCCAGAACTATTACAACTTCTACTACATGTTCAGCGGCATCGTGCAGCACGAGCTCTATCACGCCGGCCAGATTGCCCTGCTGAAGAAGGCCGCTAAGTGAAAAAAAACCTCTCGATCCCGGAGAACTGAAAACTGGGCGACAACTTCATTAACGTGGCTGTGGTTGGTGTAGGCGCCTTCGGACGCAACCACGCCCGCATCTATCACCAGTTGGCGCAGCGGGGCGAAGCCGTCCGCCTGGTGGGCGTGGTGGATCCCGACGTCACCCGCGCCGACGCGGTCGCCGGCGAATTCGGCTGCCGTGGGTTCGGATCGATCGAGCAACTGGTGACCACGCACAGCGAGGTGCAGGCAGCCTCGGTCGCTGTGCCCACGGTGCAGCACCTCGAAACCGCCCGCGCGCTGATGAATGCCGGAGTTGATGTGCTGGTGGAAAAGCCGTTTGCCACGTCGCTGGCGGAGGCCGACGAGCTGCTTGGACTCGCCCGGAGCTTGCACCGGGTCGGCCAGGTCGGACACCTGGAACGCTTCAACCCCGCAGTCCGGGCCACGGCGCCGCTCATTACCCGGCCCATGTTTTTTGAAGTTCACCGGCTCAGCGTGTTCACTCCGCGATCGCTCGATGTGGACGTCATTCTCGACCTGATGATTCATGATCTTGATGTCGTGCTCTGGCTGGTGAAATCGCCGGTGAGGGAAATTCGGGCGGTGGGCCTCCCCATTCTTTCGGACAAAGCCGACATCGCCAATGTTCGCCTGGAATTCGAAACCGGCTGTGTGGCCAATTTCACCGCCAGCCGGGTTTCAACCGAGCGCGTCCGCAAGCTGCGGTTCTTTCAGCCGCGGCAATATATTTCTCTCGACTACGGCCGCCAGGAGGTCCTTGTGTTCAGCGTGGGCGAGGCGAACGAGGCGGCAGGGACGCCTTCGGTAAATCCTCAGATCAAGGTCGCCAGGCCGGCGATCGTAGCCGAAGAACCGTTGCAGGCTGAGCTCAGGGCGTTCCTCGATGCAGTACGAACGCGTTCCCAACCCCTGGTCTCATTTGAAGACGGGCGGCGCGCCCTCGCCGTGGCCCTCGACATCGTGGCGGCGATTCGGGAACACGGCCAGAAAATTCAACTCGAACGATTGCGCTGATACCTGCGGCAAACCGTGTAAGTCATTGCTGCACAACGATCCAGGGCGATTTCTTGTTTTACACTTCTTGACAATAAACCCCCGCTCTTCGGGGTAACCTTTATTGACCACTCAGGTACAAACGTAAGTGCCTGTGGGCGCCGGTTTTTCGCAGATATTCCAGAAAGATGCGAAAATAGAAAGATTAGTCATTGGTCGTTGGCCATCGGTCGTTGGCCTTCGGCCGCAGGGTTTGTCGTTGACCCTTCGCCACCAGTGGGTGGACTTTTTTTTGATTTCCCTAGTTGGCCTGGCGCTAGTTGTTCGGCCAACGACCGACGGCCAACGACCGATGGCCGACGGCCAACGACGCACTTCGTACGCAATAAGCCAGCAGGTCGATGTCAATTACTGAAATCCCGCCTCGCAATCCCGTACCGACAGCGCAACCAGCCGCACCCCCGGGCGGCGATCTATACGACGCTAGCGGATGGGAATCTGCCTATCTCGAAATGCATGACGTGCCTGCCCTGCTGATTCAGCTACAGGACGACCTCTCGCGATCGCGTCAACGGGAGGCCTTTTGGATTTCGGTGGTTGTCCACCTGGCCATCGTCATCCTGGTGGTCAACTCGGGCCGGCTGGCGGACCTGATGCATCGGCGTTCCGTGATTCTGGTAAGCCCGCAAGATCTGATTAACCAGAAAGATCTTACTTACCTGGAACTGCCTCCGGATGAGCAGAAACTGACCAAGCGGCCGGACACCAACAAGATCTCGGACAAAGACCGCATCGCAACCTCGAAAGCTCCGCAACTTGACCGGAAGGAATTGAAGAAGATTCTAGACAGCGCGCGTCCGGGCGCCCCGGGCCCCAGCGGCCCTCCGGTGCAATCGCAGCCCGCGGCCCCGGCTCCGCCGGCGCAGGAGCCGCCATCGCCGCAGCCCCCTCCGGACCAGAACCAGGTGGCGCGCCTGCAGACTCCGCCCGCGGAACGACCCACTCCGAATTTCAACACCGGCGCAATGTCGGCGGGGTCGGCCATCGAACAGGCGGCGCGCGCGGCCATATCGAATCGCGGCGGATACGGCGGCGACAATGGGGATTATGGCCTCGGCCAGGGCAAGCAAGGCGGCGAGGCGATTGGGCCGATGGACGTCCTCAGCGACACCATGGGCGTGGATTTCGGCCCCTACCTGGCCCGGGTTTTGCACGATGTGCGGGAAAACTGGTATCGCATTATCCCCGAATCGGCGCGCGCGCCGCTCATGAAAAAGGGGAAAGTCTCGATTGAGTTCGCCATTCTAAAAAACGGCCAGGTCGCCGGGCTTCAGATTGTCGGTACTTCCGGCGATGTGGCGCTCGATCGCGCCGCCTACGGCGGGATCACCGCGTCCAAACCCTTCCCGCCTCTTCCCACCGAATTCGGCGGCCAATATCTGGCGCTGCGCTTCCACTTCTATTACAACCCGGATAGGTCGGATATACAGTAGGGCAGTCATCAGTCGTCGGGCAGAATTCGGCGATTAAGGTTTAACGACTGAAGACCGACGACTGATGACCAATTTCACCAGACCCTGCATCTATTCTCCCGCACCATCGCGGAACCGGCCTTGCACTGGAAGGCCTGCTGAAACTGGGGTGAGTTGGAAACGACTCCGTTGACCCGGTATTTATCGGGCGAGTGGGGGTCGATGGTGGCGTACATGCGTTTGGTTTCGTCGCGGGTGTTGGAACACCAGCTCTGTCCGTAGCCAATGAAGAAGCGTTGTTCCGGCGTGAAACCGTCAATGGGTTGCAGTTTCTGGCCCTGGGTTGCAGTTTTCCAGGCCATGTAAGCCAGCATCATGCCGCCCAGATCGGCGACATTCTCGCCCAGCGTCAGCTGCCCATTGACCTTGATGTCGTCGACGGCGACATACTGCGAATACTGGTCGGAGATGCAACTGGCGCGCTGGTCAAACTGTTTGCCATCTTCCGCGGTCCACCAGTCGCGCAGGTTGCCGTGAGCGTCGAACTGGCGGCCTTCGTCGTCAAAGCCGTGAGTCAGCTCGTGTCCAATGGTGGCGCCGGTGTCGCCATAGTTCGGAGCATCGTCGGCGCGGGGATCGAAAAAGGGCGGCTGCAGGATGCCGGCGGGGAAATTGATGTCGTTGATCTGCGGATTGTAGTAGGCATTGACCGTGGGCGGCGTCATGTCCCACTCGCCGCGGTCCACGGGCTTGCCGATCTTCGCGATCTGACGGTTGAATTCAAACCCGCGGGCGCGCAGAACGTTGCCCATGTAATCGTCGCGCGCGATGGTCAGGGCGCCGTAGTCCCGCCACTTGTCGGGATAACCGATCTTGTTGGCCAGGGCATGCAGCTTCTCCAAGGCCTGCTGCTTGGTTGCCGGAGACATCCAGGAAACTGAATCGATGTCCTGCTCCATGGCGGCTTCGATTTGCTTCACCAGTTTCTGGGCGCGCTGCTTGGCCTCGGGCGGGAAGGCGCGCTCCACGTAGGCCTGGCCCAGGGCCTCGCCCAGGTCGTTGTCCACATAATTGACGCAGCGCTTCCAGCGCGGCTCGAGTTGCTGGGCGCCGGTCAGGGTCTTGCCGAAGAAATCGAAGTCGGCATCCACGAATGCGCTCGAGAGGTATGGCGCGTTCGCATCTACCAGGTGCCAACGCAGGTAGGCCTTCCAGTTGTCCAGACTCTCTTTCTTCAGGGTAGCGTCCATGGTTTTGAAGAACTCGGGTGCGGCCACGTTCAACGATTGCAGTCCGGGCTGGCCGGCCAGGGAAAAGTATTCTTTCCAGCGGAAGGACGGGCTGAGCCCTTCCAGTTCCCGGCGTTTCATTTTGTGATACAGCAGCTTGGGATCGCGGCGCTGCACCTGGGTGAGTGATCCCCTGGCCAGCGCAGTCTCAATGCGCAGGACGGTTTGGGCCTCGGTGGCGGCGACTTCCGGCGAATCCCCCAGCAGTTGGAACATCCTCTGGACATGGGCCACGTAGGCCTGGCGAAGCTCCACGGATTTCGCATCCGTATTGAGATAGTAGTCCCGGTCGGGAAGGCCCAGCCCGCTCTGGTCCACCTGGGCGATCACCTGGGACGAATTTTTGTAATCCTGGTCAGACTGGAAGGCGAAAGGGACGTTCAGGCCCGGCATGGCGGCAACGACTTTGGCCATTTCGCGTTTGGAGCGCATTCGGTTGATTCGCTCCAGGTCGCCCTTGAGCGGGGTCGCCCCCGCGCTCTCGATTGCCTTTTCATCCATGCAGGCGCTGTAGTAGTCGCCGATCTTCTGTTTCACGGGATCGCGGCCGGGGCCGCCCGCGGAGGCCTCCTCGAGAATCTCGCGCAGCAGCGTCCGGTTTTGGTCCGCCAGTTTGCCGCCGACACCCCAGCTGGTCTTATCCGGCGGGATGGGATTTTTCTGCAGCCAGCCCCCGCATGCGTAAGCGAAAAAATCAGTGCAGGGATCCACGCTGGTATCGAGGGAAGTGACATCGAGGACCGGGGCATGGGAAGATGCGGCGCTCTGCGGATAGGCACTGCGGGGGAGAATTGAGATCATGACTGCAAGAGCAAACGCGAGTCGAAACATTATTCTCCTTGCACCAGGGAAAGTTAAGATTTCAGATTTTAGATTGCAGATTTCAGAATCAGATGGCTGGTGAAGGCACGAGCTCAATCAATCTGAAATCTGTCTGCCTGCCTTCGGTTTCAGACGGCGATCGGCGGCTTTCGTGAGCAGGTTCTCGAATGGTTATCCGGACCCCGGCAGCGGATACGCCAGCCGCACCAGCGTTCTCTCCGAAAACGGCACATACAGCAGGGCAGCGGTTGCGGCAAAGGCCGCTCCAAACCCGATCTTTTCGGCGAGAAGAAACGGGGCCACGGCCCACAGCTGGTCCAGCGTCAGTATGATCGGAAACATCCGCCGGAATTTTTCTCCCAGCCCGCGATGGTCGAATGCCACAGCCGAGATCAGGTAACAGCGCAGCGGGATGCCCACGCCCGCCGTCACCAATACGGCGACGAAGACGGCGCGCGCTTCCCAGCCCGGCAGGAATGCGCTCGTGATCCTGTCGATCGCGTTCAGCCGAAATAGCGCGCTCACGTAAAAGATCAGATACATCCATTGAATCAGTCCGAAGAGGCCGCGGGTCAGACTGCGACGCGGCAAGGGAACTTCAAGGTCGCGATGGAAGGCCGCTTCCGCTTTCGCGCCTGCTTTGACCGTGACCTCCGGGGTCAGGGCCGGCGGAGAAGCCTGTGAATCCGGATGCGCCGGCTGCACCGGCGCCAGGAAACGGTATCCGCGCCGGGCCAGGGTTTCCACGTAACGCGGGCTGGATGCCGAGTCTCCCAGCGCTTCCCGCAGTTTGTTGATCGCGGTATTCAGGCTGTGGTCGAAATCCACGAAGGTGTCGGCCGGCCACAGCTTCTGGCGCAGTTCTTCCCGTGTGATCACCTCTCCTGCCCGGTCCAGGAGGCAGACCAGGATCTGAAAGGGCTGTTCCTGCAGCCGAATCCGGTTGCCATTTTTGCGCAGTTCACCGGCTGCCAGGTCGACTTCGAAAACACCGAAGCGTATGGTTTTCCGCGCGGGAGTAATCGGTGGCAACGACACGTCAGCAGGAAGTTTAGCATCTGCCAAATGAATGTAGGCGCGAGCGCCCCGCTCGTGCACCTTGTAAAGCCGTCGCGGACCACACGTGGGGAAGCGCAAACTTCGCGGAGTCTTGCTCCGCTCGGACCGCCAAGGGCGGCTGTCCCCACGTGGCTTTGATTGCTCTCCGCACGAGCGGGGCGCTCACCCCTAAATTGAACTGCGGCGCTACAATGCTTCTGGTGCCTCCGTCCTCCAAGCCGCCTGCTAGACATTCCATCCACAAGCTGGAAGCGCGTGGCATTCTTATCCTTGGAGCGCTCATCTTGCTGCTCACGCTCACCCGCTACTGGCATCACATCGCCTGGGGTGCCCGCTGACTGCGTCGCCCGATCCACTGCTGGTGGTGGTGCTCGGTCCGACGGGAAGCGGGAAGACTGCACTGTCGCTGGCCCTTGCCGAACGCTTCGGCGGCGAGATCGTGAACTGCGATTCGGTAGCCATGTATCGCGAGTTTGAGATTGGAACCGCGAAACCCACGGTTGCCGAGCGCGCCCGCGCGCCTCACCATCTGCTCGATTTTGTGGACCCCTGCGGCTACGTGACGGCCGGCGATTACGCTCGCCAGGCCCGCGAAATATTGCAGCAGATCAGGCAGCGGGGAGCTTTACCGATCGTGGTCGGCGGGACCGGGCTCTATCTGCGCGCGCTGCTGGAGGGCCTCTTCGCCGGCCCGCAGCGGTCGGAGGATTTGCGCGAGCGGTTGCGGGCGCGGGCGGAAGAGAAGGGACCAGGCTATCTGCACCGGGTCCTGCGCCGTCTCGATCCCGCCGCGGCCGCGAAGATTCATGCCAATGACGCATCCAAGCTGTTGCGGGCCATTGAAGTCTGCCTGGCCTCGCGGACAAAAATGAGCGAAATGTGGAAGCAGGGCCGGGAGCCGTTACAGGGGTTTCGCATCGTGCGGTTGGGACTCAATCCCGACCGCAAGGCTTTGTACGAGCGAATCAATCAGCGCGCGCAACAGATGTTCGACAGCGGCTTGTCGGAAGAGACTCTGACCTTGCTGGAGAAATACGGCGCGGCTCCGCGCCCGCTGTCCGCTCTCGGCTACAAACAGGCCGTGGCCCTGATGCGCGGCGAGTTCGATCGTGAAACCGCCGTGCGGGCGGCGCAACAGGCGCATCGAAATTACGCCAAGCGCCAGATGACCTGGTTTCGCCGGGAACCCGACGTGTTCTGGATTTCCGGCTTCGGAGATGAAGCGAAGGTACAAGCCGAGGCGATCCAAAAGGTGGCCGACATGCGGGCGGTAGTTGGTAAATGAATTATCTTGCGCTTTCCTTCGCGCACTTTGCGGATTTTCTTTGCGTCCTTTGCGGTTAGAAGGTTTTGATCTCGTCGCAAATCGGCAAAAACCTTAATCCGCAAAGGACGCAAAGAATGCCGGTCAGCGCCGCAAAATCTCGTGCAGCGCATTTTTTAGGACCGGATGCTGGAACGTGTATCCGCTGGCTGCCAGCTTGGCCGGCTCTACGCGCTGACTGCCGAGAAAAAGTTCTTCGCCCATCTCTCCAAAGGCCAGGCGAACGGCGAAGGCCGGCATGGGAAAAATCGCCGGGCGTCTCAGGACCGACGCCAGGGCCCTGGTGAACTCCGCATTGGTCACCGGATTGGGCGCGACGGTATTGACCGGGCCCTGCAGGGTGTCGTGCGTCAACACATGATGAATGGCGCCGGCCACGTCATCGACGGACACCCAACTCCACCACTGCCGTCCGCTGCCAAGCCTGCCGCCCAGACCCAGGCGGAACGGGGTGATCATTTTCGGCAAGGCGCCGCCGTCCGCGCTCATCACAACTCCAATGCGCATCTGTGCGGTGCGAATTCCTGCCGCCGCCGCGGGCTGGGTTGCGCCTTCCCACTGGCGGCAGATTTCGGCGGCGAAGCCCTCGCCGGAAGGGCTCTCTTCACGCAGAATCTCGTCCCCGCGGTTGCCGTAGTAACCCACGGCGGAAGCCGAGATGAAGACTCGCGGGCGCTGCGCCGCCCGGGCGACCGCTTCCGCCAGGTGCCTCGTGCCCTGGGACCGGCTCTCCAGGATGCGCCGTTTCTTGGCCTCGGTCCAGCGGCCGACAATGGTTTCTCCCGACAGATGGATGACCGCGTCGAAGCCGGAAACAGTCTCCGGCGGAACTGGACGGGCCGGGTCCCACACGACTTGATCTTCGCCCGCGGCTGAATTCCGCACCAGCCGTGTGACGGCAAATTCCTTGGCCCGGAGAAAGGGGAGCAGGGCCGATCCGATCGGACCGGAAGCGCCGCTGACCAGGATGCGTGAGGATTTCATGGGGGGATGCTTCGTCTCAACTCTAGCAGATTGTGTGGCGCGGGCGCCCGCGCCCGCGGCCCTTGATCTTTGATGGTCAGTGGCCAACGTCCAAAGGCCGCGGGCGAGGGCGCCCGCGCCGCACAACCACGCTATAATCCAGCATGGCGACGTTGCGCCAACAGTTCGCGACCAATGTGCTCACGGTTACCCGTTTCCGGGAACTGATGCGCCGAATGCGGGCCAACCGGCCGAACGACGACCTCGAACTGATCCGCAAAGCCTACGAGTTTTCCCAGAAACATCATGCCGGGCAAAGCCGGGCTTCCGGTCAACCCTACCTGGTCCATCCCCTGGAAGTGGCGCTGGTCCTGGCCGAGATGAAGATGGACCCGGTCGCCATCGCCGCCGGCCTGTTGCATGACTCCGTCGAAGATACTTCGGTCACGGTCGTCGATATCCGCAAGGAGTTCGGAGAGCAGGTGGCCCATATCGTCGAGGGCGTCACCAAGATCAGTGCCATCGATTTCGCCACCCGCGAAGAACAGCAGGCCGAAAACCTTCGCAAGATGATGCTGGCCATGATCGATGACATCCGCGTCGTGCTCATCAAGCTGGCCGACCGGTTGCATAACATGCGCACCCTGGAGCATCTGCCGCCGGACCGGCAACAGAAGATCGCGCGCGAAACGCTCGACATCTACGCCCCGATTGCGCACCGCCTGGGCATGGGGAAAATCCGCGGCGAGCTGGAAGACCTGGGCTTCCGCTATGTCGACCCCATCGGGTGTCAGCAGGTCCACGATGCCGTCGAGGCCAGGCGCAAGGCGGGCGAAGAGTTCCTGGCGCGGATCGAAGGGGTATTCCGCGACAAACTGAAAGAGGCGGGCATCACCGCGACCGTGGAAAGCCGCATCAAGCGCCTGTATAGCATCTACAAGAAACTGCAGCGGCAGCATATAACGGTCGAGCAGGTGTACGACCTATATGCCATGCGCGTGATCACGCATTCGGTGCAGGATTGCTATGCCGTGCTGGGCATCATTCACAATCTGTGGCGCCCGGTGCCCGGCCGGATCAAAGATTTTATCGCCATGCCGCGACCGAATCTTTATCAATCGTTGCACACTTCGGTGATTTCAGAGGAGGGAACGCCATTCGAAGTGCAGATCCGCACCGAGGAAATGCACAAGATGGCGGAGGAAGGCATCGCCGCCCACTGGAAATACAAAGATGGTCCGGTCTCGGCGCAGGACGAGCAGCGCCTGGCCTGGCTGCGCCAGGTGGTGGAATGGCAGCGCGACGTCTCCGATCCCAGCGAATTTCTGTCGACGCTGAAGATCGATCTTTATCCCGAAGAGGTTTACACCTTCACCCCCAAGGGCAAAGTCGTCGTCCTGCCCCGCGACTCTTCGCCCATCGACTTTGCCTATTCGGTTCACACCGAGGTCGGCCACAGTTGCGTGGGCGCCAAGGTGAATGGGCGCATGGTCCCGCTGCGCTTCAAACTGCATAGCGGCGACATCGTCGAAATATTGACCCAGGCCGGGCATAAGCCCAGCCGCGACTGGCTGGCGATTGCCAAGTCATCGCGCGCCCGCAACAAGATCAAGCATTGGCTCAACGTCCACCAACGCGAACGCGCCATTGAAATCGGCCGCAAGCTGATCGAGAAAGAAGCACGGAAGTATCGCGTCTCGCTGAAGGACGTCAAGGACGAAAACTGGCAGAAGATCGCGTCCGACTACGGCGCGGGGCGTCCCGACGACCTGATGGCGGGCATTGGCTATGGCAAGTATTCGGCGCGGCAGATATTGGGACGCATGGCGCCGGCGGCCGGCGCTCCCCTGGCCGATGAGGAACAGGAAAAGCCGAGCGGCCTGGCCAGCGTGGTGCGGCGCGTCTTCGGCGGCGACCAGAACAACAACGCCATCCGGGTCAAGGGGCACGGCGACCTGCTGGTTTACCGGGCGCGCTGCTGCAACCCGATTCGAGGCGAAGGCATTGTCGGCTACGTGACTCGCGGCAAGGGGGTTGCGGTGCATGCCCTCAACTGTCCCAACGTGACCAACCTGATGTATGAACCCGAACGGCGGATTGATGTGGAGTGGGCCCAGGACGACGGAACGCCCAGCGCCTACCCGGTAAAGCTCACGGTCTTCTGCGACGATCGTTTCGGAATGTTGAAACAAATCACCGCCGTGATCAGCGATACCCAGACCAATATCCGCAACATCGAAGCCCGCACCAACAACGGTCAGGCGAATGTCGATATCGTGCTCGACATCGCCGACTTGAAGCACCTGGAAAACATCGTCAACGGCGTACGTAAGATTCCCGGCGTGCACGATGTACAGAGACTGCAGAAAATCTAGTCGTCGGTCCCCCCAACCGAGAACTGGCAACGGAAAACTGACGACTGGTTTTATTATCCTTGGGCGCATCGAATCGCTGCACAAGTTGACTCCATCGGCGTCCATCTGCATTAATTCTGACGACCGATTCTGGAGGTTTCATGCGCGACGTGATTGCGACCAAGGAAGGACCGCAGGCGATTGGACCTTACTCTCAGGCCATCCGGGCCAACGGCTTTGTCTTCGTCTCCGGCCAGGTGGCGATTGATCCGGCGAATCAGCAAGTGATCAGCGGAGACGTAGCCGCGCAGACCGACCGAGTGATCAAGAATCTTTCCGCGATTCTGACCGCGGCGGGCAGCGGGCTGAAAAAAGTGGTGCGCACCACGGTTTTCCTCAAGAATATGGGCGACTTCGCGGCCATGAATGAGGTCTATGGCCGATTTTTCAATATCGCCCCGCCAGCCCGGTCCACGGTGGAAGTGGCCCGGCTTCCCAAAGACGTCATGGTAGAGATCGACGTGATCGCACTGGCGTAAGGAAGCGTCCACGCAGGCCCGCACGTCCCTTCAGGGCTACGTCATTTGCCGTTTGCGCAACCAGGGCTTGCGCCCTGGGCTACATCCTGGCGCCGCTTCGCGGTCGTCGCAGTATGCGCGACTGGTCACCGACCTTGCTCTCCATTTAGAATCCATAGTCCCGCATTTCTCAGCGACACCAGGGAGCCGCCTTGATCCCACGCTATACCCGTCCCGACATGGGCCGCATCTGGAGCGACGAGAATCGCTTCCGCACCTGGCTGGCGGTCGAAGTCGCGGCCACTGAGACCCTGGCCGAAGCCGGCACGGTGCCGAAAGATGCCGCCCGGGCCATCCGCGAGCGGGCTGACATCGACCTGGACCGGATTGCCGAGATCGAAGCCGAAGTTCGCCATGATGTCATCGCCTTCACTACCGCCGTGGCCGAGATCGTCGGACCGCATGCCCGATGGTTTCACTACGGGCTGACATCGAATGACGTAGTGGACACTTCGCAGGCCCTGCTCATCCAGCAGGCCTCCGCGATTATTGCCGCCGACCTGGAAAATCTCTCCGATGTATTGGAACGTCGAGCCTGGGAATTTAAAGACGCGCCCATGATCGGCCGCACGCATGGTATTCATGCCGAGCCCATTACGTTTGGTTTCAAGCTGGCCAACTGGTACTCCGAGACCCAGCGCAACATCGCGCGCTTTCGCGCCGCCGCCGAGGACATGCGGGTGGGAAAATTTTCCGGGGCCGTGGGCACATTTGCCCATCTCAGCCCGGAACTTGAAGAGAGCATGTGCCAGCGGCTGGGATTGAAAGCCGCCGCCATTTCATCCCAGGTCATCCAGCGCGACCGCCACGCCGCGTACCTCGCCACTCTGGCGGTGATCGCCTGCACCCTGGACAAGATTGCGACCGAACTCCGCCACCTGCAGCGCACCGAGGTGCGGGAAGTCGAAGAGTTCTTCAGCGAAAAGCAGAAGGGCTCGTCGGCCATGCCCCACAAGCGCAACCCCATCACCCTGGAGCAGATCAGCGGCCTGGCCCGGGTGGTACGGTCGAACGCGCAGGCCGCCTTTGAAAACGTTGCTCTGTGGCACGAGCGTGACATTTCGCACTCATCGGTCGAACGCGTCATCATTCCCGATTCCACCACCCTCGTGGACTACATGCTGCAGAAGACCACGAACGTGCTCGACACCATGTTCGTGTATCTGGAACGGATGCAAGCGAATCTGGAGAGTACCGGCGGGCTGGTTTTCAGCGGACAGCTTTTACTCGATCTGGTGGAGCACGGCGTCTCGCGCGAGGAAGCCTATCGCGCGGTGCAGAGCCATGCCATGCGGGCCTGGAAGGAAGGGCTGAATTTTCGGGAACTGGTTCTGAAGGACAAGAGCATCACCAACCGGGTGCCCCGCCAGCAGCTTGAGCGGGCGTTTGATCTGAAACGGCAGCTGAGAAATATCGACAAGATTTTCGCGCGGGTATTTGGCGGCGGGCAGTCCGCGCAACAAGTTTCGCGCAAGCGGCGCAAATCGCCACCCCGCCGCGGATGACGAAGGTCCCGCCCAAGCGGAGCTTGAGCGGGGCACCCGCCGCAGCAAACCCCGCTTGAGAATTGCATTCAGCCGCCTGAGGGTGTACGTTGTCGCTCGGGCGCGTGTCGATCAGCGAAACTCCGTCCGAGGCGAGGACAAATTGATCTCAAGACAATTATGGTCCGTAGTTCTGATTGGCACTCTCAGCCTGGCTCTGTCCAGGAGTGTCGAAGCACAGACCGGCGGGGGCAAGATCGTAAGCAACGGGACGATCGTGGGCGTCATCGTGGGCGTGATTGCGGCCGTGGTAGTCGTGGCTTACGTAGTCGTACACGAATCGAGAAAGAAGCGAACCATCACCGGGTGTGTTGTCCAGGGAGCAAATGGGATGAGCCTGACCGACGAGAAAGACAAACGCTCTTATGCCCTCTCCGGAAACACGGCCGATATCAAGCCGGGCGATCGCATGAGCTTGCAGGGCAAAAAAATCAATCCAAAGGACGCCGGCAAGCCGGTCGTCTGGGAAACGCGGACGATATCCAAAGACTTCGGCGCTTGTCAGCCGCCTGCGTAAATCCGTGCTTCACTCCCGCTTCGCCAGCGCCCCGTCAACTGACGCGGCTCCCGGCCCGTGGACGGCCAGCACAATGCAGCTAACCATCAAGGTCAACGGAAACTCGACTCCCATGGGATTGAAGAAGCCGTTCTTCAGGTGGACCAGAAGGATCGCCACCAGCATGTCAAGCCCATTAAGCGCGGCCGCCCAGCGCGTCAGGAAGCCAAGTATCAGCGCGGTGCCGCCCAGAAGCTCAACCAGCGCGACCATGACGCTGGTCACAGCCGGCACCGGCACTCCCATGGAGGCAAACATTCCGGCCACCCCGTGAAAGCCGAACACGAAAACCTTTTGAATGCCGTGGGCCAGAAACACGCCGCCCACTACCACGCGAAAAGCCGTGAAAGCCCAGGACTGGCTCGAACCGTCGCTCATCGTCATCTCCTCCGCCAGCGTTTTTCCTGCGGGGCCGATTGCTTGAAGTCCCAAACTATTGGAGGGCCGCAGCTTCGGCGGGCCCTCCGATGAAATATTAATCCGCCTGGACCCTTGCGGCTTCGAGAAGCTGGACCAGCGTCCGCAGCCGCTGCTCGCCCAGTGGGCCCAACATCTTCCGGTTAAACTCTTCGATCGGGCGGTCCAGAGATTGCAGCAGCTCCAAGCCGGCCGGCGTAATCCGCGTCGTGATGACTCTCCGGTCCCGGCCTTCACGGCTGCGCGCGACCAGCCCCCGGCGCTCCAGGCGGTCGACCAGACGGGTGATGTCGGGATCGCGGTTAATCATGCGCTCGGCAATCTCGCTGCAAGCCCGTCCTTCGTCCCCGGCGCCGCGCAGGATGCGCAGGGCATTATATTGGGTCGGCGACAGGCCGTGCGGCTTCAGCATCTCGCTCAGCCGCCAATGTAGGCGGTCTGCCGTGCGCTGCAGCGCGACCAGGGCTTCGTCCTCCAGGTTATGGAAAGGCTTGGTTTGCTGGATCTCGGCTTGAATGCCTTTCGCCACCCTCTAAACATAGTCGTTATAACGATTATTGTCAAATCCTATTGACCGCCCCGGCCCATGTAGGGACCCGTCTCCAACCCGTCCAGACCGAGCGCAGCTCGGCCAGGTTTTCGGTAGCGCTGGCGTCCTGCCGGCTGTCGTGTGGGCGTCCCGCCCACACCCTTATCCGCAGTCGTCAATCTGGCACAAGGGTAAGGGTTAAAGGAGATCCGGCGGGAAAGAGTCCTGGAGTCGCAACTCTGGCATTGCCCGCACAGGCCGGTCACACTGCCCCTGCCGAGCTGCGTTCTGCCTGGACGGGTCGGAGACCCGTCTCTACACGGGCCGTGGGAGCCCCTAGAGCCGATTGATCAGCGAGGCGACATACCCCGCTCCAAATCCATTATCGATATTCACCACGCTCACGTTGGACGCGCAGGAGTTCATCATCCCCAGCAGGGCCGCCAGGCCCTGGAATGCTGCCCCGTAGCCCACGCTGGTGGGCACGGCGATCACCGGAACGCCGACGAGGCCTCCCACCACGCTGGGCAGGGCGCCTTCCATGCCGGCGCACACGATCACCACGCGCGCTCGCGTCAGGGAAGCGCGATTCGCCAGCAGGCGGTGAATTCCCGCGACCCCGACGTCGTAAAGATGTTCGACGTCGTTGCCCATCATTTCCGCGGTGACCACGGCTTCTTCCGCCACCGGAATATCGCTGGTGCCGGCCGACACCACGGCGATGATTCCCTTGCCGTATTTCTTGCGGTCGCGCCGCAGAACAATGGCGCGCGCCAGCGGCTGATACTCGGCCTTTGGGACTTTCTTCTTCACCGCGGCCAGCTGTTTTTCACTGGCTCGAGTGGCCAGGATGTTTCCGCCGTGCTTGGCTAGGCGAGAAAAGATTGCTGCCATCTGCGCCGGAGTCTTGCCCGGCCCGAAGATGACTTCGGGCATTCCGGCGCGCAAGGCGCGATGGTGGTCGAGGTTGGCGAATCCCAGATTTTCGAAAGGCAGATGACGCAGGCGGTCGACGGCGGCGTCCGGTGACAGCTTGCCCCAGCGGACCTGCTCGAAGAGTACGCGGATGGAATCAGCGTTCAAGGAGGCATTCAGACTTCAGCCTCTAAGATTAGCATCTGGGTTGGAGCAGCGCCGGCCTCTGTGGTCTTGTGTGGTCGCGGGTGACCCGCCCGCGAGAGCCGGAAAGTAAAACTGAGGATCAAGTCACGGCCGGATTTAAAGGCAAGAGGAAAGGCTGGATCAAAAGCAAAAGCCGCGGGCGAGTCGCTCGCGACCACACTGGCCAAGCGTCGGACAGCCGCCGCGACGGCGGCGCTACTTGTCCAGATTCACCGAAGACGGCAGCTTCTTGCCGTGCCCCCGAACCTTTGCCGCGATCAGCTTGTACGCGTCTTTGGCTTTGCCCGGCTCATCCAGGTGAAGCAGAAATAACCGCCGCAGCAGGCCGCGCGAGACTCGCCCCTTGAGATAGGCGTCGTACAAAGCATTGCCCAGCATGTAGCCCAGCAGCCGGGAACTGGCTTCCGTCCTTTTGTGCTCCGATTGCAGAGCGGGTTCGGGCGATTCGCGATTTCCGCTATCTTCCGCCTCCGCGCGCGCCGGGTACAACACTCGCGAACCGAAATAGCCCAGCGCGTACTCCACGGTCTGGGCATAGAAGTGGTCTGGGCCCCGAGGCGCTGCCGAAGTTCCTGCGCGCGCCGGCAAACCGCGGCAGGCATGATGGAGGAAACGCGCCGCTTCTTCGGCCGCATACATCATCTTGAACTCGCGCACGTAGAAGGCGTTGACCTGCGGCAGATAGACGCTGCCACGCTCCTCCACGTGACCCACCATGGCTTCGGTTTCTTCCTCAGTAGCGGAGTAGCGGGAGAGCTGCTGGCGCAGGCGCGCGCCCGAGGCGCGGCAGTAGACTTCCGGCATCAGGTCCACCAGAAATTTGGGCTGCGTGCTGTTGTGCGAAGAGTAGCGGTCGATGTCGAGAAAGCGCAGCAGGCTGTCAATCAGGTTGTAGATGGTGGGGGCGAGGTCGGGGCCTTCCTCCTCGGTGCGTCCCCAGCGGCTCAGGTGAAGCCGGTAGTTCTCGTATTTCTCCAGGGGCGTGGAATTGAACACGCAGACTACGTCACGGTTTACGCGTACCGCATCCACCCGTTCCTGCTGTTCGCCAGCGGCGCGCCAGTAGAGAGCATCCACGTTCTGCAGGACTGTAAGCACGCGCTCTTCCGGCAAACGTTCCTGCAGCACTTTGGGAAGATGACCGGGTGCAAGGTGGGATTCGCCGAACAGCACCATGATGATCGCATTGGGATGGCGCTGCCGGATCTCGGCCAGCTTGTGGGCGGCATGGCGGTCGCGCGCCCCGATCTTGCGCAAATCTTCGCGCGGCATGCAGTCCAGGCCGTAGATGGCATCGCCGTGCTCGCGGGCGGTCACCAGCAATTCGTAAAAAGGCGCCCAGTCGTATCCCCAGTCGAGATCGAAGCGGATGCGCTGCTGCAATTCCTCCGCGTCGATCTCGCGCCGCCACCATTCGTCGAGAATGTGCTGGTCGCGGGAGAAAATGGTTTCGAGGCCCAGTACGACCGGACGGTCTCCGGGATGGGCGCGGTCTTCGAGCAGAGTCGCCGCGAAACGCTGGGCCGAAGGCAGAGCGTGGTAGTCGCCGATAAGAACCGTGTCGGCGCCGCGCACGCTGGCGCTCAATTCCTGCCGGTCGATGACCGATTCGTAGGAGCGGAAGGCCTGGCTGAAGTCCCGCAGATACTTTCGCCGGCCATTGGGATCGTTGATCCGGATCTCGCGTTCGACCCCCGCCAGGGCGTGCAACTGCGCCTCACTGCGCCGCAGCCGTAAGCTGGAGGTGGATGCCATAGTCGCGTGCTTGTGTGGGGCGGGCGCCCTCGCCCGCCGTTCGCCCCTACGGGGCTTATTTGATTCTCAACCGCTTACCCAGGGCTTGCGCCCTGGGCTTTATTCTGGCGCCGCTCCGCGGCTCGGATTGGGCAGTGTCTTAACACCACCCTGGAGTCGCCTCACCTTGACTTCTTCTCGGCGTGCTACCTATGCTCAAAGCTCCCGTCGGAGCTCACGATTGCCTATCCAGCCGCCGCAAAACCTTACCGTCGCCACCACCGGAGCCAGCGGATCGCTTTTTCTTAAACACTTCCTGCTGGCCGTGGAACACGATCCGCGCGTCCAGACGGTTAACTTCATTGCCTCCGACAGCGCCCTGCGCGTTATGGCCGAGGAACTCGGACTGCGCGGCCGCAGCAACCTGGTCGGACAAATCCTGGGCCGCAAGTCCGCTCGCAAAATCCACCAGCAAGCCAATGCCGACATCGGCGCCAACATCGCCAGCGGCTCTTATCCCGCCGACGCCATGGTCGTAATCCCGTGCAGCATGGGCACACTGGCGCGCATCGCCAACGGCATCGCGTCGCAGCTGATCGAGCGCGCCGCCGACGTCTGCCTGAAAGAGAAGCGTCCGCTGGTGCTCTGCGTTCGCGAGACGCCGCTCAACAAAATCCACATCCGGAACATGTACCGGGCCGCCGACGCCGGCGCCACCGTGTACCCGCTGATCCCGGCTTTCTATTTCCGTCCCGCCAGCTTAGATGCCATGGCCCGCGAATTCGCTAATCGCGTGCTCGCCCACATCGGCTTGCCGCAAGCTGACGCCTACCGCTGGAAAGGCTGATTGCGGTGGTCCGGTTACCCGAAGGTTACTTCCAGTGTAGAAACGCGGGGGAGAGGCAGGTAGATTCCTGTGGGCCATGACCTGCGGGAAGGGCCGCATTTATCAGATTGACCATTTGTTATGACCATGGTGTAAAATAGTAGTCATGAAACAGATTGCTATTTCTGAATTTAAGGCCAAATGCCTCTCTTTGCTGGATCAGGTGCAGAAAACCAAGAAACCGATCCGTATCACCCGTTTTGGCAAACCGGTGGCCGAGGTTTTTCCTTCCTCTCCAGCTTCCAGCTCTGACTGGATGGGTTCAATGAAAGACAGCATGGAAATCCTGGGAGACATCGTTTCTCCGGCGAACGATGAAAGCGACTGGGAGGTACTGCGAAGTTGAAGCTCCTTCTCGACACGCACATCTGGCTCTGGAGTTTGCATGACCCAAAGCGCCTGGGAAAGCGGGTCCAGCACGAATTGAAAGACCCCGCAAATGAGCGTTGGCTTTCACCCATCAGCACATGGGAGGCGCTAACCCTGAATGCCAAAAACAGAATCCGCCTGCCTGCAGACCTGGAGGAGTGGGTGGCGCGCGCAACTGCTCCTTTTCGTGAAGCGCCGCTCACCCACGAAATTGCTCTGGCGGCGCGCCAATTGTCCCTTCCTCATCAAGACCCCGCGGATCGCTTTTTGGCGGCTACGGCTCAAGTGCTGGACCTGACTCTGGTTACTGGGGACTCGGCGCTGTTGGGGTTGGGAGAGATTGCAACGCTGGGGAATCGATGAAGGTTGTGTGGCGCGGACCTGCCCTGAGCGAAGTCGAAGGGGTCCGCGCCACACAGACTCGAATTAATTGCTACAATCTGCTGGATTTTTCGAGCCCCTAAGCCAAGGAGACTCAATGTTATTTTCCAAGCGCAGCGTAATTTTTCTTGCGTTGCTTGCCGGCATTCTGGTTTCGCCCTCGCACGCTGCCGGCCCCACTTTTTCGGTTTCGTTTCCCAGGAGCCGCAGCGAAAAGCCGCTCGACGGACGCGTCTTTCTTCTGCTGTCGACCGACCCTTCCGCCGAACCGCGCATGCAGATCGACGATTCCGTCCGCACCCAGATGATGTTCGGCATGGATGTTGACGGCATGCAGCCCGGCCAGGCCGTAATGGTGGACGATTCCGCAAACGGCTATCCCATCCGCAGTCTGCGCGACGTGCCGCCGGGAGAGTATTACGTACAGGCGGTGCTGCATCGCTACGAAACCTTCCACCGCTCCGATGGCCACACCGTCAAGCTGCCCATGGACCGTGGCGAAGGGCAGCACTGGAACATCGCGCCGGGCAATCTCTACTCCACTCCTCGGAAAATAACGCTTGGGCCTTCCGCCGGGACTATCGCGATCGTGCTTGACCAGGAAATCCCGCCGATCCCGCCGCCGCAGGACACCAAGTACATTCGTCACATCAAGATTCAGAGCGCGCTGCTGACCAAATTCTGGGGACGTCCCATGTACCTCAGCGCCAATGTGCTGGTGCCCGAGGGATTTGATACGCATCCCAACGTTCGTTTCCCGGTCGTCATCAGCGAGGACCATTTCAATGCCGATTTCGGCGGGTTTCGCACCGAGCCGCCCGATCCCAACCTGAAGCCGGACTACAGTGAACGATTCCACATCTCGGGCTACAACCGCATTCAGGAAGAAGAGGCCTACAAGTTCTATCAACAATGGATCGCGCCCGGCTTTCCCCGCGTGGTCATCGCGGAAATCAACCACGCCAATCCTTATTACGACGATTCCTACGCGGTGAACTCGGCCAACCTCGGCCCTTATGGCGACGCCATCGAGACTGAACTGATTCCCGCCATCGAGAAGCAATTCCGCGGCATCGGACAGGGCTGGGCGCGATTCGCCTACGGCGGCTCAACCGGCGGATGGGAATCGCTCGCGGTGCAGGTGTTTTATCCCGACCACTACAACGGAGTGTTCGTCGCCTGCCCCGATCCGGTCGATTTTCGCGCCTATACCACGATCAACATTTACAGCGACCCGAATGCCTTCTACATGATGGGTCCGCATACCAAAGTCGCGCAGCCCGCAATGCGCGATTACCTGGGACGCACCCTCGGTACGGTGCAAGCCATGAACCAGTACGAGCTTGCGCTGGGATCGCACGCTCGCTCAGGAGAACAATTCGATATCTGGCAGGCGGTGTACGGGCCGGTCGGCGACGACGGTTATCCCAAGCAGATTTTCAACAAGGAGACTGGAGAAATCGACCGCAGCGTCGCCGCCTACTGGAAAGAGCATTACGATCTCAGCGCCATCATGCAGCGCGACTGGGCCACCCTCGGTCCCAAACTGCAGGGCAAACTTCACATCTACGTGGGCTCAGCCGACACTTATTTCCTGAACGACGCGGTCTACTACCTGGAAGATTTCCTGAAGTCCACAAAAAATCCACCCTACGACGGAGAAGTGAAATACGGCGATCGCGCCGAGCATTGCTGGAATGGCGATCCTAATCTGCCCAACTATCTTTCGCGGCTGCACTACAACACCATGTACCTGCCCAAGATTCTCGACCGGATGGAAAAGACCGCGCCGCCGGGAGCCGATCTGAAGTCCTGGCGGTACTGAAGAAGGGACAAAGTGACAATGGATGGAGCGGGCCTTCAGGCCTGCATACAACGGTGGTGCTGAGGGGACTTCAGCCCGCGAGGTGCTTGCCTCCGAATGCGATAGCCGGTGCAAACGTAATTGCAACAGTTATCGTGACATGGGGAACTGTTCTGTAGGTTTCGGTGTCTTAAATCATGGGAGGCGACATGTTCAAATCCAAACTACCCTATGCCATATGGTCAATTTGGGTGTATTTGCCCGTTCTGCAGAGGTTGGTTTTCCTGATACTGTGCGTGCTCGGCATCTATTGCCTGTTCTCTGCGGCAATCACCATGACTCGCCTTCGCACCATCCCAAGGCTGCTTCAGAAAAATGAAGATGTTGCTTCCATTCAGCCGGCCCTGGCTGCACTTCGTAAACGGGCTGCTAACATGCAGCATTTCATTGGGGCCGTCTTTTATCTCTTCGGGTTGGCGCTCTTCGTCGGACTGCAATCGGCGGGTTTCACGATTGATTCCAGTCGTACTCCCCCGGGATGGTTCGTTCTCCGGGACTTCCAGATCTACTTTGCTTTTGCCGCTAATGTATTCTCGGTTTTCCTAATCCTGCATCTCGTGCAATGGTTCGTGTCGGGTCGTGTGGATGCATGCTCCTTGCAGGTAGGTGCGCAGCAGATGGCATAGAGGACGATTCGCGGTAGTTAGCACAACTTCGCCATTAGACCCACAATCGTTGGGCCAAGCCGGAAGATCCTGGGTTGTCGTTGCAATCGGCTGTTTTCGTTGCTATCGAATGAAATCTGCTGAACCGAGGGCCTCAACCTCGAGTTTTCTCGGTTATCAATAACAATACTCTCTGCCGTCTGGCCGATCCGCGCACCTCTGATTCTGAGCGCTGTAGCCCAGGCCGGCTTTCGGGTCATAAGAAAATCCCAGAGCAACATCCCTGACCTCGTACTCCGAACTCGGGCCGATCGTTGGCGCTCCTTCAAGTTCGCGAAGAAAGGCCCGTAAATCCGCTGGGGGAGGCGTAGCGTTCTCCGTAGTGAAGGCTGTGATAGCAAAACTCCCCGCCTCCGTGTACCATCCCTCACCGTGTCGCGCTCGCAATGCTCTTGGCGCTTTGTCCAGTGTCTGCTTGAGTTCGGGTAGAGCCTCTATCGCCTTCAATTTGGCGCGGAGATCATCTGTCAGGAGCCCTTCATGCGCGGTTTCCACAAAACTGTAGTGGAATAACTGACGGTCGTTTCGGACTGACTGGTACCTGCCGTCGCGGTAAAGGCTAATGCGGGTCTCGTGAAAGGTAATTCCGTCCTTCTCAACATGCAAGATGCTCAGCTCCGGCTGCACTCCGTCAGTGATTACCGGCTGCCGATAGGGAAAGGCGGACGTTCCGAACCAGTACACAATGAATATTAAAGTGATCGCGATTGCAGGCCACGTCCGCTGGTTTACAGCGCGGTTTCGAAGTTGCCAATGAAGAGGAAGCAATCGGGTCACAGCCCAGATCAGCGTCATCAGCAAGAGCCCGACGGAGAGAATCCTAAGTTGGGAATAGCGCATGTAGCGAAATGTGTCAGGGTCATTCCATGAGGCGTTCAGGGCAATCCACGAATTTACAGACCCTCGGGATTCAGTCATGAAAAACCACGGCAGGGGCAGGGCCGCACCAAGGGCAGCAACCATGTAGCCGAAGCGGTGACGCTGGAGCAACAACAAAGCGCCCGCCAGCAGGGCGAACGGACTAAGAAGCACGGCGAACCAATCCATGCTCCTATACGACAGATAGGGCGCGATCTGGGCGCAAGTGACCAGCATCCAAATGATGGCTGCCGTCGAACAAGCGGGAAGAAGCACAGCTTTCCGATTCGGTTTTGGAGGCACGTCTTCGCTCATTAGGAGATTAGACACCGATCACTGGTCTGCCTTTCAATGCAGCGCTAAAGCGCTGTTCCACCCCAAATCAAAATCCAGCACAGAAATTACCCCTGATGTACGCCCCACTTTCGTGCCGGTTGACGCGGCCGCGCCGTCCGTACTAATGTGCAATTACACCGGAAAGGAGGTGGTCTGATGACAAGTTCTGATTCTAGTGGGAGTAGTAAAAGACCAGGTGAGGTGGCTGTGACTTAGAGCGGTCGCTCTAAGAACCATCGCACGACTACCGGTGATTTAGGGTTGTAATTCCGCCCGGCGTAAGGTCGCGCCGGGACCCGGAGTTATCCGAAGGGGACCACCTTTAGAGTGGCCGCCTCTTGGTCAATCCCAAACAGTGCACCGGGCGGCCCGCGTGTTGAAGAATGCGCGGGCCGTTCTATTTTCCCCCGGATTTTCCCCAGACGCTGGTTCTAATGCCCCAGTTTCGAGCGCTCCAGTCTCGCTCGTTCAGCCTTCGCCTGCCGCCGGCGAATGGCGTAGTACTCGTTTTGCGGACGGTCATCCTGCAGGGCAGGCGCGTTCGGAGCTTCCGCAATCATGCCGTCGAGTGAGATTTCCCGGCCAAGCACAACCGCAAACTCCTGCTCCGGCGTACTCTCCGGTCCCCATTCCATCAAGTCGGCAGCCGCTTTCGGCGGCAGGCGACCGGGCCAGTTCGGCCGCGGTTGGATTGGGCAGCGGGCGGTCGCTGGCCAGGAAGTGGTAGCCCCAGCCTTCCACCGAATGGAATACGCGCACGTAGGGGAAGGATTCCTTCAGCGCCCGCGCCACCGAGGCGTGGACCACCGCGTCTCCTCCCGGCAACCACTGTTGCAGAATGCCGCCGGCGCTCAATCTGCGCTGGATGATCTGGTAAAACTCTTTGGAATAGAGCAGGCTTGATCCCGCGGCTTCGACCGGAGGCGGAGGGTCGATGGTGATCACGTCATATTGGCCGGTGGTTCGTTCCAGGTAGCGGCGGCCATCGTCGATGACCAGGTTCGACCACGGTGACTTCAAGAGCGCCGGACCGTCAGCGTGGTAGAACCCGAATACCCGGGGAACGCTGGGCACTAGTTCCACGGCGGTGACCGGAATGTCCCAGGACAGCAGGGAGCGGTAGGTTGTGCCCATGCCGAAACAGACCACCAAAGCATTCTTTGGCGGATGACCGAGGAACGCCAAGGGCAGGTGGGCCATGAGCTTGGTGATCGGAGTGAGTCCCGTAATACCGACACCGTTGACCAGCAGCCGCTTGTTTCTGCCTTCTCCGAAGGCAACGATGGTGGCGGTGTTGTCGCGGAACACCTCGCTGCCCCCGAACTGATCTTCATAACCCCGCTGGGTGGACACCAGCGCCAGCGCCGCCAGCACCACCGCATAAGAAACGCCGGCTTGCCAGTCGAAGCGAAATTTGGTTCCCGCCGAAAAGCAGTCCGGACTGAAGGCCATCAAGAGCCACGGCAGCGCAAAGGCAAACAGCACCCAGCGTTCACTCATCAGCGGCAGCAGGAGAAAGCCGGAGACAAGGGGTCCCAGGATGCAGCCCAGTACATTGATGGCGTAGGCTTTTCCTGCCTTGCCCGGGTCGCCGCCCGACCAACGGTCGACCAGCAGGGGAGTGAGGAAGCCCAGGACGCCGGAAAAGGGTGCAATGCCCAGCAGCAGGCGCAATACCCGCCCAAGATGGACGTCTGGATTGGCCGCGACCAGCGGCAGGAGGGCAAACAGTCCCAGCAGAACCCAGATCAAGCTGCCTTCCAACCGGGGCTTTCGGCTCCACAGCCGATAAACCTGCAAGCCCATGAAGGTCGAGACCAGGTAGGTTGCCAGTATGGACGCGAACGCGTATACCACCGTGCCCACATAGGGCGTGAACTGCCGTATCCAGACCACTTCCATTCCGATACTGGTCAGTCCGGTGAGAAAGAGCAGAACCAGCGGCCTGATCGTTCCATCCGTGGAAACCAGGCGGGCTGCGCCTCCCGCCGTTTCGGTTTTTGTGCCGGGGCGCGGCTCTGCCGCTGTCGGCTTCAAACTCAGCAGCAGCGCAGATAGAGCCAGCAGCCCGTTGCAGGCGGCGCCGAACCTCAGCGTGCCCCGGAAGCCGTAGAGCTCAATCAGCAGCAGGGGGATGGTCGCCCCGATGACCGCGCCCAGCACATTGGCCAGGTAGAGATAACTGAACGATCGCTCTGACCTGCCGCTCCACCGTTTGCGGATCGCCAGCATCGCCAGCGGAATGGTCGCGCCCATGCAGGCGCACCACGGAACCAGGGTCAAAGCGACAGCAACGCCGGACCCGAAATAGTAGCCCTCCGATGAGGTCGCGCCCACCTGCTCCAGCAGCATTCGTCCCCACAACAGCTGGTAGGGAACCAGCAGGGCCGAGATGCCGATCAGCAATTCCGCCAGGGCGTACAGGCGCAGCGCCCGAATCCTGATTCCGCTTTCGTATCTGCGGATCAGGCGGCCGCTTCCCCAGGAGCCCAGGCCCAGCCCCGCCATGAACATCGAAATCACGATGGAGGTCAGGGGGGTGGTGACTCCGAACTGGGCCATCGCCAGCCGCAGCCATACGATCTCGTAGAGGATGCTGCAGAATCCCGAGACCAGAAACAGTAGAAAAAACCAGGCCATAAACAAGTGTCTACGGAGTGTATCTCATGCCAGACAGAGGCCGATGGCTTGCAACCCAAAACGAATGGCGATGCGTGGCCAGTCAGCAGGCCGCGACGAAATCGCATTATAAAAGGGCGCCCCTTTGGGAGTAGGTTATGAGCACGCAAGCACATCACCTACGAAAAGGAGCACCCTCGTGAACAGTGAAAAGTATATTGGGCTCGACGTGCATCAAGCAACCATCTCGGTCGCGGTGATGGATTCCAGAGGCAAGGTAGTCATGGAGTCCATCCTGGAGACCAAAGCGGCGACCCTTCTTGAGTTCTTCGCGGGACTGCGCGGAACTCTGTCAGTCACCTTCGAAGAAGGCACCTGGGCGGCCTGGCTGTACGATCTGCTCAAGCCACATGTTCAGAAGTTAGTGGTGTGCAATCCGCGGAAGACGGCTCTGCTTAAAGACGGCAATAAGAGCGACAAGATCGATGCCCGCAAGCTGGCGGAACTGTTACGCCTCGATAATCTCAAGCCGGTCTACCATGGCGAGACGGGCGTGCGCATGCTGCGCGAGCTGGCCCGGAGCTACCTGACCTTGGTCAAAGATCTGACGCGAGTCATGAATCGCCTGAAGGCGATGTATCGCAGCTGGGCGATTCCCTGTGCCGGACGGGACGTCTACTACACCCGTCATCGCGCCGAGTGGCTGAGCAAGATCCGCGAGGCGGGTGTGCGCCGTCGGGCCGAGCACCTCTACCAGCAACTGGACATGTTGCAACACTTGCGCCAGCAAGCGCGGCGAGAACTGCTAGCGGAAAGTCGGAAGCATTCCATCACCGCCAAGCTACGGCAAATTCCGTCGCTCGGACCCATTCGCGCGGCTCTGATGGTGGCTCTGATCCAGACGCCGCATCGTTTCCGCACCAAGCGACAGCTGTGGGCCTACAGCGGACTGGCATTGGAAACCCGCACGAGCGGGGAACACTGCTACGTCCAAGGGCAACTGCGGCGCTCCAAAAAGCAGGTCTCCATTCGGGGTCTGAACAAGGATCATAACCACGATTTGAAAGGTCTATTCAAAGCTGCCGCCACCAGGGCGAGTGTACAGCCCGGACCGTTTCAGGATTTCTACCAGAGATCGCTGGCCAAAGGCATCAAGCCGACGATGGTGCGTCTTACGCTGGCGCGCAAGATCGCAGCCATTACGCTAACACTTTGGAAGAAGGGAGAAAACTTCGACGCTGAGAAACTAAAATCGCAAGCCGCTTGAGCGTCTCGGGTGAAGAGCCCTTTCCATCTCCGGCGATCTTTGTCTGGTGGTGGCCAGTTGGTTCTTGAGACGTTCGGGTTCGAGGGTGAGCATCCCAATCGCCTGTAGGCGCATAAGTGTCGATGGCACTTAGCCTCTGTGAAATCCCTATGCCCTCTCGGATAACCCGAAAAAGCACTAGGCCACGAGCCTCAGATAGATCCATGGTTGACACCGTACAACCGCCGCGCTTGCCAGTTTCGGAAACCGATCGGCGTCGTCGCTACTAACTGAAGATGAAGCTGCTGAGATGGAACAACGCAAGACCCCAAGGATCACAGAGAAAGAAGCAGAACCGAGAGCCTCGCATAGCGGACAGGGGCTGGAAGTCAACAAAAGTTTCTCCACTTCCGGTCGAGGGAGAAATATTTTTCTTGACATTCCCCTTTATAGATCAGGCGAATTCATGGTTGAGTTTTCTGGAACCCGAGCCGGATTACTTCCACGGTGTCCGCGGCCAGAGCCAGTTTTCCGATCTGCTCAAGCGTGTACCAGCCCAGTTCGTCGGCGTCGCCCGCCGCCCGCGGTTCTCCTGCCACCCGGCGGCAGAGAAAATCGACCAGCACGTAGTGATACAAAGTGCGGCCCGCGTCATCGCGCAGCACGCGGTCATAGACGCCCAGCAGTTCGGTTGGCTCCACGGTGAGGCAGGTTTCCTCTTCCGCCTCCCGCACCGCCGCCTGGCGCAGAGTCTCTCCCAATTCCAGCACGCCCCCAGGGATAGACCATTCCCCGGCGAGCGGAGGATGCCCACGCTTCACCAGCAGGACCCGGCCATCCTCAATGATGACCGCGCCTACGCCCACCAGGGGGGAATCGGGATACTCGCGTTTCATGAATAACCGGCCTGTGCGAAACTATGCCGCGTCGACGGGACTACAATTTTAATCTCATCGCTTTTCTAGTAGACCGATAAAAGTAACCAATCTTCCCCGCCGTCCTGGCTGGCAGGTTGAGCTGTTTTGGCGACGGGCCGATTCCAGTCATTTTCCAAACAATGCGAAAGGAGATTACCCTCATGTTTACTCGTTTTGTGGAATGCCATGTGAAACCGGAAAAAAGGGATGATTTCACCCAAAAGCTGCGCAACGACGTGCTGCCCATCTTACAGAAGCAGCCCGGGTTTGTAGATCTGATCGGCCTGGTCTCTGAAACCGATCCCGACCGGATCGTTTCCGTCAGCTTCTGGAACAGTCGGCAGGATGCGGAGCGCTATCAGCGCGAGCACTACAACCGGATTGCGGAGATGCTCAAACCCAGCTTGAAGCGCGACGCCGTGGTCGACACCTTCAGCGTCGATACCTGGACCACTCACCGCATTGCGGCTGGCAAGGCTGCCTGATCGTCGATTGCCCCGGCTGGTCGAGGTTGGACCCGCCGGGGCAGTTTTCGACTCTAGTTCGTCTGATCTACTCTTTGATCGCGAAGGGACCCCTGCCGTCTCCAGGGCAGCGAATATTCGCGCTAGAATGCTTCTGTGTCTCTGGACGAATACAAGCGCAAACGCCGCTTCGAGGCCACTCCCGAGCCCCCGCCCAAGCTGGGCAAGAAGTCTCAACATCGCTTCGTGGTGCAGAAGCACCGCGCCACCCGCCTGCACTACGATTTCCGTCTGGAGATGGAAGGCGTGCTCAAGTCCTGGGCCGTGCCCAAAGGCCCTTCTCTAGATCCTGCGGACAAACGCCTGGCCATGCAGGTGGAAGATCATCCTGTTTCTTACTTTGACTTCGAAGGCACCATTCCAGAGGGCAATTACGGAGCGGGCACTGTGATGGTCTGGGATGTCGGCACATGGGAGCCGCTGTCGCCCGAACCGGTAAAAGGGAAGTTTGTTCCGGGGACCGATGCGGAAGCTTCGGCCATGCTGAAGAAGGGCGATTTAAAAATCCGGCTGCACGGCAAAAAACTCAACGGTGACTTCGCGCTGATTCATATGCACTCGCGACGTCCGGGCACCAAGGGCACGGAGTGGCTGTTGATCAAGAAACAAGACGACGCCGTGGTAAAAGGCTACGACATCGATCAGTACGACGAGTCGGCACTGACCGGCCGCAGCATGGTCGATATCGCGGGCGACCAGGGTTCGGCACAGTGGACCAGCAGCCGTCCTGCGTCGCGCGGAGTGGTCAAAGAGAAATGGCTGGCCGATGCCATCGCCAAGTTTGATAAGAAGAGCAAGAAAAAACTAACCACGGAGGACACGGAGGGCACGGAGAAACCCAAAATAAAAAAAAACGAAAAAGATAAGACCGTAGTGGGTTCAAGCGGTTCCGTAGCGGGCAACAATTCGGGGAGCAAAAAGGCTTCCTCGGTGTCCCCAGTGGCCTCCGTGGTTAAAGATTTGGATGGCGCGGTCAAACGTCCCATGCCCACCGCGATACACCCCATGCTGGCAACTTCCGTGGATGACCCGTTCGACAGCCCCGATTGGCTGTTTGAAATCAAGTGGGACGGTTACCGTGCGATTGCCTTCATCGCCCAGGGCAAGGTCCACCTAGTTTCACGCAATCAGAACGACCTGACGGCGCAATTCTCCGAGCTGCAGAATATTCCCAGTTTCATCAAGGCCGAAACTGCCATTCTCGACGGCGAAATCGCCGCCCTCGACGAGCAGGGGCGGTCATCATTCAGCCTGATCCAGCAGCGTACGGGAATTCGCCAGGGTGGGCGACGCGGCCCCGCGCGCGGCGATATTCCCGTCCTGTACTACGTCTTCGATCTGCTCTATCTGGACGGATACGACCTGCGGCGAGTTTCGCTGGAGGAGCGCAAAGGCCTGCTGGAGCGGATCACCAACCTGACCGGGCCGGTCCGCTACTCCGATCATTTTTCCCAGGGCAAGGCGCTGTTCGATGCGGCCAGGCAAAAGGGACTGGAGGGCATACTGGCCAAGCGCCGGAGCAGCGTGTACGAAGAGCGCCGCACTCGGGAGTGGCTCAAGATCAAGATTACTCAGACTCTGGACTGCGTCATTGGCGGATACACCGATCCCGAAGGCACGCGTTCATATTTCGGTTCCATCGTGCTGGGCTTGTACGACCACAAGGGAGAACTGGTGCATGTAGGCCAGGCCGGCACGGGCTTCGATCAGGCCATGCTCAAGCAGGTCTGTCAGGCTCTGAAGAAGCTGGCGACCAAGCGCAGTCCCTTCCCGGGAGGAGTGCAAGCCCTGCGAACCGTCCACTGGGTAAAGCCTGAACTGGTGGCGGAAATCAAGTTCTCGGAATGGACCCATGAGAGCGCGGAAGGCGGCATGAAGTTGCGCGCGCCGGTCTTTCTCAGGCTCCGGGAAGACAAGGATCCCAAGGAATGCTTGCTGAAAGCTGAAAGCTGAAAGCTGAAATCTACTTAATATCCTTCATCGGCAGCATCGACCCGTAATCCCTTCCCGAGGGTTCCACGGCGCGGGCCACAATCCCGCCGAAAGCGTCGCGACATTCCGGATATTTTGCCAGCAGCGCCTTCATCACCATCACGTTTTGCTGAAAAGTCTTTCCCGTGTCGGAGATATCCGCGGACTGGTACTTCACCACCAGGTCGAAGTCGCGGCCCACCGGCACGGGAAACAAGTCCGCCACCTTGAAGGTCTTTCCACCAGCGGTCAGATCCAAGGGGGGCAGATCAGCCGGCTTCGTTCCCTGCATCTCGTCATAAAGTTTGTCGGTCGTGGCCGTGGCCATGAAGGGCACAGGGACCAGCAGTTCCCGCGCTTCGCCAAAATAGAACCAGGCATTGCGCAGCTGTCCTTTGCTCTTGTATTCCCGGGCCTGGCTGGCAAACCAGTTGCCGTCGTGGCCGGCAATCTGGGCGGGCTTAGCGTAGAATCCGCCAACCTTCCAGTCGTTCCCCTGCTGCTGCAATACAAAAGACACGGTATAGGCGCCCTGCGGCGACACCGCATCCAGGGTCACAATGCCGTAATTGCCCGGCGGCAGATTGGGAATCACGAAAACGGCACTGTTTCGAGTCTGTCCCTGGGCCCCGAACACGCCACACAGGAACTCGGCGCGTTGCAGCGGCTCCGTCCCTTCCGCCTTCAGCAGAAATGGCGGACGCGCCACTGGGCGGACTCCGTTGAGATTGGCCTGGTTCTCCTTGACCGCCGCGTCGATGCCGGAAAAATCAGATGCCAGGCTGGCGATCGCATTCTGCCGCAGGGAGGCCGAGTCTCCGCGCGCAGCCATATCGTAAAAGCGGGTTGCGGCGCTCACCAGCGCCGCGGCGGTGACCTCGTCCATATCGCCCGCGGTCATGCAGGTCTGGGCCGGAGAGACCACGGCCAAGAAGGAAAGCAATAACGCCGGCAACCAGGTCACGAAGCTCTTGGCGTAGCGGATAATCCACCTCAACCCGATTTTAAACTGTCGGACCCGGACCTTGATACTCAGTATCTGCAATGGATGCGGCCCAGGCGATTGCGCCGGAGTGCGCTGTGTGCTACCGTCGCCCCAGTTCCCCATTTACCGCGAGGGAGAAGCTTATGGCTCTGATCTTCCTGGGCATTCTGGTAGTGATCGTCATCCTGCTGGTTGGGATGTACAACAGCCTGGTGCAGTTGCGCGTCCGCTGCGACAACGCCTGGTCGGACATCGATGTGCAACTCAAGCGACGCCACGATTTGATCCCCAATCTGGTCGAGACCGTCAAAGGCTACGCCACCCACGAGAAAAGCACGTTTGAGAACATTGCTAAATTTCGCTCCCAGGCGATGCAGGCCACGACCCCCGGCGACAAGGCCGAAGCCGAGAACCAGCTCAGCGGAGCGCTGAAGAGTTTGTTCGCGGTGGCGGAAAATTATCCCCAGCTGAAAGCGTCGGAGGAGTTCACCCAGCTGCAGGGTTCGCTCAGCCAGACCGAGGACACGATCCAGAACGCGCGCCGCTACTACAATGCCGTGGTGCGCGACCTGAACACCAAGATCCAGTCTTTCCCGACTAATATTCTCGCCGGAATGTTTGGCTTCCAGCTGCGCCAGTTCTTCGAGGTAGCAGCAACCGACCGCGAGCCCGTGGCGGTGAAGTTCTAGGCGCTTCGTGGGCAGGTTGTCAGCCGCGATGCGGCGCAAGAATGCAGCCCACGGCGCAAGCCGTGGGTCCGAGAGCAGGGACCTTGCGAGCCCCAGCGCGGCGAAAGAGCGGTTTGCGCGGCCTTCGAGGCTGAGCAGGAGTTGTCGATTCTCAACGATTCTTTCGCCCCTCCGGGGCCCAACATCCGCCGCTTGCTTACCCACGGCTTACGCCGCGGGCTGCATTCTTGCGCCGCTTCGCGGCTAGTGTCGATGGCCTTGCGGTCGATGTTGTTGTTTCTGTTCCTGGGTGGCCTCTTTGGAACCACCGGGCCGCTCTTTGCCCAGAGCTGGCGGATCTCCGACTTCCAGGACACCATCTTGATCACGGAAGATGGCTCGGCCCTGGTGAAGGAGCGCATCAACCTCGTCTTCATCGGCCAGTGGCATGGCATTCACCGCACCATCCCGGTCGAGTACCCGGGCCCGCAAGGCACCAACTACACGCTTTTTCTCGATATCACAGGGATCACTGATGGCGCCGGCGAGAAGTTGAAGTACGAATCCAAGACCTCCGGCGGGTATCGCGACTTGAAAATCTATATCCCCGGCGCGGTGGATACCACGAGGACGGTGGAGATCACTTACATCGTCCGCAACGGCATCCGCTACTTCGAAGATCACGACGAGTTCTACTGGAACGTCACCGGCAACGACTGGCCGGTGCCGATCGATCACGCCGAGGCGCATGTCTATTTGCCCAAAAAGGCGGCGGGGACGCTGCGCGCGCAGGCCTTTACCGGCGCTTACGGATCGGCCGAGCGCGACGCCACTTCCGAAATCAACGGCGCCGACCTGGCCTTCGAGACCACCAATCCGCTGCCCATGCGCGGGGGCATGACGATCGATATCTTTATCCCCAAGGGCATTCTGCGAGAGCCAGGCGCGATCACCCGGTTCCTTTGGTTTATCGGCAGCAATCCGGTGGTATTCCTGCCGTTCGTTACCTTCGGCGTGATGTTCGTCCTGTGGTGGTACAAGGGCCGCGATCCCGATCCTGGCCGTTCGGTCGCGCCCATGTACGAACCGCCGCCGGGCATGTCACCGGCCGAGGCGGGCGCGCTGATCGAGGACACGGTTCATCCCCGCGACATTACTTCCACCATCGTGGACCTGGCGGTGCGGGGTTACCTGAAGATTGAAGAAACCGTGGACACGAATCTTCTGATCTTCCATTCCAGGGACTACATTTTCCACCTGCTCAAGCCCAGCACGGAATGGCAGGGACTGGCGCCGCACGAACGAGTCATGCTGGAAAACATTTTCGATGGCGGACAGCAGACCAGACTGTCCAGCCTGAAGAACCGCTTCTATACCGCAATCCCGGTGATCAAGCAAGACATCAAGGCGGCGCTGAGAAACAAAGGCATGTACCTGCTCGATCCTGATTCAGCCAATGGATACAGCGTGGGGGCCTTGGTGTTGATTGCCCTTCCATTCATTGCCGCGCCCTTCCTGGGATACACGGCCATGTTCAACTCGATCGCGCTGCTGGTTGTGTGCGGCATCATTTCGCTGGTGATCTGGTGGTTGTTCGCGCGCCAGATGTCGGCCAAAACCGTGCAGGGCGGCCGCACCCGGATCGCGGTGCTGGGTTTTCAGGAATTCATGAACCGGGTGGACGCCGACCGCTTGAAGCGCATGCCTCCAGACACGTTTGAAAAATATTTGCCCTACGCGATGGCGCTGGGAGTGGAACATCACTGGGCTCAGGCCTTTGCCGGCATCATTCAGAACCCGCCCAGTTGGTATGTGTCGCCGAACGGGATGACCGGCTTCAACCCGCTGTTGTTCTCCAGTTCCATGCACAGCATGGCATCGGACATGAATCAAGTATTCGTGTCCGCGCCGCGAGCCAGTTCCAGTGGCTCAGGTTTTGGCGGCGGCGGTGGAGGAGGCTTCTCAGGCGGCGGGTTCGGCGGCGGCGGCGGAAGCGCGTTTTAGCCGGACTATCCTAGGTGGAGGCCGGACGTCCCCGCCCGGCCAGACGGGCGGGACGCCCGTCCTCCATCGCCACAAGTCAGCTTCAGGCCTGGAGAGACTTGATGGGCGAGGATGCCGTCACTCCATCGCCGAACGTCCGGGTATTCAATGTTTCCGATGAAATATGTGCCGGGTCACCGTGGGCCAGAATTCGGCAAAGGCGTTGCCGCCCATCCTGCTGGCGAAGCCCAGAGCGGTGCGCAGGCAGGCGTCACCCACGCCGGATTCGCTGTCAGCCCGCCAGGTATTGGAGAGAAAATTGTTGCCCGCAGTTCCGATGTATCGGGCATACGCGGGAGCCTTGTTTCCATGGGCACGGCGCGCCACGAAAGTCATCACCACCACGCTCTTGATCCGGTTTCTCACCGACTGTCCGGTGGTGGGGAAATAGCGCGGGTCTTCTCCCCAAATGGCACCCACCGACGCCTCCATGACATTGCCGGTGGCGGCACCGGTGAACCGCATCCCATAACGCTTGCTGAAGCCCTCCCAATGGGGACCATACTCATGGGGACGGTTGGTCGCGGTGCCGAAGCCGGCGGTAAATAGACCGGCGGCTAGGCTCTCTCCACCGATCGTGCTTTTGACCGCCCAGCTCAAGCGCTGCCTGCCGGTGATCGATGGATACGGAGTGGAAGTTCCCACGGCTCGCGCCGGTTGGTCCGTCAGATCCTGGGCCGCCGCAGCGGCGGTCAGCAGAAGAAAAACGGCGAGGAAGTGTCCGAGGCCTAATTTCATAGCAGTCTTGGTTGCCAATCAGAGGGCTGGGTTTGCTTTGCTGAGCAGCATAGCCGAAAACTTCGTTTGGACGTCGTCCGGAAGGTCGTACTTCCGCCTGATGGCGCAGTTGCAACCGGTCCCTGGCGTCGGAGCACGCGAGAATTTAGTCCTACGCCGGGGGGAACCTAGTTCCTACCCTTGCTACGTCCCTTATCAGGCTGTTACGGGGGGCATCATCCGTGATATAACCGCGCAAGCAGATCGTTCCGGCTGCATGCAAGGAAATCCGGCACTGCGCTGGATTTCGCGGGTAGAAATGGGCGGGAGCGAGGAGGTTTTGTGTCCGAAGCGCGGACGGGGAAGCGATTTCCTCTCGAACTACCAATCAAGATTCACAAAGAAGAAGGTGGGGGCGAGCACAGCGGCCTCACCGGAAACCTGAGCGCTGCCGGCGTGTATATCAAGGCGGACGCGGCTCTCGAGATGGGCTCGACGGTCGAGTTCGAGATTACGTTGCCGCCCGAAATGACCGGGGCCAAGGAAGGCGTGGTCATCCAGTGCCGGGGTCGAGTGGTGCGTACCGACGAACCCGCCGGCGGCAGTCCCACGGAGGCACGCGGCGTGGCCTGCGTGATTGACTCCTACGATTTTGTTCGCCACTAGAGGCGAGGAGCTGAAGAGATGCTGAAATTGATTCTGGCCGACAATCAAGCCATCTTCCGTGCGGGCATCGCCAAAGTGCTGGCGGTCGAGGATGAAATGCGCATTGTGGCGCAGGCGCAAACCCAGGAGCAGATGTTCATGGCCCTGGATAAATTTCGCGCCGCAGTCCTGGTGGTGGCGGGCGGGTTCCATTCCGATTTCAACGGCATCCTGCTGGCCGCCAGCAAAGCCAAAACCCGTGTGGTGGTGCTGGCCGATACCGGCGAGAGCGCGCAGCGCTATATGGGCGCCGGCGCCAACGGCGTGGTCTATCGCAACGTGACCAGCGCGGCCCTGGTCGATTGTGTCCGCAAGGTGGCGCGGGGCGAAAACTGGGTGCAGGACATCGCCGTGCCCAGCGAACTGACCGAAAACGATATGGTCGGACTGCGGGTGCGCGACCGCTTGACCGCGAAAGAACTCCGCATCGTTGCCCTCATCGTGCAGGGGTACAAGAACAAGGAAATCGCCTCGCAGCTGGGGACCACCGAGCAAGTCATCAAGAATTACCTGCGCAACGTGTATGACAAGATCGGAGTCTCCGACCGGCTGGAGCTGGCGTTATTTACCATTCACCACCGCATTCTGAACGAAGCAGCCGCAGCCACCGCGGCGGCGGCAACGCCCCAGGCGGGAGCCGGGGTCACGTCGTAAAGCTTGTGCGTGCGAAAAAAGGCCGCCCGCGGGCGGCCTTTTCTTTTCGGCGCCACCGATCACGTAGGGGCGGGTGTCCTCACCCGCCCGGCGGAGCGGAGCTCCGCGAAAGCCAGCCAGCAGCGCGGGCTCGTCCTCTTCCGTTGTCATCCTGAAGTGTCATCCTGAGCGGAGCCATCCCATTCGCTTGCGAATGGGATGGTGCAGTCGAAGGACCCCTAGCAGCGCCACGATTCTTGCGTTGTGAAGAATGCCCGCTGCCAGCCGCTGTCGCGCGCGAGTATGAAGGAGCTCATAGGGGTCCTTCGACTGCGCAACGGCTTCGCGAAGCGAAGCCGTCACTCCGCTCAGGATGACATAGCTTTCCAAGATACCGGCAATCCATTTTTTGAATTGGACATTGCCGCTCTCTGCTGGCACAGTAACAATGTCCAGTACTTTGCTAAGGAACCGATTGCAAAGCTGGCCGGCGCGAACACTGCAGTTCGCTTTTCACCCCTGTAGTTCCAACTGTAGTTCCTGACCTCGTCGTCCCAACTAAAACCCCGCGAGCGGCATCAGCTGGCGCAGGCGCCGGTGTGTCTGCTCCCGACAACCTGAAAAGGAGATGAGGTCATGAAATCAATTTGGAAATTCCCGCTTTCGAAGGTGCTGCTTCTGGCCATTGCGGCCATGGGTACCGCTGCAATTCCAGCCCAGGCCCAAAGCGCCGCCGGGACATTCAGCCTGGCTCACAAGGTCCTGTGGGCCGGCGCCGTACTGCCTCCGGGGGACTACGCATTCTCGGTGAATACCGAGGCTTTGCCGCCACGAGTCACGGTCCGCCAGGTCGGCGGCCCCGTGGTGGCGATGCTCTTGTCGCAGTCGACCTCTCAGGACGACTTCGTGGGCTCCAGCAGCCTGGTGCTCCAGCACGAAGGCGGAGAATCGGTGGTCAGCACGCTGCGGCTGAAAAACATCGGTATGGCGCTCGAGTTCGCCACTCCCAAGCTGGCGACGCCAGTGACGGAAACGGCAGGATTGGGGCCGATCGCCGATTCTCAACCCGCGAAGTAGAAGTAATGCGGAAGCGGCCGCCGAACCTGGCAGCCCGCTTCCGCATTTTTTCCGAAATAAATCAGCCATGGATTTCACAGATCTTCACGGATCGATCTTTCCTTCTTTGGTTTCATCCGTGTGAATCAGTGGATTCCGTGGCTGCGGTTTCTGGCCAACAGCCAACCACGCCCTTCCTCCTGCGAGCTAGTTAGTGCGCGAGTTGCGCCGCAATTCGTCGGTGAGCACGACCGCTTCGGCCACTTGCCGCATGGATTTGCGGGTCTGCCGGCTCTGCCGTTGCAGGGCGAGGTAGGCCTGCTCTTCGTCGAGCGAAAGGTCGCGCTGCAGAATCCCCTTGGCGCGCTCCACGACCTTCCGAGTTTCCAGTTGCTGCGAAAGATGGGTGTTCTCGGTCTCCAGGCGAGCCATCTCGATTTCAGCCCCCACCAGAAAGCCCGCGGTCGAGATGAGCCGGATTTCCCGCTGGTTGTGAACGTGCGGGCGGCGATGCTGCAGGTTGATCACGCCCACCACGCGACCGCGCGACATCAGCGGCACGGAGAGAAATGCTTCGTAGGTGTCTTCGGGTAATTCGTGGAAAAATTGAAAGCGGGGATCTTTCGACGCATTTTTCGAGACCGCGACGGGCTCACGATGTTCCGCCACCCATCCGGTGATGCCTTCTCCCACGTTCAGTTTCAGGCTGTCCACCACTTCAGGGTGGGGGTTCTTTGACGCCCGCAATAATAGCTGTTCCTCTTCGAGGACATATATGAGGCAGGAATCGCACTTCACCAGGGCCGATGCGAAATCCACAACCCGCGCGAGGACCTCATGCAAGGCGTCCGCCGACGCCATGCTGGTGCCCAGTTCGTGCAGGAAATCAACAGAAGCATCTTCTAAAGGTAATGATGTAGACATGGCTCAACGATAGGGAACGATGGGAGGCCTGTCCAATAGCAATTTTCGATCACAGTGATAAAACCTTTTCGCGCAACTTAGAGGATTCAAATGAATCTTAGTGAGGGTTGGAAGGATATTTTGTTACAGAAACGTTACAGAATTTCCGAGTCTGTGGTTTTGTGTGGTCGCGGGCGACCCGCCCGCGTTTTCATCGGCAAGAACCTGTGGGCCCGAGGCAGCTTCCCCGCGGGCGAGTCGCCCGCGGCCACATTAGACCCTTAGATTTTTTCGCCGATCGCTTTGCCCTGGGTGAACAGGTACAAATAATCCGGCCCGCCGGATTTCGAGTCGGTGCCCGACATGTTGAAGCCGCCAAATGGATGCGCGGCGACGGTCGCGCCGGTGCACTTGCGATTGATGTAGAGGTTGCCCACGTGGAACTCGCGTTTTGCGCGCTCGATCTTCTCGCGGGACTTGGTGTAGACCGCGCCGGTCAGGCCAAATTCGGTGTCATTGGCGATCTCGAGCGCGTGATCGTAATTTTTTGATTTGGTCACGGCCAGGACGGGACCGAAAACCTCTTCCTGCTCCAGGCGCGACTTGGCGGGTATATCCGCGATGACGGTGGGCTGCAGGAAATATCCTTCGCCGGCGTTCTTCGCCGGACCGCCGCCGGTGATGACGCGTCCATCTTTCTTCCCGACTTCGATGTACTCAAGAATCGACTTCATCGAACTCTGGTTGATCACCGCGCCCATGTTGGCATTTTCCGCGGGATCGCCGACCGTGATTTTCTCCACCCGCGCTTTCAGCTTCTCCAGGAATATGTCGTAGATGCGCTCGTCGACAATCGCGCGCGAGCATGCCGAACATTTCTGGCCCTGGAAACCGAATGCGGCCTGGGCCACGCCTTCGACGGCGGAGTCGACGTCGGCGTCGGCGTCCACGATAATGGCATCCTTGCCTCCCATTTCGAGGATGGTACGCTTGATCCAGATCTGGCCGGGAGCATGCGTGGCCGCGCTTTTGTTGATGTCCAGCCCAACTTCACGCGAACCGGTGAAGGCGATGTAGCGGGTCTTGGGATGCGCCACCACCGCGTTGCCGAAGCTGGCGCCGGCGCCGGGGCAGAAATTCACTACGCCTTCCGGCATGCCGCACTCTTCCAGCAGCTCCACGAATTTTGCCGCGATGGTCGGAGAGTCACTCGACGGTTTCAGAATGACTGTGTTGCCGCTGACGATGGACGCCATCGTCATGCCCGCCATGATGGCGCAGGGAAAATTCCACGGCGGAATCACCGCGCCCACGCCCAGCGGAATGTAGGTGAGCGTGTCGCGCTCGCCCGGCATCTGCACCGGCAGTTCGGTGCGCGACAGGCGCAGCGCTTCGCGCGCGTAGTATTCGGCGAAGTCGATGGTCTCGGCGACATCGGCATCGGCTTCCGCCCAGTTCTTGCTGACCTCAAAAACCAGCCAGGCGCAGAATTCAAACTTGCGCTCGCGCAACACATCGCCCACCTGGAAGAGCAGGCTGGCGCGTTCTTCAAATGAGGTCTGGCTCCAGCCGGCAAAAGCCTTCAGCGCCGCCTGCATGGCGGGTTCCACGTGTTCCTTGCCGGCCTTCTGGTGCAGTCCCACGACCTGAGAGGGCTTGGCCGGATTGATGGATTTGATCTTGTCGGAGGTCCTGATCCGCTTGCCGCCAATAATCAGGTCGTATTCCCGCCCCAGCTGACCGCGCACCTTCTCGATGGCAGCGCGCATCTTGCGGGCATTTTCTTCGCGCGTGAAATCGACCAAGGGCTCGTTGACGAACGGTCCTTCATGCAGGCGAATCTGTGGGCGTGTCGGAGCTTCAACGGTTGCCATAAGCGCACCTCGGATGTATTCGATGCCGGCGGGTAGCGGTAAGACTCCTCATTGTAGCACCGGAAAACGTAGCGCTACGAAGGGCTACGGGACCTTTACCGATTCGTGATCTTCCGCGGCCGGCTGATAACTCATGGCGGCGGTGCGCTCCAGTTTGTCCCAGGCGAAGGGGCGGCCTTCCGCGGCGCGTTTCAACGTCTTCAGCAGTACCACCGAAAACAGCTGGCGGTAGGCAAAGCGTTGCAGCCAGACCTGGCTGAGCAGCCACGGGTCTTCGGGCGCTTCCGGCCGGCGGCGTTCCAGCGCGAAGGCGATGGCCGAGGCCAGGAAATCCATCACCAGGAAAGCGACAAAGAAAACGATCAGGCGTTGAAAGGTGCCCGGATCGGTGGACTCAGGGTGAAAGAATTTCTGGACGAAATACCAGATCGTGCCGACAAAAAACATGATGTCAATAAAGGGCGAGACCAGCGGCAGCAGGACCTGGAAGATGGCAATGTTGGGCAACGCAATCCAGCCCAGCACGCCCTCGCGGGCAAACGCGCCGCGGTGCTTCCATACGGATTGCAGGATTCCGAAAGACCAGCGAAAGCGCTGCCGCATCAGGCCGCGGGCGTTGACCGGGGCTTCGGTATAAGCCAGCGCCAGGTCTTCGTATTCCACCCGGTATCCGAGTTGTAAGAGCGCCATGGTGAGATCGGCGTCCTCGGCCACGGTGTCGGTGTGGAATTCGCCGGCTGCGCGCACTGCCGAGACCCGCCAGGCGCCGATCGCGCCCGGCACCACGCTGACCGCGCCCAGGGTGTTCAAGGCGCGGCGCTCGAAATTCTGGCTGGTGATGTACTCCAGCGCCTGCCAGCGCGTCCACAGATTAATCCGATTGCCGACCTTGGCGTTGCCCGCGACCGCGCCCACTTTCGGATTGAGAAAATGGGGGATGAGGCGCGAGATGGCATCGGAGGCAATCACGGTGTCGGCGTCAATGCCGACAAAAATCTCCTCCCCGCTCATGTGCTGCAATCCGAAGTTGAGAGCGTCCGCCTTGCCGGAGTTGGGCTTGGTGAGGATGAGTACCCGGCCGCTGACCTCTTCGGCGGCGAACGCCCGGCGCGCCACTTCAAGCGTCTTGTCGCTGGAGCCATCATCAATCACGATGACGTGCAAATTCGGATAGTCCGAGGTGAGCACCGAACGAATGGTCCGCGCAATGACTTTTTCTTCATTGTAGGCCGGGATCAATACTGCTACCTGAGGCAGATAATTGGCGGCGTCGCCAGGGCTTCCATAATGATGCGGCCGGAGCCGGTCGAAGACGGCAAAGGCGCCGATGAAGAGCAGGCGCCCGGTCATCAGAACGTCGCCCACGAAGAAAATCCAGGTCATGGCGTTGAACGCCAGGGGGAACAGTGCGAATCCGAAAAGGTTCAGGGTCGCGGTCAAGCGCTGGTTGGAAGGGATGGGCGGCATCACTTCGGCCCGCGTCCGCCCCAGCAACTCGTAGAGCGGGACGATCTTCAACCCCTTTTCCCGCACCCCCGCAATGATCCGGGGCAGAGCCAGCACGGTTTGTCGGCGATCGCCCCCGCCATCGTGCAGCAGGATGATGTTGCCGCAGTGAATGTCGTTAGCCGCGCAGGGCGGCAGGTGGGCCAGCACGTCGGCGGCAATCTGATCGGCGCTCTGGCGGGGGTTATCGCGCCAGTCGTTGGGGTCGATCTTGTCGCCAATCGTGATGTAGCCCATGTCCTGCGTGATCTCGAGCGGACGCACCTGGTCTTCGGTGTCGGGCTCCGCGTCAATCGAATAAGGCGGGCGAAACAGGATGGTACGGATGCCCAGGCGGCTGGCAAAAAGCTGTTCGGTGAGATTCAGTTCCACCGCCCGCATGAATCCCTTGGAAATGTTGCTGATGTCAGGATGGGTGAAGGTATGGTTCCCGATTTCATGCCCTTCGCGGTAGATGCGGTCGGTGATGTCGGAAAACTTGTCGGCTTGAATTCCGATCAGGAAAAAAGCCGCCGGGGCCTGTGCCTGCTTGAGCACATCCAGAATCTTTGGCGTCCACTCCGGGTCCGGGCCATCGTCGAAGGTGATGGCGACTTTGTCCGGGCTGGAGCCGTAGCGCGCCACCCGGTAGGGCTGGGGGAGCGAATCGAAGCTTTGATCGGTGATGATCCCGGTGGCCTGGTCCAGGGTAACGCTGCGTTGCCCGTCGGCGGGGCGGGCTTCGATGCGCAGGATCTCGCCGTTGCCTTCCATGTCCACATCCTGGCCGGGCGGGACGTCTTTCAATTTGTTTTCCGCGCCCGGTTCGCCGGGAACGTCCCACACCCGCCACAACGACCGGTCTTCCGATCCCAGCCGCCAGAGCGCGAAGGTCTGAATGCCCAGGGTCTGAGCGGCGCGCATCTGGTTGAGCGCGGTCACGGCGTCAAGAAACCAGATGTCGTGCTGCAGGTCGTGTTCGTCCAGGTAGGTGATGTGGGGATTGAGGCTGTCGTCGTCAAAATCCACGTCCGCTTCGGAGTCGCGGGCGGCCAGCCAGGCGTCCTGCACGGTCACGTTGATGTCCTTCACCCCGGGAGGCAGGGGGCCGTGCTTCGGCTTGTGCACCCAGTCATAACCGTAATTGCCGATGGCCGAGATCAGTTTCTCTTTCGGGATCACTTTGCTGGCGGCTTTGAGGTTGGCGAGGAACCAGTTTTGCGACGCCACCGGTCCCGCCGTGCCGGGCGAAGGATAGTGCTCATCGTAGTTCATCAGCACCACGCCGTCGGTGTGGGATGCGATCGCGGCATAGTCGTATTCTTCGTTCCGCGCCTGTACGCTGACGTACAACTTCATGCCTTTGGCATGCAAATCATCCGAGAGCTCCTTCAAGAGCGCCAGGTAACCCGGTTGCGCTTTCCGGGGCAGGGTCTCGAAATCAATCATCAGGCCGTGATATCGATCGGTAGCCAAAAATGCTGTGACCTGGCGGCGAAAGCGGGAGCGGGCGTCGGGATCGTTCAGGAAGGCGCCGACGTCCACCCAGTCGATCCCGTCGAAGTTGTTGACCATGGGAAAGACTTCCATGCCGGTTTCTTCCGACTTCAGAAACAGCATCACCTTGTCATCAACCGGGCGGACGGTGGAGTTCTGCATCACGTCGAAGAACGTGTTCGTCTGTTCATCGATGCCCTGCAGCCGGCCGTCGGGCGTGATGACGTGCAGCCAGTCGGGATAAAGCAGATCAATCTGCCGGGCATATTCGCGCAACGATGAAAAGCTGGCCGCGTCGTAGGGCACGTAGAATGCGGCGCGAACACCCTCTTCCTGATTCAGTTTTCCCGGGGAACGCGCCGATCTGGATTTGCGATGGCCCCGCAGCGCGGCCGCCAGTTTTCGCCGCTCTTTCGCCTTTTCCCGCTCTTTCTCCTTCAAGGCCCGGTAGGGCTTCTTCTGCGGCGCCAGCAGGAGATCCGGCAAAGGCTCGTTGCGCAAGGCGGTATAGGCAAAAAATGCCACCAATAGCGTGATGCTTACGCCGATGACGTCGAAAGCCAGCCGGATGCGCTTCCAGCGAGCCTTACGGGGATCGTAAAAAACAGGTTGTGCCATGAAAATACGAGTCTATCCATCCTAAGCTGTGGTATCGAGACGGTCAATTGGTCGAGGGTCTCATCGCCTCCGGCAAGTAGGCAGGAACCACGTGGGGACAGCCGCCCCGGCTGTCCGGCGGAGCCACGCTCCGCCAGGTTTTGTTCTCAGCAAAAAACGGCGAGCTGCGCTCGACGGGACAGCTGAGGACAGCTGTCCCCACGTGATTCGTGGTGAATCCGGCTGACCGGCTTTGATGCTGAGGTATATTCTTAGCGTGCGCCAACTCGTGCGCCAACACTTCCGATTTTTTCTGCTCGCCACCCTGGCCGCTCTTGGGCTGCGGCTCTTCCTCCTGTTTCGTTTCCCTGCTCTCACCAACGATTCCTTCGTCTACGGCGATATTGCCAAGAATTGGCTGCAGCATGGGATCTACGGCCTCAGCGGAGACGAGATTTCCGCCACCTACATTCGCCTGCCGGGATACCCCGCCTTCCTGGCCGCCGTGTTTGCGCTGTTCGGCATGGAGCACTACCGCGCCGTCCTGGTGCTGCAGGCGTTGGTGGACATCGCCACCTGCTTCGTGATCGCGGACATGGCGCGCCGCCTGGTTTCGGCGCGGGTCGCGAAAGCCGCGTTCCTGCTGGCGGCGTTGTGCCCGTTTCTCGCCAGCTACGCGGCCGCCGCCTTGACCGAGACGCTGGAGATCTTTTTCACCGCGCTGGCCTTTGACTTCGCCATCGCCGCGCTGGAGACGCTTGAAGAGAAGCGGCTGCGGCCATGGCTGGCCTGTGGACTGGCCATCGGGGCCGCGATTCTGTTGCGGCCCGATGGCGGACTGATTCTGGTTGCGATTGAGTTGTATCTCGTGGTCTTGTGGGTGCGTGCCTGGAGAGACGACGCGCGGGCGAGTCGCCCGCGGCCACACGGCCTGGCGCACTTAATGCGGGTTGGCTTGGTGGTGGCGGTCTGCTCGCTGGCGCCGCTGGTTCCCTGGGCCTGGCGCAATCTCCGCACCATGCATCGCTTCCAGCCGCTGGCGCCGCGTTACGCCAACGAAGAAGACGAGTTCGTTCCCGCCGGATTCAATCGCTGGGTCAAGACCTGGATGGCCGACTATGCGTCGGTGGAGGAGGTCTACTGGCGGGTGTCGGGAGGCACCGTGGATGCCGGCGAGCTTCCCAGTCGCGCCTTTGATTCTGAAGCGCAGCGCCGGCAGACCGAGGACTTGCTGGCCGACTACAACCAGGCCCTCCACGTCTCTCCGGAACTGGATGCGCGTTTCGCTGCTTTGGCGGATGAGCGTATCCGGCAGGCGCCGTTGCGTTACTACCTGTGGCTCCCGCTGCTGCGGATTGCGGACATGTGGCTGCGTCCCCGCACCGAGACTTTTCCGTCCGACACCCGGTGGTGGGAATTTAACGACGATCCCAGGTGGTCGGCGCTGGCGGTGGCCCTCGGAATCCTAGGTCTGATCTACGTGGCGCTGGCAGCCGCGGGACTGGCGAAGGCCCGGCATATTCCGTTCCTGGGGCTGCTGCTTGGGTTTGTGGTGCTGCGCTCGATCTTTCTCGGCACGCTGGAGAATCCCGAGCCCCGTTACACGCTGGAATGCTATCCGGTAGTGATCATTCTGGCGGCGGTCTTTCTGCGCAGTCAAACAGAACAACTGTATTGATCCCTGACCACGCGACGGAGCGCGGTAGAGACACCCCCGGGAATGTCTCGACGGACGAGGGCGAAATGCTTTCAATCCTGGTTGATTCACAGGGATGCCTCGGCTGGCTTTCTGGGAAAACAGCTAATCGCTCAGGGGCTGGCAATTTCCGCGCGAGCGCGTTCCCGCTGCGCATCCGCTTCGCGGCCGAGTTGCGCATAGGCGTCGGCCAGGAACCGGTGCGCCTCCCGGGAATCGGGCTCGACCCGAGCTGCTTTTTCCAGGTTGTTCAGCGCGCTGAGAGGATTGCCCTGCAAGGAGAGGATTCGACCGCGCAGCAGGTTAGCGCGATAGTGATCGGGGCTGAGGCTGAGCGTGCTGTCGAGTTCGGTCATCGCCTCCGGAACGCGATCGATTCGGGCGTAGACCGCCGCCAGGGAAAAATGGGCATCGGCCCAGCGCGGAGCGCGCGCCACTGCGGCTTCGAACTCGGGAGCAGCCGCCTTCCAGTCCCCGGTCGCAAACAAGGCCAGCCCCAGTTCGTAGTGGCCCATGCCATTGTCCGGTTGCATCGCGATCGCCTTCTGCAAGGGCGCGATCGCTTTATCGAAATGTTTCAGACGCGCCTGGGCGATTCCATACTGCATATTCGCCACCGGCATGTCGGGCTGAGTCTCGAGTGTGCGTTGCAGCAGCGGGATGGCCTCTTGATAGCGCGAATCTTCGATGTCGAGCATGGCATCGTGGAGCAGATTGGAGATTTCGATTCGGACCTTTGGATCAATTCCCGTGAGCTGATTTTGCCCTTGCGCCGCACTTCCATCCGATCCCACGTAGCCGAGCGCTTGCAGCTTTTGCATCTGTTCGGGATCGGGTTTGGCCAGTTCGACCGCGGTCTGACTGGTTTTGCTACGAAAGTCCGCGAGTTGGGCCGCCAGCGTATCCGCCACCGCTTGCGTGCTCGAAGCCAGATTGTTGGTTTCACCCGGGTCGGTGGATTGGTTGTAAAGTTCCCGCTGGGGCGCTTGGATGTAGAGATATTTTCCGCTACGCAGCGCGCGCAATGCGCTCCAGCCGAACGCCCGGTGAGGATAGTCGGTTTCGGCGTAGGCAGGACGGTCCGGCGGCAAACCGCCGGCGCTGGTATCCGTCCGTTCTTTGAGCGACAGCAGCAGCGACTGGCCTTGCATCTCGGCGGGAGGTGAGACGCCGGTCACGCTGAGTATGGTTGGGGCAACATCCACCAAGCCAGCGCGAGTTTCTATCCGCCTTCCCGCCGAGCGATTTAGCGGCAGTTTGATGAGCAAAGGGACGTGAAGGGTTTCGTCGTACAGGAAAACCCCGTGGGTATTCTCGCCATGGGCTCCCAGCGATTCCCCGTGGTCCGCCATCACGGCGATCAAAGCTTCGTCATACAGGCCGTGTTGGCGCAGCGCATCCAGCAATTTGCCCACACAGGCGTCGGCGTAGGCGATCTCTCCGTCGTAAGGCTGCGCAGCGTGCCGTTCTTTATACGGCGAGGGCGGATCATACGGGTCATGCGCGTCGTACAAATGGACCCAAAGGAAAAACGGTTTATCGGGGGCATGGCTGAGCCATGCCAGAGCGTGATCGACCACCACTCCGCCCCGCCGCTCGATCGTCTGGTAGCGGTCGTCGCCCTTGCGGCGCATGCGAAAGCCCGCGTCATAGATGTCGAAGCCGCGGTCAAAACCCGGCGCCGTGCCGTCCAGCGGATCGAGAATCAGCGATCCCACAAACGCTCCCGTCTGGTATCCGTGCTGATGCAATAGCTCGGGCACATAGGGCAGCCGGGGTGAGAGCGGCACCCCAAAATCGTTCACGTGACTGAACTGAGGGTAAGTTCCGGTAAGAATGGTCGCGTGCGAAGCCGTAGTCAGCGGAATATGCGAATACGCGCGGGTGAAGACAATTCCTTGCCGCGCCATCGCGTCCAGATTGGGGGTGAGGGCCCGCTTCGAACCCAAAAATCCCATGCGATCGGCGCGAGTGGTGTCGAGCGTGATCAGGATGACATTGGGATGCTGCGAAGGACCGCGGCGAGCTGGAACCTTGGAGCGCTGGGCTCCCACCGGGCTGAGGGCAAGCAAGAAAAACAGCAGGAAAAAGGAAGCGGGGCGCCGGACTGCCATAGCGATGAAAAGGGGAGTCTACCACAGCAGACTCCCCGCAATCGGAATTGAAAAGCTGTCAGAACATGAACTTGATCGCGAAGTTCATGCTCCTTGGGCCCCCTTGGGCAATCACCGGGTTGCCCACGGCTACGTCTGGGGTTGTGGTGATGGTTCCGAACGAACCGCTACCCACGGTGTTATTGGAAACGTACGGCGCGAAGTTCGCCCGGTTTAGAACGTTATACACTTCCCAGCGGAACTGCATGGTTAAGCGCTCTCCGAGTTTAGTGTCCTTGATCAGGGTGGCGTCCCACTGGCTCAAGCCCGGACCTCGGAGCAGGTTGCGGCGAGAGTTGCCAATCGTACCGTCGCAGGGGATATAGAACGGAGAAAGCGGCGACCCTAATGCATTGTTACCGCAGGGATCGGCCTGGCTTGTCGGATCGGTGATGTAGTTCTCCACCACGTAGGCGTCCGGATTTCGAGTGTTGTAATGGATCGGACTTCCGTCATAGGACGCCCGGAGCGAGGTCTGGCTCAGGCCTTGCCCCGAGGGGTCGCCATTGATAAGCGCCGAAAAGGGCCGCCCGCTCAGGGCGGTATAGATGGTACTGATCTGCCAGCCTTGGCCGATCAACTTGTTCACATGAGGGAAACCGGGAAAACTGTACAGACCGCTCACGTTGAAGTTGTTGGTTACGTCGTGATCGCACAGGCCGCGCGAGTCGCGGGGATTAAACGGGTTGTTGGCCTGCGGATAATCGCCCGCGCCGCCGCGATTCACCGAGTTCTCATCAAAACACTTGCTCCAAGTGTAATTGTAGGTGAGGTTGACGCCGTGCCAATTGCGCTGGTTGAAAGTCGCCTGCAGACTGTCATAGCGGGACTGGGCGGCGTTTGTAGCCTGAATGACGTGTTCGTATTCGGGACCGTTGGCGTTAAAAAAGACGTTGTCAAACGGCCGGACGCCGCTGCCCCCGATCGGGCTCGCGTTCAGGTCGCGGTACATGACCAGCTTCTGTCCGTAGCTGCCCGAGTAGGCAATCGTCAACACCTGGTTTTGCGCAATCTGCCGCTGGATACTGAGATTGTAATTGTGGGCCCGCGGGGTCTTGAAGTTGTTAACGATGGAAAAAGCATTGAAAGGTTGCACCCCGGTAGGACTGCTGCCAAAAATCGGGCCGAAAGTGGCGTCGTCAACGCAAACGTAGTCCCCGCCTCCGTTTGGATTGTTAGGATCTACGCAAGTGGCCGTGGGATCCGTCACCGGCACACCGTCCGCACCCGACAGCGAAACCGAGTTGGACGAGAACTGTCCCTGGAAAGGCTGGGTGAACGCGCCCGCCCGGGCGTGCGCGAACGTGTAGGGAGCGGCAATCGCGCCGAAGTTAGGCACGTCGTAGGTCAAAGAATAGCCGCCCCGCAGCGCCGTTTTCCCGTCCCCAAAAATGTCCCAGGCAAAACCCAAACGGGGGCCGAAATCCCAGGGATCTTTCTTATAGAGGCTGCTGATGCCCTGACCCAGCGTGACTAGCCCGCGGTCGGGAAAGAAATTGGCTCCCAGATTGTCCTTCTCCGACAGGGGAAGATTCATCTCCCAGCGCAAGCCAAAAGTGAGCAGCAAACGGGGCCGCACCCTCCACTCGTCCTGGCCGTAAAATCCCACCGACCTTTGCGTGATGTGGCGGTGGGTGTCGCCGAAGTTGCGGTCCGCGAGGTCCATTTTGCCCAGCAGCAGCTGCTCAATCTCGCCCACGCTGTCGGTCGCATAACCTGCTGCCAGGCCGGTGCGGGCCCGGTTGCGCAGGCTGTTGGTATAGGCCTGCTGATAGTTGCCGCCAAATTTGATGCTGTGATTGCCCTTGACCCAACTGAAGTGCTCGGACCAATCATAGGTCTGGTCAGGACGAGTGGTAATCGGGTACCCCTGCACGCCGCCGATATACCCGCCATAGCCCAGGTTGTAAAGATAAACGTAAGGCACGCCAAAATCGGCGGCATCGAGTGGGCCCGTGTCCACACCCAGGCTCTTAGGATCGACGTGGTTATTGACGGTAATAATCTGCGCGAAGCGCTGCCAACCGAAGCGGCTCTCCAGGATTTTGTCGTTGCCGATATTCCAGGTGTGGCTGAAGCCCGCCATCTGGGTGCGCGAAGGGGCCACGGAGTTAAACAGGCCGGCGGGATTGTTGCCTCCCGCGGGCAGCCCCGCAAACGAGGGCGCACTCTGTAAGCTGTCGCCAAAAATGTAGCGACCTGTAATCGTGTTGCTGGAATTGATATGGTGGTCCACCTTCACCCCAAATCCGTTCATGCTGTCGGTGGTCGGCGTCTTCAACACCAGGTTGCCGGTCGGTGAATGGGGGAAGAAACCGAGCAGGGCCTCGCCCGAAGCCGTGGTCGTCAGACCGGCATTGGCGATATCCGTCCTGGCGGTCGTGACGTCCGGGTCGGCAATCACGGTGCGGTTGACCACACCTTCGGATATGTAGCGCTGGCCCTCGTAATACAGGAAGAAGAAGGTTTTGTCCTTCCAGATCGGGCCGCCGATGGTTCCGCCAAACTGCTGGTTGCGAATGTTGGTGGGCACACAGGGATTAGGATCGGAGTCGCACCCGGAGTGCTTGGAGAAATAGTTGATGGCGTCGGCAAAGTTGGTGTGCCGCACCCACTGTGCCGTACCGTGCCAGGAATTGGTGCCGCTCTTCATCACCATGTTGATGGGAGCGCCCCCTTTGACCCCAAACTCGGCCGAAGGCGTCTCCTGCACGCCCAGCTCTTCGATCGCTTCGGGGGGAAACAGCGTGGCCGGAATTCCCACCACTCCGGTTTGGCCCACCGAGGAATCGCCGTAGTAACGATCGTTGTTATAGAGGCCGTCGATCAAATAGTTATTGGATGTAGTGCGCGCGCCGTTAATGCTGATCGCCAGGAAACCTCCGCCCGGGGTCCGCTGCACGCCCGGGGTAATGGCGAGCAGAGAGTTGAAGTCGCGTCCATTCAGGGGGACCGACTCGATCTTGGCATTATCGACGTAGTTGTTGTTATTGGGGGACGACTCGACCAGGGGCGCGGTTCCCTCGACTTCAATGGTCTCGCTGCGCTGCCCTACCTGCATGGAGAAGTTGGAGCTGGTGAGTGAGCCGGCGGAAACCTCGACATTTCGCTGCGTCGTCTTGAAGCCCGCCAACGACACTGAGACCCGGTAAGTGCCGATGGCAAGATCATTGATGCGGTAACTCCCGGTGTCGTTCGTGGCTGCGGACCGACTCACCTTGGTGGCGAGGTTCTCTGCCGTTACGACCACATTGGGCACGACCGCCCCTGAGCTGTCCGTCACAACTCCGGCGATATCGCCCGTGATCTTCTGAGCTGAAACCGGATAAGTAAGAAACAGGTTGACCAATAGCAGAAAAAGCAACCCTCGGCTTAACATCGGATGCTGCCCCATGGTTCCCCCTCTTACAGTCGGCGTGAAGTACGGAATTGTTACGCGGGATATTAATTGGCCGGAGACGAGACTATCAAGAACAATTCGCTGCACATAACCGTGGGTGCACGATACGACCCGCTTGACCCGCGGTCACATAACCGTTGTTTGGCTTCTGCGCAGGGAACTCAGCTGAGCGGGGAATCGCTCATGCGGAAGCGGGTACGGACATGTTCCGAAAGGAGTTCGATGGCGCCGCGATTGGAGATAGGATCGGCCTGCGCCAGGTACTTCATGGCTTCCACCAACAAGCGCTGACCATCCACGTAACGCGGATCGGTCGTGCGTTCACGGCGTTTGCGCCCAATCTTGGGAGGAACCGGGATCGTAAAAACCTTGGCCATGCAAATGGGGTATCCGGGGTCTATAAAGTTCCAACCGACAAAACGGCGCAAAAGCAGTATACCGCCCGCTTCGGGTTTTACAGCCGTGAATTTTGGATTAATAAGGGTTTTTGTCCGGTTCAGCCCTGCGGCGATATGAATTTGGTCTTCCCGGTGGTCTTGAGCTTGAAGACCGCGTCCGGGATTCTCTCGTTCACCTTAATCTCACTATACCGGGCCAGCCGGAAGTCGCCCGAGCTGCCGAAAAAGAACTGTTGCTGCACCGAAATCCCCCGGGCGGGATCGATCCACAGGACGATGTGGTCAACGTTATTACGCACGCTGGCCACCTTGGGAACCAGGTCCAGTTTGGCCGTCTCCGCGCCCTCCACCGCCTCGTCGCCCAGGAATTTGACATCGAACGATTTCAGCAGGTCATGTCCGCGGCCGCCGAAGCCCAGCACCAGAAAACTCTCGAATTCCTGGCGGTTCTTGCCCGTGTTGTAAACCGTCACCTGGTCGATTTTGGGCTGGTAAACCTGGATCTTGGTACCGTTGAACAGAACATATTTCTGGTCCGGCTCGGTGATATCGGCCACCATCTGGATTTCATTGGCGGAGCGGCGGAAATACACCTTTCCCTTTTGCTCTTCGTGTTCGTCCACCACTTTTTGATATTGGTCCCAGACCACCCTGGCTTCGGTGGTGCGGAATTTTTCGGCCGCGCTGTCCATCTCGCCGAGGACCTTTTCCAGGGCGGCGTCCGGGGGAGAATCGGCGGGCGCGTGGAAGGCAAACAGGGCCGGCAGACAAGCCATGGTCAAAAGCCAGCGGCACAGCCACAGCGCGCGTTTCATGTTGGTCTCGCCGGGCACAGCGGGAGCGGTATCGCTATTCCTTTTGCGCCCACACTTTGTAGGTCAGCACGTGTCCTTGACGATCACGCAGAACCTCGTACCTCGAAATGGTCACTTCGCCCGATATGGGTTCTACAATCCGCAACAGTTGTTGCCGGACTGTCGCGTCATCGGTCCCGGAAACGGCCGCGCCTTCAATCTGGTAAATGAATCCCCCGCCCGCTTCCGGAGTCACCACCACTCCACTGGGATGCGGATTTCGTTCCACTGGTTTATCGCGAAAGTTGATCCAGTAGGGCGAGACAAAGACGAACAGAAGAATGAGCGTGACCATCACGTCATATTGAAGGGTGCCGCGCTCGTACGACCACAGAATGAAATCGCGAATTGTGCGCCAAGTCCTGGTCATGGGCACGGCAGGCACTTCGGCAACGCTCGTCGTCATCCTGGCTTCGGTCAAGTTATTTCCCATTCAGTCTAGGCTTTGCCGGCTGGGCTTGGCAACTTGTGCGGTGTTGGGCAGCTTCGCTTTGCGAACTTTGCGGTTCAAGCCTTTTAGACGATTGCGGCAAGGTCAAACTCTTTACCGCAAAGTTCGCCACGGAAGGGCAAGGGACGCAAAGCAACCCGGTGAAGCCTTGCACTCATTGAAGGGCGGTCGGGTCGTCCGCGCAGCCGCACTAGAACTTCTTTGGCACGATGCGATCTGTGCCCATGGCGGGGCGCAGAACTTCTGGAATCAGAACGCTGCCGTCGGCCTGCTGGAAATTCTCCACGATCGCCACCCACGTCCGTCCCACCGCCAGCCCGCTTCCGTTCAGGGTGTGGACAAACTCGGTCTTGTTTTTGCCTTCGGGACGATATCGAATATTGGCCCGCCGCGCCTGGAAGGACTCAAAGTTCGAACAGGAAGAAATCTCGCGAAACAGTTGCTGGCCCGGCAGCCACACTTCGAGGTCGTAGGTCTTGGCCGAAGAGAAACCCATGTCGCCGGTGGAAAGCGCCATCACCCGGTAATGCAATCCGAGCTTTTGCAGGACCTCCTCGGCGTCATGCGTAAGCTTTTCCAGTTGCTCGTAGGAGGTGTCCGGCCGCGCGAATTTGACCAGTTCGACTTTCTGGAACTGGTGCTGCCGGATGATGCCGCGAACATCCTTGCCATAGGAACCAGCCTCACTGCGGAAGCAGGCCGTGTAAGCGGTAAGCGAGACCGGCAGGCGAGAAGCGTCCAGCACTTCGTCGCGGTAAAGATTGGTGACCGGAACTTCGGCCGTGGGAATCAGCCAAAGATCCTTCTCGCCGTGAGGCACGCGGAAGGAGTCGGAGGCGAATTTCGGCAACTGCCCCGTACCGTACATGGACTCGGAATTCACCAGGTAAGGCGGCAGTACCTCGGTGTAGCCGTGCTCGCGGGTGTGCAGATCAAGCATGAAGTTGGCCAGTGCCCGCTCCAGGCGTGCTCCCAGGTCCCAGTACACCGCGAAGCGCGCGCCGGAGAGTTTGGTGGCGCGTTCGAGATCAAGCACGCCCAGTTCTTCGCCCAGTTCCCAGTGCGGCTTGGGTGTGAAATCGAATTTTGGCGGCGCGCCCCAGCGCCGCACTTCAACGTTATCTTCGGGCGTCTTGCCCACGGGCACGCTGGCCTGGGGCAGGTTGGGGATGCCGGTGAGAATATTCTGCAGGCTGGCCTCGAACTCGGCCGCGGCTTTCTCGCGCCGCTGGATCTGCTCCCGCAAATCTTTGGTTTCAGAAATCTGCGCCGTCGCATCCTGGCCGGCCTTTTTAAGTTTGGCAATCTCCTCGGAGGCACGATTGCGCCGGGCCTTCATAGTCTCAGCTTCGGTGATGGCGTGGCGGCGCTGAGTATCTATCTGGTGGAAATCTTTTAGGACCTGTGCCGGATCCATGCCGCGCTGGCGCAGCTTCTCTTCGACCAGGGGCAGGTTGTCACGAACAAAGTTGAGATCAAGCATGGGAGCTAACTACTGTATCGAAAAAGAGCAGGAAAGTGCACCTGAAGGATCCCGGAGAAACATGAGGCGCGGGCGCCCTCGCCCGCGAAAGCCGCAAATCCTAAAGTCAAAAGCCGCGGGCGCGGGCGCCCGCGCCACACATGCCATTCTTGCATTTGGCCCGGCGTCTCCCAACCTGTAAACTACCCCGCAATGCGAACTTCTCAGCGCTCCTTGATTCTGGGATTTCTGCTGTGTCTTGCCCTCACCGGCGCAGGTTTCAGCTCGGCTTACAACGCGCGGCCCAAGCTGGTTGTCATCATCGTTATCGACCAGTTTCGCGGCGACTATCTGGAACGCTATCGCGACCAGTGGGGCGAAGGAGGGTTCCGCCTCCTGCTCGATCATGGCGCTGACTTCACCGATTGCAACTACAACTACGCCAACACCCGCACTGCTCCAGGCCACGCCACCCTGCTGACGGGGGCCTATACGAACGGCCACGGCATCATCGCCAATGAATGGTGGGACCCGCAGAAAAAGGCCACGGTCGCCGCGGCGGATGACGACCAGACCAAACTGGTCGGGGTTGCGGGCGGCGCGCCCGGAGCTTCGCCGCATCACCTGCTGGCCGACACCCTGGGAGACGAACTCAAATTGGCGACGCAGGGCAAGTCCCGGGTCTTCGGCATCGCGCTCAAGGATCGCGCCTCCGTCCTGCCCGCCGGCTTTGCCGCCGATGGCGCGTACTGGATCGACCGGGCAACCGGCGCCTGGATCACGTCCACCTACTATCGGGACCAGCTTCCCAAGTGGGCGCAGGATTTTAATGACAGCAAGCGAACCGAGAAATACCTGAATCAGGATTGGAAAGACAGCCACGGAAACCTCCTGCGCACTACCCGGCCGGGCGAAGGGAAGGCGGGCACCTTCTACGATCTGGTTGGTTCGACACCTCTGGCTAACGACTATGAACTTGAGTTCGCGCGGGAGTTGATCACTTATGAAAAGCTGGGCAACGGCCCGGCCACGGACCTGCTGATCGTCAGTTTGTCGGCCAACGATATCCTCGGCCACAAGGTTGGTCCCGATTCCCCGGAGATGCAGGCCATGGCCATGGCGATGGATCGCCAGCTGGCGGGTTTCTTCGAGTTCCTGGGACACCAGATCGGACTGGCCAACATATGGATCGCGCTCTCCGCCGATCATGGGATCGCGCCCCTGCCCAAGGTCGCCGCGGGGTTGCATCTTCCCGCGGCGAACATTTCCGGCGATAAAATGCGCGCCCAGATCAATAACCGGCTGTCCGCCCGCTTCTCCCACCCGGCGGAATACGTGAAGGCTCTCGAGTACCCGGTGGCCTGGCTGAACCCGGATGCCTTTGCCGTGGTGAAGGTGAACGAGCAGGACGCGGAACGCGACGTCGGCGAGGGGCTGCAACAGGCGGGCCTGCGCGCCTATTACACCCGCTCACAATTGGAGCGGGGCGATGCCCCCAACACCGAACTTGGGTTGAAGTATCTGCACAGCTATTCGCCGCTTGGGAGTTGGTATGTGCTCGGCGTTCCGCCCCCGTTCATCGTCGGCTTTGTGGGCGGAACCGATCACGCCACTCCTTATACTTACGACACTCACGTGCCCCTCGCGTTCTACGGCTTCCCCTTTCAGGTCGGGACCTATCGCACCCACGCCGAGCCGGTGGACCTGGCGGCGACCTTGGCCTCGCTGCTCGGCATCAATGCGCCCACTCATAGCATCGGCCGGGTCCTGACCGAGGCCCTGGCGCCGCCCCATCGGGCGGTGAATTCCATTCATGGAGTAGACGATCGGGACACGCCCACGGTGGATGGCCGAGACTTCCGGCCCGAAACGCCCCGCGCCAGCTCTACGGTGGCAAGAGGTCCGCGATGACCGCTTCAGTCCCGACCGCCGGCCCGGATCTCAGCGTCAGTTTTGCCGGCATTCAGTTGAAGAATCCGATAATCGCGGCCAGTGGGACCTTCGGCTACGGCCTGGAATTCGAAGATGTAGTGCATCTCAACAAGCTCGGCGGTTTCGTGGTCAAGGGTCTGTCCGCGGAACCGATGGCGGGAAATCCCCCGCCGCGTTTGTACGAAACCCCGGCGGGCATGCTCAACGCCATTGGATTGCAGAACATCGGAGCCCGTGCCTTTGTCGATGAAAAACTTCCCCAGCTGCGGAAGCTCAAGAATATCGTCGTTTTCGCCAACGTGTTCGGATACACCCGGGAAGACTACGAGCGCAGCATCGAGATCCTGAACGAAGGCGAGGGTATAGCCGCCTACGAGCTGAACGTGTCCTGCCCCAATACGGTGGCCGGCGGCATCCAGTTCGGCAGCGATCCGCGATCGCTGGACGAAGTCGTGAACACCGCTAAACGGATATCCCGCCGCCCCCTGATTGTGAAGCTTTCGCCCAACGTCACCAGCATTGCGCAGATGGCCTATGTGTGTCAGGAAGCCGGCGCCGATGCCATCTCGCTGGTAAATACCTTCGTGGCCATGGCCATCGATCCGGAAACGCGCAAGCCCCGAATCGCCAACGTTACCGCCGGGCTCTCGGGTCCGGCCATCAAGCCGATCGCCGTTCGCATGGTTTATGACGCCTCGAAAGCCGTGAACATTCCGGTCATCGGGATGGGCGGAATTTCGACCGCCGCCGATATCGTGGAATTCATGTTGGCGGGAGCCACCGCGGTGCAGATCGGAACCGCCAGCTACTGGGACCCGGTCGCGACCGAGAAGATCGCTGCCGAGTTGGAAGCCTGGTGCACGGAGCGCCACATCGCGCGCGTAGCGGAACTAACCGGCGCAATGGAATAGCAGTCGTCAGTCTTCAGTCGTCAGTCGTCAGCAAGTACAAGATGCCAGCGTTGGCTGAAGACCGACGACTGACGACTGACGACTGCTTCACCGCGGCCACACTGCCAGGATCGCGCCCATTGCCAGATAGCACACCAGCTGATAGCCGGTATTGATCAGATACAGCCGGGTTGACTGGTTGCCAAACAGTTTGGCGGTGAGCTGTACGGTGGTCACAAAAGCCAGCCAGATGGCAAAGCCGATTTTCATCCCGTAGAGCACGCTGTTCACCGTCGTGATGTGGATGATCTTTCCCAGAACGAATGCCGACACCAGGCTGGCGGCGAAAGAGATGACGTAACTCTTGCCCGCGCTCTTTTGCATCTCTTGAGTTTTGGACTTGTCTTCCGGATCGTGGCCCATGGCGATCATCCAGGACCGGGCGAAGAGCAGGGGCGAATACCAGAGAAAGCCCAGCACCATGGTGGCGATACCGGCGACGAGCACAGACCACAGATTCACACTCATCAAGGTCATGACATTTTCTCCGTACGCCGAAATTGAGGCCAGCCATAGTATGCCGAGTTCTTCCAGTTGCAAACGGGAGACCGCCGGCTCGGGGGAATGCGCCCTGCTACTTTTCGGCCGCCAATCCATCTAATTAACGTCGCTATAATCAGATAAGGAGCCTATCCATATGGCCAAAGCCACCTTTGCCGCAGGCTGTTTCTGGGGAGTGGAAGCCACTTTCCGCCAGTTGCCGGGAGTTACCGCAACCCGGGTTGGGTACACCGGCGGGCACTTCGCCGATCCGACCTACAAGGACGTTTGCAGCGATCGCACCGGCCACGCCGAGGCGGTCGAAGTGGATTACGATCCCGCCAAGCTTTCCTACGAGAAATTGCTGCAGGTGTTCTGGGAAAACCACGATCCCACCCAGCTCAACCGCCAAGGTCCGGACTGGGGATCGCAGTACCGCTCCGCCATCTTCTTTCACACTCCGGAGCAGGAAAGCGAAGCCCGGCTGTCAAAAGAGCAGCTGGAGAAGTCGGGCCGCTTCAAGAAGCCGATCGTGACCCAGATCGTGCCCGCGGTTAAGTTCCATCCCGCCGAGGACTACCACCAGCAATATCTGGAGAAGCGCGGACTGGCGACCTGTCACATCAAGTAGCGCAGGGTAGGCGCGGGCTCCCACGCTCGTGCGGTTTCGCAATCAACCGTCCGTGGTCAGGACGCACGAGCGGGGCGCTCGCGCCTACATTGCTTGCGAACGCAACCTCATTCTCATATTCTGCCCTGCAGTCATGCCGCGCGCGCCCGATGAGCTTCTCCTTCAACTCCTGGCCATCTTCGTTTCCGCGAAGGTGGTGGGAGAGCTGTTTGAGCGGGTCCGGCTGCCTTCGGTCCTGGGCGAGATTCTGGCGGGAGCGGCACTCGGCCCATTTGCTTTGGGCTGGATCAATCCCAGCGACACCATCCATTCGGCAGCGGAAATCGGCGCCATTTTTGTCTTATTCAGTGCGGGGCTCGAAACCAGCCCGCAAGACCTGATCCAGGTGGGACGCAAGGCGCTGCTGGTGGCGGTCGCCGGCGTGGTCGCGCCCTTCGTTCTGGGATTCGCTTACATGAAATGGCGCGGCGACGCCACCAGTGAGGCGATTTTCGTGGGCGCGGCCATGGTGGCCACCAGCGTGGGAATTACCGCTCGGGTGCTGGGGGACTTGCATGTGATGGCGGAGCGCACCGCCCGGATCATCCTGGGCGCGGCCGTCTTCGACGACATCCTGGGAATGGTGCTGCTGGCGATTGTGGCCGGCCTGGCCTCGGGGGGCGGGCTGGAGTGGTTGCACCTGGGCGTTCTGGTCGTCGAAGCAACGGCCTTCGCCCTGTTCATGATTTTTGTGGCGCCGCGGATCGTGCGTAGAATCCAGCCGGGCATGGATCGCCTGTCCACCCAGCATGCTCCGCTGATTGTTGCGCTGGCGCTCTGTCTGTTCCTTTCATGGCTGTCGGCGAAGATCGGCATGGCGGCGATTATCGGCGCGTTCTTTGCTGGGCTCATGTTTGCCGACTACGCTCCCGGCTGGAATCTGCTGCCGCGTGTGGGAGGCATCACCGAGTTTCTGGCGCCATTTTTCTTTTTCACCATCGGCTCTCGCCTCAACGGCCACCTGTTTACCGGAAACCTGTTGCTGGCCGCAATTGTAATTTCGTTGCTGGCCATCATTTCCAAGGTTATCGGGTGCGGCCTGCCGCTGTGGCGGGAGGGCTGGCGGAACGCGCTGCAGGTTGGCGTGGGCATGATGCCGCGCGGCGAAGTCGCCCTGATCGTCGCGCTGGTCGGATTGCAATCGCAGATTGTGTTGCCCTCAACCTATGCCATTGTCGTGTTCATGACTGCGGTGACCACGATCCTGGCGCCGCCGCTGCTGCGCTATCTGTTTCGCGCTGAGATGAACCCGATGTAGGCGCGAGCGCCCCGCTCGTGCAGGAAGCCACCACAGACCACGTAGGGAGAGCCGCCCCCGGCTGTCCGTCGAGCGCAGCTCGACAGATTTTGCCGGAAGCAATCGCGGAACTTCTCTCCCGCCGGACAGCCGAGGGCGGCTCTCCCCGCGGAGCCTGAGGAAAGGTCGCACCAGCGGGGCGCTCGCGCCTACATTGAACCCGCGTATAATTTGCCGTTCTCTTGCGGAGGAGAATTCATGACTCTTTCCGGCCGGGTTGCGCTGGTGACGGGCGCGTCGCAAGGCATTGGACGGGCTTGCGCCTTGAAACTGGCCCAGTCCGGGGCTACGCTGGCGCTGGCCGCTCGCGGCCAGGAAAAGTTGCAGGCGCTGGCCGATGAAATCGCGGCGGCGGGCGGCAAGGCCGCTGCGTTTCCTTTGGACGTCAGCGACGAGGAGCAAATCAAATCCGCCTTCAAGGCCGTCATCGCTCAACTGGGCAAGATTGACATCCTGGTGAACAACGCCGGCATTACCCGCGATCAGCTGGTTATGCGCATGAAGCGCGCCGACTGGGACGCGGTCCTCAACACCAACCTGACCTCGGCGTATCTATGCACCCAGCAGGCCATCGGATCCATGCTGAAGCAACGCTGGGGAAGGATCATCAACATTACCTCGATTTTTGGGCAGACCGGACAAGCCGGGCAGGCTAATTATGCGGCTTCGAAAGCCGGGCTGATCGGGCTGACCATGGCCATTGCCCGCGAGGTCAGCTCGCGCAACATCACCTGCAACGCCGTCGCCCCGGGCTTCATCGAGACCGCGATGACTTCCGGTCTGGGCGACGATTTCAAGCAGAATGCGGTGAAGATGATTCCGCTGGGACGCGTGGGTACGCCCGAGGATGTCGCGAACGCCGTGGCGTTTCTGGCGTCGGAGGAAGCTTCGTATATCACCGGGCACGTGCTGAACGTGAACGGCGGCATGCTGATGGGCTAGGCGCAAGGTGGGGCAGACGTAAGGAAAGACAGCGTGGGGAATCCCAGACTTACCATGACGCAGGTGGCATCACCTGCCCAGATTGAACAGGCCCGCGAACTTTTTCTGGAGTACGCAGAGTCGCTGGGCTTCAGTCTGTGCTTTCAGAGTTTCGACGAGGAGCTCGCCAGCCTCCCCGGAGATTATGCTCCGCCCGACGGCCGGCTTCTGCTCGCTAAGTATCGGGACCAGCTTGCAGGTTGCGTGGCTCTGCATCCATTGGAACCGGGAATCTGTGAAATGAAGCGGCTCTATCTCCGCCCGCAGTTTCGGGGCAGGGGCCTGGGACGTGTCCTGGCGGAAACGGTGATTGCCGAAGCCCGTGGAATCAAGTGCCGGAAGATGCGACTCGACACAGTGGAACCGGTGATGCCGAATGCGGTAGCCATGTACCGGCGGCTGGGATTCAAGGAAATCGAACCTTATCGCGTCAACCCGATTGCCGGGGCGTTGTACATGGAGTTGGAGCTGTAAAACGAGGGCGGGACGCCCTCGAGCCAGCCGGCGGGACCCGGCGCTACGAGGAACCTACATGAAATCTGTTTGCCTCTTTCTCGCGCTGATTTTTTCGATTACCAGTTTTGCTGCCAACGGGAAGGCTGTCTCCTACAAGAGTGGCGACGAAACCGTTCAGGGCGTGCTTTATACGCCTGCGGGCAAGGGCCCTTTTCCGGCTCTGGTAGTCATTCACGAATGGTGGGGGCTGAATGACTGGGTCAAGGAGCAGGCGGCAAAACTCTCCGATGAGGGTTATGTGACGCTGGCGGTCGACCTCTACCGCGGCAAAGTGGCGACCACCCCCGACGAGGCCCACGAAATCATGCGCGGCGTTCCCGAGGACCGGGCAGCCCGCGATCTGTATGCGGCGGTTGAGTTTCTAAAATCGCAATCGGATGTGAAGAAGGATCGTATCGGTTCCATCGGCTGGTGTATGGGCGGCGGCTACTCGCTCGACATGGCGTTGCAGGAACCCACCTTGGCCGCTGCGGTCATCAACTACGGCCACCTGGCCGCGGACGCGGATTCGATCAAGAAAATTAACGCTTCGGTACTGGGCATCTTCGGCGGGCAGGACCGCGGCATCCCCGTGGACGACGTGAAAAAGTTCGAGAAGGCTTTGCAACAGCAAGGCAACAAAGTCGAAATTGTGATCTATCCCGACGCAGGCCATGCCTTTGAGAATCCCAACAACAAAACGGGATACCGCGCCGAGGACGCAGCCGACGCCTGGAAACACACCACCAGTTTCCTGGCGGCTACGCTGAAAAAGTGATTGGACCCGGCGCTGAGGATGGTCAGGTCCTGAGGATGGACTACTGAACTGCCGGAATCTCGGCACCGCGCGGAGTTCACGCTTCTTACTCCCATCACCGGCTGTGGTGCACCGAAATTCCTCTTGCCAGAAGGTACTACTCTGGTTACTATGCAGCACATCCACGGGGGGTCTGTTTTGGTTGCTTTCTCTATGAATATCGGTGAGACCATCCGAAACTACCGGCTGCAAAGAGGCATGTCCCAGGGCGACATCGAGAAGCGCACCGGCCTGCTACGCTGCTACCTCTCGCGGGTGGAAAACGGGCACACCATCCCGTCGCTCGATACCCTGGCCAAAATAGCCGGCGCCATGGAAATCGCGCTGTCGCAATTCTTCTCCGAATCCGGACACTCCAATGGCTCCAAAAATCTGCCCCAACTGTCCGATGACGAAGTCCGCTTCCTAAGCCAGATCCGCCGCTACGCCGTCAGCCTCAATGACAGCGACCGCAAGCTGGTGCTGGCCATGGTCAAGAAGATGGCGACGAAGTAAATCAGCTTTTAGCTCCTAGCCTTTAGCTCTTAGCTTCGAACCTCAGATACTCTTCATTCGGCCCCCGACTTCCCATCTTCGTGAATATCTGGATTCAGACGGTCGAAGAATTTAGTGGATGTGGGGGGCAAGCTAAGAGCTAAAGGCTAAGAGCTAAAAGCTGCCTTTGGGTACTTTCGTTCCATCACTATCGTGGCCCATGGGAATCTCGTCCCCGTGCCCGGTAACCCCTAGACTAGCGGCTGGAGATCCCCGGGTGACCATCGACGAAGAACTGACCCTGCTCGACTCGCAGCTGCGCCGGCTGAAGATCGAATATGAGATTTACTTCAGCAATCCGACCAAGCGGCCTCCTACCGACGTCGAATGGAAAGTGCTTTCCCTGTTGCGAAAATTCAGCGACGGCGGGCGCATGAGCTTTTCGCAGCGCTTTCGCTACAACGAAATCGCGCAGCGCTATGCGATTTACAGCGATCTGTGGCGGAAGAAGAACCGCATTCGTGAAGAAGGCTACCGCCGCCCCCAGGACGCGCTGCTCTCGGTGCAGGGCGTGCGGGTGGAAGAACACGAACCGGAACACAAGGTTTACGGCATAGGGCATGCCGCCGCGGCAGTCGCCGCGGCCGCCAACAACCCGGCCTCTCCCGCGGCCGCAAGCCCGGCAGCCGAAGAAAAGCCCTTCAGCATGCAGTGTACCGACGCGCGCGCGGAACGCGATCAGGTGCAGAAACTCTATAACGCCCTCACCGCAGCCAAGAAGAAGTCGGGAGAAGCCGTCTCCGGCAATCTCGACAGTTTTACCTCGTTTGTGCAGAAGAAAACCGACCAGATCCGCAAGCAGTATGGCTGCGAAGCCGTCGAGTACACGGTCGAAATGCAGAACGGCCAGGTCAAGCTGAAGGCCAAAGCGAAAACCTAGACGCCGGGCGTCAGTCATCAGTCGTCAGCGCTTCCACAATATCCGCTGCCTCGATGTCCGGTTCGCGAGACTTCAAATATCGCCAATTGAGCCGGGCTGAATCCTGCTCGAGCAGCGTGGCTTTCCTGGCTGACGACTGAAGACTGACGACCGACGACTGCTGCTGATAGAATTTCCTCGCCTTTCCCAGGCACATTCCCATTCCTTCGAGGTCTGCCATGTCCGCGACCCAGACAAAAATCCAGCGTGCCATCCTGAGCGTGACTGACAAGACGGGGCTGGTGGAGTTTGCCCGCAAACTGGCCGGCATGGGCGTGGAACTCATCTCGACCGGGGGGACCGCGAAGTTGTTGCGCGACTCCGGCGTCACGGTCAAAGACATTTCCGAACTCACCGGCTTTCCCGAAATGCTCGACGGCCGGGTGAAGACGCTTCATCCCAAGGTGCATGGCGGCATCTTGCACCGCCGCGAGATGGCTTCGCACCGCAGCGCCGTCGCCGAGCACGGCATTGCGCCGATTGACATGGTGGTGGTCAATCTTTATGCCTTCGAAAAGACAGCTGCCAAACCGGGCGTGCCCTTTGAAGACCTCATCGAAAACATCGATATCGGCGGGCCCTCCATGATCCGCTCCGCCGCCAAGAATTTTCAGGACGTGGCGGTCGTGACTTCGCCCGCAGACTACGGTGCTCTGGCCGAGGAGATGGCTGGCTCGGGAGGCAGTCTGTCCGCGGCCACCAAGTGGCGACTGGCGCAAAAGGCTTTCGCCACCACGGCCGCCTACGATTCGGCCATCGCGTCCACCCTGGAACGGGTCAGCGCCAACGGCCATTTCGAGTTTCATCCCGAGGCCGGCTTTCCCCAGAATCTTCGCCTGTCGTTCAGTAAGGTGATGGACCTGCGCTACGGCGAGAACCCGCACCAGAAGGCGGCGATGTACAGCGATGGCTCGGGCAGCGGCGTGGCCAACGGCCGCCAGATTCAGGGCAAGGAACTTTCCTACAACAACATCGTGGATTTACAGGCGGCCTGGGACCTGGCCCAGGAGTTTGACCAGACCGTCTGCGCCATCATCAAGCACACCAACCCTTGCGGCACCGCTACCGGCAAGTCTCTCGCCGAGGCCTACAAAAAAGCGCTGGAGTGCGATCCGGTGTCGGCTTTCGGCGGCGTGATTGGAGTGAATCGCGTGGTCGATGGCGAAGCCGCGGAAGAGATGGCCAAGCTCTTTCTCGAGGTCATCGCCGCCCCCGGTTTCGACGAGTCCGCCAAGGCCAAGTTTGCCGCCAAGAAAAACCTGCGCCTGGTCGAAATCATCAAGGCCCCACAGAAGTGGGTGCTGAAAAATGTTTCCGGCGGGATCCTGGTTCAGGACGCTGACACGCGCGTGCTCCAGGAGTCCGACCTCAAGGTGGTCACCAAACGGCAACCCACGCCCGAGGAGAAGCGCGCCCTGTTATTCGCCTGGAAAGTTTCCAAGCACGTGAAGTCGAACGCCATCCTGTACGCCCGCGACGGGCAAACCGTAGGCGTCGGCGCGGGCCAGATGAGCCGGGTGGATTCGTGCAAGATCGGCGCCATGAAAGCCGTCCTGCCGCTGCAGGGAACGGTGGCCGCGTCCGACGCGTTTTTCCCTTTTCCGGATGGAGTAGAGGAAATTGCAAAGGTGGGCGCCACTGCCATCATTCAGCCCGGCGGCTCAGTGCGCGACCAGGAGGTCATCGAAGCCGCGGACCGGCTGGGCCTGGCCATGATCTTTACCGGGGTGAGGCACTTCCGGCACTAGGATCTGAGGCTTGTAACAATTCTTTACAATCTGCCAACTGTCAGTTCTGTTAGTCCCTGTACTTCTGATCGTTGCTTCCTCGGTTCCGTGAGCTGCTTTTTCACCGCCTTCAGCCACCACGGTTTACAATTACAAGAGCACCCACCAGCAGCGGTTCGGCATCCAATCGCTATGGTTCAGGGAAGCCGAAGGTTCTCGATGAAAAGTATTTACTGCACTCTTACATTGCTGCTGGTGATCCCTGCAGTTTCCGCGGCGCAAACGCCGGCTGCGGATTCCAAACCGGCCCCCGCGCCTGCGCCCCGCAAGCTGGACAAGGCGGCGGCCTATTACCACTACACCGTGGCCCACATGTACGAGGAACAGGTGGCGGTGTACGGACGCAGCGAGCTGGCCAACAAAGCCATCGAAGAATATCGGCTGGCGATCGATGCCGACCCGACCTCCGAATACCTGACTTCGGCGCTGGCCGAGCTTTATGCCAAGACCGGCCGCATTCGCGACGCCGTTCTCGAGGCCCAGGACATTCTGAAGCGCGACCCCAATAACCTCGAAGCGCACAAGCTGCTGGGGCGCATTTATCTGCGCTCGCTGGGCGACGTACAGGCCGGACAAGGCTCGCAGAACGTGCTCAAGCTGGCCATCGAACAGTACGAGCAGATCATCAAGATCGAACCCGACAATGTTGACGATCACCTTCTTCTGGGACGTCTCTACCGGCTGAACAACGATCTGCAGAAGGCCGAAAACGAGTTCAAGACCGCGGTCAAACTGGAGCCCGATTCGGAAGAAGCCGTAACCACGCTGGCCTATCTCTACAACGAAGAGGGTGACACGGCCCGGGCCGGCGAAGTCCTGAGTTCCATCCCGGACGCGGCGCGTTCCGCCAAGTTATATTCGGCGCTCGGCTACACCTACGAACAGCAGAAGCAGTACAAGAACGCAATCACGGCTTACCGGAAGGCCATTGAGCTCGACCGGGACAATCTCGACGCCATTCGCGGCCTGGCCCAGAACCTGATGAACGACGGCCAGACCGATGCGGCGCTCGAGCAGTACAAAATCATTGCCGATGCGAATCCCGAGGATGCCCAGACCTATCTCCGCATGGCGGAAATCTACCGCAAGAGCGGCAAATTCGACCAGGCGCTGGAGAGCTTGAAGAAGGCCGGGTCCATGGTGCAGGACTCGATTGAAGTGCCCTACAACATCGCCGCCGTGTATCAGGCGCAAGGCCGGTATGACGAGGCCATCCAGGTGTTGCAGGACCTGCTCAAGAAGACCGAGAAGGCGGACAACGGTTACAGCCAGGCCGAGAAGAATAATCGGTCAGTATTCCTGGAGCGGCTGGGCACGATCTATCGCGACAATCAAAATGACGCCCAGGCGGTCGAAACCTTCCGCAAGATGCTGGCATTGGGCGACGACAATGCCGAACGCGGCTACCAGCAGATCATCGACACCTACCGCGAAGCCAAGCAATGGCAGCAGGCCACGGACACGGCCAGGGAAGCGGTGCAGAAGCTGCCCAACGATCGCAGCCTGAAGATGGTGTACGCCGCCCAGCTTTCCGACATGGGCCAGCCCGACGCCGGATTGCAGCAAGTCAAGGCCCTGCTGAAGGGCACCTCCGACGACCGCGACGTCTACATTACCCTGTCCCAGATGTACAGCCGGCTCAAGCGCTGGCCGGAAGCGGAAGAAGCCCTGGACAAGGCGGAACAGCTTTCCACCAAGGACGAAGACAAGCAATACGTCTACTTCCTGCGGGGCTCGACCTACGAGCGCCAGAAGAAGTATGAGCCGGCGGAAGATATGTTCCGCAAAGTCCTGGCCGGCGATCCGCAGAACGCTACTGCGCTGAATTATCTCGGCTACATGCTCGCGGACCGCGGGGTCAAGCTGGACGAAGCCCTCGGGCTCATCAAGAAGGCGGTCGATCTCGACCCGGCCAACGGCGCCTATCTCGATTCGCTGGGCTGGGCCTACTTCAAACTGGGCAAATACGAGTCCGCCGAAGACACCCTGATCAAAGCCTCACAGCGCATCGGGACCGATCCCACGGTGCAGGACCACCTCGGCGACCTCTACCAGAAAACCGGACGCCTCAAGCTGGCCGCCGCGCACTGGGAGCGGGCAATATCCGAGTGGAACAAGACGGTGGCCGCTGAAGTCGACCAGAACGACGTGGCCCGCGTCCAGAAGAAGCTGGAATCAGCCAAGATGAAGCTGGCCAAAGAAGACTCAGACAACAAGTAATAGTCACCACGAACCACGTAGGGACGGCTGCCCTCAGCCGTCCAGGGCCGAGCGTAAGCTCGGCTTTCTTTTGTATCCTGACAAGTCCCTACCCCAAGAATCCGGAGACGACCCATGAGTCCCGCTGTGCTCATCCGGCAGGCCACCCCTGAAGACATCCCCGAACTGCTGCGGCATCGCCGCGGCATGTACGAAGACATGGGCTACAACAACGCCGAATCCTTGTCCGCCATGGTCTCGACCTGCCAACCCTATCTGGCCGCGGCGCTGGCCAATGGCACCCTCCACGGCTGGCTGGCGTGTGTAGGAGAAAGAGTCGTAGGCGGCGGAATCGTTTTGATCAGCCCATGGCCCAGCCATCCCTACGATGGCCACTGCCTCCGCGCCACCATTCTGAATATGTACACCGATCCGACCTTTCGCCGTCAGGGCATTGCCCGCCGGCTCATGCACACCATGATCGACTGGTGTCGTCAGCAGGGATTCGTGCGGGTGGACCTGCACGCCAGCGACAAGGGGCGTCCGCTGTACGAAAGTCTGGGATTTGAACCCACGAATGAAATGCGACTGGATCTGACAGAGCCCGCCGGTGGCAGAAATAACCCGCGAAATTAGCCGCCACCTCGAGAAGCTTCCTGGGCCGCTTGCTGTGTCCGAGGCGACTGGTTCTTAACCCTTTGTTTGAGAGTGACCCGGTTCAAGACGAACTCCTGGACCAGGCCACTGAGCATGCGCTCGCCGGTGGAGATAAAGAAATTCTGGAACACCAGGCCGACGCCGCGGTCCGATGGCGGGTAGTAGAGGTTGGAGAGAGCGGACGAGCCCAAGTCGCCACCGATGCTTGAGTAGTTGGGCTGCAACCGTCCATTATTTCCCCTGCACATGAACGGGCTGGAGATGGCGTGCAGAACGCGAGACTTATTTGTCCCTGTCCCCTGGTAGTAGTAGCGGGGGTCCTGGCGGAGCAGCGAGGGCAGGATGGCGCCACCGATCATGATGTCGGAAAAGCCGTCGGCCGCGACGGCGCCAAAGCGCTCGCCGTATCCCTTCGCGCCCTGGACGTAGCCGGGAGTGCCACCCGCCTGGTTGATGCCGGCCAGCGCGCCTACCCCGAGAACGGTGAAAGCGTCGGTGGAAGTTTTCAGGGCGAGGTGGAACTTCAGCTTGGTGGTAAGCGGCGCGGGGTGGGCATCATAGACGACGTAGAAATTGGGGATGACGCCGAACACGCGCTGCGTCTCTTCGATCTTGACCTGCTCGAGGGCAACTTCCTCTGGCGTATAAACCACGCTGACCGAAGTTGTGACCTGCGCCAGCTGGAGCTGGGTGCCGGTGAGAATAAGGTACTGGCCCGGATTGAGGACCAAATCGGGCGAGGTCCAGTCGGCAAAGTCCGGGGCGGTGATGGTGACCCGATAGGTTCCAGGATCGAGTTGCTTGAACTCAAAAAATCCGTAGTCGTCTGACAGGAACTTCAGCGGATCCTTGAGCCCGGGGCCCTGCAGGACGACGGTGGCGCCGGCCAGGGTGTCGCCGTTCGTATCGGTTACGGTGCCGGTAATATGTCCTGCGTCCGGCTTCGGCGCGCTTGTGTCCTGGGCCGCCAAAGGCGCGGCAATCGCCAGGGCTGTCAGGATCAGCAGCCAGATTCCTAGGTTTCTCACGGCAAAGGTCTCCCCTGTACCAGCGTGGGATACCTTACCGTACCGGTCCCGGTGGTCGGCAACTTCCGGAAGTTCAATAAGCCGGTGGGAATTTGGATTTTCTAAGGTTTGGTCGGCCGGGCCGGCAACGACCCGCTTTTCTGGGGCAATTCAAAGCCAATGGCGGGTGAATTGTTGATCAATCGAATCTGCCCTCACTCACCCGCTGGTTGGTGTACTTTCGGCTGTTTCCATTTAACGCACAGTTCTTTCTTGGCTTACGCCCCGGCGCAATACCTGGCATGCTGCTCGAAAATAAAGTTATCGGTCATGCCTGCGATGTAGTCGCAAACCACCCGCGGCAGCGGTTCCCGTCCCGCCTTCTCTCGATAACTGTGGGGCAAGCTGGCAGGGCTCGCCATCCAAAACTCGAACAGCTCGCGGATGACCCGTTCCGCGTCGTTCTTTTCCGGGTCGAGGGCAGCGCTGAAGTAGAGATTCTTGTAAAGAAATTCCTTGGCACCGCGCCTTTCTTCCTCCACCTCCGGGCTAAACGTAGCCAGCCGCCGCGGGCAGGCACGCACATCTTCCAGGCTGCGAATGCCCGCAGTCTTAATCTGGACTTGCAGGTTGCGGATCAGATCTCCCACCATCCGGTCCAGGACCGCCTTCACGGCCTCATTGAACTTCAGTTTCTCGGCCACGTCGGGATAGGCCTGCTCGGCCTCGCGAAAGAAGCGGTCGAAAACCGGAATGCCGCCGCGCATCTGCTCCAGGGTCAACAGATGAGCTTCATAGCCGTCATCGAGGTCGGCGGTGTCGTAGGCAATTTCGTCGGCCAGATCGATGAGCTGGGCTTCGAGCGGCGGCCGCTGATCGAGCAGGTACTCGGCCAGTTCGGGAAACTGCTCCGCCGAATAATCATGGGAGTGTTTGATGATGCCTTCGCGCACTTCGAAGGTGAGATTCAGGCCGCGGAAACGGGCGTAACGGACCTCGAAATCCTCGACGATCCGCAGCGCGTGCAGATTGTGGTCGAAGAACAATCCATGTTCTCGCATGGCGGCGTCCAGCGCCTTTTCTCCGGCGTGGCCAAAGGGCGGATGTCCGACATCGTGCACCAGGGCGAGGGCTTCGACCAGGTCGACGTTCAGGCCGAGCGCGCCCGCGATGGTGCGGGCAATCTGCGCCACTTCGAGGGTATGGGTCAGGCGATTGCGAAAGTGATCGGAGAAGCGGCGGGTAAAAACCTGGGTCTTGGCTTCCAGCCGGCGAAAGGCGCGGGCGTGGATGACGCGGTCCCGGTCGCGCTGAAAATCATTGCGATAGGGATGCTGGGGCTCGGGAATTCGGCGTCCGCGGGATTGCTCGACCCGCACGGCGTAGTCGGCCAGCATGATGGAAGTCTAGCACTCCCGCAGAAACGCATTTACCACGGAGGAAACGGAGAAATACGACCGCTTACTTTTCCCAGGCCACGCGGTATACGACGCCCGCGGAATCGTCGCTCACGTACAGTGCGCCTTCCGGGCCGACGGCGAGGCCGACCGGACGTCCCATCCACACGCCCTTCCTGGTCTCGCCGGGTCGAAGCCATCCGCTGATGAAATCTTCCGGCGGACCCTGCGGCTCGCCCTTGTCGTTGAGCTTTATGCGGACGACTTTGTATCCGGTGGGCACGCTGCGGTTCCAGGAGCCGTGGAAAGTCACGAACAAGCTTCCACGATATTCCGGGGGAAACATTTCGCCGTTGTAGAACAACAAGCCCAGCGGCGCGGAGTGCGCCTGCATCTCGACGGCGGGAGCGATGGTCTTCGAGCAGTCATAGTCTTTGCTCTGGGAGCGGTCTGGAACCCGGTTGCCATAACAGTAGGGCCAGCCCGCGTTGCCGCCGCTCGGACCCAGATCGTCGACCTCTTCCGGCGGCAAGTCGTCGCCCAGCCAGTCGCGTCCGTTGTCGGTGGCCCATATGGTGTTGGTCCTGGGATTGACTGCCAGCCCGACCGCATTTCTCAGGCCCGAGGCAAACGTGCGTTCTCCGCTTCCATCTTCGTTGTACTCGGTCACAGCGGCGCGGCGTTTGTCGTCTTCCACGCAGACGTTGCAGCTCGATCCGGCAGCCACGTACATCTTGCCGTTGGCGAAAAGAATGGTGCGGGTCGAGTGCCCGCCGCCGCTGCCCGGGAGGTCTACGATTTTCTGCCCGCTGCCGGCGCGTAGTTGGGCTTCATCCCAGTCATACCGACGGACGGCGTTGATCTCCACGACGTAGAGCTTCCCCTGGTGAAACGCAATGCCATGCGGAGCGTTCAAACCGGAGAGCACGGTGACTGTCCGCTGGGCGCGTCCGGTGTGTTTGGAATCCGGAAAAGCCAGCACCGTGCCATCGCTCATGTCAGTCACGAGCAGGACGCCGCCCGGGCTGAAGGCCATCTGCCGGGCATGGGGAGCCTCGGCAAAGATGGAGATATGGAAACCGGGTGGCAGCTTCAGCCGGGTCAAGTCCAGTTTCTCCACGTGAGTGCAGGAGAGCGAGAGCAGCAGAAGCAGGGCAGAAATGCAGGCGCGCAGGGGGAGGGCGGCTCGCGGAACGCGGGATGGAACGCAATTGACGGGCTCCACAGGCGTTACCGGATTACCGCAATTTTTTGCAGCCATGAGCACACGCAGTTTTTATATCAGATTCCGCCAAAATTACCCGGCCCAGCGCATTTTGGCTCACACACGCCTGCTGACGGCGTTACAATGTGTTGTTGGCTAAAGACTTACCTTAGCGATGGTTTGGCATTCGACCTGTTATATACAAGTGCAGGCGTCGCGCATTCGAACGCCGATATTTTTGGATTAATGCTGGAGTGGAGCCCTTGCTCCCCCACCTGGAGGACTTAAGAAATGAAGAATCGCCTTTTCGTATCGCTGCTTCTGACCGCCGTGCTGGCGCTTCCCGCCCTGGCGCAGCAGGCCGCCCCCACCACGCAAGACCAACCCGCGGCTGCAGCCGGCGCCAGCGGCAAGCCTGCTTTGCAGCCCGACACGCATGAAGGTTTCTGGGGCAAGATCAATCCTTTTGCCCGCAAGAAATATGTGCAGCGGCAGACCGCTCCTATCCGTGACCGGGTCAACGAACTGGATGAGCTGACCTCCGCCAACAGCAAGATGATCAAGGACACCGATGCGCGCGCCCAGGAAGGCATCCGCCTGGCCTCGACCAAGGCCAACGAAGCCGACCAGCACGCCATTGACGCCGGCAACAAGGCCCAAATGGCGCAGCAGACCGCGACCCAGGCCAACACCCGCCTGACGACGGTCGAGCAAGTCGTCGGCAACATCGATCAGTACAAGGCCTCGAACCAGACGGAGATTCGTTTCCGTCCCGGCCAGAGCGTGCTGAGCAAGAACGCCAAGGCTGCGCTTGACGATATGGCCACGCCGCTGAAAGATCAGCGCGGTTATATCGTCGAAGTCCAGGGCTTCTCCTCCGGACACGGCCAGGCCGCGATCGCCACTTCGCAGAAGATGGCGGACGCAGTCGTGCGTTACCTCGTGCTCAATCACGAGATTCCGGTCTACCGGATCTATGTGGTCGGCATGGGCAATGCTCCGGCGCCGACGGCAGCCAGTGACGATGCCAAGACCAAGCGCACCAGCGGTGGACGCGTCGAGATCAGCCTCCTGAAGAACGATCTGGAGACCCTGGCCTCGAGCAGCGCTGCCCCGGCTCCCGCGAGCCAGGACCAGCCCGCGCCTCCGAAATAACTGATTCAGGACGACGGACCGAAAGGGCCGAAGCCCCCTCGAAAAGCCTCCCGCGCAAGCAGGAGGCTTTTTATTTGATTTCAGATTTGAACCCAGTCGCGGTTGGTCCGCTCTAAGTAGCGCGGCGTCCCGCCGGCTGTCCGAAGGGCATCCTGCCCTCCTCCCTTCCAGCTTCAAATCCCCTGCCTAGAGTCTGTAATTTCAAATCTGCAATCTCAAATCTGCAATCGGTCCTCCGCCTCGTATAATCCAAGCCCGTGTCCACCACCACGCAGTCCGCCCTGCGCAAAGCCGGCCTCTTCTACTTCGTCTGGGTGATGTTCTCCTACTGCACCGGCGGCCCCTTCGGGCTGGAGGACATGGTCACCACCTCCGGCCCCGGCATGACCCTGATCTTCCTGCTGGTGATCCCATTTTTCTGGTGCATCCCGGTGTCGCTGGTGTCGGCCGAGTTGACCACGGCCATGCCGGTGGAAGGCGGATTTTATCGCTGGGTGCGCGCCGGCTTTGGCGACTTCTGGGGATTTCTCGCGGGCTGGTGGAATTGGAGCGCGTCATTCCTGCTGGGCAGCGTCTATGCGGTGCAGTTCGCCGACTATCTGGGCTTCTATTTTCCCGAGCTGGTGGGATGGAAACACTGGGTGGTTTCTCTCGCCATGGTTGCGGTCATCACCTACATCAACGTGCGCGGCATTCAGATGGTGGGAAAATTCGCCACCGCCCTGGAATTGTTCATTTTGCTGCCCGTGCTGGTCCTGGTCGTGATGGGGCTGGCCAAATGGCATCACAATCCCTTCGTGCCCGTGGTGCCTACCCATCACACCCTGTTCAGCGTGTTCGGGGCGGGGCTGGCGCTGGGCCTGTGGCTGTATTCGGGATATGAGCAGTGCTCCACGGTCGCGGAAGAGGTGGAGAACCCGCGGCGAACTTATCCCCTGGCGCTCGCCCTGGTGGTGCCGATGTCCATCGCCGCCTACTTTCTGCCCACGCTGGCTTCGCTCGCTGCGCTGGGCAACTGGCAGAGCTGGCACACCGGATATTTCTCGACTGCGGCACAGCTCATCGGAGGACCGTGGCTCGCGGCCTGGATGTCACTGGCTGCGATGATCACCTACGTCGCCCTGCTCAACAGCACCATCCTGACTTCGACGCGCATGCCGTTTGCCATGGCGGAAGATGGCTACCTGCCGCGCGCGCTCACCGTCCAACACCCGCGTTACGGGACGCCCTGGCTCGCCATCATCGTTTCGGCGGTGGTCTATGGCTTGCTCGCGGTACATTCACTGGTGCAGCTCATCGTGATTTACAGCTGGCTGCGCGTGGCGACCACCATCATGACCGTCCTCGCAGCCTGGCAACTGCGCCGCAAGATGCCCGACATGCCTCGTCCGTTCGTCATTCCCGGCGGACGCGCCGGCCTGATTTACTCCGTGGTCGCGGTCGTGATCATGAGCGCCGTCGCATTGGTGGGGAGCGATCCTTACGGTTTGCTGTGGGGTCCGGTGGCGCTGGCGGTGGGGCCGGTCGTGTATTTTGGGCTAAGAGCCGGCATGCGTGCATAAACCACGTGGCCGGGGGTGCCCCATCCTATTTCGCGCCTATTGCGAAATAGGATGGGTGATTCCATCTTCACCCAACCATCCCCAGGAAATCAGAGAAGGATCCCAGCTCCAGAGGTCCGTGGCGTCCCACCCTTGCAAAGAACGCAAGGATGGGGCACCCAGCTGTCGGACGGGCTGCTGGTGCTCCATCAACTTACCCAGTCCAGAAATTTGTACCAGGCCCCGGCGAACGGCAGGAACCAGGGCTTGCCGTTGTACAGCCCCAGCGGCGCGCTGGGGAACGGAATCCCCACGAACGGATTCTCCGGCTTCTCACCGGCAATCATCTTCGCCATCTGCTGGCCTTGCCAGGTGGCCATCGCGACGCCGTGTCCGGCGTAGCCGACGGCGTAGTGGATTCCATCCATTTGCCCGGCGTGCGGCATGATGTCGAAAGCGAAGTCCAGCGTGCCTCCCCAGACGTATTCGACCTTCACATCGCGCAGCTGGGGATAGACCTCGATCATCCCGCGGCGCAGGATCTCCGCGCTCTGGCGAACCGAATCCGCGGTTTCGGGAAAGAAGGCCGCCCGCCCCCCGAAGAGCATGCGATTGTCCGGCGTGAGGCGATAGTAGTAGAGATAATTCTTGGAGTCGTAAATCATGCGATTGCGCGGGCTCAACTCATGCGCCAGCGCCTCGGGCAATACTTCCGTGGTAATGATGTAGGAGCCGATGGGGATGAGCTTCTTGCGCAGCGCCGGCGTCGCCGCGCCGGTGTAGCCGCTGGTGCCGACGAAGACTTCGCGCGCCCAGAGAGCGCCGCGAGAGGTCGTGATCCGCCAGCGCGGCATTCCTTGCCGGTCTTCACGCTCGATTTTTTCGACCCGCGTATTCTCGCAGACCGTGGCACCCGCCCTGATCGCTGCCTGCGCCAGTCCCGCCACGTATCTCGCGGGATTCAATCCGGCGCTGACTTCATCCACCATGCCGCCGTAGTAGATAGACGACCCGATCTCCGACTGAAGTTCAGCTTTTGGCACGATGCGCAGGTGGTGATTGAACTCGCGCGCGATCACTTCGACCTGGCGGGCGTAGTCGTCGAAATGTTTCTGCTTGCAGGCGACTTCAAGATGTCCGCAACGGGTGAAGTCACAATCGATTTTTTCCTCCCGGACGAGCTGCTCCACGCAATCAATAGTAGCCAGCGAGGCCGCATACATGCGCCGAGTGCGCTCGCGGCCGTACATCGAAATCAGTTTGTTCACGCCCAGCTTGAGGCCGGTAAGAACCATGCCGCCATTGCGTGAACTGGCGCCCCAGCCAATGGTCTCGGCCTCGAAAACGGCGACCCTCGCCCCGAGTTTAGCCAATGTCCTCGCCGCCGAGAGCCCGGTGAAGCCACCTCCAATGATGGCAACGTTAACCCCGTCGGGAATTGGAAGGCCCGGGTCTGTCCTTGGCATCTCCGCCGTGGTCAACCAGAAGTTTTGTTCCTGGATAGGCATATTTTTCGAATTGGCGGCTTAGTGGCGTTGGCTGCGGTTCACAAGCTTAACCGCAAAGGACGCAAAGAACTTCCTATAGCACGGCCGTCTCCTCGATCATTCGCCCTTCCGCGAAGCGCGATAGACCTAGCAGAGACGCGTCTACCAGATCGGTCTTACCGGTCAGGATCAGGTCGGAAAGAATCTTTCCCGTGGCCGGGGCATGCATCACGCCGTGCCCGCTGAATCCGTTGGCCAGGAAGAATCCTGGCAAGCCCGGCGCCGGGCCTAGAATGGGATGATGATCGGGCGTCATTTCGTAAAGGCCCGCCCAGGCGCGTTTCGGATTCACCGCCAGATTTTCGAATATCGGCACCCGCTCCGCTGCCCGGGTCAGGATTTTTTCGACGAAAGCGACGTCGAAGTCGGTCTTGTACCCAGGCGTCTCCTCGGGATCATTCCAGGCCAGCAGAAATCCCAGGCCCTCCGGCCGGAAGTGAAAGCCGTTCGACATATCGATGATCATGGGCGCGCTGTGCGGGAACTGGTCGAAGGGTTCGGTCGGGACCAGCATGCGGCGCAGCGGCTCGACGGGCAAATCCACGCCGACCATGGCCGCGATTTCCGCCGCCCACGCGCCCGCGCAGTTCACCACCTTTCTGGTGGATACGTTTCCTCTCGCGGTGTCTACAACGAACCCGCCTGGTTCGTTCTGCTGGATGCCGGTCACGCGGGTGTTCTTCCACAATTTGGCGCCGTGGTCGGCGGCCCAGGTCATGAAGCCGATCATGGCGCTGTAGGGATCGACGAATCCGTCGGTCGGACAAAAACTACCGCCGACGATGTCGTCGGCGCGAAGCTGCGGGAAGCGGGCGCGGATTTCATCCGCCGTGATCAACCGCACGTCTTTCAATCCCATGGCTACCTGCTTCCGATAATTGGTTTGCAGGTAGGCCAGATGCTTTTCATGGGTGGCGCAAAACAGGTATCCCTGCGGGCGGTAACCTGCCGGATACCCCAGCCGGTCATCGAAGCCGGCGTAGAAGGGAATGGAGTAGAGCGACATCTGGATGTTTACCGGGGTGGAGAACTGGGCCCGAACCCCTCCCATGCTCTTGCCCGTGGATCCCTTACCCTGGACGGTTTCGCGCTCGATCACCAGGACGTCGGTGCATCCGGCGGCAGTGAGATGGTAGGCGATGCTGGAGCCGATGATCCCCCCGCCGATGATAACCACTTCCGCTGTCTGCATGGAAATCCGCGGCCTCCCGGCCAGGACGACTGAGCATTGTAGTGCATCAGCAAATGTGGGCGCGAGCGCCCGCGCTCGTGCCAGGGCCGCCACGAACTTCAATTCTTACGAAAACTGACACGGTGTGGACCAGGGAGGCACGGGCGGGGCGCTCGCGCCCACATAAGGTCATCCCATTACCGCTGTGCCTTGAAGCCTTGCGCCGATACCCTTAGACTTAATTGATGCACACGCACGCCCATGGCGGAGGCGAAAAGACCTCGCGGATCCTCCGCGTCTCGCTGGTCGTGACCGCCGCCTACATTGTGCTGCTGGTGGTGGCCGGCATCCGCGCCCATTCGCTGGCGCTGCTGTCCGAGGCCGGGCACAACCTGTCGGACTTTTTTGCCCTGCTGCTTTCCTTGACCGCGGTCTACCTGCAATCCCGGCCGCCCAGTTCCACCAAGACTTATGGCTACCACCGGGCGGGCGTTCTGGCCGCTCTGGTCAATGCGGTTTCGCTGGTTGCGGTCGCGGGCTTCATCTTTTACGAGGCCTTCCGCCGCCTGCAAAATCCGGAACAAGTGCATGCCGGAGTCATGATCGGCGTGGCCGCGGCCGGCGTGGCCATGAATGGCGTGATCGCGCTGCTGCTCTACCGCGCCGGCAGCGATGTCAACATCCGCAGCGCGTTGCTGCACGAAGTTGGCGACACACTTTCGACCGGGGCGGTCATCGTGGGCGGCTGGATCATCATGGCCACTGGCAAGTACTGGATCGATCCCGTGCTTTCGCTTGCGATCGGCGTCCTCATCCTCTGGTCGGGATTCGGCATCGTGCGCGAGACCCTTAACATCCTGCTCGAAGGCACCCCGCGGGGTATCAAACTGGAGCGGGTGGAAGCCGCCATGCGCGAGATCGAGGGCGTGAACGATGTCCACGACCTGCACGTTTGGAACATCGGGTCGGAGACCCGCGCGCTTTCCTGCCACATTTCCATCGCCGACATTCCGCCATCGGTCAGCGAGCGCATTCTGCGGGACGTTAAAGACCGCCTGCGCCAGGAGTTTCATATCGCCCACACCACCATCCAGTTCGAGAATGTGGTCTGCGAAGTGGCCCACGGGTGCGTGATCCCGGTGGCGGAAGAACAGCACCAGCATAAGCATTGATGCAATTGACAAATTGTAGGACTTTCGGATTCGCGAATTCAGAGGCCACGGATCGGCAATAAGGCCTTAAGGTTTTCAATCCGAAGACTCGTCAATCCGCCAATTCGTCAATCGGAAAATTCGGCAGTTCGTCAATTCTTGTTCTGCATCTCGTAAATCTCCCTGGCCCGCTCGATCGTATCCGCATGTTCCGGCAGCTTGTCGGGGCGCAGGCGCACAATCCGCGGAAAGCGCAATGCGTACCCGCTCTCGTGCCGGTCCGATCGCATCATGTTGTTGAAGGCCACTTCCAGTACGATCTTCGGCTCGACCACCAGCCGGAACCCCTGATCATCGATGGTGTGTTCCAGAAACCACCTGGTCATCTCGGCGATCTCGGAGTCGGTCAGCCCGGAGTAAGCCTTGCCGATGTTGAGCAGCATTTCACCATCGCGGACGGCGAACGTGTAGTCGCTCAACACCCCGATGCGCTTGCCATGGCCGTACTCGACCGCCGTGACGACAACGTCCAGGGTGGCCAGTTCACGCTTCAATTTAAGCCATGATTTTCCGCGCCGCCCGGGAGTGTAGGCCGATTCGGGGTCCTTGATCATCAAACCTTCGTTGCCCCGGGCTTGCGATGCGTCAAAGAGTTGATCGAGTGCCTGCGGCGTCGACGCGCCAAATACCGGCGCGCGAATCACAAGTGCGCGCGAGCCGCTTGGGTCATCGCCGAATTCGAATTGGGCCTGTTTCCCCGGGGCGATTCGCGCTCCTGGAGATTTCCGGGGCGCGGCCAGCAGGGCATCGAGGATTCTTTCCCGTTCCCGCAGAGAACGCTCCAGCAGCAACTCGCCCGCGGCGTAAAGAACGTCGAAGACCAGATAAGCCACCGGCACCTGCCGCATCATTCTCTCGCTGACTTGCTTTCGTCCCAGGCGCTGCTGCAGCACGCTGAAGGGGAGCGCCCGGCCAGTTTCGGACACGGCATCTTCGGTGCCGCTTCCATCGCGGCGGGCGGGACGCCCGCCGGACAGCCGGCGAGACGCCGGCGCTACATTTTCGTAGCTCCAGGCTACGATCTCGCCATCGAGGATTGCGTCTTCCGGCAGACCCGCCAGCGCGTCAGGCAATTCAGGGAAGGATTCCGTGATCTCATCACGCGTCCGCGAGAAGATGCGGACCTCGCCGCCGGAACAGTGCGCCTGGGCACGGATGCCGTCGTACTTGTCCTCCACCAGGGCGTTCTCGAAATAGCCGAGAGCCTCCTCCGCCGACGCTGCGGGGCTGGCCAGCATGAAGCCCAGCGGATGGAAAAGGCGCATCTTCGCATCGGCCAGCTGGCCGGCCGCCGCCAGCTTCAGCGTCTCGCCGATATCGCCCAGCAGCATGTTGGCCCGCTGCACCTCGCGCAACGTTCCGCCGTAAGCTCTGGCAATGGCTTCTTCCACCAGGCTTTCCTTTAGGCCGATGCGCAGATCGCCGGTCATGATCTTCACGATGTACTTGGCTTCGAGCGGGCTGGCGTGCGAAAGAAGATCTCGGACCAAGGCGGCTTTTGCGGATGTTCCTCTGGCGGCTGCAATTTCGCGGAATCTGGCGGCGACGTCTGCCAGACTCAGCACTGCGCTGCCGGGCTTTGCCTGGGCTGGACGGGCGGGGGCGCCCGTCCCCACGTGGCCTGGGGTACTGGATGCTTGGAGAACGGCTTCGGCTACGCCACCCAGGTCCCCGAGCTTGCGGTAGGCTGCGGTCAGGTCGGCTGCGCTCTTTCCAGAGAGCTCCGCGAGGATTCGCCACAGCACCCTGCCGCCCACCTGCAACGTGGCCTCCTCCCAGACCGGAAATGGTCTGCCCGAAAGAAATACAGCGGCGACGGAGGCCTCCTCCGGCGTTCGTGTCTTGAGATACTCGGCGACGATCGCGATCTTCTCGAGTTTTTTGGTAGTCGCGGCGATTCGCTCGCCGGCTTCAGCCAGCTTAATCATGCCCTGTGTAGGCGCGAGCGCCCCGCTCGTGCGTCCCCGGTTTCTGCAGTCTCAGCTTTGCTGAAGCCATGATCGTAACTCCATGATCGCAAATGCCATCATCGAATGCCGTGGTGGCCCCGCACCAGCGAGGGCGCTCGCCCCTACATTGAAAATCCTGGACTAAAGCGCCTGTGGTAACCTTCTAGTTTGAGCCGTGGCAGTTGGAAGGATCATCTAATAATCATGCGTTTTTTGCGAACCTGGTGGCGCTTCCTGGTGGCCGTGCAACTTTTGCCCGCTCTTGAGGGCGGCGAGGAAACGCTGGTCGGCGGCCAGGCTGTGCTTGAGGGCGTTATGATGCGCTCTCCGCATGCCTGGGCCATTGCCTGCCGCAAACCTTCCGGCGAAGTTTCCACTCACAGCGAACCGCTGGAACGGCTGTCCGAAAAACGTAAATGGATGGCCTGGCCGGTCATCCGTGGCGTGGTCACGCTCGGCCATGCCATGACCCTGGGCTTCCGGGCTTTGAAGTTCTCTGCCAACGTGGCGCTCGATGAACTGCAGCCCGAACCCGCTGAGGACAAGAAGAAACTTGAGATCACGGGCTGGATGGCTGCGGTCAACATCCTGATTTCGGTTGGTTTTTTTATTTTCATGTACAAGTTTCTGCCCCTGTTGGCGGCTACCGAACTCAAACGGGTGAACCCGGTGTTCGGCGGGCAGATCATTTTCAACCTGGTGGACGGCGTCATCCGGATCGCCCTGTTCCTGCTCTTCATCTGGGGAGTTTCGCTGTGGAGCGATATTCGCCGGGTCTACGAATATCACGGCGCCGAGCACAAGACGGTTTATGCCTTCGAGAATGGCGATCCGCTGGATACCGCCTCGGTGCAGAAATATTCGACTTTCCATCCCCGCTGCGGCACCAGTTTCCTGATGACCGTGATGCTGATCTCGATCATGGTGTACATCCTGGTGTCCGCCGTGATTCCGGTGACCACGTTCTGGGCCAAGTTCGGCATGCGCATCGCGCTGCTGCCGGTCATCGCCGGAGTCTCGTACGAGATCATTCGCTTCGCCGCCAAACATCGCGGATCGCTGTTCGCCCTGATGACCGCGCCCGGCCTCTGGCTGCAGCGCATCACCACCCAGCCCCCGTCCGACGCCCAGGCGGAATGCGCCATCATCGCCCTCGACCACGCCATGGCACTCGAAAAAGAGCATGGCGGCGAACTGGTCATAGCCTAGCGGTTCCCCCGCGAACATTCTCTCCAAACTCATTCGGTACTAGAATTGGATAGCGAAGGTCGGCCTGCTCTGCGGGCTGACGACTGAAGACCGACGACTGACAACTGAAGTCATGTTTGAACGACTCGACCAAATCGAAGCCCGCTACGAGGAACTGACGCAGGCGCTTTCCTCTCCGGAGATCATGAACGACTCGGCCCGATACCAGAAGACGGCCAAGGCGCACAGCGAAGTCTCGTCCATCGTCGAAAAATATCGCGAGTACAAAGACCTGAAGCGCGGCATTGCCGAAAGCAAAGCCGTCCTGGCGGACGAAAAGGACACCGAGATGCGGGCCTATGCCCAGGAAGAACTCGACAAACTGGAGGCCCGCGTCGGCGGCGTGGAAGAAGAGCTCAAGGTTCTGCTCCTGCCGAAGGACCCGAACGACGAAAAAGACGTAATCCTCGAAATTCGCGCCGGCACCGGAGGTGACGAGGCCACGCTTTTTGCCGCCGAAATGTTCCGAATGTACACCCGCTACGCGGAGACTCAGGGCTGGAAAGTCGAAGTGCTCTCCACTTCCGATTCCTCGGTCGGCGGCCTGAAGGAAGTGATCGCCATCATCGAAGGCCAGCGGGTTTATTCGCGTCTGAAATACGAAAGCGGCGTGCACCGCGTGCAACGCGTGCCCGCCACCGAGCAGCAGGGACGGGTGCATACTTCCGCGGTCACGGTCGCTGTCCTGCCCGAAGCCGAAGACGTCGACGTCAAGATCGAGGCCAAAGACCTGCGCATTGATACCTTCTGCTCCTCCGGTCCCGGCGGACAGTCGGTAAACACCACGTACTCCGCGGTGCGCATCACCCACATTCCGACCAACACCGTGGTGAGCTGCCAGGACGAGAAGTCGCAGATCAAGAACCGGGAGAAGGGCATGCGCGTTCTGCGTTCCCGCCTCTATGAGATGGAAATGCAGAAGCAACAGGATGCGCTCGCCAAGGAACGCAAAGCCATGGTGGGCTCAGGCGATCGCAGCGAAAAAATCCGCACCTACAACTTCCCCCAGAACCGCGTCACCGACCACCGCATCGGCCTGACCATTCACCAACTGGAACAGGTCATGGACGGCAAACTCCAGCCCTTGATCGACGCGCTGGTCACTCACTATCAATCAGAAAAGTTAAAGACCGAAGCCACCACCGCAGTGTGATGCTCATGCTGGTGTGGCGCGGGCGCCCTCGCCCGCGGGCCGGCAGAGGCAGTAACAGTGGGTAATGGAATCAGAACGCGTGACGAGCCGCCGGCTTTTGGCGGATAAGAGTGTCCGTCCCACATCTCCTGAAGTGTCTTGTGTTCAAATACACCCGTGACGCTCCGCGATGCCCTAGTCTCCGCCATTTCGCGCCTGACTGCCGCGAACGTCCCTTCGCCACGGATGAATAGCGAGTTGCTCCTGATGTTCACCCTGGAATGCGACCGCGCGTATCTCCATGCCCATCCCGAGCGCCAGCTTTCCCGGGAAGAACACAATCGCTATGAGCGGGCCCTGGCCGAGCGCGAGCGCGGCATACCCGCCCAGTACATTACTGGCCATCAGGAATTCTGGGGAATGGATCTGATCGTTTCTCCGGCTGTGCTCATTCCGCGTCCTGAAACCGAGCACGTGATCGAGACCGTGCTCGCGCGTGTGGCGCGGGCGCCCTCGCCCGCCGCCCTGCTTCGCATCGTGGATGTTGGTACGGGATCCGGATGCATCGCTCTGGCCCTGGCCAAAGAATTGCCTCAGGCAAAAATCGACGCCACGGATACTTCATCTGGAGCTCTCGAAATCGCGCGTGCCAATGCGGCCCGGCATCAACTCGAGTCCCGAATCCACTTCCATCACACCGACTTGCTAAAGGGGCTTCAGGCCGGAGCTTTCGATTTCGTGGTTTCGAATCCGCCGTATGTGGGCGAATCTGAGGCAGACCAGGTACAACTCGAAGTCCGCAAACATGAGCCGCGCAACGCGGTCTTCGCCGGCGACACAGGCCTGGAAGTGATCGAACGCCTCATTCCGCAGGCCCGCGAATCGTTGAAGCCAAAGGGCTGGCTGGTAATGGAAATCAGCGGCACCATCGCAGATGACGTGCGTGAGTTGCTGGCGGGATGGAACGACCTGCAAATTGCAAAAGATTTGCAGGGGATTGAACGTGTAGTTTCGGCGAGAACCACGTAGGAACGGATGCCCCCGTCCGGTCGGGTGAGCGAAGCTCACCTGCGAAAGCAGCTCCATCCTCTGCGCTCGCTGCGCTTCGCTCCGGTCGGGATGACAGAGCTTCTTCTTTAGAACCCCAAGTCTAGGGCTCAATGATCGTAGCGGGCAGAATTTCGTCCACGTCCACCCACTTGGTGGGATACGAACCGGTATAGCAGGCTGTGCAGTAGGTAGTCTTCTCCCCGTCGGCGCAGGCTTTTTTCATTCCTTCGAGCGAAAGATAGGCCAGCGAATCGGCCCCGATGAATTCACGAATCTCTTCCACCGACTTATTGGCCGCGATCAATTCTTTCTTGGAAGGCGTGTCCACGCCGTAGAAGCAGGGCGAAATCGTGGGCGGGCAGGAGACGCGCATATGGACTTCCTTCGCGCCCGCGTTGCGAATCATCCGTACGATCTTGCGGCTGGTGGTGCCGCGCACGATGGAATCGTCAATCAGCACCACGCGCTTGCCTTCGAGCAGGGTGCGTACCGGGTTCAGCTTGAGCTTCACTCCGAAGTCGCGAACGCTTTGCCGCGGCTCAATGAAGGTGCGTCCCACGTAGTGATTGCGGATCAATCCGAAACGGAATGGAATGCCGCTTTCGGCGGCGTAGCCGACAGCCGCGGTCACCCCGGAGTCCGGGACCGGCACGACGAGATCGGCGTCGGCCGGGGCTTCTCGCGCCAGTTGTCTCCCCAGGCCCTCGCGGCTGACTTGCACCGGGCGCCCGAACACCATGCTGTCGGGACGCGAGAAGTACACATGCTCGAAAATGCAACTCGACTGCGCAGCCACGGGAGAATAAAACCGAGAAGTGATGCCTTCGGGCCCCACGATCACCAACTCGCCCGGCTTGACCTCGCGCTCATAGGTGGCGCCGATCAGATCGAATGCACAAGTCTCGGAGGCAAACACAATGGTGTCCTGTCGCTGCCCTTCGAGGCGCGGAATTCTTCCCATGGCCAGGGGACGGAAACCGCGCGGGTCGCGGGCCGCAAACACCCGGTCCGAACTGAGCATCACCAGCGAGAAGGCGCCTTCAACCCGCCGCAGCGCATCCGCCATCGCGTCTGGCAGAGTCTGTTCTTTGGAAAGCGCGATCAGGTGGACGATGACTTCGGTGTCGCTATTGGTCTGGAAAATCGATCCCTGGGCTTCCAGGCGATGCCGTATTTCATGCGCATTCACCAGGTTGCCGTTGTGAGCCAGCGCGATCATGCCCTTGTTCGATTGCACCATGATGGGCTGAGCATTGAAGAGCGCCGAATCGCCGGCGGTGGAGTAGCGCGTGTGTCCAATGGCCAGCGAGCCGTGGACCTGCGTCAAGACATCCTCGGTAAAGATGTCGGCCACCAATCCCATGGCGCGATGGGCGCGCAAAGTCAGGCCGTTCGAGCTGACGATGCCCGCCGATTCCTGCCCGCGATGTTGCAGCGCATGCAGCCCCAGGTAAGCCAACTTCTCCGCCTCGGGGTGAGCGTAGATCGCCACCACCCCGCATTCGTCATGGAATTTATCGAACATGATAGCTATCAGCCCTCGGCCCTCAGCAAACCCGCCACCGATCACGTAGGGGCGGGTGCCCTCACCCGCCCAGCCGAACCAAGCTCGGCGGTTTCTTCAATCCGCTGCCATCGGCTCCGCGTCCGTCCGCAGCGCCTTCTCCAGCGCACCCTCGTAAATAGCTCGCAATTCCAAAATCGCCGCCGACACTACCACCCGGCCATCGAGCGTGATTTCGATTCGCTCCGATGCCGTTTCCCCAATTAATTCTGCGACGATGCCGTATTTTAACGCCACTTGTTGGATTCTGCCGACGTTCTCTCGGTCGCAAGAGATGACCACGCGGCTGGCCTCCTCCCCAAACAGAACAAACTCCGGCGCTAACCCCAGGGATGGCAGAGTGACATTCATTCCAATGCCTTTAGCCAGTCCCGACTCCACCAGCGTCACTGCGATTCCGCCGTCCGTGCAGTCATGGGCGGAATCCATAATTTCGATTTGGGCAATTTCCACCAGCGCCTTCTGCAAACCCGTCTCTTTTTCGAGCTCCAACTCGGGCGGATAGCCCCAGACCGCGCCCAGAATTTCCTTGGCATATTCCGAAGATCCAAATGCCGATTCGGCGTCGGTCGCATCGCCCGGTTCCGCGCCTCGCAAGAGAACGATCGCCCGTCCAGTCTCGCGGAAATCCGGACGCACCGCCTTGTGCACATCTTCCATGACGCCAACCACGCCCAGCACCGGCGTGGGATAAATCCCTTCGCCCAGAGTTTCGTTGTAAAAGCTGACATTCCCCCCGGTGATGGGAATTTCGAGTTCCTCGCAGGCCTTGGTGATGCCGTTCACCACCTGCGAAAATTGCCACATGATGTGCGGCTTTTCGGGATTGCCAAAGTTCAGGCAGTTGGTGCCGCCGATGGGAGTGGCACCCGCGCAAGCCACGTTGCGCGCGGCTTCCGCGACGGCGTGCATGGCGCCCAGCCGCGGGTCGAGGTAACACCAGCGTCCGTTGCCGTCGAGCGCCATGGCCAGCCCGCGCTTGGATCCCTTGATGCGAATCACTCCGGCATCGCCCGCGCCCGGGCCTTCCAGGGTGTTGGTTTGCACCATATGATCGTACTGCTGCCAGATCCAGCGCTTGCCGCAGATGTTAGGACCGGCCAGCAGTCGCTTCAGATTGCCGGTGAGATCGGAAATTTCCGCCAGCCTTACGGCCTGCGGCATTTCGCGCGGCACCGGCGGTTCCCAACGCTCCAGCGGACGCTGGTAGATCGGCGCGTCATCGGTGAGCGCCTGGTTCGGGATCTCGGCGACGACTTCTCCGTGGTGCAGGACTCGCATTTTTCCGTCGGCGGTGACGCGGCCGACCTCGACTGCATCCAGTCCCCATTTTTCGAAGACTTTGAAAACTTCCTGCTCGCGTCCTTTTTGCGCTACCAGCAGCATGCGCTCCTGCGATTCGCTCAGCATGATCTCGTAAGCCGTCATGCCGGTTTCGCGCTGCGGCACGAGATCGAGTTCGATTTCAGTGCCCACGCGGCCGCGCGCGCCCATCTCGCAGGTAGAGCAGGTCAGCCCGGCCGCGCCCATATCCTGTATGCCGACGATGGCGCCGGTCTGCATGGCTTCGAGGCACGCTTCCAGCAGGAGCTTCTCGAGAAAGGGGTCGCCCACCTGTACGTTGGGTCTTTTGGCTTCGGAAGCTTCGCTGAATTCCTCGCTGGCCATGGTGGCGCCGTGGATGCCGTCGCGTCCGGTTTTTGATCCCACGTAAATCACCGGATTGCCTTCGCCCGAAGCCTTGGCGTAGAAAATCTGGTCGCGGCGGACTAATCCCAGAGCAAAAGCATTGACCAGGGGATTGCCGGAGTAGCATGGCTCAAACTTGGTCTCGCCGCCCAAGTTGGCCACACCGAAGCAGTTGCCATAGGAGGCGATCCCGCTGACCACGCCCTCAAGCACGGACTGATTCTTATGAATTTCCTGCTTCGACGCAGGGAAGCTCGATGTGGGCGCGAGCGCCCCGCTCGTGCTGCCGCCGGCGGGCAAGGGTGCCCGCCCCACACCGCGCTCAATCGGTCCAAAGCGCAGCGAGTCCATCACCGCCACCGGCCGCGCCCCCATGGTGAAAATGTCGCGCAGAATTCCGCCGACGCCGGTGGCCGCGCCCTGAAACGGTTCGATAAACGAAGGATGATTGTGCGACTCGATCTTGAAGGCGCAAGCCCAGCCGTCGCCGATGTCGATGATGCCCGCGTTCTCTCCCGGACCCTGCACCACCAGCCGGCTGCGCGTGGGCAACCGCTTCAGATGCACACGTGAAGATTTGTACGAGCAATGCTCGCTCCACATCACGCTGAAGATGCCCAACTCGGTGAGGGTGGGCTGGCGTCCGCCCAGCAGCTGTTTGATCTTTTCGTATTCGTCGGGCGTGAGGCCATGCTCCCGGATGATTTCGGGTGTGAGGACAGGTGTCGAAGAAGAGGTCATATGGGGAAACTCTATTGTAGTAGCAAAGTAGCGCCGGCGTCCCGCCGCCTGCCGGTGTGGGTCGGACACTCCTGTCCGACGCTTTTGACCTGCCTTTTGGCCGGCGAAAACGGGAATGACCAGAACCAAACCAGACCAAAAACCAAACCAGACCAAAAACCAATCCCAAAACCAACGTCAAAGGCGTCGGACAGGAGTGTCCGACCCACACCGCCTTCCGGCCGGCGCAGCCCCGCCGACTATACTGTCCCGCATGAAGTCCGTCATCGTCGGCACCGCCGGACACATCGATCATGGAAAGACCGCCCTGGTAAAGGCCCTGACCGGCATCGACGCCGACCGCCTGGAAGAGGAAAAGCGCCGCGGCATCACCATTGATATCGGTTTTGCCCATCTGGAACTGCCCCTTCCCGGCGGCGAAATCCTGCGGCTGGGTTTTGTCGACGTTCCCGGACACGAGCGTTTTGTGCGCAACATGCTGGCCGGGATCGGAGGAATCGATCTGGTGCTGCTGGTGATTGCCGCCGATGAGTCCATCAAACCTCAGACCCGCGAGCATTTCGATATCTGCCGCCTGCTTTCCGTGCGCCGGGGCATCGCCGTGCTCACAAAATCTGACCTGGTGGACCGCGAAACCCTGGACGTAGCGAAATTAGAGGTCGAGGAATTTCTGCGCGATTCGTTTCTCGATCCGGCCCATTCGTCGGTGGTCGCGGTCAGTTCGCTGACCGGCGCAGGCCTCGACCAGCTCAGACAGGCGCTGGTAGAGACTGCGACCGGCGTTCGAGTCCGAGATGCTTCCGCGCTGGCCCGCCTGCCGGTTGACCGCGTCTTCTCCATGAAAGGCTTTGGCGCGGTGGTGACGGGGACGCTGCTCTACGGCGCGATTCGCGAAGAAGATGAGCTGGAGGTTTTTCCATCAGGCAAGCGCGTGCGCGTACGGGGGATTCAGGTGCATGGAGACGCGGCCGAGCGGGCCGTGGCCGGTCAGCGCACCGCCTTGAATCTGGCCGGTGTGACCAGGCAGGAGTTGGCCCGGGGCATGGTGCTGGCGCCGCCCTCCACCTTCCGCCCTGCGTCTCGCCTCGACGCTGCGCTCACCCTGCTGCCCTCGGCGAAGCCCTTGAAAGACCGGGCGCGCGTGCACCTGCACGCCTACACCTTCGAGACCGTCGCCACGGTCATGCTCTTCGGCCAGAAACAGATTTCGCCGGGAGGAACTGCGCTGGCCCAGTTGCGCCTGGCTGAGCCCACGCTGCTGTTGCCGGGAGACCGCTTCATCATGCGGCAGTTCTCGCCGGTTGTGACCATCGGCGGAGGTGTGGTGCTCGACGCGGCGCCGCTCTCTCGCATGCCGGGGCTGGAGGCGTTCCTGGAGACTCTCGGGAGCGGCGATGCTCCGTCGATTCTGCGGGCCCGGGTGGCGCGGCGAGGGCACGCCGGAATTTCTTTCGCGCAACTGACGGCGGAAACCGGGTGGCCCAGGCAGGTGATCGAAACCCATCTGGGCGCTCCTGGGCCGCAGGCTGATGTATTTCGAGTCGGCGACTTGCTGGTGCACCTGCCCTCGCTCGAGCGATTGAAATTATCGATCAGCGAGACGGTCGCGGGCTTCCACAAGAAGAACCCGCTGGTGGCGGGAATCAGCAAAGAGGAGCTGCGTGAGCACGTGCAGGCTTCCAGCGAGGTCTTCGCCTCCGCCCTGGAAATGCTGGCCCGCGAGAAGAAGCTTGAGGCCGCCGGAGAGTTCGTTCATTTGCCCGGACGCGGCGTGGTCCTGCAAGACGAAGAGGCAGAGTCCAAGAAAGTCATTGAGCATGCGTTCGCCTCGGCGGGCCTGAAGGTGCCGGCGTTGAAAGACGTGCTGGCCGGCCTGAAGGTCGACAAAGCCCGCGCGCAAAAAATCGTCACCCTGCTGCTGCGCGACAAAGTTCTGGTCAAGATTTCGGAGGACCTGGTCTTCCATCGCGACGCGCTGCTGGATTTACGCCAGCGCATGTCGTCGGAGAAAACGAAGTCGCCGAAAATCGACGTAGGCCGCTTCAAAGACCTGACCGGAGTAAGCCGGAAATATGCCATTCCGCTGCTGGAATATCTGGACCGCGAGCACGTGACGCGAAGGGTAGGGGACGAGCGAGTGATTCTGTAGGCCGACGCTACTTGGCTTCTCTGTGAGATCCGTGAGATCTCTCTCATCTCCAGCGTGGCTTATTCGGGTTCGATGAGAGCGATGCGGGCCATCGAGCCTCCGATCACAGCATGAGCGTCCGTATAATGGAGCACGACGTCGAGGGTGCTGGAACCGGTCAGATAAATTCTGTCGTGCATCGCAGGAGCATTCTGATGAGAGTGCTGGTTGCTGCCATTTTGTTACTTGCCATTTCTCTGCCGGCCGCGGCGCAGGGTGGGACTGCGGACCCTGATCAAACCAGGATTCTGGCCCTGGAGACGGCCTGGAACCGGGCCGAAGAACAGAAAGATGCCAAGGCGCTCGATGGGTTGCTGGACAGCACCTTGCTCTACATCGACTATGACGGCTCGCTCATGAACAAAACGCAGTTCCTGGACAGCGTGAAAGCCCCGTCTCTCCATCCGGAACAGATTGTCAATGAGTCCATGACGGCGCAGCTCTACGGCAATACCGCGATTGTGACCGGCGTGTACCGGGAGAAAGGCAAGGTAGGGGGCAAGGCTTATCTGCGGCGAGGACGCTTTATCGATACCTGGATCAATCAGAATGGGACCTGGCGATGCGTGGCCAGCCAGTCCACCCTGATCAGTCACTAGGCCAGGCCGGCCAAGCGTGCCCAACTTACGGAAAGGACACCCGATGCTTTCAATTCGCCCTGCGCACGCCAGCGATGTGCCGGCGTTGAACACGCTGATCCATGAGTTCGCCGGCTTCGAACGTCTTCCCGTGGCGGCGACTGAAGCGGCGCTGTTGCGCGACGGATTTTCTGGGCCGCCGAAATTTCGCGTGCTGCTGGCGGAATGGGATGGCCAGCTCGCCGGCTACGCCCTTTTTTTTGACTATTACTCCAGCTTTGAGGGCCGCGCCGGGCTCTTTTTGGAAGATATCTACGTGCGCGACCAGTATCGCGGGAAGGGAATTGGGAAAGCGTTGCTGGCTCGGGTTGCGTCGCTTGCCAGTAAGCATAATTGCTTTGGCGTGCGCTGGCAGGTGCTCGACTGGAACACACCCGCGATCGATTTTTATAAGAGCCTGGGCGCTACCTTCCTGGACGAATGGAAGACCGTAAGCCTGGACGGCGACGCGCTGGAGCATGTGGCCAGCAGTGCCCAATGATGGAACGCCCAATGATGGAGGGCGCATCGACCACGACGGCAGCGGTGCGCGTGATTGGCGCGGGACTCGCGGGACCGGAAGCGGCGTGGCAATGCGTGCGCCGCGGCGTTGCCGTCGAACTCTGGGAGATGCGTCCGGTGCGCTCGACGCCCGCCCACCAGACCGCGGATTTCGCGGAGCTGGTGTGCTCGAACTCCCTGAAATCCGACAGCGAGAATACCGCGCCCTGGCTCCTGAAAGAAGAAATGCGGCGGGCGGGATCCTTGCTGCTGGGGATCGCGCGCGAGTGCGCAGTTCCAGCCGGCCATGCGCTGGCGGTGGACCGCGCGGCCTTCGCCGCCCGGGTCACGGAGGTCCTCTCCCGAGAGCCGCTGGTTACCATCCGGCGCGAAGAAGTCACAGGGATCGACGAAGACCACATCACGATCATCGCCACCGGGCCGCTGACCTCGGACGCACTGTCCCTTGCGATCGCCCGGCTCAGTGGTTCGACCCACCTGTATTTCTTCGATTCGATCAGTCCGATTGTCGAGGCCGATTCCATCGACATGTCCAAAGTGTATCTGGCGGCGCGTTACGACAAAGGCTCGGCCGACTACATCAACTGCCCCCTGTCAAGAGAGGAGTACGACCGCTTCTGCGATGCGCTGGTTGCGGGGCAATCGGTCGAGCAGCGCGACTGGGAGAAGCTGAACTACTTCGAGGGCTGCCTGCCCATCGAAGAAATTGCCCGCCGGGGCCGCGACACGCTGCGCTTCGGTCCCATGAAGCCGGTCGGACTGAAAGACCCGCGTACGGGACGGATTCCCTATGCCGCGGTGCAACTTCGCCAGGAAAATCTGCGCGCCGACTCCTACAACCTCGTAGGTTTCCAGAATCATTTGAAATTCGGAGATCAGGCCCGCGTGCTGCGCCTGATCCCCGGCCTCGAAAATGCGCGTTTCCTGCGCTACGGACAGATCCACCGCAATACCTATATCAATGCGCCAACTTTGCTTTCCGAGTCGCTGCAGATGAAGGAGCATCCGAAAGTATTCTTCGCGGGACAAATCTGCGGGGTCGAGGGGTATGTCGAATCCATCGCCACCGGCCTGATGGCGGGTGTCCACGCCGCGGCGCTGGCCTCCGGATCGGAGCCCGCGCTCCCTCCGCGCCCCACCGCCTTCGGATCTCTGACTCACTACGTGACCCACGCCGATGCCCGGAACTTCCAGCCGGCGAACATCACCTTCGACCTGCTGCCGCCCCTGGAACATAGGATCCGCGACCGTCAGGAACGGCATCGCCGGCAGTGCGAGCTGGCGTTAAAGCAGTTTGATGAATGGCTGGAAAAGTGTGGGGCGGGCGCCCTCGCCCGCAGCCTTTGACTTGAATTCGGGTGGGACAACCGGCTCAAGGCCTCAGCGCAACAGCGACCCCCCAAAATCAACCGCAAAAGCGGAGGGCGAGGGCGCCCGCCCCACACTCGTTATGAACAAAATGAGGCGGGTTCTCGTATATGAATTCGGGGGCGGGTGCGCCTTTCGGCTTACGTTCGGGCGGCGTCCGCGTCCATAACCATATGGTGCTGCGCGATCTGGTTGGCGATGTGTTGCGTACGCTCTGGGCCCACAAGCTGCGTACGTTCCTGACCATGTTCGGAATTGCCTGGGGAATCGTCTCCATCGTTCTGATGGTGGCGGCGGGTGAAGGCCTGCGCAAGGGGCAGGAAGAGCAGGCCCGCAACCTGGGCAAGGATATCCTCATCGTATTTCACGGACGCACCAGCCTGCAGGCCGGCGGGGCCCGTGCCGGGCGCGCGGTGCACTGGGAAGACGCGGACGTGCTGGCGGTGCAGGCCGAGGCGCGGGATTGCGAATACGCCCTGCCGGAACTGGAGCAAAACGACGTCCGCGCCCACAGCAATTACAACAATGCCGCGTTTACCGTGACTGGATCTCATCCCCCCTTCGCATACATTCGCAGCCTCGATGTCGGCGACGGCCGCTTCTACGATTGGGACGACCAGAAAGAGGCGCGCCGCGTCGCCTTCCTCGGCAGCGATGCCGCCAAGCAGCTTTTTCCCGGGCGCAATCCCATCGGCGAGGAAGTTTATCTGAATGCGTTTCCCTACAAAGTCATCGGGGTGATGGCGGTCAAGAAGCAGGACTCAAGCTACGACGGCTGGGATGTCAGCAAGATATTTATCCCCTTCGCGGCCATGCGGCGCGATTTTCCGGACAAGCCGCCGGGCACCTCCACAACTTTTGACCAGTTGCTGGTCACGCCCCGATCGGTGGAACAGCACGAAGCCTGCAAGCGCGAAATACAGACCGTGCTGGGACGAATGCACAACTTCGATCCCCATGACAAGGAAGCCTGTCCCATCTGGGACACGGTGCAGGAAGCCAAGGCGTTCCGCCAGATGACCAACGGCATGAAATATTTTCTGGGCGCGGTCGGAATCGTGACCCTGTTTCTCGGCGGCCTGGGCGTGATGAACGTCATGATGGTCGCGGTGCGGGAACGGACCCGCGAAATCGGCGTGCGCAAGGCGCTGGGGGCCCCGGCCCACACCATCCTCAAACAGTTCTTTATCGAAGCCCTCCTGATTGCGTCGCTCAGCGGCGCCATCGGGATGGCGATCGCATACGGCATCTGTTTTCTGGTGAATTTACTGCCGATGCCGGATTTTTTCGCCGGCCTGGTGGCAACGTGGCAGTCGGGGCTGCTGGCCTGTGGGCTGCTGGGCATCATCGCAGTATTTTCGGCCCTGTACCCAGCGCGCAGGGCGGCCTCGATCGATCCCATTGAAGCCCTGCGCTATGAAGCGGGAGGGTAGGGCTGTGTGGGATTGGCCCGTGTGGGTCCGGGTCTCAGACCCGGACGAGCCGCGCTTGCGCGGCAGAGGCGGCTTAACACCGCTGCCGAGCTTCGCTCGGCCTGGACGGGGTGGAGACCCGTCCCCGCATGGACAGAGGTGGTTTTCACATGCTGACTGAAATCATTCTCGAAGCCTGGATAGCTCTCAAGCGCAACTACACGCGCAGCCTGCTGACCATGCTGGGCATTGTCTGGGGCATTGCCACCGTGACTCTGCTCATCGCCTACGGCAGCAGTTTCCGCCGTATCCTGGTGGGCGGGTTCGACGCTTTCGGCAAGAGTGTCGTGATCTGCTGGCCGGCGCAAACCAGCGAGCAGCCCGGCGGACAGCGCGCCGGCAAAAAGGTGCGGCTGGAGCAGGCGGATCTCGACATCGTCAAGGAAACTGCTCCGCTGGTCAAACACGTCTGCCTCGAGACCGTGAATCGTCCCGGTATCAGCTATGGCGAACGCATGGTAGGCACGGCCGCGATACGCGGAGTTTGCCCGGAATACGGCGAGATGCGCAACGAAGTCCCATCCGAAGGCCGCTGGATCTCCGCCGGTGACGAACTGGAGCGGCGCCGCGTGGTATTTCTGGGCGGCCGGGTGCGCGAACAATTGTTCAGCGGACGCCCCGCGGTTGGGGAGACGGTGCAGATCGGCGGCGTGCACTTCACCGTGATCGGCGTCATGGCCCGCAAGATCCAGTTGAGCAACTACTTTTCGAGCGACGATGATTCCGCCTGGATCCCCTACAGCGCTGCCGGCGACGTATGGAACACCAAGTACGCCGCGGTGATGGTCTTCGAGCCGGTTGCGCCCCAGTTTGAGGCCAAAGCCGAAGCCCAGGTACTGGCGGCCATCGCCACGCGTCAGCAATTTTCTCCTACCGACAAGAAGGCGTTTGTGATGTTCGGACGCGACGAGTTCCGTCCGGTCATTGACGGCCTCACCATCGGGCTGCAAGTGCTGCTCACCTTCGTGGGCACGCTGACCCTGGGCATCGGCGGCGTCGGAGTGATGAATATCATGCTGGTTTCGGTGGATGAACGCATCCGCGAGATTGGCCTGCGGCGGGCCCTGGGCGCCAAGAAGTGGCAGATCAAACTCCAGTTCCTAGCCGAAACCCTGCTCATTATGCTTTTGGGCGGCGCCGCCGGCGTGCTGCTTTCCTATGGAATTGCGGCCGCCGTGGGCACATTGCCGCTCATGGGTCCGCTGTTCGAAGACGATTCCGGCAAAGCTGACATCCATCTCCAGATTTCGCTGGCCACGGTCATGCTTTCCAGCCTCGTATTGCTGGCGGTCGGAGTGGCCAGCGGAATGGTCCCGGCGCTGCGCGCCTCAAAGCTGGATCCCGTGGAGGCGCTGAGGTACGAGTGAGCGAGGATTGTCGAAATTGCGAATTGTAGAATTGCCGGATTTTTAAATTCGTCAATCCTTAAATACGACAATTCGTCAATCACTTGACGTCTCTCCCGCTTCGCAGTACCTTGCTGCGAACCGCGATCTCTCGAGGTGCGTCTTGCCGATTTCTGCCGTGGATGCCATCACTCCGGCTTTTGAGCATGCCCGGCAGCAGTTGACGCGTCCCTTCCGGGCCAGCCAGTGGGCCAAGCTCGGGCTGGTCGGCTTGCTCGCCGGCGAGATGAGTTCGGGCGGGGGAGGCTGCAATCCCGGCAGCTTCCAGATGCCGCATCCCGAACACTCCCGGCGCTTTCTGGAGTCCGGCTTTCCGGCGATCAATCCCGTGCTCACGGCTTCCCTGATTGCGGTCCTGGCCGCGGCCGCGCTCGTTCTGTTTATCCTGTTGCTGTACGTGAACAGCGTGATGCGCTTCGTTCTGTTCGACAGCGTCGTGGCCAGGGAATGCCGCATCTGGCATAGCTGGAGCCGGCGGCAGGGCCCCGGACGGCGTTTCTTCGTGTGGCAGATTCTGCTGGCCCTGGCTTCGATCATGGGTTTCACCATTCTGATCGGAATCCCAGCGGGTTTCGCTTTCCTCCTGGGCTGGTTGAAAGAGCCCAAAGAGCACATGGTCCCGCTCATTCTGGGCGGGATGGCTTTGTTCTTTGTGCTTTTGCTTTTCGTGGTCACGCAGCTGGTGATCCACGTAATGACCAAGGATTTTGTGGTCCCGCAGATGGCGCTGGAAGAAATCGGCGCCATCGAGGGCTGGCGTCGGCTGTGGCCCCGGGTCAAAGGTGAAAAGGGCGGCTTTGCCGCCTACATTGGAATGAAGATTGTGATGGCCATTGGAGCCGCGATTATTCTCGGCATCGCTTCGGCCATCGTGCTCCTGCTGTTTCTGATTCCGATCGGCGGATTGGGCGCCGTGGCTGTGATCGGAGGCATGGCGGCCGGGCTGACCTGGAACCTTTACACCATCACGCTCGCGGTGGTGGTGGGAATCATTGCGATTTTCTCGCTGCTGTACGTGATTTCCCTGGTCTCGGTGCCGGCCGTGGTTTTCTTTCCGGCGTACTCCATTTATTTCTTCGCTTCGCGCTATCCCGCGCTGGACGCGCTGCTGCATCCTGCGCCGCCACCCGTGATGCCGCCGCCTCCGCCCGACCCGCCGCCGTTGCTGCCGACACCGGAACCGATTGGATGATGCGCTTTTAATCGCGGGCGCGGTTCTTGATCCAGATGGGCGTGCCCACGAATCCGAAAGCTTTGCGGATCTGGTTTTCCAGAAAGCGCTGATAGGCGAAGTGCAGCTTCACTTTGCGGTCGGTGAAGATGACGAACGTCGGCGGCCCGACCGCGGCCTGGGTCATGTAGTAAATCCTGACCTGCTGCCGCGCGGGCACCGAAGCGCGTTCGAAGTCCACGTGTTTGAGGAAGCGATTCATCTCGCCAGTCCCGATGCGCTTGCGGCGCTCGGTGGCGACCTCTTCCAGCATGGGAAATATTTTCTCTGTGCCCTTGCCGGTTGAGGCCGAGACGAACAGGACGGGCGCGTAGCTGAGAAATTTCAGCGCGTCCCGCAACCGTTCTTCATAGGCGATGCGATCGGCCGGGCGTTTGTTCTCCTGCATGCGCGAGGACTTCGTCTGCCGGCCGGCGCGTTCCTTGCCGCTGACGACCAAATCCCATTTGTTCACGATGATGATCATGGAGCGCCCGCTCTCGTGCGCATATCCGGCGATGGCGGCGTCGAGCTGGCTTACGCCTTCGGTGGCGTCGATCACCAGCAGGGCAATGTCGGCGGCTTCCAGATGCTTGCGCGCCATGACCACGGAGAGTTTTTCCGCCATCAGGTGGGTCTTGCCCTTGCGGCGGATGCCGGCGGTATCGATGAAGCGGAAGCGTTTGCCGTCGCGTTCGACGATCTCGTCAACCGCGTCCCGCGTGGTGCCCGGGATGGGCGAGACGATCGAACGCTCGGCCCCCGTCAGCCGGTTCAGCAGCGTGGATTTGCCGACGTTGGGATGCCCGATGATCGCAACTTTGGTTTCGTGAGATTGGGGTTGTTCTTCTTGTATTTCCTCTGCGTCCTCGGTGTCCTCCGTGGTGAGTTGAGGTTTCGAGGGCAGAATTTCCAGAATGGCGTCCAGCAGGTCATCCAACCCCCGGGCATTTTCCGCGGAGATGGGAAACAGCTTGCGGATCCCAAGACGATGGAACTCGTCGGTGAGGGTTTGCTGCTTTTCCGTGTCCACCTTGTTGACGGCGAGAAACAGCGGCTTGCCCGATCGGATCAACTGGCGGGCCAGCTCAATATCGGAAGACGCCATTGCGGTGCGGCCGTCCACCACCATGATGACCGCGTCGGCCTCCTGCAGGGCGACTTTCGCCTGGCGGAAGATTTCCGCCGGGATGAAGTCTTTGTCTTCGGGGAGGATGCCGCCCGTATCCACGATGCGGAGATAGCGTCCGCGCCATTCCGCTTCGCCATAGAGACGGTCGCGCGTGATGCCGGGCTCGTCGCCGACAATGGCGCGCCGCGAGCCCACCAGCCGGTTAAAGAGCGTGGATTTGCCGACGTTGGGACGCCCCACGATGGCAACGGTAGGCATGCCGGCAGCGGCTGCAGCCGAGGGTGAAGTCAAACTTGGATGGGTCATAAAGGATATCGAGTGTGGGGCGGGCGCCCCCGCCCGCCGCTGTTGACTTTCAGCCTTTCTGAACTAACCCATGCCGCCACAGGATTCCAGGAACAAACATCTCAAGGCAAAAGCGGCGGGCGAGGGCGCCCGCCCCACACACACATGGGTGGTAACGCTATTATAGTGGCTCTGTGCCTTCCAGTTCTCAGCCCGTCTCCGACGCCAGGAAACGCGACATCTCTCTCTATCAGTTTTTCGCCCCGGGCGGAGTGCTTTCGCGGACCCACCCCGCCTACGAATTTCGCCGGGGACAGTTACAGATGGCGCAAGCCGTCGAGCAGGCGCTGGAAGAGAAGCGTCACTTGATTGTCGAAGCCGGCACCGGTACAGGCAAGACGCTGGCTTACCTGGTTCCCGTCATTCGCTCCGGCAAGCGGGTCATTATTTCCACCGGAACCAAGAACCTGCAGGAACAGCTCTTTCATAAAGATATCCCTTTTCTCGAACAAGCGCTTTTTCCCAACGGAGAAGGCAAGCTCAAAGTCTGTTACATGAAGGGACGCAACAATTATTTGTGCCGCAAGAAGCTCTATGACCTCACCGACCAGCCGGTGCTCAGCGGATTGGAGGAGATCGAGCATTACCGTGCCATCGCCGCCTGGGAAAAGGTGACGAATACGGGGGACCGGGCGGAGTTGGCGTCGCTTCCCGAGGCCAGCGCGCTCTGGCACAAGATCGACGCCCGCTCCGATACCTGCCTGGGACAGAAATGCAGCGCCTGGGACCGCTGCTTCATCACCGAAATGCACCGCAAGGCAATGGAGAGCGACATCATCATTGTCAACCACCACCTGTTTTTTGCCGACCTTTCCATCAAACAGCAGGCGGAGTACGCGCCCGACGCCGGAATTCTGCCGGATGCCGGCGCCGTGATTTTCGACGAAGGCCACGAACTGGAAGATGTTGCCGGAAGCTACTTCGGGGTTTCCGTGAGCAACGGGCGCTTGGAAGAGCTGTGCCGGGATATAGAAGTTTCTCTGCAACGCAACCACATGCTGTCGGCTTCCATCTCTGGCGCGTTGAAGAGCTTGCGCGAGCGGGCGCTCTTCTTCTTCGCCCTGTTGCCGCCGGGCGACGGACGTTTCGCCTTCGAAAGCCGCCGCGAATTTATGGAGGAAAACGGCGACGAGTTTCTGGGCCTGCAACAGTCGCTCACTCGCCTGGGTTCGGAGCTGGAAAATTTGCCGTCCAAGCCGGAAGAAGTTTTTAACTTCGCCCGGCGGACCCAGGAATTGCAGGTGCAGCTCGGTTTTCTGATGGAATCGGAAGATCGCAACACCGTCTTCTGGATCGAGCGCCGGCGCGGCGGACGCGACAAGCAGAATGTTTTTCTCCAGGCCACGCCCATCAACGTGGCGCCGATTCTTAAGACTTGCCTGTTCGACAAACTGGAATGCGCGGTTCTGACCTCGGCGACCCTGGCGGTTGGTGGCAGTTTCGAATACATGCGCCAGCGGCTCGGACTGGAGCACGCCCGGGAAGCCGTCCTGCCATCGCATTTCGACTATGAGAATCAGGCGCTGTTTTACGTTCCTCCCGACCTTCCCGATCCGCGCACTCCGCAATTCGCGGCGAAAGCATCCGACCGCATCCGGCGGCTACTCGAAATCACGCGCGGCCGGGCTTTCGTCCTGTTCACCAGCTATGCCCAGATGAACGACGTCCACCAGCGCCTCTTGGGCGAACTCGAATTCCCCATGCTGTTGCAGGGCGACGCCCCCAAGACCGCCCTGCTGGAAGAATTCCGGCTGACTCCCCATGCCGTGTTGTTCGCCACTTCATCGTTCTGGCAGGGCGTGGACGTGCAGGGCGAGCAACTGAGTTGCGTGATCATCGACCGCCTGCCGTTCGCGGTGCCCAGCGACCCGGTCGTGGCCGCCAGGGTCAAGTCGATCGACGCCGACGGCGGCAACGCTTTCTTCCAGTACCAGGTCCCGGCCGCGGTCATCACTCTGAAGCAGGGCTTCGGGCGGCTGATCCGCTCCCTCCATGATCGCGGCTTGCTGGTCCTGCTGGACAATCGCATCCTGAAGAAGCAGTACGGGAAGGTGTTCGTGGAGAGCCTGCCGCCTTATCAACGGACCACCGACCTCAAACAAGTGGAAGATTTCTTTGGCGTGGGATAGCGCCCCGTATGGGTGCGGCGGGCGGTGCGCCCGCCCCGCATGATGGCTATCGGGGTAAAATGGACGATTGATCAAGCGTTGCGATCCGGCCTGTTTTCGTGCCGATCGCCAAGAGGGTCCATGTACGAGGTTACGGTCGAAGACTCCTTTGCCGCGGGCCACTACCTGCGCAACTACAAGGGCAAGTGCGAGAATCCGCACGGGCACAACTACAAGGTGCGAGTGACCCTGGCCGGCAAGGAACTGGACAAAGCCGGTTTGCTGCTTGATTTCAGGGAACTGAGAGAGGCCATGAAACCGGTGATCGACCGGCTGGATCACCAGATGATTAATGATCTCGATCCGTTCAAGGTGTTGAATCCCTCGGCGGAGAATCTGGCCAAGTATTTTTACGATGAGACCAACGTGAATCTGGATCGGGTCACCCAGGGCCGGGTGCGGGTCAAGAATGTCACGGTATTCGAAACGGATGTCACCACCGCGACTTATTCGGAATAGCCCGGCACGATCAGGCGAGGCCAGAAATCCCCAGGAGTTCAGCTGTGGTCCGCGCTATAGGGGTCCTTCGACTCGCCTGCCGTTTCGCGAGCGAAACGGCAGGATCGCTCCGGATGACATGGGATAACTGACAACTGATAACTGATAGCTGCTTTTCATGCAGATTACCGAGATCTACAAATCGATCCAGGGCGAATCCACATACGCCGGGCTGCCCTGCGTCTTTGTGCGGCTTACCGGCTGTAATTTGCGCTGTTCCTGGTGTGACAGCGAGTACACTTTCACCGGCGGGCATCGCCAGACTTTGGAAGAAGTGATGAAAAAGGTCGAGCAGATGAGTCCGGCTGGTGGGTTGGTCGAGATCACCGGTGGCGAGCCGATGTTGCAGGAGCGTGAGGTGATGCCGCTCATGCAGCGCCTTCTGGATGCGGGCTACACCGTTCTGCTCGAGACCAGCGGCGAGCGTCCGCTGCAGCGCGTGCCGCGGCGGGTGGTCAAGATCGTGGATGTAAAATGCCCGAACTCGGGCGAGCCTGACACTTTTCACATGGAAAACCTCGACTGCCTGAATCCGGAAGACGAGGTCAAGTTTGTGCTGAGCGACCGCAGCGACTATGAATTTGCCCGCGACTTCGTGACCCGTCACCGCTTGGACCAGCAAGTCCACGCGGTGCTGTTCTCGCCCGCCTTCAGCAAGCAAGCCGGCGGCGCCCGCGACTCCTCCTGCTGCCTGCTCGATCCGCGCGAACTCGCCGAATGGATGCTGGCCGACGGAGTCTCCGCAAGGCTCGGGCTGCAACTGCATAAATTCATCTGGGATCCGGCGATGAAGGGGGTCTAGCGATTGCAGATTTCAGATTGCAGAGTTCAGATTTGAAATCCGAATGGTGCAATGAATTTCAATCTACAATCTAAAATCTGCAATCTGAAATGGCTCCCTCCATCTAGCTTGCTTTCAAGTGTTTAGGGCCGGACGGCGGTTCTGTTCCAGAGGACATCTAACTGATGATGAAGGACGCACAACGCGCGATTGTTCTCCTGAGTGGCGGCATGGATTCTACCGTCTGCGCCGCTCTGGCGGCGCGCGATTACAACCCGGCCGCTGTGCACGTCAGCTACGGACAGCGTACCGAAGAACGCGAACGGCGGGCTTTTTTCGCCATCTGCGATCGCCTCGGGATTCGGGACCGGCTGCTGGTGAGGAACGAGGCGCTCTCTGCCATAGGCGGTTCGGCTCTGACCGACCACAGCCTTGAGGTTCCGGAATCGCACAGCATGGGAAAAGATATTCCGGTAACCTATGTGCCGTTCCGCAACGCTCACTTCCTGTCGGTGGCCGTGAGCTGGGCAGAAGTGCTGGGCGCCAGCCGTATATATATCGGCGCGGTGGAGCAGGACAGTTCGGGATATCCTGATTGCCGCCCCGCCTATTACCAGGCGTTCAACCAAGTGATCAAGCTGGGCACGAAGGACGGGCGGATCGAAATCGTTACGCCCTTGATCCAGTTGCGCAAGTCGCAAATCGTGCGCCTGGGCCTTGAACTGGGCGCGCCCTTCGATTTAACTTGGTCGTGCTATAGCCGGGAGGACAGCGCCTGCGGCGTTTGTGACAGCTGCGTTTTGCGCCTGCGCGCCTTCCGGGATGCGGGCAGCGCCGACCCGATTCCTTATGCGGCGCTGGCCCAGAGAGCTTAACCTAGCGCCGGCCCCGAAGCCGGGGAGCGATATCGAGAATCAGTTTGTGAGCCGGGAGGCCAAAAAATGAAGCAACGTTTGCTGATCGTGGTGCTGGTGGTGGCGGTGGCGGCGCTGTGCGTACCCCCGGTGTTCGCCCAAGCCACTGGGACAGTGAAAGGTGTCTGCAGAGACGCGCAGGGCAATCCCATCGTGGGCGCCAACCTGGAATGGACTAACACCGATAACGGGCGAAAGTACAACCTTAAGACCAACAAAAAGGGCGAGTACTTCTCGCTGGGCATCGAACCCGGCAAGTACAAGGTCGTCCTGACTCAGGACGGCAAGCAACTGGACATGGTAAACGGCTTTCCCGTGGGCCTAGACGAAGCCACCCTCGATTTCGACCTGAAGAAATCCCAGGTCGAGGCGGCCGCGCAGAAGGGTATCAGCCCGGAGCAGTTGAAGGCCATGCAAGAGCAGCAGGCCAAGGCAGCCAAGGAGACCGATACCATCAAGGCGCTCAACGAGAAGCTGTCCATTGCCAACCAGGCCATGCAGGGTGGCGATTTTGAAACTGCGATCACCACTCTCACCCAGGCCACGCAAACCGATCCTACCCGCGACCTGTTGTGGGCCCGGCTGGGGGACGCCTATCTCAGTTCCGCTCCCAAGCAGACTGATTCCGCGGAGAAAGCCAAGCGCTACGGCGAGGCAGTTGCTGATTACACCAAGGCCATCGACCTGAAGAAGAAAACCATGGCCGCTGGGGCCAAGCCGGATGACCCCAAGATCCTGGCCGCGTACTACAACAACCTGGGGCAGGCCGAAGCCCGGACCGGTCAGCTTGAAGAATCGGTCAAGTCGTATGATCTGGCGGCGCAACAGAATCCCCCTGGCGCCGCGCAGTACTACTACAACCAGGGCGCCGTACTGACCAATAGCGGTAAGGTGGACGAGGCCAATGCGGCCTTCGACAAGGCGATTGCCGCCGATCCCAACAAGGCCGACGCCTACTACCAGAAGGGCGTAAACCTGATCAACAAAGCCACCACCGACCCCAAGACCGGCAAGGTGATTCCCGCGCCCGGCACCGCCGAAGCCCTGAACAAATATCTCGAACTGCAGCCCACCGGGCAGTTCGCCGACGGGGCCAAGAGCATGCTGCAATACATCGGCAGCAGCATCGAGACCAGCTACGGCTCGAAGAAGAAAGCCCCCACGAAGAAGTAAGGGCTGATTCGATTCCCGATGCCAGGCGGCCCCGCGCCGCCCTTTCGCCGATGTGGGCGCGAGCGCCCCGCTCGTGCTCCGTCTCCCCTGCATCATCAGGACAGTGGCGCGCCATGGTTGGCCCTGCAGCGCCTCCGGCACTGCCGCACGAGCGAGGGCGCTCGCGCCCACATTACTCGCCCACATTACCAAGGTCTATGTCCCTCACGTTCTTCGTGGAATGCCACCATCGTTTTCGCTAGAGTGAAGTGAGATTCGGAAAGAGAAGCGGCAGCGCTTCTGCCCGCAAGGCTCGAGACCCCCTTCGAGCTCTTACTTCCTGACTCAGAGAAAAATGGCAGCGCCAGGCACAGCACCGCTTCGGGTCACGCTCGATCCCGCATCGAACTCCGGTGCGGCGGCCACGCACGCCCTGCTGGCAGCCATGTTGCGGGCGACGGAAAATGTCAGCGACCTCATTTTCTCCCCCGGCCGTCCGCCCCAGGTGGAAGTCTACGGGCAGTTGATGACGGTGCAGGGTCAGGGGTTGCGGGTGCTGACCGCGGACGATACCCGCCGCATCGCTTCCGATCTTATCGGCGACAATAAGCCGGCCATCACCATGCTGCGCGAACAGGGTTCCTGCGATATCTCTTTCGGCCTGCCCGGGCTAGCCCGCTTTCGGGTGAATGTTTTCATCCAGCGCGGCAGCTGCGCCGTGGTGATGCGCGTGATTCCGACCACGATTCCGGGGTTCGCCGCCCTGGGCCTGCCGCCTCAACTGGGGGAAATAGCCAGCCTTCGGGATGGCGTGGTCCTGGTGACGGGCGCGCGCGGGTCGGGGAAATCTTCCACCCTGGCCGCTCTGCTCGACCGCATCAACGAAGAGCAGACGTGCCATATCATCACCATCGAAGATCCCATTGAGTTTCTACATAATCACAAGCGGTCCACCATCCATCAACGGGAGCTGCACAGCGACGCTCCGAACTTCGCCCTGGCCTTGCGCGCGGCACTGCGGCAGGCTCCGAAGGTGATCCTGGTGGGTGAGTTGCGCGACCATGAAACCATGGAAATGGTCCTGGAAGCCGCCGAAACCGGCCACCTGGTGCTTTCCAGCCTGAACGCTCCCAATGCCGCCAAGACCCTGGAGCGCATTGTGGCTTCGTTCCCGGCGATCGAACAGGCATCCTTGCGCGGCCGTCTGGCCAAGACCCTGCGCTACGTGATTTCGCAGCAACTCATCCCTCGGAAGGGCGGTGGCCGGGTGGCCGTGCTGGAAATTTTCAAGAGCACGCCGCGCACCGCCCACTACCTCGATTGTGAAGACCCTACGGGCGCCGGCCTTCTCGATGCCATCAAGAACTCCGCCTCCGAAGGCATGGCAAGCTTTGACCAGGAAATTGAAAAGCTGGTCCGCGCGCAAGTGGTCGACCAGGATGTGGCGTTGAGTTATGCGTCCGATCCCCAGCAACTGCAGCGCGCCTTGAGCCAGTAAGAGCCGAGCCACGGATCGGCGCGGATTCACGCGGATAAGCCAACCCACAACCGAATCAAGAGACTGAACCGTGGAGATCGCTGAAAATCCGGTGCGTCTTTGGGGTTGGGTCTTTCCGCAAGCAACCTGTTCCTGATCCGGGCCATCCACTAGCTAGCCGAAAACAAACAGATTTTGCCGCTGAATCTCCAGTCGCGATACCATCATCTGAGACTGTTATAGAGGAGAAAAACATATGGCTTTCGAATTACCCCCTTTGCCCTACGACTATTCCGCGCTTGAACCCACCATCGACACCGCGACCATGAAGCTGCACCATGACATGCATCATGCGGCTTACGTCAAGAACCTGAATGCAGCTCTGGAAAAACATCCCAATCTGCAGTCCAAGAGCGCCGAGGACCTGATACGCGACCTGAGCGCTCTGCCGGAAGATATCCGCGGCGCCGTGCGCAACAACGGCGGCGGCCACGTCAACCACAGCATGTTCTGGAAAATCATGAAGCCCAAAGGCGGCGGCGATCCCAGCGGCCCGGTGGCGGAAGCCATCCAGAAGGCCTTTGGCAGCTTCAAGGATTTCCAGACCAAGTTCAACGATGCCGGGGTCAAGCAGTTCGGCAGCGGCTGGGTCTGGCTGGCCGGCAAGCGCGGCGGCGACGTACAGGTTCTCAGCACCCCGAACCAGGACAATCCCATTTCCCAGGGCCTGTTCCCCATTTTCGGCAACGATGTCTGGGAGCACGCCTACTACCTCAAGTACAACAACCGCCGTCCCGAATACCTGGCGGCCTGGTGGAACGTGGTCAACTGGGAAGAAGTCAACAAGCGCTACGAAAGCCTGAAGTCCGGCCATATGGAGCCAGCGCTGGCCAGGTAATCAGGTAGCGAGGCTTTCGATGTGGAGGACGGGCGTCCTCGCCCGTCTTTGCTGGGACGGGCGGGGACGCCCGTCCTCCATCGAACCGCCCTCTCGATTCGACTCCCCCGGCGATAATCGATAAAATTCTCCCGCGGCTACTTACCACGCCCAACCCGGAGTTTGCCTATGAAGTCCCTTCCCCTGCTGGCTGGTGGAGTCGTTCTCCTGGCAGGAGTGTTCGCCATCCCTGCCGTTTCGGCCCAGTTCCAGATCGCGACCGCCGGCAGAGACTATTCCTTCACCATTTCGACAGCGCAACCCTGGACCGACACTGGAGTAGACCTGCAAGCGGGAGAGGTTCTCGAAATCCACGCAACTTCCGCGGAGAGCTGCGACCCAGCGGGAGTGAGCGCCTCCGCCAGCACCGGCCTTCCGGTAGTTTCTGCTCCCGCCGGAGCTCTGATCGCCAGGCTGCAGGCGCACGGAGTGCCTGTACTGATCGGCAGCGGCAAGCAACTCACGGCCGAAGAGCCCGGCCACCTTTTCCTGGGAGTGAATGCGTCGGGCGCGCCCCCTTGCAGTGGCAGCTTCGCCGTCAAAGTACATATTGCGGCTCCGGCGACCCCGGCTGCGCCCGTGGCCGGCAACTCGCTGACTGCCGGTTCGCCGTCCGCCGCTTCGACCGCCACCGCTTCGCAGCCCGCAGCCTCGACGAATGGAGCGCAGAAACCGCCTCCAGCGCAAGATATTAAGTCGAAGCTGGCCAGCGCCGCCCAGGTTTTTCTCGCCGGACAATTCGGCGGCGGCGCTACCTCTTCCACCGCTTCTTCTTCGGCGGTTGCGCCAACCGGGAGCGACGTAGTCTCGCCGACTTCAACGACAACCGCGTCAACTTCAACCCCGGTCGCGCTGAAGGTATCATCGGCAAAGTTGGATTCGGCCCTGGAGAAGGACATCGACAGCTTGCCCCGGCGGGTCAACGATCAGTTCAACAATCAGGGCGACATGGTGAACTTCGTTCTGGTCGGCTCCGACCAGCGGGTAAAGGACGCTCTGGACGCCGCCGGCTGGCGCGTTGCCGACACCGACAACAAGGAAGCCGCCCTCAAGGCCGTGCTCGAGACTTACCAGAAGAAGGACTACCTGCAGATGCCCATGAGCCAGCTCTACCTGTTCGGGCGGAAGCAGGATTACGGTTACGAATTAGCCCAGGCATATTCCGTCGTGGCCAGCCGCCATCACTTCAGGATATGGAAGGCCCCGGTGACCTGGAACGGGCAAACCATCTGGGCGGGAGCCGGCACCCACGATATCGGCTTCGAAAGGGACCAGCGCAACGGCAGCGTGACCCACAAGATCGATCCCGCCGTGGATGGCGAACGCGATAATATCGGCCAGACCCTGCAGAGCTCCGGCAAAGTGAAGAGCCTGTCCTACTATCTGCCGCCAGACCCGGTGCAGGGCGCCAAAAACGCCACCGGCGGCGGCTACCACTCCGACGGACGCATTCTGGTCATCCTGCTGCAATAATCAGCCACAAACCACGTGGGCACAGCCGCTCCCGGCTGTCCAGTCGAGCGCAGCTCGACAGGGGGCTCGCGCGAAAGCGAAAATTAGCGGAGCTTCGCTCCGCCGGACAGCCGGGGCGGCTGTCCCCACGTGGTTCGTGGCGTTTGACGCGCCCCAGTTCGTGGTCCTAAGATTGCAGCCCAATGATTGCAACCCAATGATCGGCCAAACTATCTCGCACTACCGTATCGTCGAGCGGCTCGGTGGCGGGGGGATGGGTGTCGTCTACAAGGCTGAAGACACTCGGCTCCATCGCTTCGTCGCCCTCAAGTTTCTGCCCGACGAAGTGGCCAGGGATCCCCAGGCTCTGGCCCGCTTCCAGCGCGAGGCCCAGGCGGCTTCTGCCCTGAACCATCCCAACATCTGCACCATCCACGACATTGGCGACGAGAACGGCCAGGCATTCATTGCCATGGAGTTCCTCGACGGCAACACCCTGAAACACCTGATCGGCAATCGTCCGATGGATCTGGAGGCGCTGCTCGCCGTCGGCATCGAGATTGCCGACGCTCTCGATGCCGCCCACGCCGAGGGCATCGTTCACCGCGACATCAAGCCCGCGAATATCTTCGTCACCAAGCGCGGACATGCCAAGATTCTCGACTTCGGTTTGGCCAAGGTCGCGCCGACTAGCAGCCGAAAAGAAATGGCCGGCCTCTCGGCACAGGCGACGGCTGCGGAGAGCCTTGAGCACCTGACCAGTCCAGGCTCCACGATGGGAACGGTGGCCTACATGTCTCCCGAGCAAGCCAAAGGAAAGGAGCTTGATGCGCGCACCGACCTGTTCTCCTTTGGCGCCGTGCTCTACGAGATGGCGACGGGCACGCTCCCGTTTCGCGGCGATACCACCGCTGTTCTGTTTGATTCTATTTTGCACAAAGTGCCGGTTGCTCCGGTGCGGCTGAATCCGGATCTTCCCCCCGATTTCGAACGCATCATCAATAAAGCGCTGGAGAAAGACCGGGAGCTGCGCTACCAGCACGCGGCGGACATTCGAACCGATCTGAAGCGGCTGAAACGAGAGACCGAGTCGGGCCGAGCCAGCGCTGCGAGCGTGGCGGAAGAGGACGAAGCGCCAGCCCCCGCGGTCGTGTCCCCCGCGAGTCGCCAGCCTTCGGGCCCATCCTCGCGCCAGCCATCAAGCCAGTCCTCAGGGCGAGCCTCAGCCCGATCCTCAGAAAAGTCCCGCGCTGTTTCCTCCGGGCAACCTGCGGTGACGGAGCAACCGTCGAACCGCTCCTGGAAAATACTGGTTCCGGTTGCTCTGGTGGTGCTTGCCCTCCTGGTGGCTGGCGGTCTTTTCTACCGCTTCCACAAAACTCAAGCCCTTACCGAAAAAGATTCCATCCTTCTTTCCGACTTCACCAACACCACCGGGGATCCGGTCTTCGACAGTACTCTCAAGAAGGCGCTGGCGGTGAGCCTGGGCCAATCGCCTTATCTGAATGTCGTCCCGGATTCCAAGGTGCAGCAGACGCTGAAGCTGATGGGCAAACCTCCGGATACGCGTCTCACCAGCGATATCGGCCGGGAAATTTGCCAGCGCGCCCACGTTAAGGCCATGCTTACGGGAGCCATTGCGCCTCTGGGCAGTGAATACGTGATTACGCTGGAGGCGATCAACGCTGCTACCGGCGACTCGCTGGCACAAGTACAGGAGCAGGCTGCGAGTAAAGAGCAGGTGTTGAATGCTCTGGGTCAGGGCGCCGACAAGCTGCGCGGCAACCTGGGTGAGTCGCTGGCCTCGGTTCAGAAGTTTGCCAAGCCCTTGCAGGAAGTTACCACTTCATCGCTTGAGGCCCTGAAGGCCTTTACCCAGGGTGATGAGTTGCGCGAAAAAGGCGACGCCCTTCCTCCGGTTGCGCTGTACAAGCGCGCCATCGAACTCGATCCCAACTTTGCCATGGCGTACGCCCGCATGGGCAATCAGTATTTGACCGTGGGGCAGCTGGACCTTGCCCGCCAGAACTTTCAGAAGGCGTTCGAGTTGAGAGAGCGTGCCAGCGAGCGCGAAAAATTCTACATTACTGAAAAATACTACGATGGCACCGGCCAGTTGGAGCAGTCCATCCAGGCGATGGAACTCTACGCCCAGACCTATCCCAGCGATCAGACGCCGCGCGTCAATCTGGCTGTCGCTTATCAATTACTCGGCGACTTTGACAAAGGCCTGAGCAATAGCCTCGAAGCGATTCGCCTGGAACCGGATTCGTGGTACGGATATGTGAACGCGGCTTATTGCTACACCGCGCTGGGAAGATTCGACGAAGCCAAAGCGGTGCTCAACACAGGTCTGCAAAAGACCAATGGCGGGGTTGTCCTGCATGCCAGCTTGTACTACATTGCCCTGGTTCAGGGCGACCAGGCGACGCAGGACCGCGAAGAAATTTTCATCAAGGACTCGCCTGCATTCGAGTCGCAATGGGTTTTAGCGAACAAAGCCGGATTGGCCCTGGCACACGGCCAACGGAAAAGCGCTCGCGAAATCTACGCCCGTCAAGCCGAACTGGCCAAGCAGATCAGTCTTACGGAGAGCCAGGCCGCTGCCATTGAGATCCCAGCCTGGACCGACTTGATCTTCGGCGATACCGGCGACAAGAAAAAGTCGCTCTCCCAGGCAAACGCAGCTGTAGCTCTCGCGAACACCCCCGATGTTGCCATCGCGGCGGCTGAAATTGCCGCCCTTGCCGCCGATGACGCCCAGGCCCGCCATTGGATCGAAGACGTAAACCGCCTCCGACCTTTGGACACCAGGTTCCAGACCATGCTCATCCCGGTGGTGCAGGCCATTCTCTTCATCAATCATGGCGAAGCCGCCAAAGCCATTGACGTGCTGAAAGCCGGCGAACCGTACGACAAGGCTACGACCGACGTCCTCTTTACCCGGGGCCGCGCCTATCTGTTGAACCACCAGCCCGCTCAAGCTGCACCGCAGTTTCAAGCGGTACTGAACTTAAGAGGCGCTAGCGTCGGAGATCCGCTGATGGGCCTCGCCCAGCTTTACCTGGCTCGCGCTTACGCCCAACAGAACGATGCCGGCAAAGCCCGCGCTGCCTATCAGGATTTTCTGGCCTTCTGGAAAGACGCCGATCCCGACATCTCCATCCTGAAGGAAGCCAAGGCAGAGTACGCGAAGCTGCAGTAGCTGTTCGAACGGAAAGCCGGGGGCGGCTGTCCCCACGGGGTTTGTATTGATTGACGCGCCCCAGTTGGTGGTCCTAAGATTGCAGCCCAATGATTGCCACCCAATGATCGCCACGCAATGATCGGCCAAACTATCTCGCACTACCGCATCGTCGAGCGGCTCGGTGGTGGAGGCATGGGTGTTGTCTACAAGGCCGAGGACACGCGGCTGCATCGCTTCGTCGCCCTCAAGTTTCTGCCCGACGAGGTAGCCCGGGATCCGCAGGCTCTGGCCCGCTTCGAGCGCGAAGCTCAGGCGGCTTCTGCCCTGAACCATCCCAACATCTGCACCATCCACGACATTGGCGAAGAGAACGGGCAGGCCTTCATCGCCATGGAGTTTCTGGACGGCAACACCCTGAAGCATGGCATCTCCGGCAGGCCCATGGAGATCGAGGTGCTGCTGAGCCTGGCGATTGAGATTGCCGACGCGCTTGACGCCGCCCATTCCCAGGGAATTGTTCATCGCGACATCAAGCCTGCGAATATCTTCGTCACCAAGCGCGGCCATGCCAAGATTCTGGATTTCGGCCTGGCGAAGATAGGCAAGAGTGGAATGAGGTCGCCGGCCGAATTGACCCAAACCGCCGTTCTCGAAGAGCATCTGACCAGCCCGGGCACGGCCATGGGAACGGTGGCTTATATGTCACCCGAGCAGGCGCGCGGCAAGGAACTCGACGCGCGTACGGATTTGTTTTCTTTCGGGGCTGTGCTTTACGAAATGGCCAGCGGCACGTTGCCCTTCCGGGGGGACACCTCAGCCCTGGTCTTCCAGGCCATTCTCGACCGCGCTCCAACTCCCCCGACCCGCCTGAATCCTGACCTGCCGCCGGAGTTGGAGAGAATCATCAACAAGGCATTGGAGAAGGACAGCAACCTGCGGTACCAGGTCGCCGCCGAGATGCGAGCTGACCTGCAACGTTTGAAGCGGGACACGACTTCGAGCCGCCAGGTCGCGGTAGCCAGTGGGGAGTCCCAGTCGTCCACGCCGACACTAGTCCAGAACCCAAGCGGCAGCTCGGCTGTCGCCGTCCCGGCACCGCCTAAGGCGGGAGTGGGGAAAACTGCCATCGCAGCCGTGGTCGTGGTTGTCCTGGCCGCGGCCGGTATCGGCGGTTACTCCATGCTCCACCGATCTGCTCCCATTCCTTTCCAGGATTTCTCCATCACGCAGGTCACGAACTCCGGAAAGTCGGTTCTCACCGCTATCTCTCCGGATGGAAAGTACGTCCTCACCGTGATGGACGATGGCGGGCGCAGCAGTCTGTGGCTGCGCAACATCGCTACCGGAAGCGATACCCAGGTGCTGCCTCCGTCGGCCAGCATCGCCGCCATCGCATTTTCGCCCGATGGAAATTACATCTACTTCCGCAAGGCCGAGAACGCCATCAACAGCGATTTCAGCGTCTATCGAGTCCCCATCTTTGGCGGCACTCCTCAACTGCTGGTGGTCGACGTGGATAGTGCCATCACGTTTTCGCCGGACGGCAAGCGCATGGCTTACATTCGCGCCAATGATCCCGAACCTGGAAAGTATCGCCTGCTCAGCGCCAACCTCGATGGCAGTGATGAAAAGATCCTGTATATCGCTCCGCTCGATAACCTTGCCCGCTGGCTAGCCTGGTCGCCGGACGGGAAGCAGATCGCTTTTCCCGAGGCTTCAGTCGGAAACGCGCTCGGCGGAATCAATCTTTTCGAAGTGGATACGGGCAAGATTCAAACTCTGGTGTTTGCCGACAAGTCAATTTTGCAGATGGCGTGGTCACATGGCGGCGGTGGTCTATTCGTCATCTATCAGCAAAAGGGCCAGAATTTCAATCGGCGCCAGATCGGATTCCTGGGCCTTGCGGACGGAAAATTGCGTCCCATTTCTCATGACGTCAACAGCTATGAGACTTTAACCACCTCCGCCGACGGCAAGACTCTGGCCACGGTACAGCAGAAATTCGTGAGCCATTTTTATGTCATGCCCGCCGAAGGCAGTAAGTCTACCGAGGCTGTTCCCTTTGCTCCCGCCGGAGAGCACGTCCAGTCTTTTAATTGGACAGCCGATAACGCTCTGCTGACCTCCGACCTCACGCAACTTGTGAGCATGGATGCCAACGGCAGCAACGCCCGCCAGCTGATCAGTGATCCGGCGGCCAACATTCTCAGTTTCTCCGCCTGCGGTGCGCAATCCATGGTTCTGACCTGGAGATTCCACGACGGCACCAATTCGGAAAGCATTTGGCGGGTGAATGCGGACGGTTCTCATCCCGTGAAGCTGGTGGATGAGAAGTTCGATTCGACGCCGGTGTGCGCGGCGAATCAGAATTGGGTTTACTACTGGCCCGAGGTGAAACAGCTTTGGCGTGTTCCCCTGGACGGCTCCGGCAAGCCGGAACCGATTCCCGGCAGCGGCGTGCCCGGGGCATTTCTGGCGGGGCGGGGAATCGGCATCTCGCCAGACGGGAAGACGCTGACGTATGTAGCTGAACTCGTGAATCTTCAAAGCCAGGTCGGCACGCTAAAAATCGCGCTGTTGGATCTGGATAAGCTCAATTCACCGCGCCTGCTCGATGCCAACCCGCAAATCTCGTTGGGCGTGAATTTCACCGCGGATGGGAAAGCGGTGGCCTATCCCGTGGGGGAGAATGGCGTGGATAATATCTGGGTTCAGCCCATCGATGGCTCCCCGGGACGCCAGATTACGCACTTCAATTCCGAGCGGATCTTGTCTTTCCACTGGTCGCCCGACGGCAAGAATGTGGGCATCTTGCGAGGCCACCGCGACGCTGATGTTGTGCTTCTGCAAGAGTCCAAACCGTAAAGAGGCCAGCATCCGCCGTCACTGCAGCTTGGCGTATTCCGCTTTGACCTCGTGCAGGAGTGGGATGTCTGGGTCGGCGTCTTTCCACAGCGCAAAGAAATCCTGATAGGCCACTCGCGCCTGGGCCTTGTCTCCCGCCAGGACGTAAGCCCGGGCCAGCCCGACCTTGGCCAGCGGCATGACGGGATCGACCGTGATCATATTTTTCAGGTCCAGCAGGCGTTGAAACGCCTGCACCGCGTCGCTGCCCCGTCCGGCCTTGAGATACGCGTTCCCGCGAATATAAAGCACACCGGAATTCGCCCGCGCATACACCAGCGCGCTGTCGAGCAGATCAATCGCCTTGCCGGGGTTGCCTTGATTGATATCGATCTGTGCCTTGATCAGCGGCACAATAACAAATTGCACCAGAGTATCGTAAGGACGCTTCTGCGCGACCTCATCGGCCAGCTTGGCGGCGCGGGCATCTTCGCCCGCCACAGCCAGGGTGCCTGCGCAGAAGAGCACAACATTGGGCGACTGGGAAAGCTTCAGGGCCTGGTTCACGTCTTCGAGGGCCCGAGCCTTGTTCAGAAATGTGGCCTCGGTAAATGCTTCTTGCGCATATTCACTGGCTGCCGCTTCCTTGAAGCCGAGGCGTGCCGCCGCTTCTCTCTGCTTCTGCCCGAAGTCTCGTGACACCTTGAGTTGCCCGGCGTAGGCAGCCATCGCCGACCGAAGTCCGGTTACCTGGAGGTCGCCCTGGGGATCGTTCTTCATGGCATCAAATTCCCGATCCGTGCTCTCTTTGTCGCCCTGTAACCAGGCAATAATGCCCAGAGAAGAATGGGCGACCGCCGCGCCGGCCTTGTGCTGCAGCGCTTCGTTGAAGGTTGCCTTGGCCTCGTCAAGCCGGTTCAAGCCGGCGTAGGCAAAAGCCACGTTGGAATAGCCGCTCGCGCTGTCGGGATCGAGCTGTACCGCCTTGCGCGCATTCTCCAGCGCGTTCTCGAACTGTCCCATCTGGATATAAACCACCGCCAGATTGTTATAGGGAGTGGAATCCCGCGGATACGTCTGCTTGTAAAGTTCGAGGGCCGTGATGCCTTTGTCGAGCTGTCCGGAATCCACGTAGTAGTGCGACATGATGTACAGCTTTTCGTGCTCGCTGGCCCGGTCGCGCAGCTCGAAGGCCTTTTGCCGGTTGGCTTCCGAAAGTTCGCTTTGCCCGAGGTTGCTGTATACCGTGCCCAGGCGGGCGTACGCCATGGCGAAATTGGGGTCCAGTTCGATGGCCTGCTGATAAAGTGGCAGCGCGCCCAGCTCATCAAACGACTGATGTTTCATGTCTCCCAGGCTAAACGCCTTAAGCGCTTCAAGCGATGATGTGGTCGCTTCCGATAACGGTTTGTCGTACTTCTGTACCGAGGCCAGCGACTCTCCCAGCTTCTTGCGCAAACTGGAGCCCGCCTGGTGCAGGGAATTCAGCACCGACTCCTTGTTCGGCGACTGCACCTCTTCCCGGGCCAGCGATTCTCCCGTGCCGGCATTCACCGCATCCAGGGTAATCACGTACTGGCTGCCCAGGTTGGCGATCGAACCGCTCAGCATGGCTTTGATCCCGACCCGCTGGCAAATCTCGCGCCCCACCTCTCCGGTGATGCGCTCATCCGGACTGCGCCCCATGAACTGCAGGGTCTGTCGCACTTTTTGCTCGGGGAACACATTCAAGTAGGGCGACTGCTCGAGGTCCACCGCCAGCGCCTTCTTGAGCGTGCCGTCGAAAACCGGGTCGGCCGTGGTGTTCACAAAATCCGCCACCAGGATCGCATCCCGCTCCGTCATCACCGCCCGGGTCCGGCGCAAAAAAACCGTCATGGCCAGTCCGAGGACAACCATCACAACCAGGGCCATGACCCCCAGATTCCAGGATCGCCCCGGCTTGCGGTCGCGCGGCGCCCGCAGCGCGGCCGAACTTGAAGCCGCGGTAATCAGGCCCGAATCTGTATCGCGCTTCAACCGCTTCAGGTCCGCCCGCACTTCGGCCGCGCTCTGGTAGCGCAGATCGCGGTCCTTCTCCAGCAGTTTGTTGATGATTTCTTCGAGATGCGGCGGCACGTCCGGATTCAAACGCACCGGCAACACCGGAGGACGGTTCAGGATGGCCTCGAAGATTACGGGTGAGGTGTCCCCGCGGAAGGGCAGCGCGCCCGTCGCCATCTCGTACAGCACTGCGCCGAAAGAAAACAAGTCGGTGCGCGTGTCCAGATCTTTCCCGCGCGCCTGCTCCGGCGACATGTAAGCCACCGTTCCCACCGTAGACCCGGGGCTGGTCAGCAGTTCCTCCTCCACCGTCAAGTCCGCGCCGGCAGTGATGCCGCCCATGACGGCTTCCGCCTTGACCGTCTGTTTTGCCAGCCCGAAATCCAGCACCTTGGCCTGATTGCGGTTGGTCACAAAAATGTTAGCGGGCTTGATGTCGCGGTGAATAATGCCCTTGGAGTGCGCCGCTTCGAGCGCGTCCGCGATCTGGATGGCCAAGTCCATCAGCACATCCATCTCGAGAGCATGCTTGCCGATGCGCTGCTTAAGGGTTTGCCCCTCCAGCAGTTCCATGGCGATAAAATACCGCCCGTCGGCCTGCCCGATTTCGTAGATGGTGCAGATGTTAGGGTGGTTCAGGGCCGAGGCAGCCCGGGCTTCGCGCTGAAAGCGCTCGAGTGCCCCCGCGTCTTTCTCCAGCTCTCCCGGCAGGAACTTCAAAGCCACGTGGCGGCCGAGGTTAACGTCCTCAGCCTCGTACACCACGCCCATGCCACCGCCGCCCAGCTGGTGCAGGATGCGGTAGTGGGAGATGGTTTCGCCCGTCATCAGCCAATGAGCTCCAAAATGATTTTCCGATGGTAGGCTGCGCCTACCGGCAAGTCAATGTGAAGGCCGGGCTTAGACAGCACATAACAACTGTTATGTTTCGAATATTGTCCTCGAATCGCAGCTCCTGGGGGCAGACAAACCCCGGCTTTCTAAGATACGCAGTGTCGAATGTTTTTGTTTCAGGGATTACCAGCCGCGCAGCGGCTGAATTTGATCTCCAAATTCAGCCAGTGGCTCCAGCCGTGCAGCGGCAAGAGACTGCAGCCCCGGGCGCAAGCCCGGGTCAACCGCGGGGATGACAGAGCCCTGAAAGGGCGAAAGAAGGCCCCGACAGAAAGCCAGGGTTTTAGGACCGCCAAACCAGCAATACGATGGTTGCCACCGCCACCACGGCGGTAGCGATCAGATAAAGATGCGACCGTACCCAGCTGCTGTTTGACTCGGCCGTTTCGCCGAAAAATTCGGGAGAATCACTGGCGCTCGCTGCCGCGTCCGGGATCGCCGCTTCGCAATCCAGGCATAACCTTCGGCCCTCGGACACCGGGAAGCCGCAGCTCTCACATCGCCGCAGATTCCCGAAGGCAATGGTCGTGGTCGGAACGGAGGTCTCCGCCTGGTCGGCATCGGCTGTTGGTTCAGGCGTCTCGGCCGCAGCCGGGCTGACCAGCAGCGCCGGCGCCACCTCGCGGGACTCAACTGGGTGGAGTTCGGCTGGCGCTGCCGAGATGGGCGCCTCGTCGAGCTTTGCCACAGGCTTGGCTGGATCCGCTTCGACGACGCTGGCGGGCTCAGCCACAGGCTCGGCGGCGCCGGCGGGGATCGCGATCGGGCCTGCCACCGCGGCTTTTCCCAGTTCCGCTTCCGCGCGCCTCGCGGCATCGGCGTGTTCCACCGCGGTCTGGATCATTTCCGCCAGGCGATTCAGGGCCACGAAGTCGCGTTCCTCAAAAGCCCGTGGACGTCCCGAGAGCAGTTCGAAAACGCCGTACACCTCTTCGCCGCGCACCAGAGGCATGACCACCACCGACGCGATGCCGAATGCCTTGCAACTCTCGCGGTTCACCCGCGGATCGTTTTCCGCGTCATCGCAATGCAGAATCTGGCGGGTCTTCACGCTTTCAGCGGAAAGGCCGGAGTCGATCTGCAGGTGCGCTCCCAGTTCAGGCGCGGACGCCCCCGAACTGGCGCAGCAGACCATGGTCTCTCCCTGGCGTAACGCGATGGCGGCTCCCGACGCTCCCGTAATGTATTGGGCACGCTCCGCCAGTAGCTGCAGCGTGGCGTCCAGGTCCCGCTGCGCCATCTCGCTCAGCGACTTGCCACCGTCCTCGCCGGGAAAGCGCAAGGCTTCGCGCACCCGCGGCACCGATACTGCCTGCTTCAGTTCCACTTTTGGCAGAGCAAGATCGGAAGAAACCATTCCGGGGGTTTCAAGATTTGACGGGGCGAGACTCGGCGGAGCAGTTTCCCGCCCTGCCTGGGAAGCGCGGTTGTCCAGGATGGAGTAATAATCCATGCAAAAATTTAGAGAGGTCTCTATTTCGGAGTTTCGCAACATCAAGTTGTGGTGTCAAGGAGAAACCCACAAGTACTAGTCCTTATGAGCGCACGGAATCCCCAATTCGGATGGTGCCTTGCGTCAGGATCTGGGCGCGCAATCCGCCGCGATGGCGCAGCCCCTTGATGAGTTCGCGTCCGGTCACTCGCTGCAGGTGATCGCAAGGCTCGCACAGGCGAATGCCGCGGGCTTTTACCTCGCCAATCTGAAAATCGCGTCCCACCAGATGATTCAGCGCGACGCCCCGGGTGACCAGGTTGCGCCGCGACTCGCCCGCCGCGAGTTCCACGCCGTAGTCGCGTTTCAGCGCTTCCACCGCTTCGGCTTCGATCAGGGTTAGTTCGTAGTCTGGTTCCGGCTTGGAGAAGGTTCCCTTGCCGGCAGCGTAGCGGTCCCCTTCCAACCCGGCGCCGGGAAGGGCAAGAACTTCCTTCACCGAAACCGGGGTCGCGGTGGCCGCAGGGGCGATGTAGATGGATTCGATGGTTCCGGTGTTCATATAAATTCCTCGAATCGAACCGTGTGGCGCGGGCGCCCTCGCCCGCGAGACAGTGTCCGTCGGCAGTGAAGCCGGCCGCTATCCCCAAGGCCGACCCCGGATGTTTACCTCTCGCAAAAGGCATTCGCCGATTGGCGAGAGCTGGCGAAAACCAACGTCAAAGGCCGCGGGCGGCGGCGCCCGCGCCACACAGACTTACTTGCTGGCCTTCGCGATGCACTCCTCGAGCACGTCGATGGCGACGTCGGCTTCGTCCTGGCTGACTACCAGCGGCGGCGCGATGCGGATCGTGCTCGGGCCGCATCCCAGGAACAGAATGCCGCGTTCGAACGCCAGTTCGATAACGCGGTCGCGCTCTTCCGGGGCGTACTCCTTGGTCTTCTTGTCCTTGACGATTTCAACCCCGACCATCAGCCCGCGGCCCCGGACATCGCCCACCAGTTTGTGTTTGCGCGGCCAATCCGCCATGCGTTTCAGCATATGGGCGCCCACCTGGGCGGAGTTTGCCAGCAAGCCTTCTTTCTCGATGACGTCGAGCGTGGCCAGCGCCGCCGCGATGCAAACGGGGTTGCCGCCAAAGGTTGAGGCATGCGAGCCCGGCACCCAGTCCATGATGTCCGCCCGGCTCATCATGACGCCGAGCGGCATCCCGGAAGCGATCCCCTTCGCCGAGCAGATGATGTCAGGCTGCACTCCGGTGTGCTCGATGGCCCACCACTTGCCGGTGCGTCCCACGCCGCTCTGGACCTCGTCCGCCACCAGCAGAATGCCGTACTTGTCGCAAATACGGCGCAACTCTTTCATGAAGACGGTGGGCGCGACTACGTAGCCGCCTTCGCCTTGCACCGGTTCGACGAAAATGGCGGCTACTTCTTCCGGCGCCAGCGTGGTCTTGAACAGCTTGTCTTCGATAAAGCGGGCACAGCCGAGGGCAAACGCTTCCGCATCCTGCGCGCCGCCTTCGCAACCCCGGTATACGTCGGGATAGCGCACATGCGTGACGCCCGGAACGCCGGTGCCGAAACGGCGCTTCTGCTGCGGCTTCGAAGCGGTCAGCGAGAGCGATCCCATGGTGCGTCCGTGAAACGCGCCAAAGAAGGCAATCACGTTCTGCCGCTTGGTGTGATAGCGGGCCAGCTTAAGCGCGGCTTCCACCGCTTCCGTGCCGGAGTTGCCGTAATAGATCCGGTGCGGTCCGGGCATGGGGGCGATTTTCGACAGCCGCTCCGCCAGCGTGATCATGCTCTCGTAATAGAAATCCGTGCCCGACATGTGGATCAGTTCGCCCGCCTGCTTCTGGATCGCAGCCACGACATCGGGATGGCAGTGTCCGGTCGAGGTCACTGCGATGCCGGCGGAAAAATCGAAAAATTCATTGCCGTCGACATCGGTAATCACGATGCCCCGGCCCTGCTTGGCCACCAGCGGATACGAGCGGGTGTAAGACGGCGAAATATACTTCTCGTCGCCCGAGAGAACACGCTTGGCATTGGGGCCGGGCAGAGCGGTCTTGAGCTTGGGTCCTGCAAGAGTCTTGGTGGTCATTGGATCCTCCGGAAAAGCGGTGGTCAGTTATCGGTCTTCAGTCGTCAGCCTGCGGGCGGTCGCGCCGAAAAAGGCGGTTTTAGCCCTTAAGCCACGTCACATGGGAGGATGGGGGAACTAGTCGCTACCGAACAAACTGGGGCGCGCCTGGGAGGGCAGCACTGCCAGATAGCGGCGCGGGCACACCAGGAAGTGCAGCCAGCACACGGGCAAGTGCGAATTGGGCTTCTGATGGCGCATCAGTCAACATCCCTGACTCATTATAGCTTGAGCCGGCCACCGGCGTAACCCCCTCATTACCACAGTCATCCCGACCGGAGCGAGCGCAGCGAGCGTAGTGGAGGGACCTTGTGTTTGGGGAACTGCCACGGCATCCGAAGCTCGCCCCAAATCATCCCCAGCACGCGACGGCCGTGTGCGGCAGGCGAAGCAGCACAAGGTCCCTCCACTACGCTCGCTGCGCTCACTCCGGTCGGGATGACAGGGAGTGGGTGGGACGCAGTCCCAAGAAGCTATGCAGAGTCAGAATCCAATCGCCGCTCCAGACCGTCTGATATGTTCTAGGTTCCAGTTTTCCCGCGAACACATCCATGACCCACTCCCAGAGCCAGCATCGCTTCACCGTGATCCTTGCCTTCGGGCTGGTTTATTTCTTCTGGGGATCGACCTATCTTGGGATCGACATCGCGGTTGAGCACATTCCGCCCGCCCTGATGTGCGCCATGCGCTTCCTGATCGCGGGCATGTTCATGCTCGCGTTTTGCGCATTGCGGGGACGCAAGGTTCTCTACCCGCCCGCGCAACTTGGCCGTATGGCAATCGTGGGCGTGCTGCTACTGGTGGGCGGCAATCTGACGCTTTCTTATGCCGAGATGCATGTGGCCACGGGGTTGGCGGCGCTCATCATCGCGGTGACGCCGCTCTGGTTTCTGGTCCTGGACTCGCTATTGCTGGGCGATCACCACATCGCGCCGCGAGGAAAAATCGGGTTGGGCCTGGGCGTCGCCGGGCTATTGGTGTTGTTGTGGCCCGACCTCGCGTCCACCACCGCCCTGGGGCGAGTTCAGTTCTGGGCTTCGATCAGCCTGCTGGGCGGGTCCTTCAGCTGGGCGCTGGGTTCGGTGCTGGCGAAAAAATGGAAGTCCCCCGACGTCGATCCCTTTTCTGCCACCGCCTGGCAGATGATTGCGGCAGGCCTGGCGAACTACCTGGTCGCCCTTGGGCTGGGCGATCTTTCCCGGACGGTGTGGACCGCCCGGGGGATTGCCGCCACCCTCTACCTCGTGGTTTTCGGATCCTGGGTCGGATACACCGCCTATATCTGGCTGCTGAATCATGTTCCGACGTCGAAGGTTTCGACCTACGCCTACGTCAATCCGGTGGTTGCCGTGTTTCTCGGGTGGCTGGTCCTGCACGAACGGGTAAGCGGGTACATCGTGGCGGGGAGCGCGATCGTGGTGGCGTCCGTCGCCCTGGTGACCAGCGCGCAGGTGACTGTAAAAACCGTCGCCGAGGAAATGCCTGCGGTAGAGTCGATGGGAGATTGAGCAGAATCGCGTACGATGAGTAGCGCCGCCGGCGCTACCGGGCGCCGGGAGATTTCATGCCGTCATGTGTCCGCTGCGGTCGCGAATTGTCGTCATCCTCGGGAGCCGACACCGATCCGCTCTGCCGCGATTGCCGCGCCGAGCTGGATTTCGCCGCTCCCTCACGTGAGACGCCGGCTTCCCCTCCCCCAGTCCGGATCAGCCGGTCGTTCCTGCTGACCCAGGTGATCGTCGGCATCAATGTTCTCGTCTTCCTCGGCATGGTGTTTTCGGGCGTGTCCTTCATGGCCCCCACCAGCCAGCAGCTGGTGACGTGGGGCGCGAACTTCGCGCCCTTGTCCCTCGGGGCGCAACCCTGGAGAATGCTGTTCTCGAACTACGTCCACATCGGGATCATTCACATTTTTTTCAACATGTGGTGCCTGTGGAACCTGGGGAGGCTGGCGGAACAGATCTTCGATCGCTGGACCTACCTGCTGGTGTACACCGCCAGTGGGATTGCCGGCAGCCTGGCCAGCCTGTGGTGGCATCCGCAGGGTATCGGAGCGGGAGCGTCGGGAGCCATCTTCGGTCTTGCCGGTGGGCTTATCGCCGTGCTGTATCTGGGAAAACTCCCCATTGCCAAGGAAGCGCTGAAGCCCATGCTCAAGAGCCTGATCATGTTTGCCGCCTACAACCTGTTTTTCGGCCTGGTCCCGGGGATCGACAACTCGGCCCATCTTGGTGGCCTGGCTACCGGCCTTGGCCTGGGCGCGATCCTGGCAGGCAGCGTCACCCAGCCCCCTGAAATTCGCGCCCGCCGCCGCAACTACGTGCTGGTAGGGACGACGTTGCTGTTGCTGGTCGCAAACACCTATCTGAGGCAGAGAACCGCAAAGCTGGAATCGGGCCGGTTCATGCCCGATACCGGCGGCCGTACACAGCCAGCTCCTTCACCGCAAAGCCCCCCACCATGACCTCGGCCAGGGAATTTACCGGAAATTAGAGCGCCGCCTTGTCCCTACTGCGACGCTTTTTCTTCATCTGCGTCGTCGTCGCTCACCAGGTCAGCGGCATGTCCGCGGACCGAATAGGTGGACTTCTGGTTTTCATCGGGCTCAAAAGTCACCCGAACCGGCCGCCGTTCCCAAACCGGCGCCGGACACTCCGAGTCGGGCGCGTCATCTCCGCCGTCATCGCCCAGAGGCTTTTTCAGGACTGGTTTGCGGCGTCCCACCTGGAACACGATGGCGAAACGTTTCTTGCCGTCATCGGATACACCGCAATAGGCGGCGTAATCGCGATACCAGCTGGCCACGGAATAGTAAGGGTCAAATTCAGGCAGGGCAATCGACGAGATATGGCCCGTCATGCGGTCGACCAGCAACCATCCTCCGCGCTGCCATACCCAACCGGGCGTGGCCGCCGTGTCGCCCGGCAGGGCATCGTTCACGCGCAAGGCGCGACGGACGACGAACAGCCGTTCGGTAATGTCATGCGCCGCGCCCAGAGTAGATTCGTGGGCCCGCCCGTCCACGTAAAGGATGCGCACCTTCAATCCGACGCACTCGGCTTCGGCGGGTCCCGCGCACCATTTGATTGGCGTTCCCTTGCCGAAACTTATGACGTGCGGCTTGGCGGCGCCCCACGCGGCGCTCAGGAGCAATACAGAACTAAGAAGAATCAAGGACAAGAAGTGACGCATGTTTCCAGCCTATGCACGGGGAAGAAGGTTCAACAAGGTCATGCGACACACCCACCGTAACTTTGTTCCTAATCGGGACGGCCCAGGCTGCCAAGGGTGGAGCAGGCCTGCGCGGAGCTAATGGGGTGGGTTGGGCTTCAGCCCCAGAGGGGCCTCAGCGGCTGAAGCTGCTCCCGGACGCCTTCAATGCAGCGCTGAGGCGCTGCTCCACCCTCAAACTCCACGCAGCGGTCACTGCTCGGGAAATCGTTTACAATGAATAACTGTCACCTCCGGCGGTACGATGACCCTCCCGCAGAAACTACCGACAACCATTTCTTCGCGCTCGGTGTCTTACAAAGACATGGGGGACGTGTCGGCCCGTCGATCCCCGCCGCGAATTCTGGTGGTGGACGACAACCAGGACATCATGGCGCTGATGCAGGAACTGCTGGCCACCCACGGTTACGACGTGGTCGCGGTTCCCGATGCGATTCACGCCGAAGCTGAGATCCTGCGCCACCCGCCCGACCTGATTCTTTCGGACGTGGTCATGCCCGGCAAATCAGGCTATGAACTGTGCCGGGAACTGAAAGAGAACCCCGCCACCCGGCTGATCCCGTTCGTTCTGATCACCGGCCTGACCGATCGTCAGGACCGGGTGCTCGGCATTGAATCGGGGGCGGACGATTTTCTGCACAAGCCGATCTTCCCCGAGGAACTGTTTGCCCGGGTCAAATCGCTGCTCAAGCTGAAGGAGTTTACCGACGAACTGGAGACCGCCGAATCGGTGCTGTGCACCCTGGGTTTGAGCGTGGAGAGCCGCGACCCTTACACCGAAGGCCACTGCGACCGCCTGGCGCGGCATGCCAGCAACCTGGGAAGGTACCTCGGCCTCGACCCCGAATCCATCGTCGCCCTGCGCCGCGGCGGCTATCTGCACGATCTGGGCAAGATTGCGGTTCCCGATGAAATCCTGAAAAAAGGCACGAACCTGACTCCGGAAGAGTGGATCATCATGAAACAGCATCCCGTCACCGGAGAAACCATCTGCCGTCCTCTAAAGTCACTGCGCCTGGTGTTGCCGATCATTCGCAGCCATCACGAACATTCCGATGGCAGCGGCTATCCCGACGGCCTGCAGCGGGGCGAGATTCCGCTGCTGGCGCGGGTGCTGCAAGTGGTGGACGTTTACGACGCCCTGCGCACCGCGCGACCCTATAAGCTGGCGCTCAGCCATGAGCAGGCGGCCGTCACCATGCGCGAAGAAGCCCGCTCCGGATACTGGGACGAGCAGCTCACCCGCGAATTCTTCTCCATGCTGGAAAAACAACAGCAAGTGGCATGAGTCCCTACTGAGAAAGTGGCACGATGTGGGCGCGAGCGCCCCGCTCGTGCGGCAGCGCCGCTGACGATTCCGCACGAGCGCCGGCGCTCGCGCCCCCATGACTACGAAGCCGAGGCTGCTAGCCCTAGTTCCTTAGGCCGGGGCAAAACCGTGATTCCGGTGCCTTTCCGGTAGCCGAGCGTCAGCTCGGCGGCGCATTGGTTGCACAACCAGAAAAATTCCATGCGACGTGAAGTCCTCGTCGTTTCGCGGACCGAGGCAGAGGCAAGAATCTCGACGCTGGTGTCCAGGCGGAACAGCTTTCCCTGATGCAGATAAAGAAAAGGGACTGGGCAGCCCGGGTTGGCGCATTTGGAGAGCATCTCTGCCTCCTCTCGGGCGGAAAAATATTATGGAGTGAATCCTACTCCTGAAGTGCGGACACGCAGCTGTCCCGTAGAAAAAACTTTGTGGAAATCGCCTGGCCAGTTTCATTCTGGACCTGTGACCAAATAGCACGATGTAGGCGCTCGTGCCTACATGACTACGAAGCCCAATCATGGGAGCGCCGATCAGCTCGCAGCCTTCTGTCCGGCAGGCTTCGCCCGCTCACGGACCGCTTCGGCAATGTTCATCCCCATCGCGGATGTACTGAGAACGCTCTCGCCCGCCTTGGCCAGGTCTTTGGTTCGCGCGCCCGCTGCCAGTACGGCAGCCACCGCCGATTCGACACAGGCCGCTTCGGCTTCGAGCTTGAAGGAGTAGCGCAACAGCATCGCCGCCGCCAGAATCGCCCCCACAGGATTGGCAATACCTTGCCCGGCAATGTCGGGCGCAGAGCCATGCACTGGCTCGTACAGTCCGACGGTTCCGCCAATGCTGGCCGAGCCCAGCATGCCCAGCGATCCCACGACCGCGCCCGCCTGGTCGGACAGAATGTCGCCGAACATGTTTTCCGTGAGCACCACGTCGAAGTCCGCGGGCCGCGCCACCAGCGCCATGGCCGCCGAATCCACATACATATGGTTCAGCTTGACGTCGGAATACTGCTGCCCGACCTGGGTGACCACCTCGCGCCACAGGCGGGAGCAATCCAGAACGTTGGCCTTGTCCACGGAGGTCACTTTGAGGCGGCGCGAGCGCGCCAGCTCAAAACCTACTTTCGCGATGCGCTCAATTTCAGCCTCGCCGTAGCGCATGGTATCGATCGCCACGCGATTGCCGGGAGCACCCTGCGTGCTGCGCGGCTCCCCGAAGTAGATGCCTCCCAGCAGCTCTCGAACGATCATGACGTCGGTGCCGCGCACCAGGTCCGCCCGCAGCGGAGAAACGTCTTCCATCCCGGCGAAGCACACCGCTGGCCGTAGGTTGGCAAACACGCCCAATTCCCGTCGCAACCGCAGCAGCCCGCTCTCCGGCCGCAAATGACTGGGGAAACTATCGAACGATGGGCCTCCGACCGCTCCCAGCAGAACCGCTCCCGAAGCCAGGCATGCCTGCAGCGTGTCCGCGGGAAGCGGATCTTTGCTGACCAGAAGGGCGGCACCCCCCACGGGCTTGCGAGTGACCATGAGCCGGTGGCCAAAGGTTTCAGCGATCGTTTCCAGGACGCGGACGGCTTCGTCGGTAACTTCCGGTCCGACGCCGTCGCCGGGCAGGGCAGTGAGGTTGAGGAACATGGAGCCTTATTGTATGGCGGAGGGCCTCAGCGGGGAAGCTTTGTCATCCTGCCCGGAGCCGCAGCTTCAGAACCTGAAGCTGCAGCTGCTCGCCGGGCCGTAGCCCCGTCAAGCGATGTTGCGGAAAGCGGCAGCGAGGTTAAGCCGGCGCAACATGGAGCTCTTCTTGTCCTGGTGAGCCTGCATGCGCTCCAGAATATCGGCCAGGACACGCACGGATGTCACGGCGTACGGTCCCTTGTTCAGCATGACACATTCGGCGCGCTCGCCCATGGCTGCGTCCGTGATTTCCGAACGGGACGGCACACCCTTCTTGGCCAGGCTCTCCAGAACTTGTGTGGCCCAAATTACAGGAACATGAGCAGCCTCGCAGATCCAAAGGACTTCCTCCTGGACCTCGGCGAGGCGCTGATAGCCACATTCGACTGCCAGATCGCCCCGGGCGATCATGATTCCAAAAGTGCGGATGCGCATGGCAGCGAGAATGAGTTCGGGTAGATTCTCGAAGGCCTTGCGAGTTTCGATCTTGAGAATCAATCCCATGTGCTGCCCACCCTGTTCCGCAAGGCGCTCGAGCAGTTGGTGAACATCGGACTCTGTGCGAACAAAGGAATAGCCCACCAGGTCCGCATGTTGAACGACAAATTTGAGCGCTTCGAGGTCTTCGGCGGTGAGTGCCGGAATGTCAATTTGCGTCTCGGGGAGGTTGATGCCCTTCTCCGCGCCAAGCTTCTCCCCTTCCGGACGCGCCTGTGTGATCTCGACGGAAACTGAATCCGGATTCACAGCGCGAATGACGCCGCCAATCTTGCCGTCGTCAAACCACACCGGGTCGCCAGCCTTGGCATGCTCGAGAATCTGCGGCAGAGTAACGCCGATCTGGGCCTGGGTAAGAGTTTGGCCGGCCTTGTCATAGGTGGCAGGCTGACCCATTGCATTCGAGCGCGTCAAAACGAGGATGTCGCCTTGCTTCACCAGCAGCCTCTGGGGGAGTGCAGGCAGCTTGCCGATACGAGTCCTCTTGTTTTTTGGAACGTTTTTCGGAACGCCGGCTTGACGTGCCTTCGTGCCTGGGACTCGGTTGAGTTCGAGGCCGGGCACAAAGTAAACCGTCTGGCGCGCCTCGGCCCAGCAACTGCGGCCGTGGGTATGAGAAACCCGCAACGTCCGTTGTGCTTTTCGTGCATCACGCAAGCGGATCTTGTCGCCCGGACGGAGATTCTTGAGAAAGCCGGCAGGAAGCGGAAGGCGGGCGGTTGCCGGGCTGGGGGCGGGCTCGGGGCTGTCCTGCGGAGTCAGCCAGATGCGTGCGGGAGTGGTGACGCGCCCCACTACGTTGCGTCTGGGCCGGCACTTGATCACCGAGGGTCCCGGCTCGATCGGGCCGGTCCTCAGTTTTGGTCCCGCCAGATCCATCAGGATCCGGCACTGGCAACCCGTTTCCTCGCGAGCTCTCTGAAGGTTCTGGACCATCGCGAGCCAGATCTCAGGATTGTCGTGGGCGCAATTGATGCGCATACAATCCATTCCGTTCCGCACCAGGTCGCGCACCAGTTCGTAGTCGGTCGCAGCATCCGTGGACATGGTGACCATGATGCGAACCCTTCTTCCTGGCGGCGCTGGACCCAGCAAGGCCTTGGTGTTGCCTTCGAGGAGTTGGGAGCCTTCGTCCATCTCGACTGCGGGCTCGTCGGGTACGGGCAGAGCACTGTCGGTCCCCAGAAGGACATTGAGCACGCGATCGACGGTCCGAACGGCGGTGAGAACGTGGCTCTCGGTGCGGCCCAGGGACGACAGCCCGATCAGCGCAAGTTGCGCTTGCAGCTTGCGGATATCGTGGCGGCGAAGCGCAAGATAATGGGCAAGATTTCTGGCGCTGCGCCGATGGGCTTCGTGAAGTGCCAGGGGGCGTTGCAACAGTGAAGATTCGAGCTGCAGCATGTCTGAACAAATCGCGGCAAGTTCGGAGGAGAACTTCTTGAGCAGGGTTTTGTCCAGATTTCGCATGGGGCAGCGGGGAAGGTGGCACCCGCCACCATTCTAGTCTCGTCATGTTACAGGACGATGAACACGTCAGCCTGCGCCCCGGAGGAAAATCTTGTCATCCTGAGCGGAGCGCCAGCTTCGCAACGCGAAGCTCTGCGCCGTCGAAGGACCCCTATGAGCTTTGCGGGTGCGCTGCCGAAAACGGTGGAGGAAAAGGCTCTGGAGATTCCATCGCTACCCTGGCTGCGAGGGTCCTTCGATTCCGCCACCCCATTCGCGAATGTAGCGCTGCTTGGCCATGGCCTGCCTCCTGCTCAGGATGACACCTGGGTGAGAACTGATTCGTCCCGGGAATTTGCTCCCCGGCATGTCACGCTCCCCCGCACCTGCTCAATCAATCCCAGCAGATGATGTTCTTCCACATGCTTGATCGTGTCCGCCAGCACCACGAATCTGCGATAGATCTCATCCAGTTCGCGACGATTGAACTGGAATCCGAGCTGCTCACAGCGCAATCCCAGCGCATGACGCCCGGAGTGCTTGCCCAGCACCAGCCGGGAATCCGGCACGCCTACCGATTGCGGCGTCATGATTTCGTAAGTCAGCGGGTTCTTCAGCATGCCGTCCTGATGGATGCCGGCCTCATGCGCGAAAGCATTGCGTCCGGTCACCGCCTTGTTGGGCTGCACCGGCACACCCGTGATTTCGCTCAGCAACTGGCTGGCCGGGAAAAGCTGTTCGCTGACCACCCCGGTCTGGTACGCATACCGGTCAGGCCGAACTCGCATGGCCATCACGATTTCTTCCAGTGACGCATTGCCCGCCCGCTCTCCGATGCCATTGATGGTGCATTCCACCTGGCGCGCGCCGGCGGCGATCGCGGCCAGCGAATTCGCCACCGCCAACCCCAGATCATTGTGACAGTGGGCGGAGATCGTCACGCTCTCAATGCCCCGCACGCGCTGGCGAATACTCTGAATGAGCTCGCCGAACTCCGCCGGCATGCTGTAGCCGACCGTGTCCGGGATATTGAGGGTGGTGGCTCCCGCTTCCACCACCGCATCCAGGACCTGGTACAGAAATTCGTGATCGGTGCGGGTGGCGTCCTCGGGCGAAAATTCCACATCCGCGCAAAGCGATTTCGCCAGGCGGACTGAATCGCGGGCCTGCTCCAGGCATTGCTGCCGTGAAATCTTGAGTTTGTACTGCAGATGAATGTCGGAGGTCGCCAGAAACACATGGATGCGAGGCCGCGCAGCTCCTCTAACCGCCTGCCATGCCCGCTCAATGTCCGGCGCACAGGCGCGGGCCAGGCCGGCGATGATGGGCCGCCACACGGTCGCCGCAATGGCCTGCACCGCCGCGAAGTCGCCTTCCGAGGCGATAGGAAATCCGGCTTCGATCACGTCCACGCCCAGGCGATCGAGCTGATGCGCCAGGCGCAGCTTCTCCTGCACGTTCATGCTACACCCGGGCGATTGCTCGCCATCGCGCAGGGTGGTGTCGAATATCCTGATGCGTGCTCGTTCCATGCCGAGGCCCTCCCGCAAGGTACGGGCCCCATGCTACGCGGGATGGGCATCGCAGGAAATCTTATAATTATTGAATTAGCATTAGGCTTGCTTCTTATATAACTCATGTTAATACTAACTGTAGATTACTTAAGGCGAGCGATATGGATCTGGGACAGTTGGAAGTGTTCCTGGCGGTGGCGCGGGAAGGAAAGTTTTCCCGGGCAGCGGAAAAGCTCCATCGCACTCAGTCCGCGGTCAGCCAGTCGATTCACAAGCTGGAAGAGGATGTGGGCGAGCGTCTCTTCGACCGTTCGTCGCGTGACGGCCTGCTGACCGATGCCGGACGCGTCCTGCGGGAGTATGCCGAACGCCTGGTCAACCTGCGTGACGACGCCACCGGCGCGCTGGGGGAACTGCGCCAATTGCACCGTGGCAAGTTGAGCATCGCCGCCAACGAATTTACCGCGCTCTATCTGTTGCCCGTGCTGGCCGAGTTCCGCCGCCTGCATCCCATGGTGCGCATTGCAGTGCAACGCTCGCTGGGGAGCCATATTCCCGGGGACGTGCTGCGCCACAACTCCGAACTCGGCGTCCTCACCTATGATCCGCAGGAGCCGCAACTCCACTCCATCGTCGCTTACCTGGACGAATTGATATTTGTGGTGCCGCCCACCCACCCGCTGGCCGGGGAAGCCCAGGTCAGTATCCGGCAATTAGGCGCGGAGTCGTTTGTCGCTCACATCGTCACCTCGCCCTATCGCGAAAAGGTGATCCAGGCATTCAAGCGCCACAAGACGCCCCTCCACATGGACATCGAGCTGCCCACTCTGCAGGCCATCAAGCGCTTCGTCGCCATGGGCAATGGGGTCGCACTTCTGCCCGCCATCAGCGTGGAGAGTGAACTGGCCCGCGGCGAGCTCGTCCACATCCCGGTACGCGAGTTAAGTTTGCACCGGAAACTGCGGCTGGTGTATCGCCAGGCGGCCAGCCTGTCCCACGCGGCACGCGCTTTCCTGAAGGTCGCGGAAGCTTTCGCGCGAGAACGCCGCGGCCCGTACCGCTTCCAGCGCGAACCCTGACGTTCCATGTAGGCGCGAGCGTCCCGCACGAGCGGGACGCTCGTGCCTACACAACCACGCTCCCAGACCTCTCATCTAATCCGCCATGAGGATTATTCTGCCTAAACTCACCACCACCATCGGATTCATTCTTCTTCTGCTGCCGGGAGCCGCCCTGGCTCAGATCCCCACGCGGGGCAATGTCTTCTTCGGATATTCCTATGGCAGCGCCGACTTTTCCTCCAATGGCCGGACCAACCTGAATGGCTGGAATGGATCTCTCGAAGGCAAAGTCCTGCCCTGGGTCGGGTTCGTGGCTGATTTCAGCGGCCTTTATGGTTCGCAAGCTATCTCTGCCGTCCCCACCTTCAATGCCGACACGAAATTGAACACGGTGGTCCTCGGTCCGCGAGTGTCCGTGGCGGTGGGGAAATTCACGCCCTTTGCCGAGGCGCTATTCGGAGCTTCGCACATACATGAAAGTGCCACCGGGTTTTCCGAATCTGACACTTCGTTCGCCACAGCGTTGGGTGGAGGCATCGACTACCGGCTGATTCACGGAATTGGCCTGCGCCTGCAAGGCGACATGTTGCAGACCCGCTTCTTCAGTAATACGCAGAACAATTTTCGCTTGTCGACTGGAATTGTCCTGCATTTTTGAGAGCTGGCGCGGGACCAGCCGGACGAGGCCGCTCAGCCGACATTCTCGTATTCGGCTGCTTCGAGAAACTCCGAGTCGTCAGCGAGTTCAGCCAGGCTGGAGTCATGCGAGCTGTCCTGACCGACCTCACTCGGCTCGCGGAATTCGTGGATGCGGACCCCCTCGGAATCAATCGTGAGATAGGTCGGCGGAAAATCCGTCCAACTGCCGGAGTTGTAGTAGGCCACGCCGTCGCGTTCGCAGAATTGTGCCTGGTGGGTGTGACCGCAGAAGACCCGGTCCGCCTGGCGCATCCGCGCATGCAGGATCGCTCCCGACGCCACTTTCGCGGAAAGCCGCAACCAGCGGGCATTCAGACGATCCAGAAAGCGCGAAAAGCGCTTGCCCTTGAAATCAAGCTTTTGCAGTTGCAGGTGCAGCAGCGTCCCCACGGTGCTGAGCAGCAGATTGTTGACGGCAAAGCGGTCGAACTGGTGGCCGTGGATGGCCAGGTGGCGGTGGCCCTCAAATTCCCACTTGTATTCTTCGTAAACTTTGACTCCCACCAGGTGAGACATGATGTCGCTCAGCCCGCGATCGTGGTTGCCCTCGACCCACACCACTTCGATCCCGCGCTTGGGATTGGAGAGCTTGCGGATATAACCGAGGAACTTCCAGTGGGGCTTGGTCAGGCGGCCAAAGTTAAGGTCGGAAAAAATGTCGCCCAGCAGGATCAGCCGGCGAAAACGGTTTTCCCGCAGCATCCGCGTGGCCTGTTCAGCGCGGCTGATCTCCGACCCCAGGTGCAGATCAGAGAGGATGAGCGTGTCATAGACGGCGGAACTCATCACCTCAATTCTAAAAAGCGAATGTTACGGGGTGATGAAAATTGCACAAATAATAGTGCAGTAGAACCAATGTAGGCGCGAGCGCCCCCGCTCGTGCGGCAGCGCCAGTGACGATTCCGCGCGAGCGAGGACGCTCGCGCCTGCATTGATTCGAATTATTTCGAAGCGGGGGGGACGTATTCCTTGGGCGGGGCGGCGCCTTCGCCGAAAAAGTACTGCTCCATCTGTTTGACGATCGCAGCCTGGTCCTCCCGGCGGGCGGGGTTGAGCCGGTATTCGTTCAGCAGCATCTTGCAGAATTCCGTCCATCCCTTCCATGCTTCCAGGGAGACGTTGTCGTACACCTTCTGGCCCAGTTCGGTGTCGAACGGAGGCTCATCCAGGCCGGGGAGCTCTTTCTTCAGCTTGACGCAGAAAACCATGTGCTCAGCCATGAAATTCCTCGCAATCCGCCAACGAAAATTATCTCACAAGGTGGGAGGATCGGGCCTCAGGGGCTGCGGTCTCCGATTTCGAACGGCGTTCATTTGCGCCGCCGGCTGGTGACTAGACGCGCGGTCACACGGGCTGGCGCGCTCTTGATGTAGCGGTAGAATCTGGCCTGTCCGCGCTTCTTCCAATACTGGGCGTCGTAGGCATCAACGCCTGGCCCGTTGCGCAGCCGGCTGAAGAAGGCGCGCTGCGCCGGGTTGACCACGATACCCACATGCCCAGGCCAAACCACCAGGTCTCCGGGCTGCGGACGCGGCACTCGGCGAAAGTCGTCAGTGCCATCGTAAAGATCGGAAGAACTGGCGTAGGGATAGGGAAAGCCGGCCTCGAGATAGATGGCGTGCACCAGGTGTGAACAATCAGGCTGCCTGGAAACCTTGACCCGCTCATCAAGCGCGGCGGCAATCACCGACAAGCCATCGTCCGGGCTCAGGACAACTGGAACTGGGTGGCGGTGGGTCTTCTCCCGGCGCACGCAGCTAACCGGGCCCTGGTCGGCCTGACTCTGGGGCTGCGCAAACGAAGCGCTCAGCGCAAATCCGCATAGGGTCAGCATCACGACGCTTTTCACGCGGAACTGCATGGCTGGTATTTTGATGCGCTTTTGACTGATGGAGCAGGTTACGCTGGTACTAATACTTGGCCCGGCTGCCGGACCTTACACGTCGCACAAATCGACCGCCTGCCGCAGCGAGGTCAGGGGATCGCGCGTGGGCACGAACTCATGCGCCACATAGCCCTGGAAATTGGTGGCGGCGATGCCGCGCATCACGCCATCCCACTGCACTTCCTGCGTATCGTCTAGTTCGTGCCGGCCCGGAACGCCGCCGGTATGGAAGTGACCCAGCCACTGGATGTTCTGCTGGATGGTGGAGATCAGGTCTCCCTCCATGATCTGCATATGGTAGATGTCGTATAGCAGCTTGACGTGCGGCGAGTTTACCGCCTGCATCACCTGCACTCCCCAGGCAGTGTGGTCGCACATATAGTCCTTGTGATTCACCTTGCTGTTGAGCAGTTCCATGCAGATGACCACGCCGTTGTCCTCGGCAATCTTCTTCACCCGGTTGAGCCCGATGATAGTGTTCTTAGCGCCTTCTTCGTCCGACATGCCGGCGCGGTTGCCCGAGAAGGTGATGACGTTCGGCACTCCGGCCTTGGCCGCGAGCGGAATATTTTTGCGAAACCCTTCCTCGATCCTGGCGTGGTTTTCCACCCGGTTCAGGGCGCTGGCAATCTCGCCGCCGCCGGCATAGCCCATGCTGCACACCAGCCCGTAGCGCCGCGGCACATCGAATTCATCCGGATTGAGCAGGTCGACCGCCTTCAGGCCGATCTGGGCGGAATAGGCGCAGAGCTGGTCGAGCGGAGTGTCCTTGTAGCACCAGCGGGAGACCGACTGTTTGATCCGTCCCTTACGCTGCACCGGAGCGGTCTGCTCCGGCCACGCCTTGGAAGAGACAGAAGCCACCGCCGCTCCCGTGAGGGCGCCTTTCAGCATGGTGCGTCGCGATAGTTTATCCATAGACCGCAGAGTGTACATCCGAACCGCAGGAAATGGGGAGCCTTATCCGCGCCGGAACGGACACCTGCCCGCGCGCGTGGGTTTAGTTCCGCCAACCGTGTTTCCCTGGCCCCCGAACGTTCCTCAGTGTTTCAGCTTCTGCCGCTCGCAGGCCTCCACGGTTTTCGTCGGATCCACAGCCTCGTTGTCGACTTGTTCGTTGATGATCTTCCCGGATTTGTCGATGAGGAAAGTGGCGCGCCTCGCGGTTTCCATCGGAATGCCCTGGATGTCAAACTTCTGCGTCAATCCATACCGGCTGGTCACCGGGCCTCCCCAGTCGCCGAGGATGGGAAAGCTGATTCCGTTTTGTTGAGCGAAGGCAAAATTTGAGAAGGGGCTGTCCATGCTCACACCCAGGACCTGGGTGTCGGCGCCCTCCAGCTTGGAAATATTCTGCTGGAGAGCTTTCATTTCGCGGGTTCAACCACCGGTGAAAGCGAAGACGAAAAATGCCAGGGCGACGTTTTTCTTCCCTCTGTAATCCTGCAACGATACTTTCTTCAGCTCCTTGCCATCGAAGGCAAACAAGGTGAAATCCGGAGCAGTGTCGCCCACTTTCAGCTTCATGGGCGCAGGCTCTTTCTCCACTTTGCTTTGGGGTTTATTTTGGGCCTGCAAAAATGAAGATGGCGCCAAAATAAGATTCAGCAGCCCGAGACAGACCACATGTTTCCACTCTTGTTTCATGGACGACCTCCTTAACCGCCGGCCGCGTGCGCCGGCGAAGAAAACCATCAGGTTGGTGGGCCCTCCAGGATTTGAACCTGGGACCAATGGATTATGAGCCGCGCGCCCCGCCGTTCTTTTTGTGGCGCTTGCAATTTACAGGGTTTAACCCGCCAATTATACCCAGAGATACCGCGACTTACCCAAACATGCCGCGCAACGGCCCCCGTTAAGCCCCTTTGAGGGTTTTTCTGTTCGACAAAAGGTGCGGCGGGTGGATGGGGGAAATCGGGAAGCCCAGGCATCCCTCGAATGCTCAGAGGACAGGGACGGTCGGCTCAATCGGATCGGTGTGAGCCGGCAGTTCCGGAGAACTCAGGTCTCGCCAACAACTCCATCGCTCGCTGTGCGATATGACACATGCCTTCTGAGTGCCTTTTCCAGAGCGAAATTGTAAGGGCCGACAACTGCAAAGCCATTTCTCTTGGTTTTCCTGCTTTGATCTCTTCCGCCGTAAGCGTAAGTACTTGGCGTATGCCAACTGCAGGAAATAGCAGACCGCAGTGATTAGGATATCGATTCGATATTCAAGAGGCCAGAATTCCGAGGAGTCCAACGCTTCTGGCGCAGGGCTCCGGGGTTTCCTGGTTCCAACTCATCTTTCACCAGTGATCGACACAACATCTGGTGCCGAATCTTCTGAACGACGCCCCGATGGGCCGCTCCAGTTGGCCGACGCCTGGCTGCAGCAGAACCTCGCGCCGCTGATCTCCAGCGTACGTTCCAGAAGGATGGTTTGTTGATCATTGTCTTCGATGAGGCGGCCGCCAATGATTCGACGGATGGCGGTGGTCACGTAGCTGGCGAGCCCGAATGGCCAAGCAGGGGTATCAGTCAACAGTCCTATACCAGCACCAGAGCACTCTGCAGCTGATTCTCCACGGACTCGGAGTACAGACCTACCCTTTTCTCTTTTCGCCGGACAAGGTTTTTCTCCTGCCGGTTGGGCGCCGATCGGCCCCTTACTCGTCCCGCCCCCAATGCCCGTGTAGAAACAGCTCTCTGATCATCTTCCAGCGGTTTGAAGTTGTACCGTCGGGGACGCCAACTGTAAGTTTTCTGCACTGACCTGCTCTAAGACGCTGAATAGGCACCAATTGGGGTGGTTAAGCTCGCGTGAGAAGGCGGATTGCAGCTTTCAGTTAGCGGCTGCGCTTGCGTGGGGTGTCTACATCGTCTACATCAATGCCGCCGGTCGCGACCGCGACCCCGTTGGTGATCGCACCGACGACAAGGGTCCGCCACTTTGGGGGGCGCGCCAGCGGCATGGGGGCCTCGTCCCAGACACGACCTGCGGTACGTAGCCGAGAATCATGATCAGCCTCGGAGTGCAGGGAGCCCGACTCGGCGGGACTCTCGGCCGCATCTGACGCATCTTTCAGAACTGGCAAAGATGTCAGTTTGGATTCCAGGAACAAATCGACGGGCCGAACAGTTTCGGATTGGGGCAGCATCAGGGCTGCTGGCGTAGTCAATGCTTTGTCCAACGAAGTGTGCTGCCCTTTCCATCCCCGTGTCTTCTTGTCTGAATAATCGATGTGTGCGTCGCGAGAGGGATGCAACAAGGCAGCAAGCGGGACCGGCGAATATAGAATAAGACCCAAACCAGGGACCGAGAATAACGCGGCGGTCGCCGTGATCGCCACCAGCGCTGCCCGGGCCGTCCTTTCAAAGCTGGAATACGATGACGGCTCTCTTAACAGTGCGCGAACCCTGATTGCCAGCAATGACTCGGAGGAGGAAAAACCAATGCCCTCGGAGCGGCTGCGTTCCTCCCCAAACCAGCGTGCGAGCCGGGTGAGGCATTCGGCATACGGCAAGCGCGCCTCCGCGCGTTGCGCCACGACGGCGTAGTCGCAGGATAACTCTCGTTCCCAGCGCAAACGGCGGTAGGCCAGCCAGACCAGAGGATGAAAGAAAACCAGCCGACAGCCCAGCGCCGCCAGCCGGTCCCACAGATAATCACGCTGCCTAACATGGGTCAATTCGTGGCGCAGAACGTCCGCCAGTTGATCGCTGTCGAGATGGGGAATCAGTTCCGTGGGCAGCAGGACGTGACTCCGCAACCAGTAACAGGTGGCGGGAGAAGGCAGCTCCGATACCAGACCGAGTTCACTGTGGCGAATCTCCAACAGGAGGCAAAGCCTGCGAAAAAGCAGCTCGAGTTGGGGTGAGGGCGGTTGAGCGCGCCGCAGAACCGATCGAAGCTGCATGGACTTGAGCAGCAAGTGCAACAGCAATGCGAGCAAGAGAACGACGTAGACTCGCCCAGCAGTTGGCGCAAGTTTCGAAATGTAGGAAGCCCAGACGGTTTTCACCGGCAAGGCCAGATGAAGGTTCGATGCAGGCGGTAACGAGGTTGAACTGAGAACGAAATGAACCGGGTCGGCCACCCTGGAGGGCACCCATAAGAGCAGCCAGGCCGCGTTCGTCAGAAGCAAGAAGCCGCCCCACATTCGTACGCGAGCGCGAGGGTTCTGGATGAAACTGCATATGCACAACGTCGCCAGATAAGCCAAGACGACCTGCACACAATATGTGATCCAGATGCTCAAATCCGCCAGGGAGCCGTTGAACCACATAATGTGCCGACCTTCAACGATGATTTTGCCGCCCGGAACCGCTTGCCTTGCGATAACTGCGAATGAGCCGTTCAAGTTCCTGTAACTCGGTGGCGTCGATACGCTCGTTCTCCAGCAGATTCACCAGAAGCTCAGAACGGGAGCCCCGAAAATACCTGTCCAGCAAGGAACGCAAAGAGCTGCGGTTCACCTCGCTACGCTTCACTCGAGATCGATACACGAAGGCGCGGCCGCGCACGGAGTGAGTGACAAATCGCTTGTTTTCCATAATCCGCAAGACAGTTTGAACGGTCTTGTAGTTCAACGGATCATCAGCTTCCGAAGCTCGCAAGAAATCCTCAATGGTGCCTTCTCCCAGGCGCCAAAGAATTTCGAGCAAGCGGAACTCCGCCGCAGTCGGTATCGCTTTCGGTTTCGGCAAAACGTGGCCTTCTTTTATTGTGAAGGCAGACTCGTTGGTACGAGTCCACTCTTCAAAGGAGATGCCCATGTTTCCTTCGGAGCTTAACAGCTTAATTCACGACCGGCAACAATCAAGCCGTATGGGCGATGTTCCGATTCGTGCCGCTGCGCCCTCATCGAAGAATGGAAGGGCGATTGACATCACTCGAACCGCAGGGCGTCGATGGGGTTCAAGTTCGCCGCCTCGCTGGCGGGACGGTATCCGAACAGCAGTCCGACTCCACTGGAAACCACCAGCGCTACCGCCACTGCCGTCCAGGAAATGCCGAGCGGAACGGTACCCTCAGTCAAGCGTGTGACCGACCAGACGAGCCCCAGTGCCATCCCGACCCCTACCAGGGCCCCGGCAAAACTGATAAAGAACGCTTCCAATAAGAACTGGACCCGGATCTCATCCGGCCGGGCGCCCAGCGCCTTCCTGACTCCGATTTCATGGGTACGCTGGGCAACATTGACCAGCATGATGTTCATGATCCCGGTTCCGGCAGTGACCAGAGTCAGAGCGGCAATCGCGATAAGTACGGCGCTCATAGCGATTGAAATATTATTTGCCGTCTGCAGAAGGGAAGACAGGTTCTCGACGGTGTAACGTGCCTCCTTGCGGTGACGGCTCTGCAACAAGCGGCTCATCTGCTGCGTCAGGTCGGACACCTCGGCGGAGGATGCGGCCTGCGCATAGAGCACCTGAAAAAAGTTTTCGCCCGTGATGGACTTGACCAGCGGGAACGGGATGAGCAAGGTGTCTTCCTGTATCTCGGACTGTCCGAAGGTGGGGACTCCCTCTTTGAAGGTGCCGATGATGGTGCAACCAAACTGGTCGAGGTGAATGTTGTTGCCCACGGCGGAATCGAGACCAAAGGCGGTCCGGGCCAGGTGGTCGGTGATCAGACAAACCTTGAAGTGAGCGAGAAAGTCCTCCACGTCGAAGTATCTGCCCGAGGTAATGTTCAGGTTGCGAATCTTCTCAAAATCCTGGGTGACGCCAACCAAACGAGGGTGGACCGCTTTGCCACGAAGTTGAAGGTCAACCGGGATGTCGTAAGTGCCGGCAACCGCGCTAACGCCTGGGAGGGTCAGGCGCACCGCCATCAGGTCATCCGGTGTCAATTCATCTTCCAGAACGGAAGAGGCGCCGTTGCGATCAAGCGTGGCATACGCAAGATTGGCGCCGATTCCCTCGATCTGCGAGATTATGTAGTGTTTGCCGGTTGATGCGATGGTGACGACGAGCACCAGCGCAGCGCTGCCGATTACAACTCCCAGCATGGTAAGCGAGGCCTTCAGCTTATCGCCGGCCAGCGCCCAGAAAGCGAAGCGGACACTCTCTTCCCAGCGAATAGCACGCGCGGCGGTTGCGTCAGGGTAGCGCATTGTTGGTCAGCAAATAGTTCCCAGCATTCTCGGCTACCACGCGCAGGTTCGACCGCCCCACCAGCCCCTCCAGACGCGGCATTTCGCTGCCATAAGCGAGAAGATAACAGCGACCTGACGCTGCCCACAGTGAAACGAACTCGTGGTCGTCAATGAATACACTGGGAGCTCCGGGGGCATATGAACCATATTCCAGGTTGTTGTTGCGGCCGTTGAGCAGCAGAGCAGAGCGCCCGGTGTAGAAAAAAACGGAGGAAAAGGCGTAGTAAGAATTGGCTTCGATCAGTTGTCCGGGTGGACTCTGCTTCAGGCTTTGAGCCAGGGGATAAGACCCCAGATAGGAGTCGAATCGAATCAGCGCAATGCGGGCGGCCTGAACGAAGAGGATCATGCCGGCAGCGATCACCAGGACGAGTCTCTTGACGTCGCCTTTCGATCTGGCGATCCCAACGGCACTCAACCCGAACGCGAAAGCGGCGATCGCAAGCGGCAGCCTCAGGTAGGCGAATGCGTTAAGCGTCAGGTCTCGAATGTGTCCCATTGACAGGGTGTACAGTTCAGGATGCTGGGTCAGGGCCGTAGAAATGTTCCCCGGAGCAGGCAGCCGCCTCACCAATGCAATCAAGACTGTGAGCACGGCACACAACAGTGTAGAAATCCCCAGCAGAACACCCGTGGCCGCGCGTACCCTTCGTCCTCCGGCACTGATCGCCGATCCGATCAGGAGCGCCAATGCAGGATAAATAGGCATCGAGTAATACTCCTGGGTGGTGGAGAAGGTGAAGAACAACATCACCACGCCGACCCAGCAAACCGCCATCAACCGGGTTCTTTCTACCCGCGAAGCTGGACGGAATGAAAGCTTTGGAATGCCGGGCAGATAGACCGACCACGGGAAGATCCAGACCAGGTTCAGCAGCCAGAACCACAGCCTTGGCACTGTGTTGTAATCACGCGGATACCGCAAGTTAAGAAAACGCAACAGATGTTCGTTGAAGAAGTAGAACCAGAAGAACCCGCGGTATTCGCCGCTCGCACTATGCATCGAGAACGCGAAATAAGGCGGGTTGCGCAGGATTGCCAGCACATGCCACGGCACCGCGATCGCTAAAGCGACGGCAATTGTCGTACCGAGAGTCAATCGACGCCACGACCTGATGGAAAAAACCTGTCGCGTGAGGGCCATGTAGGCAACTCCCGTCAGCACCGGAAAAACCACGCCGATCAGGCCCTTGAGCAATAAACCGGTTCCCAGGCATGCTCCCAGCATGACGGCCCATCGGAGCGGAAGGCGCTCTTCCGGTTCAAGCAGCGACAGCCATGCCCAGATGGCGCCCGTGATAGCCGCGGTGAGAGTGGCATCCGGGATCAGAATCCGGGTGAACAGGAACAAACCGGCCGAAGTGGCGAGGGCGACGCCGGCGTAGAGGCCAGCCTCCTCGCTAAACGCCCAGCGTCCGAATCGGTAGGTTATCCAACACAAAAAGACTGCTGAGAGCGCGAGCGGTAAACGAGCAGCCCAATCATGGACGCCGAAGATTTTGTACGACACCGCCATCATCCAGTAGATGAGCGGCGCCTTTTCCAAATACGCCACGCCGTCAAGCCGTGCGGTGACCCAGTCATGGGAGGCCAGCATATTGCGCGCGATCTGGGCCTGGACTGCGTCAACATCATCCATGAGACGAGGCGGGCTGGCGATGTTGATGAGAAAAACCAGGGAAGCGACGACAACTACAATCCAGCCCTGTCGAGGACTTCGACGATGGGGATCGTCGGTCCCGGTTCCTCGGACACCAATTCGATTTTCCATCGCTTCATCCAGATCAATAAGACCATCAGACCCCATAGGTGATAACCGTAATTTGCTTTCCGCTCCAAGTGTGCATTTACCAGTCGCTTCACCGCAGGCCAATGAAACAACCCGCTCGCCAAAACGGCTTCCTGTGACAATGTATCCAGCAGCAAGGGACGAAGCACCCCACGCAGCCACTCGTGAATAGGGACATCGAATCCGATTTTCGCTCGCTGCAGTACGGTGCGCGGTAGTTTGTCCTTCATCAGACGGCGAAGTACGTATTTGGAATTCGATCCCCGCAGCTTCAGGCGCTCCGGCAAGCCGGCGGCGAAATCAACGATTCGCGGATCCAAAAAAGGAGGACGCACCTCCAGCGAGTGCGCCATGCTGATGCGGTCTACCTTGTAGAGAATGTCGTCGGGCAAATAGTAACGCTGATCGAAGTCCAGGTAGCGCTGCAGACCACCGCCTTGGTCCATTTCAGCGAGCACCTTGGCTAGCGGGCCGGCATCGGCAAACAAGAATAGCCGTTGCTTCTCAGCTTCCGAAAATGTTCCGTTCCAGAAAACGTGCGCCATTTCGGGCGTTAGCAACGTACCTTGCAGAAATCGCTTGAGCCTGTATTCGAAGCCGATCTTTTCGTCGGATACCGGGAGATGCATTGCGAACGCCAAGGCTGCCTGCCGCAGCCGAGCAGGAATCCTGCGGGCCAGGGCGTTGTATCGATCAGCTTCATAAGTAAGGTAGCCCGCGAATAGTTCGTCCGCGCCCTCGCCTGTCAGCACCACGGTGACTTCTCGGCTCGTCATCTGAGCCAGGAACCAAAGTGGCAAGGCGCCTGCATCCGCGCCAGGCTCGTCGGAATAGTAGGCAATCTGCTCTATCGCCTCTATGAGGTCGGCACTCGCACTCAGGTCGAAGTCCGAGTGCCGTGTAGCGAAGTGGCGGCTGACCTCTTTGATGTACCTACTCTCGTCAAACGAGCGTCCCCGGAAGGTTACGGAGTACGTCTGCAGCGGACCCTGGTGTGTATTCGCGGCGTAGTGCAGGATGGTCGAAGAGTCCAAGCCTCCGCTAAGCCAAATACCCACGGGCATGTCGGAAACAAGCTGTTCTTTGAGCGATTGCGTCAACAGGTCGTCTAGTTCATCGCAGGCCTCCGCAACTGAGCTCGGCGCGCTCGCGGCAGCAGGCGGGGGCGAATACGAGCCGCTACTCCACTTGCCGTCCCGCCACTCCAGAAAGTGTCCCGGCATGAGCTTGATGATGCCCTCCACTAGAGTGAGGGGGCCAGGAACATAGTTCAGGCTGAGAAAGCAGTTCAATCCCGACAGGCAAATGTTGCGGCGCACCGCCGGGTGCAGCAGGATGCACTTCAGCTCAGAGCCGAAATAAATTTCACCATCCTGCAGACAGTAGTACAGGGGCTTAATGCCCATCCGGTCGCGAGCAAGAACCAGGCGATGTTCGGACTGCACCCAGAGGGCAATGGCAAACATCCCGCGCAGCCGCGAGAAGCACGAGTTGCCCCAGCACCGAAAAGCGTGGAGCACTACCTCGGTATCGCACCGCGTCTCAAAGACAAACCCTTCCGCTTGCAACTGGGTGCGCAATTCCGAGCAATTGAAAATCTCGCCATTGAAGACAACAACAATATCGCGATCAGGGCTGAAAAGTGGCTGATCTCCACCCTCGAGATCGACGATGCGCAGGCGAGCCGCGCCCAGCGAGATGTGTTCTGAGCAGAAAGTTCCCTGATGGTCGGGTCCCCTGTGCGCAAGGGCTTCCAGAGCTGCCGTCAGCACCCCGGTCGGGACGTCCTCTGCGATATGTGAATACCCGAGAATGCCACACATGTGCGGCGCACCCCATTTGCGCATGAGAGCGATTGTGAACCGAGCAATACGCTCTCCACATAGCTCTGGGATCCAAGGTTGATGATTCCCCAACAACAAGCCTATGGCTCGATCAATTCGATAAGTTCAGGCGAGCACCTGACCTCTCGAGTGGCAGGTAACCCTCACGGTCACACGCGCCTGCAACCGCCTCGCGGAGCCAACGAGCGACGAGATTCTGGAGTTCGCCATTCCCGCGAGCATTATCTGCCATAAGTCTTAATTGGATAAGAGAATATTGTCAATCAAATATGCGGAATCAGATCAAAAAGCGATTTCAAGACGCCGTTTCCCGGCTCGGCAGACCGTTTCGTCCTTGAACGCGATCGAGAAGGAAGAACGGCACCTTTTACGCAACGGGCGCCACCGGCCTCAAGCTCGAGGTTTCAGAGATTTCCCGGAGGAGACATTTTCAGACGGCGTCGCAGGAAGCCCGTGCGTGAGCGGACGTTTAGTGGTTGGTAGAAAAAATGGCCGGAAGTGGCGGCGCATACACGCCTGACAGCGTACCAGGCGGAGCAAAAACAGGACAGGAATCTTTTGCCAGAAAGTGCTCGACGAAGCATAGATCCGGGAAGATCCACAATACGGGCAATCCTTTAGGCCGATTCTTCGCATCCTGCCGCCCGACAGCTTGACCTTCGAAGTTTAGTCTTACTGTAGTAAGAGGTCAATCGTCGCGACGAACCTCGAATGTCGCCTTACCGCCGAAGGTAAGCCCATCGTGCCATCGCCATACCAGCAGGCGTGGCCAGCCGTGACACCGACACCAATTCATGCCGGCAGCCGGTCCTCAGCGATCTGGATTGTTCGGCGAGCCGGGCGGCACGGCGAACGCGCCCAGTTCCTTGCGGTGGCTTTTCACTTCGCGCAGCGCGTAGATCGGCTTGTTTTGCGATTCGTAATAGGTGCGCGCAACGATTTCGCCCAGCAATCCCATGGAGATAAATTGAATGCCGCTCACGAAAAGAGCCACGGCCAACAACATCAGCGGTCCGTGTTCCGTCATGATCGGGACGTGGTGGCCGAATTTTTCGTAGCCGAGAAACGCCGCGACGATAACTCCAAGTCCCGCGCCCGTCATACCGATCAATCCAAAAAACTGCAGCGGGCGCGTGGAATAGTCGAGCAAAAACTTCACCATGATGAGATCGAGAAATACCCGGAAGGTGCGCCCGATGCCATAGTTGGATTTTCCGCTCTTGCGATCCAGATTTGCGATGGGTATTTCGGCGATCCTTGCGCCGACGGAACTCGCAAGGGCAGGGATGAAGCGGTGGAGTTCGCCGTAGAGCTGAATTTCCTCAATAATCTCGCGGCGGTAGGCTTTGAACGTGGTTCCGAAATCGTGCAGCGCGATGCCCGACAGTTTGGCCATCATCCAGTTGGCGACACGACTGGGAATCTGGCGCATGAGCCAGTGATCGCGACGCGCGTGGCGCCAGCCGCTCACCAGATCGTAGCCCTCCTCAATCTTTTCGAGAAAACGCGGAATCTCCGCGGGGTCGTGCTGCAGATCTCCGTCCATGGAGATGATGATTTCGCCTCGAGCGAAATCGAATCCCGCCGCGAGTCCCGCGGTCTGGCCAAAATTTCGGCGCAGCCGCACCAGGTTTACGCAGGGGTCATGCTGGTAAATATCATCGAGAACCTTGAACGTATTATCACGGCTGCCGTCGTCGACGAACACAAGTTCATAAGGCTCGCCGAGTGCATCCATCGTTTCCGTCAGCTTGATATACAAAGGCGCAATGTTTTCCTGCTCGTTGTAGAACGGGACAACGATCGAATACTGAATCGCGGTTGCGCTTTTCATGCTGTTTTCTAATAAACTCTGCTCGGGGCAGGATCCGAACACTCTCGGAAACAGTCTTGCCCGAGAAGCTGCCTGCAGCAGTTCCGTCGGACGATCCCTCGCCATTCACCTTTCATTCCGGTGAAAGGAAGGGCACACCATGGCACACCAATCCAGCGCTCCGGTCAGGGACCGATCCATAGTCTTAAGCAGCTAAGACTATATTGTCAAGCTCGCCGGACCAGGAATTTGTCTGGCTGCGAAGGAAGAGCTGAGATCGGCATCAGACCAAGAAGTATGCGCGGCTTGAGGGCTGGGGCTTAGCAAGATCATGCACTTCAGTTCTCTTCGATAATGTCCCGCAAGTAAGTATTCTCTCTTAAATGCCTTTCACCGGCCCTGGGGGGTCGGGTTGCTGGGTTGCAAAGTAGGGTCGAAGCCAGAGAAAGGACCGCTAATTGCAACCAGGGAATTGAAATCAATCTCCATGCGCCCTACTCTGCTTGCGTGTGTCGCGCTCTTTCTCGTCGGATATTCGTCCGGACAGATTTCACCGGGGCCTCTCTCGCGGGCGCACCAGTCTCTGGAAGGCGCCACGCAATGCGCCAGCTGTCACAAATTTGGTGGGGAGGCAATTCTCAGGTGTCTGGATTGCCACACCGAGATCGCGGAGCGGCTGAGTTCCAGGAAGGGGCTGCACGCTACGTATGGGATGAAGGCGGGATCGAGCCGGGATTGCGCGCGGTGCCATTCCGAGCACAATGGTCTGGACTTCCAGCTGGTCAAGTGGGACACGAAGAATTTCGATCACAAACAGACCGGCTATGTACTGCAAGGCAAGCACGCGGGGCTGGGCTGCAATCTCTGTCACACTCCAGAGCACATAGCGGGCACCCGGCGATCATCGATCAGAGTTCAGGATCTGAGCCGGACCTTTCTTGGACTGAGCCCAGGGTGTACAAGCTGCCACCAGGACGCGCACAACGGACGGCTGGGCACAGAATGCGCGCAGTGTCACAACAGCACCGACTGGAAAAACACTGCCGGACAGCTCGATCACTCCAGGACGCGTTTTCCGCTCACCGGACTGCATGCTCAGGTGCGGTGCCAGCAATGCCACGCCCCGGGTCCCGACGCCAAGCCGCGTTACGCGGGGTTGCCCTTCAGCAAGTGTTCGGATTGCCATTCCGATCCGCATGCGGGAAGTTTCGCGCCGCAGAATTGTCAGTCCTGCCACAACACCGGAGGATGGAAATGGGTCTCAACCTCGGCGCTCAACAAAAGCTTTGATCATTCCAGGACCAGGTATCCGCTGTTGGGGAAACACCAGCAGGTGGATTGCGTCTCCTGCCATCGCAAGGGCGATTTCAAGCAACCACTCGCGTTCCAGAAGTGTACGGATTGCCACCACGACGAGCATCGGGGACAATTCGCGGACCGCGTGGGCGGCCAGGAGTGCGCTTCTTGCCATAGCGTGGAAGAGGTTCCAAGCCGGCGAAGTTCGGGCTGCAGGAGCATGCGGCTACCGCGTATCCACTGCAAGGCAAACACGCCACCCTGCAATGCGCGCAATGCCATATCCCGCGCGGCAAAGAAACCCTCTACAAGATCAAATTCAATCGTTGCCTCGACTGCCACAAAGACGAACACCAGGCGCAATTCGCGGCTGCACCTTATCTGAACCGGTGCGAGCAGTGCCACACGCTCGACGGCTACAAGCCTTCCACGTTCGGGCTGGCGCGGCACAAGCAGTCCCGGTTCGCGTTGACCGGAGCGCATCTGGCCGTGACCTGCGAGGAGTGTCACAAAACGCAAACTCAGGCTTCCGCCCAAATCACGCCGGAGGTGCCGTACCACTTCGAGGACATGTCCTGCGTGGGATGTCACGATCCGCACCACGGGCAGTTTGGCAAGCGCATGCAGCGCCTGGCGAATGGCCGACCCGTGGGATGCGAGGCTTGTCACACCAATACGACCTGGACGGAGTTGTCGCGCTTCGATCACGCTCAGACAGACTTTCCGCTGGCGGGGGCGCATCGCGCTGTCGCCTGCATCGACTGCCACAAACCCTCCAACCTTGAGACCAAGC
>CAVULZ010000009.1:0-156076 GCA_963742495.1 Terriglobia bacterium
TGGTGCAAAGATGCGGATTGGCATTGGCATAATTGAAGGTCAAGGTACGGCCAGCGGCATCGGTGACGCTGGAAAGACGGTTCCGGTTCGCCGCGTCCACAACGATGGTGGTGGTGTTGCCGTTGCGGTCACAATTGAGGTTAGATAGCCCGCATTGTTAAAGATTCTTCTGACTCCGTCCTTTTGCGTAGCGGTCCAGAGCATGGTGATAGAGTCGTAATCCAGTGTCGTACGGTCGTCGGCTGGTGCGGCACACATACCCGGGAGCCGCTGTCGTTTGCGTAGAAATCTTGCTTCCGTTACCCTTCCAATATTTGGCCACTCCTCCCGTCAAAACCTGTATGCGTTCCTCAAAATTGCTGCGCCAACTGTCGCCAAAGATGCCGTATTCCTCGGGCGGCTGGCTTAACGACCAGAGGCTGTTCCAGGTCCGACCGAGAACCAGGCGCCACCAAGACCCGGAATCGAGTAGTCCTGTTGACTGATCCAGGTGTCGCCATTACCGAAGTTAATAGGAGCGCCGCCATATCCGCATGTGGGGCACGGGCCGTCAGGGTCCTGGTCGGGAGGTAGAGCTGGGGGTCTCGGGTTCAGGGTCAGTGACGTGTCTATTCCAGGATCGTTGTTGTAAGCGGCTGCGCCTGTTATGGCGACCTGCACGGGGGACGAATCCCCGTTCAGCCCAAACATTTCAAAAGACACGCTCGCGCCTGTGACGGCACAACCCCCGGCAAAGCCCACGCCGCCGCTGTTCGGACTAAGATGCACTGCGGGCGGATGGCAAACCCAGCCGAGACTACCCGATTGCCTTATCTCCAATTCCCAACTATTGTATCCCGGTAGCAGATATGAGCCGTGGCTGGCCGAGAGCTGTGGTCGTGTTGTCGCCCGGAATTGCAGCCGGCGAAATCGTGAACGACGTTATGCACGTTGCATTTCCTCCCTGGGGGCAGTCCGCGCGGGCAACATTGGTGACGAATGACACGATTAGCAAGAGGAAGAAAATTCTAGCGGAGGTTTTCATTGTCGCTCCTGACGCTATTGGCGCATGTTTCCGGCTCTGTTCAAAACGGATTGCTGTTCTTCTACGAGCGTCACGGGGTAGAGCCTGGGCTGTTCCTCGCGCACGAGAGACCAAAGTTGCAAAAAGAGAAGAGCAATCTAATCGAAGAGGCTGTGGAAAAATCTAGAAAAGTTGGCTTGTTCTGAAATCAGAATAAGAGTTGTGAGGGCATTGCCAGACGCGTTGATTTCCAGGAGAATCTCAGCTTGGACATTTTCTATGGTCGGCTTTCCGAAATCGAGTTTCGGGCCGCCTTGTCGATGACGGCCCACCTGCTCGGGACGAGGCGCAGGTAAACCAAACCGTGCGCCAGTACCTAGAGTGGAACTGGAACAGCAGAACCCACAGCAGAACCCACGGAAGAGCCATGACATCAGCAGGAACACAGTGTCGAGCCACTGATCCCGATGCGACCGACGCGACCCAGGGCGGAACTCCTTCCCGGCTCGGCTGGGTTCGTGGGGACTGATCCCTTAACGGTTTACCGCCACTTGTGCGACCCGCCACTGTAATGTTTGGCGACGATTGCCAAGGTATGCATATCGTGCGCTACGTTTTCGTGATCAAGCTACCGGCTTAACCGGCTGATGCCGAAGTAGTGTCCCGGGTCTATGAATTGTTCCTGCTTCTGCTCGCAACTGGGTTTCTCCCGGTCGATAGTCTGCGCAGTCTCGGGGGCGGGAGCTTTTCTAAGTTCCGCCTTTCCTTCGAGTACGTTATCGCACCCCCGCTCAAGGGCAACCGGCAGTTCGCGGCGTTCATGCTCGCGTAAAGACGGTTTCAGCCTTTCCATTGAAGGTCCTTGCGCTTTGCGCGACAATTCGGAAGCAGATTGCCGGGCGACTGAGCTTGCTACCGACTTCCGCAGCAAGTCTTGAATCGCTGGTCACAACCGTGATGCTCTCCCGGCCCCGCGACGCAGCTACGTAGAGCAACCCCTTTCGCATCCCATCAGCGGAGATGACAACCGCATCCACAGACTTCCCCTGGCTACGATGGGCGGTGATAGCGTAACCGTGTGTGAATTGCTTGTAATTCTCCGGTAGAGTGCGGCTATCTTGTAGATGAATGCGCCCCTGCTCGTCAATTCGGGAAACTGTCACCAGCTCGCCATTGGTAGCGCGAAAATCAGGATCGCGCCGATTTGCCATCAGCAGTAACTTGTCATTGGGAGCAATTTCAATGGCACGGCGCTCATAGACCTCAAAGCATTTCGCTTGCTTCGCTGTGAGCTCGTGCGTCTTCGCCCGCGCGTTGCGGGCAACGACCTTGCCGTTTTCCACTCCGATGACTTCCAGCGATTCATGTCTAGCAACGCCCTTGACCGCCCGATGAAATTCCAGCACCTGACCTTCAGCATAGTTCCGCAGGTCACTTTTCTCCGGCTCTCGTCCAGTTCAGTGGCACGTGGTGCTGCTCGTGGCTACTCTGTCCCAGTTCACCCGTGCGCGTGCGCTCAGCGCGAATAGCTTCGGTGATATGGCCAATCTCTTCGTGTGTGGCGGCGACAACCAGCACACTGCGTGGTTGGCCCTTCGCATTGGCCTGCGCCTGACTCTGAAGTAAGCTTGCTGAACTGCCTGTGCCCGGTCGGACCAGGGGACCTCACGCACTGCACCAATTTGTTCCAACTTTTCGAAGCCGCGCTCAGGATCACGTCGCAATTCCTGAATCGCGTCGCGATAGCCTTGGGCGGTCTGCCGTCGCACTTCGCTAAGCGAAACACTCTTTAAGTGAGATTCTCTTTCCAGCACCCGAAGAGCATCGCTGGCCTCGACACTTCGAATCTGCTTGGTGTCACCACTGAAGATGATTCGCGTTGATTGCTCGTCGGCCAGCTTTAGTAGCTCGGACATTTGACGACCGGAAACCATGCCTGCTTCATCCACGATCAGCGTTTTCCCGAACAAGTCTGTTTGAGCACTCTGGCCCTGTAACAGCCGTTCCACCGTGATGGCATCCGCGAAGCCGACTTTCTGCAGTTCTTCAACCGCGCTCATCGTGGGAGCCACCGCCAACACACGGCGACCACTCTCTTCGAGGCCGCGCTGCAGCTCTTGCAGCGTAACGGTTTTCCCGGTGCCTGCCGCCCCGCGAATGTTCACCGCCAGGTCACGCGAATTGAGAACAAATTCGATTGCTTCTTTCTGCTCGGGACGGAGGAACTCGGAAGCAGCGAATTCATTCTCTCCGCCCAATCGTTGAAACTGACCGACCCCGCGATTGATCCGCTCGATCATGTCCCGCTCACGGTCAAGACTCTCGCGGGTGGCGACTTCCTTCCCAGCCCGCAGGATTTTGCCAGCGCTTTCCTCTAGTGAAAACTCTCCTTTCAGTTCCGACAAGTCAATCCGGCCACGGCCATGACGAAGTGCATCCGTCAACAGTTCGTGATCAAGCGCCACGGAGACACGCTCAAAAACGTGCTGCTTGGCGTAGTCGAGCGAAGGAACTGCGCTCGCCAGTTCTGGTCGCACCGTGTGGGATCTCTCCAGGACTGTTCCGCGGATTCGTTCAAGGGCTAGGCTCTCTTCTGGGGTCAAGCGAGCGGCTTGGCGCGAATACACTTCTGCAGTTGAAATCTCAACCAGCTTATCGGCCCGCGACTCACGAACCAGCACGGCGATTTCGTTGTCGCTGGGCTGACGACCCTTACTCTCGACAAACTCGGCAATCGCCTGGTCGCGCTGCTCGCTGCGCTGGCTGTACTTTTCGAGCAATTCATCCGACACACCCTTGATCTCAAAGCCCAGGTTCTTGCCTTTGGAGCTACGCCGGTCGTCAATCCCGTAACCCAGAGAGCGCACCTCGCGGGCCAAGGCGTTCCGGTACACCTCGGTAAGGTAAGCCCGTTGCTCGTAGATACCAGAGGCTTGAAGAGCTTTCCAACAGCCCTCAGCGCCGTCATAGGTCAGATTAGCGGCAACCGCGTGGGTGTGAAGCTGAGGGTCAAGTTCGCGGCTGGTGTCGTGATGGTAGACGGCCAATACAAGATTACTCGTGATGCGGTTATCATTCGCCCCATGCCTTCGGACCCGGCTTGCAGCTTGACATTCCAACTCCTTCAGCGTTTCTTGAACGGCCTTCCGATGCGCTTCCGTCAGTCTGGCATCCCCACCCACTTCGGCCATGATTGAAACCGACTTGGGAGCCGACATCGTGAAGTCGTACAGGTTTCGGCCTCGGCTTTGGGTGCTGCCGTCAGCGGCGGTGCGGTCGGCGCTGTGGCGCTGCCGGAGGAACTCGCCGCTTTGGGGATCGAGGCCCTGGCGCAGTGCCTCAAAGTGCTCCGACTGAACCTTCCCGGCCAGTCCGAGCAACTCCGCTCCTCGCCCCTGCCATTGGCCCGTGACGCGCTCGCCTTCGGCATAGTAATCGCTATGCTCCAAATGGCGTGCGGAGTAGCCTGTTCCGTCGGACATGGCGCGAATGGTAAGCATGGTCGGGAGCCTTTAACTTCTCACTTGCAGAAAGACACCATCCCTAACGCTTCGCGTTAGGTCCGGTGCCACGTGCGCGACCTGTAAGGTGTCCGGTGTGCAACCGGCCTTTGTCCGGTGTACATCCGGTTCATATCCGGTGTTTGTCCGGCCATCCCTTCGGCCTCCGTTCGGCGTCTGTATCAGTAGCGACCTTTCGCCCGAGTCCAGCTTGTAGACCACCCATTCGGAGGAAATCGTGGACACCAAATTTGAAGCCATACTGAACAGCCTGCCCACCAAGGAACCCCGCTCACGTTTGGAACCGTACAGCGAGTTAATTACTGAGATGCGAAAACGAGGCCGCACCTATCGTGAAATCGCGCAGGTACTCAAGAAATCCTGTGGCTTCAAGGTGGGCGTGAGCACCGTGAATGATTTTGTGCTCGCACGTTCGAAGTCAAAAGCGAAGCCGTCGCTCTCGACCTCGAGAACAACAGCGACTAGGAAGAACATGGAAGGACTTACAGGTACTTACAAGGACACAGAGGACGACAAGAGCACTGGAAGGCCTCAGAAGGCACTGGAAGGCATTGCAAGGACGATTAAGGAATTGAAAGACCGACCGCTGAAAACGCGGGCGAAAAAACTTTGGTTTGAATACAACCCAGACGAACCGTTGCGGCTTCAGCGTAATCAGAGAACGAAGGAGTAGCCATATATGTACGACTCCAACACTGCTGCAACAGCCCAACGGAAGAATTCCGATCCACCTTCTGTCGTCCCGTCCCCCGCCCCGTCCACGCGCGTGATTCTCACCATGGGAGGAAAAGGAGGAGTCGGCAAAACGAGCTTCATGCTCGTTCTCGCCGAATGGTTCGAGAGTCATGAGATTCCGGTCACGCTTCTCGACCTCGACACGGAGAACAAATCGCGCGGAAGTTTGAAGCACTATTTCGATGGCAAGGTGACCAAGGTGAACATTCACACCTCTGCGGGCCTCGACGCGTTCGTTGACCACCTAGCCGACGGCGCTCCCATCATTCTCGCAGACATGGGCGCTAGCTCCGGTCAAGTGACCCACGAGTGGTTCGACAGCATGTTTGAGGATGTGGCAGCTACCGGTGTGGCGTTCACGGCCATCGGCATTGTCACTCCCGACCCGGCGAGCGTGGAGAGCATTCTGAGCTGGGCTGCCCGTCTGCAAGACAGAGTGAACTACGTCGTGGTTGAGAATGCCATGACACATCAAGCAGATTTCTCCTACTGGCGGGACAGCGAGCAAGCTAAGCAATTTCGCACAGTCTTCCAGCCAGTTGTCCTCACGATGGAGTTTCGTCTGCCGGAACTCGAAAACCCCGCCCGACAGCACGGCGTCACACTCGGCCAGATCGTCGAACGCCGGCTTAAAGTCCCGGAGTTGCAGAGAGCCTCACTGGTCATTCGCGCTCAGAGCTATCGGCGTCGGCTCTTTGAGGAAATTGACAAAGCCAAGGGGTTGCTCTTGCCGTGAACGCCCAGCCCAAACTCGTAGAAGAACAATCTGCTGAGTCCGATTTCATCGATGACATCGCCGAACTGCTGCCCGCCGAACAGCGTCCGCTTTGGTATCGTGACATGGCGCACTTGCGCCGCTTGCCCGCCGATGACGAGATGCTACGGATTGCCCGCGCTATGGGCTTTCTCGCATTGGTGACGCGGCAAACTCCCGCACAGATCGCCACTGAACGGGAAAAGCTTGCCACGATCTTAGAGCAGAGCATCAAGGTCATTCAGTCCGCCCGACAAGATGCAGTCGCTTTGCACCGGCAACTCGAAGAACGGCTGGCGCAATTGCCAGCAGAAATCTCTGAGGGCATCAGTGCCGCAGCTATTGCCGCGAAACTCAGCGAGAGTCTGCGCCAGCAGTTTGTGGCAAGTGGCATTCCTGAAACAGCACAAGCCCTAGCCGTCATCTCGAAACAAACGAAGCAAGTCGCTGGAGAGTTTGATCGCTCGTCGAAGGAACTGACGGATTCCTATCGAGGCGCTGCCAGCGATGCCCGCAGGGCCCTCGATGAAATCCGCGCAAGCATCGAGTATGCCACGGCCACCGCGAAGCGAGCAGCACACGATCTAACGCACACCTTCCTTCGAGAATACAAGTGGTCGGTCCTCGCTCTGTGCAGTGCCGCTCTCGCTGTGGGATTTGCGCTGGGAACCCTGTACTACCGCTGGATCAATTCAACAGCACCGGAACCAACCCCGAACACGGTCGTGGCTCCATCGAGGCCGCCGGACACACCATCAAACGCGACAGCAACTCGCTCCATGCACAAAACGCAGCGCAAGCCCACATCACCCGATCAGGCGGCGCAATGAAGCGCACAAACAACATCCCACGCATCCAACGTCTTCTTTCGCTTCCACATGAACGCAACCGGAACTGCGAAGAACCCGTCAAGGGGCAGGCCCGCTGGCGCGGCTCCCTCCGCTCGCCCTTGACTGAACCTTCGCGGTTCCAATTCAACCCGCAACTATGGAAGCGAAAGAAGAAAAGCGAAATATCAATTGTACGGCGGCCTCCGCCGCCACGGAGTCAAACATGTGTCCACAATCCCAACCCTCTGAACCTAACCGCTCTTCCGGTCAATCCGTCGCCCGAGGTCCGTTCGACGCGGAACGCCCGACCTGGCTAACCGCCTCAGAGGCGGCACAATACCTCAACTTCAAGGTGCGCACGATTCTGCTGTGGGCGCGACAAGGCAGACTGAAAGCCTACGCACTCACTGGCACGCAGCGCCGAGTCTGGCGTTTCCTGCAATCGGATCTGGACTCAGCCGTAGTCCAGAAGAAACCTATGGTAAGCTCGGCGCAGCCGTCCGTGCTCGCTAACGAAAGGAGACTATGAAACGAGCACGGCACAAGCAGGGATCTGTTGTTTGCGATAAGCGACGCAGGGTGTGGAATTACCTATTCTGCGAAAACGGAGTCCGCCGAACCAAGTTGATCGGTTCGTTACGCGACTTTCCAACGAAGACAGCCGCATGGCAAGCAGCAGAGTCGTTTCGTCAGACGGTTGTCAATAAACCAAGCAGCCAAGCGCACACGGTGAAAGAGTTGGCTCAACGTTACCAATCCGAAAGGATGCCGTCGCGTTCAGAGACCTCTCGCGTGTATCGCTCATGGCTGCGTAACCACATTTTGCCTCACTGGGGCGACAAGTCTATCAGTGACGTACAGCCGAGACCCGTTGAACTCTGGCTTCGCCAGCTCGATTTGTCACCCAAGAGCAGGTCTCACGTTCGCAACTTGCTTCGCGCCTTGATGGAGTTTGCGATGTGGTGCGGTGTGCTGGAAGTGGCACGCAACCCCATCGACCTTGTAGTGGTGAAGGGTACTACAAGACGGATTCGCAAACCGCGAAGCCTCACTGTGGAGCAGTTCCAGAGACTGATTGCATTCCTGAAGACACCATTCAACACGATGGCTCTGGTGTCAGTCTGTTTGGGATTGCGAGTCTCAGAACTGCTTGCCCTGAAGTGGCGAGACGTGGACTGGCTCGGTGCCAAGCTGAACATTGAGCGGGGCATCGTCAAGCAGATTGTGGATGATGTGAAGACCGATTCGTCTCGCAAGTCCCTGGCAATCGACAAGGGCCTGCTGGAGGTACTACGGGTCTGGAAGCAGACCACGCAATTCTCAGCCGAAGAGGACTGGATCTTTGCCAGCCCTTTGAAGCGGGGCCGCCTTCCCTATTCGTACACGGGGTTTTGGCGCGAACTTGAGCGGGCAACCAAGGAAGCGGGAATCGGGCATCTCGGCACTCACGCCTTTCGGCATACCTACCGTAGCTGGCTGGATGCCGTCGGGACTCCAATCGCTGTTCAACAAAAGCTGATGCGGCATAGCGACATCAGAACGACGATGAACATCTATGGCGACGTTGTGACCGACGAGATGGGGCAGGCGCACTCCAAGATTGTGGGGCTGGCATTGAGCCGACCCGCTTAACTGATTGCGCTAGTGATTGCAGGCTGGCGTAAGCCATTGAAAGAATGGCTCCTCAGGTAGGACTCGAACCTACAACCCCCCGGTTAACAGCCGGGTGCTCTGCCATTGAGCTACTGAGGAGTGTGGCGGGACGCGGCAGAAGACGCGTCGCTTGAACTGCTGGCATCCATATTAGCATCCGGGCGGAGTTGCTCAAAACTGCTCGGTTTGAATTTTGATACCCTAACCCCTGGCGCCGGTGTACGTCTTATTCTGTGAGGTGCTTTATGCCAGGAGGTTCCCGTTTGCTCTGGATGGTTGCCTGCCTCTCACTGATGGCCGCGCTGGCATGGGCGGCGGATGATAGCGCTCCCAGCACCGGCTCGTCCGCGGGGCCTCCCCAGGCCAAGGTGGACACGATCGTCGATACCATTCATGGGCACAAGATCGCCGATCCCTACCGCTGGTTGGAGGATGCGAACAGTCCGGACTCGCAGGCTTACGTTCGCGATGAGATGGCGTACACCCGCAGCCTGCTGGATCCGCTGCCGGGGCGCAACCGCATCCACGATCGGCTGACCCAGCTGCTTTCGATTGGCACTATCGGGACGCCGCAGCTCGCCGGGCCTTACATCTTTTATATCCGGCGCGAGGGCACCGAGAACCAGCCGGTTCTGCTGGTGCGGGAAGGCCTGCATGGAAAAGACCGGCGGCTGGTCGACGCCAACCAGATGTCCGCCGACGGCACCGTGGCGCTCGACTGGTGGTTCCCCTCTGACGATGGCAAGTACGTCGCTTACGGCACCTCGCCCAGCGGCTCCGAAAACAGCACCCTGTACATCATTGAGACGGCCACCGGCAAGCTGCTGCCGGACAAAATCGGGCAGACTCGCATCGCCCAGGTGGCGTGGAAGAAGGACAATTCCGGCTTCTATTACGGACGCAATCCCAACAAAGGCGACGTGCCCGAGGGCGACGACGTCTACTACCTGCACATCTTCTATCACGCGCTTGGGACCGATCCGAAAAACGATCCGCTGATCTGGGGCGAGGGCCGCAAGAAAGAAGAGATCCTGGTCTCGCAGCTGCCCGACGACGATGATCGCTGGCTGCTGCTGACTTCGTACCAGGGCTCCGCGGGCAAGAACGAGCTTTTTTTACAGGACCTCAAAGCCGGAACGCCTCCGGTCGAACTCACCAGCGGCAAGGATTTTCACTACAACGGCGAAATTTTCCGCGGCAGGATTTACATCACCACCAACGAAGGCGCGCCCCACTTCCATCTGTTCGTGGTGGGTGCGGCCAATCCCGCCCGCGCCAACTGGAAGGAAATTATTCCGGAGGCGGACGGCATCCTGAAGGGCGCCGGCATTGTGGACGGAAAAATCCTGGCCCAGTACGAGCACAACGCCAGCTCGCAGCTCAAGTTGTTCGATCTCGAGGGCAAACTGCTGGGCGACGTCGAACTGCCGGGCATCGGCTCGATCGACGGGCTCGGCGGGCGCTGGGACCGCAAGGAGACGTTCTTCGGATTCCAGTCGTTCACCGTGCCGCCTTCGGTGTACCAGGTAGACCTGGCGTCACGCAAGACTTCGCTGTGGGACAAGGTCGCCACCCCCGGCATCGATCCCTCGGCGTATGAGGTGAAGCAGGTCTGGTACACCTCGAAGGACGGCACCAAAGTCCCGATGTTCGTCTTCCACAAAAAGGGGATCAAACTCGACGGCAAGAATCCCACAATGCTCACCGGCTACGGCGGATTCAACGTGAGCCTGACTCCGGCGTTTTCCGGCGGACGTTATCTATGGCTGGAGCACGGCGGCGTTTTCGCGGTCGCCAACCTGCGCGGCGGATCGGAATTCGGCGAAAACTGGCATCGTGCCGGCATGCTGGACAAAAAGCAGAATGTTTTCGACGACTTCATCGCCGCCGCCGAATTCCTGGTCGCGCAGAAATATACCGACAAGGAGCACCTGGCCATCCAGGGCGGATCGAATGGCGGCCTGCTCATGGGCGCCATGATCACGCAGCGTCCTGACCTGTTTCGCGTCGTGGTCTGCCAGGTCCCATTGCTCGACATGCTGCGCTACCAGAATTTTCTGATCGCCAAATTCTGGGTCCCGGAATACGGCTCCGCCGACGACGCCAAACAATTCGACTGGCTCTACGCCTACTCGCCCTACCATCACGTAAAGCCGGGCGCGGAATATCCCGCAATCATGTTTATGACTGCGGACAGCGACAGCCGTGTCGACCCCATGCACGCGAAAAAGATGGCGGCACTGATGCAGGCCCAAGCCGCGAACGGAAAGAGCCAAGAGCGTCCAATACTGCTGCGCATTGACAGCAAAGCCGGGCATGGACAAGGCAAGCCGATTACCAAGCAGATTGAAGATGGGACGGACGTTTATTCGTTTCTGTTTTGGCAGTTGGGAGTGAAACCGTGAATGAGCGGCGTAGCTCTCCGCCCTCAGTGAATCGTCTTGGTCTTACGCGACATGTAATCCATCAGCAGATACTGCCCCAGCGTGTAGGGCGTAGTGAAGTAGGCTTTCCCGCGGCACATTTCAGTCACCTTCTGCACGAACTGAACCAGTCCGTAGTCTGATGCCAGCATGAACGTATTAATCATCACTCCAGCCCGCTTGCATTTCGAAACTTCCTCCAGCGTCTGGCTGACCACCATGGGATCGAGGCCGAAGGCATTCTTGTAGATCCGGCCGTCGTCGAGAGTCAGAGCGGAAGGTTTGCCGTCGGTAATCATGACGATCTGCTTCATGTCCTTGCGCTGCCGCTGCAGGACGCGCTGCGCTAGCCGCAGGCCTTCCCGCGTGTTGGTGTAGTAAGGGCCGACTTTCACCCGCGCCAGCTGTGACAGGGGAACTTCCTCGGCCGAATCGTGAAACAGAACCAGAGAAAGCGAATCGCCGGGGTATTGGGTCCGGATCAGGTGCGAAAGCGCCATGGCAACTTTTTTGGCGGGCGTGAAACGATCCTCGCCGTAGAGAATCATCGAGTGCGAGCAATCGAGCATCAGCACGGTCGCGCAGGAGGACTGGTACTCGCACTGGTGCACCTGCAGGTCGGAATACTCAATGTTCAGAGGCAGCTTCAGGCCTTCGCGCTGGATCGCGCTGGAAAGCGTGGCGGTAATGTCGAGGTTGAGCGTGTCGCCAAACTCGTAGGGCCGGGAGGCGCCGCTGGCCTCAATGCCGGTCGCCATATCGCGAGTGTCATGGCGGCCGAAGCTGGACTTCCCCAGCGATCCCATCAGATCGCGAAGGGTCTTGAAGCCGAGAAAGTCCAGACTCTTGTCGGTGATTTCAAACTTTGCCTGCTGGGCCTCGCCGGCCTGCCCGCCGACGCTCGATTGTTTTGCAGGGTCATGCGGTTGATCGAGGCTGATGTAGTCTTCCTGCTCCATGCGCTGGATGAGTTGTTCGATCAGCTCGTCGAGCGTTCCATCCATCTGCATCTCGCGCAGCCGCTCCTGCATTTCTTCGTCCAGGAGATTCCCGTCCAGCAATGCCTGCTCGATGGCCCGGCGCAGATCGTCGAGCGTCTGTTCACCCTCCGGCATGTCGTAGAACATGTAGTTCTGGAAGCCGCTCTGCAGCAAATAGTCGGAGAGCGCGCTGAGCAGCTCTTCCATGCTCATTTCGCCCGCCGGATCGGGAACGTACTTGCTGTAGCGGATGCGTTTCATAAGAGCAGTCTTCGGTCGTCAGTCTTCAGTCGTCAGCAACAACCGCGCGAATGGTTGGCTGACGACTGAGGACCGACGATGGACGACTAGTTGTACGGTCTGCGGCCGCGAAACGGTGCATCTTCGCGCTCGAAGGGCTTTTCCGCCGGCTTGGGCTGCTTCTCTCCGGCGGTGAAGACGCGCTCTTCATTGCGGCCAATGCGCTTGTGCGCGTGCAGGCCTTCGAGAATGAATTCGGCCGCTGAGACCTGGACCTCCGGACTGTCCTTGGGGCCGACGCCGACTTTCACCGTCTTTTCCATCAAGCCCTGAATGCCGCGTAATGACGGCAGGGCTTCGGCCGCGCTGGCGGTGTCCGCGAGCTGAATTTCTCCCCCCAGGTCGAACCATTGCACGATCTGCTGCATGTCAACGCCCTTGAAATACGCGTCGTGAGTTTTCGCCACCGCCGCGCGAATCAATTCACGGCTGACGTGATCGGCGCCCTTCATTTCGCCTTCGTATTCCAGTTCCAGCTTGCCGGTGATGGCGGGCATGGCGGCGTAGACGTCGGCGATGCGCGGCACCACCAAAGCTTCTCCCTGGTGGATGGCCCGGCGCTCGGCGTTTGAGATTACGTTCTCCATGGCCGAGATGGGGAGGCGCTGGCTCACGCCGGAGCGCTTGTCGATTTTCTTGTCTTCACGGGCGGCGAAGGCGATGCGCTCGATCACCTCCTGCACAAACTTCGGCAAGTGCAGCTTGTGGCCGTTGCGTTGCGTCCATGATTCCTGGGCCGTGATGGTGATGCCCTCTTCGACCGTGGCAGGATAGTGGGTGCGGATTTCCGACCCGATGCGATCCTTGAGCGGCGTGATGATCTTGCCGCGGGCGGTGTAGTCCTCCGGGTTGGCGCTGAACACCAGGGCGATGTCGAGCGGCAGGCGAATGGGATATCCCTTAATCTGCACGTCGCCTTCCTGCATGATATTGAACAGGCCAACCTGAATTTTTCCCGCCAGGTCGGGTAGTTCGTTGATGGCGAAGATGCCATGATTGGCGCGGGGCAACAACCCGTAGTGCACGGTGAATTCGCTGCTCAGTTCGTGTCCGCCGCGCGCCGCTTTGATGGGATCGATATCGCCGATCAGGTCGGCGATGGTGACATCGGGAGTGGCCAGCTTTTCCACGTAACGCTGTTCGGGCGAGAGATATGCGATCGGAATGCTGTCGCCGAGCTTGGCGATCTTCTCCTGGCAGGGACGGCAAATCGGGGCGTACGGGTTGTCATGGATCTCGCACCCGGCGACATAGGGCACCTGGGGATCGAGCAACGAGGTTAAGGCGCGCAGGATACGGCTTTTAGCCTGGCCGCGCAGCCCCAGCAGGATGAAATTGTGACGCGAAAGAATGGCGTTGACGATCTGCGGCACGACCGTGTCGTCGTAGCCGACGATGCCGGGGAAAATGGGTCCGCCCTGACGAAGCTTGGCGATCAGGTTGTCGCGCATCTCGTCTTTCACGCGCCGGGTATTCAGCCGTTGTTCGCTAAATGCGCTTTGGCGCAATTCGCCGAGCGTCCGCGGCAGACTCATGATGGAAAACCCCCCAATGGAAACAGCTTCTGCCCGGATTATACGCCGTTGACCATGCGCACCGAGCTCGCTGCTCTCGGGTAGACGGCGGTCCGGCTAATGAACATGACCGTTGCCGCCGGCCTTCTGGCGCACCCGCACGGTGCGCCGCAAATTCGGCAGGATGGCCTCGAAATAGGAAATGACCGCCCGGATGCGCTCGGCTTCTGATTTCAATCCCAGCAGGGTCTGCTTGAAATCGAGATCGAGCGGCAGCGGTCCGACCAGATTGAAAGCCAGTTGTGAACCTTCGAGATCGGGAGGGCTGGCGGAAGGGGAATTGGCCAACCCCACAATCTCGGCTCGCAGTTCTATGGCCTGCGCAATCTCTTCCGCGGAGGCATGGCCGGGTTCATCCTGCAGGTAGAGCACCTTCGCCTGCAGAAACGACCGCTCCTGGTTGACCTGGATGACCTCGAAGCGCTCGCGCCCTTCGGTCACGATATCCATGCGGCCGTCAGGATATTTCCGGGTAACGGTGATAACCTCGGCTGTGCAGCCGATCTCAGCGACTCCCTCTTCTTTGGCCCGGACGACGCCGAACGACTTCTTCTGGTCCAGACATTCGGAGATCATCTCCCGGTAGCGCGGCTCGAAAATGTGCAGAGGCAGCGAAGCGCCCGGGAACAGTACCAGGTCCAGCGGAAACAGCGGGAGAAGGCTCACTCAGAAACTCCAGTGCGTCCCGGCGAATGCGGGTAGAATTCCTCGATTGTACGCTGGCGGTTATCGGGGCTGGCGAATTTGACGGAGGCGGATTGAGCCTTGAGAATTATGCTTTCCGTTGCCCCTTTGCGGAGTTCTTTGCGTTCCTTGCGGTTAAGAAAACTTTTACCGCAGAGGCCGCAAAGTTAAGCACAACGACCGCAAGGGAGAGTGGGGGGCTGCCAACCTAAGATGAACTCCAGCAGGATCAATATCTCTGGGAAAGTGGCGGTGATCACCGGCGCCTCGATGGGCATCGGAGAAGCGATCGCCAAATTGTTCGCGGATGAAGGCGCTAAGATCGTGCTGCTCTCGCGCGATGCGGGACGCGCCGAAGCCGCCCGCGGCCGCATCGGCCACGCCGAAAACACCCTGGCGCTTTCCTGCGACGTGCGCAATCGCGAAGAAATCGACCGGGTCGTAAGCCTGACGCTGCACCACTTCCAACGCATCGATATATGGATCAACAACGCCGGGCACGGGCTCATGGATACGGTCACTCATGTCGACATGACCGCCTGCCGCGAAACCTTCGACACCAATTTCTTCGGGACCGTCGCCGGCATGCAGGCTGCGCTGGCGGTGATGAAGCAGCAAGGGTCGGGAGCGATTATCAATATCTCCAGTGTCGCGGGTCACATTCCGCTGCCCTTTCACGCCGTCTACAGCGCCACCAAATTCGCCATGAACGCTTTCGGCAAAGCGGCCAATGTGGAACTCAAAGACTCGGGCATCCAGGTGACGACAGTGTGCCCGGGTTACGTGAAAACCGATTTCAGCGCCAACGCCATCAAGGGAAGCGAAGCGAAGACGGTGCGGCCGTCGTCGGTCCGGGGAATCAGCGTCGAGCGCGTGGCCCGCGCCGTGCTTCGCGGATACCTGAAGAAGAAGCGCGAGGTGGTGGTGCCCTGGACCATGATCCCGGCCATCAAGGTCTACCAGTTGTTTCCCGGCCTGGTGGAGCGCACGATGGTAAAAATGTCGCGGCGGGTGGATTAAGACTGCCAGTGTGGGTCGGACACTTCTGTCCGACCCACACAGTTACTTACTCCAGTTCGGCCAGCATGTCTTCCATTTCGGCCTGGGCGTGGCCGTTGCCGGTCTTCTTTGCCGAGGCAATGCCATCCGCCAGCATCTTCCGGGCTTCTTCCGTGCGGTCGGCTTTCGCCAGCGTCTGGGCTGCCATGAAGTATCCAGCCGTGTAGTCGGGATGGGTCGCCAGCAGCCGGCCAAACTCTTCCAGGGCCAGTTCGACTTCGCCGGCATTCGAGTACTCCATCGCCAGGCCATAGCGGGCAAAGGCATCGGCAGGATTCTGCGACAGGACTTGGTTAAGCAGTGCGATGCGGTCCATAAAGAAGCTTCCAGCTTCTGGCTCTTAGCTTAAACACCAGATTACTACAGCAACGCGACCAGGCCTTTGTGGCCATGGGCGACTCGCCCGCGCGAAGCATCCACCGGCAAAGACCCGACAACCTATCCGCCGCTGCCGAACTAGCGAGCCGGCGAACAGATGGATACAATGTCCATCATCCACCCGGAGAACCAGATTTGGCGTGTCCCTTCTTCATGCCGATAGAGAAATTGGGCGGCGCCTGGCTGCATCCTTCGCGACTGCCTCTGGGCGGCGGATGGGACGGACTTTGTTCCGCCCCCGGCCATGAGGGGGCTCAGCCCTCCGAGCATGACCTGCACGAATTCTGCAACCTGGGGTACGCCGCGAAGTGTTCACGCCTGCCGGTCGAGCGCGAGTGCGACGCCGTGCGCTTCTCCGTTGCCCGCGATCACGGTTCACGCCTGGAACTGTGGTTTGTCTGCGAGACAGGACACCGCCCCTCCCAACATGGCACGCTCGAGTATGACGTGGAGCGTAAGGGGTGGATGTCTTCGCATTCCGACCCGCGTATCCAGAAAATGATGGAATGTTATGTGCAGTCCTATTTAGAGCGCAGAATTCCATGTGCGACGGCAGATTCATTGGTGAACGGAAACTCATGATCGGCGTTTTATGATCAAAAGCGTCAGCATGAGCGAGAGGGCTCGATGACAACGAACGAAGACCTTGCGTTGCCCCGGCCTGTCCGGGACTCGCAGTCAGAGATGGCCGAAATCGTTTTGCCCAACGATTCCAACGTGCTGGGCGCTCTGCTCGGCGGGCGCCTGATGCACTGGATTGATGTGGCCGCCGCCATGGCAGCGCACCGTCATTCGCGCAATTACGTGGTGACAGCCTCCATCGATCACCTGGATTTCAAAGTCCCGGTGCACGTCGGCGACCTGGTCATCCTGCGCTCCTCGGTGAACCGTGTGTACCGCACTTCGATGGAAGTCGGGGTGAAGGTCTGGGTGGAGAACTATATTCAGGACCATTGCGAGCACGTGAGCTCGGCTTACCTGACGTTCGTCGCGGTCGACGCCGCCGGCCGCCACCTTCAGGTTCCACCCGTCGTTCCTGAAACCGACGAGCAGAGGCGCCGCTACGAAGACGCGGGTCGCCGGCGGGAGATCAGGCGGCTGGAAATGGAACGCAAGCGCACTCTCGGGCATTAGCCATCGCCGCACGGCATTATTTCTGTCGTTTCCATGGTTCCGAGCGAACAGACTTGCCCGTATGAACTCTCGCCTTAAAAACAGGATGGCAATCGTGACTGGCGCCGGCAGCGGGATTGGCCGCGCTTGCGCGCTGGCTTTGGTCCGCGAGGGCGCTCAAGTTGCCCTGGTTGGCCGCCGGAAAGAACGAGTAGAAGAAGTAGTCCGGGAAGCGGGCGGGTCGGCGCTGGCGATCGCTGCGGATGTGTCGAAGCCTAGTGACATCGAACGCGTCGTTGAACAGACGGCGAAGGCCTTCGGCGGAATCAACGTCCTGCTCAACAACGCCGGAATTCTTCACGCCGGCACGGCGGAGCAGATCACCGAAGCGCAGTGGGATGAGACCTTCAACATCAACGTCCGCGGATTGTGGCTGCTCTCCCGGGCGGTGCTGCCGCACATGCGCAAGGCTGGCGGGGGATCCATCATCAACGTCGCCTCGGTGCTGGGGATCAATGGCACGCGCAACCGGGCTGCCTATGCGCCTTCAAAGGGCGCCGTGGTCCTGCTCACCAAGTGTATGGCGGTCGATCACGGCCATGAAAACATCCGCGTGAACGCCATTTGCCCATCGTTTGTCGAGACCGATCTGACCGCCGCTATCTTGAGTAAGGCGTCGGACCCGGACGCAGTGCGGCGCGAACGAATCGGAGTCCATCCCCTGGGACGCCTTGGCCAGCCCGAAGACATGGCCGGGCTGGCAGTCTATCTCGCCAGCGACGAGTCGTCATGGGTGACGGGAGCGGTGTTTCCTGTCGATGGCGGATATTTGGCGGTGTGAGGAAGGCAGCCGTCAGACCTCGTACCTCAGACCTCTATTCGTCTGGCGGGATGATCGGGCGTGAGTCTGAGGTCCGAGGTCTGGCGGCTGAATGCCAAATCCCTCACGTATAATCGAGACATGAGTACTCCTCTTCCTCCGCGTCCCGGACAGCAACCGCCAGCCCCGCAGCCCCTACCCGGCGTGGGCGCCATCATCGCCGTTGGTTCCGGCAAAGGCGGCGTGGGAAAGACCACGCTCGCCGTCAATCTCGCGATCGTTTTGTCGAAGCTCGGACACAAGGTAGGCCTGCTCGATGCCGATGTATACGGTCCCAACGTGCCGCTCATGCTGGGCATCAGCGCCCAGCCAAAAGTTCTCGGCGACAACCGGATTGAACCGCTCGAGGCCCATGGCCTCAAAGTGATCTCGGTTGGGTTTTTGAATCCGGGCGACAAGCCACTGATCTGGCGCGGCCCCATGCTGCATTCCATCATCAAGCAGTTTCTGGGCTCGGTGGTGTGGGGCGAACTCGATTACCTGGTCGTGGATTTGCCTCCCGGCACTGGCGATGTGGCCTTGTCATTGATTCAAACCGTGCCGCTGACCGGCGCCATCGTGGTGTCCACCCCCTCCGATGTTTCGTTGCAGGACGCGCGCAAAGCCATCGAGATGTTTCGCCAGATGAAAGTGGACCTGGTGGGCATGGTGGAGAACATGAGCTATTTCGTCTGTCCCAACTGCAACCATCAGACGGATATTTTTTCCCGCGGCGGCGCGGAGAAGACAGCGGAACAGTTTGGAGTCTCCTACCTGGGGGAAGTCCAGCTTGATCCCGACATTCGCAAAGCCAGCGACAGCGGACGCCCCACGGTTCTGGCCGGGGAAGGCTCGTCGTCCGGCAAATCGCTTTTTGATTTCGCCCGCAAGGTGGTCGTGCGGGTGGATAAAATCAAAGCCAACGCCGGCGAGAGCGTGATCCAGATTCAGTAGCCAGCCAACGGAGGTTCGCGTAGGAGCAGGTGTCCCATGTGCCCGGCGGAGCGAAGCTCCGCGCTCGTCCCACCGAAGTCGGGAAAATCTCTAGCCCGATTGAGTCAGCGCAGTGGAAGGCGCCTTAAGGCTTTGCGGAGGGCTGCCAGAGCTCAATCTTGTTCCCATCCAGATCATAGATCCAGGCAAAGCGACCGTAGGATTCATCCATTCGTTTGGGATCAATCTTGACTCCCTCTTGTTTTAGGCGGTCGAGCAAAGCATCCAGATCGTCCACGATGTAGTTGATCATGAACGGTGCGTGGCCGGGATCGAAATACTTAGTGGAGTCGGGAAAGACAGTCCAAACTGTAACGTGTTCCTTCTGCGGGTCGTCGTGTTCGCGCCACGGAAGCATCGCGCCTGCGCCTTTGTCAGCGAGTCCCAGATGCTTCGAGTACCATTCGCGCATCTGATCGCGATTAGCGGATTTGAAGAAGATACCGCCGATTCCGAGGATGCGTCCGCGCTGCTCCATTTTGACCGGCGGCTTCGACGTTTCAGGTGCCTGAGATTGCACTTCCTGTCCTCCTCTGAAGGAAACTGAGATGAGCAACAGCGAGCCGAGCGTGATTGTGCTCCAGGGTATTCCTTGCATCTGCGGATTATACCGATTCGAATGGAAAAAACGCACGACCGGGGCGGTCGCCAGCCAGCGGAGGTTCGCGTAGAGGCAGGTGTCCCACCTGCCCGGCGGAGCTACGCTCCGCAGAGCCTTTTCCGATCGCAAATAAAAACCTCTAACTCTTGGCGTTGGTTTAGAGGAACGCACGACCGGGGCGGTCGCGCCTACATTGGCCGGGCGAACCTTGCGAGCCGGAATATTGTATCCGGATCTTTGTGTTCCGTCACCAGCGCGGCTACCATCTCACCTAACGCCGGACCATGTTTGAAACCGTGGCCCGAGCCTCCGCCCAGCAGCCAGACATGGTCGTGTCCGGGATGGCGGTCGATGATGAAGTTATTGTCTGGAGTGTTCTCATACTGACAAACCCGGGACTCCAGCAGCGGCGCATCCTTCAAACGCGGGAAAGCGGAAGGCGATGTATTCCCGCACAGCCTTCAATCCTTCCGCGCTGACGGTTCTTTCTCCCGAGGTGGGATCAAACTCGGGTCCACGCGTATCATCAGCGACTTTGAACCCTCTCCCCTGATTGCCAGGAATGCCATAGATGAACCGGTCGCGATGATCGGCCCAAACCGGCAGCCTGGCTGCGGAGAATCGGTCGTCACCCGCGGGAGCGCCGAAGAAAAATACATCCTGCCTAGTCGGCCGAATATGACTGCCCACGGTTTCGGGGAACAATTTTCCCAGCCAAGGGCCGCAGGCGAACACGTGCTGATCGGCCTGGAGCTTCGAGCCGTCGGAAAGTGACAGGCTGTCCCATTGGCCGTCGAGGTGCCGCGAGACCACGGCCGCTTGCCTGTATTCGCCGCCTTCCGCGAGGAAGCCGTCCACCACCGCCTGGCACGCGACCCGCGCGGTAAGGAAGCCTCCCGCGGGTTCGTAAATTCCCCAATGCACGTCTTCCAGGTTGATCTGCGGCCATCTCGCCGTCATTTCCTGAACCGACAGTTCCTGATAGGCGATTCCGGCATCGCGCAGCGCCGGCAAAGATTCGCGTTCGAAGTGGTCGTCACCGGCGGCGACCATCCACAGGACGCCGGTCTGATGGAGAAGCTTCAAGTTCCAGCGCTTCTCATTCTCCTCCCACAATTGCGTGGCCCGGGCCGCCATCTTGGTATAAGGCTGATTCGGTCCGTAGGTTCCGCGAATCACGCGAGTCTCGCCCCCGGATGAGGCGCGAGAGTTCCCCGGCCCCCAGGCGTCCAGCAGCGTCACGCGCGCGCCACGGCGCAGCAGATAAAGCGCTGTCCATCCGCCGAAAGCGCCGGCCCCGATCACAGCGATATGAGTGTTCGTTTTCACGTTGGTGGTGGCGCCTCGGTCATCGCTCTGCTTGCGGGTCTGCTTGAGCATATTCGCAGAACTGAATTTCAGGGAAGGGAACCAGCCCGCAAGAGTGCTCGCCCCGCCAACGGCAGCGGCCTTCAACCACCATCTGCGGGAAAACGAAATCATAATTGCAGAACCCTATCTTGTTCATGGAGGACGGGCGTCCCACCGAAGAGACGGGCGGGACGCCCGTCCTCCATGAACCCCAAGACATTAGCATTCTTGACCCTGGAGTGCTAACGCTTGACACAGGCAGAGGGCCTTCCTAGAATCGAAACTGGGGGATTGCGAGTTCCCTAATCTAAGTTTCTGGATTATAAGTACTTAATATGCCATCGGGGCCGCCAATCGGGGAACGCGAACGCGAGATTCTGACCGCCATTGTGGAGACCTTTATCGCCACCGGCGACCCTGTGGGGTCGCGTACTCTGGCACGGTCGAACCGGGAGGGGCTGAGCCCTGCGACTATCCGCAACGTGATGGCGGACCTGGCTGACGCCGGCTACCTGGAGCAGCCCCATACATCGGCTGGCCGGGTGCCCAGTTCCGAGGCGTATCGCTATTATGTAGAGCAACTTACGGGGAATGCCAGCCTGTCGCACGAAGACCAGGGCATCATTCAAGATTCGCTGCGGGGAGTCTCGGACGTGCAGGAATTCATGGAGCGAACCTCGCGCGTGCTCTCCTTAATCTCGCACAATGTGGGGATCACGGTGGCCGTCGGCGGGCCGAAGAATGCGCTGGAGCATGTGTATTTTTCCCGCCTTGGGGACCAGAAAGTTCTGGCGGTTCTGGTGACGCGATCGGGCCTGGTGCGTGACCGGGTACTGCGGCTTGATCTGCCGCAAGTTGATCTGGATGCGGCGGCGCGCTTTATCAACGAGAATTTTCGCGGCTGGACCATGGAGGCGATGCGGGCAGAACTGGCGCGCCGCCTGGAACAGGAGCGCAGCGAGTACGATCGGCTGATGCAGTCGGTGGAACAGCTCTACCGGCAAGGAGCTTTGGCGGCGGACGAAAGCGCGCAAGTCGTTTTCGTCGAAGGAACATCTAATCTGGTAACCGGCGAGCAAGACCGGCAGCGCCTGCAGGCGCTGCTGCAGACCCTGGAAGAAAAGCAGAAGATCGTCGAATTGCTCGGAGCCTATCTCGACGCCAAGCAGGAAGCGGTGAGGGTCGTGATCGGGCTGGACGAAGCTTTGCCTTCGATGCGAAATCTGGTGCTGATCGGCGCGCCTGCTCGAGTGGGTGATGATGTGATGGGATCGCTGGCTGTGATCGGGCCGACGCGCATTGACTATCAGCACACCATGACCGCGGTGTCTTACATCGCCCGTCTTTTTGACAAGATATTGAACGAATCTGAGTGAACTGAATATGGCAAGAGGAAACGGAAAATCCGAAGTGAACCCGGCGGAACTGGATCCAGAACACGAGCTGCCGGCCTCCGATGAAAACCGGGACGGGGCAGGCCCGACCGCTTCCGCACAAAGCGAAGAACTCGAAAAGCTGAAAGCCGAGCGGGACTCGCTGCTTGACCGCCTGGCCCGCCTGCAGGCGGAATTCGAGAATGCCCGCAAGCGCACCGCCCGCGAGCAGCAGGAGTTCCGCGAGTATGCTCTCGCCGACGCGCTGAAGGCGGTGCTGCCGACTCTGGACAGTTTCGAGCGCGCCTTACAGACCAGCGCCTCCGACAAGTCGGAATTTCGCGGTGGAGTCGATCTCATCTACAAGCAGCTGCAGGATGCGCTGGTCAAACTGGGACTGCGGCCCATCCCGGCCAAGGGTGAACCTTTTGATCCTCACCTTCACCAGGCCATTGAAATGGTGGACACCAAAGAAGCCGAGGATCATCATGTACTCGAAGAGTTGCAGCGCGGTTACAAGTTGAAAGACCGCCTGCTCCGTCCTTCCATGGTGCGGGTCGCACGTAACCCCAAGCACTGAACCCAGCGTGAAATGAAGCGCGAGACCTGAAAGGATTTAGGGAAAGGCCATTCTGACCAGCAACGGAAAACGCGACTACTACGAAGTGCTGGGCGTAACCCGCGCCGCCACCGATCAGGAGATCAAAAGCGCCTATCGCAAACTGGCGCTGCAGTACCATCCCGACCGCAATCCTAATAATCCCGACGCGGAAGAAAAGTTCAAAGAGTGCAGCGAAGCCTACGCGGTGCTGGCGGATGTCGAAAAACGCAGCGCGTACGACCGCTTCGGTCATGCCGGAGTGGGCGGAAGCGCGGGCGCGGGTTTCGACGCCACCGACCTGGGCGACATTTTCGGCGACCTTTTCGGCCTGGGCGAGATGTTTGGCGGAGGCACACGCCGCCGCAGCCGCACGCAGCGCGGCGCCGACCTGCGCGAAGACATCAACATGGAATTTGAAGACGCCGTGTTCGGCACCGAAGCCAAGGTGACGGTGCGGCGCCATGAGACCTGCGAGGAGTGCAGAGGTTCGGGCGCAGCCCCGGGCAAGGCGCCGATCACCTGCCGTTCCTGCAACGGCCGCGGCCAGGTGCGCTACCAGCAGGGCTTCTTCAGCATTGCGCGCACCTGCCCCACCTGCCAGGGCACGGGTAATGTCGTCACCGATCCCTGTGCGAAGTGCAAGGGCGAAGGCCGGGTGCTGCGGCAGAGGACAGTGGATGCCAAAGTTCCCGCCGGGGTGGAGGACGGGACCCGCATTCGCTTCACGGGATACGGCGAAGGCGGTCTCCATGGCGGCCCGCCGGGCGATCTCTACGTGGTTCTGCACGTGAAGGAGCATCCCTTCTTCGAGCGGGAGGGAAACGATCTGCACTGTGTCATCCCAGTCTCGTTCGCGCAGGCGGCGCTGGGCGCCGAGATCAGTGTTCCCACCCTCGAAGGCGAGCACGTTTTGAGAGTGCCCGAAGGGACCCAGTCCGGAACCACATTGCGGATCAAGGGCAAGGGCGTGCCCATACTCAACGGGCACGGCAAAGGCGATCTCTTCGTCGAAGTGCGGGTGCAGACTCCGGGCAAGCTGAACAAGCGCCAGCGCGAGTTGCTGCTGGAACTTGAAGCCATGACCCGGGTGGAAAACCGTCCACAACGCCGCACCCTGCTGGGCAAAGTCAAAGACATCTTCGGATAGCGTTGATCCTGAGCGGAGTAACTGCTTCGCTTCGCGAAGCAGTTACGCAGTCGAAGGACCCCTATGAGCGGCACGAGCGACGTGGTTCGTGGTATTTGAGTGTCCCAGGGGGCGACGCGCAGTGGCCGCAGCCAGAGTCAAAATCCCTTACACTCTAACCATCGTTGAGCTTATAGGGGTCCTTCGACTTCGCGAATCCGCTCGCGCGCGAGCGGATTTGCTCCGCTCAGGATGACAGGTCGCATATGACAGGGGGCATATGACACGCCGCCGCTGGATCGCCGACGAAGTTTCCGGCAATCGCGCTGCCCTGGTGGGCGCGCATGCCCAGCACCTCGCGCAAGTGCTTCGCGGACGGGTTGGGCAGGAATTCGACATCGCCACCGGAGAAAGCGTCCGCCGCGGTCGTATCGTCAGCGTCGCCGGCGACCGGGTCGAGTTTGAGCTCGGCGACGTTATCCCTGCCGCGCCCGCGCCCCGCCTGACTCTCGTTCTCTCCATCTTCAAGTTCGATCGCATGGAGTGGGCCATTGAGAAGGGTGTGGAGTTGGGGGTGAGCCGAATCATTCCAGTGGCGGCGCAGCGCACTGAAGCCCATCTGGTCAAGGCGGCGCCGAAAAGGTTGGAGCGGTGGCAGCGCATTGCGCTGCAGGCTTCCGAGCAGTCGCGGCGAGCAACGCCACCGGAAATCTCGCCGCCGCAACCGCTACATGTGGCCGTGAGTGCGCTCGGTACTGGTATCGTGCTGGCTGAATCCGAAGAACAAACGATGTTGAAAGATGCGCTGCGCGCGCCCAGGGAGGCCGGCGAAATAACTCTCGCGTCCGGTCCTGAAGGCGGTTGGACCGAATCGGAACTGAAATTGTTCCAGGGGGCGGGCTGGATTGCCGCTTCTTTGGGAAACACGATACTGCGGGCTGAAACCGCGGTGATCGCCGCGGTAGCGATCACTCTGGCCGAGCTGCAATAAGACTCTCCTCAGAAAAATCCTCAGCTATCTCTGATATTCTCCTGCTCAGTGGCCGTCGCAAAGTCCATTTCACGTCCGCGGGCGTTCGAACCTGACGAACGGCAGCGCGAAGCCATCGAACACGTCCACGGTCCGGTGCTGGTGATCGCCGGCGCGGGCACGGGCAAGACCACAGTTCTCACCAAGCGCATCGCCAACCTGGTCCGCGAAGGCCATGCCCGGCCGGACGAGATCCTCGCCGTAACCTACACCAGGAATGCCGCTCAGGAAATGCGGCAACGGGTGCAGGATGAACTGCGCGGGACCGACTTGTCCGGCCTCCGCATCTCGACCTTTCACGAGTATTGCAATGATCTGCTGATCCAGAGCGGCCAAAAGTTCGGCGTGCTCGACGAGCAGGACCTCTGGATTTATCTCCGGCGCCGCATCCGCGAGCTGAACCTGAACCACTTTGTCCGCGCCGCCCGGCTGAGCAAGTTCTTCGACGACCTGCTCGACTTCTTCCGGCACTGTCACGACGAACTGGTCAGCCCGGAGAAATACGAAGAGTATGTGCAGCAAATCAAATGCGGCGAGTTGCCGGTTCCGCGCGTGTGCAAATCGAAAGACGCCTCCGCCCTGTCGGACGAAGAAGTGGTCGGGCGTTGCCGCGAAATCGCAGGCGTGTTCACCACCGTGGAACGCATGTTGCGAGAGGACAAGCTGGGCACGTTCAGCCACATGATCACCAACGCCTACCATTTGCTGCAGCAGGACAGCGAACTGGCAAGCCGGTCGGGTGCGCGCTTCATCCTGGTGGATGAGTTTCAGGACGTCAATTTCGCCCAGGTCAAGGTCCTGCAAAAACTTGCGGGAGAAGAGCGCAACGTTTTCGCGGTCGGTGATCCCGACCAGGCAATTTATCGCTTCCGCGGGGCCTCAAGCGCCGCCTTCGTTCTCTTTCAACGGCATTTTGAAGGGGCCAGCCTGATCAAACTGGAGAAAAATCGCCGCTCTCTGTCCCCCATCCTGAATTGTGCCTTCGCCTTGATTTCCAAGAACCCGAATGTGTTCGACTCCAGACATGGTTCGACGCCGTCCTATCAACGTTCTGTCCTGATCTCAGCTCGCGACGAAGATGCAGTGCGGGCGGGCAACGAGTCGCCGCGTTCGCCAGTGGAAACGGTCGTGCTGGACACCAAGGACACCGAATCGGGCGAGCTGATCACCAAGCTAAAAGAATTGCGCCGCAAGTCGCGCTGCAAATGGAGTGACTGCGCGGTGCTCTACCGCACTCACGTGAATCGCGACCAGTTGGCCAGCGAACTGGCGCGGCAAGGTATTCCATTCACGATTGAAAACATGGACGTAATGGATACGCCTGAGGCGCGGGACCTCTTCGCCTGCCTAGGCGCGGTGGTTTCGGATGCAGACGGCGCGAGCTTGTTCCGAGTGGCCGCCCTGCCGCAATTCGGTGTCGGTCCCGGGAAGATCGATCCGGAAAAGTTGCGGGCGGGTATCAGGGCGCTTCCCCGCGACGCCGCCAATACCGCGATCGCATCCGTGTTATCGCAGATCGAGGGCGGCGCGGCTGTTCTGAATACGGTGCGGCAGTCCCGCGCGGATATTGCCGGCAGCCAGGCGAAGAGCCGTGCCGCCGTCGATATCCTGGTGCGCAATTTCAATCTGAATCGAACTTCGCGGGTGCTGAAGGCCGTCCTCGAATTCGTGAACGCGTGGGAAGAAAAAGCAACTACGAAAACCGGCGAGATGGGCGAACTTCTCGACTACCTCGAATACTTCCGGGAGGCCGGCGGGGTCATTCCTCTTTCCTCGAACGATGAGGATGCCGTCCGCCTCATGACCGCTCACTCCGCCAAAGGTCTTGAGTTTTCCCACGTTTTCATTATCAGGGCCAACTCGAATTCCTTTCCATCGTCGTATAAGGAACCGCTGATTGAGTTTCCCCGGGAGCTGCACGATCCGGGTTCGATTGCCCAGGGCGATGACAAGGAGCTGAACCAGCAGGAAGAGCGTCGCCTGTTCTATGTTGCCATGACCCGGGCGCGGGATTCGCTCACAATCTACGCCAAGAAAGGTATCGGCAGGGACCCGAGCCCTCCAGGGTTCATGCGTGATCTGCTTAAGGACTCCAGCCTGCGCCGCTGGCTGGTACAGGCCCCCGCCCGCGGCTTTCAGACCGACATGTTTGCCGAGGCCGCCGCTCCGGCTACGATGACGCGCACCAACCAATGGCTCGCACTGCCACCGGCGGCCAACCTGCACTCCCGGTTGAGCGCCAGCGCGGTGCAGACTTATGAGACCTGCCCGCTGCAGTTCAAACTGGAACGGGAGTGGAGAATCCCCGACGAAGTTCCCGCCGCTATGCAGTATGGCGCGGTCATGCATCGCGTGTTGCGCGCTTACTATGACTCGGTGCGCTTGGAGCGCCCCATGGCAGAGGACGAGCTGATCCAGTTCTTCCGCGACGACCTCGCCCGGGCCGGAATGCAGGACCGTTACCAGCACGACCTTTACGATGCGCAAGGCGTGCAGCAGCTGAAAGATTTTCTGGCCGCATTCCGCCGCGCTCCCGCACCCCAGGTCCTCCATACCGAAGAGTTCTTCGATGTGAAGGTAAGCGACGTGACGGTGGTCGGGCGCATTGACCGAATCGACCAGTTGGCAGACGGCGGGGTCGTCATTACCGACTATAAGACCGGCAAGGCCCAGTCGCAGGAAGATGCCGACGAAAGCCTGCAGCTATCGATCTACGCTCTGGCAGCGCGCGAGAAGTGGGGATATCGCGCCGATCGCCTGGTGCTGTACAACCTGGAAGGCAACAGCCCGGTCGTCACCCGGCGCAGCGACCTGGAATTGGAAGCGGCCCGGAGCCGGGTGATCGAAGTGTCCGCCAGCGTCGCTGCCGGAAATTTCCAACCCAAGCCCAGCTTCAATTGCAGATTCTGTGCCTACCGCAGCTTGTGCCCCGCCACGGAGAAGCAGGTGCCAGAGCACGCGCCCCAGGAACGGGCCGCCACCGCGCCCAAATAATGTCATCCTGCGCGGACTAGCTGTTTCGCGAAGCGAAGCAGCTGCCCAGTCGAAGGCCCCCTATGGCCAGTCAGAAGCGGAAGGGCTAGGTGTTGATCTTCGGGCGGGAAGAACCACGAAAAGGAAACTTTCGCCGAGCGGATAGGGGGCCTTCGACTGAATCGCAGCAATCGAGCTCCGCTCAGGATGACAGTGGGAGAGTTGTTTGCGAGAGGAAACTTCTGCCAGAAAAACTCGGGGGACGCTTGCGCGTCCCCGGTTTGCTGCTTGCTGATACTTCTCTTAGTGCTTCTTTTTCTTCTTTGCCTTTTTCTTGGTTGCCATGGTTCTATTCTCCCTTTCCATTTTTCATGGACTTGCTATAGCAACGATCAACTGTTGCAACTAATTGAATGTATAGAGTCATTAAAAAGTGATGTCAAGAAAAAAATGATGCTCGCTCGCGCATGCGACCGGTACACCAAAGTCACCAGAGAGCGTGGGAGAAGAAATTTTCGCGACTGCAAGCTCCATCCTCGAAATTTTCTCGCGTGAAAGTTCTCGCATCATTCCCGACTCGGCGTCCGGCAACAGCGAGAACAGTTCGCGCCGCCTTTCCGATGAGCATCGCCGGGCCGCCGCGAATTTCAATCTTTATGCTGCTTCCCGCATCTATAATTGGAGTTGAGAAATCATCGCGGGAGCGTATAAATGGCTGCTTACGACGAGGTTGTCATCCTTTCAGGCTGTCGCACGCCGGTGGGAAAATTCCAGGGAAGCCTTTCCGATCTGAGCGCCACGCAACTGGGCGCGATCGTCGTGCGCGAGGCGGTAAAGCGCGCCCATCTCGATGCCAAACTGGTGGACGAGTGCATCATGGGCAATGTGGTTTCTGCCGGCCTGGGGCAAAATCCCGCGCGCCAGGCGGCAATCTTCGGCGGACTGTCGCCCGAAGTGGGTGCCATGACCGTCAACAAGGTTTGCGGTTCCGGACTCAAGGCCGTCGCACTCGCGGCGCAAGCGATCCAGACGGAAAACAGTTCCATCGTTGTCGCCGGCGGCATGGAATCGATGACCAACGCTCCGTATCTTCTGCCGCAAGCGCGCAAGGGATATCGTTTGGGAAACGCGCAGATTGTAGATTCCATGGTGAACGACGGGCTGTGGGATGTTTTCAACAACTACCATATGGGCATCACCGGCGAGAACGTGTCGGAAAAATACGGGATCACGCGCGAAGAGCAGGATGAGTTCGCGCTCAACTCTCATCGCAAGGCGCTGGCTGCCATCAAGGAATGCCGGTTCAAGTCGCAAATCGTTCCGGTCGAGCTGGCTCCCAGGAAGAAGGGCGGAGACCCCGTGATTTTCGAGAAGGACGAGTCTCCGCGCGAAGACACTACCATCGAAGTGCTGCGTTCGCTCAAGCCTGCATTCAAGAAAGACGGAACGGTGACGGCGGGAAATGCTCCGGGGGTGAATGATGGGGCGGCGGCCCTGGTTGTGACCAGTGCGAAACGAGCGAAAGAACTGGGAATGCAACCCATGGTGCGCATTGTGGCCCAGGCCACCAGCGGCATCGATCCCAAGTGGGTGATGATGGCGCCCGTGGGCGCGGTCCGGCAAATCTGGGAAAAGACCGGCTGGAAGAACGAGGACGTGGACCTGTACGAACTCAATGAAGCTTTCTCGGTGCAGGCGCTGGGCGTGATGCGCGAGCTTGGTCTCGATCCCGGCAAAGTCAACGTCAATGGCGGCGCGGTCGCGATCGGACATCCGATCGGAGCCAGCGGAGCCCGGGTCCTGGTAACTCTTATCTACGAGATGATGCGCCGGAACGTCCATCGCGGAATCGCTGCGCTTTGTTTAGGTGGCGGAAACGCCGTGGCGATGGCAGTGGAACGATAACTTTGCGGCGGAAATTCTACTAACCACTCGCGGGAGTATCCGGCGCCGGCAGAGTGACTTTGAATACTGCCCCGCCGCCTGGGCCCGAGCTGGCTTCGATCTCTCCTCCGTGCTCGCGCAAAATTGCTTTGCAGATGCTCAGCCCGAGACCAGTGCCTCGCCCCGGGCGCTTGGTGGTGTAGAACGGATCGAAGATGTTAGGCAGCACCTCGGCGGCGATGCCGGGCCCGTCATCCTGGAAGGTGACCGCGATGGTTCTTCCGGCCGTTTCCAGGCGAATTCGCAGGGTGCCAAGCTCGCGGGCCTCGCGCATCGCCTGCTCGGCGTTCAGGATGAGGTTGAGGAAAATCTGCATCAGCTGATGGGAATCCCCGTTGACCGGGGGTAAAGATGGTTCCGGCAGAAAATCCACGGTAATGTTGTTCTTGCGCAACGAATAAGCATGCAGGTGCAGGGTCCGTTGCAGCAGTTCGCTCAGGTTGATGGGCCCCTTTCCCGGGGCAGGCGGACGCGAGAAGTACATCAGGTTCTGGACAATGTCGGCTGCGCGCCGGGCCTGCTGCTGCAACATCACCAGTTGCTTGCGCCGGGCCTCCGCCTGTTCACCTTCCTGCAATAGCTCGGCCACACCCATGATGCTGGTGAGCGGATTGTTCAATTCGTGCGCGAAGCCTCCGATCATCTGCCCCATGGCCGCCAGACGTTCGCTTTGGATGATCTGCTGTTCCAGCTTTCTCTCCACCGTGATATCGCGCACCGACATGATCACGCCACTGGCCTTGCCTTCGGCGTCGAACAGGGGGCTGGCGTTGGCGCGCATGGTGCGCCAGCTGCCGTCGCGGTGCCGCGCCCCAAACTCGCAGAAGCCAAACTTCTTTGCCCCCGTTCTAACGTCATTGTAGAGAGCGGCAAATTCGGCTGACTGCTCCTGCTCGGCGTCATCCACCTTCTTCCCGCGTATCTCGGAGGGGATACGCCCCAGCAGATCGCGGCTGCGCGAACTGACGAAGCTATATCGCCCATCCAGTCCAACGACGAGGATGAGATCGGGGAAACTTTCCAGCAGATAGCGCTGAAATTCCTCCTGCTGGCGCAGCGCTTTTTCCATCTTGCGCCGCTCGGTCACATCCACCAGCGTGCCCTGATAGCGGATGATCGTGCCGGTCCCGTCCCACACGGCGCGCGACGTGTCCAGAAAGACGCCGGTCGTACCATCCTTCCGCCGCAAGGTGAGCTCCCGGCTGCGCTCGCTTCCGCGATCGTCCGCGCTCCTCCCCAAAACGGGACCCTGGCCAGGCTCCAGGTTGAGCGCGCTCGGATCGAGAGACAAAAGCTCATCCCGGCTGGTGCAGCCGAGCATCTGGACCAGCGCCGGGTTGGCGTCGAGCAACTTGCCCTCGGGAGTGCTGAAGTACACGCCTTCCTGCAGGGTCTCGAAGAGTTCGGTGAAGCGGCGTTCTTTCTCGCGTTCTTCCGTGACGTCACGGGCGAGGGCGCTGACGCCCACAACTTCGTCGCTCTTGACGATGGCATTCAGCACGCAGTCGAAATAAAGCGCGCGCGTGCTGTTTTTAACCAGGATGCGGACCAGCCCCGACCAGCGGCGCTTCTCCAGAAAGCGGGGAAGACCGCTTTCGACGTCGCGCCGCAGAGGCTCGGACAGAAACTCATCCATCTTGTGGCCTACGACATCGGTATAGTTGAGGCCCAGCAGTTGGGTGACGCGGCGATTCACCGTCCTCAGCGTGCCGTCGAGCGAGCAGGCAAAGGCCACGTCGTCGAACGAGTCGATGAGTTCCTTGAAGCTGCGCTGCGAGCGCTGAATGACCTGGCTCAACTGATCGAGTTGCTCGTCGGACGGAGTCACGCTGGTGCGGTCGCGCAAGTCGACCAGCAGGTGCTTCAGTTCCGAAACTTCGCGGCGTCGTCCGTACACATAGGCGGCAAACAGGACCGCCAGCACCAGGAGTCCGATCGAAAGCGCTCCCAGGTGATAAGGAAGATCCTGCAACCTGTCCCAGGAAAGCGCGGCCAGGCCGGTCGCCAGCAGGACCATGAAGGCGAGCGCCAGCCGCCACAGCCGGGCTTCTTCTTTTTCCAGATTTCCTGGAGCGCGGCGCGGGCGCTCGGGTTGATCTTCCTTGTCCATAAATGCCGCTGCGGATCTTGGACCCGCGTCCGGAGACGCGCGGTTTCTTGAGGGTGTTAGTTGAATCGTAGTCCACGGCCAGAGCCCGGACAATGGCAAGGCGTGTTAGGCAACTTGGTTCTCAGATTGGTTTCCCGATTGGGCCCCCTCATTAAAAGCCTCTGATCTGCGGGCCCCGGCTCATCGGGTCCTGGTCCATCTGTCCCCGGTTCATCTGTCCATGGTTCATCTGTCACCCTTCCTGGTGATGGCCGTCACCGCAGGTTCGCGGGCAGGCCTGTAGGGTGGGCAGCAAGTGTGCAGTCAGCGGCCTGATCTTCGTTGGTTTCGGTGGTGGCTTGAGGTCAGGGGTCCGTCTGGGAGCGCGCCACCTCATGCTCTATAAGACCTTGAGCGCAGCGGTGTATGGCATTGATGCCAGCATCATTGAGGTTGAGGTGGACGTTTCCGGCATCAAGACCAACGAAGATCATTTTCACACCGTGGGGCTGCCCGACGCGGCCGTGCGCGAGAGCCGGGACCGGGTGCGCGCCGCCCTGAAAAACTGCGGTTACGATATTCCTTCCACCCACATCACCATCAATCTGGCCCCCGCCGACATCCGCAAAGAGGGCTCAGGATTCGACCTGCCCATGGCTTTGGGAATTCTAGGCGCCTACGGGGGCCTGAATAAGAAGGAGGTGCCGGATTGCCTGTTTGTGGGCGAGCTCTCGCTCGACGGTGGCATCCGGGGGGTGCGCGGCGCGTTGCCGATTGCCATTGAGGCCCGGGGAAAGAAGATTTCCCGCCTGATTGTGCCGGAACTGAACGCCCGCGAGGCGGCCATGGTGGGAGGGGTCGAAGTCTATCCGGTGAAGTCGCTGCTGGATGTGATCCGTTTCGTGAACACCGGCAACGGGATTCTTCCCCTCAAGGTAGACAGCGAGACGCTGCTGAGCGAAGCCCAGCACTACGCCGTCGACTTCAAGGACGTGCGCGGCCAGCAGACCGCCAAACGCGCCCTTGAAGTGGCCTGCGCCGGCGGCCACAACATCCTGATGATCGGCCCTCCCGGTTCGGGCAAGACCATGCTGGCCAAGCGCATGCCCACCATCCTGCCTCCGTTCAGTTTCGAAGAGGCGCTCGAAACCACCAAGATCCACAGCGTCGCCGGCGTGCTCGACGCAGGCGCAGGATTGGTTGGCGTCCGCCCGTTCCGCTCTCCCCACCACACTATTTCCGACGCGGGGCTGATTGGAGGAGGCGCCGTGCCCCGCCCCGGCGAGGTTTCCCTGGCCCACAACGGCGTGCTGTTTCTGGACGAGCTGCCCGAATTTCCGCGCAACGTTCTGGAGGTCATGCGCCAGCCTCTGGAGGATGGAACCGTCTGCATCGCGCGCGCGTCCATGTCTCTCACCTTCCCCGCGCGCTTCATGCTGGCGGCGGCCATGAATCCGTGCCCTTGCGGATACTTCAACGACCGTTCGCGCGAGTGCCACTGCACCCAGCCCATGATTCAGCGCTACATGGGAAAGATTTCCGGCCCCTTGCTCGATCGCATCGATATCCATATTGATGTGCCCGCGGTGAACTACAAAGAGCTGAGAGCGGGAAGCGAACCCGAAAGCTCGGAAAGGATTCGCGCGCGAGTGATGCGTGCGCGAGAAATCCAACTGCAAAGGTTCTCGTCATCGCGCTCGCGCCTCTACTGTAATGCCCAGATGGCTCCCCGCCATATTCGCGCCTCCTGTGAACTTTCCGCCGACTGCGAGCGCCTGCTAGAGCGCGCCATGACCCAGCACGGCATGACCGCCCGCGCCCACGACCGAATACTCAAGGTGGCCCGCACCGTCGCCGACCTCGAAACCGCACCCGCCATCGAACCTAAACACATTGCCGAAGCCATCCAGTACCGGACGCTGGACCGGACGTTCTGGGCGTAGATGCACGTGTGGGGACGGGTCTCCGACCCGTCCAGGCCGAGCGAAGCTCGGCAATCTGGTGTGGCGCGGGCGCCCTCGCCCGCGTGGTGCCGGAAATCAACGTCAAAAACCGCGGGCGCCCGCGTGGTGCCGGAAACCAACGTCAAAAACCGCGGGCGGGGGCGCCCGCGCCACACGATCTGAGCCATCCTTCCGGGTTTGACCAACCCCTCCTAACATGCTATAAAAGCTGGTTTTGTATCGGGCCTCCGGCGGCAAGCTCAGCGTCAACCGGCGGCCTCTGGTTCGAAACATCCGACGCGGCCAAGCTCAACACTCCTTGTTCAATGCCGTGTAGTGGAAGCGTGTTCGGAACTCCGGCAATGCGCTCCCCGGCGCACTCGATGAGAGCGTCCGGTTAGCGCTGTTCGCTGGGTGGCAGTGCCTAAACACGTGATGGTCCTGAAATAGTCTTCATACCGGAGGAATTCCTATGCACACCTGGCTGGCGAAAGCTGCGTCCGACGGACGCCAATTCGCCCATTTCTTTACCCGGACGGTGGCCGCCACCATCGCCGTCCTCAGTTTCGCGTCGATTTCAGCCCTGGCCCAGCCTGCCCACGAAGTCGGCGGCGAAGCCAGCCTGAAACTTCCCGATCTCTCACAGGTACTCTTCCTCGGCATTGACGGTCATCGCCTGCTGATGATCGGCATTCTGTTCTGCATTTTCGGCCTGGGTTTTGGTCTGGTCATCTATACCCGCCTGCGGAAGATGCCGGTGCATCGCTCCATGCTCGAGATTTCCGAGCTTATCTACGAGACCTGTAAAACCTACCTGATCACCCAGGGCAAATTCCTGCTGATCCTGTGGCTCTTTATCGCCGTCATCATCGTGCTTTATTTCGGCGTGCTGTCTCCTGTACCGGACAAGCCGATTGCCGTTACCCTGCCTATCATTCTTCTGTTCAGCCTGGTGGGAATCGCGGGCAGCTACGGGGTCGCCTGGTTCGGCATTCGGGTCAACACCTTCGCCAATTCGCGCACCGCGTTTGCCGGCTTGGCCGGCAAGCCCTACCCCATCTACAACATTCCGCTGCAGGCCGGCATGAGCATCGGCATGATGCTGATCAGTGTCGAGTTGCTGCTCATGCTCGTCATTCTGCTCTTTATTCCTGCCGACTACGCCGGGCCCTGCTTCATCGGATTCGCGATCGGAGAGTCGCTGGGCGCGGCCGCGCTGCGGATTGCCGGCGGCATCTTCACCAAGATCGCCGACATTGGCTCCGACCTGATGAAGATCGTCTTCAAGATCAAGGAAGACGATGCGCGTAATCCCGGCGTGATTGCCGACTGCACCGGAGACAACGCCGGCGATTCGGTTGGACCCTCGGCCGACGGCTTCGAAACCTACGGCGTCACCGGCGTCGCCCTGATCACTTTCATCCTGCTGGGGGTGAAGGAACCGACCGTGCAGGTCCAACTGCTGGTGTGGATTTTCGTCATGCGCATCGCCATGCTGGTGTCGAGCGCCGCCGCCTACTTCATCAACGGCGCCATCGCCAAGGCTCGGTTTGGCACCGCTGACAAAATGAACTTCGAGACGCCCCTGACCTGGCTGGTCTGGCTCACTTCATTAATTTCTGTCGCGGTCACGTTTGTCATTTCCGCCCTCATCGTCCCCGACCTCGGCGGGGACACGACCCAGTGGTGGAAGCTGGCCAGCATCATTTCCTGCGGCACTCTGGCAGGCGCCATCATCCCCGAACTGGTGAAAGTGTTTACTTCGACTGAGTCACGGCATGTCAGGGAAGTTGTGACCTCGGCCCAGGAGGGCGGCGCCTCGCTGGCGATTTTGTCCGGCTTCGTAGCGGGGAACTTTTCTGGCTACTACCTCGGGCTCTCGATGGTGACTCTGATGTCCCTTGGATACTACTTCAGCACCATGGGCCTGGCAGCCCTGATGGTGGCGGCCCCGGTTTTCGCCTTTGGCCTGGTGGCGTTTGGTTTCCTGGGCATGGGCCCGGTGACCATTGCGGTGGACTCCTACGGCCCGGTGACCGACAACGCGCAGTCTGTGTATGAACTTTCGCTGATCGAGCAGGTCCCCAACATCAAGCAAGAGCTCAAAAAAGATTTCAACATGGACGTGAACTTCGAACGCGCCAAGGACCTGCTGGAAGAAAACGACGGCGCGGGCAATACCTTCAAGGCCACGGCCAAACCGGTGCTGATCGGGACCGCCGTGGTTGGCGCCACCACCATGATTTTTTCCATCATCATGGCGCTCACCAACGGGCTTACCGAGAATGTGAACAATCTCTCCCTTCTGCATGCGCCATTCATGCTCGGCCTGATCACGGGCGGCGCCATGATTTACTGGTTCACGGGCGCTTCTACCCAGGCTGTGACAACCGGCGCATATCGGGCAGTCGAGTTCATCAAAGCCAACATCAAGCTGGAGGGTGCGGCGAAGGCATCGGTCTCCGATAGCAAGAAAGTGGTTGAGATCTGCACCCGGTACGCGCAAAAGGGGATGTTCAATATTTTCCTGGCTGTGTTTTTTGCCACCCTGGCATTTGCTTTCGTCGACCCCTTCTTCTTCATCGGATACCTGATCTCGATTGCTGTCTTTGGGCTCTACCAGGCGATCTTCATGGCCAACGCCGGAGCTGCCTGGGACAACGCCAAGAAAATTGTAGAAGTCGAATTGAAGCAAAAAGGCACGCCGTTGCACGATGCCACGGTCATCGGTGACACCGTCGGAGATCCCTTCAAGGACACTTCGTCAGTGGCGCTGAACCCGGTAATCAAATTCACCACCCTGTTCGGCCTGCTGGCGGTGGAGTTGGCGGTGAAGTTGACCGCGGAAGCCGGTAGCAGCCTTCAGCATGTGCTTGCTCTGGGGTTCTTTCTGGTGTCATTCCTCTTCGTGTACCGATCGTTCTACGGCATGCGCATCGTCAAAGAAAGACCGGCGGCGGCTGTGTAGTGAAAGGAGGACGGGCCTTCCGCCCGTCCGGTTCTGGCGCGGGCGGAAACGCGGAAGGCTAAACCCGCCCGCCCCGCCAACACCTAGTCATGTTTATCGGTCATTTCGGCGTCGCGCTCGCGGCCAAGAGGGTGACACCGAAGACTTCCCTGGGCATCCTGATCCTCGCTGCCCAATTTCTTGACTTCCTCTGGCCGGTCTTCCTACTGCTGGGCATCGAACGCGTCAGGATCGCGCCCGGCACTACTAAAGTCTCTCCCCTTGATTTCACTGCCTACCCCATCTCGCACAGCCTGTTGATGGCAATGGTGTGGGCGGTTCTGTTGGGCGGGATCTACTACGTCCTCCGGCATAACGCGCGAGGCGCCTTGGTTGTAAGCGCTGCCGTGCTCAGTCATTGGATTCTGGATTTCATCGTGCACCGCCCAGACCTTCAGCTGTATCCGGGTGGCAAAGTGCGAGTCGGCCTGGGATTGTGGAACTCCTTGCCGGCGACGATCGCCGTGGAGGTCCTTTTCTTCGGTGCCGGGCTGGCAATTTACCTCGGCTGCACTCGCGCCCGCGACAATATCGGGCGATATGGATTCTGGGCTCTCATGGCATTTCTTTTCCTGGGATGGGCAAGCTCTCTGTTTGCCGGCGCTCCGCCGAGCGCCACTGCTCTCGCCTGGGGCGGCGTCGCGATGTGGTTGACGGCTCCCTGGGGCTGGTGGGCCGACAGGCATCGCATCTTCATCGAGTCGCGTTAGAACGATCCTTTCATCTTTTCTTTCACGCTGTGCGCCAGCTTTTCAATCTCCTCCGCCTTCTTGATCACATTCACCGAAAGCATGCTCTCGTTTGTCTTAGCGACGGACTCTTGCAATTCGGTCGCCAGCTTGAGCAACTTCTCGGTATCGCGCCTGAGGTCGGTCTGGCGCGCCTCGTTGGCCCTCTTGGCCATATCGCGTTCTATCCTGAGGCGGCCTTCGTCGATACCGACCCTCTGGTGAGCCGGCGTCTCCTGCCGCATCAGATTGGACTGGGACAGCGACGGCAGCCCTGCCGTCAGCACGAAGGCGATCATCCATGAGAGGCTCTTGCGTCGCAAAGTCCACCTCGAACGGCCGAATTGAGGGTCATTATACGTTCCGCAGCCGAGTCGGAGCGGGCCGTCTGGGCGGGAGACTGGCAATCTGTCATCCGGAGCGGAGTAGCAGTCGAAGGACCCCTATCAACTTAACCGCATTGGACTGCCGGGGAGTAATCGGGACATTTCTCTTGCAAGGTTCGCCATCTCAGCTCGTGAAGCTTATGGGGGTCCTTCGACTCCGCTCAGGATGACATGGGCGGGGATTGGGAACTGCACCTGGCTAACTCGCGAGGGTGCCCCGTCCAAGCTCGGCTTGGGCGGGGATTTTCTCGGAGGCACCTCAGGGAGAGAAAACTTAGAGCGAGCTCATGTTCGCCAGGAATTCGCCATTCGACTTGGTCTTGCTCAACTTGTCGATCAGCAGTTCCATCGCTTCCACGGGTGAAAGCGGGTTCAGCACCTTGCGCAGCACCCAGATGCGGGTCAGGTCTTCCTTCGGAATCAGAAGCTCTTCTTTTCGCGTGCCGGAGCGCTGAATATCGATGGCCGGGAAGGTACGCTTGTCCACCAGCTTGCGGTCGAGAATGATTTCCGAGTTGCCGGTGCCTTTGAATTCTTCAAAGATGACATCATCCATGCGCGATCCGGTATCGATCAGCGCGGTGGCGATGATGGTCAGCGATCCACCCTCTTCGATGTTCCGGGCAGAGCCAAAGAACCGCTTGGGACGCTGCAATGCGTTTGAATCCACGCCGCCTGATAACACTTTGCCGCTGGGCGGGACGATAGTGTTGTAGGCGCGCGCCAGACGGGTAATCGAATCCAGCAGAATCACCACGTCGCGCTTGTGTTCCACCAGGCGCTTGGCTTTCTCTATCACCATTTCGGCCACTTGCACGTGGCGGGCAGCTGGTTCATCGAAGGTGGAAGAGATGACTTCGCCCTTCACCGAGCGCTGCATGTCGGTAACTTCTTCCGGACGCTCATCGATCAGCAGCACCATCAGCACAACCTCGGGATGGTTGGTGGTAATCGAATTGGCCACATTCTGCAGCAGCATGGTTTTGCCGGCGCGAGGCGGCGAAACGATCAGGCCGCGCTGACCTTTACCCAGCGGCGTCAGCAAATCCATCACCCGGGCGCTGACGTTCTCGCGGACCGTTTCCAGCTTCAAACGTTCCTGCGGATAGAGCGGCGTCAGGTTGTCGAACAGGATCTTGTTGCGCGCTTCTTCCGGCGATTCGAAATTGACCGCTTCGATCTTGACCAGGGCAAAATACTTCTCGCCCTCGTGCGGCGGACGGACCTGACCGCTGATGGTGTCTCCCGTCTTTAAGTCGAACTTGCGAATCTGCGACGGGGAAACGTAGATATCGTCCGGGCCGGGCAGATAGTTGTAATCCGGCGAGCGCAGAAAGCCGTAGCCGTCGGGCAGGATCTCGAGCACGCCCTCGGCAAAAATGTGGCCCTCTTTTTCGCTCTGGGCCTGGAGAATCTTGAAGATCAGGTCTTGCTTGCGCAATCCACTGGCCCCGGGCAAGTCCAAAGATCGGGCGATCTTGGTTAGCTCGGTAATATTTTTTTCTTTGAGTTCAGCAATGGTCATCAGTCACCTGCGAGGAGATTTTTCAAAGGGGGGTACGCGAAAGAGAAGGAACTATCCAGCGGGGCAGGAGGACGGGCTAAATTACGCAGCCCGCCGTTGTGCCTCGGCAAAATGTTCCGGTTCGGCCAGAACCGACTGCCGCTCCGAACTTGCAATCCGATCCAGGACCTCGTTCATGGTCTCCTGGATTCTGGTGTTGGGCTTGTGAAACTTACGGGTAGCCTTCGATGCAAGCTGACAGAGCATATAACGGTTCCGCAAAGTATGTAAAGCATCAAAAACACGATCAGAGCGCTTCATTATTATTTCTCCTGACCCCAACGAAGTGGCATAACTCTCAATTTTTACGACAGGGCAAGTCCCGGCCAGATTCGTAAGTCCTTCAGTTCTTATGGGTTGTACGGGAATGCTCTGGCTACTGGTATAGATGCTCCGCCAGGCCCGAAAGTTTCTTCGATTCGGTCGAGTCCCACTTGTCAGCGGAGGTACTGGGGAACGCCCTAAAAGCCGCCCCTATGTCCGTGGAACCTCATAATTTAGCGGGTAAGAGGGGTGAGGTCAAGGGATTTGTTTGGACCCCCCTTTCACCCAGACCAGGCGCTGCCTGCCTCCACAGTGTGCCGGATTGCTCAGACGACAGGTTGAAGTCAACGTAGATTTGGTGAATCAGGAAGGGGGCACTCCATGACCCCGGATTCTCCTCGCGATTGGAAACATCTTGCCGAACAGGCCAGTAACGAAATGAACTCAGAAAAGCTGATGGACCTGGTCAGCGAACTCAATCAGCTCCTGGGTGAACACGAACACAAAGACCAGTCCCACAAGCAGCGGCGTCCAGGAAATCAGGACTAGGCCAGCCGTCGGTGCCGGATTTAGCATGGGGCCATGGCTGCCATCAATCTCACCCCCATCGGCCACGTCCACTCGCCACGCACCGAAGCCAAAGACGATTTCTGGGGAAAAGTAATATCCGTCATCGAATTGGACGGCACGCGTTTCACCCGGGAGTCAGTCCAGGGTCTCACCGATTTCTCCCACATCACGGTGGTCTTCCACTTCCACCTGCTTTCAGACGAAAGCGTCCTTAGTACCGCCTGCCATCCTCGAGGGAACCAGAAATGGCCACGCGTCGGCATCTTCGCCCAGCGGAAGAAGGAGCGGCCGAACCAGCTTGGCGTTACTGTTTGTGAGCTGATCGAAGTGGATGGCCTGAAGCTGAGAGTGAAGGCGCTGGACGCGATTGACGGCACGCCCGTGCTGGATATTAAGCCTCACGTGCGGGAATTCGAGCCCGACCCGGCACGAGTCCGGCAACCGCAATGGATGACCGAGCTCATGCGCGACTACTTCTCCTGAGCGGTGCGCTCATCCCGTCCGCGGAGTCTTGCTCCTGCCCGCGGCTTCGCGGACTCTGCCAATGTCGATGAATTGCACTTTCTGCAGGTCACCGGCGCGCGGTTGCCGATCCCTGACTGCAGCAATTCGGCTGCGAGGTCGCCGGATGCGCGACACGGCCCGGTCCACTACCCGGGCCAGTTCGGCCCCGAAGTCAGGCGTGCGGTGCTCCCGCAAGCGACGCTTCGCCTTGTCGGCCGAAAACCAGGTGGGGTCCCGATCAAGCTCCTGCGGCGGCACCAGCCGTAAGACTTCGCAAAGGTGGGCGTTCACCGCCGACTCTTTCTGCGCCAGCCTCCCGGCCGAATTCCGCAACTCTCTGCCCCGCCGGCGTACATACGAGGTGAACGAGGCTTCCTCGATCCGGCCATGAACCCCGGCCTCCTCGAAAGCTTCGAGAGCGGCTGCCTGCGCGTGGGTAAGCCCGGGCTCGACGCTGCCTTTAGGAAAAATCCAGCGTCCCTTGCCGGTCTTGACCAGCAGGAATTCAATGTCACCGCCGCGCACCCGGTAGCAGACCGCCGCCACCTGTTCGCATTGCTTCAGCCGGCGCAGTTCGGCCAGCCGGACAAACTTGGCCGAGAACTGAAAGGTCTCTACCCGTTTCCACCCGATGGTCAGCCGTGATGCGGCAATGCCCTTGAAATCAGCACTCATAGCAGCAGAGTGCACGACGCCAACTGGGTCTGACTAGAGCACAGCTTGGTTCGGGGCGACGGAAGAGGGCCGCCCCCTGGACAGTCTGCCCGCGCTCTGCCATCCTCTGTACTGTCTTATGCCTTACTACGTGGTCGCTTTCACCATGGCGCAAGTGCGGCAAGGCGCCCTCGCCTTCCAACGCCAGTTGAGCGCCGCGTTGCGCGATGCGAAGGACCTGAAAGTGTATTCCGTAAGCCCCTTCGACCTGGAAGAACGCCGCCGCTTTAAAGACCGCTTCGGAGGGGACGTCGTCTACTTCTTCAACCAGGCCGCCCGCGACCTGATCCTGCTGCAGGGCTCAGACCTGCCATTCGCCGAGATCGCCGATAGCGAACTGCCTAAAAGACGGACGCTGGTCGTCGGCATCCCAGAATAAAAAAGCGGCCACGGATTTCGCGGATTCACACGGATACCACGACAGAGAACAAAAGCAGGGAACAAAAAGTCTTGATCCGGGAAAATCCGGGGCCGCGCTCTAAGGGAATCCTTCTGCGTACTTGCATCGGAAAAGCGATCGAGACAGTATCTTCTTTCGTTCGCCAGGAAGGGACCCGTTGGAAAACCTGTTTTGTCTTCGCTGCAATCGTGAGATCGAAGTCGGCCACAAATCCGTCGCGGTGTACATGTTCGCGCAGACGGTCGGCATCAGGCCGCGGCAGAAATCGTCGGCGCAACGCATCTGTTTCTGCCCGCAGTGCTCGGTCTCCCTGGCCATGGGACCCCCGCCCGAAGGCGCGCTCAACCTGGCGGCCTGGAACATGATCCGCGACCTGGTGGGCGCCGATCCCGCGCTGAACCAGGCCGCCTGGGAAAACCTGCGAGGAGTCGTAGGCCTGCTCCCGTCGGGCGAATCCGAAAGCATCCCTCGCCGCGCCGCCGGCGGCGGTTACTTTGAGTTCTGAGCAGCGCCCGGTAGCCGCCAGGCGCTGCTCATCGATTGCATTCTGGCTTAATCTCCAGCATGCATCCAGGCACCGGGCGTGGGAGACGTCGAGCTTGAGTTGAAAGGTGAAGCCACCACGTCCTGCTTGGCATCACGCACAAGACGGTTTTCCCACCTCTGCGGGTAGAGAAATTCCTGCCCAGTCAAGCGCCCGGGATAGTACCACTTCAAAAGAGCCTCCGGCTGGCTGTGAGAACGTTCTGCGAACTGCAATTCCACTTCATTGGTGGCATGCTGTCGCTCTGTCGGCACGATCTGCTCGGTGGTGTAGAGCTTCGACCGGTCAGCATTGAAGACCTGGACCATCTGCTGCTCTCCTTGGGTGTCTGCCAGGACAAACCAGTAGGTACCAGCCGGCAACGTCACGCCCGGAATCTCGACCGGTTCGCTGAAGTTCATCTTGGTTGCCTGGTTCCAATCATCTGCCGCAGCGGCAGGCAGAAAAACCATGCAGGCCAGAACGATGGAGAAAACAACCGCTAACAATTTCCGACGATTCATGGGGTGTACTCCTATCTAGCTTCTTTGCAAGATAGGAAGGTTGGAAGGCGGAGATTAGTTGTCCGCGTCGAAGAATCATGAATATCCTAACTACTTTCGATTATCCCGCGTGGGTCGGGCCCGAACCACCCTTCGACTCCTGATTGGCACGTCATCCGCTTGCGATGCCTGCGCTCTGCAGCCGCTCCCGGAAATACCCTTTCCAACTCTCCGGCAACGCGGCCACTTGCAGGGCACGCCGCAGCGAGTTCACATCGTCGTCGGCGTATCTTTTCGCGACGTACAGTCGCGTAATTTCCGAAACCGGAACGCCATTCGGATCGCGCCCCATCAGCCTGATCTCATCGCCGGCGCCGACTTCTCCCTCTCGGGTGACGGCCAAGTAGAAACCCGTCCGCCTGCTCGCCAGGAACCGCTTCACCATGTCGTCTGCCTGAAATCTCACGCCCAGTTTGTAGCAGGGAAGCCGGGGCTGGGTCACAATCACTTCCGCCGAACCGACAGAGAACCGATCGCCCAGATGGACTGATTCTTCCGGCAAGCCCTCGCTCGTCGAGGCAACGCTCGTCGAGAAGTCGACGGTAAAGTTTTCTCCGAACATGGCCATCGACACTTCCCTTCCGGACAACTCCTTCCGCCAGTAGTCGTAGTGGGCAAGCGGGTAACAGTAAACCGCCTTATACGCTCCCCCGTGGACGGTAAGATCCGCCTGCCGGTCGCCGTCCAGATTAAGCTTGCGCACTGCGACGCGCCCCTCGACCGGTTCCTTGAAAATCCCCGTAGTCACGCTCATTCCGTGCCACATGACTTCGCGCGGCAGTCCAGTGTTCACCGAGACGAGCGTCATCGCTGCTCCGGTCCTTTCCATCCGAGTTTCTGGGACGAGGTAGTACTCAGCATTGTATCGCCGGCATCCGATTCAAATGGTTTCCGGCACCGAGAGTTAATAAAAAAGCCCCGTGCAGATACGGGGTTTTTTCTATTGCCTGGGTACGGAAGTTACGCCTTCATGATCTCTCCTACGGCTCGATACGCGTGATCAATGGCGCAATCGGTGTAGGCATAGGCGCCGGCGTCGGCGTTGGCGATTGCGATCCGCCCAAAAGGCTTGCGCGCCACCTCGCACGGCGTCTCCCCGCCTTCCAGCCAGAATTTGTCCCAGAGCGAACTGTATTCGTAGGCGTAGCCGTGCGGCCAGCGATTTACCGTGATCGCGGTAATGTCGTTCGCCGGATCAAAGCCTCCGGGGCCCACGATCCTGGCTAACTGCTCGCGGATGTTCCGCTCCATGGTTTCAAACGTAGTGGTGAAGAGCTCGACCCGGCCCAGAAGGTGCTGCTCGCGCGCCGGACGGCCGGGCTTGCAGGGCGTCTTCATCATGTGGATGACGATTGGCTCCTCCGGTTTCTGCGAGCATTCGTAACCGCCGATGCTGACCGGTAAGTCCAGGTTCATGTACGAGTGATATCCGCCCGGCGTGTAGATCGAGTTCGTGCCCAGCTTCTGGAACGCCTTCCAGTTCCGGATGGCGACATTGGTGTAGAGCAATGGGACCTTGGCGGCGGACGACAGCGCTTGCTTCTGTTCATCCGGCAACTGCTCGCAGATATAGGGAATGACCACGTGCCAGCAGGCCAGAATGCAATGTTTGGCCTGCACCGTGTACACCTTGCCGCGGCGCGCGTATGCGATCTCCACTCCCCGGGCGCTCGCAGGATCTCCCTGGTGCCGCACCCGAACGGCGGTGCTGTTCAAGCGGATGCGGACGGGCGAGCTCTTCTCATCAAGCCTGGCGTAGTTGGCTCGCGCCCTGACCACATCCGTGGCCGAGTGGCCGGGGATTGCCTGCGGAACCAGCTTGCGCACCAGCAGGCGCGCGATGGATGCGTTGCCATCGGGAAAGTGGAAAAAGTATTCCTCCGCTTCCTCATTCGGAATCGCGTCGCGGTTCATGCCCTTGCCCGGCGCCGGGTCGAGATTCATGCCGGCAAAGCCCGGCACTCCGAGTCCCCATGCGTCCTGGGCGGCGACCGCGTCAAAGCCCACGCCGAACAACCCCTGGGGCATCGCCTGAAAGAGCTTTACCACCTCGGGGCTGACCTTGACCAGGTCGGTCAGGAAGCTGTTATAGCTCATGCGCGCCAGGCGGGCTTTTTTCTCGTCCGAGCTCAAGCCCGGCAGATAATCTGTGTTTTCCGTGGCCAGGCGTCTGTAGTCGGCCTTGGCGGCTGCGGAAAACGGCGCTTCTTGCAGGAAGATTTCAAGGTCGCGGGCCCGCGCTTGTTCGTCTTCGCTCTCTCCCCCGACGCGAGGCAGCGGGTTGATGACCAACTTGTCGGCGCCGAACGTTTCTTTGTCGAAAAAGACCTTCGGACCCAGGCCAAAAGATCGATACAGTCCCCGATTCACGTACTTGGGATACGACGGAACATCGATTCCCAATTCCTCGATCAACCCCTTAGCGATGGCGCTGTAGGGGGCCGGGCTCTCTATGGAAAACGTGCCGCCGAAACCCAGCAGGGTTCGCTGGGTCGAAGAGAACTCGTTGCGCTTGGCGTGTCCGCCGAAGTCATCATGATTGTCGAGAACCAGGACCCGCGCTTTTGACCCAGCCACCTTGCGAAAAAAATGCGCCGCGGAAAGTCCGCTGATGCCTCCGCCCACCACCACCAGATCGTACGATTCTCCAGTGTCCACCGGCGTTCCCGCCTGCTCCCAGAAAGTGCCGTCGCGCAGGCTGTGGGCCGCGTCAAACGATCCCGGGTGGCTGCCGCGAAGCCCGGTCAAAGCCGGAGGGTAGTAGCTGGACGACTGCTCCGGCCCGGCCTGCATGTCCGCGGCCGCGAGCAAGTCTGATGGAAGCATGGCCGCGCCGGCGGTGACTGCGACTCCGTTCAGGAAATCACGCCGCGTGATGCCGCGGCCCATTCCCAACTCTCGGTCTTTCCAATCGTTCACAGGGGCTCCTATGAAGTTTGATGCGGCGATGGCAGGTTTCCGGTAGAGGGGCGAGATTGTGGCTGGGCAAAGAGAAGGCCACTGGTCACCACAAAACTGTCTCGGGTCGGGGAAGTAGCCGGTTCAGCTGCCGCTCTCCACCTTTTTTACCGCCGACTCCGCCCCCAGGAATCCGATGCGACTGTGAGTGCCATCGCAGAATGGTTTGGTCACCGACCCGCCACAACGGCAGAGGGAAAACGCGGGTTTGCCGGTCAGGTCATACTTGTTCCCGTCGGCATCGACCAGTTCGATCGAACCCTCGGGGTCCTCCACCCGGTACGGGCCGTTCTTGCGAACCGTAATTTTGACTGCAGCCATGAGGCCTCCCTGTCGATATTGAAGATAGCAGAAGGCAGCGATCAGCTGTCAGCTCTCAGCTTTCAACCCAGGGCACGAGAGGCGAATTCAGAGCTGATGGCTTCCTAAGCCGCTGCCCACCGGGTCTGCAACAGGTTTCCGTAAAGCTCCAGATATTGATCGATCATGCGCTTGGAGGTAAAGCATTCCCGGGCCCGTTGGTAGGCACGATTGCCGTAGGTGCGGCACAGATCGCGCTGATCGCTCAATCGGCGGATGGCGGAAGCCAGGCTGGCGGCGTCATTTTCACGGAAGTAAAGAGCGGCGTCACCCCATATTTCCCGGAATGATGGAATGTCATTGGCCACGATGGCGCAGCGCGAGAATGCGGCTTCCACCGCTGCCATGTCGAATGGTTCGTAGCGCGAGGTGGCGGCGTAAATCGCTGCCCGGCTATAGAGCGTGCGCAGCTGCGCTTCGGTCTGCGGCCCTTTCAGTGCGATATTGACCTCATCAATCGAAAGTTTGACGTCGGCGCGTATCGGTATGCCCGCGGGGCCATGGACCGGTGTGTCGGATCCCACGATGCAGACAGGAAGTGGGTGCGTATGCTGGGTCAGCAGCGAAATCTGCTTGCCCGCATCCAGCAACCGGCCGACCGCGAGCACGGAATCGTCCTTGCCCACATAGGGATTGAAGAAAATCGGATTGCGTCCGTTGTAGATGACCGTGTCGTGCCGGGCCCGGGTGTAGCAATCGCGGATGGTGTCCCGCATCCAGACCGATGGAGCCACCGCGACACTGGCCGCCGCCAGGCCCCGGGTCACGACGTCCCGATACCACTGCAGCCAACGATCCTGCCGGGGTTCCCGTCCGTGCACCGCCCGCCACCAGGTGATCAAGTCACCGTGCGCCACCACGACCCGCGGCACCGGAACCGGCAGGCTGCCGTAACACAACTGGTTGAGGTGAAGCACGTCGGGCTTCAACTCTTTTACCAGCGCGGTGAGATACGCCGTGGAATCTTTAAGGTCTTCCTGCCCTTCCTGCATCCAGTCCAGGCGAAACGCCGTGGGATGGTATTCCAGGCCATGCAGGTTATCCATCCACAAAGTCTGCTGGGGTAAAGGGATCTCGCCGAAGCTCACCAGGGTCACGCGCAAGCCCCGGCTTACCAGCCCGGAGACCAGCTCGCGGGTGTAAGTCCAGGTACCGCTCAAGGTGTCGGCCGTGACCAGAACGTGCACGAGGTCCTCTGGGAGAACGCGGGATGCCGCGAAAAGCTGCCACGCCGCGTTTGCTTTCTGCTCGTCATTGTAGTGCGGGAATCGCGTTGTTCGCGAAGGATTTTCGCGAGCCGGCAGCAGATGCGCAAAATGTTGCACTTCGGGGCTGCAACGTTGGGATTCAAGGCAGATTTTCGGCGTTCCAAACCTCAGATGGGACCCTCGAGCTTGAGCCGTATTTCCTGGGCAAGTTCGTGTACCGCGCGCATCCGGCTTGCAGCTCCGCTTGGCAGGTCGGAAACTTGCTGTGCCATTTCGCACGAAAGCAGCAGCGCCGTGATCGTGCCCTTGAGTTCATTTCTCAGCGCTTGCTGCACTTCCTGCCGCACCAGCAGGGCTTGGCGGGTGTGCCGGCGGAGGGCGACGCGCAATTCGCGCGCGACTCTGTCCATGCCGTTGACCGCGAAGTTGACGTGAACCGGAACCGCCGTGCCGATGTGTTCCAGCACCATGTCGCTCTCGACCGGCTCGGTCTCCAGGAACGCCTGATCGATAAGCACGGCCACATATTCCCGGGCGCGCAGCTGGGCCAGCGCCTGGGACGATGTAGCCGCGACGTGGGTTTCTTCAGACGTGACCTGTTGAATCGCCTGAGCGCAGCCCCGAGCTTTGGCAGAAGGCGTAATGACTAGCAGCATGATTCCCTGCCTTGCACGTTCTCAGCCGTGTCGGGATGCTGAAAATAAGGGGGTTATGGCCGCGCGTAAACCTCGATGCTTCCCAGTGCGGGAAGCTCATTCAGAATCAGGAGCAGCAACAGGACACTCAGCCCTTGAAATCTCTCAGCGCCCAAAGATCAAATCTCCTTTCTTGCCAAAAAACTTTTGTAAGGTATTGGCGCCGGGTGAGACTACCTAATGTGCAAGGGACGGAGAGTCCCGGGAGGTAAGTCGACCTTGCGGCCGCAGCCAGGACCATATCATGGACTTGCCGGGTCCGGGTCCGCGCCCGCGCCTCCGGCCGCCCCGAAAGTGGGTCCGCGCAACCCTGTGAGCGAGCCCCTGAGCGACAATCCGGAAGAACGCTTCAACCGCCTCATGCGCGAGTACGGCCCCGCGCTGTCGCGCCTCGCCTCCGGATACGAGAGAGCAGCCGGCGCCCGCGAAGAGTTGACCCAGGAGATTGCGCTTGCGATTTGGCAGGCCCTGCCCCACTTTCGCGGGGAATGCTCGGAGCGCAGCTTCATCTACCGCATCGCGCACAATCGCGGCCTGACCCACGTCTGCCGACGGCAGCCGGCCCACCAGCCGCTGGATGAACTGCCCGCCCTGCTGGAGCCGGCGGACCCGAGGCCACATCCGGAACAACTGGCGGCGATGACCCACCAGCGCGACCGCTTGCGGTCTGCTATCCAGCGCCTGCCTCTGGCCTATCGGCAGGTGGTGATGCTGATGCTGGAAGAACTTCCCCACGCCGAAATTGCCGAAGTCCTGGGCATCTCCGAGAGCAATGTAGCGGTGCGCATGAACCGGGCCAGAAAGGCGCTAAAGGAAGCCCTGGAGGAGCGCTCGTGAACCACGATACCGAGCTCGAAATCTGGCAGCGGGAATGGCAGGAGCAAACCGAGCCATTGCCCGACCTGAAGAAAAAGATCAGACGGCAGAATCTGAAAACGGTCGCAGCCATCTTCGCGGTGTGCGTGTGCCTGGCCATCTCCACCGCGGCGGCTCTGCGCACCCGCAGTTCATTCATGGCCGGCATGGCCGTCGGTATTGCTTTCGCCGGAGTGTTTCTAGGCGGCTATGCCTGGTGGGTGCGGCGTGGCGCCTGGAAACCAACCGCGCAAACCACCCTGGCCTATGCGGAACTCTCTCACCGGAGGGCCGTGGCCAAAGCGCGCACCACCCGCTTCTCATTTTACTTTCTGCTGGTCACCACTTTGTTGTTGGCCGCTTTGGTGGGATGGAACTGGACCGGATTTCACGCTAGAGATGGATTGATCATTGCCGCTCTGGTGGCGGAATTATTTTTCCTGAAGCACCTGGAGCGGCGCAAGCACCGTGAAATAGAAGAAACCAGAAAGCTGATCGACGACATCATGCAGTAGCCAAAAGTGAGGTGAATGCAAATGGCGAGCTTGCCTGCCCTGGGGTTTGCGATTGATATTGTCCTAGCCGGTTATGTGATCTGGGAGGTGGTCCGCTTTGGTCCGCAATACCGCCAGCTCAAGCTGGACCTGGCAAACGGCGAGATGCAGGCCCGCGCTCGCGTCTACCGGAAGGCCATCGGCTTTGAGTGGGGCAGCGCTCTACTGGCGCTGCTGGCGCTGGGCTTTGACTGGAGCAAACTGAACCCCAAAATCCTGGCCCTGGAAAACACACGCCTGCTTCAGGTTTTGCGGGGCAGTGATTTTGATCGCGGCAGCATGGCGGGAATACTTTTTGGATTGCTGCTGGGAACGGCCGGTTTTGTCATCGCCAGAATCAGATCCAATCGCCGCGGCGTCACACCCGCCCCGGTGCCGGCACGCTGGTGGCGCAAGCTCTTGCCTGATTTCGACGCTCTGGTTCCGGTTACTCCTCATGAAAGATTTCTCTGGACAGCCGTCGCCATCAGCGCAGGCGTCTGCGAAGAAGTCGTATTTCGTGGCTGGCTGCTGTCCACCCTGCACGGCGCATTACGCCTGGAGGGAGCCCCATTGCTCCTGCTGGCTGCCCTGCTCTTCGGCCTGGCGCATTCCTACCAGGGGATCAGCGGCATGCTGCTTACCGCCTTGGCGGGCGCACTGTTCTGCGGGCTCTACGTCGCCACCGGCTCCTTGTTACTGCCCATCCTGCTGCACATCCTGATTGATGTGCGCTTCGCGGTTTTGCCCGCGCCTCGGGCCCAGGAGCCGCGAACCATCCTGGCCTGACGGTATCCTCATGCCATTCGTGCGGGCGGCCCTCCCGGCGGTCGGCCGCCTGAGCGCAACCCCTGGCGTTTCCGGAATGACTAACGACGAGAAGCATGCGGTCTGAGCTTGTAAGTCCGAAGCCGCGTTCGAGGCGCTGAAAATAGAGGGGTTATCGAAGTGTGCTCTCCAGCCAGCTTCCCAGTCCGGGAAGCTCAGGCCAGAATTTGGGAGAAGAAATCAGCTGAACCTCGCCGGGGGGCCCCACGTCGCTGACGTGCGAGCCGTGGTCTTGACCTTCCTCCAATGCGCACCTACCATCGTCGCCAATGACAGCTCTTCTGGAACCGCTCGGGCAGGCATTTTCCCATTACCGCATTCTGCGCAAGATCGGCGGTGGTGGCATGGGAATCGTCTATGAAGCCGAAGACGTCAAGCTCGGCCGTCACGTGGCGCTCAAGTTTCTTCCGGAAGATTTGGCCCGCGACGCCCAAGCCCTCGGCCGGTTCCAGCGGGAAGCCAAAGCGGCCTCCGCCTTGAACCACCCGAACATCTGCACCATCTATGAAATCGACGAGGTAGATGGCAGAGCCTTCATCGCAATGGAGCTGCTGGAAGGCCAGACCCTTCGGCACCTGATTGGCGGCAAACCAATCGAGATTGAAACCCTGCTCGACTTGGGCATTCAGATCGCGGACGGACTCGACGCGGCGCATTCCAAGGCCATTATCCATCGTGACATCAAGCCCGCCAACATCTTCGTGACCACTCGCGGACAGGCGAAGATTCTTGATTTTGGGCTAGCCAAACTTTCCGTGAAGCCGGCAACCGCCAGCGAGAGCGCCGCCACCATCGACGCGGCGGAGAATCTCACCAGCCCGGGATCTACTGTGGGCACGGTCTCCTACATGTCCCCCGAACAGGTCCGAGGCAAGGACCTCGACACGCGAACCGACTTGTTCTCGTTTGGGACCGTATTGTACGAGATGGCGACGGGGTTGCTTCCCTTTCGGGGAAACACCTCGGGAGTGATCTTCGAGTCGATCCTCAATCGCGAACCCGCAGCCCTGATCAAGTTGAACCCGGACGCACCGGCCAGGCTGGAAGAGATCATCAGCAAAGCGCTGGAGAAAGATCGTGATATTCGGTGTCAATCCGCCGCCGAGCTGAGGGCTGACCTAAAGCGCCTGAAGCGTGACTCCGAAACCGGAAAAACTGCTGCTGGAAGTGCAGCCGCCCTGATTCCGTCAACCCCCAGGTGGTCCACCCAAAAGGTGGTGGCGGCCATTGTCGGAATCGTTCTCCTGGGTGGCGCGCTGATCATGGGAGGTAGGTACTATCGGTCCCGTTCGGGCAACCTCGTCGATTCCGTGGCCGTGCTGCCGTTCGTGAACACCAATGGCAATCCAGATGAGGAATATCTCTGCGACGGCATCACCGAAGGCTTGATTCATAGCCTCTCCCAGCTTCCGCAACTGCGGGTCATGTCGCGCAGCACGGTGTTCCGCTACAAGGGCCGGAACATCGATCCGCAAACTGTAGGCCGTGATCTGAAAGTGGGCGCCGTCCTGGTCGGGACCCTGGTCCAGCACGGTGACAGCATCCACCTGCAGTCGGAATTGGTCGATGCACGCGATGGCTCCGAGATCTGGGGTACGCAATACGATCGGCCAATTTCCGATACTTCCGCCGTGCAACAGGAAATTGTGCGGGACATTTCCGAGAAGTTGAGATTGCGGATCAGCCCCGAAGACCAGAAAAGACTCGCCACGCCCAAAACCGAAAATTGGGAGGCCTACAACCTGTATTTAAAGGGCCGGTATTACTGGGAAAAATTCACTGACGACGACATGAGGAAGGCCGTCGACTATTTCCAGCAAGCCATCAACAAAGATCCGAGCTACGCGCTGGCCTACGCCGGATTGGCGAACGCCTTCCATGAACTCGCGTATACCAATCCTCCTGCAGAGATGATGCCAAAATCGAAAGCCGCATCGACCAAAGCTCTCCAATTGGACGATTCCGTTAGCGACGCTCATGCCGCCCTGGGATGGGTCTTGTGGCGTTACGACTGGAATTTCCCCGAAGCGGAGAAAGAATTTCGACGCGCGATTGAGCTAGAGCCGAATGCCGGGTCGAACGGCCGCGGCATGTATCCCCTTTTTCTGTACTCGATGAAGCGATTCGACGAGGGCATGGCTGAGCACAAACAAGCGATCGCTCTTGATCCGCTAAGCCTGATCGGGAATACCAACATCGGGGACGGCTTGTACTACGCCCGGCAATACGACCGGGCGATTGAGCAGTATCAGAAAACCCTGGCGCTGGACCCAAATTTCAGCGCTGCGCACTTCGGCCTGGCAAGCGTCTACGATCGCAAGGGCATGTACAAGGAGGCAATCGCAGAGTGGAAAAAGGCATTTCTCCTCGACGGAGACGCGCGAACCGCAGACCTGATTGGGAAGGCCTATTCGGTGTCGGGCTATAAAGGCGCCATGCAAGCCTGGCTTGACGATCTGATCCGCCAGTCGGCCCATCGCTATGTTGCACCGCTGGACATCGCAACTCTCTACCTCCGCCTCGGAGAGAACGAGCATGCGTTGGAGTGGTTGGAGAAGGGGTATCAGGCGCGAGATGCCAACATGGTGGAAATCGCAACCGAACCAACTTTTGACTCTGTCCGCTCTGATCCGCGCTTCATCGACCTGCTGCGCCGCGTAGGGTTGCCGCAGTAGCCCCAAATCTCTGTCATCCCGACCGGAGCGAAGCGCAGCGAGCGCAGTGGAGGGACCTTGTGTTTGTTGGATGGCGAATGGGACCCGGCGAGCTTCGCTCGCCCGACCGGACGAGGGCGTCCGGTCCTACGCGGCACGTGCCGAGCGGCCAGATCTAATCCTGTGCCACATACTCTTTCAGTTTGCGATAGAGCGTGGTCTTGCCGATCCCCAGCATGCGGGCCGCCAGAAGCTTATCGCCGTTGAGCTGCGCGATCGTGCTCAGGATGGTCTGCTTCTCCAGTTCCGCCATGGGCAGGATCTGGGTCTTGCCGTTGCCGCCATTCGACGGAGTGCTGGCCGCGCCATGGATGGCGCTGGGCAAGTCGTCCACGTGGATCACCGGCCCCGAGGTAAAGGCGCAGGCCCGCTCCAGACAGTTCTCGAGTTCGCGCACGTTGCCTGGCCAGTCGTAAGCCAGCAGAACTTTCATGGCGTCGTCGCTCAGGCTGCGCTCATGTCCTCCGGCTCGGGACAGCCTTTCCAGGAAATAGCTGGTCAGCAGCGGAATATCCTGCCGCCGGTCGCGCAGCGGGGGAATTTTCAGGCTCAGCACATTGAGCCGGAAATAAAGGTCGCGGCGAAAGGTTCCCTGGGCCACGGCCTGCTCCAGGTCGCGATTGGTGGCGGCCAGAATGCGCACATTGATGGCGATACGCTTGGTGCTTCCTACCGGACGAATCTCGCGCTCCTGGATGGCCCGCAACAACTTGGCTTGCAGGTCGACCGGAAGTTCTCCGACCTCGTCGAGAAATACCGTTCCCCCTTCAGCGATGGCGAGCAAGCCATCGCGCGATTGCACCGCCCCGGTGAACGCGCCTTTGACGTACCCGAAGAGCTCACTTTCGATCAGCGTGGGCACCAGCGAGCCGCAATCCACCGGAATAAACGGCTTGTCGCGGAATGGCCCCGAGAAATGGATGGAACGCGCCACCATCTCCTTTCCCGTCCCGCTCTCGCCCAGGATCAGCACCGGGTGGCTGCTGTGCGCGGCTTTGCCGATGATGCGATAAAGTTTTTCCATCTCCGGCGCGCGGCCCACGATGCTGCCGAAGCCCAGCTTGGATTTAATCTTCTCGCGCAGCGTCCGGTTTTCGGTTTTCAATTTCAGATGGCCGGACACCCGCTCCAGCAGCAGCTTCAGCTCTTCCATGCTGAAGGGCTTGGTGACGTAGTCGTACGCGCCGTTCTTCATGGCCTGGACGGCGGATTGGACGGTGCCGTATCCGGTGACCACCACCACCACTGCGTCGGGCTTGCGTTCGCCTATCTGGTGCAGCACCTCCAGCCCTCCCGCGCCCGGCAATTTCAGGTCGAGCAGCACGACATCGATGTTCTGGGTGTCGAGCAGACGATAGGCATGCTCGGCGGAATCCGCCACCGCAGTGTTGAAGCCCAGCGACTGGGCCACTTCGCGGCAAACCTCCCGGATGGCGCGTTCGTCATCCACAATCAGGAGGTTCAGGAAATTCGCTGCTTCCATTTGGGCCGGGTTGGTGGCGCTGAATGCGGCTGTGGTCATGAAATCACCTCGACTTTCGAATTTGATGGAGCGTCTGGTTGAACTCGTGGCAGGCACACCGAAACCCGCGTGCCTTTTCCCGGCTGGCTTTCCGCAACGATAGTTCCACCCTGCTGCCGGGCAAGCCGGCGCGCCGTCGCCAGACCCAGGCCGTTGCCGCGGCCCGGTTGCTTGGTGGTGAAAAAGGGCTCAAAGGCGCGATCCAGAGTTTCCGCGTCCATGCCATCCCCGGTGTCGGCCACGCTCAGCTCCACCCAGGGCTCACCGGGCAATTTCGAATCGGGGACGCCGACATTGCAATTTCGGGTGGCGATCGTGATCTGGCCACCGTCGGGCATGGCGTCGCGGGCATTCAACACCAGGTTCAGCAGAATTTGCTGGACCTGCGACGGGTCCATCCTTACTGCGCCCAGGTCCGCGGCCAGCGAAGTGTGTAAGACGATGTTTTCACCCAGCAGACGAATCAGCAGGTCTTCGATACTGGCAACCACTTCGTTCAGCGCGAACTCGCGCGCTTCCTCGGGCCGAGGGTGGGCCACGGCCAGCAACTGCTGCACCAGGGCAGCGCCATGTTCACCGGCCATACGCATTTCCTGGACGTGACGGTAAGGGCGGCTGTTCTTTTCCAGTTCCCCGATCAGCAAGTCGCAATAAAGCATGATGCCGGTGAGCAGGTTGTTGAAGTCATGCGCCACTCCTCCCACCAGCCGGCCAACTGCCTCGAAGGTTTGCGCTTCCCGCAGCTGCCTCTCCAGCTGCTTCTGCCGGCTGACGTCCCGCGTGAGCACGACTTGAAATTCGCCGCCCCGCAGATCGAAAACCTCCCCCGCCACCTCGAGATGCCGGCGCGTGCCGTCCTTGCGGGTGTAAACGAACTGCCGCTCGGGGCCGGTTTCGCCATCCTCGCGCAACCCTGCCCCGGTGCCGAACGAGCAGACATCCGATGGGAGCACGTCTTCGAGCGGCATACCCTGAAGCGGGTCCGGATCGGGGCATTCGAACATGCCACGCCAGGCCGGATTGGCATAGATGATCAGGCCCGATGCGGCAATCGCCAGACTCTCGGGGAGGGCTTCGACGGCAGCCCACAGCAGGGCGGGATCGGGAGATCCAGCGTTATCCGGCCGCAGTTGGGCGATTGCATTCATGCTTTTCAATCCTGCGTCAATCCCGGGTCAACCCGGTCAATCCTGCGATCGGCTTTCATCGGAACTTTCTTCAAACGAAAGCATTAGCCACAAGGCATATTTTGGGAAAGCACCAAATGAGTGCGCGAGCGCTGTCGAAAGGCGTATCCCCTCCCGAATCGGGAAACTGGTTGCGACATGTTCGCTCTGTGGTCCGCTCATTTTGGGAAGTTTAGGCGGGCGCAGGCCAACTGCTAAGGGCAGCGGTCACACAAGGCTGTGACGTAAGAACATGTCTGCCTTCGCCCCCGGATCACGGTCCGACGAAAGCCGCTCTTCCGCCTGACCTGCATCCGTTTTCAGCCGCGCAAGCGCCCACCATCCCGGCATGGGTCGTGGTGCAGTTTGCGGACAAACAATCCCTTGCCTTGTGGGATTTTCGAACTGAGCTACTGCCCCGGCATTGGTAGTGGCCCAGTTTGAAATTCTGGCGGTCTGCCAGGGCAATTTGGCGTGCAGCAGCGCTTTACCGCTGCAATCAGGACGTCGCAGAGCATGGGGCTGCGACCCTTCCCTCGCGGTATGCAGGCCTCAAGGTCTGCTCCACGCGTTGCGCACGATCATGCGGGCATTTCAAACTGAGCCACTCCCCGGGCATTTAACAACTTGAATTTCGACCTGAATGTGGTAATTTGGTGGTTCCTCCCCCGATTGTCCACCTCATAGAAATCAAGGATTTCCGTCCCGAGCGATGCTGTTTTCGCTGGGCCGAGGTCTGAAACAAAGGGCCACGTAAGGGATGACTCGACGCCAGGTTTTACTTGTTGTTGCTGGGCTGCTGATCTCGGGCTTCACCGCGTGTGGTGGGACAGGCTCTGGCGGAACCCCACCGCCGACCACATTTCAGCAAACCTCCCCGGATCCCAGCGGCACCCTCGAGACCTTCAGCCACACCCAGATTGACAGTTCGAGCCCCTTTTTCAGCCCATTGGGCACGAATGGCCGCACCTGCCATAGCTGTCATGTCGCCAGCGACGGCTGGAGCATCAATCCCACCGACCTGCAGCAGCGCTTCCAATCTACCCAGGGCACCGACCCGGTGTTCCGCGCGGTGGACGGCGCCAATTGCCCCAGTGACGACGTCTCTACTCTCGCCGCCGCGACCACGGCCTACAGCCAGTTGCTGAATTTTGGGCTGATCCGAATAACCCTGCCGGTGCCGGCGAACGCTGACTTCAGCATCATCTCGATCGACGATCCTTACCAATGCCCGGAGACTACCGCTACCCATCCGGCCCTCTACCGGCGGCCGCTTCCCTCCACCAACCTGAAGTTTCTTAATGGGATCATGTGGGACGGCCGCGAACCTGACTTGCAGACCCAGGCCAAGAACGCAACCCTGGTCCATGCCCAGCCCACGACCGCGCCGACGGATGCGCAGCTAACCCAGATCGTGAACTTCGAAACTTCGCTGTTCACCACGCAATCGCAGGACACTCTTGCCGGAGACCTGACAGCACTGGGTGCAAATGGTGGTCCGGAGTTCCTCTCAACCCAGCCCTTCTCCCCCGGGATCAACTCCGGGACCGCATTTACTCCCAACGCGTTTACCCTGTACACCAGCTGGGCCTCGGCCAGCGGCGCGAACGCCGCGGCGCAGCAGTCGGTCGCGCGGGGAGAAGTGCTGTTCAATACTTTCCCCATACTCATCTCCGCCGTGCCCGGATTTAACGATGCTCAGGGCGGGGCGCCGGTGATGGGCACCTGCACGACTTGCCACAACACTCCGAACGTGGGTGGCGACTCCTTGCCCGATATGATGGACATCGGAACCAGCTCTCCCCGACCCAATCTCCCCGCATACCTGGTTGCATGCAACGACGGCACCCAGCTGGTCACTACCGATCCAGGACGGGCGATGGTCACGGGTAAATGCGCCGACATGAGTAAGATCAAAGTTCCCGGCTTGCGCGGTTTGGCCGCGCGCGCGCCCTACTTCCACAACGGCTCCGCCGCCACCCTGCTGGACGTGGTCAACTTCTACGTCCAGCGTTTCAATATGCTGATGAACGACGACCAGAAAGCCGACCTGGTCGCCTTCATGAACACACTATAGTCAGCCGGCAAAAAAAGATTCGCCGACGTGTCATCCCGGCAAGATCTGACATCGTGTCATGCTGAGCGAAGTTCGAACCGTTCGCTTGCGAAGGGATCGACGGAGTCGAAGGACCCCTACCTTTCCATCGCACTGAAGTTCTGCACTTCCGCGGACGGGCACAGGGTCAGAGATTGCAGGTCATAGGGGTCCTTCGACTGCGCCGCGGCTTCGCGGCGCGAAGCCGCCGCTCCGCTCAGGATGACACCTGCATCTGAGGACACCTGCATCTGATGTTTCGGTTTTTACAGCGGCAGCGGTTGGGCCAGGCGAAACGTCAGACGCCGCTCGGGAGCGACGCCCACGTCGCTGCTTCCAGTGGCATAGGTCGTTCCCGGCGCGTCGACGGAGGCCCCAATGAGCGCGCCTTTATTCCCCGCCCCGTCGCGGACGATGGTCACATTGCGTTGCTCGTGCGACCCACGCTTCATGAAGATGCTGGAAGTCTGTATAGGAACCAACTTGCCATCGAGGGATATCGCAGTCAGCCCCAGGCGCAGAAAGCCGGGTTCGTGAAACTGGTCCGAAGCCCTCGCTTCCAGAACCTTTCCGGTCAGGACCGCTCCGCGTGGCGCCAGCATGCGCCCATGGACCACGATGGGCTCGTCGAGCACCGCCTCGAAGGGATCGCCCGTACGCGAACTCGCGCTCGACAAAGACAAACGCAGGTGAACGGTGACCGGCGTTCCAGCCGGAATGGCCGCCGGCGCCAGCGACCCCGTCGGGGAGATCCCGCCTTTCTCGGATGCTGCGTCAAAGGGCAGGTGCTGGTCGGCTGCGGCATTCTCATCGGCCACGGGCTCACGCTGCGAGCACCCCGTAAGAGTCAGCCCGATGAACAGAGCGACGAACAGAGCGACGTGCAGAACCATTCGGGACCCAACCACTTTCCGCCCGTTCCGGGTCGACACCTTCATGGAAACAATCCTGCCCCGCACCGTCACTCCGCCACAAGTCGCAAGCTGGATGCCATCCCCGGGGATCGATTTATCAGCGACTTAGTGAGGGAATCAGAATCGAATGGGTAGTTATTGCCGGTATTTATCGCCAGCGCGCCGAGAAGAACAAGGCCCCCTCTCCTGCGCTTTTCGCCACGATAACAGCGTACAGAAGGGCGCGAACATTAGGGATGTCTTAGGCCCGACCAGTGGCGCGCGTCAACAAGGGTACCAAATGATTCCTTCCCGGGGCGCCCGCCTTTGGTGGTGTCCGACATGTGGGACCCGGCCCGAAGCCACAGTCCTTCTGGAGCGGACGACAACATCCAAACTGCACGGTGCCGTGTAATCCCACCTTTGCACAAAACGCAAAGCTGGGGCGGCCGGTCCTCCCGGTGTAATATATTGCCGTGGCGAATCCGAACCTCCTGATCGAAGACCTCGTGAACTTGCCGGATGGACCGCGCATCATTCGCCTGACCGGGCCTTTGACCTTGTCGACCGTGCCTGAATTCCAATCCAAAATCCCCAAGGAAGGGTCGCATGACCTGATTCTCGACTTTACCCATGTGCCCTATCTCGACTCGATTGGCATGGGCACTTTGGTCGATGTGAACATCCGGCACCGTCGCGACGGCAATACTGTCTCTCTGGTGGGCGCGAGCGATCGGGTGCAGTCGCTTCTCAAACTGGCCCGGGTCGACCGATTCTTTCTCTTCTTCAACAGCCTCGACGAGGCCCAGCGCAAACCCGATTAATCCGGAAGGCGCCGATGCCATCCGCACGCGCAATGAGATCGTGTTCCTTCTGACCCTCTGTGCTTCGCACCCAAATAAAAACGGAGGAGCGGTCTGACCGCTCCTCCGTCGGTTGGACAACAGTTTTTGGCGATCGGTTAGTCGGAGGAACCACCGAAGCCGGCTGATGCGCTGGCCGCCTCATTCTCGGGCTGGACGATCAGGCCGTCGAACGGGGTGGCTCCCACGAAGCGTCCGCGAACCACGCTGACGCGACGCAGCGGATATCCGGAATCAGGACCGCGGTGCCAGCTGCGGCCGCCGTCCTTGCTCTCGAAGATCACGCCGCTAGCGACGCTCGTCGCCAGAAGACGCTTCTTGCTCTGGTCATAGGTGATCGAGCTGATGTTCTTGTCGGGAATGCCTTTCACCACATGCTCCCAGGTCGCTCCGGAATCGGAACTCCGGAAGGCGCCTTCGCGGGAGGCAACCAGGATCTCCCCTTCAGGAGTCAGGCTGACGCCGTGAATGGCCGTGACATAGGACGACAGGGGCGCCTGCTGCCAGGTCGCTCCGTTGTTTGAGGAATAGAGAACGTTGGTGCGAGTCGCGGCCACTACCAGATCGCCGTTCGACTCGACCGCAACGAAATCAGTCTTGCCCATCACCGCGCCGCCGGTCCAGGTTTTGCCCTGGTCCACGCTGGTAAACAATCCAGACGAGGTAGCTGCCAGCCAGCGTTTGGGTGTGATTTCAATATCGCTCACCCGGGCATCCAGGACCGAGCGCTCCACAACCGCGGGCTTTCTAATCGCCTTCGCGCCCTTCTTGCCCTTGATCACGCGCGCGGCCACTTTCTCGGTCACGATCGTGTTGCTGGGACGCCAGGTGCTGGAAGTGCGATCCAGCAGGAAGATGCCTTTGTTGGTGCCGGCGATCAAGCCATCGCCGGGAATCTGCTGCAACGCGAAAACATCGCGTCCACCCAGGCCCGCGCTCTTCTGCTGCCAGGTTTGTCCGCCGTCGCGAGTCGCGAAAACGCCACCGAATTCGCGGTCGTTCACCACCCCTACCAGAATGTTGTTGGAGTTGTTCGGATCAGCCAGAATCGAGCTGACATAGCGATGCGCATAGCCGTGATTGGACGCCCTGAAGCTCTGCGCCCCATCGTCACTGGCCAGGACGCCGCTGCGGTCGGTCGCCAGCAGCACCCGGTTGGGATTGCGTGGATCCACCAGAACATCGTTCACCACCACCTCGGAACTGGTCACGTGCTTCCAGTTCTTGCCGCCGTCCGTGGTCTTCCACAGTCCTTCAGTGGTTCCGGCATAAACTGTCGCCGGATCTTTCGGGTCCTGCTTAAGAACGCGAGTGCGGCGCGCGGAGAAGGGAATGCCCTGCAGTTTGCGGAAAAGATCGCCCGCGCTGTCGCTGCGGTAAATCCCGGAACAGGCGCTGGCGTAAACCACCGTGGGATTGGTGGAGTCCACGATGACCGAGAACACGTCCGAGTCATCGATCATGCCCTTGTTGATGCGGTGCCAATTGGCGCCGCCGTCGTCCGTCTTCCACGCCAGGTGCCAGGTGCCCGCATAGACTACGTCGGGATTCTTGGGATCAAGCGCCAGCGACTCGACGTTCTTCAGTTCATCAACTCCGCCCACCGGCGAAATGCGCTCCCAGCTGTTGCCGCCATTCTTGCTGCGGAACACGCCGTCGAGGGCGCCGATCACCACAACCTTTGAATCGTAGGAGGCGATCGCCATGGCCCGCACGGATTTGCCGTGCACGCCGGGAAGCGCTTCCCAGTTGTTGCCGCCATCATGCGAGCGGTACACGTCTCCCGCCTGCTGATTCACTACGCTCCAGGCGGAAACGAAAATATGCTTGGGGTTCTGCGGGTCAATGACGATGTGATCGAGCACATTGTCATCGTCGCCCAGGTGCGCCAGGCGCGACCAATTGTGGCCTCCGTCCGAAGACAGGAAAAGCGTTCCCGTGCTGGTCCCAAGATAAATGTGGTCGGGATTCTGTGGGTCGAAACCCAGACTCCGAACGTCGCCTCCGTCCGGACCCAGCGCGGTCCACTGACCGGCCCAGAGCGTCGTGACGGAGAGCATCGCAATAGCCAATGCAATCAGCAGTTTACGAGAAATCATAGGTGAATTTGCCCCTGGCGAAGAAATTCTCCGCTCGCGGCTGAGATTGACAGCGTAACACGCTCTTTTCAAGTTACCGAAGGCCAGACAAAAAAGGGCCGGTCGAGTATGAAACTCGACCGGCCGTAATCGGCTAAACGTCATTGAGCCTTGGGCTTAGCAGCTTTCTTCTTGGCCGGGTGGTCGGGAACGGCCTTCACCATCGACTCGTCGGCGGCGGTGGTTCCGGGGGCCGAGAAAGTCGCACCGGCGGGGACCACCCAGTATTCGGCGGTCTTGGTTCCGGCGCTGCCTGTGCGCACTTCAATTCGGCTGGCATCGATGGCTTGCTTGGCTTCGCCACCGGACAGATATGCCTTGGAATTGACTGCGCGTTCCCCAGCCAGGTTCTTGCGCCTCTCGCTGGGATCGGAGTTGCCCACAATGACGAGTTTGGCATCGGGATCGTGCTGCAGGCGCTGGGCAACGTCGTCCAGGATGGCCTTGCAGGTGTTATCCACGCGCCACGGCTTCACCTTGTTGGGGAAGTCGCACTCGCTCAGCTTGCTCGCCTCGGGCGGCGGCGGAGGAGGATTCTCCACCATCACCTGACTCGAGCTGTTGGCGGTGAGACCGCGCGAGTCGGTACAAGTCGCGCTCACCGTGATCGCGCCCGGAGCTGCTCCGGTGGTGTTGAGGGTAGCGGTGCCGCCCTCGCCGGAAACGCTGCCGCCGGTCGCCGTCCAGCCACTGATCGTGACCGGAACGTTGTCCGGGCTGGTGCAAGTGCAGCTCAGGCTCGAAGGCGTGCCGGCCTGGACCGACGTGGGATTGGCCGAGCACGACATGGTCGGCGGATTCTTCGGCGGTTCCTTCACCGTGAAAGTAGCCGAGCAACTGGCCTCGCCGCCCTTCTTCATTTTGGGATCGGTGACGTGCGCCGTCACGGTGTAGCTGCCGCCGGCGACTCCGTTGGTATCCAGCGTCGCGGTGTTGTCCTTGCTCGTGACCTTGCCGCCGGTGCTGGCCCAGCTATAGCTCACGGTATGTTTAGGATTAAAGTTGCTGGCAGTCGCAGTGGCCGTGATGGGCTCGCCCACCATGACTTCGCTGGGCTGGACCGAGCAAGTCGCCGCGGGTATGGCGGGATTGGGGTAGCCGAAACCAAACACCAGACCAGTGCGCAGCCGGACCCCACTCTCCTGGGGACGCCGTAAATCGGAAAAGCTGGGGGAAACTTCCCGGGAGAAATTGTGGTTGGACCACACCCAATCGGCTTCAAATAAACGGAACGAGATCCGCCGCCAGAGATTGAGGTCCATTCCGCCGCCCAGCAGCGCGCCGATACCGTTGCTGGTGTCCACATCGGGCACCGTCAGCCGGTTGAGGCCCAGCAAGCTGTGGACGAAGAAGGTTGCGCCTTCCGTTCGGTAAGACAGCTTAGGTCCGATCGAAGCGGTGTTCACCGATCCGTTCTTGTTCTTGTTCCCGCCGTAGTCGGCTTCGAGTCCCAGGTAGCGCGAGAAGTTATAAGTCAGGCTGGCGCCCGCGCCTTGAGCGATATCGCCCATGTTCTGGCTCAGCGGAGCGTTAAAAGGCTGAAACGGAAACGGCACTCTGATCCCGGGATGCAGCCACTGATAGCCTACGAAGAGATCTACTTTAGGTGTCGGTTCTTCTTGTGCCACCACGGTAGCGGATATCAACAGCACAAAACATAGACCCAGGAATAGGCCAGACAGCAATCGACGAAGTGACATGCAATTCCTCCAAAAAAACTTCAAATAAGAATTCTGCATCCACGCTCAATGCTGGGTAAAAAACCGGGAGTCCGCGTGGGAAGCCAGTACCAGTTCGGTATGGCAGATGATTTTACCCCAGACCAAGGTCAAATCAACCGACCTGAGAACTTTTTAACCAGTTCAAAGAACCCAGCTAAGTGTCTCATATTGATATACTACCCGGCTTCCAGCCTGCGCGGACTCGCCCGGCCAGTCGCCTTCGATCGGACCAGAAAGCCGGGAACCCGGCACCTCCGCTTGCAGCTAGGCCGGAAAGCCTAAATAATGGCGTGTAGGCCGCTATGAGCCATGAAAAAGTACTGATCGTCGAAGACGAAGAGAATGAGCGGACGGGCTTGGCCGAATTGATCAGCGGCTGGGGCTATCGTGCCGAAACTGCGAAGGATGGCGCGGAGGGACTGGAAAAAGTTACCGCCTGGGCGCCTTCCATTGTGGTCACCGACATGAAAATGCCGCGGATGGGCGGCCTGGAACTGCTGGAAAAGCTGGCTACCGACGCCCAGACCATGGCCGTGGTCGTAGTGACGGCGCAAGGCACAATCGACAGCGCCGTGCAGGCCATGCGCATGGGCGCCTATGACTACATCACCAAGCCCATCGACACCAACCGGTTGCGCACCATCCTGCAGAATGCATCCTCGCTGCTCGGAACCCGGGCGGAACTCGAGGTCACGCGCCGAAAATTGCGCGACTCCGGTTCCTTGGGAAGCTTGATCGGGTCTTCCAAGAAAATGCAGGAAATTTTTCACCTGATCGAGATGGTCGCGCCCAGCACCGCTTCGGTCCTGATCACCGGGGCCAGCGGCACGGGTAAAGAACTGGTGGCCCGCACCGTCCATGAACTCAGCCCGCGCCGGAACAAACCTTTCGTTCCGATTAATTGCGCGGCCATTCCGGAAACGCTCATCGAAAGCGAAATCTTCGGCCACGAAAAAGGCGCCTTCACCGGGGCCCTGGAGCGGCGTACGGGATGCTTCGAGCTGGCTGAAGGCGGAACCTTGTTGCTGGATGAGATCGGCGAGATGCCGGTGGCCACGCAGGCCAAACTGCTGCGCGTGCTCGAGGACCGCAAATTGCGGCGGCTGGGCAGCAAGGTGGAGACCACGGTGGACGTCCGCGTGCTCGCCGCCACCAACAAGGTCCCCGAGGAAGCGGTCGCCCGGGGCGAACTGCGCAACGATCTCTATTATCGCCTCAACGTTTTTAACATCCACATGCCGCCGCTGCGCGAGCACAAGGAAGACGTCCCTGAACTGGTTGAGGCATTGCTGGCGGACATGAACCAGAAACACGGACGAAAAGTTGCCGGCGTCAGCGAGGCTGTCCTCAACGCATTTCAAAACTATTCCTGGCCGGGCAACGTGCGCGAAATGCGCAACACTCTGGAGCGGGCGATCATCGTGTGCGATGGCGCGGTGGTTGAAACCAAACATCTGCCGCCGGGGTTTGGACAATCCAGCCTGCGCAGTTCCGCCGAGGACTCCGACACCGTGCGCCTGGGCGTGGGAACCACGGTAGAAGAAGCCGAGAGGCTGCTGATCCTGAAAACTCTCGAGGCCACCAATAACAACAAGACCCGCGCCGCTGAGATTCTCGCCATCAGCCTGAAGACGCTGCACAACAAGCTCAAGGAGTACGGCAACGCCGCGGCGGATGCGGCGCTGGTGCGGGAAGAGTAGGACAGCTTTTAGCTGCTAGCTTTTGGCTCTTAGCTAAAACCCATGGCGGCCAAGCGCCGGGGAATTGAAACAGAGTTCCGAAGACGAAAGCAGCTATGAGAGGGACAATCGCGAATGGGCCCTGGCGATTGGCAGTTGATCAATTCCCATGAGTTGTAGCTAAAGGCTAAGAGCTAAAAGCTGATTTCGGCAGTCCATGCGCAGAAAAACCAAAATCGTGCTGGCCATCACCTTCATGGTCGCCGTGCTGGTGCTGGCCTTTTCTTATATCTACATCTCCGAATTGCTGCGGCAAAGGGTGACCACGGCGCGTGAATCCGCGGCGCAGTTGACCTCAAACCTGGCGTACCTGGCTGCCAACGCCGCCCCGGATTTGAGCAGCACCAAGGTGGACACCACCAATCCCGACGCTACCCGCCGGGCGGTGGCGTATTACCTGGGCACCGACCGCGATCTCAATAATTTTCTGGAATCGGTGGTGGGCACCTGGTCCATCATCTACGACGCGGCCATCGTCGATAGCGACGGCAAAGCCATCCTGCACACCAATCCCGATCTGGTGGGCAAACTGGTTCCTGACCGGCCCGACTTTCACCTGGTGGAGAATGCCAACTTCCGCCGGCAGTTCCGCATGGTGTACAACCCGCCGACGGTGTACGACGTGCGCATCCCTCTGGAACTGGACGGCGCCCGCTTCGGCAGCATCCGGGTGGGGGTCTCCACGGTGCTCCTGAAAAACGAGCTGACGCCGCGACTGCAGCAAGCCGTGGTTTTCTCCAGCATCGCTATTCTGCTTTCTCTGCTACTGGCCGCCGGGCTCTCGAACATCGCGCTGGGGCCGCTGGAACAGATCAATCGCAGCCTGGACAGCGTCACCGCCGGCGGCGCGGACGCAGTCGGAGAACCCGAGGCGAGCCACGACGAATATGGACTGGTGAGCCTGAAGATCGCGCATCTGGGACGCCAGATGCGCGACGCGAAGGAAATCTTTTCCGCCCTGAAAGACAATGTTGACCAGATCATGGGCAATCTGCAGGACGGCCTGATGCTGTTCACGCGCGACTCGCGGGTGGTGCTGGTAAGCGCCTCGGTGGAAAAATTTCTGGGCCGCCCGCGGCGCGAGCTGCTGGGTCAAACCGCCCGGGGAATTTTTTCTCCCGAATCGGAGTTCGGGGCGCTGCTGTTGCAATCGTTTGAACGGCGCATCCCGATCGCTCCCCGCGAGATCGAGTTTCCCAGCGGGAAGCGGGTACAGATTTCTCTCGACTTTATCCGCGAAAGAGAAACCCAGATCGGCGCGCTGCTGACCATGCGGGACGCAGAGTCAGTACGCCGCATCGAAGACGAAATCGAAATGTCCCGCCGCCTCTCCGCCAACGGACGGATCACCCGCGGCGTGGCCCACGAAGTCAAGAACCCGATCAACGCCATCGTTCTGCATCTGCAATTGCTGCAAGGCAAACTGCGGCAGGTCGATCCCGACACCCGCCGCCACATGGACATTATCGGAAGCGAAATACATCGCCTGGACCGGGTGGTGCAGATCCTGGTGGATTTTACCCGCCCGCGCGATCTGCACCTGGAGGAAACCGACCTGCGCCGCCTGCTCGAGGATGGCGTCCAGCTGGCCGGGCCCGATGCCAGCCGGCATGGCGTGACCATTGTTTCCGAACTTCCCGCCCGTCCTTTGACCGTGAAAGTCGACACCGACTTCATCAAGCAGGCCATCCTCAACGTCGTGCTCAACGGAGTTCAGGCCATGCCCGAAGGCGGCCGGCTGACGGTTTCGGCCCGGCGCGAGGATGACATGGTGGTCACCGAAATTCGCGACCAGGGCAGTGGCATTCCCGCCGACGCTCAAGACAAGATTTTCGAACTGTATTTCACCACCAAGAAAGAAGGGACGGGAATCGGATTGGCCCAGACCTATCAGATTCTGCAATGGCACTACGGATCGGTTGATTTCGAGTCCGTGCCGGGAGAAGGCACGATCTTTCGCCTGCGCCTGCCCCTGGTCCCTTCGCGTTCGAACACCCTGCAGGAGGCGGCAAGTCGAACCTAGAGCAAGGCGGACTGTGAAAGTCGCGTGAATTCTGCGGTAAAAAAATGTCCGGCGTGCAGGGACGAAGGTAGAATTCCGGGTAAGCCTGAAGGTGGATGCGCAGCATCCAATTTCACATGAGCACGTATCTGGCCGCCATTCTCGGATTATGCGCGCTGACGACTCCGTCGATGACGGCGGCTGTGTCGTCCGCAGAGCCTCTTCAACTCAGCCAGGAGACTCAGGCGCCAGCGGCATCGCCATCCAGTTCGCCACAGGATTCCCCGCAGAACATGGCGCCGGCGAACCCGCCGGTGGAACCGGCGCAAACCGGCCCAGAAGCTTCATCCGGGGCGCAGCCTGAAGCGAAGAAACCGGAATCCAGCGCGCCGCCGGCGAAATCCAGGACGACCAGCAAGAAACGGCGGCACCGGAAGACCGGGACTGGCGCTTCCAGCGCGGCTCCAGACAAGAAGGTAGTAAGGAACGGCGGCACTGCCGACCCGGTAGTCCAACTTACCCCCGGCATCAGTAAAGAGCAGGCCTCCAGCCAACGGCAGAACACCAGCCAGTTGCTGGCCGCAACCGGCAACAACCTGAAACAGATTTCCGCCCGCCCGCTGAACTCAAGCCAGCAGGACAGCGTTAGTCAGATCCGCAAATATGTGGAACAAGCCAAGCAAGCCGAACAGGTAGGCGACGTGGAACGGGCCCACAATCTCGCATCGAAAGCCCTGCTGCTGTCGGACGATTTGGTGAAGCACTAAAGCTTCTGGGCTGCTGGCTTCTGGCTTCTAGCGTATACAGCCCATCCCAAATTGTCCTCCTGAGCGCAGCGAGACCTCTCGCTCGCGAAACGTCTCGCGAAGTCGAAGGACCCCTGCCGTCTAAAATGCGTTCTCAGGACGTCGGATCTCCTTCCTCCGCAGGCAAAGTGACGGAGGACAAGTGAGGATGAGAGTGCGCCAACTTGCCGCTTATCGGGGTCGTTCGACTGCGTCGCTGCTTTGCTTCGCGAGGCGGCGACTGCGCTCAGGATCACAAGCCTACTTCCCCTTGGCGCGGGCTGCGTTTACCTTGGCTAACAGGTCTTCCGAGAGAGGCTGCACGGGCCCGGGAATTTTAGCGGCCTCGAGCAAGACCTCGCGGGCTTCGGTGTTATGGCTCAACTTGGCATACGCGTAACCCAGGCGATAGAGCGCAACCGCGTACTGCTGGTCATCCACTCCTTTCAGCAGCGCGGCGGCCGACTTCAATTCCGGAATCGCAGCCACCGTCTTTTCCTGCTTCATGTAGGCATAGCCCAGAGTGGAGTGGGCGACTCCGCCCGAGAGCTTGCGGGTGCGGTCGGCGTCCGGGGCGTCTGCCTTGGCCGCCACAATCGCCCTTTCCGCGTAGCCTACCGCCTTGGTCACGCTGCCCGGCCTGGAGTCTTCGACGTAGTTGTTCGCTAAAAGTAAGAGGGCCGCCAGATTGTTGGGATTTGCCGCCAGGGCCTTTTGGCCATAGGCCACCACTCGGCTCGTGTCTTTGAGCTCGGTCAGCGCCATCATGGCGTAGGAGGCGACCGGCTCGTCAAAACGCGAGTTGGGGAAGGCGGGAGTAAAGCGATCAATATCGCTCATGCGCGCTTTGGCGTTGGTCTCATCGACGATCACATTGAAAGCCGCTGCCTCGAGGAACTCATACGAGTTTTTCGCTCTATCCTTCTGATCTTTGATCTGGGAAGCGAAATCCTGGTCGCTCACTCCCTGCGGTTTGGGGGTCTTGCCGATGGAGTTGTACAGCTCGCCGCCGCGCACCGAGTAATCCAACAGTTTGGGGTTGTTCTTCAGTTGCTGGGCGATGCTGGCCTGAGAGACGAGAATATCGAGGCTGTGGGGCGCGCTGGCCAGCGCCTTGTCGCCGTAGTCGAGCGCTTTCTGAAGGTCGCCGGTTCCCTGACAGGCCTGCGAAATCTGCCAATTGCCATAGGCCACTGCCGCCGGATTGGAGGAGAACTGTTTCAGGAAATCCTCGTACATGGCCAGCTTCTTCTGATCGTCCGGCTCTTTGGTGATGGCCTGCAGCGCCTGGTCTTCCGGCGTCCCCGCCGTAATGACGATGTTTTCTATTTGGCCCCGGGAAAGGGGGGCCACGGCGAACAGAAAGGTAACCAGCAGGACGGGCCAGCGGCCGTGCTTCATACGTCACCTCCACAATTGCGACGGCGCATCGTAGCTCCGAAGCATGGGGTTATGCAAGCCGGAGGAAGCTGGGGCTTGATCAGCAAGAACGGTACGAGGTAAGGATGGTGGCCGAGCGCCAGCTCGGCTCGGATTGATGACATTACCGGACCTGGCAAATTGTCGAGCTTCGCTCGACCGGGCGGGTCGGAGACCCGCCCGCACACAGTCCGTGCCGCACCGTGCTAGTCTTTGCTCATGCAGGGTCGGGAGGAGACGGACTCGCCGGCAGTCGCCAACAATTCAGCTCGCAGCGCGCCCTGGACGCACTCCATATTCTTCATCGTTCTGACCGCTTTCCTGCTGCGCCTCGCGGTCATCACCATCGGCCACACTTACCGCATCACGCCTCGCCGCGATCACTTCCAGTTCGGATGGGAAATGGGCCGCATCGCCCGTTCCATCGCAACCGGCCAAGGCTTCAGTTCCCCCACGGATTTGCCCAGTGGGCCGAGCGCGTGGGCGCCGCCCGTCTATCCCTACATCCTGGCCGGAGTTTTCAAGCTGTTTGGGATTTACAGCAATCTGTCCGCCTGGGTCATTCTGGCTTTCAACAGCATTTTTTCCGCGCTGACCTGTCTCACGCTCTATCGGATCGCTCAGAAAATTTACGGGGTGGCGGTGGCGCGGGCCACAGCCTGGACCTGGGCCCTGTTCCCGTATGCCATCTATTGGCCGGTGCGGGTGGTGTGGGAGATGAGCCTCAGCGCCTTCCTGCTCAGCCTCGCATTCCTGCTCACCCTGCGCATGGCAGATCAGCCGCCGCCGTCGCGCAGGTGGATCGAATTCGGGCTTCTCTGGGGTCTGCTGGCGCTGACCAATACCGCGGTGCTTTCTGTACTGCCGTTTTGCCTGCTTTATCTGTTCTGGCGATTGCCCCGGCGGTCCGGCCAGATTTGGGGAGTCAGCTTGTGCCTTCTGGCGGCAGCCCTGCTGGTCAGCCCCTGGCTGGTGCGCAACTACGTTGTCTTCGGCCAGTTTGTTTTTGTTCGCGACAATCTCCCCCTCGAGATGCACATGGCCAACAATGATCAATCCACGGGCCTGTGGACGCGGGGCGAGCATCCCGGCAACGATCCCGAAGCCATGCGCAGATTTCAGGAGCTGGGTGAAATTCGGTTCATGGAAGAAAAACGCCAGCAGTTCCGCGAGTTCGTGCGCCAACATCCCGGCGAGTTTCTCCGCTTTACGCTCGAGCGCTCTCTGTACTTCTGGATCGGACCTCCCCAGGCTGACGTCGTGGCCGGTTACGACCTGATGATTGCCCGCCACATCATGTTCATTCTTCCCGCAGTGTTTGCCTTCACGGGTTTATGGCTCACGCTGCGAGCCAGAAAGCCAGGGGGATTTCTGCTGGCCTGCTTTCTGCTGATATATCCGCTTCCCTATTACCTGGTAAATCCCTTCCCCCGCTACAAACACGCCATCGAACCCGAAATGATTCTGCTCGCCGTGTTCTTGTTTTACGAAGCCAGCCGGATACGAATCCGTTGGCCGGCTGGCAAAGACCTTAGGGATTGATTTCTTTTGCGAACTTTGCGGTAAAAGCTCTCGACCACAAAGAGCGCAAAGAAATCCGCAAAGCTCGCAAAGGAAACGTGAACTCGGCACGCCAACTCCCCCCTTTGGAGAGTTTTTCTCAATCGTTTACATTTGAAGTATGCGTGCGATCCTGCAGAAAAAAGCGCTGCGCTATGTTTTCGGCGCCAACATGATCTCGATGCTGGGCAGTGGCATGAATTCCGCCGCCGTTGCCTGGTACATCTTGCAGGCCACGCACTCGGAAGTTGCGCTCGGAACTTTTGCCGTGCTGCAAACGCTCCCGGCCATGCTGATGCTGCCGTTTACCGGAGTGCTCATCGATCGCGAAGACCGGCGCCGGCTGGTGATGATGCTGGATGCGGCCCGCGCCGTCGTCATTCTGGTGGTCGCCGTCCTGGCCTTCGCCGGCAAAGTAAAAGTCTGGCAACTTTATCTGATGAATACGCTGGTGGCGGCGGGCTTCTGGATGTTCTGGCCGACCATCACCGCGCTCATCCAGGAATTGACTCCCGGAGAAGAGTTTATCCACGCCAATACTTTTCTCTTGGCGGGAATCCAGGGCGGTTGGCTGATCGCCGGATCCATCGTCGGCTTCGTCTATAACCACATCGGGCTGGGCGGGGTGCTGCTGATTGATTTCTCGACGTACCTGGCGTCTTTCCTGCTTTATCTCGGGGTAAGGAAAGGACGCCACGTGGTGCCGCGGCCGGCGGAGTTGCGGGCCGATATCGTGGCCGCGGAAACCGCGGTCACCCGCTTTGTGCGCGAGATGCGCGAAGGCCTTGACTTTCTGCGCGGCCACCGCTCCGTGGTCACTCTGGGAGTCAGCTGGGCCCTCTTTCTGGGCGCGATGATGACGGGAGTGGTGGTGACCGCGCCCCTCAGCGACAACGTCTTTCACGCCGGCGCGGTCGGCTATGGCTGGCTCAACGCAGGCTGGGGCACCGGCGCTTTTCTCAGCGTGCTCTACGCCCCGGCGCTCATCGCGTCGCTGGGGGCGCGCCGGTCGATCGCGATTTCCATGGGCCTGCTGGCCATTGGCATGAGCCTGGCGCCACTTTCGCCCTGGCTGGCGGTCGCGGTTCTGATTTACGCCGTCATGGGCTCAGGCCGCGGTGTGAGTGGCATTGCCATGAACACCAGCATCATGGAGCAGGTGCCGCAACACTTCATGGGACGGGTACAGAACACTTTCTACTTCGCCGGCACCCTGTTGCAAATCATTCTTGGGTTTCTGGTGGGAGCGGTCGCGCAATGGAACCTGGTGGCCGGATTCGCCATCATTGGCATGGTGTATGCGGTGGCCTTTGTCACGGCGGTATGGCCGGTGGCGGCGGCAAGACCGGTTTGCGAGGTTGGGCCAGATTGAGGCCGGTAAATCTCAGGTTTCAGACTGCAGACTGCTGATTTAGCGGCTCAGGCAACCGAGAACTGAGAACTGAAATCTGAAATCTACAATCTGAAATCTCACTTCGGACTTCTTCCCTTCTGCCTCAAGCTGGTATGCTTTTCCGTTCCAGCTTAACCAGGAGACATGCATGTCATCCAGCCTCGAAGGTCGAGTTGCAGTGGTTTTCGGAGTCGCGAATAAACGCTCGATCGCCTGGTCGATTGCGCAGGGACTGCATCAGGCGGGCGCCAAAATGATCGTCACTTACCAGAACGAGCGTCTGGAACTGGAAGCCAAAGACCTGATCGCTTCGCTGGCCGGCGCGGACGGTTTCATGTGCGACGTGTCGGATGACGCATCCATTGACCGCTTGTTCGTGCAACTCAAGGAGCGTTACGGCAAGTTGAATGTGCTGGTTCATAGCGTGGCCTACGCCCCGGCTGAAGAACTTAAGGGTGAATTCGTCGCCACCACGCGTGAAGGCTTCCGAGTCGCGCACGATGTGAGCGTGTACTCCCTCATCGCGCTCGCTCGCGCCGCCGCTCCCCTGATGGAAGACGGAGGCAGCATCATCACCATGACCTACTATGGAGCCCAGCGGGTTGTGCCTCGTTACAACGTCATGGGCGTGGCCAAGGCCGCGCTCGAGTGCAGCGTGCGCTACCTGGCCTATGATCTGGGCAAGAAGAAGATCCGCGTCAACGCGATTTCCGCCGGCCCGATCAAGACGCTGGCGGCGCGGGGCATTTCAGGCCTTGGCGACATGCTGAAAGCCCACGCCGAGAGAGCGCCTCTGCAGCGCAACGTGGATGTCAACGAAGTTGGCGCTACCGGAGTGTTTCTGGCCTCGGATGCCAGTTCCGGCATCACCGGCGAAGTAATCTACGTGGACTGCGGCTATAACATCATGGGTTTTTAGCGCGGGATTGTTCTCTTCGAGAAAAATCTACCAGCCTGTCATCCTGAGCGGAGTGGCGGCTTCGCCTGGCGAAGCCGCTACGGAGTCGAAGGACCCCTATACCCACCTCAGACCTCTAAAACACCGGAACAAGCGTACAGCACCCGCCAAGCTCCAAGGGGTCCTTCGACTCCGCCGAACATTTCGCAAGCGAAACGTCCAGCTCCGCTCAGGATGACACTGGCTACCGCTTGCGCTTCCTGCGGAAAAACCTGCGCTCAATCTCGGGATAGAATTCCTTCAAGACGTTGAACCCGGCGTCGAAGGCAAACTGGACGCCGGCGCGCTCCGCCACATCCGGAAAATCTCTCTGGCTCCTGGGATAGTAAGTCACGGCCAAGGCTGCGGAGGAGAAACTGCCCAATACTTCCGAGAAATTAAATGCCCTGCGGCCAGAATCCTGCCGCGTCACCAGAATGCGGGTCACTGCATATCCCGTCCGGTGGGAAAAGCCGCCCTCGCCGAGTCGGTAGTAGCGCGGGTCCTGGCGGAGGAGAGACGGATACACGCCGGTGACGAAGATGCCATCGGTCAAACCATCCGCCAGGCCTGAACCATAGCGTTTCCCGTAGCCCTCCGCTCCCTGGCCATAATCCTCGGGATGGTTGCGCGCCTGATTAATGCCGGCCTCGGCTGCTACAAAAAGGAAAGTGTAGGGATTCAGATACTGGGACGCCAGCTTGAACTTCTGGCCGGAAGTGAGCGGGGGTGGTTGCCTGCCCGACTCGACCATTCCGTAGGCGGGCATCAACCCGAAAATTCGCCCTTCACCCGGCGGCTGGGTAGAAGAGTCAGCCGGTTTCCGCGCTTGACTCTGGCCCGCCCGGTCTTTCTCGGCGGCCGATGGTGGCGTGTCCTGAGATCGGCAGATTTGCGCGCTGGTCAGCAACATCGTCAACATCAGGGTGGTAGTAAAGAGAGCCCTCGAATTAGGTTGTATTGATCCGGATGCGCCGGACATTTTCAGAGATGGGTTCGGCAATCCGCTCCGCGCCGCTCCCGGAAGCCTGCTTCGAGTCTGGTTCGACAAACCGTTGCCCCACCCTGTCATCCACTCTCTCCAGCGCAATCTCCACATCACGCTCGCGCTCAAAGCGTGCGAACTTCTCTCCCCACTCTATCAGGAGAATGCTGTTGCCGGTGATCAGGTCGTCGAGTCCCAGGGTTTCGAGCTGTCGCGGCGTATCAATTCGGTACAGGTCGATGTGATAAAGGATGGCATGCGGGCCGCGGTATTCGTGGACCAGGGTAAAAGTCGGGCTGGTGACGTCCTCCGCCGAGGCGGCGTGAAAGGCTTCTGCAATGCCTTTGACCAGGGTGGTCTTGCCCGCGCCCAGGTCGCCGCGCAGCAGGACCAGCTTGGGTGGAGTGAGCATCCCGGCCAGAGTGCGGCCGAGCGCAATCGTCTCCTCGGCGGAATGCGTGATGAATTCCCGGGTGGCCATGCGGGTCGAATCGAGTGACCAGTATAACCATTCGCCTTCGCGCAAATGGGGACAGCACAACATCAGGGGGGGATAGCGAAGAACTGGTAGGTTGTCATCCTGAGCGAAGAAGCCGCTTGCGTGGCGAAGCGGCCACGCAGTCGAAGAGTGACCCGAGCCAAGTCGAGGGGACTCCTAGGGGCTGCACCCTGGCGCAGCGAATCCATAACACACCCACTCCTCCAGCTTTGCGCCAAGCTGCCAGAGTCCTTCGCGCTGAGGATGACATTGCTGATTCTTCGTGAAGTGACCAGGCGTCCCCTGGGCTAAAAGCTTTTCGGCGGCGCCCACTGGCTGGACCGGATTCCCTGAAAGCTCCGGTCCGCAGCCGAATCGACCACCATGCGCAGGGCGCGATGGTCGTCATCGCCGAGCGCGACGAAGCGGAAGGGTTGCAGAGATACATCCGCAGTCGCGCGCACCGGCGTGAGCATTTCGGCCATGCCCCGTACCGCGCCGGATTGGGTTTGAAAAGCTACCTCGACAAAATCTCCCTGCGTCAGAGACTTGGCCAGGCGCAACAGCCCGCCGGTCACCGAGACGGTCTGCAGTTTGGCTTTGGCGCGCCGGCCATCTTCCAGGATGACTTGGGCAAGAACGGAACCACCAAGTTGAATGCGTGGAGATCGGCGCTGCGGATGCACTTGGGGGAAATGAGTCATGGGAACAACTATTTCACGCAGCCGACCCTGCGGGCAGGTTACTGAAGGCATATGTACCGATTCCCCTCAGCAGCTGAGAAGACAACACCTTATCTCCCATGTCCTTAATCATATGCATTGCCTGTTGGAGAGAGTGGCAATGGCCTGAAGGACAATACGGCAAGCCAGGTTTGGGGTCTAGCCGCCGACCGCGACCTGCGGCGCTGAGGCAGCGCTTCGCACCCGGCGGAAAGCCTCCGGTAGCGCGCTGAGCAGATCAGTCGCGACCAGCGAGTGCTCGCCCATGGTCTGGCACGCCACGTCCCCCGCCAGGCCGTGGAGATGGACCGCCGCGATCACCGCCTCCGCCACGCGTTCCGGATTCTGAGCGATCAGGCCGGAGACCATGCCGGTCAATATGTCGCCCGTGCCTCCCGTCGCCATGCCCGGATTACCCGTGGTGTTGACCCACACAGTGCCGTCGGGTTGCGCGACCAACGTTCGATGACCCTTCAGCACGACAATCAGCTGATATTCCCGGGCAAAGCTGCGGGCCACGTTCAGCCGGTCGCGCTGTATGGCGGCAACGGTCAAACCGGTGAGCCGCGCCATCTCGCCAGGATGAGGCGTAATGACGAGCGTGCCTGCTTTCGTCTTCAGCTCCGCCGCTCGGTCCTCGAAGGCGTTCAAACCATCGGCATCGAGAACAATTCGCAGGTCGTATTTCCCGATCACGCCGCGCACAAAAGCGGCCGTGTCGGGATGGCGCGAAATGCCTGGGCCGACCGCCAGCACCGTCTTCCCTTTTACCAGAGCGTCCAAACGTCCTTGTTCCAGGGCGACCAGAGAAATGCTGCCTGCGTCCGTTTCCTCGAGCGGCTCGGTCATGAGCTCGGGATGAAAGCCGCCCACCGTCGCAAGTACAGACTTGGCTGTTGCCACCGTGGACAGACCAGCGCCCGCGCGGAGAACGGACATGCCGGCCATGGCTGCGGCTCCCGCTTTGCCGGTCGAACCGCCCAGCACCAGCACGTGGCCGAAATTGCCTTTGTTCGCCGCTCGAGGCCGGGGCCCGATCAGCGGCGCGATTTCGCGCGCCGTAATCAGGTTGAGCTGCAGAGAGGAGACGACGGCTTCGTCCGGCGAGCCAATGGGCGAAATTACGGTTGGCCCGGCCGTGAGCATTCCGAAGATGTGAGCCGGACGGGGCGCGGTAAAGGTCACGATCGCGTCCGCCCGCGCCACCGCGCCCACTTGTTCGCCCATGACGTCGGCGTCGGCGCCGGATGGAATATCCACGGCGATAACGGGCGCGGAGCTCGCATTGATGTCGGCAATGGCTTCGGCATACAGCCCGCTCACCGGCGGGCGGAAACCGGTGCCCAGGACGGCATCCACCAGAACGTCCGCGTCAAAGACCGCCCTTGCCGGTTCGGCCTTCAGTTGTTCATTGGAGGCGGCGGTAACGGGCGCGATGGGCAGTCTGGTAAACATCTCGGCCGCATCGCCGCGCAGCTCGGAGCGCTCCGCCAGCAACAACACCCGCACCTCTTTGCCGGCCTGGTGCAGTTTCCGGGCAGCAACAAATCCATCGCCGCCGTTATTCCCTTTTCCGCAGATTACGCCAATCCGCTTCACTCGGGGATACTGCGATTCGACGAACGCCACTACCGCCGCGCCGGCGTTTTCCATCAGCGTCAGCGAGGGAACGCCGAAGCGCTCACTGGTGGCCCGGTCGATCTCGCGCATTTCGGCGGCAGCAACGATTTTCATGGCCGGGCCGCTGCCATTCGTTCCAACTGACGCAGCTGTGAGGATTCGCCCATCGCGATCAGGTAGTCTCCGGGCTCTATCCGGTCTTCCGGCGAGGGATTGAAGTCCATCTTCTTTTCCCGCTTGATGGCCAGGATCACGGCACCGCAATCCTGCCGGATACGGGAGGTTTCGATGGTTTTGCCGGCAACCGGTGAGGCATTGGCCACGCAGATCTCGCCGATCTCGAGATCCATGTCAAGGTGAGTTGTGGCCGAGTCGAGAAAGCTCACCACGTGCGGCTGCAGAAACGAGCGCGCGATGCGCTGTCCGGCAAAGAGGTAGGGCAAGACCACGGAATCGGCGCCGGCCTTGAGTAAACGTTTCTCAGCCTCCTCTTCACTGGCGCGGGCAATGATCCGCAAGTGGGGATTCAGCTCCCGCGCCGTAAGAACGATATAGAGATTGGTCGCGTCGGTGGTCGTCGCCGCCACCAGTCCCCGGGCTCGCTCGATGTGGGCCTGGCGCAGGGTCTGCCCCTGAGTGGCATCCCCGACCAAGCTCAACCAGTTCCCTTCGGAGTTAGCCGACCGCTCAACGTTCTGATCGACAATAACGAAGGGCACGCGTTTGCCCGCCAGTTCTCGCGCTGCGCTTCTGCCCACTCGTCCTGCGCCGCAGATGATGTAGTGATCGGAAAGCCGGTCGATCTCGCGCTCCATTTTTCGCCTTCCGAAGAAACTGCCCAGCTCGAATTCTAGCAAAGCTTGCGTCAATGACCCGATGCCGAGGAAAACCAGCGAAACGCCAACAACAATCAGGCCGACATTGAACATCCGCCCGGCGCGCGAGAGGGGATGGATCTCCTGATATCCGATGGTGGTGAAGGTGGTAATCACCATGTAGAAGCCATCGAACCAGGGCCATCCCTCGATGAAGTGAAAGCCGGCGGTGCCCACCAGCGTGAGCGCCAGCAGCGCCGCCCCGATGAGCCGGAGGTTGCGGAACGATTTCATGGTGCGTCAGTCGTTGGCCGTTAGTCGCCGGTCGTCCGACCGGAGCGAAGCGTGGCAAGAGCAGGGGGAACTGCGGTCTGGCTGCCGCGTCGGTTTGGCCGACGACTGAAGACCGACGACTGAAGACTGAGGGCCAACGACTACTTTCCCGAATTCCCCGGCAGCGCCTGCACCTTGCTGTGTTTCTGTCCGTAGGTGAAGTACACGACCAGCCCGATGGCCAGCCAGATGATGAGGCGGGCCCAGTTGATCCAACCCAGCCGGTACATCATGTAGCCATTGAAGATGACCCCGAGAATCGGCACCACCGGCACCCAGGGGGTGCGGAAGGGACGCGCCTGATCCGGATCTGTCCGCCGCAGCATGACTACTGCGATGCATACGATCACAAAGGCCAACAGAGTGCCGATGTTCACCATTTTTCCGATATCGTCGATGGGCACCAGGCTTCCCACTACGGCCGCGAGCAATCCCACCAGGATGGTGTTCTTCCACGGGGTGCGCCACTTGGGATGGATGTCGGCAAAAAATTTCTTGGGCAGCAGGCCATCGTTGGCCATGGAATAGAGCACCCGAGTCTGCCCCAGGAGCATGACCAGCATCACGCTGGTGAGTCCGGCGAGCGCGCCGAGGGTAATAATGTGCGAGGCGCCGACCAGACCTCGATCCAGGAAAGCGCGGGCGATGGGAGCTTCGATGTTCACTTCGCGCCAGGGCACCATGCCGGTAAGGACCGCCGCCACGAGAATATAAAGCGCGGTGCAAACCACTAGAGAAGCAATTATTCCGATGGGCAAATCGCGCTGCGGGTTCTTGGCTTCCTGGGCTGTGGTAGAGACCGCGTCAAATCCGATGTATGCGAAGAAGATATAAGCCGCGCCGGCGCCGATGCCGGAGAACCCCATGGGAGCAAATGTGTGCCAGTCGCCGCCCCAGTTGCTGGCACTCACGTAGCGGAAGCCCAGGCCGATGACGAACAGCACCACCGCCACCTTGATCACGACGATGGTAGAGTTAAAACGCGCGCTCTCCTTGATGCCGCGGGCGAGAATGGCGGTGATGACCAGGGCAATCACGAAAGCCGGCATGTTCCAGCCGATTTCGACGCCGAGAATCTTCGGAGCGTCCAACAACCTGTGCGCACCTTCCACCAGTTGCGGGGACTGCGCCGCGACGATATCGCTCACTTTGTTCAGGAAGGCCTGAGTTCCGGGAAGAAGCGAGGCGTCGGAAGCAAGCGCCATCTGCCGGGCGACAATATTCTCTGCGGCGCGCAGTCCGGTCCAATGGTCGTAGGCCAGCCAGAGCGGCATCTTGACGTGGAAAATATCCAGCAGCTCAATGAAATGGTTCGACCATCCCGACGACACCGTGCTCGCGCCCATGGCGTACTCGAGGGTAAGGTCCCAGCCGATGATCCAGGCAAACAGTTCGCCCAGCGTGGCGTAGGCGTAAGTGTAAGCGCTGCCGGCCAGGGGAATCATGGCGGCGAATTCGGCGTAGCAAAGGGCGGCGAAGGCGCATCCCGTGCCGGACAGGACAAACGAGAGCATCAGTCCCGGCCCGGCATAATGCGCGCCCAGCCCGGAGAGCACAAAGATGCCGGCGCCAATGACCGCCCCCACTCCCAAAGCGGTGAGTTGGAAGGGGCCGAGAGTTCGTTTCAGGCTGCGTTCGCCCGTCTCCCCGGCTTCCGCCAGAAGCATGTTCATCGGCTTTCGAGCCCAGATATTCGCCATGCGTTGCTTTTCTCCTTCGCTCTTCAAGCTCGCCTATCTTGCCGTGCATCCTGAGCGCAGTGAGTTCGCTCGCTGACGAGCGAACTTACGAACTCGAAGGACCCCTATTGCCTGCACTGGTGCCGGCCCCTAGGGGTCCTTCGACTCCGTGGAAACTTCGCATTGCGAAGTTTTCACTGCGCTCAGGATGACAATGTACTTCTCGCACAACCGCTAAGAATTCGCGGTCGCCGCATCGCCGGAACGCCGTGACCACAGGAAATACACCGGAATTCCGAGCAGGACGATCATCAGTCCCGGCCAGGTGTACTGCGGTTTGTAGCGTAATAGTACGACATCGATAAATAAAGCCATCACGATATAAATTGCCGGAAGCACCGGGTAACCGACCGCGCGATAGGGGCGCTCCGCGTCCGGATGCGTGCGGCGCAGTACGAACAAACCAAGGATGGTCAGGATGTAAAAGACCAGCGCCGCGAAGATGATGTAGTCGAGCAGCTGCCCATAGCTTCCGGAGACACAGAGGATGCAAGTCCAGACCATCTGCACCATCAGGGAAACTGCCGGAGTCTTGTGGGTGGGATTCAGCCGGGCCACGCTCTTGAAGAACAACCCGTCCTTGGCCATGGCGTAGTAAACGCGCGCCCCCGCCAGAATCAGGCCGTTGCAGCACCCGAATGTAGACAGCATGATGGCGATGGCCATCAGCGTACCGCCCGTGGCGCCGAGCATCTGGGACATCACCGCCGTGCCCACACGGTCTTCGGTGGCGAACTTGATGCCGCGCTCCAGGATGGTCGTTCCCGCAGCACTTCCATCCAGCGGCAGGACGCTCAGATAAATGAAGTTGCAGGCAACGTACAGCGCCGTCACTACGCCCGTGCCCATGGCCAGGGACAGGGGCAGATTGCGGCTGGGATTCTTTACCTCGCCGGCGGTAAAAGTCACGTTGTTCCAGGCGTCGGAGGAAAACAGCGATCCCACCTGGGCGACGGCGAGGATGGTCAGCGTTCCCACCAGCACTGTCGGGCCGCCCACTCCCACCTGGACCGCGTGTTGCGCGCCCAGGCCCGCGTGATGCCAGAAATTGCCGTGAAAATTCGCCGCCAGGGCCTGCGCGTTGCGCCCCACGAACAGCCCCAGCAGGACCAGACCCAGCAAGGCGGAAACTTTGGCGAAGGTGAAAACGTTTTGAATGAGTGCGCCGGTTTTCAGGCCGAAGATGTTGATCACCGACAGCGCCGCCACTACCAGAATCGCCACCAGGTTCTGCGTGTTCAGTCCCGTGTCCATGTTTCCCAGGACCATCGGGCCGATATGGATGGGCGGAACCTTCCAGAAGTGCACGATCCAGTTCGTGGATGAAATCGAGGGAAAGAAAATGCCGAGAAATTTGCCGAAGGCCACGCCCACAGCGGCGATGGTCCCGGTCTGGATGGCCAGAAAAAGCGTCCACCCGTAAAGAAATCCCCAGAGCGGCCCCAGAGCTTCGCGCAGGTAGACATACTGACCGCCGGCGCGCGGCATCATGGCCGCCAGCTCCCCGTAACTCAGCGCTCCGACCACGGTGAGGAAACCGGTCACCAACCAGGCCCCAATCAACAGGGCGGGCGAGTCGACCTCGCGCGATATTTCCGCGGAAACAATGAAAATGCCGGAGCCGATCATCGACCCCATCACCAACATGGTGGCGCTGGTCAGTCCCAGGCCCTTTACCAGCTCTTTATCTTGATGGCTGTGGATGTCCCAGTCGGTGGCGCCCGCGGACGTTGGCTTAGTCTCGGTACTCACAGCCCTCCTAGGGTACGGTTTACTGTAGCGCCGGCGTCCCGCCGGCTGTCCCGAGGGCGTCTCGCCCTCGCCTGCCAAACTCAATGGGACTTTACCCCAATCTCCGGAAAAATTCCTCTGCTGATTTGCGTGGCTCCCGTATCAAGTCAGATATCACGGCCACGGCATCTGCCCCAGCCTCGATGACCAATCTGCAATTTTGACGGGTTATCCCCCCGATGGCCACCAGCGGCTTGCGCGTCAGCGCCCTGGCCTGGCGTACTCCCTCCAGGCCAATCACGGGGTCGGGATTGGCTTTGCTCCGAGTCGAGAAAACCGGTCCGATAGCGAGATAGTCGGCAGTGCTATGGTCGGCCTGGACAAGCTGTTCGGGGTTGTGGGCGGAAACCCCCAGCCAGAGGTTTTTGCCAATTACTTTCCTCGCACCTTCGGGTGAAAGGTCATCTTGTCCGAGGTGGACTCCGTCAAAGCCGGCTGCCAGGCATAAGTCCGCCCGGTCATTCATGATCAATTTGACCGCATCCCCGAGAAGGCGCTTGAGTTCTCGGGCTTGTTCGAGCATCGGCCGGGCATTCCCGGATTTGTTGCGATACTGCAGCAGGGTGACGCCGCCGGCGACAAGTTCAGTCGCCGATAAACAAAGGGCGTCAGTGTTCGGGAAAGAGGCTGCATCGAGGATGGCGTAGAGCCGGGTAACCCACATCGTGCTCAGTATAAGGCGGAGAGTGAGCAGGGGTGCCCATTTCTCGCATCTTTTGCCCAGTGTAGCGCCGGCGTCCCGCCGGCGCTACTTGGCCGCAACTTCCCTTTTTTCGATTTTGCTCCCGGTTTTCGCCAGGAATCTTTCGATGAACGTGGTATCGACATTCCCGGCACGGAAGTCAGCATCGGCCAGAATTCGCCGGTGCAGCGGAATGGTGGTGTAAATGCCCTCGATGATGAACATTTCCAGGGCACGCGCCATGCGCGACACCGCCTCGCCGCGATCTTTGCCGCGCACGATCAGCTTGGCGATCAGGGAGTCGTAATACGGCGGGATCACGCCTTCCGCGTAGGCGGCGGTGTCGATCCGCACTCCAGTTCCTCCCGGAGGATTGAAAGTTGTAATTCTGCCTGCCGAGGGCGTGAATTTTTCCGGATGCTCGGCGTTGATGCGGCATTCGATGGCGTGTCCGCGATGCAGGATGGGGCCGTGCAGCACGTTCTCCAGGCGCTCGCCCGCGGCCAGCAGAATCTGGCTCTTCACCAGGTCGACATCGGTGACCATTTCCGTGACCGGATGCTCCACCTGGATGCGGGTGTTCATCTCGATGAAGTAGAGCCGGCGGTCTTCATCCATCAGAAATTCGATGGTGCCCGCGTTCACGTAGCCAACGTCGGACAGCGTCTTGCACAGAACCTGTCCAATCTGGTCGCGCAACTCCGGCGTGACCTGGGTCGACGGCGACTCTTCCAGCAGCTTCTGGTGACGTCGCTGGATGGAGCACTCGCGTTCGCCCAGGCTGACTACGTTTCCATATTGGTCGGCGAGAATCTGGAATTCAATGTGGCGCGGCCGCTCCACGAATTTTTCCATGTAGAGATCGCCGTTGCCGAAAGCCGCCGCCGCCTCGGAGGACGCCGCCTTGAACAACGCCGGAAGCTCTTCCTCGTTGCGCACGATGCGCATGCCGCGCCCGCCCCCTCCAGCTGAGGCTTTGATGATCACCGGAAACCCGACCTGGCGCGCCCACTCCATGGCTTCGCCGTCGCTCGCCAGGATCCCCTCCGAGCCGGGCAGAATGGGGACTCCGGCGCGTTTCATGGCCGCCCGGGCCTTTTCTTTTTCGCCCATCAGCCGAGTGATTTCTGGGGGTGGACCGATGAACTTGATATTGCAGGTCTCGGCGACCTCGGCAAAGTTGGCGTTTTCGGCCAGCAGCCCGTACCCGGGATGAATGGCGTCCACGTTGGCGATTTCCGCCGCGCTGATCACCGAGGGAATGTTGAGATAGCTCTGCGCCAGCTGCGGCGGCCCGATGCAGATGGCTTCGTCCGCAAAACGCACGTGCAGAGAATTGCGGTCGGCTTCGCTGTAAATGGCCACGGTGCGGATGCCCAGCTCTTTGCAGGCACAGATCACCCGCAGGGCAATCTCTCCGCGATTTGCGATCAGGATCTTCTTGAACATGCGCTAATTAAATGCGGGGAAAAAACTTCTACCACGGAGGCACGGAGACGCAGAGAAAGACAAAGCAAAATATTCTTCGGATTACGATGCAGTCACCGCTGAACTGTCAGCGTCAGGCTTTTCCTAGTCCGTTGGTTTTCTCCGTGTCTCTGTGTCGCCGTGGTCAAACCGGCTTGCCGCCGGTTACTTTCGCAGTCTTAGCGCGAACAATTCCTGCCCGTACTCGATCGGCGCATTGTTCGCGACCAGTTTCTTCACGATCTCGCCCGCCACGTCGGACTCGATCTCGTTCATCAGCTTCATGGCTTCCACGATGCACAGAATCTGGCCAGCTTCGACGACGTCTCCGGGCTTCACAAAAGGCGGGGATCCGGGAGATGGCGACTCATAGAACGTGCCCACGATCGGGGAGCGCACAATGTGCAACCCTTCCTCTGGTGCCGCCGGCTTCTCCGGGACCACCGGAGCCGCGGCCCCCGGCACCGGCGCGGCGCCCTGCTCAGGGGCGGAAGGCGGCGCCGCCTGCACGGTAAAGAAGCGCGCGTCCGGGGCGGACGCCGACGCCACGGCCTCGCTTCCGCGCTTGATCCGCACTTTGACGTCGCCACGTTCCAGCTCAAACTCGGCGATGTCCTTCTCAATTAAGAACTCGATGAGTTCCTTCAGCTCTTTCTGATTCATCGTTATGCGGTGGGACCGACTTCTGCCATCCTGGGCGCCCGCCGGAAAGGCTCAACCTGCTGCCGAAACAGCTCCCGGTGTCTCGGGAAGTGCCGCTCTCAAATCGCCACAAGTTCCTTGCTGGTGGGGGTTAAAACCTCGCACCCGCGTTCGGTTACGACAACCATGTCTTCAATGCGCACACCCCACTTGCCGGGAACATAAGCTCCGGGTTCGATGGTGATCACCATCCCGGGCTCGAGGATCTCAGTCTGCCCGGCGGCCACGCGGGGCGCTTCGTGGATTTCCAAGCCTACGCCGTGACCGGTAGAATGCGTAAAATATTTTGCTAAACCGCTTTTTTGCAATGACTTGCGGGCGGCGCGGTCAACTTCCCCCACGCTGATGCCGGACCTCACCGCCTCCACCGCGGCCTGCTGCGCCTGCTGCACCGCTTGGTAAACTCCGCGGGCCTCGGCCGAGGGCTGACCCACATATACGGTGCGGGTCATGTCGGAACAATAACCCGAGAGTATAACACCGAAGTCGCAGACCACGAATGACTGCGCGGATATGGCGGCCTGCGAGGCCCGGCCATGGGGAAGCGCCGAGCGCCCGCCCGAGGCAACGATGGTCTCGAACGACATCCCCTGCGCCCCGGCCTGGCGCGCCGCGTACTCCATTTCAGCAGCGACTTCTGCTTCACGGACGCCTGGGCGAATGACTTCGAGCGCCCGATCGAAAAGGCTGGCGCCCAGAAGCACCGCGGATCGAATGCTTTCAATCTCTTCGTTGTCTTTCACCATGCGGGCGCGTTCGATCAGGGGAGGGGCCTGGCGAAGACGGACGTTCGACGGTAGAACGCCGCAGAGCATGGACCGGGCCGCCACCGTCATGTGCTCGCCCTCAATCCCAATCTTCGAGAGAGCCCGACGGCCTTTCTTCTGATGCCCAGACAGCCAGGCAGCGGCTGCCGCGAGCGGCCCATGGCGAGCGATCACAATCTGCGCCGTCCGCACTTCGGCCCGCGCCTGCTCGGTGTACCGGCCATCGGTGATGAACACCGCCTTCTTCTCGGTGAGAAGAAGAGCTCCGGAGCTGCCGGTGAATCCGCAGAGATAACGAAGATTGGGAGGATGAGTGACCAGCAGCGCGTCCAGACGATGGGCGGAAAGAGAATCCTGCAGACGCTGTTGACGGCCTTTGTGGTCCATGCCAGGAGTTTAGCAAGCGGGCGGTGTTGAGGTCATGGCGATCGACTGAGGCGCGATTGCTTCCAGCTGTCCTGTTGGCTGGCGATAGTTGGTGCAAACGCTGTTTGCAACATCAGTTACTTCAGGCTCGCCCGCTGCTCGTTCCGAACTAGGCGACCAGTCGTTTCCCCACCCCGCCTGACGAAGCCGGAATCGCAGAGTAGAGTGCGTCCCGGAGGGCCACATCCCGCGGGTCTCCGGTCAACCGCGTCCCCATCTTGCTGGTCACGTGGGCGTAGCCGATCCCAGCCTTCGGATCGGAAAAGCCGAGAGCGCCGCCGGCGCCGGGTGATCCGAACGAACCGGCACTGCCGAACGGCAACGCGCGACTCGATTTCATAAAGCCCAGCGAGAACTGCACTCCGTCGACCTTCAGGCATTCATCGAAAAACCCGCGTGTCGGAGGAATCGCGGGGGCGGCCAGCAACTCCAGCGTTTCCGGACGCAATCCAAGCCCGCGCCCGCCAGTGGCGAAGACGCTATAGGCGTTCGCGATGGCTCGGGCCGTGCCGATGGCGCCGCCGGACGGCACTTCGAAGTTGCGGGCGTAGATGCGCTGCTCATCGTGAGGGAACTGGGAGCCGATGAGTGCCCGGTGGAAGTTGGGAGACACGAAGGAGCCCACCCATGGCAACATCGGACGGGTTTGATATTCAGGGACATGTCAGCCGTGGCTTTGAGGGCGTGCGCGAGGCGTTCGCCGAGAACTTTGTGCGGCGAGGCGAACTGGGCGGAGCGTGTTGTGCCCTTCTTATCCCACCATTTCGAGAACGTGTCAGTGATAGGAATCACACCAGGTTTGCTGGGGCGACGAAATCTATCGTTGCCTTTTATTAGGTAGTGGAGAAACCAAGAGAAACCAGGGGACAAGAAACCAGGGGACAGACGGGACGTACCCCAATTCTTTGGCTCAATAGCTGTTAGTGATCTTGCTCCGGAAAGGGTGGGAGGACCAGCCTTCGCGGCCGTAGCATCACAGTTACAAGCGGACCATGAGGCAATCAGGCATTTTGAGAAGTATCCATGAGAGGCAAACTGCGAATCCTAGAGGGTTTTCCTGAAGAACAGGAACGCCCAAACGAGGATTCCGACCAGCACGAAGATAGCGCCCAGCGTGAGAATTACGGTTGCCTTAAAGACTTCCCGCCAGGGCCTCATGCACCTGCTATAGCACACTATTGGCCTAATGTTCCAGGTGGGACAGTTTTCCTATCCCGGCATTGTGCCCTGTCTCTGCGGCCGCGGCTAAGCCGTGCCTATCCACACTCCACCAAGAGACCCGTACGCCGCAAAACAAAACCGCCGGCCTGAGTGTTTCAGGATGCCGGCGGCTGTCTTACTTCTACCTCGTGCTATGTCTGCCGCGACTAGGTCTGGATGATGCGCGGCGTGATGAAGAAGATCAGTTCCTGGTTGGAGGTGCTGACCGTGGTGTGTTTGAACAGGTTGCCCAGGTATGGAATGTTGCCCAGCAACGGCACTTGGGTGACGTTGATGGAGTTCTGGGTCTGAATTACGCCTCCGATGACCACCGTGCCACCATCGGTCACCAGGACCTGGGTAGTTGCCTGCTGGGTGATCAACGTCGGGTTGCCCTGGACCGTGCGGCCAAAGTCAGGGGTCGTATTTTCCACATCCACGTTCAGGAAGATGGTGCCTTCCGACGTGATCTGCGGGACCACGGTCAAGCGCAGGAACGCATCCACGTAAGTCACCGTCGGAGGTCCGCCCAACTGGGCCTGGGTCACGATGGGCACGCGCACGCCCTGGCGAACCAGCGCCTGAATGTTGTTCTGGGTCACGACGCGGGGACGGGACAGGATCTTCAGCAATCCGCGCGACTCCGCCATGGTGAGGATGGCATCAATGCGCACGTTGTTGCTGGCATTGACAAAGCTCAGGCCGCTGGTCGGGCTGGTCACCGGCATGTTCGAGAACAGCGGAATCTGGGTTCCACCAGTGGTGCTGCCGGTCGTGATGTAACCCGGCGTCAGACCACCCACCGTGATGGGTGAAGCCCCAGCCGAGGAGGCGCCGCCAACCGCGGTCTTGCCATCGCCCCAGCCGAAACCAAGCTGGGTGCCGATGTCCCGGGCGAAGCTGCGAGTGGCAGCCACTACGCGGGCCTCAATTTCGACTTCCTGGGTCTTGCGATCCAGCTGGGTAAGCAGCCGGTCAATCGCCGGCATCACCGAGGGAATGTCCTGGATGATCAGAGCGTTGGTGCGGTCGTCAGAGATGACATCGCCGCGCTGGGTGAGGAAATTCTTCACCGTGGGGACCACGTCTTTAGAATGCGCGTAGCTCAGGAAACGGGTGACCGTGACCTTGTCCACCGCCAGGGCTTCGGCTTCGATCTGGGCCCGCCGTGACTCAGCTTCCTTGCGCATGGTTTCGACGGTTGCGATGCGGAGCACGTTGCCTTCGAGCTGGCGCGACAGGTCGTTGTTCTTCAGAACGATGTCCAGCGCCTGGTCCCACGGCACATCGTCGAGGACGATGGTCAGGGTGCCTTTGACGTTGGGATCAAGAACGACGTTGAGGCCGCTGATTTCGTGGATCAGGCGGAAGAAATCTTTCAGGTCCACATCCTTCAAGTTGACCGAGATGGGCTCGCCGGTGTACTTGGGACCGGTGATGGCGGGCGCTTGCGCGGCCTGCACCTTTTGCTCGGCAGCCATGTTGACGGCGGGTTGAACGCCGCTGGACTGCATGGCGGCGCTGGCTGGGGGCAACAGGTTGCCCTCGGGCCGGGCGGCAAACTTTCCCGCGGCCGCGGTGGCGCGGACCGAGGGCTCAACCACGGCCGGCTTGGAATCGTCGGTCGCGGCCTTGGGCGAATAAGAAGGTTCGATGAACGCGAAATCCGTGGCCCGCGCCGAGCTCTGCGTCAACGAAGCCTGCAGCAGCTTGGCCTCCTGGGGAGCGGGCGCCTCGGCGGCAACCACCGGCGCGACCGCGACTTCGCTCTTGGCAGCGACGGCCAGCGGCGCGGCCGGCGCCTTGACCACTGCCGGCTGCGACGCCCGGGCAACCACTGACTTGGTATAGAGCTTCAGGACCAGCGTGTTATCGCGGCCCGGAACCAGCTCGTGGCGGCATGCCTGGGTCAGGTCGACCACGACGCGAGTCGTCGGCGTGCTCTGGCCGTCCATGCCCAGCCGGACGTCCTTGACTCCATCGCCATCCACGCTGATGAGGCTGCGCGAGGTCGCCACCACCGTATTAGGCAGATCGACCACGATGCGGGCCGGGCTGTCCAGCGTGCTCAGCCGCGGCTTCACGGCTCCGCGAGCGTTGATCTCAACGCTGAAGCCGTCGCCGGTGCGCACCACGTTGACCCTCTGCAGTGCGGCGTGCTTCGGAGCGTCCGTGCCCGCGCCCTGCGTCTGCGCCGAGGCGGTAATGAGAACCATTACCAGCACCGGCAATAAAACCGTCAGAAATTGCTTTCGCATTTCGCTCTCCCCACGGGCCTTGCGCTGGGCTCGCCCCGTGATCTTTCCAGCCAGATTTGTTTCCGCCGGGTCCCCGGCCTGTCTCTCGCCGGCCTAGACTGCCGACGTCGTAATCTTCTTGGTGACTTCCCGGGTCATCGACTTGCCCAGGTGGTCCTGAATCGTTTCCTTGAAAATGATGGAATCGCCGGTGATCTTCACCACAAAGCCGTTGAACACCGGATCGTTCTCGCGCAGGAAATATGCCTTGTTCAAACTGTTGACTACGACCGCGATCATCCCGGAGTCCGCCTTGACGACGCCCTTGAGATTGATCTGGTCAATGGCCAGGCAGCGCTTGCCGGTGCTGCATCCCGAGCCAATCATGCTGCGATTGACCACCGGGCTGACGAAGGGGTCCCGCCGGCTGGCCAGATTGACCTGCCTGGGAGCATCCGTTTTCGGTTCCACGGGCTTCTTCTGGTTCTCCACCGCGATCTGCTGTTTGGGCTGGGCTTTCTGGCGCGCCGCTGCGGGCTTCGCTTTGGGCGCTGCCGTCCGGGCGGAGATCTTCGGGGCCGAGGCCGCGCTGGCTTTCTTGGCCGGACCGCTGGCCGGCACGGCGGGATTGCCCGCGCCTCCCTGCGTAGCCGCCAAGGCTGCGTTCGAGGCGATCGCCTGTTTCTGTGAAACCGCCTGCAGCGTGCTCCTCGTGTTGTTGATGACCGCGGGGTTCTGCCCCAGGGCAGTTCCCGCCGCCATCGCCAGGAAAACAATTCCAGTGGTCAGCTTCATATGGTCCCCTGCTTTTTCACCGGCGCGGGCTGACCCGGTCTTCCAGGCGCACCCGCTGCTGGTGCCATGTCATGACTGAAGAATGTAGTCGCGGTGCAGGTGGCCACAACGCTCTCGTTCGGCGCGTACTGATAAGTATGTTTCGCCTTGGCGTCCGTGGGCTTCTTGGTGGTGGCCACCTGTAGGCCCGAGACATTCACGATGCGCTCCAGCTTGCCCACTTTTTCGAAGAAATTCACCATCGAGTAGTACGGGCCGTCCAGTTCCATCTCGAAGGGCACTTCAGTGTAGAAATCCTTGGCCGCGGTTGGCTTGGCGGTGTAGCGGCGCAATTCGACCCCGGCTTTCATGGCCTCGGCATCCATCATCTTCATGAAGCCCGGCACTTCTTTCTCGTCGGGAACGATCTTGCGCTCGATCTCCAGTTGCTGCTTGAGGCTGGCCAGCTGGCGTTCGATATCCACCAGCTTGGGCCTGTAGGATTCCAGTTCCGCATTTTCGCGGAGCTTGGCGTCCAGGTTGACCTGGGCCGCCGCATTGGCCTCGCGCTGGCTCTTGAACAGGGTGAAGTACAGGGCGACGGTAATCAGCACCGCCACGCCCAGCGCGGCTGCCCACTGTTTAATGCCCGAAAGTTCGTTAAAGTTGGCCATATTTTCCTGCCTCCCTAGGACTTCGCCTTTTCGCAGGTCAGAGTAAAGTTGAACGCCTGCATTTCTTTATAAGTGTCGTCCTGGTAGGTCTCTTTGATTTCGATACTGGAGAAGTGTCCGGTCTTTTGCAGATTCGAGATCAGACTGGCCACCGCGTCGGTGCTCAGGGCCATGCCATCGATATCGATGCTGGCGCCCTGGTCCTTCATGCTGTTCAGCCAGACTGCTTCGGTGGCATTCACCGTCTGGCCCACCGTATTCAGCAGGTCGACCGGTCCGGACTGGGCCGCGCGCAACTGGTCGATTACGTCGACCCGCCGCTTGTAGTTCTCGGCTTCCCGCTGGCGCTCCAGGTAACGCGCCTTCACGTCGGCCAATTCGGCGTTCTTCCGATTCGCCTCATCCATCTTGACGGCGATGTCCCGGTGCTGCTTGTCCAACTGGTACCAGTAGCCCACGTTGACCAGGGCAGCCAGAACCAGTACCACCAGGACCTTCAGCTTCGGCGAGCTTACGTCACCCACTTCCATGACGGCGGCCGACGAGGCTGCTCCGGATCGCTTGTTCTTTCCCTTTTGTGCGCCCAGCAGGTTGATTCGGATCATAAGTCTTCAAAACTCCTTAAGGCCAAACCCACCGCGACTGCCATCTGGCCCGCATTCTGCTCGATCAACTGCACTCCCGGTCCTTCCGTCGGCAGGCCGATCTTCTGAAACGGATTGAAGATCTCCACCGGCAGCGAGAACTCCTGGCGTAAGGCATCGACCAGGCCGGGAACCTTGGAGGAACCGCCCGCCAGATAAATCTTCTCGATATGCTCTCCCGCCGAGCTGGCGCGGAAGAAATCGAACGTCTTCTGAATTTCCAGCACAATGATCTCGGTCACCTGCTGCAGGATGGGCGTCTTGGCGTCTTCGCTCACCGTGCCCACCTTGTGGCCCAGCTTCAAGGACTCGGCGTCATCGAAGCTCAGGTCCAGTTCCTTCTGCAGCGAATCGGTGTACTGATGTCCGCCTACGCTGACGTCGCGCGGGAACAGCGGCGTCGTGCCCTTGACGATGTTGATGTTCATCACGCTCGCGCCCAGGTTCAACAGTGCCACCACTTGTGCCGGCGCGGGCTCGTAGTTGTACTCGTAGCAGTTCTGCAAGGCCAGCGCGTCGATGTCCACAATAGCCGGAGTCTTGCCCGCCATCGAGAGTACGTTGGTGTAGTTGAGAATCTTGTCTTTCTTGACAGCCACCAGCAGAACGTCCATCTGCGGGCTGCCGGCGTCTTCGGAGAGGATCTGGTAGTCCAGATTCACGTCGGCCAGGTCGAAGGGAATATGCTGCGCCGCTTCCTTCTGGATGGTTTCGGCCAGTTCCTGGTCGCTCATCGAGGGCAGCGAGATCTTCTTCACGATCACCGAGTGGCCGCTGACCGCCGTGGCCACGGCTTTCGCCTTGATCGCGTTATCGGTGAACAGCTTCGAGATCGCGCTCGATACGGTCCCGGAATCCACGATCATGGAGTCCACGACGATATCCGGCGCCAGCGGTTCCAGGCCCAGGTGCGCCACTTCGATACCGTTGCGTCCCTTCCTCAGCTCGACCGCCTTGATGCTGGAGGAACCTACATCCAGACCAACAATCGTTTTTGATCCCAATCCAAACATGTGCCCGCCTTTTACGGTTGCCCGGCAGCCTTACCAGCCGCCTTCGGTTTCTTCTTGCCCTTGGCTTCCATCTGGGTCGACTTCTCTTCCATCCACTGGTCCAGCCTCGATTTCTTGAAGCGCCAGCGGTTGCCCAGCTTGAAAGCCGGAATCTTCTGCTCGCCTACATACTTGTAAAGCGTGTCCGGACTCACTCCCAGGTATTGCGACGCCTGGCGAATGTTCATCACTTCACGCGAGTCGGCCATAGTTCCAAACCCTTTCCACAGATTTCAGGCCCGGTATCGGGCAACTTGGGAGAAAATTCCTCGCACAAAATTGCGTTCGAGTGAATTTAGGTGTGCTGAGCATATATCAACCGGGAAAGTGCCAAGGTCAAGGCGTATCTTCGGGTTTTACCGGGTTTTGTACCTGTTTTCTGGAAATTGCTCAGGCAGGAGTTGCGCAGTGACGCTATATATAGTAGTTGATATGACTAGTACTACAACCTGAAGCGGTGTTTATACAGTCGGTTCAAACAGTACCCCCATTGCGTAACTAAAGTACTACAGACGTTACTCAGGTATCTGGACAGGCGGGAAGGGTTGGGAAAGCGGCAATCGCCGCAAATATCTGGGTTTCATGGGGTTGAACTTGGTAGCGCCGGACAGCCGCCGTCCCGGCGGCGTTACGAAACGTCTAGTAATCCGAGAGCTCTTTCATGGCCTGGAACAGGTCGCTGGTCTGGGGCAGGATGGCATTTTCCAGGTCCGGGTGATAGGCCACAAAGACGTCCATGGCGGCCACGCGGCGGACCGGCGCATCCAGATGCTCGAACATCTGGTCGGCGATACGGGCCGCGATCTCCGCGCCGTAGCCCCAGCTGAGAGTATCTTCGTAGGCCACCAGCGCCCGGTTGGTTTTTTGCACCGACGCCGCGATGGTTTCCCAGTCGAACGGGTTCAGGCTGCGCAGGTCGATCAGTTCGGCTTTGACGCCGTGCTCGCGCTCCAGTTTCTGAACCGCCTGCAGTGCCCTGGGAACGACTGCACCGTAGGTAATCACGGTAAGGTCGGTTCCCTCCTGCACTACCTTGGCCTTCCCGAAGGGCACCATGTAATCCGGACCCGGATAGGGCGCGCGGCCGTAGGTTTCGCGATAAAGCCGCTTGTGCTCGAGGAACAAGACGGGATCGTCGCAACGGATCGCGGTGCGCAGCAGGCCGGCGGCGTCCAGCGCGTTTGAGGGAAACACGACCCGCAGTCCGGGAATGTGGGTGAAGACACTTTCGCCGCATTGGGAGTGGTAAATGGCGCCGCCGGTCAGGTAGCCGCCGATGGCCACGCGAATGACGCAGGGCGCGGAAAATGTGTTGTAAGACCGCCAACGGATCAGCGGCAGCTCACTGCGCAACTGCATCATGGCGGGCCAGATGTAGTCGAAAAACTGGATCTCGACCACCGGCTTCAGTCCCCGTTCGGCCATACCTGTGGCGCGGCCCACGATGTTGGCCTCCGCGATGGACGAATTAAACACCCGGTCGGAACCGAACTCGATCTGTAGTCCCGCGGTCAGCTTGAAAACGCCGCCCTTGCCTTTGACCAGTTTCTGCTTGAGATACTCTTCGCGACTACAGTCGGCAACGTCTTCGCCGAAGATCACGATGCGTTCGTCGCGGCGCATCTCGTCGCGCAGCGTGGCCGTGATCAGATCGGCCATGGTCTTGGGCGCAGCCTTTTTGGCGTCGGCGTGCGCGCCTTCAGGCTTAGCCGGAAGCGGCTGGGTCTCGAAGGCGGACGACGTGGGATCGAGGTCCGGGGAATACACATAGCGCAGCACCGAATCGGGCCGGGGCGGAGGCGCCTGCAAGGCCCGGTCGACCGCAACCTGCAGGTCATCGTCCACTTGCTTTTCCAGCTGGTTGATGCCCTTCTCGTCGAGAATGCCCTCCCGGATCAGAAACATCTGCATGCGGGTGATGGGATCGCGCTGAGCATCGCGCTGGCGCTCGAAATCGGGCCGGTAGAGTTTTTCATCGTCAGAAAGCGAGTGCGAGTAGGGCCGGATCACGTGGGCATGGACAAAGGAAGGACCACGTCCGGCGCGGCTATGCGCCACCGCGCGCACAAAGGCAGCGTAGCTGGCGACGGGATCGGTTCCATCCACTTCCTCGAAGTGGAAGTTGGGAAAACCGCTGACCAGCCGCGAGATGTTTCCGCCAGCGGTCTGAACCTCGACCGGTACCGAGATGGCATACTCGTTGTCCTCGACCACGAAGATCAGCGGAAGCCGGAAATTAGCGGCGGTGTTCAGTGCTTCCCAGAATTCACCTTCACTGGTGGTGCCTTCGCCCAGAGAAACGTAGGTGATTTCGTCGCCGTGGAACTTCACGTCTTTGAACTGGCGATAGTCACCCGTGGCCTTGCGCGCCGCATCGGGATGAGCGGCGTAATAGCGGCCAACTTCGGCACAGCCCACGGCCTGCAGAATCTGCGTCCCGGTAGGCGAGGAGCCGGTGACGATATTGAGATCGGGGAGGCTCCAGTGGGAAGGCATCTGCCGGCCACCGGAACTGGGGTCGTCACCCGAACCGACGGCCTGCAACAGCATGTCGTAGGGGGATGCGCCCAGCGCCAGGCAGAGCGCCCGGTCGCGGTAATAAGGATAAAACCAGTCGTAGCCGGCCTTCAGGGCCAAGGCCGCGGCCACGCCCACGGCTTCATGCCCGGCACCCGAGATCTGGAAGAAGATCTTCTGCTGGCGTTTGAGCATGATCTCGCGGTCGTCCACCCGCCGGGAGGTGTACATGTGGCGGTAAGCTTCGATCAGCTGTTCGCGGGAGAGACCTTCATAAGTCTTGCCGGCTTTCTTGCTATCGCGTTCGGATACAGCGGCCGACTTAGGGTCAGTCTTGGTGGTGGCCATCCGGTTCCTTTAGATGCGAGTGTGCAAGACGCCTTTGCATTGTAAATCCTGGGCCGGAGTTCCGAATATACTGAATAGTTCAAATATTTAACCGCCGAGCCCGCCGAGAAAACCTTTTCCTGGTTTCCTCGGCGAGCTTAGCGTACTCGGCGGTAGAACTACTCAGGCATGATCAAATTCAATCGCCCATTCGACCCCCGCACCATCCAGCTAGTGATCTTCGATCTCGACGGCACGCTGATCGACTCCCGCCTCGATCTGGTGCACTCGGTCAATGCCACGCTAAGGCATATGAAGCGGCCCGAACTGCCTGACGACGTGATTGCCAGCTACGTGGGAGATGGAGCGCCCGCGCTGATCGGCCGGGCTCTGGGCAGCGAGGCCGGCGACGAAAAACTGGTGCGCTCCGGTCTGGACTACTTCCTTTCTTACTATCGCGAACACAAATTGGATCACACCCACCTGTACGACGGCATCCTGGAGGCACTGGCGGCGCTCCAGAACCACAACGGCCGGCCGCGCAAAATGGCTGTGCTCACCAATAAGCCGGTGCACCCTTCCCGGGCCATTGTCGAAGCCCTGGGCCTGGGCGGATTCTTTTCGCGGGTCTACGGGGGCAACAGCTTTCCCACCAAAAAGCCCGATCCCGAGGGCGCGCAAGCCATCCTGCGGGAAATGGGGACCGGGCCGCAGGAAGCCATGATCGTGGGCGACTCCGGGGTTGACGTCCGCACCGGCCGTAATGCCGGAACATGGACTTGCGGCGTGACCTACGGCTTCGCTCCGCATACTCTTCACGATCCTCCGCCACACGTGCTGCTCGACCAGCCGTCGGAGCTGGCGGAGTTGTTTGCTCGATCGCCCGTTTCCTGACTCCGTGTCCTCAGTGTCCTCGGTGGGTCGAATCAAGAAAACCACGGAGGACACCGAGGACACGGAGTTCGTCGTCCAACTTGGCCGCTAACCGAGATTGTCAACGACCCCACGTGCCAGGCTTGCATTTCCTTCCATCTACTAAAGCGCAGGCAGTATCGCCTTCTCCGTGTCCCCAGTGTCCTCCGTGGTTAATGCTGTTCCCGGTTTCATCAGTTAAACTGCCCTCGAGGATGCACAAACCGTCGCGACAGACAGCTTCACGCCCGCCGAACTGCGCCAGCTGCGCAGCCTTAAAGATCCCTATGGAATCCAGCGTTTTCTCGATGACATGCCATACCATTTGGCCGACACCGCCTGGTCGCCGCGGCGGGTGCTTCGAGAAAATACCTCGCACTGCCTGGAAGGGGCGATTTTCGCGGCCGCGGCATTGCGCGCCAACGGCTATCCCCCGCTGCTCCTCGATCTCGAGGCCGAGCACGACACCGACCACGTCCTCGCCCTTTACCGGGTGAAAGGCCACTGGGGAGTGGTGGCAAAATCCAACTACACGGGCTGCCGTTATCGCGAGCCGGTTTATCGCTCACTGCGCGAGCTGGCCATGAGTTTTTTCAATCTCTATTTCAACCTGCGGCGGGAGCGGACCTTGCGCACATTCTCCCGCCCGGTGCACCTGGCCCGCTTCGACCACCTGCACTGGATGACCACGCAGAAACCGGTCTGGTTCATCGTGGATCACCTGTTCGAAATCCACCACTACAAGCTGCTGCGGCCGGGCATGGCCAGGCATCTGCATCGTATCGACGAGAGATTGTTCCGGGCGGAGACATTGGGGAAGGCGGAAAAATCCAGATGACCCGCACCACGCCCGGAGCTATGAAGGTGACGCGTCAGCGGTTATTCACCGAATCTTAACCTCCCTCTCACCGCGCCGTAACCAGGCCACCCTAACGTACAGCTGTCGAGCCTGGCGCCAAGCCAGCACCACCAGAGCTCGACTACTTTCCTCAAAAAGGTGACTGCCATGAGAAGAAAGACCGCAATTCTGGGTCTGTTGGCCACAGCGCTGGTAGGTACGATGTTCGCCGCCGAAGGCCGCGTCCCTGAAGGCATTCCCAACCTGGACCACGTCTTCGTCATCGTGATGGAGAACCACGGTTTCAGCCAGATCGTTGGGAACCCGGACGCGCCGTTCGCCAACCAATATGCAAAATCCGCCAATTCCGCGACCAACTACTTCGCGGTCGGACATCCCAGCTCCACCAACTATCTGGAAATCGTGGGAGGATCGAACTTCGGCGTGCGCAGCGATAACTCTCCCGACTGGCACAACCAGAACTGCAGTCCGAATCTCGGGCCCACTCCCTATCTCACCACCGACTTTCCCTCCAGCCCCAATGTTTGTCCGATCGCGGGCACCGGCACGGACGCGGACACGCCGGCGGTCGACTTCACCAACGAGTGCCCCAATCCGACCGTGACCGACCCCTGCGCCCCAGGCTTAATCAGCATTGATGGCAGTTCGATTCCGGCGGCCTCGAACACCGTGGGCAAGACGATCGGAGATCAGTTGGCCGAGCACGGCCGTCGCTGGAAGAGCTATCAGGAGAGCCTGCCCTCCACCGGAGCTGACGACATTGACTATAGCGACGGTTTCTTCACCGACCTCTCGACCATCCCCGACTCGCTGGGCGGCTCGAATGCCTTCCTCAAGCTGTATGCCGCGAAGCACAATCCGTTTGTGTATTTCAAAAGTGTGCAGGAAGGCAACGATCCCAACAACAGCCTGGCCAACGTGGTGGGCTTCGAAGGCAAGGGCGGCCTTTACGACGACCTGAATTCCGGCCGCCTCCCGTCGCTGTTGTTCATCGCGCCCAACCAGTGCAACGATCAGCACGGACGCGGCAACGGCGGCGCGCAGTGCGCCTTTGACTCGCTTGACGATGGCTCACAAGCCGGACTGAACCCGGCGCTGATTTATATCGGCGACCTCACCCTAAGGACGATCGTATCGGCGATCCACAACTCTCCCGCGTGGCGAAATGGACGCAACGCGATCGTCGTTGTGTGGGACGAAAACGATTACAGCTTCGTGCCCAACCTGAACCAGGTGCTGGTGATCGTGGATACCAACTACGGCCCCCACGGTTTGAAGAGTGGGCATTATTACACTCACTTCTCGCTGACTAGAACCCTCGAGGCTGGTTTCGGGCTGGGCTGCCTGAACCATGCTTGCGACCCCCACGTCGATGTCATGTCTGACCTCTTCGGAAGGGGACGATAGGACGTGGCCCGAGAACCATAGACACGTCAGCGGCGCTTACAGCCGGGGGCTCCACCCTTCGGGTTTGGAGGGTGGGGTTCCACGGCTGTGGCCCGGTTTGCTAGTGGACTGCGGCGTTTCGGCCCGGCCCCGGCTGCATAGGGCTCGCATTTGAGTTATTCAGCTTAGGATATTTTGCCGACCCTCTTTTCCGGAATACAATCCCATCATGAAGATTCGCTTCCTGATGCTGCTGCTTCTGGCGCCGGTGTGCTGGGCGCAGGCCGCGCCGGACATGGCCTCTGCGCCGCATTACCGGCAGCTGATGGCGAACGATCAGGTACGCGTATTTGCGCTCACGCTCCGGCCCCTGGAGCGGACCATGGCGCGGCACGACCACAACTTCCTGGAAGTTGCGTTGCTGGATTGCGACGCCGTGATCTGGCCGGAAGGCGAGTCTGACATCGTCGACTTTCACTTCAGCCAGGGCGATGTGCGCTTTTACTCCGGTGGAGGCGCACGGGGCATGCGCAATGACCGCACCACGGAGTATCGCAACGTCACCGTCGAATTTCTCGATCCCAAGGTGACGAACTACGGCTATCAGGCTTTTTCCGGCACATGGGACTACGGGCCCATCTCTATCGCTCCGGCGGTTGATCCTCACGCCAGGTTCATGAACTCGCTGCTGCTGGGTGCAGCCAGCGTGACTGATGTTCAACTGCTTTCGCGCGACCCCTTCCCGCCGCCGGAGAAACCAGGCGCCGAGCTGCTGATTTCGATCACCGACATCGACCTGAAAGCTGGGGAGTACGAAAGAATACGCAAATCGTCGGGCGACGTAGTGTGGATCGGGGCGGGACGGAAGTCCACATTTCTTAACGCGACCACTGAACCCATGCGGTTCATCGTGGTCCAATTCTTGCCGGAGGCGAAGAACCAGGCAGCTCCCCACGCATCTCTGGTGAACTGACCCGGATCTAAGCTTGGTGAAAACCCCAGATCCCGGAATGGCCAGGTCGGAAACGGCGTGAAGTCCGTTCAGGAGGACAGACGGTTCAGGTCATCTCTTCTTTTCCGCCACTTCGAGCCGGGTCTCGGCTCGTTTGAGGGCATCTTCCGCGTGCGTGAAATCGGCTTCGGTCTTGCCGGTCTGCAAGGCTTCCTCGGCCCGCCGCTTCGACTCCTGGGCACGCTTGATATCGATTTCCTCCGGGCGCTCGGCGGTCTCAGCCAAAATCGTGACCTTGTCCGGAAGCACCTCGGCGAATCCCCAGGCCACTGACAGATAGTAGGTCTGGCCGCTCTTGCGATAGCTGACCTCACCCACCGCCAGCTCGGTAATGAGCGGCGCGTGGCCGGGCAGGATGCCGAGGTATCCGTCCCGGCCGGGAATCTGGATTTCCTCCGCCACATCTTTCACCACCATTTTTTCCGGGGTGACGATTTCGAGTTGGAAAGTGTCTGCCATGGGGAACCCGGCGTCGGACGTCGGCCCTCGGACTTCAGCCGAACCCCATCTGGCAGACGGCCGAGGTCTGAAGTCTGAGGTCCGTTCTTACGCTGCTTTCAGCTTCTCGGCCGCCTCGAGCACTTCCTCGATCGTGCCCTTCATGTAAAAAGCCTGTTCGGGGATATCGTCGTACCTGCCTTCGTTGATCTCCTTGAAACCTTTCACCGTGTCAGCGACTTTTACGTAGCGACCCGGCGAGCCGGTGAACTGTTCGGCGACGTGGAAGGGCTGCGACAGGAAGCGCTGTATTTTTCGGGCGCGGGCCACGCTGACCTTCTGGTCTTCGCTCAGTTCGTCGATGCCGAGAATGGCGATAATGTCCTGCAGGTCTTTGTAGGTCTGCAACGTCTTCTTCACGCCCTGCGCCACATCGTAGTGCTCCTGGCCCACGATGCGCGGATCGAGAATGCGCGAGGTGGAAGCCAGGGGATCGACCGCGGGATAGATTCCAATCTCGGTCAGCGCGCGCGAAAGCACGGTGGTGGCATCGAGGTGGGCAAAAGTGGTGGCGGGCGCGGGATCGGTGAGATCGTCCGCCGGCACGTAGATGGCTTGCACGGAAGTGACCGATCCCTTTTTCGTCGAGGTAATGCGTTCCTGCAACTCGCCCATTTCCGTGGCCAGGTTCGGCTGGTAGCCCACGGCGCTGGGCATGCGGCCAAGCAGCGCGGAAACTTCCGATCCGGCCTGGGTGAAACGGAAAATGTTGTCGATGAACAGCAGCGTGTCCGCGCCTTCTTCATCGCGGAAGAATTCCGCGACCGTCAGCCCGGTCAGGGCAACACGCAGACGCGCCCCCGGCGGCTCGGTCATCTGCCCGTAAATCAGCGCCGCCTTTGACTTCGACGGATCGCCGGGCTTGATTACGCCGGACTCGGTCATTTCCAGCCACAGATCGTTGCCTTCGCGGGTCCGTTCGCCGACGCCGGCGAACACCGAATAGCCGCCGTGCTGCTTGGCCACGTTATTGATCAGCTCCTGAATGAAGACCGTCTTGCCGACGCCGGCGCCGCCGAACAATCCGATCTTGCCGCCCTTCAGAAAAGGCTGGATGAGATCCACAACTTTGACGCCGGTTTCGAACATCTCGGCCGTGGTCGCCTGATCTTCAAACAACGGCGCAGGGCGATGGATCGGCATGGTCTTGGTGTGCTGGATCGGCCCCAGTTGATCGACGGGCTGACCAATCACGTTCATCACGCGTCCCAGCGTGCCGCGGCCCACGGGCACCGAAATCGGGCCGCCCTGGTCGATGGCCTTCATGCCGCGCACCATGCCCTCGGTCGCTTCCATGGCGACGCAGCGCACCCGGCCCTCGCCCAGGTGCTGCTGCACTTCCAGAATCACGTTGACCGGGTTGGGCACGGTGAAACCGTCGCTCACGACTTTGAGCGCCTCATAAATCGGCGGCATCGCGCCTTCGACAAATTGCACGTCGACGGCGGGGCCGGAAATCTGGATTACACGTCCAATTCTCTCTGGCATAAAGTTGTAGCTCTCAGTCTCTCAGCTGTCAGCTCTCAGCATCTGCCTTACTGCGCTGCTGCACCGCTTACGATTTCAATAATCTCTTTCGTGATCTTCGCCTGCCGGGCCCGGTTCATGGCCAGGGTCAGAGAATCGATCATGTCGGTGGCGTTGTTGGTGGCGGCATCCATGGCGGTCATGCGGGCCGCGTGCTCCGCCGCCACCGACTCCTGCAAACTCCGGAAGACCTGAATGGCCACATATTTTGGCAAGAGCGAGCGGAACAGCTCTTCCGGGGACTGCTCGTAAATGTAGTCCACCGGAGCCGTGGCGAATATCGCGGCAGCCGCATCGAGATCGCGGGTGTCCGGCGGACGAATCCCCACTCCGGCTTCCCGGGCGGCTTCGAGGGCGCGCTCCTTTTCCTTTTCCGTCATTCCCTCGGCCAGCTTCACATCGGCTACGCCAATCTGTTCTATGGGCAGAACCTGCTCCACCACGAGGCGCTGCGCGATCACCGACTTGAATTCGTTGTACAGCAAATACACGGAATCAATTTCTTCCCGGCTGTAGCGTTCGATGACGCGTTCTGCGAGGTCTGAAGCCAGGGCGTAGTCGATCTTGTTCAACACTCCAATCTGTTCGCCCACAATCGTGGTTTGCGGCGCATTGGGCGAATCGGCCTTCCGGGGCTCCGCGGCGCGATACCGGCGCCGCAGAAAATCGCGGCCCTTGCGGCCGATAGTTTCAATCTCGACATTCTTGTCCGCCTTGGTCGCGATGAAACGCGCCGCCGCTTTCAGGATATTGGTGTTGAACGCCCCGGCCAACCCCTTGTCACCCGTGACCACGATGAGCAAAACATTCTTCTCGGGACGGCGCGCCAGCAGGGGATGCCTAGGTTCGCCGGTCTCGGGATCGTAGATTTCGGCCCGCGACACCAGCGACTTCAGCACGTTGGTCAGCATTTGGGCATAGGGACGCGCCGCCAGGGCCCGCTCCTGCGCCCGGCGCAATTTCGCCGCCGAGACCATCTTCATGGCCTTGGTGATCTGCCGCGTGTTGGTCACGCTGCGAATGCGCCGCCGGATGTCGAGAATGTTGGGCATGAATCAGTCGTCAGTCGTCAGTCGTCGTTGCTTGGCCCTTGGCCCTTCGCCCTTGGACTCAAGCTAAGAGCTATTTAGCCGCTGCCTGCCTGTCGGCTACGAACGCTTCTTTGCTCTGCTTGATGACTTTGCTCATCTCCGCTTTCAGCGCATCGTCCAAAACTTTTTTCTCCATAATCGTGCGCAACAAACCTGGGTTGGTCGCGTCCACATACTTGTAGAGTTCGGCTTCGAACTCGCGCACCTGATCTACCGGGAGATCGTCGAAAAAACCGTTGGTGCCGGCAAAAATAATCAGGATCTGCTTGGAGAAGGGCAGCGGGGAAAACTGCTTTTGCTTGAGCACTTCCACCAGGCGCTGCCCGCGATTGAGCTGCGCCTGGGTGGCCTTGTCGAGGTCACTGCCGAACTGCGCGAAGGCCGCCAGTTCGCGGTACTGGGCCAGTTCCAGCTTCATGCTTCCCGCCACCTGACGCATGGCCTTGATCTGCGCACTGCCGCCGACGCGGCTCACGGAAATTCCCACGTTCACTGCCGGCCGCACGCCGCTATTGAACAAGTCGGTCTCAAGGAAAATCTGACCGTCGGTGATCGAAATCACGTTGGTCGGGATGTAGGCGGAAACGTCGCCCGCCTGGGTCTCGATGATTGGCAGCGCGGTCAAAGAACCGCCACCCATCTTGTCGCTCAACTTGGAAGCTCTCTCCAGGAGACGCGAGTGGAGGTAGAAAACGTCGCCAGGATAAGCCTCGCGTCCCGGTGGACGCCGCAGCAGCAGCGAAATCTCGCGATAGGACGCCGCGTGTTTGGAAAGATCGTCATAGATCACCAGCGCGTGCCGCTTGGTATCGCGGAAATACTCGCCCATGGCGCAGGCCGCGTAAGGCGAGATGTACTGCATCGGAGCCGGTTCAGAAGCCGAGGCCGCCACGACGATGGTGTAGTCCATGGCGCCGGCGTCGCTGAGGATTTTTACCACCTGCGCAATCGAAGACCGCTTCTGCCCGATCGCGTTGTAAATGCAGATCAGGTTGTTGCCTTTGCTGTTGATGATGGTGTCGAGCGCGACCGCGGTCTTGCCGGTCTGCCGGTCGCCGATGATCAACTCGCGTTGCCCGCGGCCGATGGGGATCATGCTGTCGATGGCCTTCAGGCCGGTGGCCATGGGCTCGCGCACCGGTTGCCGGTCGATCACGCCGGGAGCAAGGCGCTCCAGCGCGATGAACTGGTCAGTCGCGATCGGCCCTTTGTCGTCGATCGGTTGGCCCAGCGAGTTCACCACTCGTCCGACCAGGGCTTCGCCCACGGGCACGCTCATGATGCGGCCGGTGCGCTTGACCTCGTCACCTTCGCTGATTTCCGTGTACTCGCCCAACAGCACCACGCCGACCTGATCTTCTTCCAGGTTCATGGCAATGCCGGCAACACCGTGGGGAAACTCGAGCAGTTCCCCGGCCATGACTTTATCCAGGCCATGCACGCGGGCAATACCGTCGCCCAGAGTAAGGACGGTCCCGACTTCGTCCACGGCAATCTTCGATTCGTAATTCTCGATCTGTTGCCGGATCAGCTGTGTGATCTCGTCTGCTTTGATTTGTGCCATAAAGTCAGCTCTTAGCCGTCTAGCTTTTAGCTCTTAGCTTTTTCTTTGCGTCCTTTGCGGATTTTCTTTGCGATCTTTGCGGTAAAAGTTTTTTGCAACTCGCAGACTCTAAAATCGGCCCCAACCCGGTTCCAGCTAAAAGCTAAGAGCTAAGAGCTAATAGCTTCTCTTATCTTCTCCAGCTGGCCCTTGACCGAGCCGTCGTAGATCATGCTGCCGACCTTCACAATCGCGCCCCCGAGAATCGAACCGTCCTGCGCATAACGGGCGCGCACCTTGTGGCCGGTCAACTTCGCCACCTGGGCCTCGAGCCCACTTCGTTCCGCCGTTCCCAACTCCCGCGCGCTGATGACCTGGGCTTCGACAAACCCCATGCGGCGGTTGAGTTCGTGCCCGAATTCTTTCACGATGGGCTCGAGAAATCTAATCCGCCGGTGGTCGATCAACACCGCGACAAAGTTTCTCACCGGCCGGGAGATGCCCGCGCGCGCGACAATCGCATCCAGCAAAGCCCGCTTTTGTTCCGCCGGAATCGACGGCGCTTCCCAGACTTCCCGCAATTCCTTGCTTCCGTCCGCCAACTGAGCCACGGACTGCGCCTCAAGCAGCGTCTTCGCCGGATCCAGATGCTGATCAAAGACCACATCGGCCAAGGCGCGCGCGTAAATGCTGGTCACGGAGGCCATGGTCTAGTTTTTATCCTGTCCGCCGCCGCTGGAACTGTTCGGCGAAAGCTCACGGGCAAAATCCTGCACCAGGGCCTGGTCCGTGGCGGAATCAACTTTGATTTGTCTGGTTGCCAGCGATACTGCGAGATTCGCCGCAAAGTTTGTCAAGTCGCGCCGCGCCAAGTTTGGCAGCAGCCGCGATCTCCTGCTCGGCCGACTCCACGATCTTGCGCCCGTCTTCCTCGGCGGCCGCCTTGATTCGAACTTCTTCCGCAACCGCTTCCTTCTCCGCGGTGGCGCGCATGCCGGCGATTTCCGCGTCCAGACGGGAAAGCCGCGTCTCGATTTCGCCCAGGCGCCGGTTGGCCTCCGCGCTCGCCTTCTGCGCTTCCTGCATGGCCTTCTGAATGGAAGCGGTGCGGTTCCGGAACATGCCCGGCAGGTTCTTTTTCGAGAAGTAGACAGATCGCGCCGGCGACGATGGCAAAATTGAGCAGCACGCACAGCCAATAGGCCTGGTCGAGGCTCAGGCCGGTAAGCTTTGCCACCAACTGGATTGACGCCGAATGCTTGAACTGATCGTCTTCCCCCGCGGCCTCGCGCGATTCCTTCGCCAGCACGACCCCTGGACGATTGGCCGAGCTTCCGGACCCCGCGGCAGGAGCAGCCTGTGCGCCGGCGCAGGGGCTCATAACGGCGAGAAAGGCCCCCAAAAAGAGAAAAGCTAAAATCGCAATGTGGCCGCGGGCGACTACACAACCCCGGGCCACGCCACTTCGCATGAAGCGCGGAGTTCCCATCAGTCGCCACCTGCCGGACTTTGATTCGCTGGTTCGAGGACGGCGCGAATAATCGCGCTGGCCAGCTTTCCGCTCTCGGCTTCCAAACCCGTCTGAGCCGCCTTCTTATCTTGCTCGATCGCGGCCCGCGCCTGCTCCACTTGCGCCTGCGCCCTGGTCCGCGCCTGGGCCACAGCTGCGGCCCGCGCTTGCAGCGCCTGCTGGCGACGCGCTTCCTGGCTCTTGAATACGGCCATGCGCGCTTCCCGTAGCCGCTGTTCATAGTCTGCGGTGCGCGCTTCTGACTTGGCAATGTCGGCGCGTGCCTTTTCGATCGCGCCTTCGGTCCGGCTGTGCCGTTCGGCCAGCACCTTAACCAGCGGTTTGTGAACCACTGCGGTGTAAATGCCGAACAACAAGACCATGAAGATGATGGTCGGCACGGACCCGAGCAGTAATCCGCCTAGCTGTCCCAATATCTCGTTCATTGTGTGCTGATCAGGTCTAGAGCGTAAGGAGGCTTAAGACCATTGAAAGTAACATGTTACGGACTGAGTGTCAACGCAGCCCCAGGCCGTTTCCAGATTGAAACCGGGGCCTTGGAACTATTTGGCGGGATGGCGGAAAGTTGCTTGACATCCGGCATAAGGGGTCTAGCATAGATGTATCACCTCCGATCCAATCCGGATCGAATGGGCCGATAGCCAAGGAATGTCACCGCTTCTTGGTTGCCGGCCCATTTAAATTTGATCGTCAGTCATCGGTTGACAGTCGCCAGCTAAGATCGTTGAAGTCGGAGGTGTCTACGGCACCACGCCACCTACGACGGATTCATTCCACCACCCACTCCCTGACTCTTCTCACCACCGATTCCGGCGCTTCCACTTCCATCTCAACCAATCCCTCCTTGTAAACGCGTGAATAAACACGCGCCCGGGCATCGAGCAGCGACAGCATCTTTCCTTCTTTCTGTGGGACGCGCAGATGCACGCGGCTGATCGGGTCCTCCGACAACATTTCGTCAATCCGGTCCAAGAGGGTGGTCATTCCGGTTCCCTTGGCCGCCGAAACATGCACTCGGCTCGCGTCGTCCAGCAGCGACTCGCGTTGCTTGGGCGGCAGCAAGTCGATCTTGTTCATTACCCGCAGGCGTGGCTTGCCGTCGACTTCAAGTTCCTTCAGCACTTTTTCGACTTGCGCGTCCTGTTCGGCCGTCAGCGGGCTGCTGGCATCGGAAACCTGCAGCACCAGCGAGGCTCGCTGCACTTCCTCAAGCGTGGCCCGAAACGCTGTAACCAGTGTGTGCGGCAGGTTGCGGATGAATCCGACCGTGTCGGAGAGCAGCACTTTTCTTCGCGAGGGCAGGGTCACGGAACGGATGGTCGGATCGAGCGTGGCGAACATGCGGGGAGATTCGAGCACCGCGGCGTGCGTCAGCGCGTTGAACAGAGTTGACTTCCCCGCATTGGTGTAGCCGACCAGCGCGACCGTCGCGACCGGCTCCGCTTCCCGCCTCGCCCGCTGTTGCGCCCGCACCCGCCGCACGTTTTCAATTTGCTCTTTCACGTGCCGGATGCGGCGATGAATTTTCCTGCGGTCGGTTTCGAGTTGAGTTTCGCCCGGGCCCCGGGTGCCGATGCCGCCGCCCAGTTGCGACATCTCGATTCCGCGACCGCCCAGCCGCGGCAGCATGTACTCCAGTTGCGCCAGCTCCACCTGCAACTGGCCTTCCCGCGTCTTGGCGTGTTTCGCAAAAATATCGAGGATGAGCTGGGTTCGGTCAATCACTCGGGTGTTGACCAGTTTCTCGATGTTGCGCTGCTGCGAAGCCGTGAGATCGTGATCGAACAACAGCAGATCGGCGGAGACCGAAGCGGTAGCGCCCGCGATCTCCTCCAGCTTGCCGCTTCCGATAAGGGTGGCCGGGTCGGGACGGTCGCGATGCTGCAGAAATTCACCGACAATTTCCGCGCCGGCGCTGACGGCCAGAGAACGCAATTCGTCCAGCGATTCTTCGGCGCTGAACTCGGGGATGTCGGGGCCCTTCATGGCCACCGAGCCACTGGAAGTGTCGCGGGCGGCTTGGGCGGCCGCCGTGAGCGGGCCGCTCCTGGCCCGAGCTGATCCGGCGCCGCGGGAGCGCGTACGCACCTCGAGGCCAATCAGAAACGCGCGCTCTCTCGGCGCACGGTTTCCGTCCGCCGCCGGGCCGCGCCCAACGCTCTTGCCTTTGTCGAAAGGCTTCCTGCCGGAAGATGTGGATTTTGGGCTGCTCAATTTGCTGGATTCTCTGGGGCAAACATGGATCGGATCGCGTGTGTTGGCACTCGGGACTCGCTGATTACCAATTGGCGGTTACGTTGATCCTGGCAGACAGCGGTTTGGCCTAGCGCGAATTGCCAAGTGCCAATTGCCAGTTGCGCTCTTCATCCCTCAGTACCGGAAGGACGCGGCATCGCCGCTTCCTCCGGGCCCGCATTCGGAGCCGCTGCGGGTGCCGGCACCACTGTCGGTTTATCCCCATGGCTGTGCAAGGTCCTTCCCATGGCCACGGTGGAGATGGCGTGTTTAAAGATCAATTGCTCCTGGTTGTTGGTTTCGAGCACGACCGAATACTTGTCGAAGGAGCGGATCCGTCCCGTGAGCTTGACCCCGCTCAACAGGTAAATCGTGATCGTGGTGCGCTCCTTGCGTGCCGTGTTGAGGAACGTGTCCTGGATGTTCTGCGCCGGCTTATTTTCCATCGCCGATCTCCTTAGGTCCTGACTGGGAGGATCTGCATGATCAGATCTGTACCACTTGAACGGGCAGCCCTGCGCGCCGAACCCCGTACGGTGACGCGCAAAGCCTACTGCCAATAGTATTTGTACGATACGGCGGAACCTCGCGTATTTCAAGTTGGCCGCCCCAGAGTGTCCTTGCTCGTGCGGCGGCATAGATCAATGACTCGCGGTTCACCAGGAATCCAGATTCATGAACACTGCCGCACGAGCTGAACGCTCGCGCCTACATGGAACGGCCAATTGACATCGTCCTGGCAAAATGACACCATTCTCGGCGTCGAGGAGCCCCCATGCACCGCGAGATTGCCTCATTCGTCATGCCCACGCACACCGGCACGGAGGCCCTGGCCTTCCTGCTGCGCTGGGTCCACCTGCTGGCGGGCATCACCTGGGTGGGCCTGCTGTACTTTTTCAATCTGGTCAACGTGCCTTTCATGAAGCAGGTGGACGCGGCGTCCAAACCCAGAATTTTTGAGTACCTGACCATGCCCGCCCTGCAACTGTTCCGCTGGAGCGCCATGCTGACCGTGTTCGTGGGCTTCTGGTATTGGTCCCAGATCTACGTCGCCGCGGATGCCCACCGCATGGGAGTGGGCGCCGGAAGCACCATCGGACTGTTCCTGCTGATCTGGGTCGCGGCTTCCATGATCCTCTATTTCGTGATCTCAAAAACCCCGAGTGGATATGTCCTGGGCGCGATCACGGCGGTGCTGGTCTGCGCCGCGGGCTGGCTGTTCGTGAACTACACTCCGGTGGGACAGGACGATAACCACGTGCTCTCGATCGGCATCGGGGGCGGGCTGGGCTTCATCATGCTGTTCAACGTATGGGGAATCATCTGGCGCAATAACAAGAAGATCATTCGCGGAACCCTGGCAGGCACGCCGCCGGCGAATGCGGCCGTCCTGGCGCGGCAGGCATTTCTGGCTTCGCGGATGAATTTCTTTCTGTCCGTGCCCATGATCTTTTTTATGGCCGCCAGTTCGCACTACACGCTACTAGGAAAGTGATTACTCGCCGGAGAGTTCAGAAGCTTTGCCGAGGGCAAGAAAAAGCCTGCGGGTGTCCCGCAGGCGGTTGGGTCAGTTGGGATTCGCCTTAGAACTTAAGCTTCATCGCGAACTGAATCTGGCGGGCCGACGTAGTTCCGTCAGATTGGCTGACTGTTGCGGTCGAAAATCCAAAGGTTCCCGGATCAACCACCAGATTCCCCGGCTGATCGAACTGCGCTCGGTTGAAGACGTTATAGACCTCAAAACGGGTCTCCAGCTTAAAGTGCTCACCAAGGCTTGTGTTCTTGGATACGACCGCATCCCAATTGTAGTAGCCCGGTCCATTGAAGTGATTTCTGCCCACCGTGCCGGGAAGCCCGTCGATCAAGTTGGGAGGACCGAAAGCGGATAGTGCCGGCCCGGTCTCCGTCTTGAGATGGCCGGCGGGCAGCGCTGGATTGCCGTTCAGGTTCGCCCTGGAGGTCAGTCCGGTGTGTTCGGAATCGATGCCGCCATAGAATATGTCGTAGGGATGTCCAGCCTGGGCACTTGTAACTCCTGCCAATTGCCATCCCTCCAGCATTCGGCCCAAAAATCCGGAATTGGCGACAGTCTTACCTTTGCCGAAGGGCAGCTCCCAGGCATAGTTAACGACCAGCCGCTGCCGCAAATCATAATCCGAGTTCCCGCGCTCATTTTCGATCGCGTAAGAGTTTCGTGGAAAATTCCGGTTGTTTTCCGCAGCATCAAGGGGATCGGGAGCGTCATCGATGGCGTGGGAATAAGTGTAGGCTCCCTGAATCTGAAACCCGTGAGCAAACCTCTTGGTCAGGTTAACCTGTAGCCCGTTGTAAGTGGAGTTCCCGACGGATCGATTGAGAGCTGCACCGCCGCCGCTGAATTGATTGGCGAATGCGCTGTTGTGGGCGGCGTCAAAAGGCAAGCCGAAGAATTCCGCCCCCACGTAGAGAGCCGCGAATTGCAACTCCGAGGGATCGACTCCCAACGCGATAAGCTGTTGCACGCGATTCGGATCCGGCGGATTTCCGTCCACCACCCGCAGGAGATGCACCCCCCGGGTTCCCACGTAGTTGACTTCTAGCGTCAAGCCCCGCAATAGTTCGTGCTGGAACCCGAGGTTCCAGTTTTGTGTGTAAGGCATCCGCAGGTGAGGGTCAAACAGGCTCGCAGTAATAGAAGCTTCATCATCGACGCTGGGAGAAGGCTGCTGGTCTCCAGGGAAGGGGAGGTTCTCCGGAACGTCGAAAGGAAAGTTCGAATACGTGGCTTGGAACGGCGGGCTGTCTTTAGCGTTGGTGAACAAGTTTCCAAATACGCGGTCATGGAAAATTCCGTAGGCGCCACGGATTGACGTTTTTCCGCGATTGAACGGATCCCACGAAAATCCCACTCTCGGTTCAAAATTGCTGAAGTCATTGTTGTAAAGCAGCCTTCCCGAACCTGGACCCGCCAGCTGGAAAGTCAGGGGGGCGGGGCCGTTCGCCGGCACATAGAGGTTCGACAGGTTGCCATTTTTTTCGTATGGCACCCCGTTGAACTGATAGCGCGCGCCCAGATTCAGAGTGAGGTTTGATCGCACCTTCCAGCTATCCTGGAAATAAATACCGTACTCGTGCTGCCGAAACTGGCGGAAGTCGCCCGGGGTCCTGGTTTTCCCCTTGTTGAAGAACTGCGCCTGCGTTTCCGTATCCGCAATACCGAATAGCATGGAGGCCATGTCTTGCAGCGTGGAGGGACCGTCGCAACCGTTGCCGGTGTTCACGTCGCAGGGAGTGGACGGATCGATATCAATGAACGCCTGTCCGAAATTGGTAAATCCACTGAAGGTGAGGAGGTCGCGAGAGCTAAAATTGTCAGCGCCATTTTCGAAGATGAGTCGGAAATCGGCGCCCATCTTCATGGTGTGCGCCCCTTTTACCCAGGACAGGTTGTCGGCTATTGTCCAAGTGCCGGCGAGCCGCTCTTGTCCATCGGAATCCCCCAGGGCTAGGCAACCAAAACCCGCAACGTCCGGCAGGGAGTAGTCACGGCCCCGGCCGAATCGGTCCTGCGAGCCAATACTGTTTAGAACGCTGAGCCCTCCGCAACTAAAGGTAGGACTGCCGCGATTGAATCCCAATTTCGCCTCGTTCACCAGACTCGGCTTCAAGGTGGAGGTCAGCGTGGCACCCAGGTTTTGCGACTGAAACTTGACCCCGAATGCACCCACATCCCCGGGCAGAAAATCTTGGTGGGTTCCATTGGGGTCGCTCCCAGAATTGTAGGCATATCGCACCGAAAACAACTCACGCTCGGTAATGTGGTGATCGATTTTAGCGGTCAAGTTCCAGTCGTCGTAGGCGGACGTCGAGGGGAAGAAAAATTGGCCGCGAACATCATCGACCGCCGGTCCGTTCGGGTTGGGATACAGCGCGAGCACGCTGGCCAACGTCGGGTCGAGAGTCAGGCCCAAGGGGTTGTTCGGGGAAAGAGGGTCGGCTATGTTGACGTTGAATCCGCCGAAGGTAAACACCCCGGTCTTGAACGCAGCCGTAGGCACGATCGAGTCGTTGGTCAGCGTCGTGCGAAAGCGATGCCACTCGTTGTTGACGAAAAAGAAAGTCTTGTCTTTAACAAGAGGACCGCCGACAGAAAACCCGAAATCGTTGCGCACGTACGGATTCATCGGCTGCACCGTACCATCGTCGTTCAAGTGGTTGAAATAGTCGCGCGCACCCAGGGCATTGTAACGTCCGAACCAGTAGGCGCTGCCATGAAGCTGGTTGGTGCCGCTTTTGGTGACGATATCCACGATGGCGCCGTTGTTCCGGCCGTATTCCGGCATGAAGTTATTGGTGATGACCCGAAACTCTTCGGTCGCATCTGGATTCAGCGACGCGATTCCACCTAGGCCGCCAGGAACGGCGGAGTCGTTGTTGTCTACTCCATCCAAAAGGAAATTGTTGTCCTTCTCACGCGAACCGTTAACCGAAACACCGCCGAACCGGCTGTTGGTCTGAATTGTCCCCGGCGACAGCAGGACGAGTTCATAAGGATCACGCGTAACCAGCGGCAGGTTCTGCATCCTGGCCTGATCAACCAGATTGCTTACCTGCGAGGTTTCCAGGTCGATGTCCGGGATCTGGTCCGCCCGGACCTGAACTTCCTCGGAGACCGCTCCGGGCTCCAAACGAGCGTTCACAGAAAGCGTCTCGGCGACGGTCAGCACAACATTCGAAGCATGAAAGGTCTTAAAGCTTGCCATCTTGACCGTAATCTCGTACTGACCGACAGCCAGATTGGAGATGCTGTAGGCCCCCGTGCCGCCGCTGGTCACGGTGCGCTCGGCATTGGACCCCAGATTCTTGACCGTGACTTCCGCGCCCTGCACCACGGCGCCGGCAGAGTCAGTCACCGTGCCTTGAATCGAACCGGTCTGCGCCAGCGCGAAGCTGGCCGCCAACACCAGTAGGATGCTCCCGAAAAGAAATCTCAGCCTCTGCATTTTTCCTCCTTGAACTTTCAACCCTGCGGCCGCGGGCGCAAAAGAGTGTCTCCGCAAGCCCGAGAAAAGCCCCTGCAATGACGGAAAATCGGAACTGAAACGTACTCTACAACAGGGTGTTGTCGAATCGTGGCCGCAGTTGGCAGACCAGTCCAATTGTCTATGTGAAGTGACTTATTTCACAACGTTTAGTGGGTTGGGAGAACCTGCGAATACACCGGTACTTTGGTCATTCTATGAAGTTACAAGTATGGCCCTATTGAATTTCATAGAACGCAACCGAACCGCGAGGAAAGACTGCCTGGATTGGAACGCCTCGTGTCGGCGTGCAAAGCGCGCTGAGTCAGCAATGTCTATGCGTGGTGTCTAGCGATGCTTTGTTGTTGTCTTCCTGACTTGGGCGCTGCGGGAGAGGCGGACGAGCGCAAAAAAACTAAGGAGGCTCTTTCGAGCCTCCTTATGAGGTTTACGTTCAGTCGAGGTCCTAGAAGATGAACTTGGCAACCAGCCCAATGGTGCGGGCGTTGCTGCCAAACGTCTTGCTCGGATCGTTGAAGTTCGACGATCCTGGAGTCGCAAAGTTCCTGTAGGCGGACGTGGTGCAGCAGGTGCTGTACCCGACCACGTCGTTGACTCCCAGTCCAACGCCCGGGTTGCTGCCCGGCAGGAATTGCGGATGGTTAAACAGATTGCCGAACTGCGCTCCGAACCGGAATTTCATCCTCTCGGTGATATTCAGGTCCTTGTACACAGCCAGGTCAAAGTTGTTGGTGTGAGCGGTCGCCAGCGTGTTGCGCCCGAGATTACCGAGCGAACCCGCACCCGTGCGGATGAACTCAGGGCACTGCGCCCTCGAAGTGCAAGGCGTTCCGTTAGCGTTTAGGGGCTGGTACGCTACGACGTAGGGACTCGGATCAAAGGTAGTGTCCGGATCGTCATTGCAGAAGTGCCCGGCTGGCAGGCTGCTGTTGCAGAGGTTTTGCACGTCGCCACCGACACCTTTGATGCCGGCGGAATTCAGGATGCCGCGATCGCCCGCGCTGTCGCCGTTAAGGTTGGCGTCCCGGGCGGCCTGAACGGTAGCATATTCAGGAGACTCGAAGGTGTAAACCGGACTGAACTGCCAGTTGCCGACTACATTCCTCATCATCCAATTGCCGCCCTTGAAGAACGGCAGTTCGTACACCGCGGCGATCGTCAGCCGGTGAGTGCGGCTCAACGCCGATGTGGCCTTTTCCGCGTTGCCATTGAAGAAATCCTGCTGGCGGCGCGGAGTCAGATCGGTGCTGTGGAAGTCCGCCGTGCTGTTGTCAATGGCATGGCTCCAGGTATACGCCGTGGTGAAGGTCAGACCGTTGCTGAAGCGGCGGCTGAGCTGACCCTGCAACCCGTGGTAGGTGGACCATCCCGTGGGGATGAAACCGGTCAACACTGACCCGTTAAACCCGACGTTGGGACCGTCCACGTTATTCAGGTTTGCCGGGATGATGTTGCGCGATTGCAGGTTTCCCAGAGTGCTGGTTAGACCGTCCAGGGTAGCCTGCGACGGGGTTGTGAAGAACGTCGGCAGAGCCTCGGACGGGTTAAAAATCACCGACTGGAAGTTCAGGATGTTCTGCACGTCCAGGTGATTGCCACGGGTGCCGACGTAGTTGACTTCGGCGGTGTAGCTCTTCCCGAACGAATGCTGAACGCCCAGGTTCCAGTTGAGCGAATAAGGATACTTGACATCGGGCGGAATCCAAGCCGCGGTGGCGGCCATGGCGTCAACCCGGTCGAGGACGGTGATGCCGCTGCCGCCACCCGCCAGGCCACCGTTGGCCAGGAAGTTGGCGGTCGGCGGTTTCGACAAATCCACGTTATTGGTAGAGCCGATTTGCGGGGGCTGCGACAGAATCCCGATGTTGTCATAGAGAGTGTCGTAAGCCATTCCGAAGCCCGCGCGAATGGAGGTCGTGCCGCTGTTTCCAGGCGAGTACGCAATCCCGACGCGGGGGGCGTAGTCGTTCTTGGGAGCGCGGGGCGTGTCGAAGATCAACGGCTCATTGACTTGCGGAATGATCACGTTCGGCGAGTTCGAAATCGCATTCAGAGACTGCCGTTGTTCGCCGATCGGGATGGTGGTGTACTCGTAACGCACACCCAGACTCAAGGTCAGGTGCGAAGTCATGCGCCAGGTGTCGTTGACATACCAGTAGATTGCGTTCTGGTTGCCATAATAGGTGGTGTTTCCGGTGCTGCGCTGGCCGATAATATCGGGCGAAAAATCCTCCATGAACAGCTGGGTGGTGTTGTATTCGTAGTCGCCGCGCGCCCGTTGAGTGAAATTCTGGGGCGAAATGTACTCCCGGTACTCCGCTCCGATCTTCAGCGTGTGCCGTCCCTTGGTCCAGGTGAAGTTGTCGTTGGCTCCATAAAAGTTCTGGATCGTGCCTTGAGGAGCATTGTCGTCGGGTCCAATGTTCACACCCGTTCCCAGGTCGGAAAGAACGATATTGGGAAATGCATCCAGACCAGGATAAGCTTGGGGACCCACCGGAATGTTGTCGACGAAGCGATTAAAGCCCACCCGGAATTCGTTCAGGATGGTGGGGGAGAACGTGTGGTAATAGCCCAGAGTGAAAAGGCGATACTTGATAGGAACATTCACATAGAACGCCGGTAGCTGGGCGGCGATGTCCGGCCCGCTTTGGTTATTGAAGACGTACCGGCCGCGCAATTGATCTTTGGCAGAAATATTGAAATCGACACTCTGCACAAAGTTCTCGTAATCGATGAAGGCAGGAGGCACGATCGTGACTCCGCCCACTTCGACGCCCGTCAAAGCCTTCGTGCTGCCATCGCATATTCCGTTGGCTCCAACTCCGCTATAGGCAACGCAGGAGGTTCCCTTTGCAGCCACGGGTACGAATTGCTTGAAGATTCCAAAATTGGTTGCGCTGAGGTTGGGGTCGGTCGCGATGGCCGCCAGGCCTGCTTGGGTGGGCGTGGAAACCGCGCCCGGAGCCGCGCCCGTAAGTCCTACCGGCTGCCGCTCAAAGTCGGTAAAGAAGAACAGCTTGTTTTTGATTATGGGGCCGCCGAAGGTGGCGCCGTAACGATTGCTGTCCAGCCGGGGATTCGAGGTCAGGCCCTGCTGCACGAAGGTTGCGTCCACGGCGTTCAGGTTGCGGTTTCTGAAGTATTCGTAGAGCGAACCGTGAAAACCGTTGGTGCCGCTCTTGATGGTGGTGCTGAACTGCCCGCCGGAAGAATGGCCGAACTCGGAGTTGAACTGGTTCTGCAGCAGGGTGAAGTTCTCCACTGCGTCGTTGGGAATGGTGGCCAATGCACCGGTCACGGACTTGTTGTTGTTGTCCACGCCCTCAACCGTGAAGTTGTTGTCGCGGGGCCGCATGCCGCCAACCGACGGCCCGATGCCGTCGCCCATGGCGTTCGCGTTGGTCACGCCCGGGTTCAGCAGCGAGAGGTTCAGAACTCCACCACCTTGTCCTCCCGTTCCCGCCAATCCCAGGCTGGACGAGTACTGGCTGGTATAGGTCGAGCCTAACTGAGCCGTGCTGGTATCAACCGCCGGCGCCTCGCCCGAAACTTCCACCGTCTCGGTGGCCGCGCCAGGACTCAGAGTCACGTTGACCGTGCCGGTCTGGTTAAGTTGCACCTCGACCTGCTCGCTGACGGTCCGGAAGCCACTGGCCTTGACCGTGATCTTGTAGGTGCCGACCGGAAGGTTGTCGAAGCGATACCCTCCCGTGGAGCCTGTATTGGTCGTGGTGGTCAGCCCCGTACCGAGGTTGGTGGCTTCCACACTCGCGTTGGTCACGACCGCGGAGGAAGAATCAACGACGGTGCCGACAAGGTTGCCGCTGATGGCCTGGCCGAACGCCAGTCCGGAACCTAATGCCATCAAACTCAGCAGCGCCAGCACGAATGCAAAAACCTTCGACTTGGATGCAAATGAATCCATACTATTTCTCCTCAAAACTGGAAGTTCCTGGGGTGTCGACGCGAGTCAAAATTTTAATCAACAAGACATCACGACAGGATGATTACGCACTGCCTCGCTAGACAGTAAAAGCAACTTTCATTCCAAAACACCTCGTCATAACAGACATTGTTTTCATATATTTACAAGCTTGGTCCCGGCGTTCATATTGAAAAACGGATAGCCTCCCTGGGTTTAACTATGAAATTCCGTATTTATGTGGGTATTGGCCGGGCCACGATATGCCACAATGGCGCGTGGATTTCGCGCAATATCGGGAAGGGGTCGAGTTGTTCAACCGCGCCGCTTTTTTTGAGGCCCACGAGGCCCTGGAAGACGTGTGGCGCGACGCTCCCTCTAAGGACAAGAGGTTCCTGCAAGGATTGATCCAGGTGGCGGTGGCGCTGCACCATCATGGAAATGGGAACTTAGCCGGGGCGCGGTCGGTGCTGAGACGGGCGTTTCGGAATCTCTCGCTTTATCCGGAAGGCTTTGGGGGCATCCACTCGGCCGCATTACTGGGTTCGATTTCAGAGTGGCAGCGGGCGCTTGATGAGGGCACGCCAGCGCCGGCGTTCCCCAGGATCGTTGCGCTCTAATAGTTGTCAGTTCGCAGTGGTCAGATGTCAGTTCAATGTTTCTTCTTTCTTGCTCGGGCTGACGACCGATGACCGGCAACCGCAGCTTCTTTCTGTTCTCCCGGCGCCAGCACCCGGCGCACGATCGGGGTATTGAGCTTGTACTTGCGTTCCGTCACGTTTCCGGCATCGTCTTTTCCCCGCACCACGAAAACCGGGAGATCGCCTTCCTTGTCGAAGGTCTCATGGGAGACCGTGACTGGCAGCACGCCGTTGAGACCGTGTTCGCGATAAGCCGTCTCATAGCGATGTCGCCTGACGTTCCAGGTGAAGACACGGATCTGGTTATAGTCGAACGGCATGCCGTCTTTGTTCTCGCTGAACAGCACCAGATACTGCGGCACTTTTTTCTCGCCGTCGGTGACGTGGTCGAGAACGAATGCCGCCACAGTGCGCTGGCCCTCCGAGTATTGCGCGATCTCGATGGGGATATCCACGTCGATCATGCGGGCCAAAACCCAGCCTACGTGTCCGGGCTCATCGCGGACCAGCCACCAGTCTTCCATGGGCACTGCCGGCACGGTCTCCGCCGGCTGTCCCTTTCTTGAACCGGCTTTTCCGGCATTCGCTGCCGGGGTCTGCCCGGCGGGGAGGGGCCTGGGGCTGCTGGCACGCTTGAGGACTGCCACCTTCGCCCCCTGGTCCACCTGGTAGAGGTGTTCGGCATCGCGCTGCGGTTCCAGGTGGATGTTGGTCTGGTTGTGGGCGATTCCAGTCGCCTGGACGGGCTGGTCGCGCATCTGTTCGGCCAGCTTCTGACAGGCGTCGTAAGTTTCCTGGCTCACCAGGTAACGCTGTTCCAGCCATCCTTCGGTCCCGGTGGAGGTACGCACCCGGGCGAAGCGGCGATCACGCGCCAGCACCTGCACCGCCTCACCGTTTTTTACGCTGCCGGTCTTGTTATAGACCGCCGCCACCTGGTCGCGCAGGAAGGCCTGCGGAGCTGAAACGTAGGCCATCTCTTTGGGCCCGCCCTTGCCGCGTCCGCAACCCGGGAGCAGCGACAGCCCGGCCAGCAGGAGCAGCAGAAAGCAGCAAGCGAGAAATGGGCGGTAGTGTTTCACGGAGCAAATTTTACGGTGATCACCGAGAATGGTGATCACTAAGAATAATAATGACCTCTGCAACGTAAGATCTTCTTTGCGACCTTTGCGGAGGTCTTTGCGAACTTGGCGGCAAAAGCTTTTTGACCGCAAAGGGCGCAAAGAAATCCGCAAAGGAGGCAAAGAAAACCCGGACTGCGTCAGCGAGCAGACTGGTTCAGAATACCTCCAGTCGGTCAATCGCCGAAGGAAATCCCGATGGCTTTGGCCATCTGCACCATCTGGCCGTTGGGATCAACCGTTTTCAATTGGCCGATGGCCTGGGCAATGTCCACGGACTCGATGCGCGCGTGGCGCAAACATACCATCTTGCCGAATCCACCCTGAGCGATCAGGTCCACGGCGGCAACGCCAAAACGGGTAGCCAGGATGCGGTCGAAGGCAGTAGGCGATCCCCCGCGCTGGATATGGCCCAGCACGCTGATCCGCACCTCCTTGTCGGAGCTGGCGGCGAGCGCATTCCCTATCACGTTTCCCACCGAACCCGCCCGTCGTTTCTCTTTAAACGCGGGGGAAGCTTGATGCCTTCCGCCACCACGACGATGGTGAAGCGCTTGCCGTAGCTCTCGCGCTTTTTGACGAAGGCGCAGACATTTTCGACGGAGAATGGAATCTCGGGAATCAGAATGACGTGGGCGCCGCCGGCGATGCCGGCCTCTAGCGCAATCCAGCCGGTGTCGCGTCCCATGACCTCCACAACCATGATACGGTGGTGCGATTCTGCCGTGGTATGGATCTTGTCCACCGCGTCGGTAGCGGTGGTGAGCGCGGTGTCGAAGCCAAACGTGACCTCTGTGGCCGAGATGTCATTGTCAATCGTCTTGGGCACGCCCACAATCTTCATGCCCCTCCTGAAAAGCTCTAAGGCGATGGTCTGCGAGCCATCGCCTCCGATGCTGATCACCGCGTCAATGCCGAGCGTGCGGGAATTGGCAATAACTTCCTCGGAAATATCGCGAATGACTTCCTGGCCGTTTTCGATAATGCAGAATTTGAAAGGATTGCGGCGGTTGGTCGTGCCCAGAATGGTTCCGCCGCGAGGCAGAATCCCCCTCACGTGCTTCAGGGTGAGTTCGTAGGATTTCTCCGGCCAGATCAATCCGTCGAGGCCGTCTGGGATGCCGATGACTTTCCAGTGGTACTTCAGGAAGGCGCACTTGACGGCGGCGCGAATCACGGCGTTGAGGCCGGGGGCGTCGCCGCCACCGGTACATATCCCAATGCAGCGGATGTCATTCATGGAAACCAGAATGCCAGAACCTGGACGCTAAGTCAGCTGCCGATGGTTGGCCACCCGGTCATTGAACCGCGATTGTGACCGGTGGGCTGGTGCCGCCGCACAGGCTGGCGGTAACGGTGGTGGACAGACCCGAAGCGGTGGAGCTGACGGTCGCCGCGCCGGCAGAAATCGATGGAATCACGGCCGTATTCGAAATCGTCCAGGTCACGACGCTGGTAACGTCCTGTTGATTAAGGCTTCCGGAAAAAACGGCTTTGGCGATGAAGGAGATCTGCGCGCCCGCCGCGGGATTGGTAGTGGACGGGGTGACCGTGATGCTGGTCACAATCGGGCATACCGTGATAGTCGCGGTGTTGGTGAACGCCCCGTCGGTTGCGGTGATGGTGGTAATGCCCGGCGGAGAGGCAATGCTGGCCGCGGCCTTGACCAGGCCGTTGCTAGCTCCGATCGTAGCCACCGTCGTATCGGACGATTGCCAGGAGCTATGGGTGGTCACATTCGATGTGCTGCCATCGTCAAAAGTCCCGGTCGCGGTCAGTTGCAGGGTTCCAGCGGGGGCAACACTCCCGGTGGAAGGAGACACCGTAATGGACTGCAGCGTGGGATTGACAAAAAAGCCCCGGCAACTGGCCGCCAGGGCAAGCAGGGACAGCGCCGCCAACGTAGCCAAAATACGGAGGTTCCGCTTACAAGAAAGCATGGTAAAAAAAATCCGGCAGACGTACTTTGGTGGCACTGTCCGCTTGAAGTGGCTACCCGGAATTGTAGCAGAGAAGGTTTTGGCCGGAACCGGCGGGTGTACTTCCGTGTGCACTAAGGTCTGGGTCGGGCGTCAGTTACCGCAGACCGAAAAGATCGCTAGCTTCACGCCCAGCGCCACGGGGGCGAGATTCCTCCTACCAGCCGCCCGCCGCGGTCTGCTAACCTGCTATCAGATTACGTAGGCAAGGCCAGCCCCGAAGTCAAGAATCGAACCCGCGAATGAACCCCCCCTCTCTTTTAAGCATTGGGTTTTTCTCCATCTGTCTTTCTGCCTCAGTTTTTGGCCAACCCGGCGTGGCGCCGGCCGTGTCGAACAAAACACAGCCGAGCCCGGTTCGCGCGGCCGTGCCCGCTCCCAGCCTATGCGCCGCCTGCATCCGGGCCAACATGGAGTTTCTGGCTTCGGACGCGCTGCGCGGCCGCGGCAGCGGCACGGCGGACGAACTGGTGGCGGCCACCTACGTGTCCTCGCAACTGCGGGCGTACGGAATCACCCCAGCTGGCGACGAGGGTGGTTATCTTCAGCGGGCGACACTGCAACAGGCAAAATTCACCGCGCCGCCGCACCTGACATTTGCGAGATCCGGCGCCACGGGAGAAACCGGCGGAGAGAGGGTTGCCTGGACCTGCGGCCAGGAGTTCGCTGCACTTGAGGTCGCGCAGACCCATTTCTCCGGCCCGTTGCACGTGATCAACGCCGACGAAGACGACCCACAGGCAGCGGGCGCCATCGTCCTGATTCTGGGAAACGACCTTCGGCGGCAGCGAGCCAAGGCGTCGTCGCTGGGCGGAGAGGGAGCCGTGGCAGCGATCATCGCGGCCAGCGCGGAGCGCACCGCCCATTTCCAGCAACCCGCTAAAGAGCTGCCTACACTTCCGGTGAAAATCGAAGGGCAGGACGCTTCCGGCCTGGAAAGCGATTTCAACCTGCTGGAGGCCAGTCCGGAGGCAGCGGCTGTCCTCAAAGGTCTTCCGGAAAATACCACCCTGACTTTCGACGGCCCCACGACCAGCGAAACGCGCTACACCTGGAATGCGGTCGGGATGCTGCGCGGGCGCGACCCTGCCCTGCAACAGACCGCCGTCTTGCTCTCGGCCCATCTGGATCACCTGGGAATCGGGCCGGCGGTGAATGGAGATGACATCTACAACGGAGCCGATGACGACGCTTCCGGCACTACCGCAGTGCTCGAACTGGCGCGCGTCCTCGGAAGCGGAAGAAAACCGAGACGCACCGTAGTCTTCGCCTTGTTCGGCAGCGAAGAAACGGGCGGGCAGGGATCAACCTTTTTCCTGCAGCATCCTCCGGTACCGCTGAAGCAGATCGCGGTCAACCTCGAATTCGAAATGCTGGGACGCGCCGATCCCGCGGTCAGCTCGGACACGGTGTGGCTGACCGGATGGGAGCGTTCGAATCTCGGGCCCGTGCTGGCCGCTCGCGGGGCCAAACTGATCGGAGACCCTCACCCGGAGCAGAATTTCTTCGAGCGCTCCGACAATTACGTCCTGGCAAAAAAGGGCGTGGTCGCCCAGACGGTTTCGAGCTACGGACTGCACAGCGACTACCACCAGCCCAGCGACGACCTGGCCCACATCGATTTCGAGCACATGGATGCCGCCATTGGGTCGTTGTTGCGCCCGGTCAGATGGCTGGTGAATTCGTCGTTTACGCCGCGGTGGAATGAGGGAGGGAAACCGTAAACCAGCTCTCAGCTCTCAGCCGTCAGCTTTCAGCTAACACGATTAACCGCCGAGGACGCAGAGGTCGCCGAGAAAATAAAGGAAACTTCTTCTCGGCGACCTCTGCGTGTTCGGCGGTGAAGGATTTTGCTGATGGCTGAAAGCTGAGAGCTGATGGCTAGTTCGTCCTTTTTGCCTTCGCGATTCTCTCGTCAATGGGTTTGCGGCCCGCGAAACCTTCACTGGTGTCGTGCCAGTGCGTGATTCCCTTTTCACCCAGCTTCCAGCAGAGCAGCACGGTGCGGCCTTCCACCTCGCAGGGGAAGTCGAGCAGTCCGATATCGAGGTCTTTAACCTGGACTCCGGTGGCGTCGATCTCGGCGAGCGTGTCTTTTACGCGCTGGATGGTCTTTTCGCGCTCTGCTTTGCGCCGCGCCACTTGCACGATGTTCACCAGCAAACCTCCACTGAGGAAGACGCGGTGGGCGAGGTCCTGGAGTTCGGCGTCGACGGCCTCAATCAGTTTCTTGCCATCAATGGCAGTGCGCAGGAGCGATTCCAGGACAGGCAAAAGGCTTTGGGCCTCTTCGAGGGTAAAACTACGGTCGGCCATAGGGATATGCCGTCATTCTAATCCATTGGCATTCTAAAAATCTGCACAATGAGCGCTTGCCAGTGCCCGTTGCCAATTTCGGGACGGCGGGAGTACCCTCAGGCCAGAAAAGGTTTTCTTCAAGGGGGATCCTCATGGCTGACAAGAAGATTATCGCGATCATGGGTGCTACGGGGGCGCAGGGCAGCGGGTTGGTACGGGCGATTCTTGCCGACCCCAACGGCGGTTTCGCCGCCCGCGCGATTACCCGAAACGCAAATTCCGAGAAGGCACAGTCCCTGGCGCAAGCGGGCGCGGAAGTCGTGGCCGCCAACATTGACGACGCCGCCAGCCTGAAAAAAGCCTTCCAGGGAGCTTACGGAGCATTCTGCGTTACGTTTTTCTGGGACCACTTCTCGGTAGAAAAAGAGATGGCGGAAGCGCGCTTCATGGCCGAAGCGGCCAAGTTTGCCGGATTGCAGCACGTCATCTGGTCCACCCTCGAAGACACGCGCAAGTGGATTCCGCTCGGCGATTCGCGCATGCCTACGCTGCAGGGCAAGTACAAAGTGCCGCATTTCGACGGCAAGGGCGAATCCGACAAAGTCTTCACCGAGCTGGGCGTGCCCACGACCTGCCTGTTGACGTCATTCTACTGGGACAACTTCATCCACTTCGGCATGGGTCCGAAGCCCGGGCCGGATGGCAAGCTGGCCATCACTCTTCCCATGGGCGACAAAAAGCTGCCCGGCATCGCCGCCGAAGATATTGGCCGCTGCGCGTATGGCATCTTCAAAAAGGGACGCGAGTTTATCGGTAAGAGCGTAGGCATCGCGGGGGAGCACTTGACCGGCGCGCAGATGGCTGCCGCATTCAGCAAGGCCCTGGGCAAAGAAGTCCGCTACAACAGCGTGCCGCCCGAGGTCTATCGCAGCTTCGGATTCCCGGGCGCCGACGATCTGGCCAACATGTTTCAGTTCAAACACGACTTCGAACAATATTTCTGCGGCGCCCGCAACCTGGAGTTTGCCCGATCGCTGAATCCATCTCTCCAGACTTTCGATCAATGGCTGGCGCGGAACAAGGGCCGCATTCCGCTGGAGCAGAGCGCCGCATAGACGGAGTTTCGCGTCGCGGAGAAAACGGGACATACCGACCTCAGTTCCTTGCTCTCGCCTGCATGCTCGAGGAATAATATCGGTTGAAGGCACATTGCAATGACAGAAAAGGTCCCTGACCCATCTCCCGGGGACGAGCATTCGATCGTCTGCGCCTGGTGTAACCGACCGATTCGTGAAGGCAAAAGCGGTTTGATTTCACATGGAATATGCCTGACCTGCCTGGGGGATAAATTCAACTATCCCATCGAAAATGTGGCGCTCCTGAATCGCCGAGTGGCTGACCTTCTGCCCTATGGCTTTATCCGGCTGGATGAACAGGGCGTCGTCCTGGAGTACAACACGGCGGAATCGGCGCTCTCCGGCCTGCCGCGGGGGGGTGTGGTGGGCAGGAATTTTTTCCGCTCGGTGGCGCCTTGCACCTGCGTGAAGGACTTTGAGGGAAAAGTGCAGGAGATGATCGCCAGCGGAAAAGCGGGACGAGATCAAATTCAGTTTCTGTTCAAGTTTCCCGGACGGGTGACGATGGTCAACCTCGCCATGACCTACGATCCGACCAGGCACGAGGTCATCTTACTGATCAGGAAGGTTCAGCAGCAGGGCAATCCTGATTCGAGAATCGCTCGGAGAGCTGACCCGCGAGAGCTCCTCAGGGCGTGCGGCCCTGCGACGGATCCGCACTGAACGCAGTGTTTACATCCACGTGCAAATGCCGGGCGGGATCGATTCCAGGGGGATAGCAACTTCCGTCGGGGCTGTAGTTGGCCGGACACCCGGCCGCGACGTCCCGCCGCTTCGGAGATTGAGCAAACTGCCATCCGTCGGCGAACTCTATGCCACTCTCGGCCGGACTCGGCGCGCGCCTGGGGAACGCGCACCCGGGCGATGGCGGGCAGGCGTCGTTCGCGACCCAGAACGCGATCTCCCTTCCCGCTGCATTTTTACGGATATCTTCAGCCGTGATGATGGAAACGCCGCCATCCTCTTTGGCCGCGATGCCGGAGCAGTAAATGCCGGCGCGGAAGCCCGCCGCGCCGACACCATCCACCCAGGCGTAGATGTAGGCCTTCTGCTCGGGCAGCATCCGGCCGCCCTCTTCCTGATCGAGGAAGATGATCGTCCCTGAAGGAAATCCCTCGCGCCGCGCCGAGGCCACGGCTGCCTGGGCGTCGGACCTGCCCAGCCGGGCTGCGTTCGAGACTGTTTTCAGGCCGGCGTAGAGCCGTCCGTTGAAGAGCACCAGAAATCCGAATCCTGCGGATTGCAGGGTCCGCCGCTTTCCGGCCCAGCTGTTGGTCTTCTCTCCCGGAGGATGGTTCAGCCAGAAACCTGTGTAGGCAAAAGTCTGCCGCAGTTGCTCCAGGACCTGGTCTCCGGGATAGTCGTTACGGTCGAAACCGAGATAAGTAGAGGCGCGCCCAGAGTGCGCAACCTGCTGGGCCAGGCTCGCGCCCGGGCAGAGAGCGCTCATTGTGACCAGGGCGAGGGGGAGCGCGAGGCGGCGCATGCTCACGATGGTACCCGTTCAGGCGTCGAGAATCGAACTCGGTGTGAGTAGCGCTGGCGCCCCGCCGGCTGTCTGGCGGGCGTCCGCCCGCCCATCGGGCCGGCCGGAGGCCGGCGCTACCCAAAAAAGCGGCTGGGACATGTCCCTCCCAGCCGTTGGAGAGAGGCGCACCGCAGAAACTATTGCGGCAGGATTACCGTGTCGATCACGTGAATGACTCCATTCGAAGCGGCAATGTCGGTCTGAATGACTTTTGCGTTGTCCACCATCAGCGCTCCGTTTTGCTGGGTGATGGTCACGCTCTTGCCATTCACGGTTTTGGCGGTGGTCAGGTTCATCACGTCCTTCGCCATCACTCTTCCAGGAACAACGTGATAGGTAAGGATCGCGACCAGCTTCTCTTTGTTTTCGGGCTTGAGCAATTCCTCGACCGTGCCCGCGGGCAGCTTGGCAAAGGCTTCGTCGGTGGGCGCGAAAACCGTGAACGGGCCGGGCCCTTTCAGCGTGTCCACCAGTCCCGCAGCCTGCAACGCCGCCGCCAGGGTCTTGAAGTCGCCGGCCGCGACCGCGGTATCCACGATGTCTTTCTTCGCGGCGGCCAATACGTTAGTAGTTACCGACAGCAGCATGGTGAACGCCATGAGTAGATAAGTGATTTTCATTTTTATTTCTCCTTCGATTTTGAAAGCTTGGATGAATTGAGTATGAGGAATATTCATTTGACGGTGGGGATAATCGACAACTCGGGTGAAGTTAGTTTTCCTGCAGAGATAAGAACGGTCCGGCTTATGTACTGAGGAGAAATGTGCAGCCCGGAAGCTCCTCGGATCAGGGACGGAGCCCTCTAGCCGCCGATGTGGACCATGGTGCGCGATGCCGGCACGAAATCCGGTTCGCCGATATGGTGGCGCTCTTCTTTTTTCTGGATCACGCCGCGGATGAATTCCGCCAACTCTTCATCCGAAGCTCCGCGGCGCATCTGGCCGTGCAGGTCGTGGTCCCAGATGGAGAACAGGCAGGTACGGATCTTGCCGTCGGAGGTGATGCGGATACGGCTGCAGTGTCCGCAGAAGGGGTGTGATACGGGCGCGATGATGCCGATTTCTCCGATGCCGTCGTCGAAGCGGTAGCGGCGGGCAGTTTCGCTGCGGGCATGAGGAATTTCCACCAGCGGCCGGTATTCGCCCATGCGATGCACGATTTCCTCGAGCGGGACCACGGTATTGGGCGACCACACCCGGTCTTCTTCGAGCGGCATGAATTCGATGAAGCGGACCACCACGCCTTCTTCGCGGGCGAACATGCCGAAGGGAATGATCTGGTCTTCGTTGAAGCCGCGCATCAGCACGCAGTTCACTTTCACCGGCCACAAGCCGGCGCGGCGGGATGCCCGGATGCCGGCCAGCACGTTGTCGTATCCGTCGGGCACGCGCGTAATGCGGGCGAAACGGTCGGGATCGACTGCGTCCATGCTCACGGTCACGCGGCCCAAGCCGGCACGCTTGAGCGGCTCCGCCATCCCGGCCAGGAGGTGGCCGTTGGTGGTCAGGGCGATGTCAAGTTCGTCTCCATCGGTGGTGCGCAGTTTCGCCAATTCGCCAACGAAATCGATCACACCTCTGCGCAGCAGCGGTTCGCCGCCGGTGATTCGGACCTTTTCGATTCCCAGCCCAACCAGCACCCGCGCCATGCGCAGGTAGTCGGTGAAAGCCAGATCGCCGTAGAGTGCACCCTCGTTCCCGGTGCGGCAGTAAACACACTTGTAGTTGCAGCGATCGGTGACCGAGATTCGCAGATCGGTGATGGCGCGTCCGAATTTGTCGGTAAGAGGCACAGGTTTTAGGAGTTGGCAATTGGCACTTGGCAATTGGCAATTAGCAATTGGCACCCCGCAACTGGCATCTCGCCTTCACGGCGGCGGCATATCTCCGAGTGGCCAAGTGCTAATTGCCAATTGCTCGGTTCCCGGCGTTGCTTCAGATTCAAGGAACGGAACAGACAGGCGGGAAAATCCCCGGCAGCTGTTTCCTTTCCAATGGCTTCTCGCGAAGCCGGGAGGCGCAGGCGTTTCCGTCTGCACCCTCGGGTTTGGATTTTCTTTGCGAACTTTGCGAGTCCCTGGCGATCTTTGCGGTCAAGAGCTTTTCACCGCAAAGGGCGCAAAGAAAACCGTCCCTCGCCGCCGCAGCCGGGTATGCCCTTAGGCTGGGGCGGTCGGAAACTCGACTCCTATTATAGATGCTCGAGGCAAACGGCTGGGCCAAATCAGGGCTTGCCCGCCAAAGCCTTCTCAATCGACCCCTCCGCCAGCGACGCCATGATTTTGAAGCCAGCGGCGTTGGGATGCAGGCCGTCGTCGGCCAGATCTCGTTTCATCAGGCCTTTGTCATCCACCATGGCGGAGAAGTAATCGAGATATACCAGGCCGCTGGCGGCACAATAGTCTTTCAGCCAGTGGTTGAGCGCCAGAATTTTCTCCGGCGAGCGCTGCGCGAAAAAGTCCTGCGATTTCGGGGTGTAGTTGTGCACCGGCAGGACCGAGGCGAATACAACTGCAATGTGATGCGCCCGCGCCAGTTCCGCCAGCGAAGCATAGTCGGCCTCGATGTCCTCGAGGCGCATGGGGCCGGTGTTGCCCGCGATATCGTTGGTGCCGGCCAGAATTACGACCACGATTGGGTGCAGGTCAATTACATCCTGGCGGAAGCGCACCAGCATCTGCGGCGTGGTTTGCCCGCCGATGCCGCGGTTGAGGTAGGGCTTGCCGGGAAAGTAGTCCTCGAGCTTCCAAATGTCGGTGATGGAATCGCCGAAGAAGACGACGCGGTTTTCGCCGGGCGCGGGAGGCTTGAGGGCGGCGTTGGCGTCGCGGTAGCGAGCGAGTTGGCCGTAGTCGTCAGTGAAGACGGCAATCCGCCTGGCCCGGTATTGGTCGAGGCCGGCGAAGCCGGTGGAGGGAATTGTGGGCGCGGGTTCCTGGGGCGCGGGTTCCTGGGGCGCGGGCTGCTGGGCCACGGCGCCGAGAGTGAGGATCGCGATGAATCCAAATGGGGCGAGCAGGCGGCGGGAAATAAGCTGCATGTGGTTCCTCAAGGATACGAAAGGATGGGGCGGCCCAACGAAGTCCGATAGGGCGCCCGATTTGGAGCGACCGCCACAGTACCGCTTTTGCTTGCTTTCTTCAATGTGTATACTTGACGTATATACTTTTATTCCGGAGATGGTTATGGGCACGGCTAAGGTATTCCGCTCAGGAAACAGCCAGGCGGTCAGGCTGCCCAAGCAATTCCGCTTGCAGAGCAAAGAAGTCGAGATTTTCCGCCGGGGAAAGGAAATCGTCCTGCGGGAAAAGGACGGGACCATGGCGCGGGCGTTCGATCTGTTGGCCGAGTTGCCGGAGGATATTGCACCTGACCGCCGAAAAGACCGCCCCCAGAAACGCAAGGGGCTTTAGATGCAGCCGCGCTTTCTGCTGGACACCAACATTTGTATTTACATCCGCCAGGAAAGACCGGAAGCAGTTTTGCGACGTTTTCGCCGGCTCCGTCCCGGCGAAGCTGCGTTCTCCGTCATCACGTATGGAGAACTTATTTACGGGGCGACGAAGAGCTCGCGACGGGAGGCAGCACTGGCGACCTTGCGCGAACTGATCCAGTGGTTGCCGGCCCTGCCCCTGCCAGAGGCCGCGGCGGAAACCTACGGGGCGATCCGCTTTGAGCTGGCCGCAAAGGGAGAAATGATCGGAAACAACGATCTCTGGATTGCGGCGCACGCGGTTGCGTCAGGATTGACGCTGGTTACCAACAACGAGCGCGAGTTCCGTCGCGTGCGTGGGCTGACGCTGCAGAATTGGGTGGCGTAGGGTTATCGCTGCCCAAACTGAACGTCGAACTGCGTTCGACCGGACAGCCGAGGGCGGCTGTCTCCACGCGAGGCGTGCCGCTCACATGCCGTCGTAATTTGGTCCCCCGCCGCCCTCGGGCGGGACCCAGGTGATGATCTGATACGGATCGGCGATGTCGCAGGTCTTGCAGTGCACGCAATTCGACGGGTTCAGGCTGATGCGCTTGCCGTTCGGCTGGGCGGCGTCATCGACCATCTCGTAGACGTTCGCCGGGCAGAAATTCTGGCACGGGTTGCCGAATTCTTTTATGCAGCGCGTGTGGCAGACGTCGGTATCGTGAATGACGAGATGCGCCGGCTGGTCCTCTTCATGCTTGGTGCCGGAGTGGTAGAGGTCGGTGAGCTTGTCGAAGGTCAGCTTGCCATCGCCTTTGGCGGGGCCGAGCAGATTGGCTTCGTTGCCGCCATCCGCGGGCAGTTCGCCGAGCTTCTTGAGATGCTGGTAGCCCGCGGTCGAGGGACAGCGATTGCGCAGGCCGCGGCCGCCGGTGAACTGCTGGAGACCGGCGTTGATCATGCCGCGCCAGAATCCATGCTCGAAGCCCTGATGAAAGTTGCGGACCTTCCAGAGCTCGTCTTTGATCCAGCTCGATTCCACCCGCCGCTGATAATCGCTTAACGTGGCGGCGGAGAAATCGTCTTTTTTCAGGGCTTCAAATGCGGTCTCGGAGGCCAGCATGCCGCTCTTGATCGCGAGATGAATTCCTTTCAGGCGCTGCGAGTTCAGGAAACCGGCGGAGTCGCCGAGGATCATCCATCCGTTGCCGGCTACGGGCGGGATCGACCACCAGCCGCCATAAGGCAGGCTCTTGGCGCCGTAACGGATCATCTTGCCGCCGTCGAGCAGGCGGGCAACCAGCGGGTGCTTTTTGAATTCCTGCAAGACACGCTGCGGATCGAGCCGCGGATCAGGATAGTCGAGGCCGACGACGAAACCGAGCGAAACCACGTTGCCCTTGCCGCCGTAGATCCATGCGCCACCGTATTCTTTGGTGGTCAGCGGCCATCCCATGGTGTAGATCACTTCGCCGGGAGCGATGCGGCCGGCGGGAACTTCCCAGAGTTCCTTGATGCCCTGTCCGTAGGTTTGCGGGTTGCGGTCGCGATCCAGGGCAAAACGCGCAATCAGCTGCTTGGTGAGCGAGCCCCGAGTTCCTTCGGCCAGAATTACGACTTTAGCCTGCAGGTCGTAGCCCGGTTCGAAATTCGATTTCGGTTGATTCTGCTTGTCCACGCCCTTGTCGTCGGTGCGAACGCCGGTAACGCGGTCGCCGTCGAGGAGCAATTCCGAGCCGGCAAATCCGGTGAAAATGGTGATGCCGGTTTCTTCCACCTTCCCGCCCAGCCACTTCACAAACCGGTTCAGCGAGATAACGTAGTTGCCATGATCGCGCAGCGGCGGCGGGGTGATGGGAAACTTGAATTTGCTTTTTTGAGTGAGAAAGTAAACCGCCTCTTTGGTGACTTCGGAATCGAGTGGAGCTTCTTTCTCGAATCCGGGCAGCAGTTCGCGCATGGAGCGGGGATCAAGCAGCGCGCCGGAGAGACAGTGCTGTCCGATCTCGCGGGCCTTCTCGAGGACATAAATATTTTCTTTGCTGAGCTGCGAGTTGGGATTGCTCGCATTGTGCTGGTCGATGAGCTGTGACAGGCGTAGCGCGCAGGACATGCCTGCGGGGCCGCCGCCGACGATGACAACATCGGCGGGCATCTGCGGGCGTTCAATGTCAGCGAGGGGTTTGCGGAAGATCAACGTCATGGCTTGGCAATGTAGCTGATCTGGAATCTTTCTCCATTAACGACCAGTAGATTCGGATCGGCGGGATCGAACTTAATCGTATTTTGATCTAACGCTGGAGAGAAATGTCTAACACGACCGTCCGGATGTTGAATCCAGTGCCTAACTCCGTGGTCCTCAATACTGAGTTCCAATTTGTTGATGTCCAAATTCGCATGCTCCACGAGGACTCTACTCCCATTGGTGTCTTGGACTTTACAAACCCACGGCCCAAAACCGATTCTGTGGCGCCAAGGACAATAGCCAGTAGTGGTAGAAAAATCTGAATAGTGGAACCACAACAGCAAAAGGCCAACTGAAAAGATGCTTAGGAACAAGCGCAGTGGCGTTCCGATTCATGCTCCTGCCTTCGTTTTTTTCACTTCTTCAATCAATGGCGGCACGATATCGAACAAATTCCCCACCACCGCGTAATCGGCGATTTCGAAGATGGGCGCTTCCGAATCTTTGTTAATTGCGATGATGGTGCGCGCCCCCTTCATGCCGACGATATGCTGAATGGCGCCGCTGATCCCCAGCGCAAGGTACAACTTCGGCGCAACCGTTTGTCCGGACGAACCGATCTGGCGGTCCATGGGGAGCCATCCGGAGTCGCAGATGGGGCGCGACGCTGCCAGCTCGCCACCGAGCGCCTCGGCCAACTGCCTGGCGAGCTCGATGTTTTTCTGCTCTTTGATCCCGCGACCGACCGACACGATAATTTCGGCCTGCGTAAGATCGACCGCCTGCTTGGCCTCCTTGAAAACTTCCTGCGGTTTATTGCGGATTACGCCGTCGGCGATTTCGACATTGACGGTTTCGACGGGCGCTGGGCCGGCCCCGGCCTCAACTTTGTCACCGCGGAAGGCTCCGTTCTGGAAGGTAACGAACCAGGGGGCAGGGCAGATAAAGCTGACGTCGGCGGCCAGCTTGCCCTGGAACATCTGGCGGGTGAAGAGCAGTTTGTCGCCATCTTTTTTGTATCCGATGCAGTCGCTGATGGCGGTGCGCTCCATCGCCGTGGCCAGCTTGGGCACGAAATCGCGCACCTGGTAGGTGTGCGGCATGAGCACCAGCCGAGGCTGCTTGGATGCGATAAATGGCTTCAGGGCCGCGGTGAAGGCGTCGGGCGTGTAAGGCTCGAGTTTCGGCGACTCGATGGCATAGACCTTCGCAACCTTCTTGCCTGCAACCTCATGGGCGAGGTTTGCGACCCCGCTTCCGACGACCGCCGCCTCGAGCGGCCAGCCGGTTTCGGCCGCCAGGGCCTGGCCGGCAGTCAAGGTCTCCCATGAGACCCGGTTTAGTTTTCCCTCGCGTTGTTCGACGACTACCAGGATTGATTCGGCCATGATTTTGCGTCTCGGGTCTTGCGTCTCTGTGATGGGATTTCCAAAAAAACCAGTTTCCGGATTTCAGTTCTCGGTTCTCAGTCTCTACAGGACGCGCACTTCGTTTCTTAATTTTTCTACCAGCTTCTTTGCCACTTCAGCCGGGGGGCCTTCGAGAAATTCCGTGTTCTTGGTTTTCTGCGGAACGTACAGGCGCTCAATTTTCTGCATGTTGGCGTCGATCGCCGGCTGCACTTCAGCCATTGTGACCTTGCGCAGCGGCTTGTTTTTCGCCTGTTTGATGCCGACCAGCGTGGCATAGCGCAGTTTGTTGATGCCGGACTGAATGGTGAGCACCGCCGGCAGAGGCATGTCCACAAACTGGAAGTATCCGGCTTCGAGCTCGCGCTTGACCCGGATGCCGGCGTCCGTCTTCTCGATTTGCATGATGATGGTGGCATGGGGCCAGCCCAGAAGTTCGGCCAGCACCACGCCGGTCTGGGCATAGCCGTAATCGTCAGACTGCAGCCCGGTAAAGATGAGATCAAACTTTTCGTCTTTGATGGCGGCGGCGAAGGCGCGGGCGGTGTTGGAAGCGTCCAGGGCGACGAACGCATTGTCTTCGAGATGGATGGCGCGATCTGCCCCTTTGGCCAGGGCTTCGCGCAACACCTGCTGGGCGCGCGCGGGGCCGGCGGTAATGACCACAACCTCCCCGCTGTGCTTTTCCTTCTGACGCAGCGCCTCTTCGAGGGCGAAGGCGTCAGGCTCGTTGACCTCGTACGACACGTCCTCCCTGATCCAGGTGCCGGACTCGTTCAGTTTGAGGGGCGCATCCTTCTGCGGCACCTGTTTCATGCAGACCAGTATCTTCAAAGACAAGCTCCTTCCCAGGTCGCTCCAGGAATTAGGGGCGAAAACCATTCAGTATAAATGAGAAGCGCAAAAGAAAGCTCCGTGGAAAATTCAGCCAACGCCCGCCGGGTCACGATGAGCACAGGGCGAAGTATAATGGAGCTCTGTAACTCGGCTGTAAGTGGAGGACACGATGCGCACCCTTTGCAGACACGGACTGGCATTCGCGTTGTTCCTGCTTTCGCTTTCGATCCTGCCGGCAGCCGCCCAGGAAGGTTCATGGGTCGGGTCGGGAAAGGGACCGCAGCTCAAGGCACAACTGGCAGACAAGGAGAAGAATGCCGGCCGGAGAATTGCGGTGGTGGATGTTGACGTAAGAAACCTCACCCTGACCGATCCTATCAGCTATCCAGGCGGCGGTCCGGAAATGGGGCATCTGCAGTATCGTTTGGACAACGGCCCTTACATCTTGCCCATGACCAACCGGCTGGTCTTTGAGGGGCTGGCTCCAGGAAAGCATACGATCGAAGTGTCACTGGCCGATAGCTCCTTCCGTCTGATGGGAGCCAAGGCTGAACTGGAAGTAGTCATTCCCTAGGCGCCGCCAAGATCCCGAATGCGACCCGTGTGGACGGCCAGGTTACTCGGTGAAGACCACCGACTGCACGCCGGAGATCTCGAAGCGTTTGCGGCAGCGCATGTTCTTGCAGCCCATGAGATCGTCTTTGCGCAGCATGTAGGAGCGCGCTTTGGCGAAGCGGGCGCGATCGCGTTCGTCGCCGCGTCCGGGCAATTGCCGCTTTTTGGTGCGGACAATCCAGGTGACTTCGTACTCCGCCGGCTGATGGCAATGCGGACAGTTCAGGGTTGCCATCTTCTTTTCCGTCCGCTCGTCGAAGAAATCTCGCTCTTCCATGTCTGATCAGTCTCCGGCGATGGTTTACGATTCGCCTTCCAGCTCAATTATTGCAGCTTTGCCGCGCACAAGCTATGGCAAGATGTCGGGCATGGCGAAGAAGAAGCGCAAGCCGAAAAAGTTCAGCGCGGTCGATCAGGTCAAGGCCATGGCGCGGGCCCAGATCGGCGCGCCGCCCGCTGGACGCGTGGTACCGGATCGCAGGGAAAAGAAGAGCGCCAAGCATAAACCGACCCTGGGAGAGATGCTGGAACCGGAATAAAATCTACGGCGGCGGCAACGGCGTCTTGCCTTCGATCCCGTGACCCTCGACCACCGTATAGATAAAATCCGCCGGCACATCGCGCAGCACTTCGACTTGGCCGCTCGGCCACCTGATTTCCACTTCGTTCATTCTGGTTTCGGCGCCCAGGCCAAAGTGCAGGCGCGGATCGTTTTGCGAAAGGTAGCTGCCTCCAGCGCGGACTTCGGCGATCTGCGCCAGTTTCCCGGCTTTCACCGTGACCCGCGCTCCGACCGCCGAGCGGTTGCTCCGGGTGCCCGCAAGTTTGAACAATGCACGATGGTTGCGGTTTCCGCCCTGGTTCAGCAGCAGCGTGGGGGACGCTCCCACGTTCACCAGCACCACGTCAACGTTGCCATCATTGTTGATGTCGCCGAAAGCCGCCCCGCGCCGGCTTTCCGGCGGAATTGCAGCCAGTGAACCCGAGACATCCTGAAATGTCCCGTCGCGACGATTCCGGAAAAGCTGGATCGGTTCGCGGTAAGACAGGCCGCCGGGAATGGAATCGACTTGCGGATACACGTGGCCGTTGGCAATGAAAATATCCAGCCAGCCGTCGTTGTCCATATCGAAAAAAGCGGTGCCCCAACCCACTTTGAGGAACGTGGGTTGCGCAATTTTTGCCGGCCAGCTCACGTCAGAAAATCCGTCCTTCCCCTGATTACGGTACAGGGTGTCGGGTTGCTCGTGGAAGTTGGTGACGAACAGCGACAGCCGGCCTTCGTGCAGATAGTCGCCCCAGTCCACGCCCATCGAGCCCTGGGCCTGGCCGTCTCCGCCGAGAGCGACGCCCGAAAGCATGCCCACTTCTTCGAATGTTCCGTCGTGTTTATTGTGATACAGATAATTCGGGCCGGCGTCATTGGCCACGTACAGGTCGGGCCAGCCGTCGTTGTCGTAATCGCCCCAGATCACTCCCAGGCCGTAATAGCGGTTCACATCCTCCATCCCGGCCTTCTTTGAAACTTCCTCGAAGGTGCCGTCGCCGCGATTGTGGAAGAGCAGGTCGGACTCGCCGATCATGCCCCAGGGTCCGCACTGGACAAGGATTCCCTTGAAGCGGCAATTCTTTTCGTCACTGCCGAAAGTCGGCAGATGGTCCATGTCGAAATGGACATAGCGCGCAACGTAAAGATCGACGAACCCGTCGCGATCGTAGTCGGCCCAGGCCGCGCCGGTGCTGAAGCCGCCGACGGCGACCCCGGCTTTTTCGGTGACATCTTCAAACTTGCAATTGCCCAGGTTGCGGTAAAGGGCGTTGCCGCCGAAGCCGGTCACGTAGATATCCGCCAGGCCATCGTTATCGTAGTCGGCGACGGCCACCCCCATCCCCCAGCCTTTACGGGTCAGTCCTGCGGCGCTGGTAATGTCGGTGAATTTGAAGTTCGCGTCCTGATGGTAGAGCGTGATCATGGGATCGCCGCCCTGGCGGTAGCGGTCGATGGTGGAACCGTTCACCGTGATGATGTCGAGCTTGCCATCGTTATCGCAATCGATCAGACCGGCGCCGCCGCTCATGGACTCGACGATGTATTTCTTTTCCGGAGTGGAAATGTGGGAAACCGTCAGGCCGGCTGCTTTGGCCACATCTTTGAATTGCGGGACAGAACTTTGGGGAGGCGGGGATTTGGGCGTGGTTATCTGGGCCGATGCGCACAGCGCAAGCAGCAGACCCAGAGAGAGGATGGCACGCATGATGAAAAGAATTTTGTGATTATAGCCGACAAGCCGTGGAGAGGAGACATGGGACGCCGGAGGTCACGCGGGAAAAGCCTGCTCGCTGTAACTTTTGGCTTGGCTCACACATCCATTCCGGGAGCGTGCGATACTTCTCGTAGCGCGGGATGGTCTGGAATGGTCAAACTTTCCGCTTTGCTGTTGCTTGCTGTTTCTGCCTCGTTGTTTTTGGCCGCGTCCGATACGTCGCACGGCAGTGCGCCGTCTCCGGTTCTGGTGGAGCTCTTTACTTCCGAGGGCTGCTCCAGTTGTCCTCCTGCCGATGCTTTGTTGCAACAACTGGACCGCACCCAGCCCATCGGCGGAGCGCAGTTGATCGTGCTCAGCGAGCATGTGGACTATTGGAACCACATCGGCTGGACTGACCCCTACTCTTCGCGTTTTTTCAGCGACCGCCAAAGCGCCTATTCCGACCGCTTCGGATTGAACAGCGTCTACACGCCACAGATGGTGGTGGACGGCAATACAGAATTTATTGGCAGCGATCCGCGCCTGGCCAGCCAGGCAATGGCGAAAGCCCTGGCCCTGCCGAAGGTTGCAGTTCGTATTTCCGGAATCTCGCTGGACGCCTCGAACACCCTGCACGCGCACATCGACACCGATGCGCTGCCGCAGACCTTGAAAGTTCGCAAGGCGGATGTCTATCTGGTTCTGGCGCTGAAGCATGCGGAGTCGCAGGTGCTGCGCGGCGAGAACAGCGGCCGGCGCCTGACGCACGCGGGCGTGGTGCAGAGTCTCGCCAAGATTGGCAGCATCGAGGCCGTAAAAGCTTTCTCCCAGGACGTTCACCTCAAGCTCAACCCGAAAACTGATTTGAGCAATCTTCGAGTGATCGCCTTCGTGCAGCTGCCCGGCCAGCGCCGGGTTCTGGGCGCGGCCCAGCAGCCAGCCCGGCCCTAGGCTTCTCGTGGTTTCATTGCTAGATTGAGTACCATCTGATTGCCCGTGTGCTGATTCAGGAGTGAATGATTCAGAATTGAAAACGGTAGATTGGCCTCAGAACCGCCGTTGGTCACCATTAGCGCTGCCGGATCATTCGGCTTGGGATGCCGATACGACCCCCGGAGGCTTGCCGCGTTCGCGCCAGCCTTCGATGATCAGGTAGAGAACGGGAATAAAGAACAGGTTGAGGATGGTGGAAACAATCATCCCGCCGAAGACCGTTGTGCCCACCGAGTGACGGCCGTGTTCGCCGGCGCCGGACGCGACTACCAGCGGCACCACGCCCAGGACGAATGCCAGAGAGGTCATCAGAATGGGGCGCAGCCGGATTCTTGCGGCCTCCACCGCGGCGTCAATCAGCGGTATTCCGCGGTGGCGGAGCTGCTCGGCGAATTCCACGATCAGGATGGCGTTCTTACTGGACAATCCCACCAGCATGACCAGTCCGATCTGGCAATAGACGTCGTTCTCGAGGCCGCGCAATGATTGCGCCGTCAAGGCTCCCAAAAGCGCCGTGGGGACGGCCAGCAGGACGATGAAGGGCAGAACGAAACTTTCATACTGCGCGGAGAGCGTGAGGTACACCACCAGCGTGCCCAGCCCGAACAGGATCAGCGTGGTGTTGCCGGAGCTCAGTTCTTCGAGCGACAAGCCCGTCCATTGAAAGGTGAATCCCTGCGGCAACACTTTCTGGCTGAGCTGCGCCATCGCGTCCAGGGCCTGGCCAGAACTGAAGCCGGGAGCGGCGGAGCCGTCAATTTCAGCGGAACGGAACAGGTTGTAGTGACTGATCACCTGCGGAGCCGTAGTCTGGTTGATGGTAACCAGGTTCTCCAGCGGAATCATCGCTCCGCTGTCTGAGCGCACATAGAACTGGGTGATGTCCTTCGACTGGGCCCGGAACTGCTGGTCGGCCTGCACATAGACCCGGTAGGAACGATTGTTGAAATCGAAATCGTTGACGTACGCCGAGCCCATGTAGATGCTCAGAGTGTCGGTAATCTGCTGCAAGGGAATGTGCAGGCTCTTGGCCTTTTCGCGATCGATGGTCACCACGAACTGGGGATCGTTGGCGGTGTAGGTGCTATAGAGGCCAGTCAAGTCCTTGCGGGCGCTGCCCTGGCGGATCAGGTCCTGGGTTACGCCCGCCAGTTCTTCGAGAGAATGGCTGCCCTGGTCCTGCAGTTCGTAGGCAAAGCCGCCGAATTGTCCCAGTCCCTGCACGGCCGGCGGCAGGAACGGAAGCACCAGCGCGCCGGAAATACCAAACAGGCGGCCGCGAATCCGGTTCACGATGGCTTCGGCAGCGTGCGCGTCTCCCTTGCGCTGGGAATACGGTTTCAGCGGGACGAACACCAGGGACTGGTTCGAGGCGCTGCCGCTGAAGCTGAATCCCGCAATCGCAAAAATTCCTTCGACTTCCGGGATGTCCTGAAGAATGCCCTGAATCTGCTGATTGATGTGCTTCGTATATTCGAGCGACGCCCCGGACGGCGCCTGCACCGCAATGATGAAGTAGCCCTGGTCTTCACTGGGCACAAAGCCTTTGGGGACGCGCTGGAAAACCAGGTAAGTCAAACCCAGCGCCCCCAGGAAGAGTACGGCCGCAATCAGCTTGAAGCGCAGCAACACGCGCAGGATGCGCCGGTAGCCCTCGGTCACGCCGTTGATTACCTTGTCCACCGCCTTGAAGAACCAGCTCTTCTCGCGATGCACCCGGCCCAGCAGGATAGCGGACAGCGCGGGCGTAAGCGTAAGCGCGTTGAAGGCCGAAATCGAAATGGAGAACGCGATGGTCAGCGCGAACTGGCGAAACAGAATGCCGGTGGTGCCGGGGAAAAACGCCACCGGCACAAACACCGCGACCAGCACCAGCGAGGTGGCAATGACCGCTCCCGCCACTTCCGACATGGCCACCGAGGCCGCCTTGTGCGTGTCGCTCTCGCCTTCCTGAATGTGGCGTTCGATGTTCTCGATGACCACGATGGCGTCATCCACCACCAGTCCGGTGGCCAGGGTGATGCCGAAGAGGGTCAGGGTATTGACCGAGAATCCCAGCAGCTTGACGAAGGCGAAAGTTCCGATCAGTGAAACCGGGATGGTCACTGCCGGGATGACGGTACTGCGCCAGTCCTGCAGAAAAATAAAGATGACCAGGATGACCAGGACGATGGCTTCGATGAGCGTGGTGAGCACGTCGCGGATCGATTCGCCCACGGCTTCCGTGGTGTCAAAGGCATTCTGATACTTCATGCCCGGCGGGAAATGCTTGGATAACCGGTCAAGTTCGGCCAGAACCAGGCGGTCCACCTCCAGGGCGTTGGCACTGGAGAGCTGGGTAACGCCGATGCCGACGGCGTTGTACCCGTTGAACATCAGGTCCGAACTGTAATCCTCGGCGCCAAGTTCGGCCCGGCCAACATCTTTCAGGCGAACCAGCGTCCCGTCGGCATTGGTCTTCAGAATGATGTCCTCGAACTGGGAAGCCTCGGTAAGCCGTCCGATGGCGCGCACGCTGATCTGGAATTCCTGTCCCGCTTTGATGGGGGGCTGTCCGACCTGTCCGGCAGCGACGTCAACGTTCTGCTCCTGCAGCGCACTGACCGCGTCTGAGGCCGTTAACCCGCGGCTGGCCATGCGCACGGGATCCAGCCAGAGCCGCATGGAATACTTGCGCTCGCCGAAAATGATCACGTCCGCCACCCCGGGCACGCGCTTCAGCGAGTCCTTTACGTAAACGTCCACGTAGTTGCTCATGAAGAGCGGGCTATAACGCCCCTCGGGCGAGAAGACGGCAGCGCCCAAGACAAAATTGCTGGAGGCCTTGACGATGGTGATGCCGGTGGTTTTGACCGCGTTGGGCAACCGCCCCTGGGCTGTGTTCACCCGATTCTGAATGTCGACCGCGGCCAGGTCGGGATCGCGGTTGAGGTCAAACGTGGCGGTGATCGTGCTCACCCCGTTGCTGCTGCTGGTCGAGGTGATGTACTTCATGCCTTCCGCGCCGTTGATCTGCTGTTCGAGCGGCACGGTCACCGCGGATTCCACGGTCTGGGCGCTGGCCCCGACGTAAACGCTGGTCACGGAAACCTGGGGCGGTGCCAGGGTGGGAAACTGCGCAATCGGTAAGGTAGGAATTACGGCCGAACCCGCCAGGATGATAAGTAACGCGCAGACTGTGGCGAAAACCGGCCGTCTTATAAAGAAATCAACGAACATTCAGGATCGGACCTCGGGCATCGCACTTCAGACGTCGGACGTCAGCCATACGCTCAACCGCTGCTGCTTGGACATTTCCCCGCAACTCTTTGTGAACTGCTGCAATGAAAGCTTGTGTCAATTCAGACAACCAGGCCCGAAGTCTGAGGGCCGAAATCCGAGGTCCGAGGTCCGCTTTAGCCTTGCGGCACCAGGACAGGAGCACCATCGATCAGGAATTGGGTGCCCGACACGATGATCTTGTCCCCGGGCTTGATTCCTTCCAGCACCACGTAGTTATTGCCGGTCATGTCGCCCACCCGCAATGGTTTCTGGTGCGCCACCGTCTTTCCATCCTGCTGCTCCGCCACGAATGCGAAGTACTGCCCGCCCAGGCGCGAAACCGCGAGCACCGGGACCACGGTGCGGTCCTGCGAGCCCCACACGATGCGGGCGTGGATGAATTGCGCGTTGCGCAGCTTGTCATTGCTGTTCGCGATCGGCGCCTTGACCAGCACGGTCTGGGTGGTCGAATCCACCTGCGGCGAAATAAAACTGATGCGGCTCTCGGCGATCACCGCTCCGGACTGATCGACAATCTGTACCGGCAAGTTCAGCCGAAGCTGTGCCGAGCGCTCGACCGGCACGTAAACGTAAGCTTCGAGACTTCCGGGTTTGTCCACCGTGGTAAGGGCTGTGGTTGTCGTCACCCGGTCCCCCACCCGCACCGGAATGTCGCCCACGATTCCGTCGTTGGGAGCGGTTACCCGATAGTAGTGCAGCTGCACGGTTTCCTGCCGTACCTGCGCGTGCAGGGCCTCCAGCTGGGCCCGGGCCTGGTCCAGCGCCGTCCTGGATTGGTCCAGCGCCTGCTTGCTGATCACTTTCGCTTCGTACAGACCGCTGTTGCGGTCGAATTCCTGCTGGTCCCACACCAGTTCGGCTTCCTTGGCCTTGACCGTATCTTCCTGGGTTTTGAGGGTGGCCTGCTGCTTGGCCGGATCAATCTGCATCAGGCGCGTCCCGGCGGAGACGCGGCTGCCGGAGTGAACAAAAATGTCGGTGACCTGGCCTTCGACCTGCGGCATGATCACGGAGGTTTCGCGAGACTTCAGGGTGGCGACGTACTCCGTCGTGTCGTTTACCGAGATCAGCTTCGCGGTTTCGACTTTGACTGGGATCCCGGAAGGACCCTGGGGCTGGGCCCCGCGGACCGAACCTCCGCTACAAGCCACGCCTGCCGCCGCCAGCGCCAGAAGCGCCGCTAAATCTGCTCGACGCCACCAACCGCCACTCAATTTCACGTGTTTCCTGAGTATCGGAAAGTCCATTTTTTTGCGTTGCTCCCGCGAAACGGAGGCCTGCCCACGGCCCGCCACCCGCCGCGCCGAAGTTCCAGATAAAAGTACTAGATGCCCAGGCAGGGAATTTAGACTCGAAAATTGTCGGGAGGATAGAGACGACACACGAAGGAAGGGCGTGCCAGGAGTTTCTGGGCCCAAAACCGGACTAGAACTCGGGCTGAGCGCCGAAGTTACCGTTTAACGCTTGCGAGGCTTGGCGGCTTCCTGCATCTGCCGTTCCTCGGCTACGACCGCCACATAGAGCAGGCCGAATGCCAGAACCACCATCATCAGTACCAGTGTCATGGGCTAAATGTAACCCCGCGCTGCGAGCGCGCCAAGGTCACGCCCGTACCCTCCCGGTAACACCACCACAGTGCCATGCCGCGAAAGCGGACCCCGGCCCTCGGCTCCCTGACTTCGGCCATTTCCTTAGTTGAGAAGTCTGAGGTCCGACGTCCAAGGTCTGAAGTCCGAGGCCCGATCTCCGTCCTCTGCTACATTATTTCGGATCATGAAACCTGCCCGGAGTTTTGCCAGCGATAACAACGCCGGAGTCCATTCCGAAGTCTTGCAAGCCGTGGGCGAGGCCAACCGGGGCCACGCGGTCGGCTATGGAGACGATCCCTACACCGAGTCTGTGGTGCAGAAGTTCAAACGTCATTTCGGCCCGGATATCGAAGTCTTCTTCGTTTTTAATGGGACCGCGGCCAACTGCCTGAGCCTGAAGGCGCTGACCAATTCCTATCACGCCGTCATCTGCGGCGAGGCCGCGCACATCTACACTGACGAATGTGGCGCGCCGGAGAAATTCACCGGGTGCAAGCTCATTCCGGTTCCCGTGACCAACGGCAAACTTACGGTGGAAGCGGTCAGTCATGCCTGCCACGGCGTCGATGATCAGCACCACGTGCAGCCCCGGGTCATCTCCATCACCCAGGCCACGGAAGTGGGCACCGTGTATCAGCCTTCCGAAATCAAGGCCCTGGCCCGATTCGCACACCAGCGTGGCATGTTCCTGCACGTGGACGGGGCCCGCATCGCCAACGCCGCCGCCAGCCTGGGGCAAAGCCTGCGGCAAGCCACCCGCGACCTCGGAGTGGACGTGCTTTCTTTCGGAGGAACGAAAAACGGCGCCTTGGGGGCGGAAGCCGTGGTCTTCTTCGACAAGAAGCTGGGCAACGACTTCCTGTATCTACGCAAGCAGGGGATGCAATTGGCCTCGAAGATGCGCTTTATCTCCGCGCAATTCGACGCTTTGTTCACCGGCGATCTCTGGCTGAAGAGCGCGCGGCACGCCAACCGCATGGCGCGCCTGCTGCAGGAGGAACTGCGGGAGATTCCACAGGTGAAGATCGTTTACCCAGTGGAAGCTAACGGAGTCTTCGCCAGGATCCCGCGCTCCGCGATTGCCCGGCTGAAAAAACGCTACTTCTTTTATGTGTGGAATGAGCAGCAATCGGTAGTGCGCTGGATGTGTTCTTTCGATACCACCGAGCAGGATGTGAAGCAATTTGCCCGGTTCGTCGCATCGACGTTAAATGGCTGACGCCGCCATCGCTGACCGTAACTTTTCTGTGCCCCGGGAATCTCACGAACGGGTACACTGTCGCTCTTGGACGGGGAAGGGCGGAGGGCGGGATGCCCTCCGGACAGCCGGCGCGACGCCGGCGCAACGAAAACATGAACACTCGCATCGATTCTTCCAAGTTTAAGAAGGTGAAGCGCCGCGAATTGCTCAAGCTGGCGCCGCTGTTGGCCGTCGGGGCCTTCGCTGTTCCTAAGCTTCAGCAGCCGCTGCTCAAAGCCGGCTTGGGTTTTAGCGATTGGGCCTCCGCCCGGCTGTTTCGCTCCGGGCATCTGGCTACTACTTTTGCCAACTCTGAGCTGACTCCGTTTGAAAAATTTCCTATCAACGGCTACGACGTGGAAGATCCCGACGTCGATCTTGAACACTGGACGCTGACTGTAGGCGGAGCCGTGCAAAAGCCCGGCGAATACACCCTGGCGCAGATTCAGGCGCTGCCCAGGATGCGGCAAAACACGCGCCATGTCTGCGTCGAAGGATGGGACGTCATCGGCCGCTTCGGAGGTACCCGGCTATCCGATTTCCTGAAGCTGATCGGCGCCGACACCAGCGCCCGATTCATCACCGTCGAATGCGCGGACGACTACTACGAATCGCTCGACATGGCGACGGCGCTGCACCCCCAAACCCTGCTTTGCTACGAGATGTACAACCAGCCCCTTACCCGGGAGCATGGCGCTCCGGTGCGATTGAACATCCCCACGAAAATTGGCTACAAGCAGGCCAAGTATTTGACCAGCCTGACGGTCGCCAATGTCCTCGACCGCGTGGGTTACTGGGAAGATCAGGGCTATTCGTCGTTCTACGGCTTGTGACCGGCCGGGAGTAGTGAGACCTCTATGAGTGCAGCTGTCATCGAAATCGAGTCCCCGAAGACGGGAGAAGTGGAACCGGCTGCCTATGAACATCCCTGGGTGGTACGGTTCTGTCACTGGCTGAATGCCGTCGCGCTGCTCGTGATGGTGGCCAGCGGGTTTCAGATATTTCGAGCCTTCCCCAGCTTCGGCGCGAAGATCCCGCAGAAGGATCTGTTGCACTGGCCCCAGGCATTCGCCCTGGGGGGATGGCTGGGCGGCGGACTGCAGTGGCACCTGACCTTCATGTGGATCTACATCGCGACCGGCGTTTTCTACCTGGGCTATCAGATGTTCAGCCGCAACTATCGCCAGGTGCTGTTCACGCCGCGCGACATTAGCGGGGTATGGCCCATGATGCACTACTACTTTTTCTTTGGGCCGAAGCCGGTGGTCCGCGAAGTTTACAACCCGCTGCAGAAACTGGCGTACACGTCGGTGCTGGGACTGGGATTTCTCTCGGTCGCGACCGGACTGGCGGTATGGAAGCCGATACAGTTTTCCTGGCTGGCCTGGATGATGGGCGGCTTTCACTGGGCCCGCATCTGGCATTTTGCCGTGATGTGGGCAATTCTGTTCTTTCTTCTGGGACACCTCATCATGGTCGTTCTGCATGGCTGGAATAATTTCGCCTCCATGCTCACGGGGTGGAAGAAAAATCCCGAATATCTCGAGCGCTGAACGTTCCTGCGCCCATACCCGGAATCCAGATGCTGCGACGAATGACGATTGCCGAGAGACCCGCCGAAGCCAGCGACGACAGCGAGCAATCCCTGATTGCGCGCATCTGCAACGGAGACTCTTCCCTCTTTGCCGAGTTGGTCAAACCCTACGAACGCCGGGTTTATTCGACCGCTCTGGCCCTGCTGCGCAATGACGCGGATGCGCAGGACGTGGCCCAGGAAGCCATCCTGAAAGCCTTTGCCAACTTGCGGCAGTTTCGCGGCGAGTCGCGTTTCAGCACCTGGCTGATTCAGATCACGGTGAATGAGGCGCGCATGCGGCAACGCAAACAGCACGCAGACTTGTTCGAGCCGATCACAGATTCGAAAGATGAAGACGGAGCTTACACTCCGCGAGACTTCGCCGACTGGCGGGAAATTCCATCCGAAGCGCTGGAACGAAGCGAGATCCGCGCCCTGCTGGCGAAAGCCCTGGCCAGCCTGGCACAAAAGTATCGCGAGGTATTTCTCTTGCGCGACGTGCAGCGCATGAGCATCGAAGAAACCGGGAAGGTCTTGAACATCTCGATCGCCAGCGTCAAGACGCGCCTGCTCAGGGCCCGGCTGATGCTGCGGGACATTCTGGGGCCCGAACTGGCGGCGGGTTGGTTCAGCCGCGCGCCCTTCGGGAAAGGGAGCAAGCCATGGTAGTCAGTTGCGAACAGGTGTGGCAGGAAATCTCCAACTACCTCGAGGGCGAGGTCAGTCCGCAACTTCGGGCAGCGATGGAGGCCCATTTCCGCGAATGCCGGCATTGCACCGCGGTGTTGGATGGGACGAAGAATGTCGTCCACTTGTACGCCGACGACCGTTTGGTAGAATTGCCGCCAGGTTTTAGCGCAAACTGGCAAAGAAAGCTGGCTGAAACCATGCCCCTTCCCCGAGGCACCGCCTACGGATGGCTGATCGCCGTGGCCGCACTGGCCCTGGTTTCAGGCAGCTTCGCGCTCGCCCGCTTGAACTCATCCGTATTGACTCCTTTGCGTTCCTACCACGCTGAACCCGGCACCGGCGTGCCCCCGGAAATGATGGTGGAGGTCGCGGCTGACGGCAAGACCTTCCACGTCCCCGGTTGTAAGTATCTCCACAAGCATGAGCATGAGGGCGAAGGTGAAGTGCGGCTGGTGGCGGCGTCCGAGGCAATTCGCGAAGGATACGTCCCCTGTGTGCGTTGTTTGCGACAGTATCTGAATCGATAGGGCAGTCGTCGGTCGTCAGTCGTCGGTCGTCAGTTTTCAAATCTCCGTGTCCTTTTCGCCGTCGATTCGGGCCGGGTGCCCTTGTCTCAGGGTATCCCTCTGGCCACTAGCACTCACGCGCGAATAGACTGATGCTTATACTGGTTTATAGTCTCTATTTTGGAGGTGGAAATGTTTAGTCGTAGAAGTCTGCCGGCATTTTTGGCCATCATGATCTTGGTCGGCGCGGTGAGTGCCGAGGACCGGGTCCAATCGGAATTAAAATTCGTCGCGCACAATAAGGCGGAGAAAACTGCCGGGGTATGGGTGGACGGCCAGTATGTCGGCTTCGTCAAAGAGCTGACCGGCGACAAAAAGATTGTGCTGCTGCCGGGCAAGCACGACGTCATGGTGCGCCAGGCCTGGTACAAGGATTACGTCGAGCAGGTCATCCTCGAGCCCGGACAAACCAGCGTGGTCAACGTTTCCCTGGTAAGAGACGAGCACCCCACCGCCGGAGCGGCGACCGGGGAATTGAAAATCTCTGCCACTCCCAGCCGGGCCGCGGTCTTCGTCGACAACCAGTTCGCCGGACACGTCGATGAGTTCGATGGAGTAGGCAAGGCAATGCTGCTTACGCCCGGCCGGCACAGCGTCCGCGTGGCGCTGCCCGGCTATTTGCCGTTCGATACGGTGGTCGACCTGCGCCCGCACCAGAAGCTCAAAATTCAGACCGACCTGGTAAAAGGAAGCATCACGGAAGCCGGTTCGCTGGTCAATCAGCAGGCAAGATAGCCGGCTAGATGATCGAACTTGAGAAGAGCACTACGTCTACCGGTTGCGATTCTGGCGGTCCTGCTTTTGGGGACCGTCGGCGTGGTGCTCTTCCGGGCTACCGCCAGCGACAAGCCGCATAGCGTTCTCCTGCAGTGGAATCCTCCCGCTCCCCACCCGGGTTCGACGGTGACCGGCTACAACATTTATCGCAGCCAGCCCGACGGGACTTATAGGCCGATCGCCTCCGGCGTGGCCTCTCCCAGTTACGTCGATCCCAACGTCAGCGACGGGGCCACCTACCATTACTTCGTCACCGCCGTGGACGCGGCCGGCCATGAAAGCCCGCCCACGAATCCGACGGTGGCAGTGATTCCTTAACCAGCGTCGCCGGATGGGGCGAATGGTTTGCGGATCATATTTTTTAAAAAAGTCCCGAACTTGTCGATCTCGCGACTGCCCATTCGACGTCTAAGCAGGGCCTGGAAGATAGGCTCCAAATCATAAAGCCATTTTTAGGAGGCAACCCAATGCGATGCATGGTGATCGTCAAGGCCGATAAGAACAGCGAAGCCGGCGTCATGCCCAGCCGCGAGATCCTGACAGCGATGGGAAAGTTCAACGAAGAGCTGGTGAAAGCCGGCGTGATGCTGGCAGGCGAGGGGCTTCATCCTACGTCCAAGGGCAAGCGCGTCAAGTTCCAGGGCGGGAAGCACACCATCACGGACGGGCCGTTCACCGAGACCAAAGAGTTGATCGCCGGATTCTGGCTGTGGCAGGTACGGTCGATGGAGGAGGCCATCGAGTGGCTCAAGCGCAGTCCGTTCGACGGAGGCACCGAGATCGAGGTTCGCCAGGTGTTCGAGGCCGAGGACTTCGGGGCCGCATTAACTCCCGAACTAAGAGAGCAAGAAGATCGCCTGCGCAAGCAGACTGCCGCAAGAAAATAACGGGTACCCCATCCTCGTCGTTCCGTTCTTTGGAACGACAGGATGGGGGTTTTCGAATCATCACGGATTTTTTGACGATCACAAAAACCCCGCTGTGTCTCTCCAACAAACGGAGAGACGAGGACGGGGCACCCATCTTTCGGTTTTATGCACTGCGCGCTGGGAGCGCCTTTTGCCCGGCATCTTCTGCGGCGAGCTGGGAGAAGGCCGACCAGTCCAGCGACTCGCCGCCGCGGGCCAGCAGGGTCAGGAACCGGTTGTAAATCAGGCTGGCCAGAGGCAGAGGCACACGCAGGGTTTCGGCGGCGGCGAGGACCAGGCGATTGTCTTTAAACCCGAGGGGAGCGGCGAAGCCGGCAGGTTGGAATTTCTTGTCCGCGATCAGTCCGCCGTAGGTCTTGTAGACGGGCGCGTTGAACAGCGTGGAAGTCAGGAAATCAACATACTGATGCTGGTCGAGACCCGCCTTGCCGACCAGGGCCATGGCCTCGCCCAGTGCCTCGATCACCGAAGAAATCAGAAAGTTGCCGCTGAGCTTGACCAGATTCGCGTCGGCGGGATTGTTCCCGAAGCGAAAGGTTTTCTGTCCGATCGCCTCCAGCAGTGGCATGGACTCATCGACCGCGTCCGGCGCGCCGGCAGCGGCGACGAAGAGCTTGCCCGCAGCTGCCGCGTCCGGCCGCCCGAAGACCGGGGCCGAGACAAAACGCTGGCCGGCGGCAGCATGCGCCGCCGCCATCTTCTCCGAGAGCGCCACGCTGATGGTGCTCGAGGAAACGTGAATCGCCCGCGGGCGCAGGCTTCTGATCACACCCGCATCGCCGAAGACCACGCTTTCGACCGCGCCGTCGTCTGCCAGCATGGTAATCACGGCGTCGCCGCCGCAGGCGTCCGCCGGTTGCGCGGCGTAGCGAGCGCCTTGCGCCAGCAGCGCCTGCGCCTTGCTGGCCGTGCGGTTGTATACCGTGACCTCGTGCCCGGCCTTGAGCAGGTTCGCCGCCATGCCCGCTCCCATGTTCCCCAGCCCGATCACTCCGATTTTCATTCCCTCACCTCATCATTCATAACGGCAAATGTTGCATGCGAATTCGATCATTACACAAATGACGCTCGCGGATATGGGAGCGCTAGCGGACAGACATGGGCGCCGCCGCGGTTTAAAAGAGGGAGAAAGGAAGAGCATCGTCTCTGCTCTGAAGGCAGCCTCGTGATCGAAAAGAAAGAAAGTCGGATTGAGGTTCAGCTGTCAAAGTTGAAGCTGGTCGGCTGGCGAATCGCATTGGCGGCCGTTTTCTTTTTCGTCAAGCAGACGATTCGCTGCCTCGACTGACCGGCCCGCCACCATCGCCTTCTCCCTGAAACTCCTCTCCCACTCCTGAAGTGTCCCTGGGACCATTCCCCGGCACCCTCCCACACCTACCAAATATTTCCGAAATTCATGATACTGGATGTCGATTTCACGGCCTCTCATTCGACGCGTAAATAGAGCCCGAGGTCAGCCGGTCGAAATGTCCCGGAAGCTCAGCTCTCAACCGACACTTATAAAGGAGATTTAACAATGAAGTTCATGATGATCGTCAAACACCCCGAGAAGCAGGGTCCTCCACCCAAGCCGCTCATGGATGCGATTGCCAAACTGGCGGAAGAAGCGTCGAAAGGCGGCGCCATGCTGGGCAGCGGCGGGCTCGCGCCCACCGCGCTGGGCGCTCGCGTCCGGCTTTCCGGCGGCCAGATCAGCGTGATCGACGGGCCCTTCACCGAAGCCAAGGAAGTGGTCGGCGGTTATGCGCAGTTTGAGCTGAAGTCGAAGGAAGAAGCGGTCAAGTCGGCGGTCAACTTCATGGAACTTCACAAGAAACACTGGCCGGGCTGGGAGGGCGAGACCGAAGTTCGCCAGATGTTCGGCCCGGACGATTTCCCTCCCAGGGGATAAGCCAGGTGACCCACTGTTTTTTTCGGGTGGCCCACCCTTCGTTTTTCGAAGGGTGGGATTCCACCGGCGACTCGGGCTTGGGATTTTTTCTGACTGTGAAGTGTCTCTTAGTACGAAGATGCGGTGACGATTTCCATCACCCACCCTTTTCGCGGAAAACGCGAAAGAGGGTGGGGCACCCGTCCATCTTCACCCTCAACCGTCACCGTTACCGCCTCCGGCTTGCGCTGGCGAATTAAAGATGATGTGATCGGGGGCAGTGACTGCTGCCGACACCCATCGCGCCATCGATGCCGTCTGGAGGATCGAGTCGCCTCGGCTCATCGCCGGGCTGACGCGAATGGTGCGCGATGTCGGCGTAGCCGAAGATCTGGCGCAGGATGCTCTGGTGGCCGCGCTCGAGCAGTGGCCGCAATCGGGCGTGCCCGACAACCCGGGCGCCTGGCTGATGGCCGCCGCCAAACATCGCGCCATCGATTACTTCCGCCGCAACACCCGCCGGGAGCGCAAGCACGAGGAAATCGGGCGCGAGGGAGTGGTGCAGAAGATTGGCGCCCGCGAGGTCCGGGCGGGCGAGGTCCAGATGGCAGATCTCGATGCGGCACTCGACGACGACGTGGGCGACGACCTGCTGCGGCTGGTATTCATCTCCTGTCATCCGGTGCTTTCGACCGAGGCGCGGGTCGCGCTCACGCTGCGCCTGCTCGGAGGTTTGACCACCGAAGAGATCGCGCGGGCCTTCCTCGTCCCGGAGCCAACCGTCGCCCAGCGCATCGTCCGCGCCAAGCGCACTCTCTCCGAAGCGCGCGTTCCCTTTGAGGTGCCTCGCGGCGCCGAGCTGGCCGCGCGCCTGTCATCGGTGCTCGCGGTGATTTACCTGGTATTCAATGAAGGTTACGCGGCGACCGCCGGTGACGACTGGCTGCGTCCGGCGCTGTGTGAAGAAGCGCTGCGGCTGGGGCGCATCCTAGCGGAACTCGCTCCGCGCGAGTCCGAGGTCCACGGCCTGGTCGCGCTCATGGAAATTCAGGCGTCGCGTTCCCGGGCCCGGGTGGGTCCGTCGGGAGAACCCATCCTGCTGCTCGATCAGAACCGCGCCCACTGGGACCAGCTTCTGATCGGTCGCGGTCTCGCCGCGCTCGATCGCGCAGAAAAGTTGCGGGGCGCTAAACTCGGCGGCGCGCGAGGCCCATACGTCCTGCAGGCAGAGATTGCCGCGTGCCACGCGCGGGCGCGGACCGCGGACGAAACCGATTGGGCGCGCATTGTGGAACTCTACGCCGAGCTCGCCCAGGTCGCGCCCTCGCCGGTGGTCGAGCTGAATCGGGCGGTGGCGGTCGGAATGGCTTACGGTCCCGCGGAGGCCCTCGAACTGGTCGATACGCTGACTTCCGAGCCCGCTCTCGAGAAATATCATTTGTTGCCCAGCGTGCGCGGCGACCTGCTAAAAAAATTAGGCCGGCGGGAGGAAGCTCGCGCGGAATTCGAGCGCGCCGCGGCGCTCACCCGCAATGCCCGTGAGCGCAACCTGCTGCTGGAATATGCCCGAGCCTGCGCCCAGTCCGAGGGAATTTGAGACGAACGGGTGCCCCATCCTCCTTTCGCGTTTTTTGCGAAAGAGGGCGGGGATTCTTGATTCTCCCGTCACGAAGAAGCTACCCGCAAAAAAACCCCGCCCTGTCTCTCCAGAAAACCGAGAGACGAGGACGGGGCACCCACTTGATGGTTACTTCGACAGCGGCTTCACGCCCGCAGCGTCGAGCGCGGCCTGCATCGCCTTCCAGACCTCGGCTTCGGGCTTATTGGCATCGAGGGCCACGATATTGGCGTTCGGGAAGTAGAACGAAATCGCGTCCATCTCGCGATGGTAGTCCTTGATGCGCTGCTCCAGAATCCGCGAGCTGTCGCTCCTTCGTCCGGTGTTTTTCGAGCGCTCGCGAATGACGTCGTCAGGCACTTGCAGTTGAAATGCAATCGGCTTGAGGTTCAGGCCAGGAACCATCTTGGAGAGATCTTCCGCCTGCACCAGGGTTGCGGGATATCCATCGAGGGCCAGGCCGTGACTGAGGTCGGCAGTCTTGAGGCGCTCCTGAAGGTAGCGGCTCATGGCCGGGTCATATCGCATCTCGGCCATCGACATACCCTGGCCGCGCAGGTGCTCGAGTTCAGCCGCGTGGTCCTTTATGAGGTCCTCAACCGAAATGCTCGGAACGCCGTAAGTCCGGGTGATGGAGTCGACCAGAGTGGTCTTTCCGCTGAGCGGCGGCCCAATCAGGATGATGAGGGGCGGGGCCGCGCTGGAAGGGACGGGCGGATTCGCAGTCTGCGCCCACAGGACGTTGACCAAGTTGACTGAGAATAAGAAGCAGAGCGGCAAAGCGATGAGAATGCGTTTCAGCATGAAACATTTCCGGAAGTCAGAATTTCGGGCCCGCCTAGTATGCCACGCCCGACTACTCCGCCGGAGCCCAGGAGACTTCGATCTTCGGGGGATGGAGCAAAGTCTGCATGACCACGCAGTACTGCTCGGTCTTCTCGCGCAGGGTGCTCAATTGTTCGGCGGTGGCTTGCGGCGCGGCAACATCGAATCGGAGCTTGATGTGTTCGAACCCCACCGGCACGTTCTTGGAAATGCCCAGCGTGCCGGCCAGGTCCAGGTCTCCTTCGACAGTGACGTGAATGCGCTCGACTGCGATTCCCATGGCGGCGGCGACCATCTGGCAGGTGATCTGGGCGCAGGCGGCGAGCGCGCCCAGCAGGAGATCGCCGGAACAAGCCCCGGCGCCGGCGCCGCCGACTCCCGCGTGCGCTTCGGCCTGATAGATGGCGCGACCGATATCCACCGAGCACGCAACCGGTGCGCCGGTCTGGCTGCCGGTGGCCCGCAGGGTGATGCGGGAAGTCCCCGGATCGCCGCGATAGCGTTCCTTCAGCGGACGTTGCAGCGAACGGATATCCATAAACAGTCTCCCGAAACGCCTGCTATCATAGCAGCGCATTCACCCTGTTATCTGTCGCAACCCACCTGTTGAGATTCTATGGCGCTCGTCACCGGCACACGATTCGGCGCGTATGAAATTCTTTCCCCGCTCGGGGCCGGCGGGATGGGCGAAGTTTACCGGGCGCGGGACAGCCGCCTGGGGCGCGAGGTGGCGCTCAAGGTGCTCCCCGATCATCTGGCCTGTAACCCGGAACACCTGCAACGCTTCGAGCGCGAAGCGCGCTCCGCGTCGGCGCTCAACCATCCCAACATCGTCACTATCTACGAACTCGGGCAGGTCGAAGGCGTCTGCTACATCGCCATGGAGCTGGTGGAGGGAGAGACCCTGCGCAACCTGCTCGACGCAGGCTTAGTCCCGCTGCAAAAAGGAGTTGAGATAGCAGCCCAGGTGGCCGATGGTCTGGCCCAGGCGCATAAGGCGGGCATCGTGCACCGCGACCTGAAGCCGGAGAACGTGATGGTCTCACCCGACGGACGGGTGAAGATCCTGGATTTTGGGTTGGCCAAGGTGACTTCGCTGCTCTCCGATTCCTCGGAAACGATTGCGCTCGGGGACGCGCCGACCGTAGCCGGCGTGCTGCTGGGCACGGTCGGTTACATGTCTCCCGAGCAAGCCAGCGGCCAGCCGCTGGATTTCCGTTCAGACCAGTTTTCGCTCGGCTTGGTGCTCTACGAGACGACCGCGGGAAAGCCCGCCTTTCGCCGGGGGACGATCGCAGAAACCCTGGCATCGGTTCTGCGCGACGATCCCGAGCCGCTTTCTGTGATCAATCGCCAGGCTCCGGCCCCGTTATGCTGGGTGATAGAGCGCTGCCTGGCTAAGGAACCGGGAGAACGCTACGCATCTACCACGGACCTGGCACGCGACCTGGCGGCGTTGCGCGACCGCCGCTCGGATGTTGCGGCCCCATCGCCAGTAATTCGGCCCAGCAATCTGCCCGCGGAGCGTACCGCGTTCGTGGGGCGCGAAAAAGAAGGCGTAGCGCTCACCGAACTTTTACGTCGTCCGGACGTACAACTGGTGACGCTCACCGGGCCGGGCGGGATCGGCAAGACCCGCCTGGCCCTGCAGGTGGCGCGCGAACTGACCGACCACTTCGCCGGCGGAACTTACCTGATCCAGCTGGCCCCGGTCAGCGATGCCGCGCTCGTGCCTGCCGTCATCGCGCAGACGCTGGGCCTGCACCCGTCGCCCGGCCAGCCTCCGCTGGAAACTCTGAAGGGCTACCTGCAGAACGCGTTGCGCGCGCCCATGCTGATGCTGTTTGACAACTTCGAGCACATGACTGCCGCCGCGCCTGCGGTAGCTGATCTTCTGGCCGCCAGCCCCAATCTAAAAGTGCTGGTCACAAGCCGGGCCCCGCTGCACGTTTACGGCGAACGGGAGTTTCCGGTGCCGACCCTCGAAGTGCCCGATCTCAAATCGGCGTCCACGCCGGAGGCGCTGTTGCAGTATCCCGCGGTCAGCCTGTTCCGGCAGCGCGCCCGCGCCGTGAAGCCCGACTTCGAAATCACGAAAGACAACGCGGCGGCGATCGCGACCATCTGCGCGCAACTCGACGGGCTGCCGCTGGCGATCGAACTGGCCGCGGCACGCATCAAGCTGCTTTCTCCTTCCGCCATGCAGGTGCGGCTGGAGAGCCGCCTGCAACTGTTGACCGGCGGCGCTCGCGACCTGCCCGCGCGCCAGCAGACTCTGCGCGGAGCCATGGACTGGAGCTATGGCCTCTTGAACCCCGCCGAGCAAAAGCTCTTCCAGCGGCTTTCTCTGTTCGTAGGCGGATGCACCATGGAGGCAGTGGAAGCGGTCTGCGACACCCGCCAGGATCTCGGCCTGGACGTCTTCGATGGCATGGCCTCGATGGTGGACAAGAGCCTGGCCCAGCAATGGGAGCAAGGGACGGAAGAGCCGCGATACGTGATGCTCAAGACCATCCGCGATTACGGTCTGGAGCACCTGGCCGCCAGTGGGGAGGAGGCGCCAACCCGGCGTGCCCATGCCGCCTACTATCTGGTGCTGGCGGAAGAAGGAGCGGCTGGAGGCGCGGCCGAGCCGGAATGGCTGGAGCGCCTCGAAGCGGAGCACGACAATCTTCGCGCCGCGCTGGAGTGGCTGATCCAGAGCGGGGACGCCGATTGGGGCATGCGCCTCGGCGCCGCCCTGTTTCGCTTTTGGGAGATTCGCGAACACTTCACCGAAGGGCGCGACCGGCTGGGCCGGCTGTTGCGGCTCCCCAGCGCCGCGGCCAGGAACCAGAAGCGGCTCCGGGCCCTGTTTGCCGCCGGAGTCCTGGCGGGCGATCAGGGTGATTATGAATCCGCTCAGAACCTGATCGAGGAGAGCCTTGCGATCGCGCGGGAGTTGCAGGACAACTCCGCGGTCGCGGTCTCGTTGAATGCGCTGGCGGTGTTTGCTCGTGAGCGCGGCGAGGTGACGGCAGCGGGTGCGCTGTTTGAAGAAAGCCTGTCCCTGTGTCGCGCATTGGGCGACCGCATGGCCGCGGCTCGCGCGCTCAGCAATCTGGCCAGCGTGGTCCGCCTGCAGGGCGATTATGCCCGCGCGCGTTCACTGTACCAGGAATGCGCAGCCAGCTTCACCGAACTGGGAGACCGCAGCGGCGTGGCCTGGTCGATCGATTATCAGGGCGACCTGGCTCGCGAGCTAGGAGAACCGGAAACGGCGCGCGCGCTCTATGAGCAGAGCCTTTCCGTTTTCCGCGCGCTGGGAGATTCGTGGGGCATCGCCAGCACGCTGGCGGATCTGGGGAACCTGGCGTTCGAAAGAAATGATCATTCCCAGGCCCGCATCCTCTTCGGGGAAAGCCTGCAGATCTTTCAATTACTCGAGTCCAAGCGGGGAATCGCGCGCATCCTGGAGTGCTTCGCGTGCTCGGCGGCTGGCGATCAGCCCGAGCTGGCGTTGCGGCTGGCGGGCGCGGCGGCCGCTCTTCGCCAGACCGTGGGGGCGCCGCCTAGTCCCGCGGAGCGCGACCGGCTGGAGAAACATCTCGAAGCGGCGCGCCAGTCGGTGAGCCACACGGCGGGAGCAACCGCATGGATGAAAGGATGGGCAATGCCGGTCGAGAAGGCCATCGCCCACGCGCTCTCGCCCGACTAACGCGGAGGCCCGCGCCTACTCTGC
>CAVULZ010000010.1:0-108315 GCA_963742495.1 Terriglobia bacterium
CCATCTGATTACACCAGTTACCGCATTAGACTACAATCCCCAGAAATGAAGGGGCGTTGAGAACGATGAACAAAGCACTGAAAAACGTGGCCATTATTGGCCTAACCCTCTTAGTTACGGCGGCTACCCTTGGACAGGCCGCAAAGAGCGACATCTCGTCGGTAGTCGCTGCGGGAAACGTGAACGGCGATGTTTACAAAAATTCGTACTTTGGAGTAAACCTTACAGCACCGTCGGCAAAGTTCACTGCTCCGTCGCTTGTCAATGTCGAGGGTCGGCGGGCGCGATTGGTCAATATCGTCTACGATTCGCCCGACGGAGCCAAGAACTACACCATCGGCCTCCTCGCGGACTCTCTGGAGAACTATCCCAAAGGAATGACAGCGACCGTCTATGTCCGCAGCGTTCGACACCAGTTGGAAAGAGACGGTCTGCCAACGGAACGCGAAGAATTTCCGGCAAGAATCTCAGGTTTAGGCTTTGTGGGGGCGGTTCTGAAAGTGCCTGAAAAACCAAACTTCGGCTACCGTCGCGGCATATATGCGATTTTTCTAAACGGCTACGTGGTCTCCCTCGAAGTGCAGGCTCGTGACGAAGAACGAATTCAGGAAGTATTGTCGTCCGCTGTCAAAATCACTCCCAATGGAAACTCGTGAATCCTTTCGTGAGAAAGCTGTCGTAAAATCGCGATTACAGTGCGCCGGGATAAACCGGCATGAAGGAGAGGATGAAAGAGCCTTACGAGTAAGGAGTAGCGATCCGCTCGGCCCCGAGTCTTGCGCTGCTACCGCGAGGGACGCAGTGAAGCGTAGACAGGGGATAGGCGGGGTGGGCTATTGAGCTCCGAAAAGATGCAATCCGGACGCCGACGTCTTTGTAATGCGCGGAAGGCAACATGAACGGGGGCGTTAGCGCGAGCTCCCGCTCAGTCCGGCGTAGTCGAAGACCCCAGACACGCCTAGAAGCTTCATGCACGAGAACCGGGAGACCTCGGAGATGCCTGCGATGAAAGTCAGCCGCAGGACGGCGGGAGAAGGCTTAGGCCGTACGGCCCGCGTGTACGTCTCCGAGGAGTCACACAGCGGCATAATACCGATGAAGCACTCGAACAAGGACGGAACGCTCGTCGGCGGAGAGTGAGGAGGGAAGGCCGCTGATCAAGGAGAACACTTTTCCATCTTGCACGTACCCGACACAGAGCGGGTCTGCACGTGTCCCACGGGTGGGCGAGTGTGCGGCAAAGCTGTTCGCTTGGCCGTTACTCATCCGCGATAAGAACCGGATGCGCTAATGAGCGCCCGTCCGGGTCTGTGCGGGGGGCAGCCAGCAATGGTTGTCCCTACCGCGATCTCAAAATCCCCCAATTGGATACCAGTCTGTGTCCGATACGGGGAGTCTTGCCAGCCCGGGTCCGCAAGGTCGAGTTCAAGCTATTACACATAATTCCACGAATCGCATTCGCGTAGTGACATTTTGGTGACATTCGGCATTGCGTCGCATACTTAAGTAATTGATTAAATAGGACAATCATTAGCTGTGTGGACGATTGAGAATCTTCCGTCCTAACCCCTAGACGATAGCGCCCCTGGAGAGCAGCCATTATAACAAAGCAGCTGGATGAAGGCGGCCCGGCCGTCCTGCGAAAAACGCGGCCGGAGCCGCAAGAAACGTGGCTTTCTTTTATCGAGACGTCTCCTTAAATTATCTGGTTCGTGGTCTGGGCCCATAAACCGGATTCTGCCAGGGATCAAAATCTCTTCCCCGCCACTGCACCTTATCTCTTGACAATCTTTCCCTCCGGGAGCTAAATACCCAATAGCGAATAAAAAGCGAAACTGCGATTCGCAGCCCCGGCCAGCCGCCTCGGCGTTCCCTGAAATATAGAGGTCCCTGAATGTCTTCCTTGGCTTTTTCCGCCTCCTCGGGCGGCGTCGTTGTTTTTGCTGCAAAGAAGGAGCCGGCGCTGGTTTTCCAGCGCCTGGCGGCCTTGCCCAAGCTGGCGGGGGTGACTGCGGCATCGCGGCTTGAGGTGCGGCCGGCGCCGGAAATGGTCTCCAGCGGAATTCGCGAGATCGATGAACTGGCCGGCGGGCTGCCGCGGGGATGCCTGAGCGAAATTTGTGGGCCCGCCTCTTCCGGACGCACCAGCGTGTTGCTGTCCGCACTGGCGGCGGCCACCCGGCGCCAGGAAGTCTGCGCCCTGGTGGACGTCGCGGACGCGCTCGATACTGTGTCGGCGGTGGCCACCGGAGTTGAGCTGGAAAGATTGCTGTGGATTCGCTGCACTCAGGCATCGGACTTCAGACTTCGGACCTCGGACTTCGGACCTCGGACCTCGGACCTCGGACCTCGGACCTCATCCCCAAAGCATGACGCCCAACGTCGGAAGTCCGAGGTCCGAGGTCTGAAGTCCGAAGTCCGGCTGGAGCAGGCTTTGCGCGTCACCGATCTGCTCTTGCAAAGCGGGGGCTTTGGCCTGGTGGCGATTGATCTTGGCGATGTGCCGGACACGGCGGCACAGCGCATTCCGCTGGCTTCCTGGTTTCGTTTTCAGCGCGCCGTCGAACCTACTGCCACGGCGCTATTGGTCGTGGCTCAGGCGCCCTGCGCTCAGACTTGCGCTTCTCTGCTGATCAGGCTGCAGGCGGGGAAGAAGCTTTCAGCTGTCAGCTCTCAGCTTTCAGCTACAACCGGACTTGGGCCGGCGCACGCGCAACTTTTAGATGGACTGCAGGTTGAAGGGGAACTGCTGCGTTCGCGCCTGCAGCGGAAGCCGGCGCAATCCGTCATTGCGGCGTTCGCCACAAAAACGGTGCGGATGGCGTAGGTTTACCGTTGCGAGGGCGGGACGCGCTCGCAACAGCCGGGGACGCCGGCGCTACAAATTAAAAGTAGTTTTTCTCTGCTGACTGACGACCGACGACTAACGACTCATGCCTGCCTTCGCCTGCATCTTCGTTCCTGACTTCCCCGTGGAAGCCCTGCTGCGGGCCGAGCCCGACCTGCGTGGACAGGCTCTGGCCGTGCTCGAAGGCAAGGCGCCGCTGCAAACGATTTTTGCCTTGAACGAAAAGGCCCGCCGTGCCGGAGTTTCCGCAGGAATGACGAAACTTCAGGTGGAAGCCTGCCCTGGTCTGGGGTTGCGTCCGCGCTCCTTATTACAGGAGGCCGCTGCTCACGCCGCGCTGCTCGATTGCGCCCAGTCATTTTCGCCGCGAGTGGAAGATGCGGGCTGTGACACTGTGATCCTCGATCTGGCCGGCATGGAGCCGCTTTTCGGCCCGCTGCCGAAAATCGCGCGGGATGTGGCGCGCCGCGCTTCCGATCTCGGCCTCGAAGCCAACGTTGCCGTGGCCTCCGCTCCGGACACGGCCGCGCTGGCCGCTCTCGGCTTTTCCGGAGTGATCGTGATTCCCCCGGGAAGGGAGGCTGAGCAGTTGGGCAGTCTTCCTCTGGAAGTATTGTTTACCGGAGGCCACGATCTCCAGACGCTAGAAATACTCGAGCGCTGGGGCATTCGAAATCTTCGCGCCCTGGCGGCGTTGCCCGAGGTCGCACTGAGCGAGCGCCTGGGACAGAACGGCATTCGCCTGCAGCAGTTGGCGCGAGGCTGCAGTTCCCGGTCGCTGGTTCCGGTCGAATCGCCGCTGGTTTTTGAAGAGTCGATCGAACTGGAATATCCCCTGGTGCTGCTGGAACCGCTGGCGTTTCTGCTGGCCCGGTTACTGGATCAGTTGTGCGCCCGCCTGAGCGCGCGGGCTTTAGCCACGCAAGAGTTGAATCTGGACCTGACCCTGGAATGCAGCACCTCAGACCATGGGGGGACGGGTACAGACCATGTGGGGACGGGCGCCCCCGCCCGTCCTGGTCGAGCACAAGCTCGACAGGTTTTCCACCGTACTCTGCGCCTGCCCGTCCCCTTGCTGGACGCCAAAGTTTTTCTCAAGCTCCTGCAACTTGATTTGAATGCGAACCCGCCCGGCGCTCCCATCGTGAAGATCCATTTGTCGATGGAACCGGTGCGGCCGCGGGCAGCGCAGGGCGGATTGTTCCTGCCTCCATCCCCGGAACCGGAAAAGCTCGAACTCACCCTGGCGAGAATTGCGGGCATTGTCGGCCAAAATAAAGTGGGATCGCTGCAACTGCTGGACACTCATCGTCCGGAAGCATTTCGCATGCGTCACTTTGACCCTCAAATGGAGGAATCGGCTGCACGCCAGCCAAAGGCATCCGGGAATGACAAGCCTGGGGAACAAAAGCAAAACGAAGCCGCGGTCACCGCCATGCGTATTTTCCGCCCACCCTTACGGGCCACCGTAACTCTGCACGAAGGCAGGCCGGCGCGCATCGCTTGTCCCAGGCGCAAGGAAATATGCGGAGAAATCCTCTGGGCCGCCGGTCCATGGCGTACTTCCGGAGACTGGTGGGAGCAGGAAGGATGGGCGCGCGACGAGTGGGATATTGCCTTGCAGGAAGCCAGCGGCATCACGCTCTATCGCCTGGTCCGGGATTTGTGCAGCGGACAGTGGTTCCTGGAGGGAAACTATGACTGAGAACCCGGATTTTGGACCTCGGGCCCAACTATAGGGTCTATCGGGTCTTCACTGTATTCCTGGGCAGGTTAACTGTGCATAACCTGTTCAACCTGTGTGATCCGGCCTATTTTGTGATCACTCCACAGGCGATGCGGTCTCCCGCGTTTCCCGCCGGGTCGGTCTTCATGTCATCCGCTTTGGCATGAATCACCAGCGCCGTGCCGCCATTGCTGAACAGCGAGTGGCTGTCGTCGCCGAGAGTTACGTCCTTGTTCACCACCTTGAACTTGGCCTGGCCCTTGGCGTTTACGGTGAAGTTGTTCATATCGCCGGCATGGTGGCCTTCAGGATTTTCCAGGCCATGCTTCTTGCCCTCGGGATTAAAGTGCGGGCCGGCCGACTTGAAGTCCGGCGCATCGCACTGCGCCTTCTGATGGAAGTGCAAGGCGTGCACCCCGGGCGGAAGATCATGAAGCTTGAGCTCCATGGACACGCCGGACGAAGCTCCCTTGCTCCATAGCACCGCCGTTCCGACGCTTTTGCCCTGCGCGTCCTTCAGTTCGACCGTGGTTTTGGCCGCGGCTGTGAGCGACAACGCGAGAACCATTACGATGGCGACAGAAAATAATTTTGTAATTTTCATGGCGCCTCATTATAACGCCATCAGACCGTTGGAGGTGCCGACGGTGCATGGCTTAGGGATGGAAGTGCCCAAGGGTGGAAGTGCCCGAGGGTGGAGCAGGCCTTCAGGCCTGCATAGAACTGCCGTCGGACGCAGGGCTTTAGCCCCCGAGGTACCTCAGCGGCTGAAGCCGCCCCTACACCTTCCATGCAGCGCTAAAGCGCGGCTCCACCCGCAGAATTCGCCTTACCTCGCAAGAAATTCCAGACTGACGAACCACCTCTACCGCATCGAGACATAGAAAGCGTTGTTCCCCGAGCGCAGGTCTTTACCGTAGGAAAAGGCAACTCCAACGCCGAAGACGCGGACTTTCATCTGGACCCCCAGGTCCCAGAGCCATTGTTGCGAGCCCAGCCCCGCAGATGGATCGGTAATTTTGCCAGTATCGAGAAACGGCCCCAGCTTGACCGTAAAGATGCCGTTGCCATACACGTTCTTGTCCGCTTCCCAATTGGACAGAAAATAATTACGCCCCAGGGGGGCGCTGCCCTTTCTGCCGTCCCGGGTCCCGACATGCCCGCGCATCTCGAGATCGTTGTCGCGCTCCAGACCCAGGATGAAGAGCTCGTCGAACGGAACGTCTCCAAACGTCTTGCCAACCCTGAGCTGGTGCTGTATTTCGTAGTCGTCGCCTTGGGGTTGCGGGAACCAATGAAAGCGCATTGATGCTTGCAGCTTCTCGAAAGAATGCGAGGGCTGCGACCAGATGCGGCCCGCCTGCGAAGACGCTCCTGCGTCAAGCGTCATTCTTCGCTCCGGCAGACGCCAGAGCTTGGCGTCCACCTGCGTGACTTGCTTGAGCTGGTAGCCCTTGGCCAGCAAGTCCGGAGCCAGCGCTGTTCCCGGAACCACACTGCGGAAATCGCGATGCGAAACCTCGGCCCCGGCAGACCACCGCCAGCGTCCGCTTTCCATCGCAGCGAACTCCGCGGCCACTGCCTCTCGCCGCAGGTTAAAACTTCCGAGAACTGGCGCGGGCCCTTGAAACGACTTTCGGATGTCCCAGTTTTCGCCGCGCAAGTCAGCCGTCAGTCCGTAGCGAAATTTTGGGTTCGCTTGGAAAGGACCCGACAGCTCTGCCCGAACCCGCCGCTTCTCCGCATCCCAGCGATACATGGAGACGAAGTTGATGGCCTGGTCGCGCAGGTTGTAAACCTCGGGAGTAACGCTCTGAAACGGCAAGCCTCGCAGCAGCAGAAATAGTTTCTCCAATTTGCCCTGGCCCCATCCGTCGCGCTCGCGATTGCGGAAAAGAATGTCGAACTTGCCGTCGTCGCGGGCCTGCAAATCAAATTGGTAGCGAGGGAAAATTTCCAGCCCATGACGCGCACCTCGGTGGTCAGCAGATCAGGCAGACGCAAGACGCTGGCCGGCGCGAAAGCCAGGGCGCGGTCGAGCAACGCGGCGTTTACCTGCGGCGTGGGCTGGCTTCGTACCTCCACAGTCTGCGGCTTGCCCGCTCGGTTCCAGTACTTGAGGGCGGCTTCGATGTTTCCTTGCAGGAAATAGACGGTGCCGAGGAAGTCGTTGCCGTAAGAATCCGTGGGATCGAGGCGCAGGGCGCGGCGCAGGTGACGGACTGCATCCGGATACCGCTTCTGCTTGAATGCCACTCCGGCCAGTTCCAGGGGAAAGCGCTTGTCGCGACGGCAGGAGCCGGGCCCCGGCCGCGAAAGCCCGCCCGGCATCGTCCCAGCGTCCCAACTGTGCCAATGCCGTGCCGTAGTAGAAATCGAGGTTAGCCGAAGGCTGCGGCACAGATTCGACGAGGCCGACAACTTCCTGCCAGCGTTGCTGGGCAGAAAGCCGGCTGGCGCGATCGATCAACTGGGCATCCGATGTTTGGGCGCCGGCAACCGTCGCAGAGCTCAAAAGAAATACTAAAAGAACGACGGCGATCAGCGCGGCAGGGTTTGAGGCAGTGCCAGCAGGGTCCATTTTCCAGCCGCGCTCCATTCCCGTTCGAAGCTGGAACGGTCCTCTTGCAACAGCTTGCGCTGGGCCGGATCGTTCACCATCACCATCTCCGGCCCCAGGCCAGCCACGACGACGTAGTGCAAAGCCGCGCCGGACGTCGGCTTCAGGGCCACGATCAAAGGGCGGCCCTTGTCCAGATGTTGTTTGAGATCTTCCCACTCTCCGCGAATTGTAAACGTGCGGAAGCCCTGCTCCTGAAAGTACCGCTCCATAGCGGAAGCATAGATGCCGTGGGCTTTGGCCGAGTACAGCGCTCGCTGAATTTGGGAAGGGTCAGAAGTACCGCGGGACGGCTGGCCGCGTTGCGCCTGCCAGTACTGCATCACCATGGCAATGCTGGCCGCGCCACAGCCGTCTTTTTCCTGCTTCACGAAAGGAACGTCAAGCCAGACGCCGGGGCGGTCCGCGGCCCACAGCATCGCGCAGAGCACAAGCAAGACGACAACAACCCTGACACTTCGACCCAGCATGGTGGCCGGTTTAGCGGACCGCAACAATAATCAGGATGAGCGCGGCGATGGCCACAAGAATAATGATCAGGTCGCGATCACTGAGCGTGCCGGCGGCGAAATCGGCCTGCGTTTTCTGCACCCGCGAAGCCAGCTGCGCCAGCTCAGCGTCGTCCAGCGTGGAGACCGCGTTCTTCACCTGCTCGGGATTCACGTGTGCCGATCGCAACGTCTTCTCGGCTTTTTCCGAGGAAAAGAATTGCCGGACTCGCTCCGCGTTCTGCTGCCGCACGGTTGAGGCCTGCACCGCCGCGTGCTGCAGGTCAGAGGGGCTCACCAGGTGCGCGGCGCCTTCGGCCAGGAGGTTCTGCGGAAGTGCGAAAACCGCGGCCAGAACGAACGCAGTCGCTACTCGGGATAACTGCTTCATATCAAAATGCATGGTTGCTGATCTCCTGAGATTTCTGGTTACAGACCGCATGTGTGGGGACGGGTCCCTGACCCGTCCTGGCCGAGCGCAGCCCGGCAGCCTTGGAAAAATACTACACGCTCACACTCGGATGCGGAGAGCGTTCTGCGGGTTTGTCCCCAAGGTAACAAGATCAATAAACAAGTGCCGTGGAATGTTTGTATCTACAAACTTTCCACAGCCCGGTAGAGCTCGGCCGCAATCCACTCCGGCGCGCTGTCCCGAGGAAACCGGAGCGGCGCGCCGATTTTCACTTTTATCTTTCCCGGCAGGGCAAACCGTCTCTTCGCCTTCTTCAGTTCATAGAGTCCATCAATCCGCATGGGGACGACCGGTATAGCCAGGTTGTTTGCCAGGAGTCCGACGCCGGCGCGAAACGGCCCAATGTTGCCGTCGGTGGTATGGCGTCCTTCGGGAAAAACCAGAATGCTGTAGCCGCGGTCCACGGATTCTCCGGCAAAAGCAAAGCTCTCGCGGAAACCAGCTTCACGCGGCAAGGGAAACAGGTTGAGCAGGGACACTCCCAAGGTCCACTCCAGGCGGTCAAAAGCTCGGCCAAAAAAACTTCGACCGGGTGGCGGAGTGCGCAGCGCCTCCAGTGCTTCTCCTCCGGTGGCCGTCGCCAGCCGATGGCGGAAGCGGGCCGGCAGCGCGGTCTGCACAAGACCGACGTCCACATCGTCAATGTGATTGCACACCACCAGTGCCGGACCGCGAAGCCCGCGCAGGTTTTCACGCCCGATAATGCGTGGCCATCCCAGCAGAAATACAGCCGGACGCAGAAGCAGGTAATGAATGATCAGCCGCACCCAAGTGGTGGGCCAATGCTGCACCCACGCCGGATAGTGATAGCGCACCCGCGGCGGCAGCTTGCCATGCAGCATACCCTCCAGATCGCCCACCGTCTTCACGGCCGCGAATCGGGTCTCGCTCAGATCCACCTGATACCGGTCTTCGAGCGCGCCCAGCAGTTCCACGCGATCGAGCGAACTCAAGTTCAAATCAGTTTCGAGATTGGACTCTGGACCCGATTCTCCGGCGGCTTCCCCTTTAACGCGCGCTATGAGTTCCGCTAACGAACGCGATCCCGCCTGCCTGCCCCGCGTTGCTCCCAACTCCGCCTGCACAACCTGCAGCACTTCGTGGGTGCGCGGCTTTTGGGTGGAGGTACGCGGGAAGTCGTCGTCGGGCCACACAAACCAGGTCCGCATGCGCTGGTACTCCGCCAGAGTTTCATTCGCGCGGCTCACCACCAGCTCCGGGCCGACGCTGCCAGCGCGCAGGATCAGCACGGCGCATGGTTCGGCATTCCCATCTCGCGGTAGCGCGATCACCACGCAGTCCTTGACTTCGGGTTGCCGGCGCAGCGCGGCCTCAAGATCCTCGGGGTAAACATTCATGCCGGCGGGGGTGACAATCAGATCTTTCTTGCGCCCTCTGAAATACAGATTACCGGCGGCATCGAGCGCGCCGATATCTCCCGTCCCGTACCAGCCTTCGTCGGCCGCGATCGGTTGCAGTTCATGTCCCGTCCAATATCCCGCGGCAACGGCGCTGCCACGGACCAAAATCTCGCCGTCTGGAGCTAATTTCACCTCACGCCCCGCCAGAACTTTCCCGATCGATCCCTTGCCCAAACGAAAGGGATGATTCACGCTGACGATCGACGTCGTTTCCGTGAGGCCGTAGCCCTGGATGGCGGCGTACCCCAGCCGTCCCCAGAACTCTTCGGTTACCGGGTCGAGCGCGGCCCCGCCGGAAATGAATGCCCAGAACTTCCAGCCAAACTGGCGATGCACCCGCCGGAAGATCCACCAGCGGTGGAGGAAATGCTTTCCTTCCGCCGCTTGAAACCGCCGCCGGAAGGCTTCCAGCTCGCCCTCATCTTCGAGATCGCGCTCGATCTTCTCCTTCAGGGCTTGCAGCATGCGCGGCACCGCCACCAGCACCGACACGCGCTCGCGCCGGATGGCGCGCATAACTTCGCCGGGGTTGAGCGCATCCTGGAAAATCACCGTGCCCCCCATCAGTTGGGGCAGAAATATTCCCAGAAATTGTCCAAAGACGTGGCTCAACGGCAGCAGGTTCAGGAAGCGCACGGGATGAACCAGGCGCTCATACTTCAAGTATCTGTCGATTTCCGTTTCCAGCGGCGCGGTGTTGCCCAGCACGTTGCCGTGCGTGATCACGACACCTTTAGGTTCGGCGGTGGTCCCGGAAGTGAAAACGATTTCGAGGACATCCGCAGGGCCGATGGCCGCCGCATCATAAGGGGCAGTTGTGTGGGTCGACAATATCTCCTGTAAATCTTCCAGCGCCAGAACCGGGATGAATGGCAGGACATGCGCCCGCGAGCACACCAGCAACTTTGCCTCCACTTGTTGATACACCCGCTGAGCGAAATCAGCGGCGCCGGCTTCGTCGATCGGAACCACGATCGCGCCCCGCAGCGCGCAGCCAAAGAACACCGCCACCCACTCCGCCGAGTTCGGGCCCCACAGCAGGACGCGCTCGCCCTTGCCGATGCCGCGCCTTTCCAGTTCGCGGGCAAACCGGAACGCAGTCTCGGCCACTTGCCTGTAGCTCCAGCGCTCAGCGCGGTATCCGCGATGCTGGATGTAGGCGCACTCCCGCCCCCGTCGCAGAAAGCTCGCAAGGTATTCGACAACGGAGCGGCGCTCCATGCCTAGGATGTTATCGCTTTCGCTGTCATCCTGAGCGAAGTCGAACGACCACTACCGCCGGCACGAACGGTGCGGTTCCGGGTGGGCTATAGGGTCCTTCGACTCCGTGCCCTCTTCGCTGCCCGCAGTGGCCACTCCGCTCAGGATGACAACTTGAGGTTTTGTTCGCAGCTGGCTTGATCGTGCTCCGCTACTCCCGTCCCACGCCCAGGGCGTCGGCTACGCGATTGATGTAATTGAACCAGGCGGCGATTAGGGTAATCTGCAGGATGGCCTTATCGTCGAACCCGGCCGCGCGCAGGCGTTCGTGGTCGTCTTTCCAGACTTTGGTCGCATCCCTGGTAATTTTCACCACGTAGTCCAACATGACTCGCTCCTGGGAAGTGACGGGAGCCGTGGTGTAATCCTTCTCCAGCGCATCAACCAGTTCTTTATCCAACGTGACGCGACGCAGAAACTCTGCGTGGGAGTCGATTCAATAAACGCACCGGTTGGTGACTGAAACCACGGTAGTAATCATTTCGTGCTGCCGCCTGGAAAGCGGCAGGTCGGGAGACATCAGCACGCCGAAGGTGGCGAAGGCGTGGTAGAGAGCGTCGGGAATGAGGCTGTGCGACTCGGTAATCATCGCTCCGCCGCCTTCCGTGGGATGGACCGGCGTCGCGTATTCCTTGGGATAAAGCGACTTCTGGCCTTCCATGGCCTGGCGCAGCTTCTCGTCCCCTTGGGAGACCGGAATGGTGCGGATCCACGTCATGATTTGTCACCCGCTTGCCGGGATGTTTTACACTGGCCGGAGATTGAGGTCATAAGAGAACACCAGCGCCGCCCATAATCGAAATCGGTTATCCGAACCGTGAGGTACTGGGGCGCCAGGGTCAAATCAGCCCGTCTTTCACCCGGCGAAGGAAGTCTTCCGCATCGGCCTGAGCTTTCTTGGCGGCGTTGGGATCGTTGCGGTTCTCGAAGGTAATTTCCTGCAGAGTAATCTGGGCTGCGTCTTTCGGCTTGAACCCGCGCGTGACCAGCTTGCGGGCGCGGGCCGCGAAACTCTCCGAGTCGGCCAGCACCGCCGGTTCGCCGTGCGCGGCGCAATCGTGTTCCTGAAACTTGCTGGCGGCCAGCCGGTCATAAGCGCTTTTAGCTTCCTTATCGGTCAGCATCGAGGGCACGGGAAATGTCCAACCGCACTGGGAACACGCCCAGCCAGTAAGGCGCGCGTGCGATACCCATGTCAGCCATCTGCCCATAGTTCTCCCTCATTGCCGCAGGGGGTAAAGAATACCTGGGTCCGATCACGTTCTTTACTTCCTGGCAGGAAAGCGGCGAATGCTAATGAAGCGAGGTTTCCCCAACTCAGCGTGCCCCCCGGGACGCTGAATGCTGCTGGGCGCCATCTTACAAGAACCCAGCCGCCAGCAGTAGTGACGCCCTAGGAAACCTGCATTCAATGGAGGACGGGCGTCCGGCCCTTATCTGCGAAAAGCTCAAGCGGCCGTGTCTCCCGTCTCCCGCCAAAGCCAACGATATTCCAGCGGGTTTCCAGCGAGCCCGGCTCCCACCGGGTTCCCCAATATGTAGTCGACCTTATCGTCAATGCTCTCTTCCTGACGGAGAGCCCGGTCAAATGATTCCTCTTCCCAGACTCTTCCTTTTCGGCCCAGGAGTTTGTTGATCCTGTGCGCCGATGCACCTTTTATTGCTTGCATGATCTCCGCAATGCTTACCGGACCGTTGGCGTCATATTGGGGTGCTAACACCTGATGCACGTGATCGGGCATCACCGCCACGGCATACAGGCGGAACTTTCTTGCGTTCCCGGCAAGGCATGTATCAATCACGATCTGACGCACTGATTCCGGAAGAATCCAGCGATGGTACGTGGAGAACGTTATAAAGAGGGCTTTGAAGTCTGGCTGATAGTGGGGCAGTTTACGGCGGTATTCATATTTTCGTTGCATCCAGAAGCGATAGCACGACGCACTGAAGCGAGGCAGTCCACTTTAGAGGTTTTCTTGGGCGGTTTCCCGAATCGGAGCGTCGGAACAACGGCTTACCCCATCATTCTGATGATGCGCTGCGACTCCAGGTTCACTTCCTGACGGGCGAGGACGCCCGTCCTCCATCATCCGACGTGGTTCCGGACGTAACTCGGTCGTACACTCCCTTTCGGTAACCCTTAGTAACCATACGAATATTGGTAACACGTCTTACAATGACCCTTGTCCGAAAGACCATCCCTCGTATGATCGGCAGACATGGCCGATCGGATGGCCAACCCGTCGGTGAACCTTCTCACGGAAGATGTTTTCTGGCGGGAAATAAACCGGGAGCTGGAGTCAGCAATCTTATGGCGTTCGGTTTTGGCTTCAACAAACAGAAGGCTCTCAGTGCTGCGGAGAAGTTCGTCCAGCAGGGCAAGCTGCCCAATGCCATTGCTGAGTACGAAAAGGTTCTCAAAGCCGACCCCAAGGAACTCACCGTCTCCAACACCATTGGCGACCTCTATGCCCGACTCGGCCAGGCCGACAAGGCCGTCGAATCCTTTAAGAGTGTCGGCGACGCCTACGCCACCCAGGGCTTCACGGTCAAAGCCATTGCCATGTACAAGAAGCTCACCAAGCTCAAGCCCACCTTGGAGAGCGTGCTTCGGCTGGCGGAACTCTATACTCAACAGGGACTTTTCAATGATGCGCGGGCGCAGTACCTGCAGGTAGCGGAAGAATTTCTGCGCTCCGGCGAACTGGAACAGGCGGTGCGGATTTTCCAGAAAACGCTGGAGATGGATCCGGAAAACGTCGCCATGCGCACTCGCCTGGCCGAGGTCTATATCCGGCTCAACAAGAAGACGGAGGCCTGGCAGCTTTTCGCCGCCGCCGCCGACAGCCTGCGGGCGCGCGGCCAACTGGGGCCGGCGGAAGAAATCCTCAACCGCATGCTCACCCTGGATCCCAGCAACAGTCATGCCCTGCTGCTGCGAGGCCGCAACGCCTTCGATTCCGGCGACATGGCCGGCACCATCCAGAACCTCGAGAAAGTGGCTGATCTCGACAGCCATCCCGACGGGCTGCGTGCGCTCATGCAAGCCTATCTGCAAAGCGGTCGCTTGCCCGAGGCGGGGACCCTGGCAGCGAAATTGTGCACGGTTCACAACGACACGGGCGCGATTACGGGCTACGCCGACGCGCTCACGGCCGCCGGACACTACGCCGAAGTCCTGCAGGTTTACCAGCAATATTCGGATCGCCTGGTGGCCACCGATTCAGGCAAGGTCCTCGAAAGCCTGCATGCCCTGATCGGACACATGCGCGAGGATGTTCCCGCCCTGGAGATCCTGCTTGATCTCTCGCAAAAGGCCGGCGACACCACTCACATCACCGAACTCTACGAATTGCTCGCCCATGCCAGTGTGCAGGGGGGAGATCTTGAGAAAGCTCGCGACTATTATCTGAAGCTTACTCAAATGGAACCGCAGAACCAGCTACACACTCGGAATTACGAGCAGGTTCTGGCCAAACTGGGCGGCGCCGCCTCGGGCTCGCGACTGATCACTCCGGAAGAAGGCGCGGTGCTGGTGGAAGAACTCGAGGCCACGGCGCCGTTCGTCGACCAGCGCTATCCGGACGACGTTGCCCTGGCAGTTCGGGCCGCGTTAACTGACGCCGAATTGTTCGTTTCCTACAACATGCCGGCCAAGGCCCTGGGGCCTTTGATGTCCGCCTTACCCAAGGCTCCCCGTGACTTGCGGCTCAACCAGCGCCTGGCCGCGCTGCACACCCGGGCAGGCCGCTTCGGCGAAGCCGCGGTTTGCTGCCGCAACCTGGAACAGCTCTATCACGATGCCGGACATCCCGACGAAGCCAGCCGCTACAGCGATCTGGCGAGCAAGTACGAAGAACGGACATCCGCCAAGCCGGTGATCGCGGGCGATGCCCTGGACGTGCCGGCGATGCCCTTTGCGCCCGCATCCACCGCTACGCCCGCCTTTGGTCATTTGCCGGCTGAAGGAGCGGACGCTCCCGCATCCATCCCCGAACCTTCGACCTCGGGACTCTTCTTTCACAAAGCCGCGGCCTCGACGGTGCCTGAGGCCGGCGAATTCGAGATTCACGCGGCAGCGCCCTCGGCGGAAAGCGAAATTGACATCTCGGCCGAATGGGATGGCCAGGTCTCGGATGAACCCAAAGCAGAGTCGTTCGCCGGGGAGGCCCCAGCTCCAGAGGCGGAAGCCGAACCTGCCGCAGCCGAAACCATCGCCGAAACCGTTGAAGAGCTTCGCTTCTATCTTGCACATTCGATGGCCGATCAAGCTCGCGTGGTCTTCGCCAAGCTGGAAAAGCTGAAGCCGGGAGCGGCCCGACTGGCTGCCGTGTTGCAGGAAATTGAAGCAGCCGAAGCGCAAGTCGGCTCCAAGCCCGCCGCAGCGGCCGAAGAAGTTTCCGTCGAAGAAACGGACGAGGTTCCGTCCGCGCCGGAAACCGAGATCCCGTATGCCGCAAAAACGAAGCCTGCGGCCGAGAGGGAATTCGTTTCAGACCCGAGTCCGGCGCCGGCGGAAACATTCAGGCTGCCGGTCCGGCCGGTTGTGCCTGCGCCCGAGCCCACGGTAGCCGAGTACGCCGAGGCCACGCCGGAGGCAGCTCCCGCCGGGGCATTGGGCGAGTTTGTCTCCGACCTGGAAGCATCACTGGGTGACGGCTTCTTGCCGCCGCCCCCGCCGGCGCCGCCCGCACCTCAGGTGCAAGCTCGCGCCGGGCGCGAACCGTTCGCAGCAACCTCCGGACATGCCGCGGCCGCGGCGGCAGCTCCTGCCCCGGCCCCTTCTCCTGCTCCGGCCATGGAAGCTCCGTCGCCGACTTTCACGTATCAGCCGACCAAGAAACGGACGCTGGCTCGCGAAGTCGTGCCGGCAGCGCCGCAAGCGAACGCCGCCAGCGTGGACCTGGCGGACATGTTCGGCGAGCTGAAGCACGAACTCGAAGAGGATTCCGCCAACACCCAGGAAGATCCCGAGACCCATTACAACCTCGGCGTGGCCTTCCGCGAAATGGGATTGCTCGATGAAGCCATCGGCGAACTCCAGAAGGTGTGCCAGGCCGTGGATCGCGGCCACGACTTCCCGCAACTCATGCAGACTTACACCTGGCTGGCCCAGTGCTTCCTGGACAAAGGCGTGGCCGAGGCCGCCATCCGCTGGTATGAACGAGCCCTCAAACTGCCCAGCATTGACGAAGAGACCCGCACTGCCCTGAACTATGAGCTGGCCTCCTCCTACGAAGCCGCCGGAAACAAAACTTCGGCACTGAGATATTTCATGGAGGTATACGGCAGCAACATCGACTACCGGGATGTCGCCGAGCGCATTAAAGCTCTGAAGTCGTAGAATGGCGAAATGGGTTTCTTTCTTTGCTTGGGAGCAGGCTCCGGAGATCACCGGCCGGTCGCGTGCACGACCCGTGGGAGCGCGATGTGACCGCCAGCCCGGAGTCTTCCATCGATAAACTGCCTCCTGAGTCCCTGCCTCAGACCGGCTTTCAGCTCTGGCTGCACCGCGCTCTGGTACTTGTGTTCGTTTTCTTCTGCGCCACCGTGGGAGTTCTTCTGGTCATCCTGCCCTGGAGGCCGGAATGGACGGACAACTTCTTCCTGCTGGGCTCTCCCGGATTGCGGGCTTTCGTGTCCAACGGTTTTGTGCGTGGCCTGTGCAGCGGCCTGGGACTGCTCGATATCTGGATCGGATTTTGGGAAGCCGTTCACTTCCACGACGACAAGAAGCGGTAAGGAAAAGACAATCTCATCATGAGTGAAAGTAAACTCAAGTCTGCGCCCCTGGCCTACGAAAATCCGGCCTTCCTGAACAGTCCGGACGGGCGCATATTGCGTATCCTCTCCGAGTACACCGAGCCCCTCGCCCGTTTTCGGCGCGAGCAGATCCAGGACACGGTCGTGTTCTTCGGATCCGCCCGTTTTCAAAGCCACGCCGACGCGAATCGGAATCTTACTGAGCTCGAAAAAGGGCCGGGAGCCCAGCCCGTGGCCGAGCGCAAGGCGCTGGCCGCGGTGGATATGGCGCGCTACTACGAGGACGCGCGCCGGCTCGCCTTCCTGCTCACCCAATGGTCCGTCCAGATTCCGGCCCGCCGCCGGCGTTTCGTCGTGACCACCGGAGGCGGCCCCGGCATCATGGAAGCCGCCAACCGGGGTGCCCAGGAGGCGGGTGGGAAAACGGTTGGCCTCAACATCAATCTGCCCTTCGAACAAAGTTCGAATCCGTTCATCACCCCGGCGCTCAATTTCCAGTTTCACTACTTCTTCATGCGCAAATTCTGGTTTGCATATCTGTCCAAGGCCCTGGTGATATTTCCCGGCGGCTTTGGCACGCTGGACGAGCTTTTTGAAATCCTGACCCTGGCCCAGACCCAAAAGCTGGCCAAAAAGATTCTGGTGGTAATTTACGGCAGCGAGTACTGGAAGCGCCTGATCAACTTCGACGCCATGATCGATGCCGGCACCATCTCGGCAGGTGACCTGGACCTGTTTCGCATGGCGGATTCACCGGAGGAAGGCTTCGAGTTTCTGCGCGACGGCCTGACCAAATATCACCTCGGGCCCCAGCAGCCGAAACCGCCCGTGGAGGCCATGCCGGACATTGCGAAAACCAACCCATAACCAGTCGTGCTTCTTTACTACATTACCGACCGTTCCCAGTTCGCCGGGGACGAGGGTGCGCGCCGCTCTCGATTACTCAAAGCGATTACGCAGGCCGCCAGCTGCGGCATCGACTACATCCAGTTACGCGAGAAAGACCTCTCCACCCGTGAACTCGAAACTCTGGCCCGCGATGCTCAACTGGGAACCAAGAACCAGCAACTGAAAACTGCTTTTCTTATAAACCATCGCACAGACGTCGCATTGGCCTGCGGCGCCCAGGGCGTGCATCTGCCCGCGAATGACATTTCCGCTTCCGAAGTAAGAAAGATTTGGAGTCGCTGTACCTCCGTCCATGTGACCATCGGCGCGTCCTGTCATACCCAAGCGGAGGTAGCTCGCGCCGCGCAAGCAGGCGCTGATTTTGCCGTCTTCGGGCCAGTCTTCGAAAAGGCGCGTGCCCGCCCCACGGGTCTCGACGCCCTGGGGGAAGCCTGCCAGGAAAAAATCCCGGTGCTCGCTCTGGGCGGCGTGACGCTGGAAAACGCAGAATCCTGCATGCAGGCTGGCGCCGCCGGAATCGCGGCGATCCGGTTGTTTCAAGACAATGAAATGGATGGAGTAGTCGCAGCCCTGCGTGAAATCGGACGCCGGCCCCCAGCCTTCAGACCACAAGGCTGACGCCCGAGGTCCGAGGTCTGAGGTCCGCTTCTAACTCTTAATCGTCTTCGAGTCCTCGTCCCAGGTCACCGCGCTTTTCCGGAAGTACGACTGGTTCGCCATATGGCAGGCCAGGGCTGCATGATGGCCGAACACAGCGTCCTCCACCACCGGCTTGCGCGTCTTCACCGCCTGGAAGTAATTCCATAAATGCGGCTTTTCCTCATCCCAGGAAACGCTGCGGTAGGTAGTGCCTTCCATCGCCGGTTCCTTGCCGGGCGTGGCATCGTGCTCCTGGTGCCATTTCCTGAAATATTCTTCCCTCATAGCGTGGGGAAAGCCCGACGCATAATAGCTGGGGCCGGTGTCCACGCCCGCCTGCGGAGTGTAGGTGAGGCTGTACTCGGTCAATTCCAGAATGCCTTTCGAGCCCTGAAAGCGATACGTTTCAGGACTCTCGGCTCCCAAGTTAAGCCGCATATAGACCGGGATTTCGCCGTATTTGAACAGTGCGCAGTGCACGTCCGGCATGTTCCGGCCATCCTTCCAGCGCAGGATCCCTCCCATGGCCATGGCCTGTCTGGGCGCCTCGTTGATGCCCAGCACGAATTGCATTCCGCTCACCAGGTGGACCAGAAGGTCGCCCGCCACGCCGGTGCCATATTCCTTCCAGCAACGCCAGCGCGCAAAGACCAGGGGATCGAAGTCACGCTTGGGCACGGTTCCCTGCCATGTATCCCAATCGAGCGTCTGCGGGGAAAGATCGGTCGGCGGGGGATACTCCCAGGCTCCGGTAGGATCGTTGCGGCCGAGCGAACCCTCGACCAGGTTCAGGTCGCCGAGCACGCCCTGCGCCACCAGTTCCTTGGCCTTGGCGCAAATCACCGAACTGACCCGCTGCGAGCCCACCTGCACGATGCGCCCGTTCTTTTTGGCTGCCGCCACCATCTCGACCCCTTCCGCGCCGGTGTGCGACATGGGTTTTTCAATGTAGATGTCCTTGCCCGCGCTGACGGCATCGACCACCACCTGCTTGTGCCAGTGGTCGGGAACCGCGGCCACGATGCAATCGATCTCTTTGTTCTCCAGCAATTCGTGATACCGCCGCGTGGTGGGTAGATTGGGGCCGACAATTTCTTTAGCCAGGGTATGGCGGCCGTCATAAAGATCGCAGGCCGCGACGCATTCCACTCCCGGCAACTCGATGGAGTTGGTCAGCAGTCCCGAGCCCTGCATGCCGATGCCGATCATGCCAAAGCGCACTCGGTCGCTGGGCGCCACAGTTTGGGGCAACGCCCAGAGCGGGTCGGGATCCAGAAATACCGTCTTCATCCCCAGGGACGCGCCGGCCGCGGCCGCGCTGAGTCCAATAAATTCACGACGCGAGAAACGGTTCCTGATCATGAAGCCTCCAATCAGTCTTCCGTCGTCGGTCTTCAGGCGTCAGCCCGTCCTGACGACCGGCGACTGCTATTTCTTCAACATCTTCAGCGCAACTTCCTTGAAGAATACGACGTCGTTATCGCTGTGATTCTGCAGGCCGATGTAGCCTTCCTGCGGACGCGGACCGCGCTCCGGCTCGAACTCGAATTTCTTGGCGGGCACCGGATCGCCCTCGGTAAACTCCGTCACTTTCACCCCGTTGACCACCACCGTCGTGTGCGGGCCGTCCAGTGTGATTTCCATGGTGTTCCACTCCGGCCCGGGCTTGCCGGGACGGGCCAGCGGCTTGGTCAGCGAATACAGCGTGCCGGTCACGTGATATTCATCTTCCTGGGATTTTTCCGGCTGGTTGTCAATCTGCACTTCGTATCCGTAGTGCACCGGCATCCAAGCCTCGCGGGGCTCGATCGGGATCCGGATGTAAACTCCGGAGTTGTCGTTCTCGTCGCGCATCTTGTATACGACGCGGATGACGCAATCGCCCAGCTTGCCGCCCGTCCAGTAGAGCAGTCCCATTCCGCCGTGAGTGCGGATCAGCCCATCTTCGACCGTCATTTCGCCGCGGCCAACATGCTTCCATCCCACCAGGTCCTTGCCATCGAACAACTGTTTCCAATCCCCCGACTGCGCTCCCGCCCAGGGGACGACGCCCGCCAGGAACGAAACCGTAACCATGATGATCAACAGCAGACGAAACCGCATATTCTCCCTTTCGAGGCGGGAGAAATATAACACCAAATGGGTGTGCTAAATGCGCGCCGGCTCCATAAGTCTTGTCCTCAGTCTTGGTGTAGAGCGCAGGACGCTGTTTCCAGGGGATGGCATCGCTGGTAAGTCCTTTTGCCTGAGCGCCTGCCGATATTCGCGGGGCAACAGGCCCAAGCCTCGAACTTGCCGGTTACCGACGATCATCCGGGTTCGCAGCAAAGAGCGGGAAACCGGCATCAAAGCAGATATAATATTCAGGGTAACGCTGCAGGGAATAATTTCTCTTTCAAAGAAGAATAAATCCGATGTCCACGAAGACAAAGATCGCGATTGTGGTTTCTTCCGCTGCCGTGCTGCTGTTCATGTATATCGGCGGATTGGACGGCGTCCGCGCCTCCAACAACGATGGCTCCTACCGGCAATTACAGGTTTATAGCGAAGTGCTCTCGCGGGTGCGCAGCGAGTACGTGGAAGAACCCAACATCCCGCTGGTGACCGACGGCGCGCTGCACGGCTTGCTTGAATCGCTGGACTCAAACTCCAGCTACCTGACCGCCGCCGAGTTCAAAGAGTACAAAGCCAATCAGACCGACGCCAAGGGCGATATCGGGGCGGCAGTCTCGAAGCGCTTTGGCTATGCCGCGGTGATCGCGGTGATCCCGGGCGGTCCGGCGGACAAGGCTGGCATCCAGGCCGGAGATATCTTCGAAGCCATCGAGGGCAAGAGCACGCGCGAGATGTCGCTCGCCGAAATCCACAATCTGCTGCTGGGCCAGCCCGGCTCGAACCTGAATGTATCGGTGGTGCGGGCCCGCCGCGCTGAACCGCAGAAGATGGTCATTACCCGCGATATCGTCACCATGCCGCCGGTCACCGACAAGATCGTGGACGACGGTATCGGCTACATCCAGGTCGATGCCATCAACAAGGGCAAGGCGCAGGAAGTCGCCGCCAAGGTCCGGGCGTTGCAGAAGTCCGGGGCCAAAAAGCTGATTCTCGATCTGCGCAATTGCGCCGAGGGCGACGAGGCGGAAGGCATTGCGGTTGCCAACTTGTTTCTGAACCACGGCACCATCACGTATTTGCAAGGCCAGAAGTATCCCCGCGAGGCGTTCAATGCCGACGCCTCGAAAGCCATCACCAATCTTCCCCTGGTGGTGCTGGTGAACAAGGGCACAGCTGGTCCGGCCGAAATCGTGGCCGCCGCGGTGCTGGAGAACGCACGCGGAGACGTGATCGGCGACAAAACCTTTGGTGACGGTTCGATCCAGAAGACGATTCAGCTGCCCGACGGTTCGGCGCTGATCCTGTCGGTTGCCAAGTACTATTCGCCCAGCGGCAAAGCCATCCAAGACAGTGCGGTAACCCCCAACATCATCATCGCGGACAGCGACGACGACGCAGCCCTGCCCGACGATGAGGACAACGCCGCGCCGGCGGACGAAGAGAAAAAGCAACCTCCGCAGCAGGACGAACAGCTGCACAAGGCGATTCAGGTGCTGAAAAGCAAGACAAGTTAGTCGCTGGTCATTGGCTCGAAAGGCTGTGGTTATTGGTCTTTGTCGCGCGTCCTCGGGACGCGCGATTTTGTTTGGGGTGGATCGGGATCGATCCAGCGGAGGCAAACGGCGTTCGAAAGCGCCCGTTACAGACCAAGTTGCAGCCGGAGTTATAATCGTCACGTATGACACAAGAAGCCCACGAACTGCTGCAAAAGGCTCTGGCCCTGCCTGAGAACGAACGGGCGGAACTGGCCGGCAACTTGATCGCCAGTTTGGACGCGACTGTCGATCAGGATGTCGAGGCAGCCTGGCAGCAAGAGGTCGGGCGCCGCCAACATGAGGTTCAGTCAGGCAAAGTGAAAACTATCTCTTGGGAAGAGGTCCAGCAGAGGGGACGTACGCTGCCGCATGACAAGTAAGCCGCTACGGTTTCATCCTCGAGCGGAACAGGAATACCTAACCGCGCTGGCCTGGTATCGAAAGCGCAGCCTGATTGCAGCGATTAACTTTGAAAGTGCTTTTGAGCAGGCGGTAGGAAGAATCAGGGAATCGCCGGAGCGCTGGCCAATCTACGTCGCCGCTTTCAGAAAATACACCCTCCGACAATTTCCCTTCAGCGTCGTGTACCAGGATTTCTCTTCTGAGATCGTCGTCTTGCCCTGGCTCATGGTCGGCGCAAGCCGGGGTATTGGAGGGATCGTGGATAGGGTGCGAACCTGAGTATAACGGCAATCTTGCAACAGCAAGCCGGCCCTTTAGGCCATATGCGGACCATCGTCCGTATTTGCACGAGAGCGGGTCCATGATTTCCTAGCGCGCAGGAGTGCTCCTTCGTACAAGGCGCAAGCGGCGTAGAGCACCGCACACACGAGAATGCCGAGCGTGAACGCAGTGGTCACCTCGGCTAAGCTGCCGCTGACGGCCGCGGGCCAAAAAGCCTTTTGCTCAGTAATCCGAATGAGAATGCTTCGCAACAGCAGGGCAGCAACGAGGACGGTCCACAATAGCGTGGTGAACACAAATCGCTTGATTGACTGGACCTTGTTTGAACAAGTTTCCCATACCTGCAGGAACTCGCCCCCCATTCTCTGCCGTCGGCGAGAATCCCTAGCGAAAGACCAAAGCATACGCAGGATGCTTGCGGATTTCACGATTGATAGCACGACGACCACCAGTAGATACAGGACGAGGAGTTTAAGTGCTAGCGGTGGGCGGTAATCGATGGCGATTGGGTCCCAGCCAACTTGCGGAGTCTGCTGCATGTGTACCTCCCGGATCTCGCTCTTAGGTTTGCGAAGCCAACACTAGATTAGACACCACTTGGGGATTGCTGTCGTAATCAGGCCCTTGAGTCCCGCCCCGGCCTCAGAACCGACCCCGGTCCTGGTATTGGGGGGGTAGGAACTCTCCTGGCGACTATCGCTGTCCAAGCCACCCCGGTTTGACCCACCCCGCACCCTCCAATAAACTGAAAACACTCCACATCGAACCTAACCTATGGCAGACAGCATCCAGGTCAAGCTTCCTGACGGAAGCGTGAAAGAAGTTCCCAAGGGGACGACCGCGCTCGATATCGCTAAATCGATCGGCCAGCGTCTGGCCGATGCCACTCTCGTTGCCAAGACTAACGGCGATCTGATTGACGTTACCCGGCCGCTCGAAAAAGACACCGACCTTCGGCTGCTGACTGATCGCGATCCCGAAGCGCTTGAGGTCTACCGGCATTCGTCGGCACATTTGCTGGCGGCGGCCGTGCTGGAACTATTTCCTGAGACCAAGCTGGGTCATGGGCCGCCAACTGACACTGGATTCTTTTACGACTTCTATCGTCCTACGCCGTTCACGCCCGAGGACCTGCAGAAGATCGAGAAGAAGATGCAGGAGCTGGTGCAGCAGGACATTCCCTATGCCCGCGAATTTCTGCCGCGCAACGAGGGGCTGGCGAAGTTCAAGGGTGAAGGCGACTTCATGAAGTGCCACTTCATCGAGCAGTTCACCAAGCCCGATGAAAGGATTTCGATCTACAAGACCGGCAAGTTTCTCGATTTCTGCCGCGGCCCGCACATTCCCTCGACCGGGAAGATCAAGGCGTTCAAGCTGCTGAACATTGCCGGCGCTTACTGGCTGGGCGATGAGAAGAACCCGCAGCTGCAGCGCATTTATGGGACGTCGTTTTTCTCGAAGAAAGACCTCGACGATTTTATTAACAAGCAGGAAGAGGCCAAGAAGCGCGACCATCGCGTGATCGGGCAGCAGCTCGATCTGTTTTCCATCCAGGAACTGGCGGGGCCGGGGCTGATTTTCTGGCATCCCAAGGGCGGGATCATCCGCAAAGAGATGGAAGACTGGATGCGCGACCAGTATCTGAAGCGCGGCTACTCGCTGGTGTACACGCCCGCACGTGGCGCGGCGGCAGTTGTGGCAGACCTCGGGGCACGAAGGCTACTACGCGTCCAATATGTTCGACGTCATGGAGCTCGACGACGCCGAATACCGCCTGAAGCCGATGAACTGCCCGTTCCACATCCTGATTTACAAGGATTCGCTGAAATCGTATCGCGACCTGCCGGTGCGCCTGGGCGAGTTGGGCACGGTGTATCGCTACGAGCGGTCGGGCGTCATGCACGGCCTGCTGCGGGTGCGCGGCTTCACCCAGGACGATGCCCACATTTTCTGCACGCCCGAGCAGGTTGAAAAAGAGATCGCCGATTGCGTCGAATTTGCCCGCGATGTGCTCAAGGACTTCGGCTTCGACGAATTCCAGACCGAGCTTTCCACCTGGAATTCTGCCGATCGCAGAAATTTCGTGGGCAGCGACGAGCAGTGGAACGGGGCCACGCATTCGCTGGAGAAAGTCCTCAAGGAACTCAACATCGAATACACCACCATCCCGGGAGAAGCCGCGTTCTACGGGCCAAAGATCGACATCAAACTGGTGGATGCCATCGGGCGCCTGTGGCAGCTTTCGACGGTGCAGTTTGATTTCAACCTGCCGCAACGTTTTGGCCTGGAATACGTCGCCGAGGACGGATCGCGCAAGCAGCCGGTGATGGTGCACCGGGCGCTGTACGGCTCGGTCGAGCGCTTCTTCGGCGTGCTGATTGAGCACTACGCGGGTGCGTTCCCGGTCTGGCTCTCACCGGTGCAGGCGGTGATGATCCCGATTTCCGAGCGCCACGCCGAGTATGCCAACAAAGTTGCTGATCAGCTGAAAGCAGTTGGCGTGCGCGTGCACGTGGATTCGCGCAACGAAAAGATGAATGCCAAGATCCGCGAGCACGCCATGCAGAAGGTGCCATTCCTGCTGGTAGTCGGCGATAAAGAAGCGGAGGCCGGCAAGGTAAACGTCCGCACCCGCGGCAAAGAAAAGACCGAAGACATGCCGGCGGCGAAGTTCGTGGCGAAGATCAAGAAGCTGATTGCGGAGAAGAGCGCCAGTCTGTAAGCCCTCCCAAATTGTCACGGTCCACGTAGGGGCAGTGGCGAACATCGGCGTTATTTCCGATACCCATGGACTGCTTCGATCCGAGGCTCTTGCCGCTCTGCGCGGCTCCGACCACATCATTCATGCTGGCGACATCGGTCATCCCGACATCTTGATAAAGCTGGCTGAGATTGCTCCTCTCACTGCGATTCGCGGCAACGTGGACCGCGACAGCTGGGCTGCGGAAAATTCCCGCCACGAATGTACTCGAAGTCTCGCGGAGTGTCGATCTACATTCTTCATAATCTGAACGATCTGGATCTGAAGCCTGAGGCTGCGGGATTTGGTGTCGTGATAAGCGGACACACACATGTGGCCAAGTCAGAAGTGAAAGGATGGTGTGCTTTATTTCAATCCGGGGAGCGCAGGACCGCAGACGATTTCGGTTGCCGGTGACCGTCGGACGGCTGAAGGTGAAGGACAGCAAAGCTCTCAGGCGAGATTGTTGAGATTGTTTCGGATGGAAAGTAGCCGAGCTTTGCTCGGCCGGGCGGACGAGGCGTCCGCCCCTACCTGTGCGGCCTCCTACGCGGGTCGGGGCGGGCGGGTGCCGGCGGTGCAGGTGGCGCTGGAGCATGCCCGCCGCCGGTGTTGACTAAATCTTTCAACTCTTTGCTGGGTTTGAAGAATGGAATTTTCTTGGCCGGGACTTCGACCCGTTCGCCGGTCTTTGGGTTGCGACCGACGCGGGGTTTGCGCTGGCGGGTACGGAAGCTGCCAAAGCCGCGGATCTCGATCTTGTCGCCCACGCGGAGCGAGCGCACGATGCTGTCAAAGATAGTCTCGACGATGACTTCGCTGTCTTTGCGTGTTAATTCCGCCAGTTTGGAGACTTCGTCGATCAGATCGGCTTTTGTCATACGCTCCTCAGTCCGTCTGGATTATACGGGATGGCGACATTATTAGGCGTTGCAACCCTGTATAAACTTCTCAAATTTCAGGGGTTTTATGCAAGCGGCTTTTCCGCGCGAATTGGTTTTGAACGGTAGCGGCTTGCCTTTCTTTCGCTCCTTCGGAGCTTGATCATGTTCGAGCTTACCCAGGGCTTACGCCCTGGGCTTCATTCTTGCGCCGCCGTTCGACTTCGCTCAGGGCAGGCTTTTACGGCTTGTCCGGGCCGGCTTACTGCGGATCTAGCCGAAGGCCAGATACTCTCTCTCAGACGTCCCGGCAAACCGCTGGCCGGACCTACTTCCAGAGATAGTAGAACCCGGTGTGCTGGTCCAGCAGCTTCTCCCGGGTGGGCAGCCATGGGGAAATGTCACCGAACAGCAGATCGAGCACGGTCTTGCGGTCCTTGTCGGGATGCACCAGGACGGGCTTGCCGGTGATGCCGACCGCCTTGGCGGTGTCATCCACGGCAGCTTCAAAGTCGGCAATCTGATCGATCATGTGCATGGAGAGGGCCTGCTCTCCTGTCCAGACCCGGCCATCGGCGAGCGACTTGATGTCTTCCACCTTGGCATGGCGCCCGTCGGCTACGGCTTGCACAAACTGGCCGTACATATTATCGATCAGCGCCTGCAGGTAAGCGCGTTCCTTGGGGGTCATGTCTCGCGTGGGGTCGCCAGTGCTCTTGTATTCGCCGACGGTCAGCACCTCGGGCTTCAGTTTGGCCCAGCGCAAGAGGTCACCGTAATTGACCCACTCCGAGATGACGCCGATCGATCCCACCACGCTGCCATTGTCGGCATAGATCTTGTTGGTGGCCGAAGAAACGTAATAGGCGCCGCTGGCGCCGACAGTTTCGATCGAAGCCACAATGCGTTTCTTCTTTTCGTCGCGGACGCGTTTGACTTCGCGGTAAATCTCTTCCGACGCGGCCACTCCGCCGCCCGGCGAATTCACGTGGATAATGATGGCTTTGATGGAATCGTCGTCGCCAAATTTCTTGATCTGCTGCACCACGGTGCTGGGATCGAGGATGACGCCTTCCAGTTCGACCACGCCAATCTTGTCCCCAAAACTGGCGCGCAACGAGGTCTCATCCCCACCGGCATGCAGGGAGAGATAGACCAGCGTAAATACCGCCAGCACAAAGAGGAAGAAGGCTCCTCCCCCGATCATGATCCAGAGAAATGTTCGCGAACGTCCGTTTTCAGCCATACCGATGGCCTAGTTTAGCATTTAGGGCAGTTTCCGGTTTCTGGTTTCTAGTTTCTGGTTCTTGGAGTAGTTTCAGCCGGTTGAAGGGACTTGAGCAGCCCGTGGAGAAGGCGGCTTATTTCTCCCGAGCAATCCATCAATCCTGCCACCGTTTTAGAGCTCAAAAAGCCTAAGTTCTCTGCTATCAAAAGCTGGGTTTCCATTTCGATCAGCGAGCCCCGCGCTTGCCCGAGAAACTGCCGGAACTCTCCTCTCGACAATCTGCCCTGGCCCTCGGCAATATTACTGGCGACCGACACGGCTGATCGTCTCAGCTGGCTGGTCAGGCCGAACATCTCTTCTCGGGGAAAACCATGCGTGGCACGGTAAATCTCAGTCACCATGGCCGTTGCCTTTTGCCAGACGATTAAGTCCCGGTATGAGCATCCCATTCTTCCCTCCTAGCAAGCTCGCGGCGCAATCGGTAGCGAACAAGCTGCAGAAAGCTAGAACAAAAGACAGAAGCTTGTCTGTGACGTCTGAACCCAGGAATTGGCAACCAGAAACTGGAAACCGCTTCCCGAATGCTCTTGACGCGCGCTTCCCGGCTTCGTAACATTCGCCCTTTGATGGAGGGGACATAAATGGCTACATTCTGTGTAAGTTGTGGAAGCCCGCTGGCGGACGGAGCCAGATTCTGTAACAAGTGCGGCGCCACCCAGCCCGCCGCGCAGGCCGCTCCGGCTGGAACTCCCATGTCGCCGACGCCCGGGGCGCCGGCTGCCAAGGGCAGTAACACCGCGACAAAAATCATTATCGGGATCCTGGCTTTTTTCATGTTCCTGATCCTGGTGGTGGCGGGTAGCTGCGCTTATGTCGCCTACCGCGTCCGGCAAAAGACCCGCGAGTTCTCGGAATCGATGCACACCAATGCCAGGCCCTACACCGGCCGGCGGCAGCCCTGCGCCATGTTGTCCACCAGCGAGGCTTCGGATGCCATGGGCCAAACGGTGTCGTCGGTGGAGCAGCGCGGCACCTCAGTTTGCGAGTACACCTACGGTTCCAATGGGCAGCATTTCGATGTTGAGTACACCTGGCAGGGCGGCGGCATCACCATGGGCCTGGCGCGCGGCGCCATGAAACATATCTCGGGCATGGACACTTTCACGACAGTGGAGGGCGTGGGCGATGAGGCCTACCTCGCGCCGGGGAACTCGGCCCTCATGATGCGCAAGGGCGACGTGATGGTGAACATCGACTTGCGTGAATCTGGCGTCAGCGCGGACGCGGCCAAGAAGATGGCCAGCAAGATCGCCGGGCACCTGTAGTCTCTAGTCACTGATCTACGGGAGGATCGGAGCTGGATTCATGCCGTTCTGCGCGTAGTGTGGTTCCCCGGTTGGGGCAGTCAACTTCTGCGCCAAGTGCGGCATCCAGCCGGTTACCCAGCCAGATACTAAGAGTACATGTCCCGAATATCCGCCTGACATGACCTGACATCACGTGGTTTGCCCGCTATTTCCTGAAACAATAGAGGCATGAATTTTCCCTGGAAGAAATTCCTGTCCGCCACCGGAGCGCTGGTATTGGCGCTGGCCTGCGTGAATTGTGGCGGCGGCGCAGCCGGTTCCAGCCTGACATCGGGCGGCGGGAACGGATCCGGCAGCGGCGGCAGCAGTTCGGGCGGGAGTGGGGGATCTGGCGGATCGGGCGGCAGCAACCAGAGCGCCTGCAGCGCGATGAACGCGGGACAGGGCGCCAGCCTCAACGGGTTCCGTCCCTTTAGCAGCGACAGCCTCTGGAACCAGGATATTTCCGGCTCGCCCGTAGATGCGAACTCAGACGCGATCATCAACTTCATCGGCCCGACCGTCGGAATGCACGCCGATTTTGGATCCGGAGAGTACCAGGGTTCGAATATCGGGATTCCGTACTCGGTCGTGAGCGGATCACAAACGCCGGTCAACATCACTTTCACAGCCTATGGCTCGGAAAGCGATCCGGGGCCGATGCCGGTGCCGGGCAACGCCCCCATCGAGGGCGACCCGAATCCGGGCAATGGCGATCGCCACGTGCTAGTGCTCGATAACAGCAATTGCTTCCTTTACGAGCTGTACAGTGCGTTCCCCAACGGCAACGGGAGTTGGAATGCCGCTTCGGCCGCGGTCTGGGACCTTCTGGGCAATGAACAACGTCCCTGGACCTGGACCTCCGCGGATGCGGCGGGCCTGCCGATTTTTCCTGGCCTGGTGCGTTACGACGAGGTTGCCGCCGGGCAGATTCAGCACGCGATTCGCTTCACTCTGCCGCAGAGCCGGGCGGCGGCGGTCTTGCCGGCCACACATTGGGCATCGAACTCGACCAGCGCGAATGCTCCGCCCATGGGCATGCGGCTGCGCTTGAAAGCCAACTACAACATCTCCGGATTTTCGACCAACCTGCAGGTGATCCTGTCCGCGATGAAGAAGTACGGCCTGATCATGGCCGACAACGGCAGCGCCATGTACATCAGCGGCGCGCCAGACAGTCGATGGGACAACGACGACCTGCACAACCTCGGGCAGGTGCCGGCATCGGCTTTTGAAGTGATACAAATGAATCCGGTCTACACCGCATCCAACCTGCCGCAGGGCGCGGCTCCAAGTATTGCCAGCTTTACCGCGGCGCCAGCCAGCGTTAGTTCGGGAGGCAGCGTGACCTTGTCCTGGAATGTCAGCAACGCTGCATACGTCATCGTTTCGCCGCAGGTAGGGGCGGTACGAGGCACCAGCGTGATGGTGCAACCTTCGCAAACGACTACTTACACGCTCTACGCCACCAACCAATTCGGACGCAGCACCGCCACGGTCACGGTAAACGTTCAGTAAAAATAAATGTGGGCGCGAGCGCCCCGCTCGTGCGGCAGCGGCAATGACTGTTTTTTGATGGGCGTTTTCGGCGATTCTGAAGACCCTGCCTGGTCGGCCCGCCGGGCTTGTGCTGCCCCCCGCACGAGCGCGGGCGCTCGCGCCCACATTTCAGAACAACTTTTCCTGGCGGCGGAGATTTCCGAAGGAGCCGATGTTGGCCAGCGCGAAATTGAAGCGGAACTGATTTTCGTTGCGCACCGAACCCAGGGCGAAGCGGCGGTATTCTACGCTCAAGCCGCAACAGTCCCAGTTGTAAGCGGTCTGCACCGCCGCGTACTGCAGAAAACCCAGGTTGGCGTCGAACCCCAGGTTGGTCGCTGCGCTGAATCCGCGCTTGTTGGGTTGTCCGTAACCAAGGAGAATCCGGAACTGATTAAAGGCCTGCTGCCCGGCGGGTGTGGGAGCGAAACTGGGCGCCAGCAGGTATGCATCTCCGCCGCCAATGGTGTAAGAACCGAAACGATAGTTCACGAACGCGGTGCTGGCGTTGATCCGGCTTTGCTTGAAATCGTAGTCAATGTCCCACTCCGCTTCGGTCCGGTTGGTGGCCTGGAACTTGAGCCGCGAAATCAGGGGCGACAATCGCCGCGCTTCCGTGAGAAACGCGATGCCGGTGAAATCGGCGGTCGTGGTAAATACATTCCGCTGCCCGGGCACCAGGGCCCCGCCGAACGTTGGATCGAGAAAGTATTTCTGCGCCAGTTCCCAGGTGATGACTTCCCGCACCTGGGGTTCAGGGGTACAGGGGACTTCGGCTCTTTCCGGCGGTCGTTCCCATGGGATGGGGCTGGCGACGGCCGGGCGTCCGATGATCAGCGAAGCCATGCCGGTGGCGTCGCAATCCGCCGGCTTTTGCGAGGTCCGCTTGGCATAGAGCCGATTCACCACCGCATATTCAACTTCACTGGTGTTGCTCAGGATATCGCGTTCGTCAAAGCGCAAGATCTGCGCGAAGTTGTCTACCCCGGTTACATAGCGATAGGTGGCGCGCGGCTCGACGACGTGCTTCCATTTGCGTCCCCAGAATTCGCGGCCGTAGACCCGTTCCAGGGCGGGCGGGCGAATTTCGATCGAGCCCTCGACCGCCTTGCGGTTGATGACGTCGCTCTCCGCCACTCCCACTCCGCCGCTGCTGGGCACCAGTTGCTGGGTGTAAAACGTTTCGCGCAGGGCCAGTTCCGGACGCACCGACCAGCCGCGCAGCACCAGGGGAAGAGACAGCGTGGGGCGCAAATCGAAACGCCCCACCAGCGGCGCGGTTCGAAACGAGGGCTCGCTCCGCGACAGGCCTTCCGCCGCGGCGTCATACGACCAGTAAAAAGGCGAGCGCCCAATCGCATGCTCCACGCTCGAAGCTTCGAAGCTGGGAGCGTGCAGAATGGTCACCACGTCACCCGGGGTCGTGCTCTCGAAGTTCTGGTAGCGCTGGGTGGATGCGTTGTAGAAATAGCCGTTCGTAGCGTTGGAGAGAAAGGCCTCCGACTTCACTTCCGAGTTCACCGCCTGGCTGAAGACGTCGTTAAAGGCGAGCCGAAACACGAACGAACTCAAGTAGTCGATGCTGGCCACGCCGCGGAAGTGCCCGAAAGTATCTTCTGCATTGAGATTGACCTCGTGACCTCCCTGGTCCACTGGGGGCTGACCGATGCCCCGGTCGAAAACCCCAAAATAGTTCAGGTAGACATAGGACTTTTCGCTGGGCTGGGCCCGAAACGTAACCTGCGGCGCCCAACCTCGCCGGGTGAAATATTCGGCGCCGGCGGTGACGTCCATGCTGCGATTAATCGCCCAGAAGATCGAGTCTCCCAGGATCGTTCCCTTGATGGAAGAACTGCCGACGTTGGGAATGAGAATCCCGGTCTGCCGCGGCTCTCGTTCCACCGGATGGGTAGCGAAGGGAAAATAGAACACGGGCACGCCTTGAATGCGGAACGTGCTGTGGTAAATGGTGGCATTCCCGCCCACCTCCACCACAATCTTGTGCGCGTTGAACTGCCACTTGGGACGCGGCAACTCGCAGGTGGTAATGGTTCCGTCGTAGACGACGTAATGGTCGGGACCAGTCTTTTCCACCACTCCCCCGGTGAAGGCGAAGGGATTCTCGGTGGTCAGGACCATCCGTTTGCCGCGCAATCGCATTCCGGTCGTTCCGACCACATGCTGGAAACGTCCGGATTCAGTCCGGATGTTGTAGGTGGCGTGGGTAGCTTGCACATGCTCGTCGTTGGGACCGCCGTCGAGCACCACGTGGCCGTCAGCGACCGAGTCTCCCGTGTCGGAGTTGTAATCGACTGAATCGGCATACAGGATGTACGTGCCATAGTGGATCTCCGCCTGCCCGCGCAGCTTGTAAACCGCGCCGTCCTTTTCCTGCTGCAGAGCGCGGATGGTGACGTCCTGCTCTCGCACTGTCGAAGGCGCGGCCGGCAGCGAGGTTTGGTCGCCCGACTGTCCGGAAGCAAAAAGCAACTGGCTGGTAACTACGGACGGAGTGAGTAGCAGATGACAAACCAACGCCGCCGTGATAAGGAATCGAGTGCGGGATGTCATCGCAAGCGGACGAAGCCCCTGGCGAGGAAATCCACGCAGGGATAAGGTGACGTTAGCACGGCTCGGCTCGAGTGGCAAAGCCGCGGGGCTTCCCGGCAAAATGCTTTCGCGCTGGTTTTTTTCCGCGGACGGGTGCGCAATTCAGCGGAATGCAGTGGGTTTGCCGCTGCAAGTTCACCGGACCCGATCGCTCCTTCATGAGACCAAGATTCGAACCCGATGTTCCCGGCGATGCGAACCCAGACCTTTCAGCCCGACTGATTGATCCTGAAGCGTACGATGCCAGCGAACAGCAATTTGCTGCCAGCCTCGAGCCAGCCTCCGCCCGGACGGAGCTCGCCTCTAGGGCAGCGAGGTTTGCCGCGCCCAAGTTCGTAGTCGAAGACGCACGGGAAGTGGCCGGCAGTACACCCCAGCCCAGTGCGGATCCTGCGGAAACCTCGGAAATCCCCGCCCCTTCGGAGCCTGCCGCAGCCCAGCAACCGGAAGACCCTGATGCGTGGCGGCGCGAGGTGGCGGCCCGATTGAGCCATTACCGGGCACGCCGGCGTACGCGAGAGCCGCGCTATCCTTCGCTGCAGCTGAAGTTTGAGACCGAACCCAGCGCGCCGCTTCCCGCCGAGCCGCCGCCACTCCCCGCTCCCGTCGTGCGAGAAATCGTGGACTATGTGCCGGCCAGTTCTGCTCCCCGCATAACCCTGGCCGAGCCGGCCAACCAGGCTCAGCTATATTCTCAGCAATATCCGCAGACCTATCCGCGGATATTGCCCGCCGTCGAGACCGAAGCCACAGCCAAGGTAATTGAGTTTGCCAGCTATAACCCGGCGCCCAGAGCGCTGGACGAACTGGCCGAACCGGTGCTGGACCGTCCCCGAATCATCGACACGCCTGAGCTGGCGCCTCCGCCACCGGCCCTGGGCGGCCTTCTGATTGAGCCCGTCGAAGCGCCGGCGAACGAGAGGCGGCCTGGATTCGAGATCCCGTTGCAGTCCGCGCCCATGTCACGGCGCATGGTCGCCTCGGCCGTCGACGCCGCTTTGGTGATCTCTGCATTCGCAGCTTTTGCCTACATCTTTTTCAGGATCACCGCTGAGCTGCCGCCACTCGGCAAGATAGCCGGAACTGGAGTTGTCCTCATCGGCCTGTTGTGGTCGGCGTATCAATTTCTGCTGCTGGTTTACAGCGGTACGACTCCGGGTTTGAAGCTGGCCAGGCTTGAACTGCACCGCTTCGACGGAAGCCCGGTTCCGCTCCGGATTCGGCGCTGGCGCGTGCTCACCTCGGTCCTTTCGGGGTTGTCCCTGGGCCTGGGCTACGCCTGGTGCTTCCTCGACGAGGACAGACTCTGCTGGCACGACCGCATCACCAGAACCTACATGGCGCCGCGAAAATAGCTTCAGGGATGGCGCCGTCGCTGACGGGACCGTGTGGGGACGGGTCTCCGACCCGTCCAGGCCGAGCGCAGCTCGGCTAGATTGTGGCGCGGGCGCCCTCGCCCGCGGGCTTTATATCGCCCAGATCGCGAGCCGCTACAGCCGAGGGCAAGATGCCCTCAGGACAGCCGGCGGGACGCCGGCGCTACGAGTTTGGGCTGTGTCCGTGGTCTGCTAACATCTTTTGGTGACTTCAGATTCTCCCGTTCGGGTTCGCTTTGCTCCTTCTCCAACCGGGCATCTCCACGTCGGCAACGCCCGGACCGCATTGTTCAACTGGCTTTTCGCCCGGCAAAAGGGTGGCACCATGGTGCTGCGCATCGAAGACACCGACGTCGAGCGCAGCGAGGCCCGCTTTGAAGATCAGCTGATCGCCGACCTCAAATGGCTGGGCCTCGATTGGGACGAAGGGCCGGACCTGGGCGGACCGTATGCGCCCTATCGCCAGTCCGAACGTCTGGACATTTACCGCGAGCACGCCGAGCGCCTGGTCGATCAGGGCAAGGCCTACTTGTGTTTCTGCACCGAAGAAGAGTTGCAGAAGGAGCGCGAGCGGGCCCAGGCCGAGCATCGCCAGCCAATTTATTCCGGCAAATGCCGCGCCATCGATGCGGCGGAGGCCGGTCAACGGCGAACTTCGGGAGAGTCCTGCGCCATCCGGCTCAGAATTCCGGAGCATCCCATACGTTTTCACGATATTGTGCACGGCGATGTCGAGTTTTCGAATGAAGTGGTGAGCGATCCCATCATCCTGCGCTCGAACGGCATGCCGGTTTACAACTACGTCGTGGTCATCGATGACGCGCTGATGAAGATCACGCACGTGATCCGCGGCGACGATCATCTTTCGAATACTCCGAAACAGGTTGCCCTGTACGAGGCCCTGGGCTGGCCCGTGCCCGAGTTTGCCCACCTTTCAACGATTCTGGGCAGTGACCGCGAACGGCTCTCCAAACGGCACGGCGCAACCTCGATTGCCAATTTCCGCGACATGGGCGTTCTGCCCGAGGCGCTGGCAAATTACCTGGCCTTGCTGGGATGGGCGCCGACCGGCGGCACCCGTGAACTCTTCAGCCCCGCTGAATTGAAGAAAGAATTTTCGCTGGAGCGGGTGACCCCCGCGGCCGCCATGTTCGACATGGAAAAGCTGTACTGGCTGAACCGGCACTACATCAAGAGCTGGCCGGTGGGAAACCTGGTAGCGCTGGGCGCGTGGTTTCTCGCCCAGGCCGGCTACATCGAGCTTAAAGATGCAAAGTGGTTGAGCGCGGAAAGCACCCCCCTCATTCACCTGGAAGACGCCTTACAAGTCTGGCTCACCCGGGTCACGGAATTATTAGTCCCCTCCGTCGACCGCCTCGACCAACTGCCCGCGCGGGCATCGCTGATTTTCAACTACGACGCCAAGGCCGCGCTGGTCGCGCCGGACAATGCCGAGGTGCTAGCCTGGCCCAACACCGAGGCAGTACTCGCCAGATTCACGGTCAAGATACTTGAAGATGAATCAGCGAAAGCCGGGAATCTCACTTCCGAATGCTTCAAACTGCTGGTCAACGAAGTAAAAGCTGAGACGGGCGTAAAAGGGAAGGAATTGTTCCATCCCATTCGCATCGTAATCACGGGCTCGCACTCAGGGCCGGAATTCGACAAACTGGTCCCCATCCTCGAAGCGGGCAGCCAGTTCACGCTGCCTAAACCTGTGCTCAATGTGCGCCAGCGGGTAGAAGAGTTCGCCAGGCAGCGGGTTGACAAGAATTGAATCCGCCAAACGACCGCCTCTCAAACCAGGAGTCATCCTGAGCGAATCCGCCCCTTCGCTCGCGAAGAGGCGGGTGAGTCGAAGGACCCCTACCCTGCCACCGCTGCCGGGAGCAATGGGTTTTGCGCTTATCCAGTGAGTCAAAGCTGATAGGGGTCCTTCGACTTCGCAGCTGCTTCGCGAAGCGAAGCAGCCACTGCGCTCAGGATGACAGTGCCGACCGCTGACACCTCTTCGCCATCATGCTATCGTCCTCTCATGATCCGCACCCTGGCTGTTTTCTTCCTGCTCTTATCCGTCAGCCTGCCCGGCCTGGCCAAAGAAAAATATCAACACGCCGGGCCCATTCACCTCGATCGCGACGGTGAAAAATGGGCGGAGAAAACTCTCCACAGGCTTTCCCTGGAAGAAAAAGTCGGACAGCTTTTCATGGTCTGGGTGCGGGCGGAGTTCCTCAATCTCGAGAGCCCTGAGTATCTCGAGCTGCGCGACTCCATGCGCAAGTATCACATTGGCTCGTTCGCCATGACGGTGCGCTGGGACCCACCGTTCCTCTACCGCAATCAGCCTTACGAAGCCGCCGAACTGCTGAATCGCCTGCAGCAGGAGTCCAAACTGCCGCTGCTCGTGGCCGCCGATTTTGAGCGCGGCGTCACTATGCGCCTTCATGGTGCGACCATGTTCCCCCACGCCATGGCTTTCGGAGCTGCCGGAAAAACAGAATATGCGGAGGCCTTCGGCCGCATCACCGCCCAGGAGTCTCGCGCCATCGGCGTGCACTGGAATTTCTTTCCCGATGCCGACGTCAACTCGAATCCCGCGAACCCCATCATCAACACGCGCTCCTTCGGAGAAGATCCCCAACAGGTCGGTGATCTCGTAGCCGCCTACATCAAGGGATCGCGCGCCAATGGAATGATGACCACGGCCAAGCATTTCCCCGGCCACGGCGACACCGCAACCGATTCGCATCTCAGCCTGGCCCAGGTGACGGGCGATCGGGCGCGCCTGAATGCCGTGGAGCTGGCGCCGTTTCGCAGAGCCATCGCCGCCGGGGTCGACTCTGTCATGGTGGCGCACGTCACGGTTCCAGCGCTTGAGCCCGACCCCAATCGCGTGGCCACGACTTCCCCGGCGATCGTCACCGATTTGCTCAAGCGCCAGCTGGGATTCCAGGGAATTGTCGTGACCGACGCCCTCGACATGGCCGGCCTCACCCGTCTTTACGCCAACAACATCGGTCGCGCTGCGGTGGAAGCTTTCAAAGCCGGCAGCGATTTGCTGCTCATTCCGGCCGACCTCGATGCCTCCTACAAAGCCGTTCTCCAGGCCGTTCGCAGCCGAGAAATCCCCACCGCCCGGCTTGACGCGTCCGTCCTCAAACTATTGAAGGCAAAGGCTTCCCTGGGTTTGGACAAGGCTCGACTGGTGAATGTAGATGACCTACCCGAAATCGTGGGCAAGCCCGAGAACCTGGCCCTGGGCCAGCAGATTGCCGACGACGCCGTCACCCTGGTCCGGGACAACGGCAAACTCCTGCCCCTGAAACAATCGGGAACTGTGAAGGATGGACTTCCGTATCAACACTTGGAAGAAGTGAGCAACCGGGTGGTGACGCTGGTGCTCTCAGAAGACTTGCGCACTGAATCCGGACGCTCGCTGGAGCGCGCGATCAAGGCTCGCGTGCCGGATGCCAATGTGATCTACGTGGATCCGCGCATCGCCGGCCCGATGTCCGGGGGGATCATGAACGCGGTGGACCAGGCTCAAGCCGTGATTGCTGCAATCTACGTGGTGCCCACCGCCGGTAAAGCCATGAAGAGCGCGAACGGTCTGACCAACTCGGTTGCGCTCAACGACGCCAGCAGCACACTGCTGCAGGCGGTCCTGGACCGGGCGGCGCAGAAAACCGTAGTCCTCGCCATGGGAAATCCATACCTGGCCCAGGATTTTCCCGCAATACAGAATTATCTTTGCACTTTCTCCAACGCCAGCATTTCGGAAATCAGCGCGGTCAAAGCGCTTTTTGGCGAGATCGCCCTTCGCGGCCACCTCCCGGTCAGCATTCCCAATATCGCTCCCCGCGGCGCCGGCATCGAGCGCCCGGCCCAAATCGCAGAGGAAGGATCGCAACATGCGCATGCTCCAAAACCGTAATTCACAGCTGGCTTTGATCTTGGCTTTCGGCGCCGTGCTCGCCCTGCCCGGCTGCAGCGTTAACGTGAAGAAAGACAGCGAGGGCAAAGACAAAAACGTGGACATCGAAACTCCAGTGGGTGGACTGCACGTCACGCAAGGAGTAGACGTCCGCGACATCGGCCTCCCTGTCTACCCCGGCGCCCGCCGGAAGGAAGCAAGCGATAACGACCATGACAACAGCGCCCACGTCAATATCTCCAGCAGCCTGTTCGGGCTCAAGGTGGTGGCCATCGAATACTTGTCCGACGATCCGCCGGAGAAGCTCGTCGCGTATTACAAGGACCAGCTCAAAAAATATGGCAGCGTGCTGGAGTGCCATACCAACGATCTTCACCCGGGCGCGACCATGAACGCCGGCGACGCTTCCGGCGACTCCAGGAAATTGAAGTGTGAAGCAGACCAGAACGGCAAGACGGTCGAACTAAAAGTGGGCACCCAGCAGAACCAGCATATCGTCTCCATCAAACCCGCCGATGACGGCAAAGGATCGGATTTTGGCCTGGTGTACGTACAGATTCACGGCGGCAAGGACACAATCTGAAAAGACTCAGACTGATGATTTCTGCGTGATGATTTTAGATTTCAGTTCTCAGATCTCAGATTGAGGATCCGTTGCGTGACCCTCGATCCCGGCCGGTGCAGTGTTTTAGGCGACGCGGGTGTTCAATCTGAAATCTCCAATCTGAACTCTCAAATCCCTGCCGCTTTCTTGCCTCGCCTCACCGCCCTGCTGTAACTTGAAGCTCAGTGGAGTATCCCTGTCATCAGTGTGGCGCAGCTGTCGAACAAGGGACCGCCTTCTGCCCGCAGTGTCGTGCGCCGCAGATTCGGGTTGCCGTGCCGGAGAGTCTTACCTCCTCGGAAATGGCCCCGGATCGGGCGCTTTCGTCTCTGCCGGCTTATTTCGACTCACCTCTAGCGACACGAATTGAATGGTCGCAGGGTTTGCCCGCCACCGCCCTGGCCGGATTAATCGCAGCCGTGCTCATGATGACGCCTCTGGCCGGCTTTGGATTGGGCATGCTGATCGGCGGAAGCCTGGCGGTGGTCTTCTACCGTCGTCGTATGCCGGTGGCCAACGTCACGCCCGGAATGGGGGCTCGCCTGGGCATGGTGAGCGGCATCCTGGGCGGCGGCATCTTCGCCGCCCTGCTCTCGATCGGCACCGTGCTGTTTCACGCCTGGGATACGATCCGCGGCAAGCTGATCGAAGTGGTCGACCAGACTGCGGCCCGCAATCCCGACCCGCAGGCCCAGCAGGCCCTGGAATTCTTCAAGTCTCCGGAGGGCGTCGTCCTGCTGCTGACCAGCGCCCTGGTCGGAACCTTGCTGGCTTTCGTAATTTTCTCCGGACTGGGAGGGGCCATCGGCGCTGCCCTGTTCCGGCGGAAGGAACGTCCGTAGGTCGTAGAGGGATCTTTGCGGTGAATGCATCAGGCTGCTCAGACGGGGCCACGGTACGCGGCCCACAAGTTGCGCGCCGCCGGAAGGCAGTCTATAGTCACCGTTTCGGAGAGTGCCATGAGACATCTCCTCAACTGGGCGTTAAGCGCGCTGGCGGTGTGGATCGTGGCCCGGCTGGTGCCGGGCTTTCACGTCAGCGGGCCCCTGGCGGCGTTGATCGCGGCGCTGGTGATCGGCTTTGTCAACGCCACTCTCGGCGTGTTTCTGAAAATTGTTACCTTCCCGCTCGTCCTGCTAACCCTGGGGCTATTCTGGCTGGTCATCAATGCGGCGATGATTGAACTGGCCTCCGCTGTTGTTCCCGGCTTCCACGTGGATACGTTCGGTTCCGCTTTCATCGGAGCGATCGTCCTCGCGCTGGTCAATATGTTCTTCCGCTGGCTGGCGGGAACGGAGAGAGCCCGCGGATAGACTTTCGATCGGCAGGATTGCAGCAAACTGCCGGGCCTTGCCCGCCGAGAAGGTGAGGACGCCTGCCCCTACGCGTTCAATAAGCCACCGGTCTAGCGGTTGCAGGCCACGCGAAATCCGTAATCGGCGTAGTGAAATTCGGGCGGGATGCTGGAGCGGGCCGCGCACCGGCTGGCTTTGATGTGATGGCGCCAGGAACCGCCGCGCGATGCCCGGCGTTTGCCGTGACCGGGTCCGGTTGGGTTCCGCTGGGGCGATTCGGCGTAATAGCCCGCCTGATACCAGTCGCTGCACCACTCGTGCACGTTCTCGCAGATATCGTAAAGACCGAATGGGTTGGACGCGTATTGCGCCACCGGCTCGGGGCCTTGCTTCCAACGGCTTTCGTAGTTGGGCAAGGACTGCGGCGGATCGTCTCCCCAGGGATAAAGCCCGCCTTCGGCGCCGCCGCGCGCTGCCCGTTCCCACTCGGCCTCGGTCGGCAAGCGATAACACCGGCCGGTGCTCCGGCTCAGCCATTCACAATATTTGACCGCTTCAAACCAGGAAACCGCGACCACCGGCTGTTGGGGCTGGTTGAACTCGGGATTCTCGCAAAACGGCGCGGGTGGATTTCCCGTGGCGCCCACAAACTGGGCGTAGCCGGCGTTCGTGACGGCGCACGAAGCCAGAAGAAATTCATCCACCCACACGCGATGGACGGGACGCTCATTGTCCTGCCCGGTCTCCGATCCCATCCCGAACCAGCCTTGGGGAATGCGCACCAGTTGCGGCTCAACCGGTGAGGGCCCCGCGGACGCAGTAGGAAAGGAGGACATGAACATATTCTAGAGGGTTCGTCCGATCGCCCCAGTGGAGCCGAGGGAAAGCCGGTTCCACAAAGCAGTGGAAAACATCTTCCCAGTGCGCGTCGGACGGGCCCTGCCGGTAACTTATCTATTTTCTTTTCATGTATATACGTCGCATCTGCAACGGGCCCGAACTTGCATTCAATGAGGCTAGCAAGCCAGCAAAAACTAAGGAACCCTGATTCCACCGGGATGGATTTTATGAGGCTATTGTTGAAGGTACTTATTGGCGGCGTGGTGCTGCTGACTACAGCATTCGCCCAGGAACCCAAACACGCCGTGGTTGCGCAGGAACCGGTTACCCAGTCTGCGGCATCCACAACAGAGGTTGTTATCGGGACCGGCTCGCCCGAGCGACCTGCACCCATGGTGGCGCCCAAGGCGTTGCCGCCATTGAACCCATCGTTGGGAGAGATTGCCCGCAAGGCCCGCGCGGCTCACGCTGCGGCGCCGAAAGCGCAGGTGGTGCTCGCGGACGACGCTCCTCCGCAAAAATAGAAGGCTTCATCCCGAACCAAAACAGCAGCCAAAGCCAACCCTCGCCTCCATCTCGAACCACGTGAGGACAGCCGCCCCGGCTGTCCAGCCGAGCGAAGCTCGGCAGGATCTCCGCCAGTAGAGGCAACAATAGCGGATACACTGTCTCCAGAAGCGACACTGATTTACCCGATGACGAGCTCGACAAAATCGTCGACACTGAGAGCCATTCTTCGCCAGCGCTGTCCTCGCTGTCGCCGGGGAGGAATCTTCCAGCACTCTATCTTTTTGGGTTTTCCCCGGATGTGCCAGCGCTGTTCGGTCTGCGACCTCAAGTTTCAGCGGGAAGAAGGATATTTTCTGGGGGCCATGTACATCAGCTTCGGCCTGGCGCTTGCGATCATCGTGCTAATCGCGGCATTGTTATGGGTCATCACCGGCTGGTGGATTACCAAGGATGTAGTCTGGGCCGTGGTACTGTTCCTGCCTCTCGCTCCCACCATCTCGCTCTTCGCACGCGTCCTCTGGATCTATTTGGACCAGACGTTTGATCCCGAACCTCTGGGGCTCGGAAACAGTAAAAAGTAAGACGAATTGTAGAGAGGGTCTGACGCGTCCCGTATCTCTCGAGCACATCCGGGCGCGGTGGTTACGTACCCGCTGCCAACGTCCGGTTTCAAACGGTGGTCGGTTGGTAGAGACACAATGGATCGCTTCCCAGCGCATCCCCAATGTGAGCAAAGGCCCGGGCGCGCGATCCGCCGCAAACGCAGTTGAACTCACACTCTCCACATTTACCCCGGAAGTATTGCGGCGAGTGCAGAGCCTCAAAAAGGGGCGCGTGCCGGTACACATTCACCAATGAATCGCTTCGTACATTGCCGGCGCTGAGAGGCAGAAAGCCCGAAGGATAAATGTCTCCCTGGTGGGAGACGAAGACGATTCCATGCCCGTCGCGAATCTGGAAGCCCCGGTAAATCGAACTCCCCTTGATTTCCGGCGCGGTCTTACCGGAGGCGTGCATCCGGTTCAAGGCAAGGCGCCGATATGAGGGCGCTTCCGTCGTCTTAATGGCAAACGGCGCTTGCGGCGCCAGGTCGAGAACCCAGTTCATGATCTTTTCCGCGTGCTCGGGCGAGACCTCCTGCAATGACCGGCCGCGGCCGACCGAGATCAGGAAAAACAAGCTCCAGCGCATTACCGGAAAAGTCTTCAGGAGTTCGTAAATGGCCGGCAAATCATCGGCGGTTTCCTGTGCCACCAGGGTATTGATTTGAACGGGCAGGCCGAGGCGTCCCGCCTCAGCGGCTACGTCGATCGTCCGGTCGAAACATCCCGGTACAGTACGCACACCATCGTGCCGGGCGGCAGAGGAGCCATCCAGGCTCAAGCCCAGGCTCTGGATGCCGTGCGACTGCAACTGGTCAAGCACTTCTGCGGTCAGGGCCGGGGTGGCACTCGGGGTTATAGAAACTTCCAGGCCCAAAGCCCGGGCATTATCGATCACCCCGAATAGATCTTTGCGGCTGAGTGGATCGCCTCCGGTAAGGATCAGGTGCGGCAAGGGATCGCCAAATGCGGCGATCTGGCACAGCAGGCCCAGGCTCTCGATCGGGGTTAGTTCCAGCCGATGTGGAGTCGGCATAGCTTCGGCGCGACAGTGCCGGCATGCCAGCATACATGCCTGGGTCATTTCCCAATACACCAGCATGGGATTCCGCGCAAAGTCGTAACGTTGCGGGTCCATGGTGAGCGCAGGCGACTGAGAGATTTGCATCTCGCTCCTCCTTACGAGCATGCCAAAGGTCATACTCTAGATACGACCTCGTGGCCGGTCCTGGCTGTGATCTCAATCACGCCAATCGGTGATCTCCTGCGTACAGGGTTGAGCCCGCGCGCCCTACCCCTACCCGACTGCACCGGCTGGGAGCAAATCAAACAAAAGCCGGAGCAGGGTAACTCCTGCTCCGGCTACCCTGGAGCTGCTCGTGGCCGCTTATGCAGTCAGAGCTTGCACGAAGTGCTCACACAGGGTGGTCTCGACGTTGTACAGCTTGTAGGTGATGGGAGCGGTCAGATAGGGCTTCAGGATCTCCTCGACCTTGGGAAAGACCTCGCGCCCATAGCGCTCCGCATTCACTTTCTCCGTCCAGAGGGTCACCGCGATCACTTTTTCATTCTTGATCTCCGGGAAGAAGGGCAGGAGCTCCATGAATCCGGACTGCTTCTTCAGGATGGGAAGCACTTCATTCCGGATTACCTTTACCAACTCCTGTTTCTTTTCCGCCCTCGGGATGAATTCAACAATACGAGCAAACATGGGAATTCTCCTTTACCGCTCAGATTGATGGGAGGCCCGCAAGCTGCTCTGTTTTTAGCAGCGGAGTATTTGGCGAGCCAGTATCATCGGCACGACGATAGGCCCCGACACCATCGAAAAGCAGTGACGCCAGACACGCACCGCAGTGATTGCAGTCATGGGTCGGGCGGCATTCGGCCGCGGGTTACGGGGAAGTCAGCGCACTTCAGCGAGTTGCGTGCGCAGTTTGTGGGTGGCGCGGAAGAGTGTGTTCTTGATGGTGCCTTCGGTTGTGTTCAGCATTCCGGCCACCGTGCGCAGCCTCATGCCGTGGTAGTGCTTGAGTTCGAAGACCATACGTTCGCGGGGCGAGAGCCGGCCCAGGGCGCGCACGATGGTTTGCTGGAGCTCGCGCCCGGCGAAACTTCGCTCCGGACTGGCCGACGGGCTGTGATCGGGCATGCGGCCGAGCAGATCTTCCGGCTCGCCATCGGGCGACATCGTTGTATTCAGGTCCCGGCCGCGAGAACTCTTCTTGCGCAAATGATCCAGGCAGAGGTTGGTCACGATGCGATAGATCCAGGTGTAGAACGAACACTCGAAACGGAAGCGCGCCAGATTGATGTAAGCCCGGAGAAACGCTTCCTGATAAATGTCCTGGCCATCCTCTGGAGAACCGGTGAGGTGGACGGCCAGCCGCAGCACGGCGCGATCGTACTGCCGCACCAGTTCTTCGAAAGCGGCGGTATCGCCCTGCTGGGCCTGGCGAATGAGCGCGGAATCATCCACCCGGATGGGCGTGCCGGTAGCCTGCTTAACCGGACCCAGCGCCGGGTGGTCCAGGTATGGCGTCAAACGAATTTTGCCGCTGTCAGACACACTCATATCGGTTTACCCAACGAACTTGTAACCCGTCCCGTGCACGGTGAGGATGAAGCGAGGCTCCTCCGGCTTCGGTTCAACTTTCTGACGCAAGCGGACAATGTGCGCGTCCACGGTGCGCGTGGTGGGGAAGCGGTCATAGCCCCACACGTCCTCAAGCAACCGGTCGCGGCTCAGGGTCTCGCCGGGATGGCACAGAAAATATTTCAGCAACTCGAATTCCTTGGACGAAAAATCCATCTCTTTACCGCTGCGCGAAACCTGGCAACTCTTCAGATTGACCTCGACCTCGCCAAATGAATACCGCTCTTGTTCCTTGGGGACCGTCTTGGCGCGGCGCAGAACCGCTTTGACCCGGGCCAGCAGCTCGCGGATGGAGAACGGCTTGGTCACGTAGTCATCCGCGCCCAGTTCGAGCCCGACCACCTTGTCCACTTCCTGCCCGCGCGCCGTAAGCATGATGATCGGCACCGACGGCCGCTTGGCCTTAAGCTGCTTGCACACGTCGAGCCCGCTCATGCGCGGCATCATCACGTCGAGGATGACCAGGTCCGGGGCCTCTTTCAACGCGCGTTCCAGGCCAGCCACGCCATCCGGGGCAGTGATGACGTCGTATCCCTCGAATTCGAAGTTGTCGCGCAAGCCCGCCACCATGTTGGGTTCGTCTTCGACAATCAGGATTCTGGTCATCCGTAGTCCTTGTCGTTACTGTCGAGCTGCGCTCGACCGGACAACCGAGGGCGGCTGTCCCTACGTGGTTCTTGCTAGGCTATCGCTGCGGTGCCGTTGTTCAGCGCCGGCTTGACCGGCAACACAATGGTGAATTTGCTGCCTTGTCCGGGCGCGCTATCCACCGAGACTTCGCCTCCGTGGGCCTGCACGATGTGGCGCACCAGCGAAAGGCCCAGGCCGCTGCCTTTCGTGTTGTGCACCAGCGGGTCCCCCACGCGATAGAACTTCTCAAAAATCTTCTGCTGTTCCTGATGCGGTATGCCGATGCCCTGGTCCACCACTTCCAGCTTCACCGAGCCGTTGTCGCGATACAGGTTCACGCCGATGTACTTTCTGTCCTGCGAATACTTGAGCGCGTTGTTCACCAGGTTTAATAACGACCGCGCCATGGCTTCGCGGTCCACCCGCATGGGCGGCACGTCGTCGATCTTTTCTTCAAACTGGAAACCGCTTTGCTCCAGCTGATAGCGATAAGAGTCGAGCGTGTTGTGCACCAGTTCGCTCATATCGGTCTCGCGGAAGTCGTATTCCTTGCGTCCCGCCTCGATGCGGGAAAAATCAAGAATGTTGTTGATCAGCGCGGTCAGGCGTTCGCTCTCTTTGCGGATAATGCGGTAGTACTCCTGATACTTTTCCGGGCTGGTGAGCCGCCCCATCTCCAGGGTCTCGGCGTACAGGCGGATCAGCGAAAGCGGCGTGCGCAACTCGTGCGAAACGTTGGAAACGAAATCGGACTTCAGCCGCGCCAGCGCCATTTCCTTGGTGACGTTGCGATAGGTCAGCGCAATTCCGCCCGCCAGCACCAGGGAGAGTGCAGCCAAAGTAAGGAAGCTGATGCGCGCGAAACGCTCGCCGATGGCGGCCAGCGTAGTTCCCCGCAGCTTGATGGCCAGGGTCAATCCCGGAAAGGCGCCCTCCAGGTTTCTCTCCTCTTCGGGCGCGCCGCCATCCCAGCCGCTGGATTGAGCCAGCGCCGTCGATTCATATTTGCCCCGCAGCATCATGACCGCGTGGTTCTTGTCGGTCGGGGCGTCACTCACGTTGCGGGTAATCACGTCGTCCAGCATCTCGGGAAAGAAATGGTCGCGCAGATAGTCGGAGTCGAGCGCCACGCCACCGATCGCGAGTGCTCCCGTCTTCGGGTCCTTAATCAAAAACAGCGCGTCAGACTGATAGACCTTCTTGTCCCCTCGCGGCACCCATTCACCGTCAAAGATATAACGCGACCCCTTTTTCTCGTTGCGCTCCAGCTTCTCGGTGAGGTCCTTGAAGTCCATCTTCAGCCAGCCGCTCAAACATCTTGCTCAGGTAGTCGGCCTCTTCGCGAAACCCGGCATCCTTGGCCAGCCGGTCAGATTGAGAACGAAATACCATTCCGGTTTCCGGGGAATAGATGAAAATGTGCGCGGCGTAGGGATAGGCGGCCAGGGTCTTGTCCAGGCTTGGCCCGCACGCCTCGCTGGGCGTGGGCAGGTCGGCCCTTACGTCGTCCACCAGTTCGTAGGCTTTGTGGTTGATCTGTTTTTCAGAAATCGCCAGCACCTGACTGAAGTCGCGCTGGATGGCGGCTTCCACGGCACGGTCGCGCTGAATGTGCAACACGTGCCAGGCGCTGACGAGCACGAGCGCCGCGGCGGGCAATATGACCGCGAGCTCCAGGGTCAGGAGCAATCGGGTCTTCTCGTTCCGCCGGTTCGATTTCATCTTAAGGGTTCCAGATCCGGGCCAGGATCCTGTCGGCCCACAACCAACATAGTCAAGTGGGGCATGGCCGGTGTCAATCAGGGGTAAAAATACGTAAAAAGTTGTGAACTGGTTGATCAGGGAGGTTCAAACGAAAACGGCCGCGAATCTACACGGATTTCACGGATAGAGCGAGAAAAAGATCTTGATCCGTGAAGACCCGTGCAAATCCGCCGCTGATTCTTGGGTCCTTGCGGCTGGCGTGCTATGGCAATCTGAAATCAACGGTCACGAAGGTCTCCGCCTCCACGGCCCGGCCGTTGACCAGGTAGGGCTGGTAGCGCCATTGCTTCACCGCCCGATACGCAGCCTGGCCGAGGAGCAATGAGCCGCGCACCAGCTTGAGGTCCTGAATACTGCCGTCCCGGCCGATCCACGCCTGGAGCACGACCGGCCCCTGCAAGCGCGCCTTGACCGCCTGTTCGGGATAGTTGGGCAGAACCTTCTGCAGCAGCAAGCGCCGGGAAAGGTCTTCGGAGAGCGCCACGGGCTCGAGGGCAGCAAGCAGCGAGGGCGTAATCCGTTCCGCCACGCTGCGCATGCTGGCGCTCTGCACTTGCATCTTCAGGCTCTCCGGGATTCGGACCGCGTTGGCCTCTGCTGCCGCTTGCGGGCTTGGGCTCTGAGCTTCGGAGCGATCCGCCGGCATGGGCTCCGCCGTGGCGGCGCCAGCCTCTTTTTGAAATGGATCCCTTACCGGAGTGATTGTGATCCGCGAAACCGCCCGTCCGGGACGCGCAAACCTCGGGCCGTCATCCTGGGCCACCTGGAGGGCGGACGCGGGAGTTCCGTCCCCGTTGGGCCGGCGCAGCCACCCTTCGGTTCTCTGCAACACCCGCCCGCATATCTGGACTACCGAGTTCGTCGCACCCTGTCCCCTTAGCGGCTCGCTAGATACATAGCCCACGGAAAGAAAGGCGACCGCGATCGCCAGCCCGGGCAGGGCGCGGCTCCGCCTTTTTTTCTTTAGCGTCGCAGATGCGGAAAAGCTGGGCTCGGGAGTATGGAACAGGGTCTGCACCCGCGATCGATACAGCAGGTCATCGTCAAAAATCGATTCGGCGGCAACCACGGGCGAAGCGGATTCCACGCGGCGGGGGGGAGGAGGGGAGGGCCAGGCACGAAGGCGGGGCAACGAAGCGAAAGCTCTGTTTTCCCAATCCTCGTTCACTGAACTCTGGTTTCCTGAACTCTGGTTTTCAATCGCATTGCTTTTTGGCTTGGCCACCGCCTGCGCCGCCGTCGCGTCCGCCGGGGACGGGCCCATCCGGGGCAGCCATGACTTCATTTGGAGAAGAAATGAATCGCAGGTCAGCAGCGCATACTTGATCTCATCCGGAACCAACGGCCGGCTCAAGACCAGGTCGGCGCCAGCTTCCCGAGCGGCGGCGGCGCCTTCAGCATCGGCAATCGCCAGCGTAAAGGCGGAGTGGTTGGCCTTCAGTTCGCGGACCGTCTTCAGCAGGAAAACGGCTTCCAGGCCTTCGTTCCAGTCAGAGACGACTACGTCGAAACTACGGCCGGTGATTTTTTCCACCGCACTGAAGATTTCCGGACAAGTCTCAACTTCAAATTCGAGATCTCTGAAAGCACGACTCAGGGCGCGTGAGGCCTCCTCATCGGAGGAGAACAGCAGAGAGTGTGGCCACATAGTAATGAGACTAGTTTGACCGGTTTGAAGGGACAAGTTACGAAGTGCCCGCCAGACGGCCGCTGCCGGCCATGTAACCGCGAGGAAGGTTACCTGTCCCGAAGGACAAGTGCCCACGGTAATGCGAGGCACAGACGTCAACCCGGGCGCGCGGGGGCCCGATGAAAGCGGGCAAAACCGGGTGAAAACCCTGAACCAGTCTGGCTTTCGAAGGGCTTGCGAAGTCGAACCGACCGCGAATGTCTATTCCTTCCGGAACTGTCGCGCCACGGATTCCGGCAAGTCTTCTTCCAACTTGGCGGCCAGCCATTGCTGCAGCAGGGATTTCTGCTCCGAGGGAATCATCAGCGAACGCAGCCCGGCGCGGCCTTTTTCGTCGTACCAGCAAACTTCGGACTCAATCTTGAAGGGCAGCAGCTCGCCGGGCAGCGTGAACAGAACTTTGACCTGCGCTCCGGGCTTCAGCGAGGGCAATTCCGCAATGGCCATTCCGCCTTCACTGATGTTCACCACCTGGCAGTTGATTTCCTGGCCGTTGGACTCGATTGCGGCCGGAATTTCGATCGGGCACCGAAACGAACGCCGGCGCTCACGCACAATCAATCCAAAAGCGGCTTTCAAGGTGCGCCCGACCGAGCTCGTGGAAAGAGGTTTTTCAATCTGGAAGTTTGGCTGGATTTCGAACTTTGCCGGCAGCGCGGGATCTGTAATCGCAAAGGTTACCGCCGTGCGATTGGATGGCGAAACGCGGATTTGGGCCAGCATTTCCTGGGCCTGCGCCAGCCCGAAGTCAACAATAACCGCCTCGAATTTCTTGCGGTTAAGCAGGCGGAGAGCCGCATCGACGTCAGCGCAAACTTCAGTCGCGATGGCCAGTTGCTGCGTCCCCTCGGCAAGCTGCTGGATGGTAGCGGAATCGTCGCACACCAGAAGCACGCGACCCATCGAAGCGCTTGTCCCCGGAGAGCTCATTCGCCGCCAGTCATTCCCGCCGCTATCGCGACCCGCAGCCAGATTGTCCCCTGAAATGAGACATTTGCGGATTAAAATACACTTCGTCGGAAAACCGGAATTGGAGAAAAAGGCCGTCGTAAACCCGGAACCTTAGTAATCCTGCCATCAAATCGACTGGCAGATGGAACCCGTTGGTTCAGACCGAGATCTCAGCCTGGTCAGTCAACGACTACCCTCTTCGGTATCGACCGGCTTTGAGCTCCGGGCCGGAGGTCGGGAGGTTGCAGGGTTGTCCGGGGATGCCCCTGACGGTCAAAACGAGTGGTGTAGTCTTCCGCAACGTAGTCATCGCCTGATTTGCGCAGCTGAGCCCCGGGCAGGTTCGCCGGGCTGCTCGAGGTTCCCGGACGAATCGATGCCTGAGGCGTGGACTCGGTCGCAGCCACCTCGGCCTTCGAGGGAAGGATCGAAGCGCGCCCTTCCAGCAGGACCAGGGCGAGAACCAGTAATACCGCGGCCACGGCCGCTGGCTGCCAGAAACGCCTATGGCGTTGTCCGTTCGCCGAGCGAATTCGGTCGGCCAGACCTGTTCGCTTTAAAGAGAGGGTGGAGATTTGACCGGGCACCCTGGCTGCTTTGCCGGTGGATAGAGCGGGCAAGAGGGGCACACCTCGGTTGCGATCGCTCGCTGGATCTTTTTCTCTCCCCGCAGGCAAAACCTGCGAAGCTGGGCTTACCGTCTGCGGTGCGGTCGCGAGGACGCGCAACCCGGTTTGGCTGGGGACAAAGCCGAGATCGTTATTCGCACGCGCCGCCGCCGGGACCGCAGAGAATGGCCCAGGGCCGGCTGCCGTTTTCCCCACGGTGGATTCACCTGACTCGGCCGCCTTGATGCTGTTCCATACGGCATTATCCGCTCCGAAGTGCCGCTGGATGTCCGGAAGCGGAGGTATGGCCTGAGAAGGCGGGCTTGGGGCGCCCGCTCTTCCCTGGCCCATCGCCAGTCCGGAAACCCGAAGGCCGGCGAGAACGGCCTCTGAGGTCATCACCAGTATGCATTCGTCAGCCGTGATCTCGCCGGGTCCGAAAGATTTGACGTGCGAACCCGATGATTCCAAAGCCCGGGCCAGTTCCGCCGAAAAAGGTCGAATTCGAGTGATGTAGATAAGGGAGGGCATGGGAATAATCTCTAAGGGCCAGTTCCATTGATTTGCCAGCCGCAGCGCCCGCCCAGCGGCGCAACCGCTTCAAATATAGATTCACAAAACCGCCGCCCAAATTCCTCGGCGCGACAAGTGTACAAAATTTTGCGGAACTATATGCATTCCAGAGCTGTGACTTTCGCGGAAAAACGAGAATCTTTTGAGATTAGGAGATCAGGAAAGGTTGTACGTGAGGCAGGCGTCGGACCCGGGCGTCGGACCTCAGACTTCGGACTTCGCAGCTCAGATGCCAGGCCGTGATTGGGACGAGGCCTTTCAAGTCTGTCCGTTAGTCCAACTCGGGAAGCCGAGGTCCGAGGTCTGAGGTCCGGGGTTCAGCGCCACTTTTTGCCGTCCATCCTTGCCAAAATTTGATGGATCAAGCCAGCGCTCGAAATTAGCTTTTCGGGCCGGCCATTCGGAATCGAGCATGGAGAACCATGCAGTATCCCGATTTCTTCCCTTGACGATCATGTGTTGCCGGAAAATCCCTTCGAAGGTGAAACCAAAGCGCAAAGCCGCCCGTCGCGAAGGCGCGTTGAGAGCATTGCACTTCCACTCGTAGCGGCGGTACCCCAAGTCTTCGAAGGCGTGCCGTGCCATCAGATACATGGCTTCGGTGGCCGACGTGGTTTGTTGCAGGCGCGGGGTGTACAGGATGTTGCCGACTTCAATCACGCGGTGCGTGGGCTCGATTCGCAGGTAGGAGGCGTATCCCACGGCGCTTCCCGAAGCCTTGTCCAAAATCGCGAAGAACAGCGGATCTTCCGAAGCCGCAATGCGTTGCAGGTGGAGGTCGAAGGCGGCGCGATCCGCAAACGGTCCTTCGAACAGGTACCGCCACAACCGGTCTCCGGCCAGGCCGCTTATTCCTTCATAAAGCGCATCGCCGTGGGAACCGGGATCGAGAGGCGCCAGCGCGGCCACGCGTCCTGAGAGCGTCGTCCGTCCCGGGCGTCTGGCCTGGGGACCATCGACACGCGGGCCTATGGGCATTGTCACCTCAGACTTCGCTATGTCAGACAAGGCGTCTTTCATGTTGAAGACTCGTCCTTTTTCAGAGCGTTTGATCTTTCAGCATCTGTTTTTTCATGATTCAACCCAGCCAGCGACCGCATGGTGCCTGACACTATAGTGCACCATTTCGAAGATCCTCCGCTGAGTTCAAGACGCCATTCCCATGGTGTATAGTGCCTTTACAAAGTTTTACGATCCAGCTCACAACCAATTCCTGCGTCCCGGCGTTCTCACCACTGCGGAGTGAATCGCTTCGCGGCAGGTCGAGCATCCGGCGTTCTATTCTGCCAGTCTCTTGGAAAAGGCCCTCCAGTGAAGATTAGCTTCAACCGTCTCGCGGCTTCGACGGCGATCGCCGTCCTGGCATTCGGCGCGGCGTCGGCGCCGTCCGCTGGCCAGGCCCAGGCGAACAACCGTCCCGCGGCCGCCGCCAACCCTGCCGACCAGCCGGTGACCACCATGTCGGTCCAGGTCAAGGTGGTGAACGTACTGGCCACCGTGCGGGACAAGCATGGAAAGATCGTGAACGGTCTGACCAAGGATGATTTCAGCCTGACGGAAGACGGCCGCCCGCAAACCTTGAAATACTTCGCCCGTGAAACCGATCTCCCGCTCACGCTCGGCCTGCTGGTGGACACCAGCATGAGCCAAAGGCAGGTGCTGAACGAGGAACGCGACGCCAGTGAGAGCTTTCTGGCCCAGGTACTGCGCGAAGACAAGGACAAAGCTTTCGTCATCCACTTCGATCGCGAGGTGGAGCTCTCACAAGACCTTACGTCATCGCATGAACAGTTGCGGGCCGCGCTCGAGTCTTTGCAGACTCCGCAATTCACCCGCACCGGTGGCGGCGGAGGCGGAGGAGGAAGCAACGACCCCGGATCCGGCCGGGGACGTGGTTCCGGCCATCATGGCGGCGGCACTCTTCTCTATGACGCCGTCTTCCTGGCATCGGACGAGCTGATGAAGAAGCAGCCCGGCCGTAAAGCCCTGATCGTGCTCTCGGACGGCGTCGACATGGGCAGCAAGGAAAGTCTTGAGGCGGCGATTGAGTCGGCCCAGCGGGCCAACACCATCGTCTATTCCATTCTGTTCAAGGATGACGAAGCCTACGGAAACGGCGGGGGATTCGGCAGGACTGGCATCAGTATCCCTGGAATGGGAGTGCCCGGCATGGGCCGCGGCGGCATGGGAGGACCGGGAGGGCGCGGCGGGCGGCGCTACCCGGAAGAACACGCCGACGGCAAGAAGATCCTGGAGCGCATCTCCAGGGAGACCGGCGGACGTATGTTTGAGGTCTCCAAGAAGGAACCGGTCAACCAGATCTATTCTCAGATTCAGGAAGAGTTGCGCAATCAATACAGCCTGGGCTACACACCCAATCCCGTGGAGCCCGGATATCACAAAATCCAGGTTACCGCGTCCGGGAAAGATCTCATCGTCCAGGCCCGCGACGGATACTACGGAGACAAATAGCCCCGAGGTCGCACGTTGCTTACGGCCAGGGCGTCGATTTTCGCTCTAGGAATGGAGGACGGGCGTCCTCGCCCGTCAGGCAATGGCCCGTGCATGACGGACGGGGCGCCAGTTCCTCCACATGCATGTGCGCTGCGCGCTAGATGCTTCGCCCGCTCGGGATGACCCCATCATGAGAAGCGGAAATCTAAACTGCCGGCTACCGAATAAGTCTAAATATCCGCCTGCGGCTGCCAGGGAACGACCTTCTGGTTCTCTTGCTGTTGTATTTCCTGTTCCCGGTCTTTGAGCTCGCGCTCCACCTGGCGCATCTCTTGCTTCAGCTCTTCCTGGTGCTCGCGTAACTCCTGCGTGGCTTCCTCAATCTCTGGCCTGACCCTCCGGACTTCACGGACCGCGCGCTCGATTTCCGGCTTCACGCGCGCCATCTCGGATCTCACGTCGCTCAGGTCGATTACCGTTTCAGCGTCGGCGTCAGGCACCTCGAGGGTTTCGTCGGTATCGAGGATCTTCGACTGGTTGCGTTCGGGCACGGTCAAGGTAAGGTTTTGTTCCTTCTTTTCCCGAATGATGCTGACCGTTACTGCGCTGCTCTTGCGGCCGTGCATGGCATGAGTGAAGTCGCCGCTGTCGCTGATCGATTCCCCGTTGACTTTCACAATCACGTCGCCGGCCCGGAACCCGGCTTGCTCGGCGCGGCTGCCTTTCTCCACCGACCGCACCAGCACTCCCTTGCCGTTTTTCGCGCCGAAGAAGTCTCCCAGCTGGGGAGTCAGGTTTTCCACCATCAACCCGCTGCGCGCTGAGGAATGCACTACGACGATAGAAACCGGCATGTCCATCTCTGGGGCAAAAGGAGCAGCCGGCATTGCCGGCATGGCGGGCATGGCAGGCATGGCAGGTATGGCCGGCATCGCGAAGCTGAATGACTTACCCGAACCGCCTATGGCAAAAGTCTTTTTGCGGTCCGCCAGTTGCGTCTTGAGGGTCAGGGGCTGGCCGTCGCGGCTGATTCCGAGGGTCACCAGACGTCCCGGAGGAATTTCACGAATCATGCGGCGCAACTGCTCCACGCTCTCCACCTGGCTGCCGTTGATGCTGAGAATCACGTCGTGCTCCTTGATTCCGGCTTTGCCGGCGGGAGCGTCCTGATCGACCAGGGTGACTTCAACGCCATGCTCTTCCTTCAGCTTCAGATCGGCCAGGCGGTCCGGCGTAACGTCGCGAGTATCAACCCCGAGATACGAGCCGCCGCCGAAGTCCTCGCTGGAGTAGCCGAAAGCCTCGCTGAAGGGTTCTTGTGAACATAGCTGGCCGCCGCTCGCAACTGCGGCGAACATTGGCAAAATCAGTACGGCGAGGATGGATGTACGCATGTTCGTTCCTCTTTTCTGGCTGGTGGAGGCCGGGCGTCCCCGCCCGGCTGGACGGGCGAGACGCCCGTCCTCCATCAAACCCATACTCAGCGGCTGGCCAGGAAGGTGATGTCTCCGGTGGTGGTGCGCACCTTCAGCTTCGGACCGCCTCCGTTCAGATTGCCTTCGGCGGTCGCAGTGCCCGGACCCCACTCGCCGCCTTCGGTTGTAACTCGAATCTCGGAAAAATCGGAGCGTATGCGATGTCCGTTCGCCAGGTCGATGGACGCCTGAATGGTAATGTTCAGCGTAGGCGCCAGATACACCGTAATGTCCCCGGCGGAAGTTTCCAGCACCGAGTCCGTGCGGTCGCCTCCGGAAACAAATTTGGCCACGATACCGCCGGCCCCGGTTTCGGCCTTGGCCGCAGTCACTCCATTGAGCGTAATGCTGCCCCCGCCGGTCTGGGCCCGCACCGCTCCCGTGGCTGAGCTCAGACGGATACTGCCTCCACCGGTTTCAATTTCCGCCGCGCCGGCAATCTCGCCCAATTCAATGCTGCCCCCCCCGGTCGTGACTTTCAGCGGTCCAGAGCAATGCTGCACTTCGATGCTCCCTCCGCCGGTTTCAAGCACTGCACCCTGCGCGCAGGCGACAACTACCACGCTGCCGCCGCCAGTTTCGGCGTTGATCTTTCCTTTCGCAGAACCCACCTTGATGCTTCCGCCGCCGGTGTGCAGCGCCAGTTCTCCGCCGACTGTACCTACGTCGATGCTGCCGCCGCCGGTTTCGGCGTTGACCGCCCCTCCAATATCATCGAGACGAATGCTGCCCCCACCAGTCTCACCCTCGACCCGTCCGCTGACGCCTGTGGCGGTCAGATCGCCTCCTTCAGTTTCGACTTTCACCAGATCGGTGTTGCGCGGAATGTTGATCACGAATTCGCTCGAAGACCGGCGCGGCCGGCTGCCCTGCCATTCGCCCAGCACCCATGCGGTGTCTCCCCGCACCGAAACGCTGATTTTGTAGGACTCGAATTCGCGCCGGGCCTTCTCTTCGGACGCCGCGTACGAATGATTGCTGATGACGTAGTCGATGGTCTGCTGCGGACCGCCCACCACTCGCACCACGCCCGAATCCACTTTCACCCGCAGGTTTTTCGCCGCCGCCAGCGAGCCGGTGATCTGGCGCGACCATTTGCCGTTTTCCTGATAAACGCGGACGTGTTCGTCCGGACGCACTTCCTGGGCCACGGCCAGGGGCAGCAGCAATATCATCACCGCTACGATTTTGTGGGATTGTTTCACTTGTCACCTTCCAATCTTGGTCCTGCCTAGTCGATCTCCGACATCTGGGAAAGCACATTCCGGGCCTGGGTGCGGATGTAAAGGTTCTGATCGCTCTCCGCCAGCTTTTCGAGCACCACGCGCACGCTGCTGTCGGCGCGCACCGGCTCGAGCAGATGCAGCGCCTGCGCCCGCAACCCGGGATTGGAATCGTTCACCAGGGCCTCGAGCACGGCATTGCGCACGCGGACGTCGTTCTTCACGTAAGAACCCAGTCCCTCGATCGCCTTCAGCCGCACTCCGGGATTCGAGTCATAGCGCAAGGCGTACAACAGCGCCTCGCGCACCCGGGTATCGTTCGGCGTCTGGGTCAGCAGGTCGACCGAATCCATGCGCACGCCCGAGTTGTAGTTGTTCCGCGTGGCAAACAGCAGCAACTGCTGGATACGCTGGTCCTGCAGCGACCCCTGCGCCTCCTGGGTCGAAACTGTGTTGTAGCGAATGCTGATCTGGGAGGACCCTGGCTCCTGCGAGATGGATTGGATGCCGGTGATGGACGATTCGGTGGGAACGTTGGCAGCGGAGAGATCGACTGGGTTGCGGCCATTCATCATTTGATAGGTAGCGCCGATTCCACCGGCGAAACCCAGAATAAAGATCGCGGCCGCCAGTGCCGGAGCCAGTTTGATGGGGCGAAGCCAGGCGCCCGGGTCGAACACCAGGCGCTGCCAGAAGCCGCCCTGTTCCGTGGTTTCGAGCGCCTCCTGCAGGCGCATGCGGGAAGCGGTAACCAGATTGGGAGAAGGCTCCTGCACCGGGAACTGGGAAAGCGTGGCATGAAGCTGGCGGGCCGCTTTCAGTTCGGCCGCGCAATCCGTGCAGCGCGCCACGTGCTGCTCCAGTTCGTAACGAGCGTCGTCCGGCAGCTCGTTGTAGATATGCAGCAGAATATTTTCGCGGACCCATTCGCATTTCATAGTTTCACCCCTTCACAGGGGAGGTGTGGGACGGACACTCTTGTCCGTCGCCGTTGATCTTGACTTTGATCTTGCCTTTGACCTGCTCTGTCAGCCGCCCCGCGGGCGGGCTGGACGGGCGAGACGCCCATCCCTCCACAAACTCTCTTCATCGCATGTCCGCCAGAGAGCCGCGCAACTTCTGCGTGGCCCGAAATAGGGTATTTTTTGCCGTTTCTTCCGTGGTATTCAAAATCTCGCCCACCGTCCTCAATTTCAGCCCCTGGTAATGCTTCAGCTCAAAAACCATGCGCTCGCGGGGCGTGAGCTTGTCCAGAGCATGGTTGATCCGCGTTCCCAGCTCGCGGCGCATCAGGTCGCGCTCTGGGTTGGCGCCCGCCCTGCCATCGGGAACCTGGGACAGGACGTCGTAAGCTTCGCCCTGCGCATCCACTCCGACCGGGGCGTCTTCCTTGCGCACCTGCTTCTTCCGCAGGTGATCGAGACAAAGATTGGTCACGATGCGGTAAATCCAGGTGTAGAAGGAGCATTCGAAGCGGAAGTTGCCCACGCTCTTGTAGGCCTTCAGGAAGGCATCCTGATAAATGTCCTGGGCTTCGTGCTCCGACCCGGTCAGGTGCATGGCCAGGCGGAGGACGGCCTGGTCGTAGTGGCGCACCAGTTCCTCAAAGGCAGCGCGGTTGCCGCGTTGCGCTTCGCGGACCAGCAACGTGTCATCGATACGGCCTAAACTGTGCCCAGCCATTTGGCCCCGAGCGAGGGGGTCCTGGGATCCGTTGCTTCGTTCCACCCCGCGACTCGCGTCCGGATGCGAACACCCGCCAACCGCTAGATTTACTGCCCATGCATCGGCCGGCATGTCTAGTTGTCCTCGACTAGCCCGGGTGCCTTGCCGTTCTTCCCGGTTGCATAGCTATGGACGTGGCAGCAAAAGAACCGTGAGCACAAATTATAGGAGTTTGGCCCTGTCCGTGCATGAGGTTAGTGGGGTACACCTAGGCGAGATAGCCATGGTTCGGACAGATGCTGGCGTAGGACGTAGTATTCGTTCTCCGGCCGGTCATCCTGCAGGGCGGGGGCATCGGGGGATCCGGAGGTCATCTGGTCGAGCGATAACTCGCGGTTCAAGATGATAGCGAACTGGCGTTCCGGGGTGCTCTCCGGTCCCCATTCGACCAAATCCTGCGCGGCTAATGCCGGCATGCGCGCCGCCAGCTCGCCCGGCGTGCGTAAGGCGATGGGTTGATTGCTCGCCAGAAAGTGAAACCCTCTGCCATCCAACGAATGAAAAAGGCGAACGTAAGGGAAAGATTCCTGCAGCGCTCGGGCCACTGCGGCCTTAACCACCGCGTCTCCGGTGGGCAGCCATTGCTGCAGAATGCCGCCGGGCGACAGGCGCCGTCTTATGATCGAATAAAATTCCTTGGAATAAAGCATGCTTGTTCCCGCCGCTTCTACCGGTGGTGGCGGGTCGATCGTGATGACGTCGTATGTCTCCGGAGTGCGTTCCAGATAGCGCCGGCCGTCGTCCACCACCACGCGGGACAGCGGCGATCTTAACAACTCCGGGCCATCGGGATGGTAGTATGAGAATAGCTTGGGAACGCTCGGCACCAACTCCACAGCGGTGGTCTGGATGCCCCACGACATCAGCGAGCGATAGGTCGTGCCCATGCCGAAACACACCACTAGGGCATTCCGAGGAGTGTGGTCGAGGAAGGCCAGCGGCAGGTGCGCCATCATCTTAGTCATGGGAGTCAGGAAGGTGATTCCGATTCCGTTCACCAACAGGCGCTTGGTCATCGAGTCCCCGGTGGCAATAACGGTCGCCGTGTTGTCGCGCAGCACCTGGTAATGGGCAAATTGGTCCTCGAAAGGTCTGAGGGTAAATACTCCGGCCAGCGCCAGGGCCGCCAGGGCATACGCAAGTTTGCGCTGCAAAGTCTGGGCTGCTGCTCTTTCCGGACCCACCGACCAGCGTGGCACGAGGCCGATAATCAGCCACGGGGCGGCGAATGCGAAAAGCACCCAGCGTTCGCTCATCAGGGGCAGCAGGATGAATCCCGCGACCAGAGGCCCGAGAATACAGCCCACGACGTTGACCGCGTAAGCCTTGCCGGCCTGATCGGGATCGCCGCCCGACCATCGATCCACCAGCATCGGAGTCACGAATCCCAGAATGGCGGAAAAGGGGCCTATACCAAGCACCAGCCGCAGCAGCGAAGAATGGAAATTCGGGACCAGGAATTGAGGGCTGGTTGTAAGCAACGGCAGCAGGCAAACGAACCCGAGCGTTCCCCAGACCAATCCACCTTCCAGATCGTGGCTGCGGCTCCAGTAACGGTACACTCGCGATCCGGCAAAAGTTGCAGACAAATAAACGCCCAGAATAGCCGCGAAGGCATATACCACGGTACTGAGGTAGGGGGTGAACTGACGGATCCAGACCACTTCCGCGCCCATGCTGGTGAGCCCGGTGAGGAACAGCAAGACCAGTGGTTTGTTGCCGGTGGGTAATTGGGCTGAGACTGGAGCTATCGGAATTCCGGGCGACGGCTGACTTTGTCCTGCTGGAGAAATCAGCGTCAAGCCCATGGCCAACACAAACAGCAGACCATTCAGCATCGCGCCTGCTCTGAGCGTGCCGTGAAATCCGTACATCTCGATCAGAAACAGCGGCACGGTCGCCCCCGCCACGGCGCCCAGCACATTCGCCAGGTAAAGAAAACTGAAGGACCGGTGGGCTTCCCGCTGGAAGCTCCGCTTGATGGCCTGCATGGCCAGCGGAATTGTCGCCCCCATGCAAGCACACCACGGAACCAATGGGCGACCCAGGCGCCGGAGAAAAGGTAATAGGCCCAGGAGGAAGTAATCGAAACCCGCTCCAGCAGGTTTCGTCCCACCCAAAGCTCAACCGGCACAACCAGCGCGGATATTCCGATCAGCAGTTCAGCGAAGGCATAAATCCGCAGCGCGGGAATGCGGAACCGGTCACCGTATTTCCGGATGGCGTAACCTGCCCCCCACGAGCCCAACCCGAGCCCGGCCATGAACATGGAGAGCACAATGGAGACCAGAGCGCTGGTAACGCCGAACTGCGCCATGGCCAGCCGGAGCCAGACGATTTCGTAAAGGATGCTGCAGAACCCGGAGACGAAGAAAAATAGGAAGAACCAACCCATCAAGGAGCCTCGGGAGGCAATCTTTGCGTTCTTTGCGGCGGCGCTTCGCGACTTTCGCGGTTACATTTTTGCCGGTTTGCGCCAGGATCAACAGCCGATTAACCGCAAAGCGCGCGAAGGGTCGCAAAGAAAACCAACTTCAATGAATCACGGGCGCAACTTCCTGCGCCGACGGCGGGTGTAACCGGAACTGGAGATGGTCCCTTAAGCTACAGACCAAGCTCCGGCACGCGTATCTATTCCGTGGCTTCCTTCTCGATGACCACTTTCAGGTGCGTGGTCACATCCTTGTGCAGCTTGACCGGCACGGTAAATTCGCCCACGGTCTTGAGCGGTTCATGGATCTGAATCTTGCGGCGGTCCACGTCAAAGCCCTTCTTGGCCAGCGCATCCGCGATATCGCCTGAGGTCACTGAGCCAAAGAGCTGGTCGTGTTCGCCGGAGCGCCGCGTGAATGAAACCGACACGCCTTCGAACTGCTTGGCCAGGGCTTCCGCGCTGGTCTTTTCCTTGGCGAAACGCCGGACGGCTGCCGCCTTCATCTGTTCGATGACGGCCTTGTTGCCTTTCGAGGCTTCGATGGCGAGCTTGTGCGGCAGCAGATAGTTGCGTCCAAAACCCTCGGCGACCTTCACCACGTCACCGCGCGAGCCCAGCTTGGGCACATCTTCTTTCAGGATGACTTCCATGAAATGACTCCCTTAGAAATTCTTTTTGCCACCGATTCACACCGATTTTCACGGATCGGATCAAGGAACAAAAAAATCCGTAAGCATCCGTGCGAACCCGTGGCCCAGATCCTTTACGAAGCCCGTCCGGCAAATGGCAGCAGCGCGATATTGCGCGCCTGCTTGATGGCCAGGGACAGACGCCGCTGGTGCGGCGTGCACACCCCGGTCAGACGCCGCGGGACGATCTTGCCGCTCTCCGCCACGAACTGCGCCAGCAGCCGGACGTCTTTGTAATTGATGGCCTCAATTTTCTCCACGCAGAATTTGCAAACCTTCTTGCGGCGAAAATATTTGCGCCCGCCTTCGCGGCCGCCGCCCGGTCCACCGGGACGCGGAGGACGCCGTTCCCGATCGCCAAACGATGGCCGGTCGCCAGATGGCCGGTCGCCAGATGGGCGATCCCCGCCCGCCGGACGTTCCCCACCAGAACTTGCTGCAGTTGGTCTAATTTCTTCAGCCATGATGCTCCTTAAAAATCGTCGTTGGTCCTTGGTCGTTGGCCTTTGGCCGCTAAGTCTCGGGCTGCGCTGATGGCGTCGGTTCGTTCTGTACGCCAACGACCGACGACCAATGGCCAACTACGGTTTTACGCCGTGACCGCTGCCGTTTCGCCGCCGGCTTCTGCAACCGGCGCGGGCGGCGGGGTCTTGCGTTTTGCGTCGCGGATCGCCTTGATCTTGTCCAGACGCTTTTGCTCCTCGTCGATGCGCACCGTGATGAACTTGATCACCGGTTCAGTGACGCGCAGGCGGCGCTCCAATTCGTGGATCAGCCCGCCTCCGCCTTCCACCGTGAGCAGCACGTAGATGCCGTCGTGGAATCTGCGAACCATGTAGGCCAGGCGGCGTTTCCCCATCTTCTCCACGCTCTTTACGTTTCCGCCGGACGAAGTGACCGCCGTCTCCAGCGTGGAAATCAGTTTGTCCTGCTCTTCCTCCACCATGTCGGGGCGGACGATAAACATCAACTCATAAGTGCGATTCATTCTCTCTCCATCTTCCCAGCCACTTCGATTTTCAATGTTTTCAATGTTCTGCCTTCCGGTTGAAGCGGTTCATCGCGACCGCCGGACCTTCTGTCAAAATCACGTTTACCGCTTCGGCGGCGTTGTCCAGCACTTCGCCCACCTTCTTCAGCTGCGACTTGCGAAATGGAGTCAGCACGAACTTCACGCCATCTGCAATCTTCCGTTCCGGCGAAACTCCCAGCCGGATGCGCAGAAACTCCTGCGTGCCCAGCGCCGCAATGATCGACTTCATGCCATTGTGCCCCGCCGAACTGCCGCGCTGGCGGATGCGAATCGTCCCCAGCGGCAAATCCAGCTCGTCGTAAATCACGATCAGGTCTGTCTCCGGCCTGATTTCATGCTTGACCACCAGTTCACGAACCGCCATGCCGCTCAGGTTCATGAAGGTCTCTGGTTTGGCCAGCAGAACCTGCTCGTCGCTTACGGCCGTCCGGGCCGTCAGCGCATGACACTGACGATTTCTCACTTCCACGCCGCGATCGTTGGCGATGCGGTCGATGGTGAGGAAGCCCAGATTGTGCGGCGTGAACTGGTACTCAATTCCCGGATTGCCCAACCCGACAATCAGTTTCACGCCTGATCAATCCGCTCCGCACCATAACGGACCACGTGGAGACAGCCGCCCTCGGCTGTCCGGTCGAGCGCTAGCTCGACGATTTCCGGCTCGAACACAAGACCTCTGTCGAGCTTCGCTCGACTGGACGGGCGAGGGCGCCCGTCCCTACACGGACTTTGCCTACTTCTTCTCTTTCTTTTCCTTCTCGGGCTTCTCCGGCTTCTCGGCAGCTTCTGCGCCCTCTTCGCCTTCGACTTCCTGCTTGCCCTTCTTGATGACTTCGGGCTCGGCCGGGGCGGCGCCGGCTTCGGCCGCAACTGCTTCCGGAGTGGCCACCACTTCTTCCTTCACCGTGGTGATGTGGGCCACGGGCTGGTTGGCGTCGGTGACGAAATGGATCTTCTTTTCGTCGTGCGTCAGGTCGGAGACCCGCAGAACCTTGCCGAACACCAATTCGCTGACATCGGCTTCGATCGCACTGGGAATATCGCCAGGCAGGCACTCGACTTCCACCTCGCGCAGGATCTGCTCCATGATGCCGCCCTGCTGCTTCACTCCGGCAGCTTCTCCCTTGAGCACGATGGGCACGCTGACCGTGAGCTTCTGGTCCATGGCGATGCGCTTCAGGTCGATGTGCAGCAGCGAGCTCTTGATGGGCTCATATTGCCAGTCCACGATCATGGCCTTGGTGCGTTCGCCGCCTTCGACCGCGAGATCGAAAATGGTGTTGTGGCCGGTCGCGGAATTCAGAATGCGGGTGACCTGGCGCGGATCGAGCGTCACCGTCAATGAATCTTTGCCGGCGCCGTAGAGCACGCCGGGAATCTTGCCGCCCATACGCACCCGGCGCGCCACATTCTTGTTGCCCGGGGTCCGCGGTTGCGCTTCTAGAACGTTGCTTTCAGTTGCGGTTGCCATAAATTTTGCTTCCTATAAGAACAGTCTGCTGACCGACGTCTCTTCGTGAATCGACTGGATCGCGCGTCCGATCAAACCAGCGATGGTTAGCACCTTGATTTTCGGTTCCTGCCGGGCAGCTTCACTCAACGGGATGGTGTTGGTTACGACCACCTCGGTGATGCAGGACTGCGAAATGTTTTTGACCGCCGGGCCCGAGAGCACCGGGTGCGAGGCGCAGGCATAAACCTGGCTGGCCCCGTTTTCCATCAGCGCCGCGGCGGTCTTCACCAGGGTCCCCGCGGTGTCGATCAGGTCGTCGATGATCAGGCAAGTGCGGCCTTTGACGTCGCCGATGACGTTCATGACTTCGGCCACGTTCATCTCGGAGCGGCGTTTATCAACGATGGCCAGGGCGGAATCCATTTTCTTGGCAAAAAACCGGGCCCGCTCCACCCCGCCCGCGTCGGGCGAAACCACGGTCAAGTTGGGCAAGTTCAGCCGCTTGAAGTAGTCCACCAGCACCGGCGACGCGAACAGATGGTCGACCGGAATATTAAAAAATCCCTGCAACTGCGGCGCATGCAAATCCACGATCAAGGCCCGGTCGGCGCCCGCCGTGGTCAGCAGATCGGCCACCAGCTTGGACGAAATCGGCACCCGCGGCTTGTCCTTGCGGTCCTGCCGGGCATAGCCGAAATACGGAATCACCGACGTGATGCGCCGGGCCGAGGCCCGCTTCAGCGCATCGATCATCAACAGCAGTTCCATCAGGTTCTCATCCACCGGATGGCAGGTGGGCTGCAGCACGAACACATCCGCGCCCCGCACGTTCTCCTGAATCTGGACGTAAGCCTCGCCGTCGCTGAAGCGCGTGACCTGCGCCTGGCCGCGCGTCAGCCCGAGAAACACGCACACTTCGTCGCACAGCGGTTCGTTGGCCGTGCCGCAGAAGATCTTGAACTTGTCGTCCACCCGGCTGCGCTGGGGCTTGCGCTCGGGTTTCTCGTCGGCGTTCATCTGGGCCTTCTTTTCGGTCGCTGTCGCAAGAGTAGCCATAGAGTCAGCCTTTAGCGATTAGCTCTTAGCCTTTAGCTCGAATCCACAGCCTCTGGCTCGCGATGCCGCTAAGAGCTAAAAGCTAATGGCTAAGAGCTGGTTTCTGGCTGGGCCGCTAGGATTCGAACCTAGACAAAGTGCTCCAAAGGCACTTGACCTACCATTAGTCGACGGCCCAGAGTTGATAGCAGATTTGCGATTTCAGATTGTAGATTGAAATGCCGGGATTCGAACCACAAATCACCAATCCGCAATCTAAAATCTTCAGTCTGAAATCTTCTTCCAGTACTGCCGTCGCGTCAGAGTAGTGGTGACCACCGCCGGTACGCCGTCGCGCTGCAACCTGGCCGCCGCCTTCTGGGCCGCCGCCCGCGACCGGAACAACCCATAAAGCGCTGAACCGGAGCCCGATAGCGAGGCGTAAAACGCCCCGGCCCGTTCGAGCACACTCTTGACCTCGCGCAATTCGGGATATTCAGGAAAGACGACCTGTTCAAAGTCGTTTTCGATCCCGGTACGGACAAGGTCGAGAAGCGAGGTCTCGGCCCGGCCCCTGCCTTTACTCACAGGGACACCGGATAAAGGTTGACCACTCAGCCACGCAGAAACTGCGCGACCAAACTCAACTATTCTATCGGAGGGGGAGGGAGGCGTCAATTTTGCACAATCCACGGGGGGACGGACGTCCTCGTCCGTCCGGGCCGAGCGCAGCTCGGCGGCGTCTTTGGCCGGACCACTAATCATCGCATCCCAATCCGCAAACGCTTTGGGCGTCGAAACCCCAACCTCCGGGATGGCCACAACGCAGCAGACAGGCGGCAAATCCGGCAGCGGATAAACCTCTTCGCCGCGCCCCACCCCCAGAACCGTCCCTCCCACCAGAAAGAGCGGCAAATCCGAACCGACCTCGGCTGCAATACGAAGCTTCTCCGCTCCCGGCAGCTGTCTCTTCAGCGCGCGTTCGAGCGCCAGAAGCGTAGCCACCGCGTTTCCAGAACCAGCCCCTAGGCCGCCCTGCACCGGCAGGCGTTTCTCGATGGTGATGGTCACGCGCCCACTGGCTCGAAGCACAGCCCTGACCTGCTCCGCGATGCGGTAACAAGTATTGGTCTGATCCTTGGGAACACGCGGGTCGTCACAACGAATCTCGATTCCGGCGCCGCGCCCCACTTGCACGCGGATGATGTCGTGCAAGGCAATAGTCTGATAGACGGTGCGCAGATCGTGAAAACCGTCCGGCCGTAGCGCGCCGATGCAAAGGCCGAGATTGATCTTGGCGAAAGAACAGACGGTGACGGTCATGGATTGATGATTGTAACCAGAGAGGACGCGAAGGACACAGAAGGCCGGCGGCCCAGGGAGACTTATTCCTGCGATCCGCGCAAATCCCTGGCCCGCCTCCTACGTCCGCCGCTTGTAATGAATCGCGAACTCAAACCCAGGATTCGCCGGAAACAGCTCCGCCACCTTTTTCAGGCGCTCTGCCATCTGTGCCGGCGCCAGCAGGGGATAGTCGCGCTCGCGCAGATCGTGGTAATCCACATCAATGAACAACGACAACAAATAGATGGAGATGGCGTCAGAAAAGCTGGCGGCGAAATATTCGTTCTTGTACTTTTCCGCATCCGGCCCGCCATCGACCGCAAATTTGCGCGATTCCCATGCATCCAGCGAAGTCTCGCCGCGAGCCTTGGCCTGAACCTGCTTCCACACCAGGTCAGCAAAGGCTTGCGAGACGCCGGCCCGCTCCACCACCGCGTGGCCCACATTGATGTAGAACTCAAAAGCCACCGAGAATTTGTCGTCCATCAGGCGGGTGGAAATGAATACGCACTGTGAATCGCCCAGTTCGAGATTGCGATGGCAGACGGCGTTGTCACTCAGCGCCACGTCGTAGCGATCGGCGATCACGGTCTCGTCGCCCTGGTTTACGGTCAACGGGACAAAGTAGTAGGCCTTGCGCCGCAGCGCGGCCGCGGCAGCGTCGGGCACGGCGCACACCATGCGCTCCAGGTCGGCTTCCGGCACCGTGATCTCTCCCGCAGCGGCGTAGCAGATTCCATTCGGAGCTTGCGAGACGGGGGTCAGACGAACGACCTCCGCCGGGGGACGCGTAATCGGCGGGGCGGCTTGCGGCATGAGTTGTATTCTAGCGCACCGCGGCTTTGGCTAAGCTATCAGCTATCAGCTTTCGGTACCTGCCCCAGCAGAAAAACTCCGAACGGCTACAATCGAGGGCAAATGTCTCCCGCCCCGGCGCCTTCCGCATGGCTTCGATGGTTGCTCATACTGCTGCGCGTGTTGCTGGTGTCATTTCTGTTGGCGTTGCTTGTATTCGCGGTGTGTTTGTTGCTGGGAATCGTCGGGCTCGTGATCAGCGCCGAGGTGCGAGGTGTCCATCCCAACATGACGATTGCATACCGCCAGGTCGCCTTTCCCGCAGCCGTTCTGGCCGGAGCAGCGGCGCTGGTGGCCGCGATTGTCCTCGAGGCCCGGCACGGTCGCCGGCAGCGATTAATGTAGGCGCGAGCGCCCTCGCTCGTGCAGGGCGGCGAGTAGGAACACGGGAAGCTGGGAATTTCGCGTCAGAGCTGACCGGGTCCAGGGTAATCCCAATCGCATCATCCTTGTGAGCTGCCGAGCCCCAGCTCGGCCAGCAAGGGCGGGACACCCGCGCCCACATTGCTCCGTGCTAACGTATGTGCTCATGATCGTCGGCACCGGCATCGACATTGCGGAAGTCCCGCGCATCGCCCGCGCCCTCGCCCGCCACGGCGACCGCTTCCTGCACCGGGTGTTCACCGAAGGCGAGATCCGCTATTGCGATTCCAAGGCCAATCGGGTGGAACGTTTTGCCGCCCGCTTCGCCGCCAAGGAAGCCGGCATGAAGGCCCTCGGCACCGGCTGGAACCATGGCGTGCGCTGGCGCGATATTGAAGTTTCGCGTCAGCCCGGAGGCCGGCCCACCATCACCTTCCACGGCAAGGCGGCCGAGTTCGCCGCGCGCCTGGGCGCCGTCCATGTGGCGCTTTCACTTTCGCACACCGCCGAGCAGGCGATTGCGCAAGTGATTCTGGAAAGTTGAAGGCCAGGAGTTGCGCTCCTCATTCTGTTAGACTGGCCGCGTTCCGGGCAAACCTCTCGTGATGAGTGAGACTTCCCTCTGACCCCTGGCAACGCAGACCAAACCCCGAATCGCTCGATGCTGTTCGGCATGGCGCTCAGCAGCTTTGCCGCGCTGCTGCTCGAACTGGCCCTGACCCGACTGTTTTCCGTGGTGCTCTTTTACCACTTCGCCTTCCTGGCCATTTCGATTGCCTTGCTCGGGCTGGGTGCCGGGGGCGTGTTCGCGCACCTGCGGAAGAGCTCGTTGGCTCGGTTCGAGACCCGGGCACTGGTCTCCCGCCTGTGCTCGATCAACGCGCTGATTGTGCCAGTGGCGCTGGTGATCGTGCTGCGCATCCCGGTCTCGCTGAATATTTCTACTGCGAATTTCCTCCGGCTCACCGCCATCTACCTGGCTTCGGCGGTTCCGTTCTTTATCACCGGACTGGAATTCTCCATCGTGTTTGCCCGCCAGGCCCGCCATGTTTCCCCGCTTTACGCCGCTGATCTGGCGGGCGGAGCGCTGGCGTGCCTGGCCATTGTCCCGCTGCTCAACTGGCTGGGTGGCCCCAACACCGTGCTTTTTACAGGCGTGTGCATGGCAGCAGCCGCGATGGTGTGGGCGGTCGACCGCAAGGCGCGGAGAGCGGGCGCCGGACGGGCGCTCTTCGTGCTGCTCCTGATCGCCCTGAATTACTCCGGCAAACTCTTCGATATCGTCTACGCCAAGGGAGCGTTCAGGGATTCCGCATGGGTGGAGTTCGCGCGCTGGAACGCCATCTCGCGCGTCGAGGTGGATACCCAGGGCAAGGCCAAGGCGATCGTGATCGATGCCGACGCGTCCACCTACCTGATGAACGTCGATCCTAGGCACTGGCAGGGCCCCTGGGAGACAAGTCTGATGTCGGCGCCGCCGGCGCTGGCCAACGTGCTGCGCCCGCGCGGGGATTACGCCATCATCGGCCCCGGCGGCGGCGTGGACGTATTGCGCGCCCTGGGCAACGGCAGCCCCAGCGTGACCGGCATCGAGATCAATCCCATCATTGCCGACACCATCATGCGCGGGCGTTACGCGGACTACACTTTTCATCTCTACCAGCAGCCCGAAGTGCACATCCACGTGACCGATGGCCGGTCATTTGTGCGCAACGCGAAGCAGCAGTTCGACGTGGTGCAAATGACGCTGGTGGATACCTGGGCCTCCACTGCGGCAGGCGCTTTTGCCCTGAGCGAAAACAGCCTCTACACCGTCGAAGCCTTCCGCGAATACTTCGAGCACCTGAAACCGGACGGCATGATCGCCATCACCCGCTGGGAGTTTCAACAGCCCCGCGAAGCCCTGCGCGTGGTTTCGGTGGCAACCCAGGCACTGCATGAGATGGGAGTGGCGAACCCCGCCGGCAACTTCATCGTGGTTTCCGAGGGACACCTGGACGCCGATGGAATTCCAGTCGTCGTCCTGGCCAAACGCACGGCGTTCACCGCAGAGGAAATCGGCCGGGTGCGGGAACACATGGCAGCACATCCCAAATTGTTTCTGCTGTACGCCCCATCCGACCCAGCCTCGACCGCGGTCGGTGCCCCGGCCGAACACTATTCCGCCAGCGCCGGTTCTTTTACCCAGCTGATCCAGTCGAACGATCCGAAGCTTTTCGCGGCACGTTACCCCTACGACGTCTCTCCGGTGACCGACAATGCGCCGTTCTTCTTCTTCACCCTGAAACTGGGACAGCTCCTGCATCCGCAATCCCTGCGCCAGGGTATGGACTGGAAAGTTAATCTGGGCGTGGCCGTGCTGGGGATGGTGCTAGCCATCTCGCTCCTGGCCGTACTGGTGTTCCTGATTCTTCCGCTGGCGAAGGGAGCTAGAGGCCAGCAACCGCGCCCGGTACGGCTGCTCTACTTCATCGCCGTCGGCCTGGGATACATCCTGGTTGAGATCGCTTTCATCCAGCGCTTTGTTCTCTTCTTGGGACACCCGGTCTATGCCTTGACCGTGGTGGTATTCCTGCTTCTGCTGTCGAGCGGAGCCGGCAGCCTGGTTTCCCGGTGGTGGCTGGCCGAAACCAGCCGGATATGGCTGCCCCTGGTGCTCATCGCGGCCGCCCTGTTGCTCTATGTCGGCGTCCTGCCCGGCCTGCTGGGTAGGTTAGTAGGCTTGCCCTTCGTCGTGAAGCTGCTGGTGAGCGCGGGACTGCTGGTTCCGTTGGGCTTCGCCATGGGCATGCCCTTTCCCACCGGCCTGCGGACCCTCGCGGGCCGCGGCGGAAGCGACTTCCCCCTGTCGCCGGCCGACGAACCCAGCGCCAACCTCGTGGAATGGGCCTGGGCGATGAACGCGGCATCGAGCGTCCTAGGCTCGGTTCTGGCCATCATCATCGCCATTCAGTTTGGATTGAATGTCACATTGGCCGCCGGGGCGGCGGCTTATCTGCTCGCCCTCGGACTGGCGACAACCCTGCGCCCGCAGCAAGTGTAGGCGCGAGCGCCCCCGCTCGTGCTGCAGCGCCACAGGAGAGTCACCAAAATCGAGGGCTGTGGCGCCGCCGCACGCGCGTGGGCGCTCGCGCCTACATTTACCCCTGCGACACTGGATGGGACGAAAAGAACTTGTGGTCTGCTATGATTCTGGGCTAACGGCAGAATAACCTCAATGCTCGGGAGAATGCGTGCCTAGCCAGAAGCAGTTGAAGTGGTCTCAACTGAAGGTGGGGCTCACGGTACTGGCGGCCTCGGTCACGCTCGGCCTGCTGATTTTCCTCATGAGTGGTACGGGCGGCCTGTTCACTTCCAAGATTGAGCTGAAATCTTATTTTGACAACGCCAACGGTTTGCGCGAGGGCGCACCGGTGCGCCTGGCGGGAGTCGACATCGGCAACGTAACCAAGATCCTGGTGGTGCGCGACCGCACCAAGCAGCTCACGCCCGTCGAAGTTACGATGAAAGTGAACACCCGCTACCTCTTTAATCTGCGCAAAGATTCGCTGACTTTGCTTTCCACCGCGGGCGTCCTCGGCGAAACTTATATTGACATTGACAGCTCGCAGTCCAAGGCGCCGCAAGTCCAGGACGGAGACGTGCTGCCCAGCCGCGAAGTGCCCGACTTCGGAGACATGGTGCGCGCCGGCCAGGGCACGCTGCAGAACATGGACGCGTTGTTGAAGCGACTGGATCGTATCGTCGCCTTCGTCGAAAGCGGCCAGGGTTCGGTCGGGAAATTGTTGTACGATCCCACTCTCTACGACCGGCTGAACGCAACCGTGAATCAGTTCCAGGGACTGGTGAACCAGGTGGCCCAGGGCAAAGGCACGCTGGGCAAGCTGTTTTCCGACGATGCCCTGTATCAGAAGGCCAACGCCACGGTGGACAAATTGAACGTGGTGATAGACGACCTCAATGCCGGCAAAGGCAGTGCCGGGAAGTTTCTCAAGGATCCAGTACTCTACGAAAACGCCAACGCCACCATCGCCAACGTGAAAAAGCTGACGGATGACGTAAATGCCGGCAAGGGCCCCATCGGCATCCTGGCGAAAGACGAAGAATTCGCCCGCAAGCTGCGGAATACGATGGACAAACTTTCCGCCATCTCCGATCGCCTGGAAGCCGGCGAAGGCTCAGCCGGCAAGCTGCTGCGCGATCCCTCAATCTATAACAACGCCGACCAGATGCTGGTCGAGACCCGCAGCCTGGTCAAATCGATCCGGGAAGATCCGAAGAAGTATCTGACCATCCGCTTCAAAGTCTTCTAATCGTCAATGTAGGCGCGAGCGCCCTCGCTCGTGCGGCAACTCCACCGGCCCGGGCTGTTCGTAGCGCCGGCATCCTGCCGGCAGTCCTGAGGGCATCCTGCCCTCAGGCGTTTGCCCATCAATTCCAATCTCTGGGATAGATGCCGCACGAGCGCGGGCGCTCGCGCCTACATTGACTGGGTGGATTCCGCTTGTTCGTGAGCGTGGTAACTGGAACGCACCAGCGGCCCGGATTCGACGTGACGGAAGCCAAAGCGCAACGCTTCCTCTTTCAGGTACTCGAATTCAGCCGGCGAGTAGAAGCGGGAAATAGGGAGATGATCGCGGGACGGCCGCAAGTATTGCCCGACCGTAAGAATATCCACGCCGCGCGAACCCAGGGCGCGGAAGACTTCCACCAGTTCGTCCGTGGCTTCACCGAGGCCGACCATCACCCCGGACTTGGTCACGGTCGCTGGCGAAAATGCTTTCGCGTTCTCCAGCAAACGCAGCGTGCGCTCGTAGCGCGCGCCCGAGCGCACTGAGCGATAGAGTCGCGGCACGGTCTCGGTGTTGTGGTTCAGGACGTCGGGCCGCGCGTCGAGGACGATCTTTAAAGCGTCGTCCAGACCCTGAAAATCCGGGATCAGAACCTCCACCCGGCAACCCGGCACGCGCTCGCGAATCTCGCGGATGGTCTCGGCGAAAATGCGCGCGCCGCCCAGGTTGTCGTCATCGCGATTCACGCTGGTAACGACGGCATGCTTCAGGCCCAGGGTAGCGACGGCTTCCGCGACGCGACGTGGCTCGTCCCACTCGATGGGCCCCGGCTTGCCCTTGGGCACGGCGCAAAATCCGCAACGCCGGGTGCAGATATCACCCAGCAACATGAAAGTGGCGGTGCGATGGTTCCAGCACTCGCCGATATTCGGACACTGCGCCGATTCGCAAACCGTATGCAGCCCCAGGCCGCGGGCCAGTTTCTTGAGATTGTGGAAGTTCTCGCCGACCGGAGCCTTGGCCCGAAGCCATTCCGGCTTAGGCTGCCGGACGGGTGGACCGAGTTCGATCTGCACGAGTTGGGAGCTGGCTGCCATCCGTGGCCTTCGATTTTACATGCCGCGGCCGCGATTCCCCAAAACGCGCCGTACAGGCGAGAGCTCATTCGAGTCAGCCGCGAAGCGGCGTCAGAATGCAGCCCACCGCGCCAGCCGTGGGTAGGGTCGTCAAACACGGGCCAGCTCGGAAGGAGCGAAAGAGAAGAAAAAATCGAGGTCAGGTGAAAACCTGATTCTGTTGATCGAAGCCGCTGGACCGAGTCGCCCTAATTCTCCAGATAGGCTTCGATCCACTCTTTAATCCGCAGGCGGCGCTCGTCCTTGGCATCGAAACGAACCCCAAACGTCTTGTCCGGCTTGCGCCAGCTGACCTGCGCCCGCACCCAGATGCGAGGCAAGGTCAACAAGGCGAACGAAACCTCCAACTCCATGCCCAGCGAAACTTCCTCGGGACTCTTGACCGACATCCCGCCCGTGCTGATCTCCTTGCTGGTGGCCGTGAAACGGCGGTTGTCGGACGTCACCATCGCGATTTCGGTGATGATCGGGATGCGTATGTAGCGGCGGAACTCGTGCAGCACCAGCATCTGCGTGGCCCGCACCAGCTTGAGGGCCGCCTGGCGTTCGAGCGGTTCATGGAAAACGGCGTTGACGCCGTACTTGGAAAACTTCATCGCCTCTTGGGCGCTGCCTCCGAGCCCGTAGAGCACCATGCGATGGTTCGAAGCTGAAGTGCGCACCGACTCCATCACCGGCACGGCCTCGGGTGCCAGGTGCACCACGCAGGCTTCAAGCTTCTCCCGCTGCAGCCGTTCCTGCACATTCCCCGTCATCACCACAGCTTCGATTCCGAACTGCTTGAAACAGTCCGACAGCAGGGCTCTGGCCGGCTCCTTGATATCGACCAGGGCAACTCGGGCGGAAGCTTTTCTGCTGCGAGGAGGCGGCGCGAGAACTATTCCAGACGATTTTTGCATGGCCTTTGGAGAATGCCTAGAACCCTATTCTGGCTTGCCCGGCGCCTCTTGGCAAAGGGATAGAAGGCCAATACGCAGGTACCAAGGTGCCATTACCCAAAATGGACTGCCGGCACCAATAAGGGCCTTGCAAAGCCAAATTTTTGAGGAAGTTAGGCGAACGGCAGAAAAGGCGAATCAGGAGAATGCAGGCGCAAGCGCATTCGTGCAGGGCCAGGGAAAACCACCGAGTTCCGGAAGGAGGCGGGTGGCCGCGGCCTGACGACTGACGACTGGACGACTGACGACTGACGCCTGCTAATCGTTCCAACGCCGGAACAGCAGCGCGCCATTGGTCCCGCCGAATCCAAACGAATTCGACATGGCGTATTCCACAGCCGCCTTGCGCGCGGTGTTGGGAACGTAATCCAGATCGCAGCCGGGTCCGGGGTTCTCCAGGTTGATGGTGGGAGGCAGAACCTGGTCGCGCAGCGCCAGCAGAGTAATTCCGGCTTCCAGACCACCCGCTCCGCCCAGCAGATGTCCGGTCATGGACTTGGTCGAACTCACCGCCAGCTTGTAGGCGTGCTCGCCGAACGCCCGCTTGATGGCAACGGTTTCGAGCTTGTCGCCGATATCGGTCGAAGTCCCGTGCGCGTTGATGTACTGGACCTGCTCAGGCTGCACTTTGGCGTCCCTCATGGTGTTGAGCATGACGCGGTAGGCGCCGTCGCCATTTTCGGCCGGCTGGGTGATGTGGAAAGCGTCGCCGCTCATGCCATAGCCTATGATTTCGGCCATGATGCGGGCCCCGCGGCGGCGGGCAAATTCCAATTCCTCCAGCACCAGAATGCCGGCGCCCTCGCCAATCACAAATCCGTCGCGCCCCGCATCCCAGGGCCGGCTGGCCTTCTCGGGGTCGTCATTCCGGGTCGAGAGCGCGCGCATCGCGGCAAAACCGCCCACGCCCATGGGAGTGATGGCGGCTTCGGTGCCGCCGGCGATCATCACGTCAGCGTCGCAGCGGGCGATGATCTTAAAAGCGTCTCCGATGGAATGCGCGCTGGAGGTACAGGCGGTGCAGGTGGCCTCGTTGGGACCCCGCGCGTGGTAACGAATGCTGACGTGCCCGGCAGCCAGGTTGACGATCGCCGCCGGAATGAAAAACGGAGAAATCTTGCGCGGGCCGCCGCTCAACAGGCTGATATGCTCGCGCTCGATCACGTCGAATCCGCCGATTCCCGATCCGATGTGCACTCCCACCCGCTCGGAAATCTCGGGCGTCACTTCCAGCCCGGAAGCTTTCATGGCCTCATCCGCCGCCGCCAGGGCCAGGTGGATGAAGCGTCCCATCTTTTTCAGTTCTTTTTTTTCGATGAATTGCAGCGGATCGAAATTCTTGACTTCAGCGGCGATCTGGCAGGCAAACTTCGGCAGGTCTTCTTCTTTGAAGGAACCCTGCTTGACCGCCTCCGAAATGCGGGCCACGCCGCTTTTGCCCGCCAGCAGGCTCTTCCACACCACTTCCGCGGTATTACCCACTCCACAGATCAGGCCGATTCCGGTGACTACGACCCTACGTCCCAACTACTTCCCGCCTTTCGACTGCTTGCCGATGTAATCGATGGCGTCCTGCACGGTGCGGATTTTTTCCGCCGCTTCGTCGGGGATCTCGATCTCAAAGGCTTCTTCGAAGGCCATCACCAGTTCCACCGTGTCGAGCGAGTCGGCGCCCAGGTCGTCCACGAAAGACGCGTTCGATGTGACTTCGCCCTCGTCCACGCCCAGCTGTTCCACGATGATCTGTTTCACTTTGTCGTCAACGGCTGCCATTGGGTTTTCCTCGCCTGGAATATTCGCTGAAGCTGCGTGCTGCCGCAACGGTGGCAACTCTCCCCGGGCTCGCGCTGCAATCTTCGCAGCGCCGCACCGAGACCGGCGGCCGCCCTTACTTGCTTACTTTCGCGTGCTTATCGATGTAGGCGATGGCATCCTGCACGGTGCGGAGTTTCTCGGCATCCTCGTCCGGGATTTCCACTCCGAAGTGCTCCTCCAGGGCCATGACCAGTTCGACCTGGTCGAGAGAGTCCGCGCCCAGATCATCCACGAAAGAAGCGCTGGGGGTGACTTCGTTTTCATCCACGCCCAATTGTTCGGAGATGATCTGTTTCACCTTCTCCACAATCTCTTTTTTCTCTTCGGCAGCCATATAAATCCCACCTCCTGAAAGTTTAAAAGGGAACGAGTAGTGTACTGGCCTGTGCGAATTGATGTAAAGCCGCTTTGATGTAAATGCCGCCTTGATGTAAAGCAGAGAGTAGCGGCCCCGGCAGCCCCGCGAAGCGCCCACAAGAATCCTACTGCGGGCGCTGGAAGGGGTCAACGCCGCCACAAGCCACATGGGGACGGCCGCCCCGGCTGCCCAGCCGAGCACACCTCGGCAGGTACTACCTTTCGCCGAGCCACTTGAAACTTGAAAGCGGAAACCTGAAACTGCCTGCATGCGTGCCGTCGTCCAACGCGTGAGCCAGGCGAGAGTTACTGTACAGGGCGAAGTCACGGGAAAGATCGACCGCGGACTGCTGGTGCTGATCGGCATCGGCAGCGCCGACACCGAATCCGGTGCTGACTACCTGGCCGACAAGATTGCCGGCCTCCGTATTTTCGAAGATGCGCAGGGAAAGATGAACCTGGGTGTGGCCGACGTCGGCGGCAGCGTGCTCGCGGTTTCCCAATTCACGCTCTATGGCGATGTGCGGCACGGCCGGCGGCCATCGTTCGATGCGGCCGCTCCGCCGGAAAAAGCGCGCGTCCTTTACGAATATTTTGTGGAGCGCATCCGCGCCACCGGCCTGCGCTGCGAAACCGGCAGGTTCCAGGCGATGATGCAGGTCGAGCTGGTCAACGACGGCCCGGTGACTATCCTGCTGGATTCATCGAAAGCTTTCTAGAGAATGCTTCCGCGCCGGCTTTTGCAGGTTGCACGCCTTCCAGGATTTCCAGCACGTCGTTCCAATTGTCGGCGCGCAGGTCCGCCGCTTCCTTCACGTTGTGCGGCGCGGTGAACAGAATTCCCGTGCCCCGGAAGCCCTTGAAATGGCGCGACCGGTCGTCGATCAGGACGTCGGCGTTAACGATGTTCTTGTCCCCGCAAAACACGATCCGGCTGGGCGGAATAAAAGGGAAATGCCTCTCCAGCCACAGGAACTTGTCCGCGAACGAGCCCGGGACTTCCATCGCCGCGCTGGTGATAAAAATGTCATGGTTGCGTGACAGCTCCAGCAGCGCTTCCCGGCTGCCGGCCACGAGTTCCATGTCGGCAAAGAACCCGTCGGTGTGGGGAACGGCGTTAAAATCTGCCCGCCGTTCGGCTGGAATCACCGCGCCCAGTCCCTTTTCAGCCACCAGTTCCGGGGTAAGGTTCGCTCCCACCCGCTGGTTGTAATGGCGCAGGTGCTTGCCAAAAGCGTCGGCGATGACTTCATCCATATCGACCGCGATGCGCAATCGTCGTCGTCCCGCATCCAGCTTTCGGGCCGGCGGATTCGCCTTCAGCGCGATGGACACCAGCACCAGCACCGCCGCCAGCGCGTTCGCCCATACCACCGCCGCGGCGTGCACCCGGACCCCATAAACCAGCCAAAGCAGCACTCCCGTCAGATAAAGAAACAGCATGAAATAGGAGAGGTCTTCGCCGCCCTGCTTGCGCAACTTCACGATTTGCGGGACAAATGCTCCGGTGGTGCAAATGGCAGCCACAATCCCTAAAAAGGCCGTTACTGACATGCTCATACCTCGCTCTTCAAATAGTAGATGACTGCGACCACTGATTCGTCCAATGAAATGTTTGGAAGCCTGTGATAACTTATTATTATGGCGCTGGAAACCGAGGAGTTGGCCTCTTTCGCCGTGCTCGCCGAACAGCTGCATTTCGGCCGGGCGGCGGCGCGCCTCCACATTTCTCAGCCGGCGTTGAGCAAGCGCATCCGGAGCCTGGAAGACAAGGCCGGCGGCCCGCTGCTAGTCCGCAACCGGCGCGGGGTTGCGCTCACTCCGGCCGGCGCCATTTTCTATAAAGAGGCCCGCAGGATTGTGCGCGACGTCGACGTTGCTTTCGAGGCGGTGCGCGGAGCCACCAGCGGCGAACTGGGAAAGTTGCGCCTGGGCGTGGGCATGTCCACCGTGCACAGTCTGGTTCCCCGCGCCCTGCTGAAATTCCGTGAGCGATCTCCGGGGGTGGAAATCGAGATCGCGGACATGCCCACGCTCAGTCAGGTTGAGGCCCTGATCGCCGGCCGTCTCGATGTCGGCTTCGTGCGCCTGCCGGTGAAGCATCCCCTGGTCGCAGTGCGGAAGGTACTCACCGAGCGCCTGACCATCGCTACTGCGGAAAAATTCGCCGGCCCGCTGACCATGAAGGGCATTCAGGAACAGCCTTTCATTCTCATCGACCGCAGCGTCTCCGCCACTTATCACGATCACTGCATCAGCCTGTGCGACCGCTCCGGATTCACTCCGAGAATCGTTTATGAGCCCAATGACATGTTCACGATTCTCAACCTGGTCAGCGCCGGCATCGGCGTTTCGCTGGTGCCCCGGGCGGCGCGCGCGATGCATGTAAGCGGGGTCAAATTCGCGCCCGTGCACAGCAGTTACGCGGAGTGGGACATCGGAATGGCGTGGAACAAGAAACTGGAGTCGGAAATAATTCGCAAGTTCGCGGACGCTTTGTCGGTCTGAGCAGGCGTGGGGCGACTAACCATCCTAGCTGGTGGCCAGGTCCGCAATCCGCACAGCGTCCGCGCATGCCCGAACATCGTGGGTGCGGATGATGTGAGCTCCCTTCATGATGGCCACGGTCTCCGCGGCCAGGGTTCCGAATTGCCGGTCCGCGACTCCGGCATCGTTTCCATTGTGCGCCAGGGCTCGTCCGATGAAGGACTTTCGCGATACCCCGGCCAGCAACGGAAAGCGCAGCTGATGAAATTCCTCGAAACGCCTGAGCAGGGGATAGTTCTCCTCGCGATTCTTGCCAAAACCGAATCCAGGGTCGATCACCATGCGCTCGCGTTTCATGCCTGCAATCACGGCGGCGTCGGCGCGTTCCCGCAATTCGCGCTTGACCGACGTCACCACGTCCGACAGAGGCGGCAGCGTCCGCCATTCCGAGGGACGCCCGCGCATGTGCATCAGCACCGCCCCACACTTCAGTTCCGCCAGGGTCTTCCGCATTTGCTGGTCCCAGAGAAATCCGCTGACGTCGTTGACGATTTCCGCTCCCGCTTTCACGGCGGCCCGCGCCACGCCGGCCTTGTAAGTATCCACCGAGACAATTGCCTTGGGATTTTTCTGCTTTACTTCCGAAATTACCGGGATCACGCGCTCCAGTTCTTCCTTCTCGCTGACCGCGTCGCCGGGTTCGCTGGCAGAAATCACTTTCGCCCCCGGCCGCGTGGACTCGCCGCCCACGTCGATGATATCGGCGCCGTCCTGCAGAAGTTTGAGCGCAAACTCCACGGCGCGATCGCGATCGAAATTGACGCCGCCGTCGGAAAATGAGTCGGGAGTGACGTTGACCACGCCCATGATCAGGGTCCGTTTCCCCAGCTGCAAAGCGCGGGACCCGATCTGCCACTCGAAGACAGGACGCATGGCAGCGATTCTAAACCCTGGCGACCGTGTGGGGCGGGCGCCCTCGCCCGTCGCCGTTGACTTTGATTTTGGCGATGCCAGCGACTTCCGCAGCCCAGCTTCGGACCGGGTTCCCAGGTCAAAATCAACTTCAAAAGCGGCGGACGCGGGCGCCCGCCCCATACATACTCATATCGAAGCAGCGCGATCTCCGTTGTACAATTCATTTACGATGCGCCGAACGCGCCTGTTTTCGCGGTTCGCCTGGTGCCTGTTGCTGCTCACGCAACTGCACGCCGCGGCGCGCAAACCGCTCGACAAGCGGATTGGCGCAATTCTCGAATCGAGCGACCTGGCCCGGGGATTCTGGGGCATCGAGGTAGTCTCGCTCTCCAGCGGAAAAGAGCTCTACGCCCGCGACGCGGACAAGTTGTTCACGCCCGCCTCCAACACCAAGCTATTCACCACCGCGGCGGCGCTGGCGCTCATCGGCCCGGACTACACTTTCCAGACCACGGTCGAAACCAACGGCTCGCTCGACACCCACGGCCGCCTGACCGGAGACCTGGTGCTGGTGGGGCGCGGCGATCCTAATCTCTCCGGCCGCGAACTGCCCTACGCTCTGCATACCGAACGCAACGATCATCCCATCCGGGTGCTCGAGCAACTGGCCGACACGCTGGCGCAAAAGGGCGTGAAGTACGTGGACGGCGACATCATCGCCGACGACTCCTACTTCGCTTTCGAACGCTACGGCGAAGGGTGGACGCAGGACGATCTGGTGTGGGCCGACGGCGCGCCGGTTTCCGCCCTCACCATCAATGACAACGTGATTTTCGTGAACATCCTGCCCGCCGATCGCGCCGGCGACCGCGCTTTCGTCAGCATCACGCCTTTTGCCGGCTACTATCGCGTCGACAATCGCATCATGACCACGCCCGCGGGCACGGGCCGAAAAATATTCATCAATCGCGAACCCGGCGCCACCACGTTGACCCTCTGGGGCAACATGCCGCTGGGCGATACCGGCGCCAACGAAGCCCTCGCCATCGAAGATCCGGCGGAGTTTGCCGCCGAACTGTTTCGTCAGCTATTAGAGGTGCGCGGCATCGCCGTGTATGGCAAGCAGAAAACGCGGCACACCGAACTGTCGAGTCTCTCTACTTTGACGGTCACGGCTTCCGCCGCAGCGCGAGGCGGCGACGAACCCTCGCGCGCGTTTCAGAACCAGCCCCTGGTGCTGGCCAGCTATCAATCAAAACCGCTGATTGAGGATGTGCGGGTCATCAACAAAGTCAGCCAGAATTTGCACGCGGAAATTCTGCTCCGCCTGCTGGGCCGCGAAAAGGGAACGGCGGGAACGGTCGAGGGCGGCCTCGAAGTGCTGCGGGGATTTCTGAACCAGGCCGGGATCACGGGCGATCAGTATGCGTTTTACGATGGCTCCGGACTGTCGCGGCAAAACCTGGTGACGCCGCGGGCCGTGGTCCAGTTGCTGCGCTACGCCGACTCCCAGCCCTGGGGGCCCAGTTTCCGCGATACCCTGCCCCTGTCCGGCACCGACGGCTCCCTCTCCAATCGTTTCAAGGACGTGGACCAGGGACGCATCCACGCCAAAACCGGCTCGTTGGGCGGGGTCAAGACGCTGTCCGGGTATGCCACCACCGATCACGGCGACCGGATCGCCTTTTCCATCTTGTCGAACAATTTCAACCTGCCCGACAAGCGCATCAACGAAACCATCGACAACATCGTCGCGGAAATCCTCAACGACGATAAACCCAAGAAGTGAATGCGCGGAGTGGCTGGTGTGGGTTGTGAGGCCCGTGTGGGCTAGTGTGCCATGCGCTTGGCCTGTCTGCCGCGCAAGCTGCGGGCGGCGCCGGGGCCAGTGCCGGTGGGGGGCTTGCGCATCCCTTCCAACAGGTCTTTTAAGACCACGGCATTGTTGTGCAGTTCGTTTTTAGACGCGAACAGGAGCGTAAGATTCTTCTTCAGGTGGGCCAGACGGTAAAGTTCGTCAAGTGCCGCCGCCGCCTCGGGCAATCCCAGTTCCTTGAGGTAACGCTTGCGGAAGGTCAGCCAGCTATCGGGCCGGGCGTGAAACCAGTGGCGCAGTTCGTCCGAAGGCGCGAGGTCGCGCAACCAGACGTGAAGCGCGGCCTGGCTCTTGCTGAGTCCGCGCGGCCACAGGCGATCCACCAGAACGCGATAGCCATCGCCGCGCGCAGGCTTCTCGTAGACTCGTTTGACGGTAACTTTTTTGCCGCCGGCGACCATGGATCGTCCTCTGCTATTGTACTTCGGCGGCGCAGTTGGCGGTTGGCACTTGGCCAATACCCATTGGCGGTGGCTAAGTGCCAATCGCCAATTGCTCCATGCTCTTGAGGGACCAAATGGAATCATCTCTCTCCGCCACTGGCGGTCGCTCAGCTCCTGCAGCCTGGCTGGTTCTTGCGGTCGTCGCGATAGTTCTGATCTTGTGCAGCGGCTGCGATGTGCAGCGCCGCAAGAGCGATTCCGAGTTGGGATTGAACCCGCAGCAGGCAGCGGGACGTCGGATCTATGACCAATATTGCGATCGCTGCCATGAGCCTTACTCGTCCCGCGACAAGAAAGGGCGCAGCCTGCAGGGAGTTTTCAAGAAGAAGTTCCTGTCAGAAAGCGGAATGCCCGCAAATGACGAGCGCGTGGGCGAGATGATCGTGACTGGCCGCAACATGATGCCAGCCTTCGGCCAGGCACTGTCGCAAGCCCAGGTGCAGGATCTGCTGGCCTATCTGCACACTCTGTAAATCACCCCCGACCCTGGAAGTTGTCATCCTGAGCGCAGTCAGCCCATTCGTTTACGAATGGGCCGACGGAGTCGAAGGACCCCTGGCATCGCAACGGCAATTCAATCGTGGGCTGTTGAAGGAGTTCCGCGTTACCAGTTCTTCCGCGTCTCGAGAGCATGTAGGGGTCCTTCGACTCCGTGGCGGCTTCGCGAAGCGAAGCCGCCGCTGCGCTCAGGATGACAAGTTCGCACCACGTTTGACTTCGTCCCCGGTGAGCGAGTAAATTTTCCAAACCCACAGCAGTCTGTTCTTTCACAATTTCTTTGGTTCGCGCACCCTCGTCATCTGACGAGGAGGGAAGCGGGTGAAAATCCCGCGCTGCCGCGCAACTGTAAGCGAGGAAATCGCAGCCGGTCACTGGGGAAACCCGGGAAGGCCGGTTGTATTCTTCGGACGTCAGGAAAGCCGAGCTGCGCTCGGCCGGGCAGGTGAGACACTTGCCCCTACGTGGACTGGGAAGACTTGCCCGTTCACATTTCGTCCTTACTCGCAAGCCAGGAGACCGGCGTGAACCGTCCCCACCAACCCCTTTCGCGTGACAAAGGAGGAGTGCATGCGGTTCTTCGGAATTTTCGTCTCCGTGATGGTCCTGCTGGCAGCGGCGTCGGCTGCCGACCTCAGATTTAAGGTTGTCGATCCCCAGGCGTCGGCGGTTGCCGGAGCGCAAGTAGAATTGTTCCGCGGCGAGTCGTCGACGCCAGTCGCCATTCAGACTACTTCGGCCGAAGGGCTGGTGGCATTTCGCGCAATGGACGCTGCCTCCTATCGCGCTCGCATTCTGGCCGCCGGCTTTGCCGAGCAGATCACCGACATTCCCTCAACCAGCTCGGAGACAGTTATCGTAAGCCTTCGGCTGGCTCCGGCCACTGAAACGGTCAATGTCAGCGCTACTCGCACCCTGGTTCCGGGCAGCGTGGCCGGAGGCGATGTCGCGATGCTCAACGCCGGGCAACTGGAAGTCATGCGACCGGTGGCAGCCGATGATGCCTTGCATTTTCTTCCCGGTGCCGTGGTAAGCACCCAGGGACAACGCGGCGGCCTCTCCTCGTTATTTGTGCGCGGCGGCGAGTCCACCTACAACAAAGTGATTGTGGATGGCGTCCCTGCCAATGATCCGGGCGGAATATTCGATTTCGGCATACTGCCTCTGGCGGAAGCCGATCGCCTGGAGTTCGTTCGCGGCTCTCAAAGCACGCTCTACGGCTCCGACGCCATGACCAGCGTGGTACAGGTCTTCACTCGTACCGGAAGCACCCCCGTCCCCGAACTGCGTTTCGGCGCGGATGGCGGAAATATGGGAACGGCAAATGGATACTCATCGCTCGCCGGCGCCAACGGCCGCTTCGATTACAGTGTGTTCGGAGACCAATTCAATACCATGGGCCAGGGCCCGAACGATGATTACTCAAACTCGCTGGAGGGCGGCAACGTCGGCGTAAAGCTCACCGACCGGGCAGCGCTCCGATTGCGTGCCCGCCACTCCAACAGCTCCACCGGCGTGCAAAGCTATTGGAATTTCAACGGAGACCCAATCCTGCCGCCGGACTTCGACCAGCGCGCGCGGCAGAACAATCTGCTGGCCAGCGCGGAGCTCGACGTCACCGGACCATCGCGCTGGCAGCATCGCTTCACCGGCTTCGAGTACGCGCTGCATCGCACCAATATCCAGCCCGTGAATCAGCCCGGCCGCGTGGATCCGTTTGGCGACCAGATCGATACTCCCTTCCATGCCATCACCGATATCAATCGCGCCGGCTTCGACTATCAGGGCGACTACACGGAGCGAAGTTGGGCCCAGACGACGATCGGATACGAATTCGAAGACGAGAACGGGACCACGGGCACCCTACCCGATTCGCTCAGCCACGGTGTCCGCCTGAACCACGCGGTATACGGGCAACAGGTTCTGACCCTGGGGCGGCTCTCCGTCGTGGCGGGGGCCCGCTTTGTGCACAACCAGAGTTTCGGAAACAAGGTCGTGCCCCGCATCGCGCTCGGATTCACCGCACTGCGTGGAGGAAATTTCCTTTCCGGTACTCGCTTCCGCTTCAGTTATGCCACCGGCATCAAGGAACCCAGTTTCGCGCAGTCGTTCGGAAATGGCGGCGGCTTTCCGGTGATCCCTAATCCTGATCTCAAGCCGGAGCAGGTGCGTTCGTTCGAAGTGGGCTTCGAGCAGAAGTTTTCCCGGAACTACTCGTTGACCGCCACTTACTTCAACGGGCTGTTTCGGGACAAGATCGATTTCAATTTCCTGACGGGCGCGGCCTGCCCGGCACCCGCCGTTTCCTGCGGACAGAATGTCAATGTCAATGAAGCCATCGCCCATGGCGCAGAAGTGGAGTTTCATGGGCGGCCGCTGGCCAATCTGTCGCTCGATGGGTCTTACACGTACACTTCGACGCAGATCCTGGAACAACCGTTCGCTTTCGATCCCCTGCTCGAGCCGGGCCAGTCCTTGCTTCGGCGTCCCAAACATTCAGGAAATTTGTTGCTCACCTATCTGAGCAGCCGTTGGGGCGCCAACCTGGGCGGAAGTTTCGTCGGGAGGCGCACCGATTCGGATTTCCTGGGCTACAACATCAATCATGCTGCGGGCTATGCCCGCGTAGATCTCGGCGGATGGTATGCCATATCTCCGCGGATCACGGCTTACGTGAATCTCGAGAATGCCCTCGACAAGGCCTATCAGGAAGTGGTGGGCTACCCGGCGCTGGGGGCCAACGTCCGGGCAGGTCTGCGCTTCCGCATCGGCGGAGAGTAGATGCTGATGATGAGGTGTGGAGCGGGCGCCCTCGCCCGCTGCTTTCAAGCGGGAAGCGCATTGCAGAGATGTCGAAAATCCTGCCGCAGGCAGCGGTGGAGAGGTTCCCGACTCACTCCGGGATTAGTGCTGGATTTCTTCTAGCCGGAAGCGGTCACGCGGGCGAGGGCGCCCGCGCCACATGAGGCATGCTGCCACGCTCAGCGATGACGCACGCGCCGGGGGCGGGGGGCGGCCTCAGGGCGGTCTTCCGACTCGCCGGCGAAGGGAACGGCGAGAGGCAGCGGCGCCGCGGACCGCGAGCCCTGATACTTGCTCCGTGCCGCCATCAATTTTCCCAGTTCCTCTCTGCCCAGAGGCTGCTGCCGCCCCAGCAGGTGCGTGACCAGCGCAATCTGGGCAAAATGCTCGACCGTTTCCATCTTCATATACGCATGATGCAGATCGGCGCCGTAGGCCACCACGCCGTGGTTCGACATCAGGATGGCGTCGTACTGCGGAACCAGTGGTTCGAGGGCAGCCGTAAGTTCCGGCGTTCCCGGCGTGCCGTACTTGGCCAGCGGAATCGAGCCCAGTCCAATCACCACCTCGCACACCAGCGGCTGGTTGAGCGGCATACCGGCCGCGGCGAACCCAGTGGCCGTGGGGGGATGCGCATGCACTACGCCTTGCACATCCGGCCGCAGTCTGTAAATCAGCAGGTGCATCGCGATTTCGCTCGACACATCGCGACGCCCCTCCACCCGGCGGCCTTCCATATCCACGATGACCATGTCCGAAGGCTTCATCATGCCTTTGCACATGGAGGTTGGAGTGGCAAGGATGTGGCGCTGGTCAAGGCGCACTGAAAGATTGCCATCCATGGCGGCCACATAACCACGCTCGTGCAGGGCCCGGCCGAAGAGGGCAATCTCGCGCCGATATTGACGTTCGCTGGCCATGGTTTCGGAGAGGTAAAACTGAAAGCCCCCGGCTGTTTCCGCGTATGGTAACTGAAGCGATTGGCGGTTACAACGTGGTTTACACACAATTACATTCTGCTTTCGGGGCCCCCAGGTGCCACTTTCGCTGCGACCGCGAAGAAAATCCTATAATTGACCAGCGTGCGGGTCGCCGATTTCAACTATTCACTTCCCGAGGAACTCATTGCTCAGGAGCCCCCGTCCGACCGGGCAGGGGCGCGCCTGCTGCACCTGAATCGCAGCCAACCGGAGCTGCGAGACTTGCAGTTCCGGGATTTTCCGGACCTGTTGAGAGCCGATGACCTGGTGGTGTTCAACAACACCCGCGTCTTTCCCGCCCGGCTGTATGGCCGCAGGAGTGGGGTCAAGGCGCAGCCACTCAGCCCGGCAAATCCCGCCTCGCGAGATTTCCTGCGTGGACGCATCGAAGTTCTCCTGACCCGCCAGCTCTCGCCAGAACCCAATGAATGGGAGTGCCTGGTCCGCCCCGGAAGAAAAATCGGCGTGGGTGAACGTTTGTTCTTCGGAGAGCATGACCAATTGCAGGCGGAAGTCATAGCCCGCGGCAACTTCGGACAGCGCTATATCCGGTTTGCTCCCGGTCCAGATTTCTTTGCCGTGGTTGAACGCATTGGCCATGTGCCGCTTCCGCCTTATATTGACCGGCCCGACAATCCATCTGACCGGGAGCGCTATCAGACTATCTATGCCCGGGAAAAGGGCTCGGTGGCTGCGCCCACGGCAGGCCTCCACTTCACGCAGGAAATTCTGGCTCGCATGAAGGCGCGGGGCATCGAAACCGCAGAAATTACGCTGCATGTGGGGCTGGGAACTTTCCAGCCGGTACGGGAAGACCGGGTGGAAGATCACAAGTTGCATCGTGAGGCCTACTCCATTTCTACGGAAGCGGCTTCGGCGATTAATCATGCGTTGCATGCCGGGCGGAGAATCGTGGCCATCGGAACCACCACTGTAAGGGCGCTGGAACAGGCTGCCGCGAAATCGGGCCAGGTGGCGCCAGGCAGCGGCGAGGCTGAAATCTTTATCCTTCCGGGCTTTGAATTCCGGGTGGTGGGCGCGCTGCTCACCAATTTCCATCTGCCGCAATCCACCCTGCTCATGCTGGTGTGCGCTCTGGGTGGACAGCAAACGAGTGCTCGACGCTTATCACCATGCCGTGGCCCAGCGCTACAGATTTTATTCTTACGGAGATTGCATGTTCGTCGAGTAATGTCAGCGCCCGGCCGCCGGAATATACTGAGCCTGGCAGGAGGTGAAATATATGGGAACGCAAGCCTTATCCAAGCCGGTTTCGATCCAGGACTTCGTCGCCGGGCTCAGAAGGTTTCCCGAACCAGCTTTCGCCCGAATCGACCAGATCATCCGCTTTCTCCAGGCCACGCCAGTCGCTTCCGAGACCCTGACGCCCTATCTGACTTGGGACCGCCAGCACTACACCCGCAATCTGATTGACAAGACGCCACTCTACGAACTGGTCGCAATCTGCTGGGAAGTCGGCCAGGCCAGTTCGATACACAACCACCACGAACAGAACTGCTGGATGGCGGTTCCAATCGGAAGACTGCGGGTCGAGAACTACCGTACGATTTCTCAGAATCTGGAAACCGGCACATGTGAACTCGAGACCTCCGACACGGTGGAGATGAATCCGCGCCAGCCTTGCGCCGTGGATCCCGTGGAGCCGGTGCATCGCGTCTACAATCCCCGCGAATTCAACCAGCGCGCGGTAAGCCTGCACGTGTATTCCCGCCCGTTTGACACCTGCGTGGTCTATTCTCAGGAGCAGCGCAGCTGTGGCGTGATCAAACTGCACTACCAGACCGAGTACGGCAAACCCGTAAAGAACAACTGAGAACCGGGAACTGGGATCCAGGAACTGTTGTCCTGCTAAACTTGGCTGGTTGCCTCCCCGAAAACAACTCTCGCCTCCCTCCTCCGAACCCGCCTCGGAGAAGCCGCCGGTTACGCCGAAGCTGACGGTTACGGACGGGCGGCGCATTTTCCTCATGGATGCGATGTCCTTCATCTTCCGCGCCTACCACGCCATGGCCCGGCAGCGCGGCATGACCACCAAGACCGGATTGCCGACGGCGGCCACTTATGTCTTCGTCAACATGCTGCGCAAATTGCGCGAGGATTTCTCGCCCGAATATCTCGCCGCCGTGTTTGATGTGGCCGCCCCTACATTCCGGGATCAGGAGGCGGAAGCCATTACCAAGGTGCGCAAGTTCGACCTGAAGACGCAGACGTTTCAGGAAGTCGAATATCACGGCTACAAAGCCAATCGCAGCGAGATGCCTGCGGAACTGGTGCAGCAAGTGCCTTACATCCGGCGCGCCCTCGAGGCGTATCGCATTCCCATCCTCGAACTGGCGGGATACGAGGCCGACGATGTCATCGGCACCCTGGCGCGCAAAGCGGCGGCGCAATCGTATCTGGTGTATGTGGTTTCAAGCGACAAGGACATGCTGCAACTGGTCAACGACCGGGTGCTGGTGCTGAACCCGCCCAAGGACAATCTGATCTGTGACGCCCGGAAGGTAGAAGAGATTCTTGGCGTACCGCCCGAACGGGTCGTGGACGTGATGGCCTTGCGCGGAGATTCGGTCGACAATATCCCGGGCGCTCCGGGAATCGGCGACAAGGGCTCAGTCGAAATCATCAAGCGCTTTGGCACGGTGGAACAGGCTCTCGACCGCGCCGCCGAGGTGGAAAAGAAATCCTATCGCGAGTCGCTCGCGAACAACCGCGACATCGTGCTCTTCAGCAAGCGCATGGCAACCATCGACTGCGACGTCCCCGTGGATCTAAATCTGGATGCGATGCGCGCCGGGGCCCCCGATATCGACGCCCTGCGCGATCTGTTTACGGAACTCGAGTTCACCTCCCTGTTGAAAGAACTGCTGCCCGTGGTGGAGGTGACCGAAGCGCACTACGCCGAAGCCAGGTCCGAGGCTGACGTTGAAGCCGTGCTGAAGATGGTTTCCGGTACGAATCCACTGGCGGTGGCGATTGAAGCTGAGCCCAGCGTGGTTGCGGATGAGGATGAAGACCAGGAGGACGAGCCCCAGGGACGCATGCTGCCGCTCACCGCGACGCCTGCCGACACTGCGCCCGCCAGGAGTCTCGCAATCTCCGCGGCGGCCGGGACCGCGGTGACCGTCTCGATGCAGGAAGGCCCAGGCTCGCGGTTACGCTCCGCGCTGGAAGACGAACACATACCCAAAGCGATTCATGATTACAAGGCAGCGATTCACGCGCTCGAGCCACAAGGCATCACGCTGCGCGGCGTGCGACATGATCCCATGCTGTATTCCTACCTGCTCGACCCCACCTATTCTTCGCACCGTCTGCCCGAGGTGGCGCTGCGCCGGTTCAATCTGAAGCTGGGCGGCACGCTCGCGGAGTCCGCCGACGTCACGGGACGCTTTGCCGCCGCTCTGCGCCGTGAGATTGAAAGCGCAGGGCTGCTGAAGCTGTATGAAGAAATCGATTTGCCGCTGGTGCAAGTCCTGGCCCGCATGGAGCAGGCCGGGGTCAAGATCGACCGCAAGGTCCTGGAAGAGATGTCTTCGCGACTCGAACGCGAGGTCGAAGCCAAAGCCGACGAAATCTACGAGCAGGCGGGGTCACGGTTCAACGTCAATTCTCCCAAGCAGCTGGGCGATGTGCTCTTCAACCAGATGAATTTGCCCAAGCCGGTGAAGTACGGCAAAGGCAAAACCATTTCGACCGCAGTCGATGTCCTCGAACAACTGGCCCTGACCCACGATATCGCCCGACTGGTACTCGAATACCGCCAGCTCTCAAAGCTCAAATCAACTTATGTCGACGCCCTGCCCGCGCTGCTGAATCCAGCGACGGGCCGCCTGCACACCACGTTTGGCCAGACTGGCACGGCCACGGGAAGGCTGTCTTCGACCAATCCTAATCTGCAGAACATTCCCATTCGCACCGAATTGGGCCGCGAGATTCGCGCCGCTTTCACGGTGGAGCCGGGCCACGTGCTGCTAGCCGCGGACTATTCTCAAATCGAACTCCGCCTGCTGGCCCACTTCTCGCAAGATCCGCTGCTGGTGGAAGCCTATCGTCGCGGCGATGATATCCACACGCTGACCGCTTCGCAGGTCTTCGGAGTGCCGCCGCTGATGGTCACCGCCGATCATCGCCGCCAGGCCAAGGTCGTAAACTTCGGTATCGTCTACGGGCTCTCGGCGTTTGGATTGTCACAAACTCTGGGGATTGAACCCAGGGAAGCCAAGCAGTTCATCGACGCTTATTTCGAAAAATACAAAGGCGTGCGCGCCTTCATTGACAAGACTCTGGAAGGAGCCCGCCGCGAACAGAAAGTCACGACGCTGTTCGGACGGGTGCGGCCGATCCCTGACATCAACAGCAAGAACATCAACCAGCGCGGCTTCGCCGAACGCACGGCCGTGAATACGCCGCTGCAGGGAACCGCCGCGGACCTGATCAAGATTGCCATGATCCGCATTGATGCGGCGCTGCGTGAACGCGGATTGAAGTCCCGCATGACGCTACAGGTCCACGATGAGTTGGTATTCGAAGTTCCCGAGCAGGAAATCGATGCCATGCGAACCCTGGTGCGCGATCAGATGGAAAAGGTCCATCCCCTAACGGTGCCGCTGCTGGTAGAAGTCGGAGTGGGACACAACTGGCGCGACCTGGAGTAGCCGGCCATACCCCGGGCACAGACCGTGTGGGGACGGGGCTTCGCCCCGTCCCGGTCGAGCGCAACTCGACAAGCCTCTTCTTGATGCTCCCCGACCCCTGAAAAGAAACTAGGAATTTCCGCTAATCAAATTCTCGGGCACCATCAAAAAGCAGCCGAGCTGCGCTCGGCCTGGACGGGTCGGAGCCCGTCCCCACACAGCCGGGGATGCTACAAGCCCTACGCTCCCAGCGCCCTCTTGATCGCTCCTGCGATGTTCTGTGCCAGCGCTTTCATCTTCTCTTCGGACTCGGCTTCGATCATCACGCGCGCCAGCCCTTCGGTTCCCGAATAACGCACTACCACGCGCCCATTCCCATTCAGTTCGCGCTCGGCGTCGGCAATTGCCTTTTGAATATCCGGCACTTTGGCGAACGGCACTTTCTCGCGCACCCGGACGTTCTGAATCGTCTGCGGGAAGACTTTGAGATCGCTCACCAGTTCGGCCAGCGGCTTTCCCGTCCGCGCCATGGTTTCCATCACCCGGAGCGCGGTCAGCAGGCCGTCACCGGTGGTCGCTTCGCCGTCGCGAAAAATAATGTGGCCGGATTGCTCTCCGCCCAGCACCGCGCCGGTCTTCTGCATCTCCTCCAGCACGTATTTGTCGCCGACGTTGGCCCGCAGCAGGCGAATGCCGGAATTGCGCAGCGCGATTTCCAGGCCCATGTTCGACATGGTGGTTGCCACCACGGTCTCTCCCGGCAACGCTCCCTGTGCCTTCATGTAGCGCGCGGTCAGGAGAAGGACGGCGTCGCCGTTCACCACCCGGCCGTCGGCATCGCAAAAAAGCGCGCGGTCGGCATCGCCGTCAAAGGTCACGCCCAGATCGAATTGCCCCGGCTTTTCCGCCACCGCCCTGGCCACGGTTTCAGGATGCAGAGCGCCGCAGTTGTCGTTGATGTTCTGGCCATCCGGAGACGCGCTCAGAAAGGTTGCAGGGATGCGACACAGGCGAAACAATTCCGGGGCCTCGACCGCGGCCGCGCCGTTGGCGCAATCCACCAGCACCCGCAGCCGGCTTAGGTCAGCGCCCACATTCTTGGCCAGCCATGCGATGTAAGCCTGGCGCAGTTCGGCCTGCCCCGGCAAACTCGGCGAAAGCTGGAAGGATGAATCCACGTGGGCTTCCGGGTTCTGCAGCAGCGCGAAGATTTCCTGTTCGATGGCGATCTCGTGCGCGTCCGGCAACTTGTAGCCATCGCCGGAAAAAATCTTGATGCCGTTGTCGGTCCAGGGATTGTGCGACGCCGAGATGACCACGCCGGCATGGTATTTGCGGGAGCGCGCCAAGTAAGCCACGCCCGGCGTGGTGATGACCCCGGCGCTGTGCACCTCAACTCCACTCGCCGTCAGTCCGTGAGTTACCCGGTCGGCAATCCAGGCGCTGGATTGCCGCGTATCCTGTCCGATCACGACGCGTACCGGTCCTCCGGCACGCTTCAGATCGTGGCCCAGGGCGCGGCCAATCATGTACGTGCTGTCCTGGGTCAGGGGAAATTCGCCGGCGACGCCGCGAATCCCGTCGGTGCCGAAGAGCTGTCGCGTCTGGGTTGTCATGCTGAGTTGGGAAGCCTAGCGCCCGCCGCTTCCGGCCGGCGTCTTTTCCATGATAACCGTGACTCGCACCGGATTGGGGTTGGTTACCTGGACCAGGGGATCAGAAACGTAAGCATGGCGCACGAAAGTGGCGTGATCCATGGTGCCGCTCGCATCCACCGGATCGGTAATGGCCGCTTCCACTGCTTCTACCCGCTGGCGCGGCCCGCTGATCGTAATCGTGGACGGCTCCGCATCGACGCGCCCGATCCGGTAGCCCGCGGCGAAGGTGCCGTAAACCCGTGGACGAACCGGAACCTGGCGGATAAGCCGAGTGTCAAAGGTCAGGTGGAACTGGCTGGGGATGACTTGTACGACCTCGAGCTCCCGGGGATGATGGACTTCTTCCGCCGTCAGATCGAAAGTGCGCTCCCCCGGCTTCATGCCGCCAAGTTCGATCTCGGCGTAAACATCCGCGGGCTGCAGGCGCCGCACAATGCGCTGCGGGCCCCGCACCCGGATCTCGGCCCGCGGGATGCTTTCGGTATTGATCTCCAGATTTTCTGGAATGTTGCGGAACTCAATGGGCACTTGTACTGCTACCTCGGCCACGGGGTCGCGCGTGACCGCCAGCCACAAGCCGACGGCCAGCGCCAGGGAGAGCAGCTTGATGCCGAAATTGTGCAGCACGTGCCGGCGAAAAAAATCTCTCATCGCTAGCGTTCGCCTCCCGAGCTGACCCGTGAATCGGACGCGCGCGGCGCGGACTTCTGCGCGTCGTCTTCAGCCACCGCAAGTTCCTCGCTGCCATTCGTGATGGGAGTGGGCAGGGTGGAGGGAGGCACATAACGGCGCAGCAGTTCTCCGATGCGCTCGCGCAGTTGCTCCACGCTCAGGTCTCGCTCAATCTTGCCCCCCACCGCCAGGCTGATGGCGCCGGTTTCCTCCGAAACGATCACGGCGATGGCATCGGTCTCTTCGGTCACGCCGATGCCGGCGCGGTGCCGGGTGCCAAGCTGAGTCGAGAGCACGGGATTCATGGAAAGCGGCAGAAAGCACGCCGCGGCCGCGATGCGGTCTTTCTGCACGATCACGGCGCCGTCGTGCAGGGGAGCGCTGGGACGAAAAATCGTCGCCAGCAGATCGTAGGAAAGACGCGCATCCAGCGGAACGCCGCTCTCGATGTAGGTACGCAATCCGATCTCCCGCTCAATCACGACCAGGGCTCCGGTCTGGTTCTGAGAAAAAAGGTTGGCCGCAAGCACGATGTCGTCGTAGGCGTCGGCCTCGGACGCCGCTGTGCGGCTGCGCAGAAGACGGCGGCCGAGGCGTGCCAGGGCCTGCCGGATTTCGCCGGCAAAAATCACAATCAGAGCGAACACCGCATACGGCAATAGCGTGCTCAGCAGCCAGTTCAGAGTGGCCAATTCGCCGGCGCGGGAAAAATAAAATGCCAGGGCCAAGCCCGCCACGCCCACCAGCATGTAGGCGGCGCGTGTGCCCTTGATGAGCGCCAGCAGCTCGTAAATGATCACAGCGACCAGCAAGATGTCGACCACCGAGATGATCGACAAATGTGGCCACGGCGCTGCGAAGTACTTCACCTGCGGTCCCTTTCCAAGAAATTGACGTTAGCTGAATCGAGACAAAATCAATTGTAATCCAGGGTCATACGGCTCCGGCTATCTTTATCGAAGTAAAGGCTTTGTAAAGATATGTCCGTGTGGGGCGGGCGCCCTCGCCCGCCGCCTTTTGCTTCGCTTTTGATCTGGATACTGGGTACGCACGCAGAATTCGAGTGAGTCTAAAACTGAAGTCCAAGTCAAGAACGGCGGGCGAGGGCGCCCGCCCCACACGGCTATTTCGGTTTTCGTCGGCTCACGGTTGCCGTCAGCATCCCCTTCGCCAGCCGTGCCGAAATCTCGTCTCCTGCCCTGACTTGAGCCGCATCTTTCAACAGCATACCCGCGGAGTCGAACACCAGCGCGTACCCGCGATCGAGAATCGCAAGCGGCGAAAGCGCCTCCAGCTGTCCCGTCCGCTGATTGAGTTTGCCCTGCTGCCGCAACAACAAAGTCCGGGCAGTGGCCGCCAGTGCGGCCACACGAGAATCGAGTTCCTGATGGATGCCGGCCAGCATGCGCCGCACATCGTAATGCCGGACCACCGCCGCAGCCGCTTCCAGGCGCCGCCGTTGCCACTCCAGAACGTGACGCTCCGCCCGATCCAGTCGATTCTTGAAGTCATCGAGCCTCTGCTGGCGCCGGTTGATCGCGTCTCCGATGCGCCCAAACGCGCCGTGCTGCGCCATCTCGGTGAGCGCCTGCCGCCCCATCAGCAACCGGTAGCGCAGGGCGCGAACCAGCCGCTGGCGCAGCCCCTCGGCCTGGTCCTCCACTTCCTGGCGGGAACGAATCACCAGTTCGGCGGCGGCGGAAGGAGTCGGGGCCCGCAGGTCAGCCACGAAATCGATGATGGTGAAGTCGGTCTCGTGCCCGACCGCGGAAATCACGGGAATTTCCGAGGCGGCGACCACGCGCGCCAACCCCTCGTGATTAAACGCGGCCAGATCTTCGGACGAGCCTCCGCCACGAGCCACGATAATGACATCAACGCTGCGCGCCTGGTTGAAGTAGCGCACCCCCGCACTTACGTCAGCGCCGGCCGCGTCGCCCTGGACCTGGGCAGGAAAGATCAGAACGCCGGCGGTGTGATGACGGCGCTGCAGAATGTTCAGAATGTCGCGCAAGGCGGCGGCTTGCGGCGAAGTGACAATCCCGATCCGCCGCGGCAAAGTGGGGATCGGCCGCTTGCGGCCGACGTCAAACAGGCCCTCGGCCTCGAGTTTCGCCTTGAGTTGCTCGAAAGCGACCTGCAGCGCGCCCGCGCCCTTGGGCTCAAGGTACTCGGCTAAAATCTGGAGCTTGCCGCGCGATTCATAAATCGTGACGCGACCCCGCAGGACGACCTGCATCCCGTGCTCGGGGCGAAAACGCAGCAGATTCACTTTGGAACGGAACATCACCACGGGGATCTCGGAATTCTGGTCCTTCAAAGTGAAGTACAGGATGCCCGAGTCCTGCGCCCGGAAATTCGATATCTCGCCTTCCACCCAGATATCGCCATACTCGCGCTCGACATGAGTGCGGACCGCCGCCACCAGATCGCGCACCATCCATATGCGGCGATCGGGAGGCTTGAAACTGAATCCCAGCTGGTCGGTGGAGGACACTGCAGGGGAGTTTACAACAGCCAGTACGTAGATCTTAGCTCTTAGCTCTGGCTTTTCGCCCTTAGCCTAGGGGGTTCCGCCGCGAAGCGGCGGAAGAATGCAGACCGGGGCGCAAGCCCCGGGAACGTAGCGGGAGATAGGCTGGCCCGGAACGGGCGAAAGAAACTTTACCAAACCTTCGACAAGGCCGAGGCCACAATCGTCTGCCTTATCTTCCAATTCCCAACGCCTTGCGTTGCTCAACCGGCGAAGCTTCCCGGACGCAGTTTCTCCCCGCCTGTTTCGCGGCGTACAAGCCGGCGTCAGCCGCCTTCACCAGTTCCTCCCGGGTGGCGCCATGTTCCGGGCAGGTTGCCACTCCCGCGCTGATGGTGACCGATCGCGGCACTCCGGGAAATTGCCAGCTGTCCACCATGCGCCGCAGCTTCTCGGCCACGCCCAGAGCGTGGTGCTGGCTGGTCTGCGAGAGCAGGATGGCGAACTCTTCTCCTCCGTAGCGGCACACCACATCAATTTTCCTCAGCTGCTGGGAGAACACCGAGGACACCTGGCGCAGCACCTCATCGCCCAGCAGGTGGCCAAATTCATCGTTCAGCCTTTTGAACTGGTCGATATCCACCATGATCACCGCCATCCCGGAGCTAAACCGGCGGGCACGCTCCAGTTCTTCCTCGATTCGAAGTTCGAAGTAGCGGCGGTTGAAAATTCCGGTCAGGCCATCCAGATAGGCCAGGTGCTTGACCCGTTCCACGTAGTGAGCATTCTGAATCGCAGTGGCGCAGATATCGGCGACAGATTCCAGCGACTGAATATCGCTCGCACTGAAGGAACCAGCTCGAGCGCTGTCCAGCACCAGCACCCCGAGCGTCTGCCCAAAAGAGACCAGCGGGATGCACATCCGGGAACCCGATTCCGCGTAGATTCCCACGAAATCCGGGTCTGGCTTCACCTCATTCTCGATCACCGTCTTGCTCTCCCGCAGTGCACGTCCCCACAGACCCGCGCCCGCCGGGACCTTTCCGCCTTTCGGGATGCGCAGGGTCAGATCGCCATGGTGCGCCTGCAGCACCAGGTCCTCGTCTTCCTTGACCAGCATCGAGACATGAGAAACCTCGAACGCCGGCCGAATCTTCTGGCAGGCCTTAGCCAATAGTTCCTTCACGTCTAACACCACTGTGGTTTCCCGCGCGACCGTGTTGATCGCCTCCAGTTGCGAGGCCCGCCGCTGTTCCAGCGAATACAGCCGGGCATTCTGCAAGGCCATCGAGGCTTGGGTGGAAAACAGGGTCAAGAGGTCGACGGTTTCGGAATCAAAATGGTCCGGGTTCTCGCTCTGGCAATCGAGCACGCCCACCACTTCGTCGCGGACCATGAGAGGAATCGCCAGCTCGGAACGGGTCTTCTTTCCCCACGGCTGGTAGCGGCTCTCTTTGGCGAAGTCGGGCACGTACAGGGGACGCTTCTTCTGCGCAGCGGACCCGATGAGCCCCGTCCCGATGCTCACCCGAACGTTCTCAAATCCCGGTTCGCCGCCGAGTTGGGAGCGGGTGCGAAGCTGATCGGTGTCCTTATCCAACAATAAGATGGCGACGTTTTGCAGATGGAAATAGTCGCGCGCAATCACCAGGATGCGCTGCAACACTTCGTCCAGGTCAAACGTCGACAGCACCGCCTGGCTGGCGTCGTAAAGGATGGCAATTTTCTGCATGAGCCCAGCCGGATTGTAACCCGCGCGGCAGAGCCGCCCGATGTTCCGAAAGTAACGTGGAGGGCACAAGCCGCGAAGCGGTGCAAGAAGCCCAGGGCGCAAGCCCCGGGTAAACGCGTGAGAGATGAGAAAGCCCCGGAAGGGCGAAAGAGTCGGAAAGCCACAGAGCCATTCCCGCGCAATTCTCCGCAATGCTTACGTTCCCGGACGAGGCTGTCTGCCCAGCGTTCATTTGTGCGGCTTGGATTCCCGCCTCCAACCGATCACCAGTTTTGTGATCGCCAGCGCCACCAGGCAGAAACCGGCATCCACTGCCAACCCCAGGTCGGTTCGAAAAGGCACGTGCCGGAACGGCATTGGCAGATAGGGCATGAGAAGAAAGTACGCCGCGTTTCCGGCCAGCACTGCGATCAAGGCCTGGAGGAAGTTAGTCATCGGCGTCTCCTGCTAACATTCCTGAGATGCTCGAGTTGTCCACCTCGGTCCAATATGTAAAGGGCATCGGCCCTCGTCTAGCCGAAGTGTTGGGCGCCAAGGGCATCCGTACCGTCGACGATCTCCTTCATTACCTTCCCTTCCGCTACGAGGACCGCGTCAATCCGCGTGGAATTTCCGAACTGCGCGCGGGAGAGATGGCCACCGTCATTGCCGAAGTCCGCACCTCCGGCCTGTTCCGCACCCGCCGCATGCCCATTTTTCAAATGACGGCCGGCCAGGGTAGAAGCCGCCTGAAGTGCATCTGGTTCAACGCCACTTATCTACGCGACCGTTTCAAGCCCGGGCAACTTGTAGCCCTTTACGGAAAGGTTGAGGAGGAGCGCGGCGGAGATTTGCAACTCGTCCAGCCGCAATTCGAAATTCTCGGCGACGCCTCCGACGGCGCCGAAGGAGGAGAGCAAAAAGCCGCATCCTCGCTCGAAGTGGGCAGGATCGTCCCCATCTACGAGTCCGCCGGGCAGGGCCGCCTGACCCCACGCTGGTTTCGGCGCGTCATCCACGGCGTTCTGGAAGATCTATCGCCTCAACTCCTGGATCCGATACCGGCCGCCGTGCGGCAGCACTTAAGCCTGATCCCGCCGCGGGACGCGCTGCGCCAGGTCCATTGGCCCGATCCCGGCGAGAGCTTTCAGGACCTGCAAACCTCCCGCACCCCGGCGCACATCCGGCTGATCTTTGAAGAGCTTTTCTTTCTGGAGCTGGGACTCGAACTCAAACGCCGCGAGCAGAAGGCGCAGACCGGAATCGCGTTCCAGTTGGACAACCGGGCGCGCGAAGCCATCAAGCAGATTCTGCCATTCCATCCCACGGCGGCGCAGAAGCGCGTGCTCAAGGAAATTGCGGCCGATATGGAGAAGCCTTCCCCCATGCGGCGCCTGTTGCAGGGCGACGTGGGGTCGGGCAAGACCATTGTGGCTTTCGAGGCTGCCATCATCGCCATGGAAAATGGATACCAGGTCGCGCTTATGGCGCCCACCGAAATCCTGGCCCAGCAGCATTATTTTTCCGCCCGCAGAATTCTGGAAAATGCCGGATACCGCATCGTCCTGCTCACCGGTTCGGTGGAAGAAGATCGCAAACGCGAAATCCGCCGCCACATCGCCCAGGGCAACGCGCAACTGGTCATCGGCACTCACGCCCTGATCGAGCAAAAAGTCGAGTTCGGAAGATTGGGGCTGGTCATCGTCGACGAACAACACCGCTTCGGCGTAATGCAGCGCTTCAAACTGATGAAGAAATCCGCAGACGAAGGCGCGGGCAATGGCCACATAGGGGCAGGCGCCCTCGTCCGGCCGGCCGAGCCAAGCTCGGCGACTCTCGCAGAGCCCGATGTCCTGGTCATGACTGCCACGCCCATTCCGCGCACCCTGGCCTTGACCCTCTACGGCGACCTCGACGTCAGCGTCCTCGACGAAATGCCGCCCGGCCGCACTCCCATCGTCACCCGCCGTATCTCCGACGAGCGGGCTGACGAAGTCTGGCAATTCGTAGGCAAGCAGGTTGCGGCGGGCCATCAGGCCTATGTTGTGTATCCCGTCATCGAGGAAAACGAAGAGAGTGAACTCAAAGCCGCGCTCAAAATGCACAAAGAGCTCAGCAAGAAAATCTTCCCCAATCTTCGCGTCGAGCTCCTGCATGGCCGCCTGCACCCCGATCAGAAAGAAGACGTCATGCGGCGTTTCCAAAAAGGCGAGGTGGATATTCTGGTTTCGACCACCGTTATCGAAGTCGGCGTCGACGTAGCCAACGCCACCGTGATGGTGATCGAGCATGCCGAGCGCTTCGGTCTCTCCCAGTTACACCAGCTCCGCGGACGCATCGGCCGGGGCGCGGCCAAATCGTTCTGCATTCTCATGACCGGCGGAAAAATCTCCGAGGATGGCGAACGCCGCCTCGACGCCATGGTCCGCACCACCGACGGTTTCCAGATCGCCGAGCTCGATCTCGAACTGCGCGGCCCGGGCGAGTTCTTCGGCACTCGCCAGGCCGGCATGCCCAGCTTCCAGGTCGCCAGCCTGATCCGCGACCGCCAGCTTCTGGAGGCGGCCAAGCGCGAAGCGGGCGCCGTCCTGGCCGGCCCCAACCAGGAAGTATCTAGAGAAGAAATCGACCGCGCCCTACGCCACATGCGCACCCATTGGCAAAAAACCTACGGCCTGGCAGAAGTAGGCTAGTGGTTGGTGTGTTGTGTGTGGTCGCTGGCGACTCGCCCGCGACCACACACACCATCGTCCCGTTGGCTTCCCCCACGCTGAATGGGATAATCATTCCCGGTGCCAGCCACTTCCAAATCCGGCCTCTACCGCAAACTCCCATCCGTCAATGAGTTGGTGCACCGCCCCGATTTGGCCTCGATCATTGCCGCCGACGGCCAGGCTGTCGTGACCGACGCTGCCCGCGCCGTCCTGACCCGCCTGCGCGCGGAGATTGCAGCCGCCAGACTGGATGGGGCCGCCGTGGATTTCGCCCTCTCCGGAATCTCGGACGCCGTCGAGCGCCAGGTTCGGCAATCGCTAACGTACTCGCTGCGTCCGGTCATCAACGCCACTGGAGTCATCCTGCACACCAATCTGGGGCGTGCCCCGCTGGCCGCATCCGCGCTGCAACATATCGGCCATGCTTCCTCGGGATATTCCAACCTGGAGTTCGAGGTGGAAACGGGAGAGCGGGGCCAGCGCGACGTCCACGTGGATCGGTTATTTCGCAAGCTGTTGAATGAGAGATTCGCGGACGAGGGCGCCCGCCCCACACCGCCAGGCATCGCCACCATCGTGGTCAATAACAATGCCGCGGCCGTCCTGCTTGCGTTGAATACCTTGGCCGAGGGCGGAGAAGTCATCGTCTCGCGCGGAGAGCTGGTCGAAATCGGGGGGTCGTTCCGCATCCCGGACGTCATGTCAAAATCAAGCGCCACCCTGCGCGAAGTAGGCACCACAAACCGCACCCGGGTGGCCGACTATGAGCGGGCAATCAATGACAAGACCCGTCTGTTGCTGCGCGTGCACCGCTCCAATTTCCAGATCACGGGATTCACCGAACAGCCGGCGATCGAAGAACTCGCTGCCCTGGCCCACGCGCGCAACATTCCGTTGATGGACGACCTGGGCAGCGGGGCGCTCTTCGACTTGAGTTCCATCGGAGTGAGCGGCGAACCGGGCGTGCTCGACCGCCTGCAGGCCGGTGCGGATGTAGTCAGCTATAGCGGAGACAAACTGCTGGGCGGGCCCCAGGCCGGCATCCTCAGCGGCCGCGCCGACCTCATTGCCCGCATGCGGGCGAATTCCCTGTTCCGCGCCCTCCGCGTCGACAAGCTGACCTACGCCGCTCTCGAGGCCACGCTGCTGGCCTACGTGAAACAGGACCACGACGCGATCCCCGCGCTCCGCATGATGCATCTGTCTAAAGATGAAATCGGCCGACGGACGGAGGCGGTCGCCGCCAGGGCCCGGTCATCCGGATTGACGGTTGAGATCGTGGACGGCGAATCCGTGATTGGCGGCGGCGCAGCTCCCTCGGCGGTGCTGCCTACTCGCCTGCTGGCCGTGACTCGTAAGGGCCTCAGTGCCGATGAAATCTCCGCGCGGCTGCGGGCCGCGGAACCACCCGTCATCGCTCGCGTGGAAGAAGGCCGCGTCCTGCTCGATCTGCGCACCGTGTTCCCGGAGCAGGACGAAAAAGTGGTCGCGACGCTCCAGGCACTCTGAAGATAATTTCAGATTGTCGATTTTAGATTTCAGATTGAGGACCTGTAACCAGGGCCTTGGCAACGCAAATCTGAAATCTCCAATCTAGAATCTGAAATCCCCTTGTCGACTCTCTACACCATCGGCCATTCCACCCGTACTCTCGGCGAATTGATTGGGGTTCTGCACGCTCATTCTATTTCGACGCTGGTCGATATCCGATCCTTCCCCATGTCCCGCCGCCTGCCTCACTTCAACCGTGAATCGCTGGAGCAGACCCTGCCCGCCGCTGGAATGCAATACGTCTGGATGAAGGAACTCGGCGGAAGGCGCAAAACCATCCGCGATGACTCTCCCAACATCGCGCTGCGCAACCCCAGCTTCCGCAATTACGCCGACTACATGCTCACGGACGAATTCCAGCACGCCGCTGCCGGCTTGGTCCAGATGGCAGAGAAGTCGCGCACTGCCTACATGTGCGCCGAGCGCGTCTATTTCCGCTGCCATCGCATGCTGGTCTCGGACTGGCTGACGGCTCACGGACATGAAGTCCTTCACATTGACGGGAGCAGTCCGGCAAAGCCTCATAAACTGCTCGCCGAGGCGCGGGTGATTGATGGCAAACTGATCTATCGTGGCGATCTCCTGCTCTAGCCTGCAGAGGGTAGCGCTAGAATGATTCCATGCCGCCGCGCATTGCCATACCTGTTCCTCACTCCGGAGATTCGGAGTATGCGGAGCGGGCTCTTCCTCAGTACACCCATGCCGTGGAAATGGCCGGCGGAGAGCCGGTCCGCATCGCTCTCGGCCGATCTCCCGCGGAAGTCATGGGACTGATGGAGCGCTGCGATGCGGTACTGTTGCCGGGGAGCAAGGCAGATGTGGACCCCCGGAAGTACGATGCTCCGCCCCACGCCAGGACCGCCCCGGCTGATCCAGGGCGCGATGCGGTCGACGAACTGCTGCTGCACGACGCCTACAAACTGGGCAAGCCTATTCTCGGCATCTGCTATGGCTTGCAAATCCTGAACGTGTTTCGCGGCGGGACGCTTTTGCAGCACATCGAGTCGCAGGTCAACCATGCGGCAGGAAGAGAAGTGCGGATCGCGCACTCCGTCGATCTGGACGCGGATTCGAGACTGGGCAAAATTATCGGTCCACCCGCAAACGGAAACCACCTTTCCGTCGCGGTCAACTCCAGTCATCATCAATCCGCGGAAGTAATCGGCGAGGGACTTCGCATCGTGGCCCGTTGTCCGCAGGATGGAATCGTTGAAGCGCTAGAGGGTCTGTCGCCCGACCATTTTGTCGTTGCCGTGCAATGGCATCCGGAACGTTCCGTGGAACAGGACGAGGGCTCGCGAGCAATCTTCAAGGCGCTGGTCGAAGCGGCACGCGGTTGACCATGTAGACGATGCTATTTCCCGGATCTCCCAGGCACACGCTTCGCGGCTTTCTTCTCCAGCAAAACCACGGCATGCGCGATCGCGGCATTGTCCGTCCCCATGCCTTCGGGGGTCTTGGCTTTCACGCCCACGCAATCCGGGGAGATGCTCAGCAGTTTGGCTACATGGGATCGGATCGCGGCCGCGTGCGGCCCGATCTTCGGTGCAGCCAGAATCAGCGTCGAATCCAGATTGACCAGGACATATCCGGCCGCCCCCACCCGCCTGACTGCCTCCGCCAGGAAAAGAGCGGAGTCGGCGCCCTTCCAGCGCGGGTCGGACGGCGAAAACAGCGAACCAATATCGGGAGCGGCAACCGCGCCCAGCAGGGCGTCCGTGATGGCGTGGAGGAGGACGTCGCCGTCTGAATGCCCGCCCAACCCCTTGGGATGCGGCAGCACTAGACCGCCAATCTTCAGCGGAATGCCGCGTTTGAATTCGTGAGAATCCCAACCGTAGCCGATGCGAGTTTCTGGTTTCAAGTTTCTGGTTTCCAGTCTAGTCGTCAGTCTTCAGTCGTTGGTCTTCGGCCCAAGCGGCCATGGCTCGCATCTCTATCGGTGTGATCCGTAAAATCCGTGGCCGCTCTTACCGTTTCAGGAAGAACTCCGCCAGTTCCATGTCCGCGGGTGTTGTGATCTTTATATTTCGCGGCGAGCCCATCACCACCACGACCTCATGCCCGGAACGCTCGACCAGGGAAGCCTCGTCTGTTCCCAGAAATCCGTCAGCCGTGGCCTCATCGAAAGCCTTCTTCAGCACACGATGCCGAAAGCCCTGTGGAGTCTGGGCCATGACCACGCGCTCGCGCGGGATGGTCGCCGTGATGACCGCGCCCTCTGCGGTGCGTTGCACTTCTTTGATCGTGTCCATGGCCGGCATTCCCGCGATGGCCGCGCCATATTTTCGCGCGGCCTCGATCACGTCGTGAATGATTTCCGTGGTCACGAATGGGCGGACAGCGTCGTGCACCAGAACAATATCGTCGGGAGCGGCTGAAAGCGCGGCGATGGCATTCGCCACGGACTGCTGGCGATGCTCGCCCCCCTCCACCAGTTCGATCGGGTGGCGCGCCAGGTCCTTGTCGGCCTGCAGCCGGGCACGAAAGCCCCCGATCTCGTTGGCCCGTAGGGCCACGTAAATTCCCGAGATCTCCGGACTGGCGGCGAATTTGCGCAAGGTATGAATCAGGATCGGCGTTCCCCCAATCTCGGAGAACTGCTTGGACGCCGCCGGCTTCTTGCTTCGGGCAGCGGAGACCGACGCCATGCGCGTCCCCAACCCCGCCGCCGGAATGATCACCACGACCTTCATCGCGGCCTGTAAGTATACGGGCCGGGGAGCGCGGGTTCAAATGTCCCAAACTCGATCATTGTCATCCTGAGCGAAGTGACTGCTTGGCAACGCGAAGCTGTCACGCAGTCGAAGGACCCCTATAAACTACACACTCTCGCCGCCGTGATCAGAAACAACGCTTCCCACTAGCCATAAGCTGCTAGGGGTCCTTCGACTCCTTCATCATATTCGCAAGCGAACGGGATGACTCCGCTCAGGATGACAGCGCTGATTTTCTAAAGGGGGCAATACGGAAGGTCAATATAAAAAAATTAAGAGTCCCGAGGTGATGTAGAACCTGTTCGTCTCGGCCAGTAGCTCGCTTTAGACCCTTGCTGACCTGCCTTCGTGGTCTCCTTGCGAAGACGACGGCGCGCGATCTGTGCTTGGGCTCCGGGCTTACCGCCAACCGGAAAAACTGTTCAACGCCTCGGGACTCTATCTTGCCTCTGACGTGGGTTCCTGTTCGCCTCGACCAGCGCTTGGCTATAGACCCTTGCTGACCCTCTCTGATTCATCTTGCGATGCTCCAGAGTGACCTCGCTTGAGCCCCGGACGCCGCACCAACCGGGTAAACTTCAGAACGTGTCAAAGAACGAGATTGGTTTTACGCTTTTCATTTTTATAGTCAATAAAAAATGGCCGTATTTATCTCGTTTACCTGCAATGGAGTGCAGCCCATCCACAAGCGTGTGACCGGAATTGATGCAATACGACCGGTGGGCAGTCCTCACGGCGTTGGGAGTGTCCCCATTTCTTGGGGATTCAGTTTGTATCCGGCGCGTGATCTTGGGATTTTCGCGGATCTTGCGGCTGTGAAAATTCTCGGAGAAATCAACTGGCACGCGGGTTTCGCGAGAAACCGCAACCGCCCTGGCCAGTCCGGGTAGTGGTCGGTGCCGCGGGCGACGCGCCCGCGGGAGGCAGGGCAGAAGCCGCGGGTGACTCGCCGCGACCCACCACCCCGGCGCTTTCGTGAGTTGGCATACAATCGCCGGGGAGGAATCTCAATGGCGATATTCAATGAACCTCATGGCCGGGTAATTGACGCGAACTCGGGCTCGGTATTGCGTCTGTTTGGCATTGCGGCGGCTGCGTTTGTCGTGGTGATCATGCTGTTTGCCGCCGTGGCCCGCGTGGATTCGGGACACGTCGGAGTGCTCACGTTGTTTGGCCGGGTGACCGGCGAAGTGCTGCCGGAGGGAGTCCACTTGATCAATCCCTTCAAGGCCAACCATGAGCTTTCCATTCGGACCCAGGAACTGAAGGAATCCGCCAGTGTGCCCTCGAGCGAAGGGCTGATGATGAATCTGGATACTTCACTCATCTACCACCTCAATCCGGAGAAGGCCGCCGAGGTGTTTCAGAAGATTGGACCCAATTATTTGAACGTGCTGATCGAACCGAATTTGCGGGCAGCCATTCGCGAGGCGACCGCCGCGCACACCGCCAACGCCCTATACACCGGAGAACGCGAGATGGTGGCCAAGCAGATTTATGACCAGCTGACTACCAAACTGGGAGAGCGCGGCGTGCTGGTCGAAAGCGTGCTTCTGCGTGACATTCAGCTGCCCGTGACCCTGAAGGCGTCGATCGAATCCAAGCAGCAGGCCGAGCAGGAGGCCCTGGCCATGAATTTCCGACTGCAGAAGGAAACGCAAGAGGCGCAGCGCAAGCGCATTGAAGCAGCCGGCATTCGCGACTTCCAGCAGATCGTGGCCCAGGGAATCAGCCCGCAGCTGCTGGAGTGGAAAGGCATTGAGGCGACCGAGACTTTGGCCAAGAGCGCGAATGCCAAAGTGGTTGTGATCGGCAATCCCAAAAATGGGTTGCCCCTAATTTTGGGACAATAATTCTGGGGCAATAATTCTCGGGCAATGGATTTGGAAAGCGGAGGGCAGGATGCCCTCCCGACAGCCGGCGTGACGCCGGCGCTATCTGGCATGGCTGATCTTTTGGAGGTTCGGAATCTGGTCGTCGAATTCCCCCGTTCTAACCACGGACAGGGCGGCCTAGTGGCGGTTCGTGATCTCAGTTTCTCGATTGCCGCGGGCGAAGTGCTTGGGTTGGTGGGCGAATCGGGTTCGGGAAAGTCGGTTACTTCACTGGCGCTGATGCGCTTGCTTCCTCCGCACGCTCGCACCAGCGGCGAGATTCGGTTTGCCGATGGCAGCGAGGTGCGCGACCTGCTGCAACTGCCGGATGTGGCGATGCGTCCCTTGCGCGGTTCTCAAATCGCCATGATTTTTCAGGAGCCCATGACCGCCCTGAACCCGGTGATGCGAGTCGGCGATCAGATTGCCGAGGCCGTCCTGGCCCACCATCAGGTTGGGAAAAACGAGGCCTGGAAGCGAGCGGTAGTTGCCATGAATGAGGTTGGCATCGGCGATTCCGAGCGGCGCGCGCGCGATTATCCGCACCAGCTGTCGGGCGGGATGCGGCAGCGCGTGATGATTGCCATGGCCATCGTTAACCGTCCCCGGCTGCTGATCGCCGACGAGCCCACCACCGCGCTCGATGTCACCATCCAGGCGCAGATTCTTGAACTGTTGGCCGAACTGCAGTCCAAGTTCGGCCTGACCATGCTCTTCATATCGCACGATCTAGCCGTAGTCTCGCAGGTGGCCGGCCGGGTCGCCGTCATGTATGCCGGCAACCTGGTGGAGTTAGGGTCGAAGCGCGACATCTTCGAGGCCCCGGCACATCCCTACACTCGCGGCTTGCTTAAGGCCGTGCCCACATTGAAGACGGACCGCAACCAGCCGCTCGAGACCATTGAAGGGACCGTGCCCCCGCTGCACTCCGTCCCTCCCGGATGCCCGTTCGAACCGCGCTGCGAGTCTCGGGTGGAAGAATGCGCGCGCAGCCTCCCCCCCCTGGCCCAGGTGTCGCCTGGACACTGGGCCAGGTGCCCCGTGGTGAATGTTCCAATGTAAGGCGGGTGTGGGGCGGGCGCCCCACATGGAATGTTTTCGGCACACGGAACGCTCGACAGGTCTATAATCCCGAGTTTGTCCGGTGATCTGTGCGCATTCTTCTTATAAGCGATATTCATAGCAACCTGGAAGCCCTGGAAGCGTGTCTGGCGGCGGCCCCCGCATATGACATGGTGGTCAACCTCGGGGACGTGGTCGGCTACGGCGCCAGCCCCAACGAAGTGATCGAGCGCTCGCGCAGCCTGGGGCACATCTTTGTGCGCGGCAACCATGACAAGGCAGCCAGCGGAGCCATGGACCTGAGGGACTTCAATCCCATCGCCGGCCTGGCCGCGCTTTGGACCCGCGATCAACTCACTCCCCCAAACCTGAAATGGCTGCAGGGCTTGCCCCACGGCCCGATTCAGACCGGAGAACTGCCCGCCATCCAGTTTGTCCATGGTTCACCGGTCGATGAAGACGAGTATGTAGTGACTTTGCGCGACGCCATTGAGCCTCTGCTCACTTCGTCCACGCCGCTGACATTTTTCGGGCATACCCATCTGCAGGGAAGTTTTTGCACTAACACCGTGGCCAGTGACTACTTTCGTCCGCAGTACAACACCGTGGGGCAGAGCGAGACTGCCGAGTTTCCGCTCAAGGAGAACATGAAATACATGGTCAATCCCGGCTCGGTCGGACAACCCCGCGACGGAGACTGGCGGGCCGCCTTCGCCGTGTTCGACTCCGACGCTCGCATCGTGACTTTCTACCGCGTCCCTTACAACCTGAAGCAGGCGCAAGACCGCATCATGGCCGCCAACCTGCCGCAACGTCTGGCCACGCGGCTGGCCGCAGGAAGATAACCAGTCACTTCAACCCGTTCTCCGCCTGCCTTAATCTTTGATGATTCGCGGGTTTCGAGGCGGCGCCAGTCCCACTCGCGCCACGAAGATCCTGCATCAGGAGTCGTCATGCGCAAACTTGCCGCTCCCCTTGCTCTGTGCGTGTTCGTGCTGCTCGGCTCTCTCTCGCCCGCCAGGAGCCAGCGCCGAAGGCGAGCGCCAGCCGGCGACGAGACCCGACACCTCGATGTCGGTGGGGTAGATCGCACTTACGTCCTGCATATTCCCGAGTCCCTCCCTGAGAATGGAGTGGTGCCGCTGGTGCTGGTCTTCCACGGCGGAGGCGGACACGCGGCCACCATGCCGAACTTCACCCATTTCGATACGCTGGCTGATCGGGAAGGATTTCTGGTCGCGTATCCGGAGAGTTTCAACAAAAGCTGGAATGACACCAGAGGGCTGTCCCCGGCCGATGACGTCGGCTTCATCCGCGCGCTGGTTGCAGAGTTGCAACGCGCCCGCCGGGCCGACCCCAAACGAACCTACGCCGCCGGAATTTCGAACGGGGGCTTCTTTTCCAATCGGCTGGCCTGTGACCTTACCGACAAACTGGCTGCCGTCGCTGCCGTGGCCGCGACCATGCCCGAGACTCTGGTGCCGGTGTGCAAACCATCGGCGCCGATCTCGGTCATGTTCATGCACGGCAGCAAAGATCCGCTGGTGCACATTGATGGCGGCCCGGTGCTGCGCAATCGCGGAGTAGCCGTCTCCCTGGCCCGGGCGGCGGAGTTCTGGCGCAAGGTCGACGGAACATCCTCCCAGCCCGCGTTGGAGAATCTCCCCGACCAGGCGAACGATGGAACCAGCGTGCGGCGCGAGGCCTACGGCGGCGGCAAACAAGGCACAGAAGTCGTGGTGTACGTCA
>CAVULZ010000011.1:0-33477 GCA_963742495.1 Terriglobia bacterium
CAAATGCCCCTGCGCCATCCATGCGGAGAGCTGCGTCCACGCCTGTATCATCAGTTCGCGGTTGGCGGATAAATACGTCAGCCACAAGCCATGCACGCTCGCGCCTTTTACATAGAGGATGCGCGTGTCCAGCTGCGCGGGTTGTCCGGTAGCGGCGCCGTACACGATGACTCTTCCAAAATCATGCAGGCAACGCACGCTCTTGGCGACATGCTCGCCGCCCAGCATTTCGAATACCGCATCCACGCCTTCGCCGTGGGTCAATTCTTTGATCGCTTCTTCGTAATCGCGTTGCTTGTAGTTGATCCCGTGCTGCAGCCCCAGCGCTTTCACTCGCGCCAGTTTTTCTTCCGAAGAAGAGGTCCCGTACATCTCGATGCCCAGCAACTCTCCAATCTGCACCGCGGCCGTGCCCACTCCGCCGGCCACGGCATGAATAAGAACCCGGGGCGCGGTCTTGCCCGCCGCCGGTTCCAGAAGGCCGGCCTTCCAGTAAGCAAAGTAAGCCGTCAAATAGTTGACTGGAAATGCCGCTCCCTCTTCCGCGCTCCACTTTTCCGGAACGGGCCACAGCAGTTGAGGGGACACCGCAACGCGTTCCGCAAATGCGGCCCACTGCGTATAACCCATGACGCGCTGACCGTCGCTCATCCGGGTTCCGCAGAATTCACGTCCCGCCACCAGGGGCGGTTTCGGCGTCCCGGGATAGCCGCCCTGCGCCGACATGATGTCGGCGAAGTTAATGCCGCCGGCCTCCACCTGGATTAACTCCTGTCCCGGACCGGGCACCGGCTCCGGAACCGATCGCACTTCCAGCACTTCCGGATCACCCAAACGGGTTATGACCAGGGCCTTCATAAGCAGAAGTGTAACAGCGCGCAGGTGGCAATTTACGGCGACCGCAGTCTGGCCGCAGGTATATACTCTGCGTATCAAGGTTGGGAACTCCCCTCTCGGAAGGCATGGGAGCGGGGAGGCCGGAGCGCTTTTTCATATTCAATTTATAGGCTCCGCTTTACAGATCACTGGTGCCGATTTCTAGGAACACCGGGTAACCAGTGCGGGACGCTCATGCGCGGAGGGGTCCGCGCGCGGGTTCCGGGGAGGTCCTTCGGTGGACTTAGTTGTAGTGCGTTTTTTATTGGTTCTTATAATCGCTGTCACCTGCTACCTGACTGATCCGTTCGACCTGCCTGCAAGGCTGGATGCCGGAGTGGGCGCGCTCATCGGCCTCGGCATCGTCCTGTTCGAATGGAGGCTGCGCCGGGTCAGCCTGAAGCGTTTAATCGGCGCCGCTATCGGCAGCGTCCTCGGCATTTTCGGCGCTTACCTCTTTTCCCTGGTCATTCGCAACAGCGTTGCCCCCGGGCACACCCAGAGCTTCCTGCAAATCCTGGTAATGCTGCTGATGGCCTATGTCGGCCTGGTGGTCGGGGCCAACAAGGGCGACCTGTTGAACCTTTCCGCTCTCGGCGGCGTCTTCGGCGGGGAGAAACAGGGCAAGAAGAGCTACAAGATCCTCGACACCAGCGTCATCATCGACGGCCGCATCGCCGACATTGCCGAGACCGGATTTCTCGACGGTATCATCGTCACCCCGCAGTTCGTCCTGCGCGAGTTGCAACTGGTGGCCGACTCCGCCGACTCCCTGAAACGGAATCGCGGCCGCCGTGGCCTCGACATTCTGCAACGCCTGCAAAAGGTGGCGTCCCTCCAGATTCAGATCGTCGAAGATGACTTCCCCGCTGTCCGTGAGGTCGACTTGAAGCTGATCGAACTGGCCAAACTGTACGAAGGCAAAATCATCACCAACGATTTCAACCTGAATAAAGTCGCGCAACTCCAGGGCGTGGCGGTCCTGAACATCAACGAGCTGGCCAATTCCCTGAAGCCGATTGTGCTGCCTGGCGAGATCATGAAGGTCTTCATCCTGAAGGAAGGCAAGGAATACAACCAGGGGGTCGCCTATCTCGATGACGGAACCATGGTGGTGGTGGACAACGCAAGAAAGATGATCGGCAAGACCATCGACATTTCGGTCACGTCGGTGCTGCAAACCACCGCCGGCAAAATGATCTTCGGAAAGTGGGACGACCGTACCGGCAGTCGCAGCGATTCCCGCGCCGCGGTGAACGCGGTCCCGGTCGTGCCCTCAGTGTCTGCCGTGCCCACGGTCAGCGCAGATCCCAAGAAATCGCAGCCCATCATGGTGGAGAGGCCGGCGGAGTAGCTGCGTCGCGGGCAGTGTGGGGCGGACACTCCTGTCCGCCGCTTTTGACTTTGACTTTCTGCGTTGCAAGCTTCGTGGTCGCATCGAGCAGCCGAACGGGGAACTGCAGGTTGGACCAGAATCAACATCAAAAGCGGCGGACAAGAGTGTCCGCCACACACGGATTGCCACGCTACAGCGGTATATTCCCATGCTTCTTCAGCGGATTCTTGTCCCGCTTGGTCTCGAGCATCCCCAGCGCCTGAATCAACTTCTTGCGCGTTTCTCGCGGCTGGATGACCGCGTCCACAAATCCCCGCTCCGCCGCCACGTAGGGATTGGCAAACCTCTCGCGAAACTCTTCGATCTTTTTTTGCCGAACCGCGTCGCGATTCTCGGCCTGCTCCAGCTCCCGTTTGTAGACGATGTCCACTGCGCCCTCCGGCCCCATGACCGCGATTTCCGCCGTGGGCCAGGCATAATTCACGTCCGTGCGGATATGCTTTGACGCCATCACGCAATACGCTCCGCCGTAGGCCTTGCGCGTGATCACCGTGATCTTCGGCACCGTGGCTTCGGCGAAGGCAAACAGCAGCTTGGCGCCGTGCTTGATGATTCCGCCATACTCCTGCGTGATCCCGGGCAAAAATCCAGGCACGTCTTCAAACGTAATCAGCGGGATGTTGAAGCAGTCGCAGAAGCGCACGAACCGCGCGCCTTTGGTAGAGGCATTAATATCGAGCGTGCCCGCCAGAAACGCCGGCTGGTTGGCCACGATCCCCACCGGACGTCCATCCATCCGGGCAAAGCCTACGACGATGTTCCGGGCGTAATGCTCCTGCACCTCGAAGAAATAACCGTCATCGGCGACGGCGTGGATCACATCTTTGATGTCGTACGGCAGGTTCGACTCGTTAGGCACGATCCGGTCGAGCGCGGCATCAGCGCGATCGGTGGGATCACTGCATGCCCGGCGCGGCGGATCATCGAGATTGTTGGACGGGATAAAACTCAGCAGCTCCCGCACCATGGAGAGACATTCGGCATCGTCGTGCGCCATGAAGTGGGCCACGCCGGAAGTCTCGTTGTGGGTGTGAGCCCCGCCGAGCTGGTCTTTCGTGACTTCCTCGTGGGTGACCGTCTTGATCACGTCCGGCCCGGTGATGAACATGTAGGAAGTTTTTTCCACCATCAGGATGAAATCCGTGATGGCCGGCGAGTACACCGCGCCGCCCGCGCACGGCCCCATGATGGCGGAAATCTGCGGTACCACTCCGCTGTATAGCGTGTTGCGCAGGAAAATGTCCGCATAGCCCGCCAGCGACACCACGCCTTCCTGGATGCGGGCGCCGCCCGAATCGTTCAAGCCAATCACCGGCGCGCCCATCTTGGCGGCCAGGTCCATGATTTTGACGATTTTCGCGGCGTTGGTTTCGGAGAGCGATCCGCCGAAGACCGTAAAGTCCTGGGCGAAAACAAACACCAGCCGTCCTTCAATCCGTCCATAGCCGGTGATGAAGCCATCGCCGTAATACTTCTGCTCGGCCATGCCGAAGTCGTTCGAGCGGTGGGTGACCAGCCTGTCGGTTTCCTCGAACGTGCCTTCGTCGAGCAAAAACTCGACCCGCTCCCGGGCCGACATTTTGCCCTCTTTATGTTGCCGCTCGCGGCGCTGCTCTCCGCCGCCTTCCGCCGCCAGGCGGTCGCGCTTCTTCAGTTCTTCGAGCTTTTGTTCCAGATTCATGGCTAACCCCGGACGTCAGACCTCGGACGTCGGACCTCAGACCCCGGACGTCAGACCTCGGACCTCAAAAATCAAGGATTGGCCGAGGTCCGACGTCCGAGGTCCGGCGCCGTCCTAATCCCCCATGCCGGATCCAATAGGCTGGTAGCGATATTTCTTGCCGTCCCAAAAGGTGGCGGAAGTCATGCGATCGCCGCCGGTTTCTTCGGCATAGATGGCCATGACGGTTCTCTTTTTCACGGCCAGCTTTTTCACTGCGATCTGTTTGAAGGGCAGGTTGATGATCACGAACTTCGCCTTGGGCGTCGCCGCCCTCCAGGCCTCGGGGCCGGCGCCATGGATGACCAGCAACACCAGGCCGCGGGTGGCCGGGTCCTCCGAAGCAAATTGAGTGGTGATCTTGGTGTTCCCATACCCGTAAAACGTGTTGTAGGGATCGACCACCGTGAAATTATCTTCCGCCTGGTCCGCCAGCGGATTGGTGCAATGGCCGGCCACGACCAGGTCTTCGATGCCATCGCCATCAAGATCCGCCTTAAGCTGTGGCGGCCCCGGCATCAGCTTGCAAGTCGATCCAAACTGCTTCTGGATGAAGTCGTCATCCACGAAAGTCGGAGGCTGGGGCGCCTGGGCCAGCGCCAAAAATGACAGTGTGATCCAAACAAAAATCAGGCGAATGCAAAACTGGGGTTGCATAGATCTAATGTAGTCCTGTTCAGAGGCCGAGAGTAGAGACAGAATAGGTGCAGAGGCAGGGACCGTGTGGGACCGGATCTCTGACCCGGCCGGTCGAGCGAAGCTCGACAGGGGTTTGTGTGTGTGACAACTGGCTGCGGCAGGACTAGCCGAGCTGCGCTCGGCCTGACCGGGTCGGAGACCCGGTCCCACACGGTCTGTGCCGAACCCAGGTCTGTGCCCTCTGGTTATTTCCTGAAGTGTTCCCAACCCTGCGGCGCCAGCCTCTGCCTCGCACCGTTGCGATCCCGAAGCCAGACTTTCCTCCCGCCCGTGACCAGCCCGATCGGCCGGACGGCAACGCCCGCGATCCGCGACGGCATCCTCTTCTTCGGCGGTGCTGTAAACAGCAACTCGTAGTCTTCCCCGCCGTGCAGGGCAAACCGGAGATCAACCGGGCGCGCCGGCTTCCCCACCGTCGCGATCGGGATGGCCTCCCTCTCAATGTCGGCCCCCACTCCGCTTTCATCGCAGATGTGGCCGAGATCGGTCGAAAGCCCATCGCTGATGTCGATCATGGCCGAGGCCAATCCCTCTTGGCGCAGAAAGCGCCCGACCTCGACTCGCGGCCGGGGAAAGAAATGGCTGGCAAAATCCTCCGGCCGAAGCTTCTTCCCGGCAGTCAGCAAAGCAATCGTGGCCGCCGACGCGCCCAGCTGTCCGGTCACATAGATCCGGTCGCCGGGACGCGCGCCCGACCGCAGCACCGCCTTACCTTTCGGCACCGAGCCCAGCCCAACAATATCCGCCAGGATGCCGCCGGGAGACTCGGCGGTATCGCCGCCGGCCAGGCTCACCTTGAACGCGCTCGCCAGTGTCAGCAGACCGCGAAGGAAGCCATCCACCCACTTCTGCGGCGAACTCCGCGGAACGGCCAGGGAAAGAAACACCGCCAGCGGCTCCCCTCCCATGGCCGCGATGTCACTGAGCCCGCGCGCCAGGCAGCGATGCCCCACGCTTTCCGGCGGATGCCAGGCCCGTCTGAAATGGATGTTCTCCAGGCTGAAGTCGGTCGTGATCAGGGCTTCATGACCGCGGGGAATGGGAACCACGGCGCAGTCGTCCCCGATGCCGAGGACGCCATGGAGCTCGGCGCCGGGATTTCTGGCAGCCCGGTCGCGAATCCGGCGGATCAAGGCTTTCTCAGGCAGCGGCACGGCGCAATCAATATACAAGGTATGTAGGCGCGAGCGCCCTCGCTCGTGCGGCAGCGCCACGGGTAGCTCCGCACGAGCGGGGACGCTCGCGCCTACATTAAAGGACACCCAAAAACGGCGTACAATATATCCAGGGCAGGGTTCACGTTACCCTCCCTCCTAAAGTCACCACCGAGTAACAGGTCCCTTCGGGCAGTGCGCCATACCCGGCGTTGGTAAGCCTGCCAGCGTTGACACGGGGGAACCTACTTTGTTACCGTTGCGAAGCTGTCCAGACACATGTGGCCGAACTAAGTGCTGCATCCAGTAGGGATTGCAAGCACAACAATTTCGGCATCCCGGTTCCGGTAGGGTTCGGGCAGGTAAAACAGCTCTAGTTCCAAGATGGGAAGCTGGCCCGGATTCAGGATGGCGTTAGGGCTCTCGTAACCGCGAGCCGCCCTCATTGGGCCGATCCTGATCAACTAACGGAAGGAACAAATTGCAAAAACGCTTTTACATCCTTTTTGTGGCACGCGGTGATGACGGTCAGCTCCGTAAGATCCCGATCCCGGTTCACTACCTGTACGTCTTTCTGGTAGGGGCTTCGATCGTGGGCCTGAGCCTGACCGGCATTGCCAGTTCGTACCTGCGCATGCTGCTGAAGGTGTCGCACTATAACGAGCTCCGCACCGAGCGCGAAGATCTCCGTAACCGTTACTCCCGGCTGGAGCAGGTCGCCAAGGAGCGGGACATTCAGGTGGCTTCGCTGGGTTCGCTGGCGGGAGAGGTTTCCTCGCTTTACGGCCTCAAGGCCGATCCCAACCTGGTAACGGCCTCTTCGGAGAACGTTGCTGGCTCGCAAGTCGTCTCTTCTCTGGACCAGCTGGGCGCGCTCAAGAGTTCAGCGCTGAGCGGCGCCACCATGACCGGCCTCTCTCTGGGGCTCACGCGCAATGTGACCACGGCAGACTGGCTGCGGGCGAATTCAGCCCCCAATCTCTGGCCGGTGGAAGGTCCAGTGACCGGCTCCTTTGGCGAGCGCATTGACCCGTTTAACGGGGAAGGCGCTTTCCACAGTGGTATCGATATCGGATCGACCGACGGGCAGCCCGTCGTCGCGCCCGCCGACGGCGTGGTTACATTCGCCGATTTCATGGGCGGATACGGCCGCGCCATCATGATTGACCACGGCCACGGCATCACCACCCGCTACGGCCACCTGGCGAACTTTGCCGTCATGCCCGGCCAGCACGTGCATCGCGGCGACACCATCGGATTTGTTGGCGAGAGCGGCCGCAGCACCGGCCCCCATCTCCATTACGAAGTCCGCATCAACGACACCCCGGTGAATCCTCACAAGTATCTTCGCCTCACGGTCGCCAACGTAGGCGGATTCTCAGCCGGAAGCTAAACAATGTAGGCACGAGCGCCCCCGCTCCTGCAGCAGCGCCACGGACGACTCCGCACGAGCGAGGACGCTCGCGCTTACATTCATCCCGTCCGAGTGTGGTCGCGGGCGGGTCGCCCGCGGCCACACCGAACGGGATCGGGTCCAGCGAGGAGAGGGGTTCGAGAACCGGAAACCAGAAACCAGAAACTGCTATCTGGCCTTCAACATGTCCACCACGCGATCGAAGTCTTCCAGCGTGGCGTACTCGATCACGATCTTGCCTTTGCCCTTGCGGTCGTTGATCCGCACCCGCATTCCGAGCACCCGCTCCATTTCGGTTTGCGCGGCCCGCACATTGGGATCGACCCAGCGCGCCCGCTGCGGAGTCTCGTCTTTGACCAGGGGAATGTTGGTCCGGTCCACCAGTTCTTCCAGCTGCGTCACCGACATATGCTTCCGCACGGCCTCGTCGGCGACTTTCTCGATCAGACCGGGATCGAGCAACTGCAGCAGCACCCGGGCCTCGCTGAAGCCCAGGCGTCCTTCCTGAAGATGCTGCAGGACCGCAGCCGGCAGCTTCAGCAGCCGCATGTAATTGGACACAGATTCCCGCGAGACCCCCACCCGCTGCCCGATCTGCTCCTGGGTCAATCCGAAATCGCGGCTCAGCTTGGAAAATGCCGCAGCCTGCTCGACGCAGTTCAGGTCCTGGCGCTGCAGGTTTTCGACTACGGTCATTTCCGCCGCCTGCTGGTCGGAAACCCGGCGCACAATCGCCGGAATTGTCGTCTTCCCCGCCAGTTTCGAAGCCCGGCAGCGCCGCTCGCCCAGAATCAGCAGGAAACGCCCATCCGCAGCCGGACGCACCACCACGGGCTGGACCACTCCGTTGGCCCGAATCGAATTCGCCAGTTCTTCCAAAGCCTGGTCGCCGAAGTGATAGCGCGTCTGGTAAGGATTTTCCTCGATCAACTCAATCGAAATCTGGACCACCGCATCGGTCCCGTGTGGCGCAGGCGCCCCGCCCGCGACCGCCGATGGTGCCGCTCCGGAACTCACCGGAGCATGGGCTACTGCCGGCGCCACCACCCGCGGTCCGCCCGGCAAAAGCGATTCCAGTCCGCGTCCCAGCGCCTTCCTTTTCTCCGGAACCGCTTTCTCCACTTCGCTCGCCACTTTCTCAGCCGTCGTTGTCATATGCCCCCAGATTCCCCCAGCCTGCATCGCCACCACCCACGTGGAGACAGCCGCCCTCGGCTGTCGGGCCGAGCGCAAGCTCGGCTGTGCGGTCACTTAAAGTATATTGATATACATCAATCTACTACATAGACGCATATCGATCGATCAAGCCGTCTTATCCATCTCCTGCACCGGCGCTCCATCCTCCGCCGGCAAATGGTGCGCAATGATCTCCTTGGCCAAGCGAATATAGCTTTCCGCCCCTTTCGACCGCGGATCGTACAGCAGAGCCGGACGTCCGTGACTGGGCGCCTCCGCCAGCCTTATGTTTCGTGGGATAGTGGTCGCACACAGCTTGTCGCCGAAGAATCTCTTTAATTCCGCCGTCACCTGCTGCGCCAGGTTGGTACGATCGTCGAGCATGGTGAGGACAACTCCCTCGATGGTCAACTCCGGATTGAAGCTGGCGCGGATCCGCTCCACCGTATCCATCAACTCGCTGATGCCCTCCAGGGCGAAATACTCCGCCTGCATCGGGATCAGCACCGCGTCCGCCGCCACCAGGGCATTCAACGTCAGCAGATCGAGCGCGGGCGGACAATCGAGCACGATGAACTGATAGCGGTCACGCAGCGTGGCAAGCGCATCGCGCAGCCGAAATTCCCGGCGATCGGCCTCCACCAGCTCCAGGTTGGCGCCGATCATGTTCTTGTGCGCTGGCACCAGCCACAACTGCTCAAGTTCGGTGGCCTGCACCGCCTGCTCCGGACTGGCGGCGCCCATCAGCAAATGGTAGGTAGAAATTCGCTCCGGGTTCCGAACCAGGCCGAGTCCGCTGGTTGCGTTCGACTGCGGATCGCAGTCCACGAGCAGAGTATTGACTTCAGCGGCCGCGAAGGATGCGGCCAGATTGATGGCGGTCGTAGTCTTGCCAACGCCGCCCTTCTGGTTGGCTACCGCAATAATGCGTCCCATTTAGTTGAAGGAGAACCCAGAGATGTTCGCAGAATAGGCCGAACCGTTGCGCGATTGCAATGACGTATTTTGGTGCAACCGAAAACACTCATCGCAGGATTGAAAAGATAAGAGTTGCGCAGCCCACGTGGTGGAACTTTCCACAACCAACACGACGATGTTCCACGTGAAACATCATCTGAGGAGCAAAAGGAGAAGTCGCCGCCCCGATCCGTGTAGGGACGGGTGTTCGACCCGTCCATGCCGAGCGAAGCTCGGCTATGTTTGGCAGAGCATGCGGCAATAATTCTGGCAAGCCCGGGACCGAGATACCGTGCGGAGAAAAGTTCGGCCGAGAGGATCCGCAGGACGGCGTCGGCAGCGACTAGCCAGTAGGGGTCATTCGACTCCGCGACGGCTTCGCGAAGCGAGCAATCACTCGGATCAGGGATGACAGACGAGCGGTATCAAAAGTACAGAATGTTCCACGTGGAACATCACCAATCCGCAATTCGCCTGAAGGCGATAACTGATCAAGAAGTGAATAACCACTAATGTGACATATCAGCGCCATATTAGGCGCATTTATCCCACTTTTTCCAATCAAACCGGACGCCAGCGCAACAATCCAACAGCTAACACGGAGCGCTTACCACTTTTACTAACGTGGTACTCTCCTAATAATCAGTTTGATTACTCGTAACGGAGATTAAGCTAAAAATGCAGTCTTCCCACTTTACCCAATAAAATTCGCCAAGACTGACCATCTGGTACCGAGTTAACCGCCAAATATAATCATCTATATCCCACATACCAAACTCGTGTTAACCATCATGATTCCTTAGTTCCGATGATCATGACCCGCCGGGATGACAGGGGTAGCCTGACCGGCTGATCCCACCTCAGTCCCGGCGCTATCTCTCGAACCCGATTAAGTTGGGACTCCCCGATCAGGATCGCCAGCCTGCCCCCTTCCGCTACCAACTCCGCTGCCACCGGGACAATCGATTCGAAACCCTCAACGGCCCGAAGGGTGACGACGTCCCCCCTGGGACCAGCAAACGCCTCGGCGCGACCCGTAGACACCTCGGCACCGGTCAGCTCCAGATTGCGGACCACCTCCCGCAGGAAGGTTGCCTTTTTCTGGTTTGATTCGATCAGCGTCAGGTCCAGGTTCGGAGACCATATCTTGATCGGCAGGCCGGGGAAGCCGGCTCCGGACCCGACGTCGATAACATGGGGCCTGGCAACCAGAGGCCCTGAGGCGGGCGCCGCCCCGGCTCCTGGATCAGCTGAGGGAAAGAGGTGCCGGGCGGCAAAAATGGATTCGCCAAAGTGGCGGGTGACGATCTCTTCCGGCTGGCGCACCGCGGTAAGGTTGATACGAGCGTTCCAGCGGAGCAGTATATCGATATATATCGATATATCTCGCAGTTGCGCCGGGGAGAGCGCAGCACCCTTATGACCTCGGCCCTCTGGACTGTCGCCCAGGAACGGCGCCAGCAGCTCTAAGATGCGGGCATCATCCATGCGATTGGAGATTGTAGATGGCGGCGGGGAAATCTGAAAACTCGGGGATGGTGGGGGACAAAAACACTGGACAAACAAAAGATCAGTTCGCAGTCAAACCCGGTTCCCGGTTCTCAGATCAGTGCATCACTTTCTCGATGGCGGCTCTCAGTTCCTCGTAAGGTATTGCGCCTGGGTGGTACAGGGCGACGCGTCCTGAGCGATCGAGCAAGACCAGAGTCGGCGTGGTGCTGGCGCCATAGAGATTGAAGTTCTCTTTACTGACGGGTACGGGAACGCCTTGCAGTGCAGGATAGTAGTGTTGCCAGACTCTTTCGATGTAGGGCAGTTCATCCTTTGGCTGGGCCTCTTCGCCCTGCGCACCGTAACCGTAGAGTTGCGTGGGCGCGACCAGCATCAGGCCGCGGCTGCCGAACTCGGAACTCAATCGGGCGATCACCGGGCCCTCCGCTTTGCAGTCCGGACACCAATGTGCCCAGAAGAAAAGCAGTACGGGGGAACCGTTGAGCTGAGACAAAGCTACCGGCTTGGGCCCCAGGTACGACTCGATCTTTAACGGCGGCGCCGGCTGCCCCGTGAGTGCGAGAACATTGAGATTCTTCTGCAAACGGGCGCGGATGGAAGTATTCCGGTAGGTGACCACACTACGCCGCAGCAGCGCGATCGCCTGGGCGGTCTCGCCTCGCGCCGCCAGCACCTGGGCTTGCACTTCAAGGGCCGCCCCCAGGGCGACAGGCAAGTGAGGTTCGGCATCCAGCGGACGCTCGCCCAGCAACTGCCGTGACCAGCTTTCGGTCTGCCTGGCATAAGCGTCGGCGCGATCGAGCTGCCGGGATGCCAGGCTGGCCCGGGCCATCCACGAAAGCGCTTCCAGGTAATCCGGGGTTACGCCCTGTCTGGCGCGATAGCTCTGCAGTTCGGATTCAGCGGCGGAAACGTTATTCTGCTTCAGCGCTTGCAGGACGTCGTCGGTTATTCCGGCGAACGAAAGGCTTGAAAAGAACAGAACGATGGCAAGCAGCCGCGGGACCATGCCTGATGATAAACCCTGACGATAATCCTACGCCTCGATCGCCTGCTCCGCGGCAGTCAGCGAATCAACGAAGCGAAAGAACTTTTCCACATGAGTGACTTTGAGCGCGTTCTGGACCCGCTCGTTCACCCCGATCAAATAGAGGCTCCGACCATCTTTCTGATGGGTGACGTAGGCACCCACCAGCGCGCCGATCCCGGCCGAATCCACATAGGGGACGTTGCTGAAGTCCAGCATCAGGACCCGCGAAGTATCGGTGCGAACTCGGGACTGAAAATCGAACAGCGTGCTCATGGTCAAAGGCCCGGTCAGGCGCAGCAGGCGCTGCCCCTCCTTGGGCCCAGGGAGATCCTCGATGACAAGCGGCTCCTGGGGCATCGGAAAATACTAGTCCCGAGCCCTGCTGAAAGTGTTAAAGCAATGTTAATTTTGATAAAGAGCCGGCGAACCATCGGCCGGTGCGGCCACGGGCAACCCGCCCGCGCACCCCAGGCCCGGCCAGCCTTTCACTTCGGTTAACATTGAAGAAAGAGGAGAAAGCCATGCCCCTGAAGGTCGGAGACGCCGCCCCGGATTTTGAATTGCCGGCGGTTGAAGGCGAACGTCATCTAAAGATAAAACTCAGTGATTTCCGCGGTAAGAAAAACGTGGTGGTGAGCTTCCACCCCCTGGACTGGACGCCGACCTGCGCGGCCCAGGTGCCGGCATTCGACGCCGACCGCGACAAGTTCGCCGGCCTGGACGCCCAGGTGGTTGACATCAGCGTGGATTCCATTCCCAGCAAGATCGCCTGGCAGAAGAAAGAGATCGGGATGATGCATACGCCCATGTGCGCGGATTTTTATCCTCACGGCCAGGTCTCGGAACAATTCGGGATTCTGCGCAAGGAACAGCCTTTCCCCGGTATCTGCGAACGCGCGGTATTCATTGTGGACAAAACAGGGAAGATCGCGTTCGCCAAGATATATCCGCTGGACCAGGCCCCGAACAATGAAGAGCTGTTGGCAGCACTGAAGAAGATTGAAGCTTAAGGCTGGAACTTTGGCCGCAAAGATCGCCGAGGCTTCGCAAAGGACGCAAAGGCATCACGGATTTCCTCCGTGTACTCAGTGTCCTCCGTGGTTCGACCTCTTAAGCCGTCCTCGCCACAGAACCGCCCCGAGCGCCAGCAAAGTAACCAAGGAAATCGCACCCAGGGAAGCCGCACAGTAAATGCACCAGACTCCCAGGACGTCTTTCTCGATGTGGGCAAGGTAAAGAGAGAATGCCAAGCCGGACAACGCCACCGGCAGCAAGACGCTGTACCACCGTTTCAGTGCCAGCATCCCCAGCAGCAGATAGCCTGCAATCCCGAGAATCGCCACCGGAACGCCCCAAAGCACCGCATAGGGGCTGTGGTTCACGATCCCGCAATCCCATCTCTCATTGATGCTGCAAGGCGACGTATCAGTCCGGTAGTGCTCCCGCAACGCCAGCACGGAAGCGGCAAGGCCGAGTACTGCCAGCAAAGTCAGAACCCACCTCATCAGTGATCCCTCCTCCTATTTAATCTGCCCTCGGTCCGGGCCGCCAACTGGAGCGGTAAAACTTGGGCGGAGATCCGACGCCTGACGTCCGCCAGCCGCTCTAGAAACGGAACCGGTATTTCACCTGGACCGAGATCTCGCGGGGGGTCACGAAATGCGTCCCTCCGAAAGTATTGCTGTTATCCAAGAGATAGCGGTGATTAGACAGGTTGAGCCCGGTGAGCCGCACGTCCCAGCTTTCGCCAAACGATTTCCCCAGCGACAAGTCAAAGCTCTCATGCGAGGGCAGATGCGCCGGTCCTTCGCCATCGACAAAACCCGAGCCGTAATTGGCATTGAAGTCAACCCAGGAGCGCCAGGGCATTGCGAGATTCACCCCGGCGGAGAGCGTGTTGCGCTGGTCGTGGTCGAGGAAAAAATAACCTTCGTCCGGCGGCTCGAAATCGGTGAGGCCGCCGGTGACGCCGCCCGCGCCCTCGGCGTACTGATGAGAATACGCGGCGTGAAACCGGGCGCGTCCCGCAATGCGCGGCGAGGTCGCCGTGCCTTCCCAGCCGCGGATGCGGGCGCGATCGATGGTCAGCGGAAAGAAAATGTTGGAATTCCCCAGAACGTCGTGATCGAAAAAGTTTCTCGCGCCGGTGCGGAAGTTAGAAATATCAAAAACCCATCCCGCCAGGGGGATAGCCAGCCCGAACTCGTGCTGCTCGTCGCGCTCGCCGCGCAAGGGCAGGAAACCGAACCCCTGCTGGGCGGCTTGCTCGAGCAGCGGGCCGTTCACCGTGAGCAAGGGCGGAGCCTGATAGTAGCGTCCGTAGAACCCGCGCAGCACCCAGTTGAGGCGCGGGATCCGGATGGCGGCGCCGATCCTGGGATCGACAGCATTTTCGCTGATGGTCGAACCGAAATGGGTGAGCCGCACACCTCCGTTGATGGTCAGCCAGTTGGTGAGCTTGTACTGATCTTCCAGAAACAGCGCCTCCACGTTGCCCCAAACCATTTCGCGCTGACTGAGCGGCGGATTGCTGCCATCGCTGGTGACAATTCCAAAGAGCTGATTATCGCGCGCCCCGAAGACCTGGAAACCGGCGCGCGCATTATGCTTTCCGTGATTGACGGCCAGAGAAACCACGCCGCCAAAATAATTCGAGCCCCGGTCATCCTCGGGAATGACCACGTCGGGGTCGGGCTGGCCGGTGTAACCCCCGATGTAGTGGGCCTGATTGAAGTGATAGAAGGGCGAGACCGTCAACACAGTTCCGGGATCGAACGTGTGCAGCCAGGAAAAATTGACCAGGTCATCGCGTTCATTTTCCACATCGCGAATACCCAGGGTCTGCTGGTCCGGATCGTTGGGGACCTGGTAATGGTCGCCCCGGGAGGAAGCCACCAGGCGCAGCTGGTCATTTGGCGTCTGGTTAAAGGTCAGGGAAGTGAAACCGCTGAGCCCCGCGCCCAGATCGTGCAAGATCTCCGGGCTCGGCGTTTCCAGTCCCAGGTCGGTGCGGTTGCCGGAAACGCTGCCATAGTAAGCGAAGCGGTCGGTGTGGTCGCCGATACTGAACTGGTCTTCGGTGCGGTTAAAGCTGCCATAACTGGTGACCAACTCGGCCTGGCGGTCGCGCTCAAAGCCGGAACGGGTAACGACATTGAAGACGCCGTAGGTGCGGTCGCCATATTCCGCCGAATACCCGCCGCGCTGCACTTCGAGGTAGTCGATGTCCTTGGGATCGAACTGGGGACCGACGTTGGACGCAATATTCGTATTGGGCACGGGAACGCCGTCAATCAGCCACGAGACCTGATGTCCGCCGCGAATGTGGAGCTGGTCGTGGACCATGTACGCGCCCGGAACGTAGTCGGTGATCATGTTCAAACTGTCGGTCTGGTCCGACCCCGGAGTCTGCGCGATCTGGCGGCGGCTCACCAGGGTGGCGGTCGTGGAAGACTCAGGACTCACTGCCCCCGACGTGTCCGTGACCTCAACCGTCTCTTTGGCCTGGGCAACCGTCAAGGAAAAATGGGTGCGGACGTCGCGGCCTGAGCTGAGGACAATTTTCTGCTCCTCTGACGCGAAGCCGGCCAGTTCGACCGTCACCAGGTACTCGCCGAGGGGTACGGTATCGAAGCGAAATCCCCCGTCATCGTTACTGGCAACTGTCTTCGTCCAGTCAGAATTGGCCGCGCGCAATGTGACCTGGGCCCCTTGCACCGGACGGTGCTGCGGGTCATGAATAAGGCCGTTGACGCTGCCGAAGATGGTAGCCAACGCGGTGAGGCTGCTCGCCAGCAATCCCACCAAAACCAGTGTCCGGTTCAATCTGATCGCCATGTTGTCTGAATCCCCGTGATGCCGAACTGGCAAGGCTGCACGGGTGAGGTTCTGGCCCCACCCGAAGACGCGAGAGTTTCTCCGGGCGAGCGGCCTTCCGCCAAAAGCGGACATGCCAACCCGTCCGGATGAAACCGGACGTCAAAGAAATCGGTTCAACGCGAGAGCAGGGTTGCTAGCTGAGCGGGGGACCGCGGACGGGACGGAGAGAGACAGCGTGATCGCTATGCAGACTGGGATGCGCGTCGGGTAACAGGTAGGCGAGCAGAGGATGGGCATTCGACTCGATTTCCGAGCCCAGTTCCGCCCACTGCGCCGTGGTAACCGGTGGACAGCAATTACCGGTTCGGCCCCACACCTCGCCTATTTCACGGCCGGAGCCGTGATTGTGCATTGGTCTCCGCATGCAGCAGGCATGCGGCACGGGACCGGACATCGCCATCGCCACCGGCACAAACGTGGTCGCCAGCAGCAGGACCAGCAACAATCTGGCGGTCAGGCGGTACATGACTGGATTTTGAAAGGTCAGGGCCTACGTCGCCGAACCTCTCGCCTATAAGCATAGGGGAGGCCCGGCCAGCGTGCAAGTGTTCCCGGGTTACGGTAGTGTCCTGTCATCCCGAGCGCCGACTCGAGCCGCCCTTGCTAAGAGGAGAACTCAGTACCATCGGCTACGGCATCAGCTCCCAACGCCCGCCGCCGGTAAACACAATGACCAGGTTCATCACCACCAGCATGAGATCGTAGTGCCAGCCGGAGTTCTTGTCTCCCCAGAAGCCGGTGCGCCACACGAAAATCTTTTTCTGGATTGCTCCCAGCATGATCAGGATCAGCCCGCACGCGGCCAACTGGGCGAGCACGCCGAACATGACTCCCAGGCTGCCGGCCACTTCGGCCCCGCCCAGGAAAATCGTAAAGCCCTTGCTCATGCCGATGCTTTTGCTCCGGGTCGCAGGGTCCTTCAGATGATTCCAGCCGCTGGTGATGAAGACCGCCCCGACCATCAGCCGGAGAAGTAGAAATCCGAAGTCCGCGAAACGGGCAAGTTGAGGAAACATGGCTCCTGCCTTCCAAAGCAACGCGCCCCTAATGTTACGCCTCTGAAACTTTGCGAGAACTACCGTTCGGAATCGCGCACTCGAATCATAGTTGCACGACTGGAAATGACCCGGCCGTCTGAGGCAGCATAGCAGCCATGACCACGATCGTTCTGCTCACCATTTCAAACATTTTCATGACTTTCGCCTGGTATGGCCATCTGAAGTATCGTCAGGCGCCCTTGTTCAAAGTCATCGTCATCAGCTGGGGCATCGCGTTCTTCGAGTACTGCTTTCAGGTCCCCGCGAATCGCATCGGATCGTACGAATTCAGCGCGGTCCAGCTCAAGACGATTCAGGAAGTCATCACCCTGACCGTGTTCTCGGTCTTTTCCGTGTTGTATCTGGACCAGCAAATCAAATGGAATTATATTCTGGGATTCGCCCTGATGGTGGCGGCGGTGTTCGTAATTTTCGAAAAGTGGTAAGCGAACTCGCGGTTTGTCCCGGGCTCGCGATGCTCCCAAATATCTCCGGAAAGGCCGCACATGACCGAACCTAAGATGACCGAACCTAAGATGACCGAGCCGTCAATGGAGGCCATCATGCAGGTCGGCCTTGGATTCTGGGCTTCAAAGACCCTGCTGAGCGCCATCGAAATGGAAGTATTCACCGAACTCGCCAGCCATGCCGAAGACCTGAATGCGCTGCAGGGCCGGTTGGGATTGCATCCCCGGTCGGCGCGTGATTTTCTGGACGCCCTGGTCGCGCTCGGTTTCCTGCAACGAGCTAACGGAAAATATTCCAATACTCCGTCCACCGATAAATTTCTCGATAAGCGCAAGCCATCCTATGTGGGGGGAGTGCTGGAGATGGCGAACCGCCGGCTCTATCCCTTTTGGGGCAATCTCACAGCGGCATTACGGACTGGGGAATTGCAGAACGAGGCCAAGGGGGGCGGGCCCGATTTTTTTGCCGCGCTTTATGCCGATCCGGAAAATCTGAAGGGGTTCCTGAAGGCCATGACCGGGATCAGCACAGGCTCGAACCGCCTTATCGCCAGCAAGTTTCCCTGGAAGAAGTACAAGACAGCCGTGGATGTCGGCACCGCCCAGGGAGACCTGATCGTGCAAGTTGCGCTGGCCAACCCGCATATTTCAGGTATCGGCTTCGACCTGGCCGAAGTGGCTCCAACCTTTGAAGAGTACGTGGCCGCCAACGGGCTCACCTCCCGCGTCTCCTTTCGGCCCGGCAGTTTCTTTGAGCAAGACCTGCCCAAGGCGGATGTCGTGATGATGGGGCACATTCTTCATGACTGGACCCTGGAGCAAAAGAAGATGCTGCTGCGACAGAGTTTTGCCGCGGTTCCCGAAGGTGGCGCGCTGATCGTCTACGACAGCATCATCGATGACGACCGCTCCAAAAATGCTTTCGGTCTGCTGATGAGCCTGAACATGCTCATCGAAACTCCCGGCGGCTTCGATTACACCGGCGCCGATTGTATGGGATGGATGAAGGAAGCCGGCTTCCGCGAGACCCGCGTCGAACACCTGCTCGGTCCGGACTCGATGGTGATCGGCGTCAAGTGAGGAACCGAAAACCTGGCTTCAGAGAAACTTGACCAGCGCGTCAATCGTTTCCTTCGGGTTCTCTTCCATCACCCAGTGCCCGGTGTTCTTCAGCACCACGAAAGTCACGTCGGAGGCGACCAGTTTGATCTGATGCGCCAGCACGTCTCCGTTGGCCTTCTCGCCTCCGACGGACAGGACGGGCATGGTGAGCTTGGTTTGAGAGAGCTCAGCGAAGTCTTTTGCAGCTTGCTGGAATGACACGAAGTAGGCCCAGCCGGCGCGCATGCGTCCCGGCCGGGAGTATGCCGCCGTGTATGCCACGCGGTCGGCTTCGGGAATCGAGTGCGTCTTGTCGGCAGCAAAGTCGTTCCAGAAATGTTCGAAGTAAATCCGTTCACGTCCCTTCACCAGCGCTTCGGGGGTCGGCCCGTTGAAGCGAAAATGCCAGATGGCGGGATTGTTGTAGACCGCCTCCCACCCGTCCACGCCGGGAAGGAACGCGTCCATCACCACCAGCTTGGTCACTTCTGACGGGAATTGCGCGGCGTAGGCATAGGCGACCATCAGGCCGATGTCATGCCCCACGACCTCGGCGCTCTTGGCGCCGAGCGAGCGGGCCAGCGCATGAATGCGGATGCCCGCAGTCTTCATGTCCAGACCGTCGGCCGGAATCGCCGAATCGCCAATGCCGGGCAGGTCGGGCGCGACTACGGTAAACCGCTTCGCCAGGATCGGCATGATCGGTCTCCACATGCGCGAAGTCTCGGCATAGCCATGGATCAGCACCACCATCGGACCATGGCCGGCAGTCAGGTAGTGCAGACTGACGCCTTCGACCGTCGCACTGCGCGAGACGATGGCCTCGGCTACCGCGGCTGCGCGGGCCGTCGGCGGGAAGAGAGACGAAAGCAGGATCAAGGTCAGGGTAAGGGCCGGACAGAGGGAAACAAGGCGTCGCATGAAGTAGGTTCCTTTGGTAAGGTGACTTCTGATCTCCGCCCTCCATGATAATGGTGTTCGACCAATCAGGTCAGGCCCTTTAATCTTGGCGCTGCATCTTATCTGCACTCGGCGGGCGCCAAGATCACGTGGGGACAGCCGGTAGTGGCTCAGTTTGAAATTTCTCCTCTTATCCGGGCGTCATCCTGAACGGCCTTCAGGCCGTGAAGGATCTTGCGTGAAGCAGATAGATCGCATGTCTCCCGCCGCCGCTGCCCGATCCGCGCCAGATCCTTCGGGACTGAAGTCCCTTAGGATGACGCCGTTGTAAAGGGATGGTTTCGAATTGGGCCATCGCCCTCTTGCCGCTACCCTTGAGCGGCCAAATTCCGCTGTGGTAGCATCCTAGGTTTTGACAGGCTGTCGGGCTTCGGTCTATAAGTTGTCCTCTTCTTTGAGTCTCATATGAGCCCCCTTCTTTCCCAAGGAGCGAACCCGTGAAGGTTTATGAAGGCGCGAATATCCGCAACGTAGCGGTCATCGGACACGGACACGCAGGCAAGACTTCCCTGGTTTCGGCCATGCTGTACGCGGCGGGCGCCAACCAGCGCCAGGGACGCGTGGATGACGGCACCTCGACCACCGACTACGACGAGGAAGAAATCGCGCGCAAGATGTCCATCTCCGCCAGCCTGGCCCACGTGGAATGGGGCAAGACCAAGATCAATATCGTGGACACGCCCGGCTTCAACATGTTCGTCCACGAAGCCAAGCTGGTGCTGCCGGTGGTGGATGCCGCGGTCGTGGTGGTCGATGGCGTGGCCGGCGTGGAGGTTGTGACCCAGCGGGTCTGGAACTACTGCGAGGAATACCAGACGCCGCGCCTGATCGTGGCCAGTCGCATGGATCGCGATCGAGCCGATGCGGAGCGCGTTCTGGAATCGCTGACCAATGCCTTCGGGCGTTCGGTGATCCCCCTCGAACTGCCCATCGGAAAAGAGAAAAACTTCCACGGCGTAGTCGATCTGGTGACCCTGAAGGCGTACACCTACGAACTGGGCGGCAACGGCAAGGGAAAAGAAGTTGACATTCCCGCCGACATGAAAGCCGAGGCCCAGGCCCAGCACGAAAAGCTGGTGGAGCTGGTGGCCGAAGGCAATGACGCGCTGCTGGAAGAATTTTTCGAGAAGGGAACCATCCCGGAAGAAGACCTGATCCCGGCGCTGCACAACGCCATCCGTGAAGACAAAATCTTCCCTGTAATCTTCGGCTCCGGTCTGGGCAACATCGGCGCCGACCGCGTGATGGATTTCATCGTCGACTACACGCCCGCGCCCTCGGAGCACGAGTGGGTACAGGGCGATCCGGCAGCCTCCAGCAACGGCGAGCCGCCGCGCCGCCATGAAACTGACGCCGAGCCCGTGTCCCTGTATGTGTTCAAGACAGTCTCCGATCCCTTCGCCGGACGCATTTCCTATTTCAAAGTGTTCTCCGGCGTCTTGAAAAACGACGCGACCCTGGTGAACTTCAGCCGGAGCTCCCAGGAAAAGTTTGCGCACATTTCCATCCTGCAGGGAAAAACCGCCGTGCCGGTGACCGAACTGCACGCCGGCGATATCGGAGCCGTCGCAAAATTGAAAGACACCCTGACCGGCGACACCTTGGGCGACAAGTCAGCCCCAATCCAATATCCGCGAGTGAAGCTCCCCGAGCCCGCCATCACCTTCGCCATCGAGCCCAAGAGCCGCGCCGACGAAGACAAGCTCGGGCCCGGCATCCACAAGCTCATGGAAGAAGACGCCATGCTGCGCTTCTTCCGCGATCCCCAGACCAAAGAATTCCTGATCGCCGGCACCGGCCAGCAGCACATCGAGGTAGTGGTCTCCAAGATGAAGAAGCGCTACCACACCGAGGTCGTGCTAAAAGCTCCCAAGGTCCCGTATCGCGAGACCATTCGCGGCAAGGCCGACGTCCAGGGCAGGCACAAGAAACAGACCGGCGGACACGGCCAGTACGGCGACTGCAAAATCAAGATGGAGCCGCTGCCGCGCGGCGGCGAGTTCGAATTTGTGAACGACATTTTCGGCGGCGCCATCCCCAAGAACTACATTCCCGCCATCGAAAAAGGAATCAAAGACGCGGCCGCCCGCGGATACCTCGCAGGATTTCCAGTGGTTGATTTCCGGGTGATCCTGTACGACGGGTCCTATCACGATGTGGACTCGAACGATATGTCCTTCCAGATGGCGGGCCGCATCGCCTTCAAGAAAGCCATGGAGGTGGCGAAGCCCACGCTGCTTGAGCCCGTGATGGCGGTCGAGATCACCGTCCCCGACGATTTTGCCGGCAGCATCATGGGCGACCTGAACAGCCGCCGCGGACGCATTCAGGGCATGGACAACAAGGGCGGCAACACGGTGGTGAAAGCCGAGGTCCCGATGGCCGAGATGCTCACCTACGGCGTGGATCTCACCTCAATGACCCAGGGACGCGGCAGCTTCAACATGGAAATGCATCACTACGATGCGGTCCCAGGCATGCTGCAGGAAAAGATTGTGGAGAAAGCCAAAGCCGCGCGCGGCGACGTAAAGGAAGAAGAAGAGTAGTAATAGCTCATGTTGTGTGGGGCGGGCGCCCCACACGTTCAGGGATGCTTCTACCGGCGCTTGAGAGACTCCAGTGCTTCGAGCGTCCTCGGCCAATCCGACTTCAATAGCCGCGACAAACTGCGATCGGCGAGAAGCTTCCCACCCGTCTGGCAGCGCGCACAGTAGTTGGTTTCGTTGTCCGCGTAGCGAATGCGCTGGATCTTTTCCCCACACCTCGGACAAGGCTCTCCATAGCGCCCATGAACCGCCATTTCCTTGCGAAAGGCGGTCACCTTTTCTGGAAAGCCGTCCTCCGCCTCTGCCCGGAGGCGGTCGATCCATAGCCTGAGCGTATCGCGAGTGGCAGCGAATAGCCTTTCCCACTCCTGCGGCTGCAGCTTGTGGGTCAGCGTGACCGGCGAGAGTTGGGCGGAGTGCAGGATTTCATCCGAATACGCATTGCCGATGCCACTGACGATGCGCGGATCTGTCAGAGCTCTTTTGAGCGTGCGATTTTCGGCCGTCAGGGCGTCACGAAACGAGTTGAGATCGCTCTCGAATACGTCAATTCCTCCCGGGTCCACGGAACGCAATGCCTCCTCGCCGGCGATAACCGATAACGACGCGCGGTGCCTGGTGCCGGCTTCGGTAAGCACGAGAGACCCGGCGGGAAAATCGAAGGCCGCCAGACTCTTGCGCCCGGCCAGCTTTGCCTGGCGAGGTCGCCAGTGCAACCGGCCGGCAATCATGAGATGCAGCACCAGCCAGAGATCGCCTTCCACTCCGATCGCAATTCGCTTGCCGATGCGCCGCAGTTCCTGCACCGCGCGTCCCTCGACATCTGTAACCGGAGGTTGTGCGGTGCGAAGCAGGAAAGGGCTCGCCAGTCGCACGCGTTCGATCCGCTGCCCAACGATGCGTCGTTCAAGCGCGGTCATGTAAGCGGCGATGTCTGGGAGTTCCGGCATGCTTTGTGAGTATCACGAAGGCTCTGGTCTCAGGGGTTTCCTTCGTGTGCCTTCGTGCCCTTTGTGGTTAACAGTTTCGCGAATCGGACTTACCCGATCGGGCAGACCTCGATGTCGGTAGCAGCGAAATCAGTCCCCTTCGCCAGTAACGGCTCGCCCGCGAATTTCGCCAGGGCATACGCGAAACAGTTTCCGAAGTTGAGGGCAGCCGGATGGCGTCCCTTGCCGTATTTGCGCCAGGCGGAACGTGCAATCTCGGCTTGTTCGCTGTCGACGGGAACGATCTGTAGATTTGCGCGCACCACAAAGAGATCGAATTCCCGGCCCGCAGATTCGCCGCGCCGAGCCTCCAGCACAATACCCGTCTCAAGAACATTGGCAGCGGAGATCATTCGCATCTCAGCCTGAAAGATGGAATCGAGAAAAGGCTTGCGTTCGGGCTCGGCCAGAAAGATGGCCAGCAGGGCGGAAGTGTCGATCACCATCAGCGCGGCATCCCATGCTCGTCGTAGCCCAGGATTTCATCGTTGGGCCGGGAGTCGAGCGTTGGAAGAGCGTCTACTCGCCGCAAAAGATCATCCACCTGGCCCGCCAAGACATGGCTGCGCCGCCTAACTTTCAGGCGTTCCCATCGTTCCTGCAGCGCCTTTTGGATGGCCTCCGTGAGCGACTCTCCGGTTTCCCGTGCCACCTGCCTCGCCAGGCGCTCGGTTTCATCGTTCTTTATGCTAAGTGCCATATGATCGCAATTATATACCATGCATGAAATATATATATAACTATACCATATCATCTATAACATTGATATATAAGTACTTACATTATACATTTTCAGACGGGACTATTTTGCGGCGAACGCTTCCCGCACTGGCTCATGAGAGAGATACCAGACAATCATGACCCGCAAGATCGTTCCCAAACCTTCCCAGGCCAGCTTGCCGATGCGGAAATCGAACACAGCGCTGGAGACGCTGGGCAGGAGCATCACGACGCCGATCATCGCGGCCAGTATCGCCAGCCAGCGCGCCCATCTGTGCAGGAGCCAGAGACCGAGCGCGATGATTCCGCCCAGACCCGCCATGAGCAGAAACATGTAAGGACCGGCGAGTACCAGTCCGCCGAGCAGGTCGGCGCCCGCCGCCATCGACACCAGTCCGGGACGGGCCAGCATGGTGAGCCCAATCGCCAGCAAGTAGGCGGCGGCCAGACAGAACACGGCGGCCACCGCAGTCACTCCGGCGGGACGCTCAACCGGCATTATTTCTTTTCTGCCGGCTTCTTCTGCGCCGTGGGCGGCAACAGGCCGTTCAGGCGGAGATACATGGCGGCGGCGCCGTAATGATCAGACCAACTGCCGGCGAGAGCCAGCGCCGCCCAGGCGCGCGGTTTCGTTTTGCCCATGAAATCCTGGATGGGATCGCCGAGCTTCGCGTCTTCAGCTTTGGCCAGCGCGGTGCCGCAGAAATCGAACGACGCCTTTACCGCGGCCACCAGCTTGTCCTTGCCGTCGGATTCCTTTGCTTCCTCAACCTTCGGCTCTGCCACGTCGCCGACCTTGGCGCAAAAGAAATAGTTGGCCTCGGCGATGTGCGCCGCGAGATGGCCGAACGACATCTGGTCGGGCGTGGGTTTAAAGGCAAATTTCTCGGCGGGCATTTCTTCAATGGCCGCCACGGTGTTCTTTTGACGGCCGGCCAGAGAGTCGCGCAACACATCGGTAACGGGGTTTTTGGATTGTTGGGCGAAAGCGGCGGCGCATAGCGTGAGCACGGCAAACCACAATTTCATATTGCCTCCAGAAAACGGCTCAAGGATAACTCAAACCAGGTAGCGCCGGCGCCCCGCCGGCCCGATGGGCGGGCAGAGCCCGCTGAAAACCAGTCCTCGCCAGTGTTCCCTCAGTTCGCAGCCTGAATCCGGATCGCGGGCAACTCACGCCACTGCGCATCTGCCGCGTCCCAGTGGCGGGCAGGATGCCCGCCGGACAGCCGGCGGGACGCCGGCGCTACATTGCAATCTCCGGAGTGGCTTCGAGCAGCGTGCGAGTGTACGGATGCTGTGGCTGCTCCGTAATCTGTTGCGTGTCACCGGCCTCGACGATCTTTCCCCGATACATCACCGCGATGCGAGTGGCGAGATAGCGCACCACCGGCATGGAATGGGAAATAAAGAGATAGGTCAGCCCGAACTCGCGCTGTAATTCTGTCAGCAAGTTCACAATCTGCGCCCCGACGCTGACGTCGAGCGCCGAGACCGGTTCATCCGCCACAATAAATTTCGGGCGCAGCGCCAGCGCGCGCGCGATGCCGATGCGCTGGCGCTGTCCGCCGCTGAATTCATGCGGAAACCGGGGCAGGACCGATGGGTCCAGTCCCACCGCCCGCAGCAATTCGGAAACGCGGACCCGGCGCGCCGTCAGGCTCATCGCTTCATGGATCACCAGCGGCTCACTGATGATCTCTTCCACATTCATGCGGGGATCGAGCGATCCGAACGGGTCCTGAAAGATGATCTGCATATCGCGCCGCAGGCTTCGCATCTCACCCGGGCTGGCCGCCAGCAGATCGCGGCCCGCGAAGCGCACGCTGCCGGAACTGGGCTCGATCAGCCGCAAGATCAGGCGGCCCAGCGTGCTTTTCCCCGACCCTGACTCGCCCACCAGGCCCACGGTTTCGCCGGCGTGAATGTCGAGCGAGACATCGTCCACAGCGCGGACCTCGCCCTTGGCGCGCGCGCCGAACATCGACTCGCCCAGGGGAAAGACTTTCGTCAGATTGCGAATTTCAACCAGAGGCAATGGATCACGCGTGTACCGGCGCCGGTTTGCAGGCGATTAACTGGCGCAGCACGAACTGCAGAATGCCGCCATTGGCGTAGTACTGCGCCTCCTGTGGCGTGTCGATGCGCACCAGGGCATTGAACTCCTTTTGACCCGCGCGCACCTTCAACTGTCTGCCGGCGGCAAACTTCCGGACCAGATCGCTGACACCGGAAATCTCAAAGAATTCTTCGCCGGTCAGGTTTAGCGACGGGGCGCTCTCCCCGGCCAGGAACTGCAGCGGAAGAATCCCCATCCCGACGAGATTTGAGCGGTGGATGCGTTCGTAACTCTCCGCAATCACCGCCCGCACGCCCAGAAGGCGTGGGCCTTTGGCGGCCCAGTCGCGAGAGGAACCGGAACCGTATTCTTTCCCGGCAAGGATCACCAGCGGCACCCCTTCTGCGATGTATTTTTCGGAAGCCTCGAAGATCGACATCTCCGCGCCATCCGGCAGATGCCGCGTGAACCCGCCTTCGAGGTTGGGGACCATCTTGTTGCGCAAGCGCACGTTGGCGAAAGTGCCGCGCACCATGACTTCATGATTGCCTCGCCGCGATCCGTACGAGTTGAAGTCGGCAGGTTTGACCGCATGCTCGATCAGATATTTTCCGGCCGGACTGTCTTTCTTGATCGAACCTGCGGGAGAAATATGGTCGGTGGTAACGCTGTCGCCGAGCACCGCCAGCACGCGCGCGCCTTTGATGTCCTCAACCGGCGCGGGCTGAAGCGTCATACCGTCGAAGTAAGGCGCGCGGCGAATGTAGGTGGAATCTATTTCCCAGGCATAGGTCTCGCCTTTGGGCACAGGCAGTCCGCGCCAGCGATCGTCGCCGTGATAGACCTCGCCATAGCTCCGGGTAAACATGTCGGAAGAAATGGATTTCCGGATGGTCTCTTCCACTTCGCGCTGCGGCGGCCACAAGTCGGCCAGATAAACCTGCTGGCCATCTTTTCCCCTGCCGATAGGATCCTTGCGCAAGTCGAGATCAATGCGTCCGGCCAGCGCGAACGCCACCACCAGCGGCGGCGACATCAAATAGTTGGCGCGCACTTCAGAGTTAATGCGTCCTTCAAAATTTCGATTGCCCGAAAGCACCGACGCCACCACCAGGTCTTTTTCGTCGATGGCCTCCGAAACTTCTTTGGGCAAGGGCCCAGAGTTGCCGATGCAGGTCGTGCATCCGTATCCCACGATGTGGAACTTGATTTTCTCGAGATAGGGCAGCAGCCCGGCTTTCTCCAGATAGTCGCGGACGACTTTCGAGCCCGGCGCGAGCGACGTTTTCACCCAGGGCGGGACCGTCAATCCCTTCTCCACCGCCTTCTTGGCGACCAGGCCGGCGGCCACCATGACCGACGGATTCGAAGTGTTGGTACAGGATGTGATCGCAGCGATCACCACGCTGCCATGGCGCAACGCTTTCTTCACATCCTGAGGAACATGCTCCTCGACCTTGTGGTTATCCACCCCGATCGCAGTGGGACTGCCGCCTTCCTGCTCCCATCGATCCACTTGCTTGGGAACGCTACCCGAAGGCGCGCTCCCGGAGGCGACAGCTGACGGTGCCGTCACTTGTGCGGAAGACTTCGGCTTGATCAGCGAAGGCAGCGCGATCCGGAATGATTCTCCGGCCTGCGAGAGCGTCACCCGGTCCTGCGGGCGCTTGGGCCCGGCGAGGCTCGACTCGACCGTGTTGAGATCGAGCGTCAGCAGTTCGGAATATTCCGCCTCGGGCGTTTCTTCGTCATGGAACATGCCCTGCTCGCGGCAGTACGCCTCGACCAGCGCAATCTGCTCTTCCGAGCGCCCGGTAAGCCGCAGGTAGTTGAGACTCTCTTTATCTACCGGAAAGATGCCGCAAGTCGCGCCGTACTCGGGCGACATATTGCCGATAGTGGCGCGGTCGGCCAGCGAGAGCTCGGGCAGGCCCGGGCCAAAATATTCGACAAACTTCCCCACTACGCCGTGCTTGCGCAGCATCTCGGTGATGGTGAGCACCAGGTCGGTGGCGGTCGCGCCCTCGTGGAGATGCCCGGTCAGTTTCACCCCAACCACCTGCGGAATCAGCATGGAGACCGGCTGTCCCAGCATGGCAGCCTCGGCTTCGATTCCGCCCACGCCCCAGCCCAGCACGCCCAGGCCGTTGATCATGGTGGTGTGCGAATCGGTGCCGACCAGCGTATCGGGATAGGCTGAGCGCCGCCCGTTCTGTTCCTGCACGAACACCACGCGCGCCAGATATTCCAGGTTCACCTGGTGCACAATGCCCGTATCCGGCGGTACGATGGCCAGATTGCGAAAAGCGGTTTGCCCCCAGCGCAGGAAGGCGTAGCGCTCCTTGTTGCGGATAAATTCGAGTTCGGCGTTGAGCTGGAACGACTGCGGCGTGCCGAATTCGTCCACCTGCACCGAGTGATCAATCACCAGCTCCGCCGGCTGCAGCGGATTGATCAAAGTGGGATCGCCCGACAGCCGCTGCATGGCATCACGCATCGCGGCCAGATCGACGACGGCCGGCACTCCGGTAAAGTCCTGCAGCAGAACCCGGCTGGGCGTAAAAGCAATTTCCTTGTCGGGCTTCGACTTGCGGTTCCATGCGGCCAGCGCTTTGATGTCATCGGCCGTCACGTTGCGCCCGTCTTCGGTGCGCAGCAAATTTTCCAGCAGAATGCGAAGCGAGTAGGGAAGATGCCGGGTGGAAACGCCCTTTTCGTCCAGCGCCTTGAGACGGTAAATCTCGTATTCCTTGCTGCCCACCCGCAGGACCGACCGGCTGCCAAAACTGTTCATAGATGATTGCCTTCCTCTAGTAGTTTAATCCTTGGGTTGAGAATTTGCGTAGCTCGGCGATCGAAAGTGGATCGGTTTGATCTAGTCGACAATAAAACCTTCGGTCCAGTGATCGCGATCCAATTCGTAGGGGTGAATTTGAAAGCCATCTGGAAATGAGACGAACCCGGGTTTGTCTTGCAGGCGTTGGATCGCGGCCTTGGCTGCCGCTTCGCTGGAGTAAACGCCGAGCAAGAGTTCCGTATCTTCGCCCTCGGCATTTTCCTGCACGAACCACTGCAAATGAACCATAGGCATTCGCCCTGTCCCTGCGGCGAACTAAACGGCTATCCCCTGCCGCGCGCCGCTTCTACCGCCCGCAACACCGCCTGAGCTTTATTCATGCACTCGGCAAACTCCTTCTCGGGATCGGAATCCGCGACAATCCCGGCTCCTGCCTGCAGGAACGCCTTCTTCCCTTGCATCAGCATGGTGCGGATGGCAATGCAGGAATCGAGATTGCCGTCAAAATCCGCATACAGCACCGCGCCTCCATACACTCCGCGCCGCGTCGGTTCGAGTTCCTCGATGATCTGCATGGCGCGAACCTTGGGCGCGCCGCTCAGCGTCCCGGCGGGAAAACAGGCGGCGAAGGCATCGAGCGCGTCCAGATCGCCGCGCAACTTGCCTTCGAGCGCTGAGACAATGTGCATCACATGCGAATAACGTTCCACGTACATCAGGTCTTTTACTTTCACCGAACCGTACTCGCTCACCCGCCCCAGGTCGTTGCGTCCCAGGTCGACCAGCATCACGTGTTCAGCGCGCTCTTTCTCGTCACTCAACATCTGCTGTTCCAGGCGCTGGTCGTCGGCTTCGTCGCGGCCCCGCGGATGCGTCCCCGCAATCGGACGATATTCCAGCTTGGGCCCCGTAACCCGCACCAGCATCTCGGGTGATGAGCCCAGCACGTGCGTGCCTCCCATGCGCAAAAAATATAGGTAAGGCGAAGGATTCACCGTGCGCAAGGCGCGATATACATCGAAGGGCGCGACCGACGGCGTGAAATCCAGCCGCTGCGAAAGCACTACCTGAAAGATGTCCCCGGCGGCAATGTATTCCTTCGCCCGCTCGACCGAATTGATAAACCGCTGCCGGCTGGTGCCAGCGTGTACTTTCAGCTTGCCCCTGGCCGGACGCGCGGTTTTGTGCCAGTGCGCCGGGCGCAATCCCGCAGCCAGCTTTCTTTCCAGCACGGCAATGTCTGCGGCGGCGCGATCGTATGCCCGGCGAGGGCTTTCGCGCGATACATCGGCAGTGGCAATGATGTGGATCTGGTGCCGCAGGTGATCGAAAGCCAGCAGCCGATCGAAGAACATCAGTATGGAATCGGGCAGCGAGAAATCATCCTTGGCATGCTCGCCGATATTTTCCAGCTGCCGGACTGCGTCATACGCGAAATAGCCCACCGCGCCCGCGGTAAACGGGGGCAGCCCGGGCACGGCCGCGGGACGATGCTGCCGCAGCAATTCCTTGATGACCTGGATCGCGCTGCCCTGGCGCTTCTCCGTCTTCTTGCCGCGCTGGATCACGATGTCCTTGCCCCGCGCGCGCACCTGCATGTAAGGACGCGCTCCCAGAAACGTGTAGCGACCGATCTGCTCGCCCCGCTCCACCGACTCGAGCAGGAAGGCGTCGGGCTCATGGGCTGCGATCGCCAGGAAGGCGGAAACCGGCGTCAACAAATCGGCCGCAACCGATTTCACCACCGGCACCAGGGTGGCTTCTCCGGCCAGCCGGGAAAATTCCTTGTAGTCGGGACGAAGCATGGGCGGCGTCATTCTGAGTTTAGTCATTATAGAGAAGCTCACGCTCGGCCGCCCGATTGCACATTGACGCCTTCCTGGGGTGGACCGTAGCCCGACGGTGGATATACTCGAGATTTGAATTCGGCGCGGAGGTTCGCATGGCGTACGTTCCAAAGAACGCAGAGTGGTACTGGGCGGAGGTTATTGTGGAAATCACAGTTGAGGGAGACGTCCGCAATGTCGTGCACAGAAACATCGTATTGATTCGAGCAGATTCGCCAAACGAAGCTTACGAAAAAGCTCTCAACGTCGGAGAGCAGCATGAGAGCTCATATCGAAACCCTGCTGGGGCCGTTGTGCACACGAGTTTTCGCGGCTTGGGCGGTTTGGAAGTGATCTATGACAATCTAGAGGACGGCGCAGAACTTTTCTACAAGGAGGACATTGCGGTTTCTCCCGAACAGATTCAGAAGTGGATTTGCACCAAGGACAAGCTCTCCCTATTTCGCTCTGAAGAAAGGTCTGATATCCGACCTGACTACAGCTCCAAGGAGATTGTCGACGAAGCTCACAAGATAATGGAGCCTCAAGAGTGAGCGGCACATGGGATAGTTCTGCCGGAACAGGCTCCACGGACGGGCCTGTAGAATCGGTTTGAGTAATCATCCGGACTTCTTATGCCTGCAGTCCTGCGTCGTCCGCCCGGCCCCCCGCCCCGATTCCTCATCGGCAATCTTCCTTTATTTAATTCCGATCCGCTGGCGATCTACACTCGCTGGGCCCGCGAATTTGGCGACATCTTTTACTACCGCGCCGCCTGGATGGATGTCTATTTCCTCAATCATCCCGGCCTCATCGAGTCGGTCCTGGTCTCGCAGTCGCAGAATTTCGCCAAAGATAAAGTCATCCAGAACAGCCGCTGGTTTCTGGGCGAGGGCCTGCTGACCAACGAAGGCTCGGGATGGCTGCGCCAGCGCCGCCTGTGCCAGCCCGCCTTCCATCGCGAGCGCATGGCGTCCTACGGCAGCACCATGAGCGCCTTTACCGAAGAAATGCTGGCCACCTGGCAGGACGGCGAAGTCCGCGACATCCATCAGGAGATGATGCAACTCACCATGCGCATCGTGGCCAAGGTGCTTTTCGGGGTGGAAGTGAAAGCAGACACAGAACGCGTGGCGGCAGCGCTGAACGTCTTGATGCGCCACACTTCCGGCGGCCGGATGATTCTGCCGCCCATCATGCGCCACGTCCCGGTACCGGCCATGATCCGGGTCAAGCGCGCGGTGCGCGAGCTCAACGAAATCGTGAACCGCATTATTCTTGAGCGCCGGGCCAGCGGACAGGACACGGGCGACCTGCTCTCCATGCTCATGGCGGCCCGCGACGAAGATGGCAGCGGCATGACCGACCGCCAGTTGCGGGACGAAATCCTGACCTTCCTGCTGGCCGGCCACGAGACCACCGCGGTTTCCCTCTCCTGGACCTGGTATTTGCTCAGCCAGCATCCGGAAGTTGAACTGAAGCTCCGAGAGGAACTGCATCGGGTCCTCGGCGGCCGCACGCCGCAACTGGAAGACTTGCCACGCCTGCCCTACACCGACAAAGTGGTGAAGGAATCCATGCGCTTGTATCCCCCGGCCTGGAGCCTGGCCCGCACCGTGGCAAAAGAAGTGGAACTCGGCGGCTACCGGCTGCCGGCGGGAGCGAATGTTGTCATGAGCCCCTGGATACTGCACCGCGATCCCCGCTTCTTCGAGCAGCCGGAACATTTCGACCCGGACCGGTGGACCGCCGACGCCGCCCAGCGCCTCCCCAGATTCGCCTACTTCCCCTTCGGAGGCGGTCCTCGCCTGTGCATCGGGGCCTCGTTCGCGGTGATGGAAGCGAACCTGCTCCTGGCCGCGATTGCGCAGCGTTTTCAGTTGCGCCTGGTTCCGGGACATCCCGTGGCTGCATTGCCCAGCATTACCCTGCGCCCCCGGCATGGCATGCGGATGTCTCTAGCTGGAAGTCCCTGACGAGATGTTCGAGCCCCATCGGGAGTAACCAGCGAAAGGATTGACGTATGGGCGCAACCGTTGGAAGATGGCGAGTCAGCTTAAGGCTTTCCATGGGAAAGTATGCATATTAAGTTCTGGGGCGTACGCGGGTCCACGCCGACTCCCCAGCTCGACAACCTGCGCTATGGAGGCAACACCTCCTGCGTCGAAGTTCGCCTCGGCGATAACCTCTATGTCTTCGACTGCGGCACCGGGCTGCGCCCGCTCGGGCAGCAACTCCAGCGCGACTCCGGGAGCAAGGCGGTTCGCGCCCACATCTTCGTTTCGCATTTTCACTGGGACCATATTCAGGGCATCCCTTTCTTCGGCCCGCTCTACGACAACCCGGAAAACTGCTTCTCCTTCCATTCCTCCAGCCGCTTCCGCACGCTCAAGCGAGTCATGGAAGAACAGATGGCGGCGCCGTACTTTCCGGTGGATATGAGCGAGATGAAGGCGCAACGCGGCTTCTACAACCTGGAACAGGGCCGAGTTCCGCTGGAGGATGTGATGGTCGAAGCCATGTGGCTCAATCATCCCCAGGGCTGCATGGGCTTTCGCCTGGAAACCAGGGACGGCGTGCTGGTCTATGCCACTGACAACGAGCCCGGCGACCCCGAGTTCGACAAAAGCGTACGCAAGCTGGCGGCCGGCGCCGACGTGCTGATCTACGACGCGCAGTATCTGCCGGAAGAATACGAAGCGCGCAAACGCGGCTGGGGACATAGCCACTGGCGCGAAGCCGTGAACGTGGTGATGGAAAGCGGCGCCAAGGAACTGATCTTGTTTCACCACGACCCCGACCACGACGATGCCTGCATCGACAAAGTGGTCACCGAAGCGCGCAACTATTATCCGAAGGTGCGGGCGGCGGCCGAGGGGTTGGAAATAGAGCTCTAGTGTTCCCTGAGCGGAGGAGCTGCTTCGCGAAGCGAAGCAGCTACGCAGGCGAAGGGCCCCTATAAGCTGAACCGGCGACGGCGTCTGGATCTGTTCTCAGCCCCCCAAACTGCAATCTGATATGAGCTCATAGGGGTCCTTCGACTCCGCATTGCGTTTCGCAGGCGGAACGGGATGCTCCGCTCAGGATGACACTGCCGATGAGCCACCACGAACCCCATGGGGACAGCCGCCCTCGGCTGTCCGGCGGAGCAAAGCTCCGCCA
>CAVULZ010000012.1:0-182992 GCA_963742495.1 Terriglobia bacterium
CTCTTAAGATCCCGCCAACTCCACGGCCTTCATTGACTTGCCTATGCTTCCGCCATAGCATGCTAACCCATGATCAGCCGCACCATCTCGCACTACCGCATCGTCGAGAAACTCGGCGGGGGCGGCATGGGTGTGGTCTATAGGGCCGAGGACACCGAACTCGGCCGCTTCGTGGCGCTCAAATTCCTGCCCGATCACCTTTCGCGAGACCCACAAGCGCTGGCCGCTTCCGGCGAGAGGCGCGTGCTGCGTCCGCTCTGACCATCCCAACATCTGCACGGTCTATGAGATTGGGAAACACGGTGACCGGTCCTTTATTGCCATGGAGTATCTCGATGGGAGTGACATTTAACGCACCGGATCGCGGGAAAACCCGTGGAGGAGTGACGTTTTTGCTCCCACTCTGGCTATCGGAAATTGCCGACGCACTCGATGCTGCCCACGCCGAACGCATCATCCACCGTGACATCAAGCCAGGCAACATCTTTGTCACCAAGCGCGGACACGCGAAGATTCTCGACTTTGGGTTGGCAAAAGTTATAACTGCTAACAGTTCGGCGAGCCAAATCGCCGCATGCCCAGAAGACCCAGACTGCTGTTGCCAAGGAATATCTAACAAGTCCTGGGACCACGCTGGGCACAGTGGCTTACATGTCGCCGGAGCAAGTGCGGGCTAAGGAATTAGACGCTCGTACTGATCTGTTCTCTTTTGGGACTGTGCTCTATGAGATGGCAACAGGGACATTGCCTTTCCGGGGTGACAGCTCTGGAATGATTTTTGACGCAATCCTAAACCGTGCTCCTGTGATTCCGGTACGGCTGAACCCGGATCTCCCATTCATGTTGCAAGACATCATCAACAAAGCTCTGGAGAAGGATCGGAACCTGCGCTACCAAAGTGCGGCCGAGGTGCGCTCAGACTTGCTGCGCCTCAAACGGAACACGGAGACAGAACGGACGGGAGAAGCTCTTTCCGTTGAGGTGGCGGCGCAGGATACGCCGCCGCATTCCGGCAAGAAGACAAGGAATGCCGACCTCGGGTGTGCTTCCTGTGGTTACGACTCCATCGTCGGGTGCTGCCCAGATCGCTGAAGTTCACGCCGCTGGTGGCATGAAGCTGCCGAAGACTCTAGTTGGCACGGTAGTGCTGACCATTGCAGTTGTGTTGCTGGTCGCTGCGGGCTTCTTGTTTTACAAGCGGCCGCAAGTTTTGGCGCCCGCACCGCAGCCAACGCTCACACGACTAACCTTTGACGATGGCCTACAGATCGGCGCCACTTGGTCCCCCGATGGACGCTTTCTTGCGTACAGCTCCAATCGTGGCGGCAAATTCGATGTTTGGGTGCAACAGCTGAGTGGTGGTGATCCCGTGCAGGTCACCAAGGGGCCGGGTCAGAACTGGCAACCGGACTGGTCGCCCGATGGGAAGTACATTGCATATCGTTCTGAAGACGCTGAGGGCGGCCTGTACATAGTCCCCTCGCTTGGTGGGTCAGGATTACAAAGAAAGCTCTCGTCATTCGGATACCACCCTCGCTGGTCGCCCAACAGTTCGCAGCTGTTGTTTCAAACCGGCGAGTTTGCGCTACCAAGCAAATTTTATGTGGTGAGTCTCGACGGAAGTCCTCCGAACGAGGTCCTGAAGGAAGTGACGGCCACGTCTTACGCGCTCGCAGCAGCGTGGCATCCAGACGGCAAGCGCGTCACAATTGTAGTTTGGGATGCCGCGCAGGGACCCATCCCCACTTTTTGGACAGGGCCTGCGATGGGCGGGGCGGCAATTAAGTCGGAAATCGCGCCAGAGGTCTTAAAAATGGCTGAGGTTGTAGCTGGCCCACCGTCTGCCGCCTGGGCGCTCGGCGGTGGAGGTCCCAAGTTCTCATGGGAACCTTCGGGAAGGGCAATCTACTTCGAGTGTGCCTTTCGAGCGGCCGGAAATATTTGGCGAATGAGTGTTGACCCCCAAACACTGCGGGCCACCGCTATCGAGCGCTTGACCACAGGCCAAGGCCCTGACACGGAACTCTCTCTTTCCCCGGATGGAAGTAAACTGGCATTTACCACAGAATCTAAGCAAATCCGCGCGTGGATGTTTCCATTTGACGCCACGAGTGGGCGAATCACGGGCACCGGCCGAGCCGTGACCTCACCTGGAGTAGCGGCGTGGCGGACTAGCTTGTCGCGAGACGGTAAGAAACTGGCCTTTTGTGGAAGGCGCACTGACAAATGGCAGTTGTGGGAAACCTCAGTGATCGAGGGCGCTGAGGCTCCTGTTGTGGCTGACGATTACACGCGCGATGCGCCCGCATGGTCGCCGGACGGGACGCAGTTAGCGTATACGCGCGAAAACTCGATGACGGGTGAACGTCAAGTTATGCTGTGGTCGAGCGACAGCCGCAGCGAAGAGGCACTGACCTCATGGGGCCGGTCGTATCCATTCGTGAACGATTGGTCGCCCGATGGTAAGTGGCTGCTGGTATCGCAGGACAACAACACCACTGGACTGAGCGAAATCTTCCTATTGCCTGTTGCTGCCCGTCCCCATGCTGACGCGGCGGCGCGAAAGCTCACATCTAACCCGGACTACGATCTCTTTCAAGGCCACTTCTCTCCCGACGGCCGGTGGATTGTCTTTGCAGCCACCAGGAGCCAGCCCCACGGGCCGGAGTTCATAATCTACGCGATGCCGGCTACCGGCGGCCCGTGGATTCGCGTTACCGAAGGCAGGCACTTGGACACCCAGCCTCGCTGGTCCCCTGATGGAAAGAAGATTTACTTTCTTTCAGAACATGGGGGCTTTTTCAATGTGTGGGGAACTCGCTTCGATCCGGTCAGAGGCGCGTCGTTAGGAGATCCCTTTCAGGTTACATCCTTTGGCAGCGCCAATTTCATGGTTGCCAGCAGCATCATACCTACCGTAGATCTCTCGCTCACGCAGGACCGTCTCGTCGTTAGCATGCAGCAAACGTCCGGGAGCATCTGGCTGCTGGATAACGTGGGTCGGTAGGGAGCAAGACTGCCGATTGAATCGCCGCAAAATTTCCCGGCGCGACGCACTTCTGAGTTGAACGCCTGAGTAGCAGGACCTTTCTTCGTCCTCAGGAAGGACGCCGACCCCGACATCCCGATCCTTGAAAGAAGCCACGGCCGAGTACGCGAAGTTGCAGCAGCTGGAAAAAGTCCTGCCTTGTCGTTGCTGTTTGCCGATGGTTTACGAAACCAGGCGTTAGCATAAGCTTGCGCTGTTTGTTCGCCCCCCACCCAAGGGTCTACCTGACAGTATTGTCCCCATCGCAGCCCGGCGTGGAAGGTCAAATCTTGGCTATCACAGCTAATGCCACCGAACATTCGACAGCAACAGACTCCCCCAGGAAATACGCACTGCCACTCCACGAAGTGACGCCGGCACTCCCCGCGCGCGCGGGTTTCTGCCTGCTGAGCCGACTCAGCCAGCCAATCTCCCCGTCCCGCGTCGCAAGAACGTCGGCCTGCCAAGCTGCGCTTTAAAATAGTTGTTGACAGGCTGACATTTTGTGGTGTATCCTAACGGAAGGGGGGTGTGTATGACTACTTTGAAATATGCCCATGGCGACACCCCGTGCCGTTACTGCCAGACGGGAAACCACAAGGCATTTGTCCCAGACACGCGAAGTGCTGAAGAGAAGGTGCGGGATGCGAAGGCATCTGTTCGCTCCGGTCTGTGATCGGCCAGAAGGAACACAGGCGTTTGTGAACGTCACAGTCTCGGTTGTCATTACGACTGGCGGCGTCTCATTGACCGTGAGATACAGCAGAGCGGTAAGGCCCGGTGCCATTTCACTGCGAGTCTTTTCGCCATGTCGTATCCTTTCTCTCGAAACAGGTCCACCGTGAAATATCGCGAGTTTCTGCGTCCACCTGCTTATAGTCATCCCAAGAGATATAGCCTTCGGTGTACTCCCTTGTGATTTCACGATTGGTGAGTGAAGCCGCCCGACAGAGAACATCTGTGTTCAGCCCGGGTGCTAGCCTTCGTTGAACTTCCGCCTCAAATCCGCTTGCTGCCGCCTGATTAGAAAACACGAAAGTCTTTCCGTTGGGCGCATTGACTTGCACCGGGTGTGGCAGATAATACCCGGAGCCGAATGCTGCGAGCACGAGCAGGATAGTGATTGCTGTTCTCATTGTGGCCGGATGGCGTCATGCGGACACGGTTTGAAACTCGCTCCACAGGCTAACGGGCTTTTATTTCTTTCTCTTTGGGCTTCTCTTTGACTTCTGTTAGAGAAGAATCGAAGATGGCGGCTTTTGCCCGGCCAACTTCCGGACTCAAGGCGTTTTGTTGAAGTCTGACGGCGTGTTCATAGCGGTCTACCCAGCGGCCAAACATTTCAGTCTGACCGCTTACGCTGGTCACGAAAACTGCATACTTCCCAGTTTTCTCTTGCATTGTTTCTCCTTGCACGCTCAGGAAGGGCTAGGCCGCTCTGCCGTTATCTATGCGTGCCCAGAAACCACCACACTTGAACTCGCCGCGTTTCCTCAGTACTCTCGCGGCGTCAACTCCTAGTGGTATGTCTACCGTGGTGGCGAACACCATGAACGCACGATGATATGTTTGCTCTGCTGTGTCAAACGACTCAATACCCCACGTCATGTCATCGCAGCCATATACAAGTCGGAACTTTGGTCGTCGTTTCTCGTAGAACGCTACTACCACGGCAGCCAGCAACAGCAGAGAGAAGCGGCGACGGGTCATGCCTCTACTCATGGATTCACATTAGACGACCTTGGCCCCAGAAGTAGCAACCTCAATCTGAGCCAATTGAGGTAACCAAGGTAACCAAAATATCTGCCATGCCGCGTGTTGGCTTTGAATGGCCTACGAGTGTCTGCTGGGCACTGTCCACTGTGGGCGGTGCCACTTTCTGGGCGCGTCCCGCCCGCGAGATGACGGGAATTGCAAATCTCACTTCGAGATTTCTGATTACCTTGGTTATCGCAACTGACTCAAACACATTGCCCTGGATAAACGCGGTGACGTTCGTTCCTTTGGGAATGGTCGTGTCTTTGCCGTGCGCCAGCAGGAACAGCGCCGACCCTCTAAGCGTGAAAATAGCTGTTGCGGCCATCGCACCGACCATCTTGCCTGTGTTGCTTCCGCCCCGGGCATTCCTTACGGCTCGAAGCAGAACCTTCTCGCCGTCCGCTCGGGCCCGGTAGCAGTTGCTCCTATGCCTCACGCACAGCCTGTCACAGCGTCCCCAGAGCACGCGGAGACGGCAGCACCGCCCGCACCCGCACCCGCCCCTACCCCTAACCCTAACCCCGTCCTCACTCCGGTCTCAACCCCGGTCAAGGGTGACATGTGGGTGCAAAAGCAAGACGAGAGCTTGGGTGATGCAGCGAAGCGAGTAAAGCAGTAAAGCAGCACCAAGCCTGTCTCAAGCTGGCAGAGAACAATCCGAGCATAACTTGCAAGTGAGCTAAAGCCCCAACCGACACTGGGGTACACCTTTCCAGAAAAGACAAAGGATTCTGACCCCGGCTTTGATCGGAATCGACCTCGCACGGCGCATTCCCAGGGGGCGAGCTGGGACAATCTGCAGTTCGGCTCAGGGGCTCAAAATCTCGAGTAAGAGGAAAACCAAATGAAGTGAGGTTTTCTTAGAGGCTTTTACGGAGACCTACTGTGTCACGCACCAGCCTCCACGTCTCTGTTACCATCGCAGTGACTTCCGAGCGCGGGCGAGTATCGTGCGGGTACTTCACGTAATAAGTATCCACCGTCCTCTGCACCACCATGTCCCATTCGCCAGCGTCAATCAACGTCTCGCAGGTTGCGCACGCCATTGCATCGCTTCTGCCGTCAGTGGGGGCTATAAGGTCATATCGAGCGGTCACAGGTGTGCCACTACAAAATTCGCAGTATGGTTTCATATGGATCGCGCAAAACGGGAGCGAGTCGTGCATTCTCTGTACGGCATGGTATTGGACTGGGTTCATGGCAAGTCGATCGTCCCAGTTGAGGGGGCTATGGCGAATTTGTCTGGGATTGTGAAGCAGCTGAAGTGGGAACGAGACCAAGTCGAGCAACAGTTGTCAGGGTTGAATGCAGCACTCACGGCCTTTGCTGGGGTCTATCGCGGGGCGGCCAAACCGACGCGCGAACGCCGTAAGATGAGCGTGGCTGCGCGAAAGAAAATCGCAACCGCACAGAGAGCACGTTGGGCGAAGTGGAAAGCACGCAAGAAAGGATGAACAATGGTGGAGAAGAACTTACCATTGCGGAGATGAGGGAATGATGAAAACAATTTTCACATTTGTGCTCATGTTGTCCGTGATAGCAGGTGCTCAAGAGAACCACAAAATCCGAATTGCTCTCACGCCACGGTCAAACGTATCAACTTCAGAGGTGGGCAAAGAACTAGACCGCCACTGTCCGAGTGTCGTCGTTTCTGATGACGCACAGAAAGCAACCTATGCTCTGGAGGCTTGGGACACAGGCGCTGGGGCGGGACGGAAAGCCTTATAAGTTCACCTTGTTTCAAAATGGAGACCGTGTGTTTTCGACAGAGACTCGTGGCGTGGCTGGGGCTGTGAGACGTTTGCACCTACATGGAGAAGCACTAACTTCTCGACCCCCAGCATGGGCGAGATGGGCGAAGGTCAGGGCAAAACTCTGACTCGTGATTTAATTTCTGTGGGACGCTAGGCTCTCAGTGATTGCAGCAGTCGCGTGCTCTATCGAATACCCAATCACGATGCCGCTGTTGGTTAGTATGTTCGTAGCGACTTCGCTCTTGCCAACCTTCGTTTTTGCTTGCTCTTGTTTGTAAGCGGACACGACACCCAGTAGTTTCATTTTGCTGTGAGTGCTATCCCAATAAACTATGGGGCCTCCTGAAAAGCCGGGATTGTTGAAGCCATCTATGTAAAGCACAGTGGTGTCAGGGTCAAGACCATCAATTGCGGACATTACGCCATGCTTTATGAAAGGTGCATACTCGCCATTGCTATAAAGACTGTGCAGACCGTATGGGGAGCCAAGGAAGTAAACCTCCTGCCCCATTAGCACAGATGCGCGGTCTGGTTCTAGTTCGTACCGCACGGAAATGTCTTTGGGAATTTCTAACACGGCAATGTCGACATCTTTGCTCTTGCAGTAAATTATGTTGACCGTGAGTTCGTGCCAGTCAGCCATTTGGAAGACTTGAATGTGTGCTCCCCTCTGAGGCAAGCCGGAAATTACGTGTTTAGCCGTCACAAGATATTGGCGGCCCATTTGTTCCATCGTGAACGCTGTCGCGGTATTCTCCCCTACTTTAATGTAGAAGACGCGAAGGAGGGCGTTTGAAAGTACCTGAGCCTTGCAGACTGAGCAAACGGCAATAAGCAAAAGAATCATTGCAAGCGATTTACGCATTTGACACCTCACCCATTTGAAAACACACAATCAATCTTCCGCATGATCCGCTCGAGCCCGCTGCACAGCAGCCGCAACCATCTTGTCGGTTCTCGGGCTCCCCTGCGGCCCACCAAACAAATCGTCCACCGTATTCAGATGGCGAGACACTAAGATTGACGCCATAATCCCGAGCACTCGTTTGCGGCCTTTATCCATTTTGGCGATGGTAGCATATTCGTCTTTTATTCGCTTGTAAAATAATCCAGGTGCCGTGTGTAAGTGTAAGCAATCAAAGTAACTATAAACGGGGTTGCGCATCTCATACAGGGTACAATTCTCGGCATGGCCGACCTCATCCGTAGATCATGGCAGTTCATTTTGGGACGGCTGTCCACCTCGACGCTATCGGTCGTGCTGTTCAGCGTCATTGTCCCAGTATTGGTGTTCGGCCTTACGTCCGTTTACGGGTGGCGGACTTCAGGGAGTCGTGTGCCGCTGGTCCAGATTCTTAAAGAAACCGTCGCGCCGACGGCCATCAGTATTGGAGTCACGCTATTCGCGCTTCTGTTGCTGTTGGGATGGGGATCATAGCCACATTGCTGCGTGATTACAGATCAATGAAGGTGGCGATTTCAGAGCGCGAGAAGGAGATTGGGAGGTTACAAACCGACATCGAGCGCCTGAAAAGAGGATGTAGAGGATATCAGCAAGCGGCAGGCTTCGGCATTGCCTCCCTGCCCACCCCGCGTCGCCCCGCACGGCTATGGACGTTACCCCGGACAGAATGGCTGCGGACTAACTGTTACCAATCCCGGTTATCCAGCATTCAACGTTCACATTCCACCTGTGACGATTGGATCGTCCCTGTACAGACTCATATTTCCCCTACGGGTTACACAATTACTTGAACGGGATCCTAAGTGTTTCTTTGCGGCATGGCTAGAGCATCCGACGCTAAGGGTCCCAAGAATCGCTCGGCATATTCTTCCCAATTTGCGTAGTGTCCAGCACCACATTCCAACGCAACAGCCTCTTTGGAGAGCGTGAGCTTCCAAATTCCGTCCTCAGAAGTGAACTCATAAGTTCTACCCGCGCCTACCGGAAACATTGACCGCACCATATCCAGCATGTCCTGCGGTAGGCCAGCGGTCGCATCCATCGGCAGCAGTTGCCGGAAAATCGGATATTGGTTCCGGATTGCGTCTTGAAAGTGAGCGGGAAGTTCCGTTTCTATGCGCAGCACCGGCGGGAATCGCAACTGGCAAATGACCGTTTCCAAAGGATTGCTTGTGTACGTGACTCTGGCAGACTCTGGAAATGGCATAGCGTAAAGTAAACGTTGAAAGATAACACAGTTAGAAGATGCTGAGCAAAAGGGACGGGTTGCAAGGAATCTAACCTGCCATCATCTTTCACGCGGCCCCAATCAATGATGGTACGGCGAATGTGCAGGAGGGTCTCGAAAATTCGATGCATGCCCGCGAGACAAGGGTAACCAGCCCTGAGATTACGACTTGGCCATTGTTTCCCGCTCCCGCAATTGCCTAGAGTCAGCTCGCCAAGGAGGCAACACCCGCAAATCCGGCAAGCCTCTGCGTCACCAATGGCCGACGGGTGAAACTTCTGTCCGATGACTGGTGTTTCTTGAGCAGGAAAATCACCTTCAATCACGAGCTTCGCCACAGATGTGGTCTGAAGCAACCGGCACGCCAACAGTATCTCTAGCTCCGCCACAGGATTTCCCCATCCTTGGAAATTGCAGGTCGATGGATCGATGTGCGCATGCCCCAGCTTATAACCAAGCCTCGGATTGTCTGGAGTTTCGCCTTCTCTTCTTATATACGATGAGAAAGTCATGTTTTCCGCGACTGACATAGCGAGCTTTCTTGCCTGTCCGCACACGGCGACGCTCGCCCGCGCCGAGTCAAAGAACGAGATCACCAAGCCTTTCTTCAAGAACCCGGCAGTCGATCTGCTGCGAAAGCTGGGGCTTGAGCACGAGCAGCGATACCTGCGCGAACTGGCTGAGAAGGACGGTCTCGCGGTTGCCCAGATCGACGTCAACGGTCGTTGGGAAGATGCCGTCGCGGAGACAGTCCGGGCGCTGCGCGAAGGCGTCGATGCCGTCTATCAAGCCACGTTTCTGGACGGACCGTGGGGCGGTCGGTCGGACTTCCTTGTTCGGGTCAACACGCCCAGCGCCCTCGGGTCGTGGTCTTACGAGGTCGTGGAAACCAAGCTCGCACGCTCCACCAAGGCGACCGCGCTGGTTCAGCTTTGCTTTTATTCGGACTTGCTGTCGCGGATTCAAGGTGTGGAGCCGCAGTGGATGCACGTTGTGCTGGGTGGCACGGCCAGCTCCCGAACGATTCCAAGTTCAACGCTACATCGCTTATTTCCGCAAGGTCAGAAGCGAGTTCGAAAAGGCGTGGAAGCTCGAAACGGACACGTACCCCGAACCCACGGAGCACTGCGAGGTGTGCTCGTGGTTCCCGCTGTGTGACACACGCCGCAGGGACTGACGACCACCTGTCGCTCGTCGCTGGAATCTCGCGGAATCAGCGGAAGGCGCTGGCTGGGCGCGGGGTCAGCACCGTAGCCGCTCTCGCGAAGCTGGCTCTTCCCCCAAAGCCGAAGATCGAACGCATCGGAGACGCCGCCCTGCTGCGAATCCGCGAGCAGGCACGCCTTCAGGTGCAGGGTCGCGAGGAGGGTCGCCTCGTCTACGAGTTGATCGACGACGCCGAGGAGGGCAAGGGGCTTGCCATATTGCCTCTCCCGTCGCCTGCGGACTTGTTCCTCGACCTCGAAGCGAATCCCTACGTGCTCGACGAAGGCTTGGAGTACCTCATCGGCATGGTGACGCTTCCTGCGAAGTCAGGCGGCGAGCCGATCTACGAGTCCCTCTGGGCGCTGACCCGCTCGGAAGAGAAGAAGGCGTTCGAGACGTTCATAGCAAAAGTGATGGAGCGGTGGCGTCAGAACCCGGAGATGCACATCTACCACTACGCCCCATACGAGCCGACCGCCATCAAGCGGCTCGCCGGGAGGCACGGGACGTGCGTCGATGAGGTGGACGAACTGCTGAGGGCGGGAGTCTTCGTCGATCTCTACCGCGCCGTCCGGCAGGGCATCCGAGCGTCGGTCGAGAGCTATTCCATCAAGCGGCTTGAACCGCTCTACGGCTTCACCCGCGCCGTGCCGCTCCGTGACGCGAACGTCGCCCTCCAGTCCTTCGAGGCGGCGATGGCGCTTGGGAACGGTCAGGAGGAAATCGGCGATCTTCTCAAGACCGTCGAGGGCTACAACCGGGACGACTGCATTTCGGCGCTGCGGCTGCGGGACTGGCTGGAAGATCGGCGCAAGGAACTGGAAGCAAAGAAGGGTCGTGCTTTGCCGCGACCGACGATCCAGTCCGGCGAGCCGAGCGAGAAACTGAGCGCACGGCTTGCAGGAGATAAGGGCGCTCGCGGCTCGCCTGCTTGCCGCGCTCCCTGAAGACGAAGCCGCAGTGGACGGACGAACACCGGGCGTGCTGGCTTCTCGCGCAGATGTTGGAATGGCATCGCCGCGAAGAAAAGTCGTCTTGGTGGGAATACTTCCGGCTTTGCGAGCTATCGGATGAGGAACTCCAAGAGGACAGGAACGCCTTGGGCGGACTGGTCTACGTCGGAGAGGTCGATCACATCAAGCGGTCGATAGTCCACAGGTACAGCTTTCCGCCCCAAGACCATGCGATTGACCGGGCGCACGAAGTCCACGATCCGAGAACCGGGACACAGCGCAGGGACGGTGGTCGCCATCGACGACCACAATCGGACGATTGACCTCAAGCGCGGCACGGCTTCTCAGGTTCCGCATCCGACCGCCCTTGTCCCCTTCGACATCGTGGGTTCCACAGTCTTGAGCGACAGCCTGCTTCGCATCGCGTCTTGGGTCGCAGATCACGGCATCACCGGGGCGGGGCAGTTTCCAGTCTGCGCGGGAACTTCTGCTTCGCGCAGCGTCCCGCAGCGCTGCGGGGCAATGTAGGAACGTTGATCGGCGAGGATGGTCAACTGACGGAAGCCGCAAAGGCTCTCGTGCAGTTCGCTTCGCCCGCGAGACTTCGGTGCTTCCTATCCAAGGGCCGCCGGGCTCGGGCAAGACGTTCACCGGGGCTCGCATGATCGTCGAGCTTGTGAGGCAGGGTCGGCGGGTCGGAGTAACGGCTGCCAGCCACAAGGTGATCAGCACCCTGCTTCGCGAGGTTTGCAGTGCCGCCAACCGACGCTGGCGTTCGCGCTCATGCAGTCCAGAAAGCAAGCGACGGAGACGAGTGCAAGCATGCAGCGGTGATACCAGCAAACCACGCGTCGGTCGGTCGAGGCGATGGCGACGGTTTCGAGCGTGCTGTAAAGTTTCGGTTCTCCAGTTGGCGCAGGCGGCGTGGTCAACTCAACTCTTGAGAAGACCGCTTTCTCCACCACGTCTTGGTCATGAGCGCAGACTCCGATTCCGACAAAAAACGTTCCCTGAAGCGGGGACCGAATGGAAGCGCCGGACACCTTGAGTACGCCATCAGGGCCAGCCAGCCACAGATAGACATAATCGCCACGCTTGACCAGGCGCAGGCGCGTCGGCGCGGAGATGTTCGATTGGACTTCATGCGTATTCGCGCCCTTTTGGCCGCGGTATTGCAGCGAGGTCATCCCGCTCAAGTGCAGGGACACGCCGACGTAGGGAGAATCCGGATCGAGGGTCTGACGAAACATGAGCACTGCTTTTTTGTGCGGATTCCCGGTCTTGGTGGTGAAGGCGGCATCGGCCGTCAACGAAACGTCGCCGGAAACTTTCTTCCAGGCAAAGTGGAATGCATCCGTCGCGAACCACATGTTGGCGCCGCTGCCGCTGATCGTATAGCTGCCGCTGGCCGGATCGTATTGGAGCGCGCCGGGGTGAAGAACCGTACCGACGTCGCCGTGGTCTTCAAATAGACCGGTCGTTGCCGTCTGCGCCCTAAGCAGACCTGGCGCTGCGCAAACCAAAAGCAACGCACAAGTCACAATCAGCGACGGATTCTTTTGCCGGTTCATGCGGCCTCCTGACTCTCGGTCGAAGCGATTCGGGGAGAAAGGTAGGACGGGCAGCAAGAATTGTCAATGCCACGGCCGGCTGTCGATCTCCAGATTATTCGGTGAATAATCGTTTACTTCAGCCTTGACAACCCGCACTGGGTGCTTCAGACTGCCGGAGTTTATTCACCTCACATCGCGTTTCCAACCTCATGACACGAACTCATCAATCTTGCATTCTGAACACTTCCTTAGCCTTCCTTGTGCTGTCCGCCCACCTGTTCCTTGCTGCCAGCGATCAGATCCCCTCCACCGCATGGCGCATTCCCATCGGGCAGCCGCCGGCAAATCCTGGGGGCCAAAAACTCGAACTCACCAACATCGACGACGGTTTCTGGCAGGGGGCTCCGGTGGGTGGAATCGGCGCCGGAACTTTTTCGCGCTCTTATCGGGGTAATTTCGAACGCTGGCATATCAAAGCCGGCGTGCACAAGTATCAGAACGTCCCCGCGAACCAGTTTGCGGTGTTTGTGCAACCCGAAGGCGAACCCGCGATGGCGCAGGTTCTTTCAACCGGCAAACCCGGCGGCGGAGCGCTGTCCGCCTGGAACTGGTCCTATCCCGCCGGGGGCGGCACCTACGCGGCACTTTATCCGAAGTCCTGGTTCGCGTATCGCTCGCCTCAGCTCCCCATCACTTTGACCATCGAACAGTTCTCTCCTGTTCTGCCTAACAACTACAAGGAAACCAGCTATCCGGTGGCGGTCTACAACTGGTACGCGGAGAACCCCTCCAGCAAGCCGGTGACGGTTTCGCTGTTGTTTTCGTGGACCAACATGGTGGGCTGGTTTCGCGACACTACGAGCAACTTCCATGCCGTGCTGAACGCTCAGGACAAAAACATATACCGTTCGGAAGCGATGGCTGGCGGAACCATGCAGGGCATTGTGTTCGATCGCATTCGCACTGGCCCCGTGTCCGAGGAATGGGACGGCCAATTCGCTGTCGCCGCTCTTGCTTCGCCTGGCCTAGAGGTAAGTTACATCACTGACTTCGATCCGCAAGGCTCGGGCGCTGAGGTCTGGCAGCCGTTCTCGACGACGGGACGCCTGCCGAACCAATCACCGGACGTTGCCAGCGCCGGAGAACAAATGGCCGGCGCCATCGCGGTCCGCTTTACCCTGGCCCCCGGGGAAAAGAAGATCATCCCCATGTCTCTGTCGTGGGACCTGCCGGTGGTACAGTTTGGCGGAGGCCGCAAGTGGATCCGGCATTATGCCCAATTCTTCGACGCTTCCGGCACCAACGCGTGGAAGATTGCGCGCACCGCGCTCGAGAACAACCAGAACTGGAGCGACCAGATCGATGCCTGGCAGAAACCTTATATCGCGGACGAGTCCAAGCCTGCTTGGTACCGCGGCGAACTGTTCAACGAACTCTATATTCTCGCGGACGGCGGCACGCTCTGGGCCCACGAGCAGGGCGGCCCGGCAAACCCGTTACATCGCTCGGCAAAAGATGCGGAGAGCTTCGCCTATCTCGAATGCTTCGACTATCCCTACTACGGCACCTCGGATGTCCGCTTCTACGGTTCATTTCCGCTGATCAGGTTCTGGCCGGAGATTGAGAAGCAGGAAATGCGCGAGTACACCGACACTATTCCCGAAAGCATTCCGCAGCATTATCTGTGGGCCTGGAAGCTGCAGCACGATCATAAATTCGAGACCATGCAACGCAAGGTGGCAGGATCGGCGCCGCACGACCTGGGCTCGCCCACCGAAGATCCGTTTGTGAACGTGAACCAGTACAACTATCAGGACGTCTCCAACTGGCGCGACCTGAACAGCAAATACGTGCTCATGATCTGGCGCGACTATGTGTGGAGCGGCAGCCGGGACGACGCCTTCCTGCGCTATGCCTGGAGCGCGATCAGGCAGGCGATGGAACATCTCCGCCAGTACGACACCGACGGCGACGGCCTGATCAAGAACGGCGGCTTTCCCGACCAGACCTACGATAACTGGGTGGCTCGCGGCGAAAGCGCCTACAGCGGAGGCCTCTACCTGGCGGCGCTGCGCGCCACCGCGGAAATTGCCCGCAAACTGGGCGAAAACCAAACCGCGTCGGACTACGACTCCCTGTTCAAACACGCCCAGGCCGCCTATATCAAGAATCTCTGGAACGGAACCTACTTCAATTACGACCAGGGCAGCGCGTATCGCAGCGACATCATGGCCGAGCAGCTTGCCGGGCAGTGGTATGCCAACCTTACCGGACTCGGCGATCTGGTTCCCGCGCCGATGCGCAAATCCGCGCTGCAGCGCGTGTTCGACTATAACGTGATGAAGTTCCAGAACGGAGAGATGGGCGCCCTCAATGGCATGAGCGCAGACGGCCAGGCCCTGCATGAAAACGAACAAGTGGAGGAGGTCTGGACCGGCACCACCTTTGCCATCGCCTCGCACATGCTGTCAGAGGGAATGCGCGACCAGGGATTCCGCACCGCACGCGGCGTTTACAACGTGGTCTGGAAAGATCGAGGATATTTTTTTCGCACTCCGGAAGCGTATGACGCGAAAGGAATGTTCCGCGCCAGCATGTATATGAGGCCCGGGGCCATCTGGTCGATGGAGCCGCCTCCGAAGTAGATCCCGTCCCTGCGGCGTGTGTCTGCGCTGCATCTGATTGATTTCCAGAGGGTGCCTTCGTGGATCGCAGATCGTTTGTCAAAAACATGGCGATTCTATGCGCTGCCGAGGCGGCGGGCATAAACGCTGTCCGGGGTGCAGCGGACGATATCAATATCAATATCAATGCCTCGCATATTCCGCGCTGGCGCGGCTTCAACCTGCAAGGCAGGTTCTCCATGCCGGACAAACCGTATGCCGGCCGGGCCTACGAGGAATTTGACTTCGCAACCATGGCGGAATGGGGATTCAACTTTGCCCGGTTGCCGCTGTCCTACTGGGTCTGGAGCAGCCGTGACGACTGGTCGGTCATTCGTGAAGAGCCCCTGAAGGAGATCGATCGCGCCATCGAGTCAGGCCGGCAGTACGCGGTTCACATCAACCTGAATATTCATCGTATTCCCGGGTATTGCATCAACCAGCGGGAACTCGAGCCCGCCGATCTGTTCAGCGGAACCAAGGCGCAACGCGACAAGGCGCTGGCCGCAGCAGTCTTCCATTGGAAAGCCTTCGCCCGGCGGTACAAGGGCATTCCCAGCCGTCGTCTGAGTTTCGATTTGATTAACGAGCCGCCCAAAATGCGATCGTACGAGGGCTATCTCGAAGAGCGCTACGTGGAGATCGTGAAGGCGCTGGTGACCGCTATCCGCAAAGAAGATCCGCACCGGCTCATCTTTGCCGACGGCATGGACATCGGCCAGTTGCCGGTCTTGGGGATTGTGGACCTCGGGCTGGTGCAAAGTACGCGTGGCTATAAGCCGAAGGCCGTCACCCACTACACCGCCAACTGGGTCCCCAAGGATGAATTTGAAACCATGAATCCTCCCACCTGGCCACTTAAGGACGATCACGGGCAGATTTGGGATCGTGATCGCCTCAAGCATGAGTACATTGAGAACTATCGTCCCCTGATCGACAAGGGGGTCCAGATCCACGTCGGCGAGTGGGGTTGTTTCAACAAAACCCCTCATGCCGTGACTCTGGCCTGGATGGAAGACGCTCTCTCCCTCTGGAAAGAAGCAGGCTGGGGAAACTCCATGTGGAATCTGCGGGGTCAGTTCGGCGTCCTGGACAGTGAACGGGCGGACGTTCGCTACGAAGACTTCAAAGGACACAAGCTCGACCGGAAAATGCTGGAGCTGGTCAGAAGGTTCTGAGCTGGCGGACCATGGGAAATGATGGTAAACCGAATGCTTCGATGCCCCATTATCTCGCCAGACGCGAGCGGCAGGAAATGTCACAACGACCGCACAAACTCGCTACCACCGCGTCCCAGCGATGACGGCCGCCACGCCTGCGGCCGGGATGCCGTTACACCTTGACCGTCCTACCCGTTCTCGCGGCCTCGTAAATGCTCATCATGATAGTCAGGTCGCGCAATCCCTCTTCGCCCGGAGTGAGCGGTTCTTTGTTCTCCATCACGCAGCTGGACATGTGGTCCATCTCGAGCGCGAAGTGGTCGCGCACCGGAAGCAGGCGCTCCTCGGTGATGTTGTCGTGATGTACGTACATTCTCAAACCGCTGTAGCTGGTCGCCGGTTCCAACTCGAACCATCCCTTGGTGGTTACTGCACGGTAACGGTTTTGCCCGGAATATCCATAGCTGGACGTGCAGTTGGACAGGATGCCGCTGGGGAAACGCAGTTGGAAATTGATCGTCTCTTCCACTTCCTTGAATCGTATGTCACCCGGGGTGGTGTACATCATGGCGTTGATCTCGGTGGGTTCCTCGCCGGTAAGATAACGGGAAGCGTTCAGCGAGTAGATTCCGATATCCATCAGCGAGCCGCCTCCCGCCAGCGCCTTGTTCAGCCGCCATTGGGTGGGATCGCCAATGTTGAACCCGTGATCCGCGAGAATGACCTTGGTCGGGCCCAGTTCCTGCTGGCGCGCCATGCGAATCGCTTCCTGATTGTAGGGTTCATAACGGCAGCGATAAGCCACCATGAGTTTTCGATTGGCCTTGCGTCCCGCGTCGATCATTTGCTGACATTCCGCGGGTGTATTGGCCATGGGCTTCTCCGAGAGCACATGCTTGCCGGCCTGGAGCCCGCGAACCGTGTACTCGGCATGCATCCCGTTCGGCAGGACGATATAGATGATGTCGACTTCAGGATTGTCCCGAATCGTGTCGTAGTTCTGATAGTTGTAAATATTCTTCGGGTTCACGCCGTAGCGCAGCGCCAGCTTGTTCGCCTTGTCGGGATGGCCGCTGACGAAAGCTACCACCTTGGACTTTTCGCACTTGGCGAACGCGGGCAGGATCTGATTGATCGCGAGGCTGCCCAGCCCGACGATCGCCCAGCCTAATTTCCTTCCCGGCGGGTCGGGGACCTGCAGCTCCGCTGACGCGCGGTTCAAGAACGTCCCGGCAAGATTGGCCGCGACCAGTCCCTGGCCAACCTTGGTGATGAATCCTCGGCGGGTGATTTCTTTGCGGATTGAATCCGACATATTCGGGTCTCCTAGGCAGGCGTGCTACGCGGCGACATTCTATAGCACCCGAGCTTGGGTGCGCCCCCACAATTGAGGGTTTTTTCGCCCTTTCCGGGCTATGTCGTTTTCCCAATTGCTGACCCCCGGCTTGCACCCGGGGCTGCACTATGACGCCGTTTCGCGGCTTTGCGGCAATTGCGGCTCTGCGGCGATTGCGGCATGCGGGATTTGCGGTTATGCGCAGTTTATGAGCGGCGCGACTGAAATCGGGCTCTTGCTGCGCATTAGAAGCCGTACTTGGCAAGCACTGTCTTTTCCTTCTTGCCGATTACCGCGATGGCGGCGTGCTGCGACCGAAGCTGCAGAGTCATCCGGACGCCTGACCAGCTGCCCATCCGGAAAGCAAAAAGATCAGACTAGCCGCGACGCCCAACGATTTTTTCATCAGAATCCGCCCTATCCGGATTGCATGACGATTTCACCTGGCATGCGCGTCCTGGGGCGCCGCGCTTACCGGTGTTTCAAGGTTACAAATCGGAGTGTAAAGAAGCAGTCGCTCTAGACTGTAGATCCACAGAAAACGAGTCCGCGGCGCAGTCTGGAATACGAACCGCTCGATTGTCAAGCATAAAGTAAGCGTTTTCCAGCAAGTTAATCGATTACTCTGACAATAAACAGCTGCGGACGAGGGCATTTCCGATGGTATGATGCTGGCCGCGGATTGCGAATCTCGGCGGCCACGAAGCCTGCCACACGAGCCCTGAATGGCAATTGCCAACCTCAAACCTCCGGTTAGTCCGTCAACCGGGCCCGTTTCGTCCAACCGCGCAGCGTTGAGCGTGGTGACCACGTTGTTTTTCATGTGGGGCTTCGTCACCGTGCTGAATGACGTGCTGGTGCCTCATCTGAAGGCAATCTTCGACCTCAATTACACCCGCGCCAGCCTGATCCAGTTTGCTTTCTTCACCGCTTATTTCATTTTTTCGATACCCGCCGCGAAACTCATCGACTGGATTGGCTATAAGAAAACGATGGTGGTCGGGGTTGTGATCATGGGACTGGGCGCGCTCCTGTTTATTCCCTCGGCGAGCGCGGCCTCTTATCCGCTCTTCCTTGCCGCGCTGATGGTGCTGGCGGGCGGCATCACCGCGCTGCAGGTTGCGGCCAATCCGTACGTGGCCGTGTTAGGTCCTCCGGAGACTGCATCCAGCCGTTTGAATCTGGCACAGGCGTTCAACTCGGTGGGCACGGCCATCGCTCCCTGGCTGGGCGGCACCATCATCCTCAGCGGCACGCGGGAAAATGCTGATGTGGTGCGGCAGATGTCGGGAACTGCCCTGCAAGCTTACCGGGTCCACGAAGCCTCGTCGGTGAAGCTGCCTTACCTGGTCATCGGACTGGCGTTGATGGCGTTGGCAGTGGCCATCGCCATGTTCAAGCTGCCACCTCTCCCCGGCGCTGAACAGCATGGAAAGATTCCGGGCGAGAGCATATGGAAGCATCCGCAACTGGTGCTGGGCGCGATTGGAATCTTCGTCTACGTAGGCGCTGAAGTTTCCATCGGAAGTTATCTGATCAACTACTTCAGCCAGGCCAATATCGGCAACATCTCCGAGTTGTCGGCTGCCAAGTATGTTTCGTACTACTGGGGCGGGGCCATGGTGGGGCGATTCGTTGGCTCCGCTATTTTGCAGAAGATTCGTACCGGGACCGTTCTGGGGATTGCGGCGCTGGTCGCATGCCTGCTGGTTTCGACCTCCATTCTCAGCCTTGGTCACATGGCGATGTGGAGCATCATCCTGGTGGGCTTGTTTAATTCCGTAATGTTCCCCAGCATTTTTACTTTGGGAATCGCAGAACTGGGGCCGCTCACCGGTGATGGATCCGGACTGCTGATTATGGCCATCGTGGGCGGCGCCTTGATTCCTCTGGCGCAAGGCCGCCTAGCCGATATGATCGGGCTGCACCACGCATTCGTTTTGCCTGCCATCTGCTACTTGTACATAGTTTTTTACGCCTTCAGAGGGTCGAGACCTGTTCCAGTAACGCAAACGGCCTAGCGGAATCTATGGAAATAGCTTCGTCCTCGGCCTCACCGGGCTTTATCGTCGGAGTGGACATCGGCGGCAGCAAAATCGCCGCGGGACTGGTGCTTCCGACCGGGGAAATTCGCTATCACACCCGGGTTCCCATGTTGCCGAACGACGGTCCTGCTGCCGGTCTGGCCACGGTTCTCAAGGCCATCGACCAGGTTTGTGCTAAGGTGGCAAGCTCCGGTTGTCGGCACTCGCTGGGCGGGATCGGCATTTGCTGTCCCGGCCCGCTTGATCCCAGGACCGGAGTGATCATCAATCCTCCCAACCTGCCCTGCTGGCGCAATTTTCCCCTAGCTGATGAGATTTCGCGGAAATACAACGTCCCGGTAAAAGTCGACAACGATGCCAATGCGGCGGCGTTAGCGGAGGTTTTGTGGGGCGCGGGGCGCGGCTATCGCAATGTCTTTCTTACGATCCTGGGAACGGGAATCGGCACGGGGATTGTGTTCGACGGCCGCATCTATCACGGACGCACCGGCGCGGCGGGAGAAGGCGGCCACGTCAGCATCGATTATCACGGCCCGCGCTGCGGATGCGGCAAGCCCGGCTGCATCGAGGTTTTTGCCGCCGGCCCGGCCATCGCCAAGCGAGCCCGGGCAAAGCTCAGCGCAATAGACGTCAAGGACTCAGCGCTCCTTCGTCTGGCGCACGGAGAGTGCGGCAATGTTACCGCCGAAATGGTGGGCGAAGCTTACGCCCAGGGTGATCCCGTGGCCGCGGAGACTCTGCGGGAAACGGTTGCGCTTCTCTCGTTATGGCTGGGCAACATGATCGACTTGCTCGAGCCTGACGTCATCATTCTGGGCGGAGGAGTGGGAGACTTGATGAAACCCTTTCTCGGAGAAATTCGCGACCTCCTACCCGGTTGCTGTGTAAACCGGCGCTGCCAGGAGATTCCCCTGCTTCCGGCTTTCTACGGAGGGGATGCCGGCATCGCCGGAGGAGCGGCGCTCGCCGCCGAAGCAGTTTCCTCGAAAGCGTTGGAGCCGGAGACGGCCTGATCGGCTCTATTTCGGCGTCCCTACTCAGCATCATTCGCTGGCGAAAGCAATTGGAGGGAAATGCTCTTGTGCTCGCCTTCGTCCAGGTGGATGGTCTGCCCAAGTCCTTCGTGTGCTTTCATGAATTCGGGATCGCGAAAATCATCGTCCAAGTCGTCTAAAGCCATCACTGTGTATTCGCCCGGGCTAAGACCGCGGAGATTGAAGTGGCCGTGCTGATCTACTGCTCCCTGCTGGTAGAGATCACGCCGCTTCTGGCGAGTCGCTTCTGGGATCGCAACAACTTCGGCGTCGGCAACGGGCCGGTTTTTGTCGTCAACGACGACGCCGTCCACACTGGCGCCATTTGAACTGAGCACCACGTCGAGCGACCATGTGCCTCCGCTGATGGTGAAACCGGAGTCGGCGATGTCTTTGCCCGCGGCGTTGACAGATTTCATAAAGCAATCGCGCATTGCGACCAGCCCGGAAAATACCCGCACACGGTAATTGCCAGCGGGGACGGTTTTCATATCGAATGAGCCGTCCTGTTTTATTTGGGCCGTCGTCGTCTCACGCTGGCCCCCGAACTCCCCTCGAAGATCTAATGGGTCATCGCTGGACTGAAGCGACAGGACGACCCCAGCCCAGTCGGCTTTCTGACCATTCTCCATACGGAGCTGCCCTCGCACTTCGCTGATGGAAACCGGCATGAGGCGAACGTTTTCCAGGTCCGAGTCTTTCACTTCGACGGTCTGAGCGACAAGCATTGCTTCGGGAGCGCTTGTCCTGTTAATAAGCCAAACGAAATAGGAGCCCGGCAGGATGTTGCGGAGCTCGAACGAACCGTCTTTCTTGACCTCTGTATCGGAAGCACCTATCGGAAATCCAGCGTCCTTCGATGCGAGCATCACGGAGAGGTCGGTATTCCCGTTTATGGGAACGCCGGAGACGGTTCCTCGAATGCGAAAGGCCGGGCCGTACGCCAATGCGAAATTTGCGGGAAACTCATCACCCGCGTGGAGCTCAACCGGGACGGCCTGGGCCTTATCGGCCGTGCCTGGATAGTATGTGATGTAGGGAACGGGTCTTCTATCGCCCTCGACCCGGCTCCGTTGGAAGAACTGAAATTCTGGATTCGCACTAAGCAGATACCGGCCGGGCTCAAGATTGCTGATCCGGTACTCACCTAGATCATTGGTTCGTCCGGAACCTCGAAAGCCTCGGCGGCGGTCCGAGCCTTGGTTGCTTGCGACAAAGACGTAGGCGCCTGGAACCGGGTCACCATCGTTATCTAGAATTTTCCCGGTTATCACGGCGGTGGGTTGCAGCCGGAGAACCAGATCGTTCAACTCCTGGCCGGGGTCGAGTGTCAGGAGTCGTCCCCGGCGGTGCTTGCGCAGACCTGAAAACCCGCTGTGCTGCACCGATAGCGAGTAGCGGCCTGGCTCGATATTGTCGATCTTGAAGTGGCCTTCGGCGTCGGTAACGGCGGTGTAGCTTGTGCCGTCTTCCCGATCGTCCCGAGTCAGTTCTAGAGTTGCTTTCCGGATCGGCCGTCCGCCCGGCTCCTGAATAACCTGTCCTCCCAGTGCGCACTTGGCATGCTCTTTCGGAGATGAGGCTTGGGCCGCAAGCGTGGTAACAATCAGGACAGGGAGCACAAGCGAGAGGCAGGACTTCATAGGCAACCCCCGCGAAGGCAGATTTATTCTACCTGAGGCGAGAGTGTCTGCTCTACCTGAGACTCCCTTCTAGGCGATGAAACAAATTTCTGCGGTTGCTTCAAAATCACGTGGTCAACGGATTTCTCGTTACTTCTCCATCCACCATTCGCCAGATACCCAGAGGATTGCTGTCGCGCAGCTCCTCAGGCAGAGTCGATTCTGGAAATCCCTGATAACAGACGGGTCGCGAGAAACGAAAAATCGCCTCGCTGCCAACGGAAGTCGAGCGTCCATCGGAGGTCGCGGGATAGGGGCCGCCGTGAACCATGGCGTGCGAAACTTCCACGCCGGTGGGAAAACCGTTAAACACCAGCCTGCCGACTCTATCTCTCAGGATCGCAATCAGGTCGCTGAACTCGTGCAGATCGGCTTCCGTGCCGTGAATGGTCGCGGTCAGATGGCCGCCCAGATTGCGCGCGAGTTCCAATACCTGGGCGCGGGTAGAGTGGCGGACCACCAGGGTTGTGGGACCAAAGACCTCCGCCGCCAATTCCGGATTTCGCAGAAACGATTCCACATCGGCTTCAAAAAGCGCAGCGCCCACGCCCAACTCCTGGTCGTTGCTCGCAGCCGGCCTCCCGGCCAGCGCTTTCACTCCGGCTTCAGTTTTGCGGCGCGTCGTGGCGGATTGGTAGGCAGAGCGTATACCCGGCGTCAGCATGCTGAACGGGCCCGAATCAAGCACCGACTTCTTCAGTCGATCGACGAAGGTCGCAGCGTCCTCGTTCTCGGGCAGGAACACGATCCCAGGTTTCGTACAGAACTGGCCGGCTCCCAGGGTAAAAGACTTGTACATTCCGGTTGAGATGTTCTCGCCGTTTTCCCGCAGCGCGCCGGGCAAAATGAAAACCGGATTGGTGCTGCCCATCTCAGCAAAGACGGGTATGGGTTCGTGACGGGCGGCGGCCAAATCCATGATCGCCCTCCCGGCCTTGTGCGATCCCGTGAAACCTACGGCTTTCACCCGCGGATGCTTGACCAGCGCTGCGCCCACCTCGGTGCCGGAATCCATCAGAAGAGAGAAAACTCCTTCCGGCAAACCGCATTCCCGAACGCTTTCGCGCACCAACTGGCCCACCAGTTCACTGGTGCCAGGATGAGCAGGATGCGCCTTGACGATGACCGGATTTCCCGCGGCGAGGGCAGAGGCGGTGTCTCCGCCGGCCACCGAGAAGGCCAGCGGAAAGTTGCTGGCACCGAAAACAACCACCGGGCCCAGAGCATGCAGCATCGAGCGCAGATCAGGCTTGGGAGGCTTACTTGTCGCGTCAGCCCGGTCAATCCGCGCCATCACCCACGAGCCTTCTTCCACTACCTGCGCGAACAGACGAAGCTGCCCCGAGGTGCGGCCGGTTTCACTTTGCAGGCGAGGTTTCGGCAGGGCGGTTTCCTGCTCGGCGCGATCGACAAGCTCATCGATGGCGCCGTCAATTTTGGCCGCGATGGTCCGCAGGAACTTTCCTTTGTCACGACCCGAGGTTTGGCTGTAGGTTGCGAACGCCTGGTGGGCCAGGTCCGCAGCCCGATTGATTTCGGCAGTTCCCGCGGGAAAGAAATCCGGCGGCATAGGCTCGCCCGTCTGCGGATTGGTGCCGCGAAAGGATGGACCAGTGTTGGCTGCGGAGCCGAATCCGAGGATCGATTGTCCTGATATCTTCAAGTGCCATTCTCCGGCGAACTCGTTGTTCGAGAGTCAGCGGCTAACAGTATATCGGCTGGGGCCTGCGCGCAGCCTTGCTCCACTAATACCGATGGAGGACGGGCGTGTCGCCTGTCCCGCCGGGCGGGATGCCCGGCCTCCACCAGCAGGAGCAGCGGGCACCATCAAACCGGCGCTACTGTATAGAATATCGAATCACGAGAGAGAGTTTGACTGACCATGTGGCCACTCTGGGAAAAGTTCAGGAGACTTCGATGAATGTAGCCTTCGCACGCGCCTGTCGCATCGCCATGCTGATCTGCAGCACGATCTGTTTGCTTCCTCTTGCATTGACCGCCCAGAAAACGCAAGCCGCCGGGCAGGCTGCTGACATCGAGAACCGAAGAACCCAGCTGCTTTCACTGTTCGACGAAGAGTGGCAGTACGAGCTGCGCTCTAACCCTGAAATGGCGACGTCCCTTGGGGACAACCGCTACAACGATCGTCTGAACGACCGCTCGCCGGGGTTTTATCAGGCCGACTTGGAAGCCAGGCGCAAGTTTCTGGCCCGTTTCGAGGCCGTGGATCCGGCCGGCTTATCGGCGCAGGACACGCTCAGCCGGGAGTTGATCATCCGGAACTTGCGCCAGGATATCGAAGAAGTCCGTTTCAAACCGTGGGAAATGCCGGTGAACCAGATGGGCGGCCCGCACCTGGATTGGCTGGAGATGCTGAGCCTGACGCCTTTCAACACTGTGAAAGATTACGACGACTACCTGTCGCGCTTGCGCCAGATCCCCCAAGCGCTCGATCAGGTGACCGGCAACATGCGGCAGGGGATGAAAGACCGGCTGATGCCGCCACGATATCTGCTGGAAAAAGTAGCGGCGCAGACCAGGGAAATTTCTGAAACGAAGGCCGAAGCCAGCCCGTTTGCCCATCCGCTCAATAAGTTCCCGGCGGGCATTTCTGAGGCCGATCAGAAGCGTCTGCGAACCGCCGTGCTGGCTGCGATTAACCATGAGGTCCTTCCGGCCTATCAGCGATTCGCCGCGTTTGTGCGCGACGAGTACGCCCCCCATGGCCGCACCGAACCGGGAGTTTGGGCGCTGCCCGATGGCGCGGAACGCTACCGCTTTCAAATCCGGCGCATGACCACGACCGACCTGACTCCGGAGGAAATACATCAGATCGGACTCAAGCAGCTGGCCGACACGGAAGCAGAGATGCTGGCGCTGGCGCACAGGCTGGGCTTCAAAGACCTGGCCAGCCTGAATGAGCACATCAAGAACGATCGCAAGTTCTATGCGACTTCCGGCCAGCAAGTGCTCGACCTCTACACCAAGTACACGCGGCAGATGGAGGTGCAACTGCCCAAGCTCTTCGGGCGGCTGCCGCAAAACAAACTCGAAATCATACCCATGGATCCGTTCCGCGCCAAGAATGCGGTCCCCGCCGACTACAATCCCGGAGCGCAGGACGGTTCTCGTCCCGGGCACATCAATGTGAACGAATGGGACCCGGAGCATCGCCTGACCTTGAACATCGAAGCCATCGCCTACCACGAAGGTGTGCCCGGGCATCATCTGCAAATTTCCATCGGCCAGGAGCTGAAAGATTTGCCCGCCTTCCGCAAGAACGGAGAGTACACCGCTTTCGTCGAGGGCTGGGCGCTCTACTCCGAAAGGCTGGGCAAAGAGATTGGTTTCTACGAGGACCCTTACAGTGACTACGGCAGGCTGGAAAACGAAATGTGGCGGGACATTCGGCTGGTCATTGACCCCGGAGTGCACGAGAAGCACTGGTCGCGGGAACAGATGGTGGAATACTTCCATCGCTACACCGCCATGGACGAGCCGAATGTGCAGAGCGAGGTGGACCGCTACATCGCCTGGCCGGGACAGGCCCTGGCTTACAAGCTGGGCCAGTTGGAGATTTTGAGGCTACGGGAAGACGCACGGCAGAAACTGGGAGCCAGATTCGACCTGCGCGCGTTTCACGATGAAGTGGTGGGCAACGGCCCGCTGCCGTTGGGCGTCCTGCATTCCCAGATTGAGAGCTGGATCAGCGCGCAGCAAGCGCGACCGTGACGCTTTCTCCGTTCAAGCGATGTTGCGCCTGGGCCGGGCCGCGCGCGGCGCAGAGAAAAGCTCGACCCGATTGCGTCCCGACTGCTTGGCCCGGTAGAGGGCCTGATCGGCCGCCTGAATCACCTGCTCGACCGAGCGGAAACGGGCAGTCGGTTCGGCCGCGCCTATGCTGACCGTCACCGAGAGTTGCTGATTCCCCGGTTCGGAGACCGCCGCAGGAACCTTCTTTCGCGTCGCCGGAGGCCTGCGAGGCCGGGCACGGCGTTCGATGGTTCGCCGGTCGTGACTGCGGAAATCCTGGGCCTGTCCGTTCTGGCTTCGGGCGTCCTGACTCTGCGAGTCCCGCGTCCGCGCGTCCTGCACGCGAGCCGCACCCCGGCGCTCCTGGCCGCCACGGACGCGGAAAGTGGCCACTTCGATCACCGAGCGCAGCAATTCCAGATGAGGCAGGGCTTCTTTGGCCGACTTCCCCGAAAACAGGATGGAGAATTCCTCCCCGCCTACACGGTAGGCGCGGCCACCCCCGGTCACGCCGGCCAGTTTCGCGGCCACCAGGCGCAAGACCTGATCCCCGGTCTCGTGGCCGTAGGTGTCGTTGAAGCGTTTGAAGTGATCGATATCCACGACCGCCACGGCGTAGGGCGCTTCGAGACGCAACAAAGCATCATTAAAAGCGCGGCGCGCTGGAAGCGACGTCAGTTCGTCGTGGTAAGCCAGAAAATAAGTGTTCTCGATGATCGAACTCACCAGAATCAATCCCGCCGTCGCCAGGTAGGCGGTGGCCGCGGGACCTACCGCCCCCACCTGAAACGAAAGAAAAGTCGCCAGCAGAGCCCAGAGCAAGCCACTCTCCGTCGGCTTGCGATAGAGCACCAGGCGCACCACCAGCACGGCCAGCGCGGCGATGAAGGCCAGCAGGGCGAGCGCCGGCAGGGGCGTCCAGTGCAAGCGTCCGAGGAAGCGGGAGTGCAGGAACGCCGGGCCCATCAGTTCTCCGGGACGGCAGATAATGGCGATAAACACCGATTCGAAGAACAGAAGCGCCATGCGGGGCATGATCGCCGGGAAAACCAAGCCGCGTTCGCGAAACACCGAGAAGGCGATAAAGTTCAAGGGGAGAAGAAAAGCAACGGCTTCAAGTGCGATTCGTCCCGGCCCGGCGGCCGCCGCGCGGCCGGAAGAAAAGAACTCCAGCGCCCGCTGAGCCAGAAACAGGGTCAACAGCGCGAACAGGATGCGGCTGGAGTGGAAACGCCAGGCCAGCACAATGCCCGCAACAAACACAGAATAAAAGTAGAAATGGACGGCGGCGGAAGGAATGGAGCCGAACGCGCCCTGGAATACCACGCACGCGGCCAGCAGGAGTAGCGCCCCGGGCAGCACCAGGGATCTAAGCGTTTTTGGGCTCCAGAAATTCACTCCCCAGCGAATCCTTTCGACCAACGCCGGTTGGCTTTAGTTCTCCGCATTATCTCCGAAGCAAGATGTGCACGTGAGTGACCGTACAGATTCCACGAGCCGCTACCCCGCCGCGCCCGGATCGACGCCGGCTTCCTGTTTCGCGCCTGCTTCCCTTTTGCGGAAAGCGAGACCTTTGATTCATGCTGTATTCCTTGTTCCAGCCCGCTTCCTGACTAAGAATCAGAACAGTTCAAATTAGATTGACCTTATGCGAATTCTAGTCGCGGAAGACGATGCTGCGCTGGCCAGTTTCATAAAAAAAGGGTTGGAGTCCGAGCACTACGCCGTGGACGTTTCAACCGATGGCGAACAGGCCCGCGCCATGGCCGGGGAATTGGATTTCGACCTGGTGGTGCTCGACCTTACCCTGCCCCGGCTGGACGGCGTAGCCATCCTACGCTTCCTGCGCACCCGCAAGCCCAGCATTCCGATCCTGGTGCTGACCGGGCGCACCCGGGTGGAAGACCGGGTGATGTGCCTCGACCTGGGCGCGGACGACTATCTGAGCAAGCCGTTTTCCTTTGCCGAGCTGTCGGCCCGCATCCGGGCCCTGATGCGGCGCAGCCGCTTGCCGGTGGAGTCGGTGCTGGCGGTGGACGACTTGAAGCTGGACCGGGTGGAGCGGCGGGTGGAACGGGCGGGGCGGCGGATCGAACTGACCTCCAAGGAATTCTGCCTGCTGGAATACCTCATGCGCAACGCCGGGCGGCGCATCACCCGAGCCATGATCATCGAGCACGTGTGGAATTTGTCCTTCGATACCTGCACCAACGTCGTGGACGTATATGTCAACTACCTGCGCCGTAAAGTAGACGATGGTTACGGCAAGCACTTGATCCACACCATCCGCGGAGTGGGTTACGAACTGAGTGCCCGCTCTGAGGCCGTGCCCCCTGCGGGTCTGGGCGCGCAACCATGAATCTCGTCGCAATGGGGAATCCCCCGGCGGCGGTGTCGGAGTCTCAGCAGCTGGTTTCTGATCTGTTTCACCAGCTCAGCCAGCCCTTGACCACTTTATGCTGCGCTTTGGAGCTGGCCCAGCTCCAGACCCCTACCCGAGAACAGTATGGCGAGATCGTAAGCCATGCCCTGGGCCAGGCGGAGAAAGCGTCGGCGCTCGCGACCGCCATCCGGGAACTATTTGACGCCGGCCAGCCGGGCGGGCGCGGCGACCTGCTGGACCTGCGGCGGGCGGTCGAGGAGGCCGTCGCGGACCTGCTGCCGGTGGCGGAATCGGCGGGGGTGCAGGTTTGCTTATTGCCCGGGCACGCGTGTCCGGTGTGGTTCGACGCCCCCCGCCTGCGCCAGGGCTTGTTCCATCTAGTCGGGTTTGCGATTGGCTCGAGCGGCTCGGGCGCAGCCGTCACGATCGACCTGGCGGAGTGTGGGGCGGAAGCCATGCTGGGGCTGACCATTTCGGGCCCAGGCGCCGGCCACGACCACGCCCCCGACTCAGATCTGGAACTTTGGCGACGGTTGGGACTGGGGATCGCGCGCGCCATCTTTGAGGCTGCCGGCGGGAGCTGCGAGGGGGAGCGCAGCCCAGCGTCGCTACGCGTTGCAGTAAGGATCTTGCGGAAACAGCAATAGCGACAGGGGCAAGGACAAGGATCCGATGGCGGGGCCGGGTCGGAATCGGTACACCCGGCAAGAAGGACTATTCCTTCTTTTCTGCTGCGCCTCGGACCAGGTTGGCCTGCCGACGTTCCTTCCCGTCCCACGACCGGTTAGGACGCCGCTGGTGAGCTGTGGGGGAAGGCTGTAGCTTTGCTTCACCACGTGGCGTCCCTTTTACATCCAGTACCGAGCGAATGGTTGCCAACAGTAAGTCAGGGCCATCGCCCCTGGCCACGACCGCATCCACCGAACGCAATGCACTGACCGGCAGCTCCAGTTCTTGCGCGACCATGACAATGGGGACCTGGGGCTTGACCCTCTTGATCTCCGCGGCCACGATCCCCCCGTCCAAAAGACCCAGGTGGTAGTCGAGCACAATCACATCCACCGGCCGTGACATGAAGAGTCGCAGGCCCTCGCGGCCATTGGTCGCGGTTAACAACTCGTATCCGCTTTGCTCGAGAAGACTCAGCTGGGCTGGATCTCGGTGTATGCACAGTAGAGTGCTGTTTGCCGCCATGCCAGTCTTTATACCGCGGCGCGCCCCGGCCATTCTGCTCACAATTGCTCACAGTCGAGCGATCTCTGGCTTACTTTCAGTCCGCAGGTTCGAACCGCATTTCCCATTTCAGCCCTGTTCCTGAAACTGAGAGAGCTTTACCGACATCAGTTTTCTCTAATCTCCTACTAATCTCCTTCTTAACTCACCGGCATTAGATCAGCACATGTCCGATTTCACCGAGCCTTGGGCTCTGGAAGAACTGCCTCCGCCGCGGGTTCGGGCGGCGAAGCCATGACCGAAGCCGGGAAACGCGCTTATACCCGCTGGCAGGACGACGATGAGCGGGAGCGGCTGCTGATGGAGCAATTGCCGCAGGTGCGTTACATTGCGCGCCGCATTCACGACCGTCTGCCGCGCCATGTGCTGCTCGAAGACATGGTCCATGCCGGAGTCGTCGGACTGATCGATGCCCTGCAGAAGTTCGACGGCAGCAAGCACGTGCAGTTCGGCTCTTACGCCAAGTTCCGCATCCGCGGCGCCATTCTCGACAGCCTGCGTGAAATGGACTGGAGCCCGCGCGACCTGCGGCGCAAAGCGCGGCGCCTGGAAGAGGCGCACAACACCTTGCGCTCCAGCCTGGGACGTAATCCCAGCGAACCTGAGCTGGCGGCGGAACTGGGCATCGACTTGCGGGGCCTGCAGTTGCTGCTGGGAGAAATCTCCGGCCTTGAGATCGGCAGCCTGCGGGTGGAATCGCCGCGCGATGGCCGGGAAGAAGACTTGTGCGAGTATCTGCCTGATGATTCGGAAGAGACCCCGCTGTTCCTTTGTCTGCGCTCCGAAATGAAGCATTTGCTGGCGCGCGCGATCGCGGAATTGCCGGAGAAAGAGCGGCAGGTGCTGGCTCTTTACTACTATGAGGAGCTGACCATGAAGGAGGTCGGACTCATTCTGGGAGTCGGCGAGTCCCGGGTTTCACAAATCCACTCCATGGCGGTGATCCGGTTGCGGGCCCGGCTTGCCGAACTGGGCGATGGAAACGGACACCATGGCCCCGAAATTGCTCGCGGGGCGGCGGGCGGAGCGTGATGACGCTTGGAGAGATTTCGCGGTTTGCACCCGGGCTTGCGCCCTGGGCTGCAGGTTTGCGCCGCTACGCGGCGGAAGGGGGGAGAGAAAGAGCGCATGAGACCTGAACGGAATGCAGAGGAGGCGGGAGCTGAGGCAGCCAGAGAAAAAGGAAACGAACGGTCGGAAGCGGACGCGACACCCAGGGACTGCGCGCCCAACCAATTTTCACCGGAGCAGGATGCGACTCACCATGCTCCGCTAGACCGGGTGGGGGCAAGCCAGTTGGCTGCCCAAGCCACGGCGCCAGAAATCCGCGGCGAGAGGATCGCAGCCATTCAGAACGCCCTGGCCAACGGAACTTACCAGGTCTCGTCCGAGCAGACCGCGGAAGCCATCATTTCCGAACAACAGGTGCAGGATGGAACCGCAGCTTAAGCCTTGGCCGCCGCCATCTTCACCTCAAGACACGGCGGTTTTGGCGCTCCCCGCCATCGGTTCGACGCTTTCCCTCGGAGGCACAGAGAACATCTATTTTGAAGCCTGGTTCACAACTTCTTTGATTTTTTGCAGGAGAGACGCGGCGGAGAAGGGTTTGGGCAAGTAGGACCACCCGGGATATTGCAGTCCTTGCCGGGTAATGCAATTTTCCGGATATCCGGAGATAAAGACGGCCTTCACCCCGGCGCTGACACTGGCCAGTTCCAGCGCCAGATCACAGCCACTCCGGTCGGGCAGGACCAGGTCGGTGAGCAATAGCTGCACTTCTTCTGCATGCAGGCGAAAGGCCTTGGCCGCATCCGCTGCGTTCTTCGCCGGCAGCACGCGATATCCCGCGAAACACAGGACTTCACAAGCCACCTTGCGCACAAAAGCTTCGTCTTCAACCAGCAGGATGGTGGGGCCCCAATCCAAAAACAGCGCGGGAGGAATGTGGGTCGGCACCGCCGGCGTGCTCTGGCCCGGATTTTCAAGATACAAGTTTCACCTCTGTCGAGGCAGTGTGCATTTGTGTTTCCACGTTCCCGCCGGCTGTCCGTCCGCCGCCCTCGCTTGATACGCTGAGGGTTACATGCGGCGAAGAGTGTCCCTGAGGAATTGCGTTAGCTGGAAATGAGCAGTTGCGATTTCGTTTCGGAACGGCGCAACGCTTTTTGGGAACGCTTTTGAAACGCTACCCTGCACCAGCGTGGGCGCTCGCGTCTGCATCGAACTCTCAGGGGCGGGTCAACAGGGTCTGGTAGGGATCGAGTACGACCTTCCGGGTTCCGGGCGGCGCGGACAAATGAAAGCTGGTTTCCGCACCGTCGGCGAATACCTGGCCCAGGAGTACGTTCTTCCCCGCAACCACAGCGTAAACCGGAACGACGGTGACCAATTCCTGGGGCGCGTCCTTTTGGACGAGCGTGCCGCTGACCGCCGTGCCTCCAGGCTTTGGCGCGTATTTCACGGACTGTAATTCCAGATGCGGAAGGGCGGTGCCATTCACCCATCCTTCATAGAACCAGTCCAGCGATTTGCGCCCCTCGTAACGCAGAGACGGAGGCAATTCTTCTTCGAAGACCTGGAGGAACTCGCGGGTATTGATCGCCCTTTCCTGAAAGCGTTCCCGGGCCTTGCCCAGGGCGCGTAAGAATGGTGCATCCGCCTGGGCGTCCGTGAGGTTGGCGGAATGTCCGCGGCGGCTGCGTTCGGCATCACGCAGCATGGTCCGCAGCATATGGAAAAGCCAGGTTCCGCGACCGTAGCTGATAGCGTCGTATCCCTCGGGAAAATGGGAACAGTTGAGCCTGGTGCCGAAGGTAACGGGTCCGGCGTCCGCCAGCAGCGATCCCTCCTTGTTCTTTGCCAGCAGGTCCTGGCGGTATTTCTCCATGACCACGCGAAACTGCGCCGGAGACTCGGTCTCCAGCAGCAGCAAAGCGCTGTAATTCGCCAGGGCTTCGAACAGCCATTGATCGCGATAGCTCTTCCAGGACAGCAGATCGCCCCACCATTGGTGGGCCGTCTCGTGCGCAATGGTGCTTTCGCTCAGGATTTTGGCCACCGGAGTCATGTGCATCTGGGATTTTTCCTCGGGCGTCAGGAAGGAAAAGCTGGAAAGAAAAATGAGCGACGGCCAACCCTGGCTGAGCTCGCCCGGTATCTGGGTCAGCGCCAGGCTGGTGTAGGGGTAGGGGCCAAAGCGGTGGGCAAAAAAATCGACCGCGCGGGCACATGAATTCGCCACTGCCAGCGCATTGCGCGCGGGAGAAGGCGGGGCCACCGGTATAGTGATCTCCTCGGACCGGGGATGCTGCGGAAAAGGAACCGCAGGCGGCGCCATAGCCGTAGCCGAGCCTTGCGGAAATGAGCGCTCCACGCCGGAAGTGGCATAGGCCTCAACCGGCACGTCCCCGGCTCGGGCCGCTACCCGCGAGTACTTGCCCAGATTGAAGCCGGCGAGGGGCATGGGACGATCGGAGACCCAGCGGCTGGATTGTTCACCCGGCGGCAAATCGGAAGGCGCGCCGTCGATTCGCTTGCCGGTCGCCAGCAGCGTCCAACCGAGAGGATAACGGAATTGCAGATCGAAACGGGCCATTTCCAGCCCGCGGTTGGGATACCACGTTCCCCGCGCGCCGACATATAGCAATCCGGCTCCGGCCTCGGAGAGCACTTCACCTCCATAGACGAAGTGCAAATCGATCTGTTGTCCGGCGCGCAGCGGCTGGGGGAAAATGACCGCCACCAGATCGTTGCCCCGCCGTGCCAGCTGAGTTCCGTCGAGGGCCTGGTTGTGAATGAACTCCACCGGGCGCCCGTCGGCTTCCACCTTGCTGATCCGGAGGAAGCGGGACAATTCGAAGAGCACGGCACGCAGGCCGGCCTGTCGGACTTCAAGCTGCAGGCTGGCATCGGCATCGAGGCGGGTGGGCGGCGCTACGTTGGCCCGGATCTGGTATTGCGCAACGTTGACCGCCTCCGGTTTCGCTTCTTCTCCCATGACCCCCGCGGCGTCGCCGGAGCGGCCTCCGGGTTGACCCAGGGTAAAGGCGCTCCACACGTCGTAATAAGTCTCGCCCTGGACCGCCTTTTGCTGACCCGCCCAGATTTGCTCCGCGGCCATCGAATCGAAGTAGAGATCGAAGGTCCCGAGATTTCGTCCCTGCAGGCGCGCATGCAGCATGCGATCGTCGCCCGCTCGAACTCCAGACGGCGGAGTCGACGTTTCGCTCGGGCCCGAGGTCGGCAGGGTGTTGCTGAAGCTGAGCAGCAGCCGCAAGGCGTCTAATTGGGCCAGGTTGCGGGCGGTCGAGTCCCACTGGGAAACAAACTCCTGGGCGTTGGCAGCGGCCCGGAGCGCAGGCTGCAATTCGGTGAAAGTGTCGTCGTTAAAGCGAAAATATGCGGTCACGAATTTTTCTTCCAGGATGGCGGCCCCGGTGAAGAGCATCATGGAGGCCCGCTCCGCCTGGCTGTTGGGGATCAGCAGGACCTCGCCCTCGCCCTCAAAGAACGCTCCCGTGACGTGGCCGTCTACGTCCTCCGTGAAGGCGATCGTGCCGTCGTCGAAGGTGATGTGGAAGGCAGCCCGCTCGAGCGTCACTTCGCGGATGTTATAGACCCGCGATTTGTCGAGGCCCACATCTTGTAACTTCAAATACAAAGCTTCCGCGGAATGGTCTGCCGGAGTTGCGGCCTTGACATTGGAAGCCGGCGCCGCCAAAGCCGCATCCTGCGCGCTGCAGAGCGGTGCTGTAAACAACCCGAGCGCCAGCCAGAACAGCGCCAACGCATGGACGGGAATGATTCTGATTACCTTGGTCACGTAGGCTGGGCTTCACCCCTGTTGCTAGAATGCGCCATAGTGCGGCCACCTGTCATCTTTCTATTATTCTCGGGTCTCTTCCTGGGCGCCGGCGGCGCTTCCGCGGAAGTCATCCACCTGAAGAATGGCCGCACCATCTACGCCGACCAGGTCCATGAAAACGGCGCTCACGTGGAGTATGAAGTCGGCGAAGATTCTTATGCGATTCCGAAATCTGCGGTTGACCGGATCGAGGCCGGAGGCATTCGTCCCGAGCCGGCTTCGACGGCGGACGGCAAGGACTCCAGGGACGTCCCCACATTTACTCCTGCCGACCAGTTAAAGGGTGAGCCGGAAGTCAGCGACAAGATTATCCACGACGGTAAAGTGGACCCAGACGCGCTGGCGGCAATCGAACAGCAAGGCAACGCACGGATGACCGCGGCCGCATATTTCATCGCCGGCAAGCACGAAATGGAACAGACAAATTTCAACAAGGCCCGGACTTATTTTGACACCGCGCTGCGCTTTGAAGGCGAAAACCCCACCATCCTTAACTATTACGTGGCGCTGCTGCTGCGGACCGGCAACGCAGTCGAGGCCTTGCCTTATGCCGAACGCGCGGTGCGAATCGCCCCCGATTCGCCCGACACGCTGGCCATCCTCGGCTATGCGCAGTACTCCAGTGACCGGAACAAGGATGCGATACGCAGCTGGAAGCGGTCTTTGCAGCTGCGTCCCGACGCGCAGGTCCAGCGATATCTGGAAAAGGCAGAGCGGGATGCGAGCGCGGAATCGGACTTCACCCAAAATGAAAGCAGCCACTTCACCCTGAAATATGAGGGCCGGCAAACGCCGGAGTCCTTGCGCCGCGATCTGGTTTCCACGCTGGAGTCGCACTACGACGATCTGGTGCGTGATCTCGGCGTGGCGCCGCGGGGCAGCATCGCCGTGATCCTGTACACCGACCAGGCCTTTTTCGATGTCACCCAGTCGCCCTCGTGGGCGGGCGCGGTCAATGACGGCAAGTTGCGCATCCCGGTAAACGGCATGAGTTCGGTCACCCCCGAGCTCTCGCGCGTGCTCAAGCACGAGCTCGCACATTCGTTCATCAACCAGTTGTCCGGCGGACGCTGTCCGCAGTGGTTGAACGAGGGCATCGCGCAGGCCATGGAACCGAAATCATTGTCGTCTCACGGACGCCGCTTGGCCGAACTCTTCAAGGCGCAACAGGAAATTCCGTTCAACGCGCTCGAAGGCAGCTTCATGCGTTTTTCCCCGATGGAAGCCATTCTGGCCTACGACGAGTCTCTGGCCGCCGTGCAATTCATCATCGACACTCAGGGCGCCAGCGATCTGCAGCGCATCCTGCAACGCCTGGCCGAAGGAAATTCCACCGAGAGTGCGCTGCGGGCAACCATCCACGACGACTACGGCCGGCTGCAGGACGAAGTAGGCAGGTACCTGAGCAGCAAGTACGGAAACTAGCAAGCCGCAACGAACTAGCTATGGGAGTTTTCATCCTCCGTACAGATTCGTGTTCAGAAATTCGTTGCGGAACTTGCCGCGCGGATCGTATTGCTGCAAGAGCTCCCGGTAATCCGGCAACCTGGCATAGAGCGACTTCAGCCGCGAAGGTTGCATGGTGAAGAGTTTGGCCCAGTGCGGTCGCGCATCAAACGGAGCCAGCTGCTCTTCAATCATCGGCAGTAGTTGTTTGACCGCGGGCCATTCCGGCTTCCAGGTAAAGTGGATCGCCATGGATGGCCGCTGGTAACAAGTGCTCATCCAGAGATTGTCTGCGTCAATGGTGCGCAACTCCGAGATAAAGAGATGCGGCCCCACCCGGTCTCGTAGCTTTTCGACTGCGAGAATGGCCTCGTATCCCCGGTTGCGCGGGACAAAATATTCGGTCTGCAACTCTGCCCCGCTGCTGGGCGTGAAGTTCATACGGAAATGCGGCAGCCGCTCATACCAGGGACCGGGAATGCCCATCTGTTCGGTGCAACTTTCCGCGGAATGCCCAGCCAGGGGATGAAGTTTCTGGGTGGCAAGCTTCGCGCCATAAAACTCGGGCGCGAATTCGAATGAAGTTCCGGGTTCGACCCGGCGCTTTATCCATACTTGTGTGGCTCGATGGTTTTGCCAATCGGTGAACAGGCTGACGCTGTAGCCGCTGGAGAAAATATCGTCGAGATGGTTTTCCAGATGCGCCAGCGAGAGGTTCTCGTACACAACCTGCCTCACCTGGAACGTGGGCTGCACGTCGAGCGTGACCTTGGTGACGACGCCCAGACCGCCCAGAGCAACTCCGGCCCCGGCGAACCGTTCCCCGTCTTTTTGCCGTGACAGGGTCACGACCTCGCCGTCCGCGGTGACGATTTCGAGCGCGGAAACAGCCGTCGATAGGTTCCTGTTCTTGCTGCCCGAGCCATGAGTGGCGGTAGCGCATGCGCCCGCCACCGAAACATGCGGCAGGGAGGCCAGGTTATGCACGGCAAAACCCTGGCCATCGATATAGGGAGCCAGTTGGCCATAGGTCACGCCTGCTCCCACCGTGACGGTGCGGGACTTTGGATCAAGGGACATCCCATCGAGCAGCTTCAGCGAGATTTGCGTGTCCGTGCTGTCAGCGATCCCGTTGAAAGAATGGCGCGCGCCGAGCGCCCTCATCCTGTGGCCGCTCTTCACGGCCTGTCGAACTTCCTCGACTGACGTGGGAAGCAGCAGCCGGTCGGTACTGTACTGGTAGTTGCCGGCCCAATTTGTACGCACCGCGGATGGTCGCTGTGCTGACACCAGGCGCGACACTATGCCGCCCGTGAGCAGAACGCCAGACGTTTTCAGGAACTGTCTCTTATTCATATGGCCGCCGTTTCGCAATCATATATAGAAGCTGGGGGCGAGCCAAGCACGCGATTCCGGAGACCCGCTCAAATCAGCGATGCATGTTTGCAGAAGCACGGGACAGATCGGCGGGCTGGATGCCCTCCGGACAGCCGGCGGGACGCCGGCGCTACGTGTCGGGTCTCTTACCTGATTTGGATCAGGTCGCCGGCTCCAGGCGCGATTGCCGCCGGCGCCGGAAACTGCGGCGCACGCCACGAGTCGAAGACCGATACCTGGTGCACGCAGGAGACGGTGCAATTGGGAGCGCAAGTTTTTTCCGCCAGATATTCGCGACGAATGTCTTCGGTCGTGTATTTCTCCAGCGGAATGGCGGGATAGCCGCGCTGCTGCGAGCAATAGTGCACCAGGCCATCCTCGCAAATGTAGAGATAGCGCGCCCCGGCGCGGCAACGCCATTGATTGGGGCGGCCTTGCGCAATATTGTCCTGGAAGCCGTTGATCCGGGTGAAACTGCTCTTCTCCATCGACTTCATCTCGCCGTAGACCCGGCTCTCCTCCTCATTCAGCGGCTGCAGCTGCCCCGAGCCATCGTGAATGATGCCGATGGTAGAGCTGAAACCCAGGCCCAGGGCACGCTTTCCGATGACCAGCGCATCCTGCGGGTGTCTAACCCCGCCACCCACCACCGAATTGATGTTCACGTGGAAGTCGGCATGCTCGGCGAGCAATTCCAGTTTCCGGTCCAGCACCTTGAGGCTCTTTTTTGAGACCTCGTCCGGAGTGACGTTGTCGATCGAAATTTGCAGCCACTCCAGTCCGGCGCGGTTCAGGCGTTCGATGCGTTCCGCCACCAGCAGGTAGCCGTTCGTGATCAACCCGGCGATCATCCCACGTTGGCGAATGCGTTGAATGATCTCGTCGAGCTCGGGATGAAGCAGCGGCTCGCCGCCGCTGATGGTGATGACCGATGTCCCCAGCGCCGCCAGTTTTTCCACGCGCTGGAACATCATCTCGGTCGGGACAGGTTTGGAAAAATCGTCGTACTCGTTGCAGTACTCGCAAGCCAGGTTGCAGCGCCGTATAGGAATGATGTGCGCCAGTAGAGGATGGTCGGTCGAGGCGAACGCGTTCGCGATCATGCGCGCTCCCCGCACATTGCGGTGGAGCGCCTTCAAACGGCGGCGCACTATGGTCCCGGCGGATGGCATGGCTACTATTTTATTAAAGCATAGGGATGGTCGGAGTGCACCGAATCCGCAGCATTTGGGGCGATTTGCGGAGTGAATGGGCGGCTTCAGCCGGTGAGGGTATGACCGGCTTTTATCAGGGTCTCCACCGCCGCGGTGGCATGATCCTTTTTGACCAGGATGTAGTCGGTGTCGAAGGTGGAGACAGCAAAGATCGGGATACCGTCCTCGGCCAGGGGATCAAGGAAAGAGGCCAGTATCCCGGTCAGTGAAAAAGGAAACGGGCCTTCCAGCTTGAAGCAGGTCCACGGCGATTCACAGTTCGCGCTGGCTGGAGCCTGATCGAAGGGGCAAACGATTGACAGTTCTTCGGCGGTTCGTGTGATGGAGATGAATTCCGCCGCAGCGTATTGTGGGACCGGGGCATCCGGGGGCAAGCGGCAGACCGCGAACGTATCAGCGAGTTGACGGAATTTCAGGCGCATGAAAAAAGTCTTCCTTGCCACTGGCCTCGTCTAAATCAAAACTTGGCCGAGCTTTGGCTCGGCCTGGACGCGTCGGAAACCCGTCCCTGCACGATCTCAGGTGGCGCCTGCGGCTTTTTTGACTGCCGCTTTGGCAAGCAGACGGGTTGAGTCCAGCGTGGGCAGCGGTGAGGTATCGGGCGTGACCAGCAACGGAATTTCGGTGCAGCCCAGGACTACTGCGTCGCAGCCCTGGTCTCCCAGGCTCCGGATTACTCCCTGAAAATATGCCAGAGAAGGCGCGGCGAACTGGGCATTCACCAGTTCATCCATGATGATGCGGTTGATTTTTTCGCGCGCTGGCGAGTCCGGCGTGCGCTGTTCGAGGCCGGCAGCCTTCAACTTTTCCGCATAGACCGGGCCTTCCATCAGGTAGCGGGTCCCGAGCACGCCCAGGCGTTTGAAGTGGCTGCGGCGGGCCTGGTTCGCAACCTCCTGCGCAATGTGCAGCCAGGGACGCGGTGACCTGCGCTCGACCCGATCAAAGGCTTGATGGATGGTGTTGTCAGGACAGATCAGGAAATCGGCTCCGGCCCTGGCCAGCTTGTCGGCCGACGAGAGCATCAGATCGGCAACACCTTCCCAATCGTCGGCATAAATGCAACTCATGTACCGGGCCAGGGGATGAGTATGCATCGAGACCTCCGGGTGATCGTGCGTTCCCAGCAGGTGCCCGCCTTCAAGGGCGATGGTGCGATAACACAGCGCCGCTCCCTCCGCGCTGCAAGCCACAATACCGATGTGCTGGGTCATGGAATCTTTTGTCCGTTACGGGAGCAGGTCTGCGTCCGGCAGAGGCTAAGTATGGGCCGCCGCCGCGTCAAACAGATTCAGGAACGTCAGCTTCTTTTCCGCGGGCAGGAAAGAGGCTTCGAAGGAGTTCCGCGCCAGCTCCCGCAGATGCTCTTCGGTAAAGCCGAACGACTGCTGGGCCAACTGGTATTCGCGCGCCAGCGATGTGCGAAACATGGCAGGATCGTCAGAGTTGAGCGTGATCATGATTCCCTGATCAAAATACTGGCGAACCGGGTGAGCATTCAAGGATGCGCATGCGCCGGTGCGCAGGTTGCTGGTAATGCAGATCTCCACCGGAACCTGGCGGGAGGCCAGCTCTTCCACCAGCTCCGGGTCTTGCGCGGCGGTGAGTCCGTGTCCGATACGCTCGGCGCGCAGATTGAGCGCGCCCCAGATGGATTCAGGCCCGGCATTCTCGCCCGCGTGTGCGGTCAAATGCAATCCGTTATCGGCCGCATAAGCGTAAGCGTCGCGAAACAGCTCAGGCGGCCCCTTCTGCTCATCCCCGCCCATGCCGATGCCCACGACATTGTCCTCCCGATGGCGCACCGCAACTTCAAAAACTTCGCGAGCCGCAACCGCACCAAACTGGCGCACCGCATCAAAGATCCATAACAGGGAGACGCCAAAGTCCCGCCCTCCTTGCTGGCGGCCTCGCTCCATGCCTTCGAACAGAGCGTCAAAGTTCTGCTTGCGCCACAGGCAAACTCCCACCGACACATTCACTTCGGCATGCAGCACGTTCTGCGCACGCAGCCTCTCCATCAGGCGGTATGTGATGAGTTCGTAGTCGTCCGCCGTCTGGAGGTCCTCGGTCACAGCCTTGAAGGCCATCAGGAAACCGTTGAAGTCCTGGTAGCTGTACAGCTGTTCGATTTCAGCCAGGGTGCTGGTCCTGCCATGGCGCAGCCGCAGCTCGAGCAGGGTCGTGGGATCAATCGCACCTTCCAGATGGAGGTGCAACTCTGCCTTGGGCAGGGTCACAATGAATGAACTGGGCTGCGACGCCATAACCTGATTGTAGATTGAAGAGGCGGCATTTGGGAGAATCGATTTCAGATTGAAGATTTGAGATTAAAGATTTCAGAAAATCGACTTCAAGTCTTGGCACCGACCGGAGCCACGAAGCGGCGCAAGAAATGTAGCCCAGGGCGCAAGCCCCGGGAAAAGGCGTAGAAGAGTCGGCTCCGACGGAACGAGAGAGCGATCGCCAATCCAGCTATCCTTTAGCCTTGTAAAACTCGCTGTGATGGCGGCTGTAGAAGACATAAATGGCCAGGCCAAGCGCCAGCCAGATGAAGAAACGCAGCCACGTGATCACTGTGAGTCCAGTCATCAGTCCGCCGCAGAGCAGCACGGAGATCAGCGGAAACCATGGAACAAAGGGGACGCGGAAAGCACGAGGGCGATCGGGCTGCCGGCGACGCAGAAAAATAACACCCAGTGACACCAGTACGAACGCGAACAGCGTGCCGATATTTGAAAGATCGGCGGCATCGCCAATGTCCACCAGGCCGGCCGGAATTCCCACTGCAAAGCAGGCAATCCAGGTGGACCAGTAAGGAGTCTTGTACTTGGGGTGCACGGCCGAAAAGAGCTTGGGCAGAAGGCCGTCGCGGGACATGGCGTACCAGATGCGCGCCTGGCCGTATTGAAAGACCAGCAGCGACGAAATCATGCCGGTGAGCGCGCCCACAACAATCACCGAGCGGAAGAAGGGGTGCGCGCCCAGGTATTTCAATGCGTAGGCCACAGGCGCTTCGGCGGCTTCGCCGGAAACGAAAGTCGTGTACTTCATCATGCCCAGCAGCACAATCGCGACCCCAACATAGAGGATGGTGCAGATGATCAGCGAAGCGATGATGCCGAAAGGCAGGTCGCGTTGCGGGGTCCTGCACTCCTCGGCTGCGGTGGATACGGAATCGAAGCCGATGTAGGTGAAGAACACGATGGCCCCGCCGGTGATAATTCCCGCAAATCCTGACGGAGCGAACGGCGTCCAGTTCGCCTTATTGACCAGCATCCCTCCCACGATGAGGAAAGTTAGAATCGCGCCGATCTTGATCAGCACCATCACGTTGTTGGCCCCGGCCGATTCCTTTACCCCCCGGACCAGCAATAGCGTCAGAATGAAAACGATCAGGAAGCCGGGCAGGTTGAAGTAAGAGCCCGTCCAACGTCCCGAAGCCCACACCGGGCTTGCCCACTGGTTGGGCAGGTTCAACCCGAAAGCCGCCAGTTGCGCCTTGGCATAGCCACTGAAACCGACGGCGACCGCCACGTTGCTCACTACATATTCGAGGATCAGGTCCCAGCCGATGATCCAGGCGAAAATCTCGCCCAGGGTCGCGTACGAATAAGTGTAGGCGCTGCCCGCGATCGGAATCATCGACGCCAGTTCGGCATAGCACAGGCCGGCAAAGCTGCAGGCGACCGCCACCAGCAGAAATGAGATCGCAATAGAAGGTCCCGCCGCTGGGCGACCGTGCATCAGGGCTCCCGCTGTGCTGCCTGTGCGCAGGAAGTTCCCGATCAGGTCCAGAACCTGGGCGTGCAGGATGGAGGGAGCCTCGAAGTGCTCTCCTGCAGCGGCGGTGCCGGTCAGAACGAATATGCCGGAGCCGATGATGGCGCCAATACCGAGAGCAGTGAGCGACCAGGGCCCGAGCGTTTTTTTGAGCCGATGCCCTGGTTCGTCGGCATCCGCAATCAGCTTGTCGATGGACTTGCAGCACAGCAGCTGGTTTTCAGAGGTGCGGGCCGTTGGTGGTTGGGCCAAAGGTTTGGTCTCCTGTAGCTTCTGGCATCAGCAACCGGCAATTGGCACTTGGCATTCAGCCCATGAACGCAATCCCGCGCTCACCGCTGATTGCCAAGTGCCGCTCTTTACCGCTTGGCGGTACCGCGCGCCATCTTTTTCACTTTGCGCTTGGCCGAACCGCGGGCGTATTCCCGGGGCTTCAGCGGATTTTCCGTCTTGCGCTTTTTGCGCGATGCGCGCTTGGTTTTCTTGCGTTCTTCCTTGGTCAGTTTGCTTGTGTTTGCCATGAGTGCGGTTCGTTTCTCCTTAGGAAATGCTGGAAAACCAGCTTTTAGCTGTTAGCTCTTAGCCTTTAGCCAGACCGTCAAGAACCATGGATCTGGCTAAAAGCTAAGAGCTAATGGCTAAGAGCTGACCCCCTCCAGCTGCGCATACTTCTCCACCAGCTTCTTCAAACCGAAGCGAGGGAATTGTACCGTAATCTTGGCATCTTCACCTTCTCCTTCGCGCTGATAGACGGTGCCTTCGCCATATTTCGGGTGCCGAACCTTTTGGCCGGGGCGGAAGCCTTTTTTGCCCTTCGGCGCCTCTACCGGCAATTTGGGGACGCTGAACTTCTTGCCTCGCGAGGCGAAAAAATCGGCAATGTTCTCAATCGAGTTGTAGGACTTGCCGGAGTACGACGCTGCCGGCGCACGCGCCTTCTGCGGACCGGCCCAGGCAGCACTCTGGTCCTCATCTTCGTATGCGTAGTGAGTGGATTCCTGCTCATGTGCCTGGTCGTGTGGCCGCGGGCGACTCGCCCGCGCATACTCAGACCCGGGCGAGTCGCCCGCGGCCACATGACCTTCACGGCCTCTCCGGCCTCTTTTCGATGTTCCCAGGTCTTCCACCAGTTCCACCGGAATTTCCTCCAGAAACCTCGACGGGATGCTGGCTTCGGGCAGATCGGTCCCGTAGCGACGGCGATAGACGGCGCGAGTCAGAATCAGCGTGTCCATGGCGCGGGTCATGCCCACATAGCACAGGCGGCGCTCTTCTTCGACGTCGTCCGGCTGCAGAAACGTGCGCGAGTGCGGGAACAGTCCTTCCTCCAGACCTCCAAGGAAGATCAGCGGAAACTCCAGGCCCTTGGCCGCGTGCAGGGTCATCAGAGTGATTTGGGCCCGCTCGTCGTAGGCGTCGGCGTCGCTGACCAGGGCAGCATGGTCCAGGAACTGGTCGAGGGTTTCGCCGCGGTCGCGCGAATCCATGGCCGCGTTAACCAGTTCGCGCAGGTTTTCGACGCGGGAGTAAGCCTCGGGAGTGTCCTCTTCTTCGAGCAGCTTGATGTATCCAGTGCGATCAATGAGAAATTTCAGGATGTCCGCGGTGCTGGCGCTCGCATTTGCAGCGCCGGCATCCTGCCGGCTGTCGTGGAGGCGTCCCGCCTCCACTGCATTGGTGGGCAAATCACTCGCCGGCTCTCCTACGGACGGAATTTCTCCGTCCGATCCCAGGTCGCCGCCAAAATCGAAAGAAAAATTATCTGGACTGAAGTCGGTGTCGTCTTCGATGGGGGGAAGTTCCACCTCTTCGTCATCCGCACTGCGCGGGCGAGTCGCCCGCGGCCGCACGGTCTTGTCCTCTGCGGTCGCCGTCTCTTGCAGGCGCTCGGCATACGTTCCAGCCAGAATTGCCCGCCCGTCCTCGATGATGTCCGTGAATAGCTTCAGCGCAGCCAGCGCGCGCGGCGGCAACAACTGGCGTTTGATCGCTTCCGCAATCGCGCCCCACAGGGAAAGGCCGGTTTCAAGCGCGACCCTTTCCAGGGTTTCAATGCTGGTTTTGCCGATTCCACGAACTGGGGTGTTGATGACGCGCAGCAGGGAGATCGAGTCGTCCGGGTTGTGGATGACTTTCAGGTACGAAATCATGTCCTTGATTTCGGCGCGCTCGTAGAAGGAAAAGCCCCCCACCACGTGATACTTCAATCCGTAGCGCCGCATGGCTTCTTCATAGAGCCGCGACTGCGAGTTGGTGCGGTAGAGCACGGCGGCGCGGGCATTCTCGCCCTGCTCGACCGCTTCGCGCAGGTATTTCGAAATGTAGTCGGCGGCAAAGAGGGCTTCGTTTTCGCCGTCCGGGGCTTCGTAATAGCCGACTTTGGCGCCGCCCTGCCGCGAGGTCCACAGGTTTTTGCCCTTGCGCTTGATGTTGTTCGTAACCACCGCAGACGCGGCCTGCAGAATGTTCTGCGTCGAACGGTAGTTCTGCTCCAGGCGGATGATCTTCGCCTCGGGAAAATCCTTCTCAAATTCCAGAATGTTGCGAATATCGGCGCCCCGCCAGGAATAAATCGACTGATCTTCATCGCCCACGGCGCAGATGTTGTGATGGGTGCCTGCGAGCAACCTCATCAGCTCGTACTGCGGGCGATTGGTGTCCTGATATTCGTCGATCATGACGTACTGGTAGCGCCGGTTGTAGTAATCACGAACCGCTGGAACCGCTTTCAGCAGGCGCACGGTTTCGAGCAGCAAGTCGTCGAAATCAAGCGCGTTAGCCTTGCGCAGCTCCTTGCGATACTCCTCGTAAATGTGGGCCACCTTCTCCGTCTTGGGATCGCCCGACTGCAGATACACCTCCTGCGGATCGAGCATATGGTTCTTGGCCCAGGAAATATGGGACAGCACAGCCCGCGGCGTGGTCTGCTTGTCATCAATCCCAAGGCGGCGCATCGCCGACTTCACCAGTTGCTGCTGATCGGACTCGTCGTAGATCACAAAGCTCTTCGTCAGTCCGATCGGCGGCTGGCCGGGAACGGATGAAGGAATACGCAGCTGTTCAATATCCCGCCGCAACACGCGCACGCAGAAAGAGTGAAAGGTTGAAATAGTCGGCTTGGCGATGGAGAGGCCCCCGACCAGCTTGTCCACACGCTCGACCATTTCCTGCGCGGCCTTGTTGGTAAAGGTCATGGCCAGAATGGCCTCAGGCATCACGCCCTGATTTTCAATGAGATACGCAATGCGGAAGGTGATGACCCGCGTCTTCCCACTGCCCGCCCCCGCGAGGATAAGCACCGGCCCCTCCGTGGTTTCAACGGCGGCGCGTTGTTGCGGGTTGAGTTGGTCGAGAAAAGACAAATGTGGAACGGCTCCCGGCTTTGCCACTCAAAAGGCTCGCTGACTGAATTTTACAGGGGATCAACGATTTGCGGATTTCGGAGAAATCCTGCGCACTGCACGGCTGAATCTTCCCTGCTCGGAGACTATCCCGTCTTCGTGGCGGTTCGCTGGGCGGCGCATTCTTCGCAGGGGCACACATCCCGGAGAAATTGCCAGGAATAAATGCCCAACTCATGCCCATCATTCCAGTGGAACTTGATGGCGTACTTGCCCACGCCCTCGGCCGAAAGCGGCTTGGCCGCCTCCTTGAACATGGGGAGCGCGCCGGGCGCGAGTTTCGGGCGCTCGCCGGGCTGGCGACCCGCCTTGCCGCGCTCGTCGTCGCAAAGGGCGCAGGGGCAGGCATCGCGCAAGAAGGGGAAAGAGTAGTGCGAACGGTGGCCGTCCTTCCACTCGATGTCCAGGCCAGTGCCGGTGGTCAGGTTTACTTTTACCGACTTGGGATCGGGTGGCGAGGGCATGATGTCAGTATCGCACAAGAAAATCCCGGCATTCCCGTTTTAGAAGGCAACGCGAATCCGGTGTGACGGATGACCGTGACCGGCGTGAGCCAGAAGAAATAGACCCCGTGCGGGCCCGTAGTGTAATGGGAACACAGCACCCTGCGACGGTCGCAAATGCGGGTTCGAATCCCGTCGGGTCCACGCTCCTAATGAGCGCCGGTTCTGTGGGAGCTAATGCAGGGATAAGCTCCCGGTCACATGGTAACTTGACTCCGTCACAGCGTGACTTATACTGAAGATGTCGCAGGGTGCTGTAATGCCCAGGATTAGAAGACCGCCCCGAACTCTTTCGGGGCCGTACCTTTTTTTCAGCTCCGCCGATCTCATTCCACCTTGAACCGCATGGTCACGCTGGCCGTGACCGCAATTTTTCCCAGGGCGACGGTTCCTTCCGGGCCAATTCCTCCTCCGCCGCCCATATTCTGGACGACATTCTGCGACCACTGCGAACCGTAGCGATTGCCACAGCAGGCGCTGTACCAGGAACCGCCTCCATAGCTGTAAGACGAAAGCCCCACCGGCTTGCCCGCCACTCTGAGCCCAGCCGCGGTGGCCAGGTCGTTGGCCTTTTCGATGGCGGCCTTGACCGCCAATGCGCGCGCCTGGTCGCGATACTTACGCAATTCCGAGGTGCTGAACTGGACGTCGTAAATATGGTTGGCGCCGGCGCGGAGTACGGCGGTCAGCAGCGGTTCGAATTTGGAAACGTCACGCAGGAACACCTGCACGCTTTTCGTGACCTGGTAGTAATCGACGACCGTACCGTCGTGGCTGTCGTAAGCCATCTCGACGTGAATGCTGTCGGTCTGAATGTCGCCTTCGTCGATATGGAAATCGCGCACGGCCGCGATCACCCGGCGCACGATAGCGTCGTTCTGGGAGATGGCGGTATCGAGCACCTTGTTTCTCGTCTCCACCCCGAAATCGGTTCGGACCCGGTCGGGCGCGACGTTGATGGCCGCATCTCCGGTGATGTCGATGTTGCTGGATTCCGAAAGCTGGGCGTATCCCATAGAAACCGCAAGCAAGAGGAAGACGACGACGAGTTTCATGGCAAGTTCACCTCCGTGCCTTTATAGCGTCGGCCGGGGCGGCACGCAATGGGCTCGCCGTGGTCAAGTTGTCGAAACGGTGTGAAATCCGGTAAAATCTATGTTTTACACATCAAGTTCTGAACTTACCTGGAGTAGTCCATGGCACAAGTATGTGAGATCTGCGGCAAGGGGCCGCAATTTGGAAACAACATCAGCCACGCCCACAACGTCACCAAGCGGCGCTGGAACGTGAACCTGCGGCCGGTGCACGCCAAGGTGGGCGCCTCGACCCGCCGGATTCGCGTCTGCACCTCCTGCCTGAAAAGCGGTAAAGTCGTCAAAGCCTGAGAGCCGTTCCCGAAGTTAACCCGTCAAGATCCGCGCCAGATCTTTCACCCGGCTGAAGCCAGGCTCAGGATGACGGCTGCTTGGGGTAGAGTGCTCCGCCCGATCGGGCGGTTACTTCTTTTAGTGGCATCATTCCGAACGGCGTTTCAGTCATGAACGACTTGACGCGTTATATATCGTGTTACGATATATTATAGACAATCATGGAAAACACTCTCGCTCTTTCCGATTACCGGGCATTGGCCGAACTGCGCTACCAGATTCGCCGCTTCCTTCATTTCAGCGAACAGGCAGCGCGGAAAATGCGTCTGGAACCGCAGCAGCACCAGCTGATGCTGGCCCTCAAGGGGCTGCCGGACGGGTTGCACCCGACCATTGGAACGCTGGCTGAGCGATTGCAGCTGCAGCACCACAGCACAGTCGAACTGGTAAACCGGCTTTCCGTCCGAGGTCTGGTGCGACGCAGCCGTGCGGGGGATGACCGTCGTCAAGTCCTGCTGGGGCTGACTGCGAAAGGCGAAAAAGTACTTCGCGAATTGTCCATGGGTCACAAGGCCGAGTTGCGCTCCCAGGGTCCGGCACTGGTCGCCGCCCTGGAGCGGGCCATGCGGCCGACCAAAGGCGCTCAACCCCGGCCACCGAAAACTCCTTCCCGACAATTCGGGGAAGCAGGTTAGAGGTGACCGAACTGAACGAGAAAGAAATCTCCGGAGATGGCGCGGGCCGCGAATCCCGCCCGACGATCACGGCCACGGGCGCGCAGGTTGGCGACACAACGCTGGCCGAGCCCGCCCAATTCCGCATGGTGCTGGTCTCGTTCCTGGCGGCGGCGATTGGCCTGGTTGCCGGCGGTATCGCGTTTCTCCTGTACCGGCTGATCGGGCTATTGACCAACATTTCCTTCTACGGCCGTTTCGTGGCCGACTTCACCAGCGCTCGCCACAATCATCTGGGATTGTGGGTCATCCCGATTCCGGTCATCGGCGGACTCATCGTCGGAGTCATGGCGAAGTACGGATCGTCGAAAATCAGGGGACACGGCATTCCCGAAGCCATGGAGGCGGTGCTGTTCAATCGCAGCCGCATTCAGCCGCGGGTGGCGATTCTGAAGCCCATCTCGGCGGCCATTGCCATCGGGACCGGCGGCCCGTTCGGCGCGGAGGGTCCCATCATTCAAACTGGCGGCGCCGTGGGATCGCTGGTCGGGCAGATCTTTCACACCACGGCGTCGGAGCGCAAAGTGTTGCTGGCCTGTGGCGCGGCCGCCGGCATGTCCGCGACTTTCAACACGCCCATTGCGGGTGTGATTCTTGCCATCGAGCTACTGCTTTTTGAGTTCAAGGCGCGATCGTTTATCCCCCTGGTCGTGGCCAGCACCCTAGCCACCGCCGTTCACATGCAGCTGTTGGGGGCGGGCCCGATGTTTTCGGTTACGGCCATGGATTTCGGCGTCCCCGGCGCTCTGCCGTTTTACCTGGTGCTGGGAGTGATTTGCGGTCTGGCAGCGGTTGGCTTCAGCAAGCTGCTTTATTGGACCGAAGACCTGTTCGAGAAGCTGCCCATTGACCAACTCTGGTGGCCCGCAATCGGGGCCCTGGGACTCGGCATTATCGGATACTTCGTCCCCCGGGTGCTGGGCGTGGGCTATGACACGATCAGCGACATTCTGAATGCCAACCTCGCCTTGAAGCTGCTGATCGTAATTATGGTGGCCAAGGCGGTGGCCCTGGTAATTTCGCTGGGTTCGGGAACCTCGGGCGGGCTGCTTGCGCCCATGTTTATGTCGAGCGCCGCGCTGGGTGGAGTATTTGCCATGGGAATGAATGAGGTTTTTCCCGCCGCCCACCTCTCCGCCGGGGCATTTGCCCTGGTGGCCATGGGCGCGGTTTTTGGCGCGGCTTCGCGGGCGGCGTTCGCTTTCATTGTCTTCGCTTTCGAAATTACCCGCGACTATAACTCGGTATTGCCCCTGATGCTGGTTACTGTAATTGCCGACGGCGTTGCGATTCTGCTCATGCCCAAGGCCTCCATCATGACGGAGAAACTGATGCGGCGTGGACTGCGCATCCACCAGGATTACGAAGCCGACGTATTGCAGCAAATGGTGGTGTCAGAGACCATGGACCGTGAAGCGCCCACGGTTCCCGCCCAGACGCCGGTACGGGAATTGGCCGAACGCATCGCCGGTCACGAGCCTGAAGCGAGCCGCCATCAAGGGATGTTGCTTCTGGATGGGGAAAGCAAACTGGCCGGAATTATCACGCGGGGAGATCTCTTGCGAGCGCTTGACCAGGATCCTTCCGGCGCCTCGAGTTTGCTCGAAGCCGGAAGCCGCAAAGTGATCGTGACCTATCCGGACGAGACGTTGCATGAGGCCGCAGCCAAGATGCTGCGCAATAACATCGGTCGTCTGCCGGTGGTGGACCGCAAAGATCCGCGGCACGTGGTGGGTTATCTGGGAAGGCCCGGCATCATGGCGGCACGCTTGCGCCGGCTGGATGAGGAACACGTGCGCGAGCCTGGCTGGGTGAAGAAGTTCCGCTGAGGCGCCTTCACTCCTTGATGGCGTCAGTGGGCGAGCCGATCACGCCGTAGAGTTTTGAAAGGATTAGTTCGGCTCTTTGGCCGGCGGCGGAGTGCTTGCAATGATCCTCTTCTGCGCCGCCACGATCAGCGGCCGTAGCGCTTGCACTGACACGCCCAGCGTGCCGCCAGAGAACCCGTCGATGTAGGCTTCGTTAATGCCGATGACCTGGCCTTGCGAATTGAATACCGGGCCGCCGCTGCCGCCGTGGGCGGTGGGGGCGTCATAGATCAGCTTGTCGCCGACCACGTCGCCCAAGTGCCCGCAGGTAGCCGAGGGACGGATCAGCGATAGCGCTGCCAGTTCGTTGGCCGCGCCAATATCGTCACGGCGATACGCCAGGCGTTCGTACACAGCCGGAGGCGACTTCGCAACCATCCCCAGCACGCCCATGGGATATCCCACGACCGCAACTAACTCTCCCGGATTCGAGGCTCTCTCCGCCAGTGGCAAGGGCCGCAGGCGGCTGATGGCTTGCGAATTCTCCACATGCAGTACTGCCAGGTCGCCATTGGCCGACAGAACCAGCGGCGTGATATCGACCGGCAACGGGAATCCGGGGAAGAAGGCCACGAGTTTTTCCAGTTCCGGTTTGCCGCCCTTGCTGATCAGCACGTCGGACTCGGCGTCTCCGTACCAGGGTTCGGCAACATGCCGGTTGGTCGCCAGCAGCCCTTCCGCCACTACGAAGCCAGTTCCGGAAATGCGGGCGCGCAGGGAGGGCCGGTGTCCCGGGGTGGAGACGTGGTAGACGCCGTAGATGTAGCAGATGGAATTGCGATACCGGTTCAACACCAGGGCCGGCATGGCCTGTTCCTGCTTCAATTCATCCACGTCGCGGGTAAGCTGATTGAGTTCGTCCTGGTGATCGTTCGCCAGCAGGGGATGGACGGGTGCCGGCAGGGGAAGCGCCTCGGGCGGCGTGTAGTAATGAGCCATGAACCCAGTCCCGACGATCAGGAACAGGCCCAGTACGACCTCGACCAGCCGCGCCCAGGTGGTGCAGACCGGCTCTTCTTCCGATGAATGATGGTTCTCGACCATGAGGACGCACCGACCGCCGCGGGCAAATTGGGGGAGGGAAAAGCGTGTCCGCCGGGTAGACCTGTGAACTACTATTCTGCGGCTTGGGGCCGCGGTCTCCTAGGGTACGGAAGGTTATGTACGGGTGGACCTAAGGCTCTTTAATACCCAGCCGTTCGGACATCTCCTGGTAGAGGAACCCCTCCCCCGGGCGGTACGGCTGCACCCATTCGCCATCAATGACGAATTGGGGGATGGCGCGTTTGCCAGTGCGGGCAACCACCTCATCGACCGCCCCCGGCGTGGTCTCGATGTCTACCTCTTTAAATGGGATGTTATGCCCCTGCAGGAAGCGCTTGGCCACGCGGCAGTCGGGACACCAGAAGGAGGAATAGACGACAAGTTCCATAGGAATTTCTTTGCGCCCTTGGCGCGATTTTTCTTTGCGTCCTTGGCGGCAAAACCTCTGACCGCAAAGTCCGCAAAGAAAACAAAGCCGCCAGCATAAGCTGACGGCTGAGATCTGAGAACTGACAACTAATTTTCGTACAACAACACGCCTTCGGTCTTCTCCGAATCCACCGGACGGTAGTACAGCTTCTGCCCGTCGAGGAAGACTTCGATGAACGCCGGGCGGGTCGTGATCGTGCCCTGGATCAGCGCCTCGGAGAGCGGATCTTCGATGTACTTCTGCAAAGCCCGCCGCAAGGGACGCGCGCCATAACTGCGATCGCCCAGGGTCTGGCTCAGGATCCACTTCTTGGCCTCGTCTGTCACCGTTACAGTGATCGACTTCTGCGCCAGGTTCTGGTTCAGCAGGCTGACCATCAGTTCCAGAATCTGGATCAGGTCCTGCTCGCTGAGCGCCGTGAACAGGATGATTTCATCCAGCCGGTTCAGGAATTCCGGATTGAAGGTGCGTTTGACTTCGCCCTTCACCAGGTCTTCTACCTTGCTCGAAATCATGTCCTCATTGGTCGACTGGAAGCCCAGGCCCTCGCGCTTTTGCAGGTGCCGGGCGCCGATGTTTGAGGTCATGATGATGATGGTGTTCTTGAAATCGACCGTGTTGCCCAGACCGTCGGTGAGCTGGCCGTCTTCAAACACCTGCAGCAGGATGTTGAACACGTCAGGATGCGCCTTCTCAACTTCGTCGAGCAGGACTACGGAATAGGGGGCGCGCTTCACACGCTCGGTAAGCTGGCCGCCTTCTTCGTAGCCGACATATCCCGGAGGCGAACCGATCAGCTTCGAGACCGAGTGCTTTTCCATAAACTCGGACATATCGAAGCGGACCAACGACTTCTCGCTGCCGAACATGAACTGCGCCAGGGTGCGCGCGACTTCGGTCTTGCCGACGCCGGTAGGGCCGAGGAACAGGAACGAACCGATGGGCCGGTTCGGGCTCTTCAGGCCGGCGCGGCTGCGGCGGATGGCGCGGGCCAAAGCGACAATGGCTTTGTCCTGCGAAATGATCCGCTTGTGCAGCTCTTCTTCGATGCGCAGCAGTTTGGCTGACTCTTCTTCCTTGATCGAGGTGATGGGCACGCCGGTCCAGCGCGATACCACGTCCTCGATGTCCTCCCGACCGACAACGCCGGTGGAGGATTCATCGAGGTGGTATTTTTCGCGAAGAGCGCGCAGGTTCTCGCGCTCCTTGCGTTCCTCATCCGAGTAGAAGCGCGCCTTCTCGAACTCGTGGTTCGCGATGGCGTTCTCCATACGGTGGACGATGAACTTGATGCGCTTCTGGACTTCCGTAATTTCTTCTGGCAGCGAAGTCTGGCGCAGCTTGACCCGCGCTCCGGCTTCGTCAATCAGGTCGATGGCCTTGTCCGGCAGGAAGCGGTCCGGGATGTAACGGTTCGAGTGTGATACCGCGAAGTTGATGGAGTCGTCGGTGTAAGTCACGGCATGGAACTTCTCGTACCGGTCCTTGATCCCGAACAGAATCTTGGTGGCGTTGGCTTCATCCGGCGGCGGAACTTTTACCGCCTGGAAGCGCCGCTCCAGCGAACGATCTTTTTCGATCGACTTGCGATATTCGCCCGGGGTGGTGGCTCCGATGCACTGGATCTCACCGCGCGACAATGCCGGCTTCAGGATGTTGGCGGCATCGAGCGAGCCTTCCGCCGAACCCGCGCCCACCAGGGTATGCAGCTCATCAATGAAGATGATGGAGTTTTGCGACTCCATCAGTTCCTTCATGATGGTCTTCAGCCGCTCTTCAAACTGGCCGCGATACTTGGTGCCGGCGACGATCAGCGAGAGGTCGAGTCCCAGGATGCGCTTGTCGGCCAGGAACGACGGGACTTCGCCGTCCGCAATGCGTTGCGCCAGTCCTTCGACGATAGCGGTCTTACCCACGCCGGGCTCGCCGATCAAGACGGGGTTATTCTTGGTGCGGCGGCAGAGAATCTGTATGACGCGTTCCAGTTCGCCGTCGCGTCCCACGAGCGGATCGAGCTGGTTGTCCATGGCGGCCTGGGTCAGGTCGCGGGAGAATTCGCTGAGCAGCGAAGATTCGCGCTGACGCTGCGGCGCTGATTTTTCCTGGCTGCTGCGCGCCAGTTCCTCACGAATCGTGGACAATCTAAGACCACGCTCGTGCAGGATTTCGGCAGCAAAGCACTTCTCTTCTCTGAGTAAACCCAAAAGCAGATGCTCGGTGCCGATGTGCTTGTGCGAAAGCCGCTCCGCTTCTTCCGCGGCATACGCCAGGACCCGCTTGCACTCATTGCTTAATGGAAGATCAACCGACGTCGAGACTTTTTCCCGGATCGTGGTATGCCCTTCGATCTGCTTCCGAATGGACTCCACGGATGCGTGCGAACGCAGGAATCGATTGGTCAGGGCTTTGTCTTCGCGCAGAAGTCCCAGTAACAGATGTTCCGTCTCGATATAAGGAGACCCGAACTGGCTGGCTTCGTAGCGCGCAAAAAAGATGACGCGCCTCGCTTTTTCCGTATACCGTTCAAACATAAAGCCCTACCCCCCTTGGCTCTACTGAGGACCGAGGTTTCTGCTTGCGGCCCGAACCCTGGGAAACCAAACGCCCTCATCCATTATCGCAATGAACCTGCCAACCCGTCTATGGCCCGGAAGCGCCGGTAGGACATCCGCCCCGTTACCAAAGGCACCCGTGTCAAATTTCTCTTCACCCATTTGCAACGCGTTACAAACGTTTCGCCACTTTTCCTCTTCGGCATGCACCCGGGTTACTGCCCTTTCCTGTCGTACTGCCAAAAAGCGTCTAGCCGGAAAGCGTCTCCGGCGCCACCTCTTCGATTCGCCCGCGCTGCAGACGCAACACCCGATGGCAGCGGCGCGCAAAGGCAAAATTGTGGGTGGCAATGAGAGAGGTCAGCTGGTAGTCGCGATGGAGCCGGGCGATCAATTCGAAAACCGAGTCCGCTGTGCGGCTGTCGAGGTCTCCGGTGGGCTCATCCGCCAGCAAAAGCTTGGGCTGGGTGATGAGCGCTCGGGCCAGAGCCACCCGCTGTTGTTCACCACCGGAAAGTTCTCCCGCCCGATGATGCGAACGTTGCTCCAGACCCACCTCGTGCAGCCATCGCGACGCTTCTCCCTCCGCCTTGGCCTTGGGAAGTCCCCTCAGCAAAAGCGGCATGGCCACGTTTTCCAGTGCCGTAAATTCCGGCAGCAGGTAGTGGAACTGCCAGACGAAACCGAGTTCATGATTGCGGAACCCGGCCGCGTCATCTTCTGAAAGCGAACTCAATCGCAAGTGGCCGCAGTATACGTGACCTGCGGAAGCACGTTCAAGAGCGCCGAGGATGTGCAATAAGGTACTCTTCCCCGAGCCCGACTCACCCACGATCGCCAGCATTTCTCCCCTGGCTACCTGGAATGATAAATTTTCAAAGAGCACCAGGTCCGACTCGCCGGAACGAAAAACTTTCTTCAGACCTTCCACGCACAGGATCGTTTCCTGTTTGATTAGATGCAAAAGGTCAGCTCCTCGGCTCAAGCAGCTGTCAGCTCTCAGCTGTCAGCATACAGTGAACCCGAATCCACCATTAAAGCATGAACGCCGGAGCGAAAACCTTTCTCCCTGCCTTGGGGAGCGTCTATGAAGCCGACCTTAAGCCCAATTTGCAATAAATACGACATGACCATGGTCACAACAGTAGCCGAAGGTCATTCGTAGCGCAGGGCCTCGGCAGGAAGGATCCGGGCGGCCGACCAGGATGGATACAAGGTGGCGATCAGGGAAATCCCGATGGCGACCAGGGCAACCAGGGCGCCATCGACCGCGCGCGGCGCGAAGGGCACGTAGTCGATGGAATAGACTTCGGGAGCGAGCGACAGCAGATGGTAGTGGCCTCCGGCCCAGGACAGGCCATAGCCGAGCACTAACCCAATCGCCGTGCCGATAACACCGATCAAAAGTCCCTGGGTAATAAACAGCCGTCGCACCTGCGATTTGCGCGTGCCCATGGACATGAGCACGGCGATGTCGCGGGTCTTCTCCATCACCATCATGGTGAGCGAGATCAGAATATTCAGGGCCGCCACAAACACGATCAGGCCGATCGTAATGAACGTGACCAGCCGCTCCAGGCGCAGGGCGCGGAACAGCGCCTTGTTCTGCTCCATCCAGTTGGTGGTCATGTAGCCTTTGCCGGCGGCCTGTTCGATTTCCTGGGAAATTTGCCCGGCCTGGTAAATGTCGTCCACCTTGAATTCGAGCACGGTGATCTGATCGCCCAGGGCTTCCAGATTTTGGGTGTCGGAAAGACGGGCGAACGCCCAGGAGCTGTCATAGTCGAAAAAGCCGGAGTTAAAGATCCCCACCACGCGAAACCGGCTGTACTTGGGAACCAGCCCAAAAGGCGTGAGTTCGCCCTGCGGACTGGTGACCAGCACAATGGAGTCCAGCGTGGCGCCCAGGTCTTCCGCAATGTCCTTGCCCAGCACAATCGGCGGCATCGCAGCCACCCGCTCCTGCACCGAGTTCAAATCGTCCGGAGATTTTTCTGAGGCGGAAGCCGATGCGCCGGAACCGGCAGCGGCTGTGTGGGGGCGGGTCTCCGACCCGCCCTGGCCGGGTCGAAGACCCGGCTCCACACTGCCTGTGCTAGCGTCTAACGGATCCATCGATCCAATCTTCACCGTATCCAGCAGATCGCTGACCTTGCGCTCGTAAGCCGGGATCATGCCTTTCAACACCGCTCCGCGGGCCCGCGGGCCGCGCGAGATCAACACCTGTTCGTAAATCGCAGGCGCCGTGCCGACCACGTGAGGTAGCTTCGACAACCGCTCCATGAGCGGACGCCAGTCTTTGATGCCATCGCTCTCAATGCGCAAAAGATTGATATGCGACGTCGAGCCCAGCAGCCGATTCTGCAAGTCCTGACGGAATCCGTTATTGATGGCAAGGGCCACCACCAGCGAAGCCACCCCGGCTGCGACTCCGGCAATCGAAATCCCGGTGATCACGCCAATGACGGCTTGACGGCGCTTGGCGCGCAGGTAACGAGTCGCGATGAAAAATTCGAAGCGCATGAAAGAAGCTTTCCGCCGTCAGTTCTCAGCTGATTCGATTATAGCGACAGCGCCTTTGGTCGAACTTCAGCGGGTCCATATCCTGGGTACGACTGCCGGTACGGTTCGCCGGTACTCGCGGTATTCTTCACCGAAGCGCTGCTCCAGCTCCCGATCCTCCAATCGGATCATGACAACGCCAGTGACCAGGGCGGACGCGGTCAGACCGTAGCAGACCACCAGCCCGGTTCCCAGGCTCCAGGCCAGCATCTCACACAAGTGTCCCAGATACACGGGATGGCGGACACGCGCGCGTATGCCCGATGTTGCCAGGCGCTGTTCCCCATGTCTGGAGACGAGCTCCGGCAGGCCTCCCAGTTGGGCAGCGCTGAAGCCGGCTCCAGCGCCTCTGTAAATCCACAACCCCACGAGGAAGAGGAGCACTGCGGGGAGCCATGTCCACGCTGTGGTGTAGAACGTCAGGTCTCGCCACGAAGCGGTGATCGCGCCCGCAACCATCCACATTGCGATCCAGAGCGGTATCAGGATGCGATACGGGGAACCCTTGCGCGAGCGCCAGTAGCCGGCGCGGGGGTGGATGATCAACCAAAATAACGGAATGGTGGCATAAACGACGCATGCCAGCCATGCGACCGAGCGGATCGTGCGCAGAAATATCAGCACTTTGCGAATTATAGTGGCGCATTCACCTCGCCAACGGCTGTCGTAGTCAGTCCCACCTGCAGTCAGATTGTTTTTGTGGCAGAGTAGATGAGGATGGCCGAATCTCTCGACCCCAACCTTCCCGCTGCCCAGCTTGCCGAACAAAAAGTTCCCGCGTCCCGACTCCCCGCTGGCCGCATCGCATTCACCTATCCCGATTTCACCATTTACCAGGCGGCGCGCTTCTTTATCGTGGCAGCGCTCGAGATGCAGTCGGTCGCCGTGGGCTGGCAGATGTATGAGATCACCCGGCGGCCGCTCGATCTCGGCTTGATCGGCCTGGCCCAATTTCTGCCAGGCATGCTGCTGTTCCTGGTCTCGGGGCATGTCGCCGACCGCTTCGACCGGCGCAAAGTCCTCACCCTGTGCTATTGCGGCTTCGCCGTGTCTTCGGGATTGCTCTGGACTATCGCCTGGCGAGGCAGCCATTCCGTTCGCCTGATCTATGCCGTGGTTGTGCTGATCGGCGTGGTGCGCGCTTTCAACGGGCCGGTGAGCCGGGCTCTTCTGCCGCAACTGGTTCCGGAAGAACATTTCCCTAACGCCGTAGCCTGGAATGCCAGCATCTTTCAAGCGGCCACCATCCTGGGACCGTCGGTTGGCGGCTTTCTGTACGCTCTTTCCCGCGGGCCAGCGGTCGTGTATGCGACCGCCGTGGTCACCAGCCTGGCCGCCGTATTCTCCACGCTTCGCATCACGCTCCAGACTCAGGTGCGGGCGCGCGAGCCGGTCACCTGGAGCACGGTGCTGGCCGGCTTCCACTACATCTGGAGTCACAAGCTGGTTCTGGGTTCGATCTCGCTGGACATGTTTGCTGTCCTGCTGGGGGGCGCAGTGGCGTTGCTGCCGGTCTTTGCCAGCGAAATTCTCAAGACCGGCCCCTGGGGCCTGGGTCTGCTGCGCAGCGCGCCCGGCATCGGGGCGGCCGCCATGGCGATCCTGGTGGCTCACCGTCCTCTGCGCCGGCGCGCCGGGCTCACCATGCTGTGGTGCGTGGCCGGATTCGGAATATGCACGATTATTTTCGGACTCTCGCGCAGCCTGGCGGTCTCTCTGCTGGCATTGTTCCTGCTGGGAGCATCCGACATGATCAGCGTGATCATCCGCTCCATCCTGGTTCAGCTGGCGACGCCGGATGAAATGCGCGGCCGAGTGAATGCCGTCGACATGATTTTCATCGGAGTCTCGAACGAGCTGGGAGAGTTTGAGTCAGGACTGACCGCCCACTGGTTCGGCACTGTGCCTGCGGTGGTTCTGGGAGGAGTAGGAACGCTGGTAGTAATAGGAATATGGGCGTGGGCCTTCCCGGAACTAAGGAATGCCGACCAGATCACCAACTGAGAACCGGAAACTAAGAACCGGGAACAGGCATTAAAGATCAGTTCTCGGTTTCGAGAGGGACGGTGGATTCTTAAGCTATTTGCCCCGAATCACGGTCTTGGCCGCGCTCATGTTGTCGAAGCGGTCATAGACCCGCACCACGACCACGTGCTCGCCGGACGCCGTCTTCGCCGCGGCCAGCGCCGGATTCCCGCCCGAAGGCAGCGCCACCTGAAAGTCATAACTGACGGATTTCGAATCCGCCAGTTGCCCGACCGGCTCCACATACTGCCAGTCGGCTGCATCCACGGAATACTCGGCGCGTTTGATGTTTGAAAATCCATCCGTGGCGCGGAAGCTGACATGAATTTGCGAGCCTTCCGTCGATGCCTTGAGGTCTTCGATGCGCGGCGGCGTGGTGTCCACTTCGAAGCGGGCACTGTCCCGGGTCGAAGTAAGCGCCTGCCCGGGAGAATGCGACGGCGCATCCGAAGCCACCACCTCGACGGTGTAGCCGCCGTCGGGAAGCAGCGAGGCATCGAAGGAATAAAACTTGTCCGTCAGGTTGTCTTTCAGCAGCAGCCAGCGGGTTTCGCCGTCGCCGCGGTAGTAGACCGAATAGACCATCTGGTCGTCGTTGTCGTCATGGACAGTCCATTTCACGCCGATGGAATCGGAGTCGCGCGTGCTGGGTGGCGGCGCATCGAAATGCAGCTGCGCAGCGCCGCCCACCGTTCCGCTGGTATCCGGGATGGCTACAGCCTTGGGTAGCGGCTGGTAACGCACGCCCACCTGCACGTTAACGTCGTCGAAGTCGGGTGCGACGTTCTTGGGCAGGTAGTTCAGTAGCACGCTGTCCACGCTGGGCGCAGGATTACCGGCATGCAATACCGCCTTCCACTGAACAAAGCGCGCGGATGGGACATTCAATACCGGGTCTTTCTGCAGATCGACCGGCGTCCACGGGCTCCAGTTGCGGTCAGGATTGTCCACATTTCCGCTGCGGGCAAAAAGCTCGACCTGGCCCGTACCCCGCAACTCGGCCCGTCCCCAGCGGGAGAATACCTTGCCGTCGAACACATCGCTTTCATAACTGCCTTCAGATTCCGGAGAGCCGCCCAGCAGAAACACCTTGCCGAGATTGCTGGTTGAAACATAGAGTCCGCCGCCCGGGGCTTCGGCGAAAGCGGTGACCTGGGTGGCGCTGGCTTTGAGCAGATCGACGAAACGGTCTTCGCCAGTGATAGCAAAAATGTGGCCGCGATTTCCCGTCCCGGCCAGCAGGCGTCCCGACGGATCGAAGGCCAGGGCGTACACCAGGTCGTCACGCGAGGCCCAAACCCGGCTGGGCGACCCGTCTACGGCAATCCGATAAATCTCTGAACCACCGCTGGCTCCTGCGCCGGGCAGCGGGATGCCGCTGACCAACGCAGACGGGCTAGGGCTCACGTTCAGGACCATCATTCCGGGTTGCGCCGCGCCGGTCGCGGGCACGGGGCCAGGCGTTGTCACCGGCGAAGGGAAGATCGACGGAATGGCTCCAGGGCGTTTCTCCCCGACACCGGCGGCATAAATATTTCCCGACTTGTCGATGGCCAGAGCCGTGATTTCTTTTTTGGGCGCGCTGTAAAGCACGAAACTCTCTCCGCTGGGCTTTATCTGGTAAACCAGGCCGCTGCCGTCAGAACCCGCGATCAGATTGCCTTTCGCGTCCACCGTCAACACGCGAATGTGAGCTTCGTCGCTTTTGAAGAAGACGGAATGCTCCCCCTTCGGAGTCACACGATAAATCTCGCCGTGGTCGCCGGTAGCGACATACAGGTTGCCGGCATGGTCGAAAACCAGGTCCCATATGTATTTCGTGCCTGGATCGAAAAATACCGAAGCCAGGAATCCGCCGTCCGCTTTGCTTTTCTCCGTTTCCGTCTTTCCCTTCGCCCCCGGAACGCCCGCCTGCCGCTCGATGCGATACACCTTGCCGTCAGGATTGGTAGCGGCATAGAGAATGCCGTTCTTGTCCAGGGCCAGCGCCTGCACCTGCAACTCCTGGGGTTCGAAAATCACCGAGGACTGTCCCTGCGGGGTGATGCGGTACACCCGGGCGGGCGCGCCCGCGGCAGCATATAGATTTCCGCTCGAGTCCGCCGCGATTGACCAGATGTAAGTGGATGGAGTGGTGGAGATCGCCTTGAATGCCGGAGCCAGTTCCAGACCACCCATACTGCGAATCGCCACCCCGGTGGCCGATCCTTTGCTCAGGTCTTCAAACTTCGATTGTTCCCAGGTGCGGGTGCCTTCGCCGGATGCGAAGCCAACCGTGACCAACATTAAAAGTAAAACCAGGAAGAATTGCTTACGTGGAAGGATTGCCAATGGGTTACCTCATCGCCGATATTGAGCGGAAGAATTGAGATTATCACGGAGGGCTAAGATGCCTTTGTTTGTGTGGTCGCGGGGCGACCCCGCCCGCGAGAAGTAGAGGCCAAAATCAAAAGCCGCGGGCGGGTCGCCCGCGACCACACCACCGGCCGCACAACTTCACTTGATCGTAATGGTCAGCACCTGCGCGCCCGCGACCACGTAGTCCAGCGGCTCGGAAGCGGCTTCGTTCACCGAAGACTCGCCCTGCACGATCATTTCCTGGGTGCCGCGCATACTGTCCATCACATTCATGATGGAAAGCGGCAGCGTGGGCATGACCTTGTCGGCGACCATGGCTTCCGGATCCGCCTCGAGCAAGGATACGTAAACGCGATTGTTGACGTGCTGCTTATTCAGCAGCGCGATGGTCGAAGCCAGATCCATCTTGCGGCCAAGCAATGGGCTGGCGCGGCGAAACCGATCCAGGGTTTCGCCATCGCTGACCAGAATGCGCAGCGGGCCCTTGGAGGTGGATGTCGGAATGTGAATCGGAATCTGGTGCAGGATCACTTCGCCCCGGTACGGACGCAGCACCGTTTCGATGGTGATTTCGTCTCCCGGCCGGGCCTCGATCAGGTCGGTGCGGGCGCCCTCCAGCCGCGCCCAGCGGCGTTCACGAATCAGGTCGAAATCCAGCTGCACGCCACGAATGCTAGGCACGTTATACGGGTTGTCGTAAATGCCGCTGAAGCGCTCTCCCAGCGACAGCGCCGCCATCACCGCCGCCGGCTGGCCGCCGTCCGACGGGGCAAACATGTTCCGCACTGTAACGTCGGGGTATCCGTTCACGCTGATCCGGCCATTCATGCGGTAAGTCGTGTCTTCGCCGTACTCGTTCACCCCGTGCAGCGCATTGAAGACCGTGGCCATCATGGCCAGCGGACTCAGGTTCGCGTTATTCAGCACTTCGTAGTGAAACTGCTTGTTCGCCGCCCCACCGTGAATATTCAGCGTGACCGGAATCATGTCCGGCTGCTTGCCAAACTCTCCCAGGATGCCGGTATGGCGGTCCTGCACGAAAGCGCCGACCGGTTCGGTGGCGTTTACGATCTTGAAAGCGTTGAGGGGCGAAGGCAGCGTGGCCAGCACTTCCGCCTTGGTCATGGGCAAATCCACCATGCCAAATTGCAGCAAGGGATGGCCGCAGGCCAGCAGGTGCTGCGCATCCATGTAGGTGACGGTGCAGGTGGCCGCGATGTCCATGTCGCCGCGCACCAGAATCGCGCTGATCGCCGATCCCGGCTCCAAAGGTTCGGGCTGCTTCTCTGCGCTGACCGAGCCCACGCCCATGACCGGCACGATCCCCTGCTTGACGAACTGGGAGCCAAAGCGCTGCATGGTTTCCTGCGAGAATCCGTTGAACACCAGCGGCGTCTCGATCGGCTTTAAATAGTTAGCGTAGCCGTTGGCGGCAAAACTCTCCGCTCCGGGGCCTGACGTCCGGGTGGGAGTGCGAACCGCAGTCTCAGCATTTACCGTACTGCTGCCCGGGCTGCGATCCATGGCGTTGATTTCGAGCATCTCGGCGATGGGCGTCACCCCGGCGATCGGTTCCTTGGAGAATTCGCCGATGCGGAAGGCCAGCGCCCCCGCCAGCTTGCCGTTCAGATATACGGGGCTTCCGCTCATCCCCGCCACCACTCCTGTGTATTCCGCCTTCTCGCCTGACAACCGCACCAGGATGATGTCTCCCTTGGGTCCGTTCGCATTCTTAAGAATGCCCAGAACTTCCACGCCCATGGACTCCGGTTTGGTGCCCTGAAACACCGTATAGGCAATTCCGTGCATGCCGGCGTGGATTTCGTTTACCGGAATGGTTTCAACCGGCTTGAGGGTCTGGGCCTGGGTTGTCGAAGGCTGGATGATCGAAGAAAAGAGGAGGGCGATGATACTGGATAAGAGCGCACGTCTCATGAATTTGACCTGGAGCAACCACGCTCCCCTGACCGAAAAGCCTAAACTTCGCGCTGTGTATGCGATTGCCGGGTGGGAGAGGAGCTAAAAACTGCAAGCCGAGGCCGTGCAAAACATCCCAATCGCGAAGCCCTGCGTCTATACTAGCATAACGATTTTCCGAGGAATTCGATGTTTTCGATTGACCGGATTAGAACGTTGAAATCTTTGGGCCGACAGATCCTTACTATCCCATTGATGATGTTGGCCTTGCTCTGTTTTGCCTTGGGCGCGCCTGCCCTCTTCGGCCAGAGCCAGGATCAAGCCCAATCCGAACCCGCCGCCAGCGGGCAAAAGCAGGAGGCGCCGCCCGAAGCGGGCGGGCCCCAGAACGACGTTGGGCCCTACGCCATACCCAAGAAAAGAGAAGAGCCGCCGCCTCCGCCGCCTCCGGCGAGACCAAAAAAAGTGGAGGGCATGCCGGACTATTCCATCAAGGCGGACGTTTCCCTGGTCAATGTGGATGTCCTGGTCACCACCAAAGACGGGCAATTCATCCCCGGCCTGAAGAAGGAGAACTTCCGCGTAATGGAGGATGGCGTCCAGCAGAAGGTGGTCGACTTCGATGTTTCACAAGCCCCGATAACGGCCGTGCTGCTGGTTGAATTCGCGTCCACCAATTACTACTTCATGGTGGACGCATTGAACGCCAGCTACGCTTTCGCCAACGCGCTCAAGAAAAACGACTGGGTGGCGGTGATTTCCTACGATATGAAGCCGCACATCCTGGCCGACTTCACCCAGGACAAGCAAGCCGTTTATGGCGCACTGAACCAGTTGCGAATTCCGGGATTCGCCGAGACCAATCTGTTTGACGCCCTGTATGACACGCTGGATCGGGTGGACCAGATCCCAGGACGCAAATACATCATCCTGGTCACGACTGGCGTGGACACCTTCAGCAAGCTCACCCTCGACCAGATCACCAAGAAAATCAAGGCCACGCACGACGTCACTATCTTTCCCATCAGCGTGGGCTTTGCGGTGCGCAACTACTGCGAAACTCATCAATGCGGATATACCCACGGCATGGGCATTCCAGTCGGCGAAATGGATTACCTGCAGGGCGACAACGAAATGAACACCTTTGCCCGCCTGACTGGAGGACGCGCCTACTTCCCCCGATTTCAGGCCGAGCTGCCGCAGATTTTTCACGATGTGATCGGCGACATCCGTAACCAGTACAACCTGGCCTATCACCCCACCAATCCCAAACTCGACGGCACATACCGCAAATTAAAGGTCGAGGTGGTCGCTCCCGATGGAGGCCAGCTGAAAGTGAAAGACCAGAAGGGCAAGGACGTGAAGTACAACGTCGTGGCCCGCGAAGGTTACACGGCGAAACACACGGTGGACTGACCGCTAGTGGACGTGGGCAACCGCATCCAGCAGAAAGAGCAACCCCGCTCCCAGAAAAACCACGAGCGCCATTTTCCCTCCCGGCTCGCGATTGACCTCCGGCATCAGATCTGACGCCGCCACGTAAATCGTCACCCCGGCGGAGAGCGGCAGTCCATAACTGACTTGATGGCGGAACAGCGCCATGATCAGCACTCCGGCCAGGGTTGAGGCACCGAGCAGCATCGACGCCCCCCAGGCGATGCCCCGGCTTTGCCCGCTGGCCAGCATGACCGACGCGATGGTGAATCCCTCCGGAATCTTGTGCAGGAAGATGGCCAGAAAGATGACCCATCCCAGCCAGTTGGAAACGATAAAGCCGGAGGCGATGGCAATGCCGTCAAAAAATGTATGGATGACCAGTCCCATGAGCACCGAGTATCCCCGGTGACCGTGGACAAACGCCTCCTTGTGAGTTTCCTCGCCAAAGTGGAAGTGCGGCGTTACCGTATGTTCGAAGAGGTGGACCAGAAGATATCCGGCTAGAACCAGGACCGGGGCGCTCTTGCCGCGAAGCTCAAGGCTGGCGGGAAAAATTTCTACAATCGCGGTCGCCAGCATGAATCCCGCGCCCAGCGCGACGAAGTACTTCAGGTACGAGCGGTCCCAATTCTTCTGGACGATGATGGCGCCGCCAAAAACATTGGCCGCCGCTGCCGTGAGACCGAGCAGAATGCTGAGAAGAATGGGATGCATGTACGCGGGCGATGATACCAGTTTCCCGGTTTCCCGCTATGTTGCAGGCCGAATGGCGCCGATCAGCCCGCTCAGTATCTTCCCCAACTCGGCCGCCTTCTCCAGCAAATCCCTTCCGTGCTCAGGAGTAAAGTAAGCCAGCTTCTGGGCAATCATCAGCTGCGTTTCCACTTCGACCAGCGATCCTCGAGCTCGCGCCAGGAAATAATGGAATTCGTTGGCCGAGAAACGCGCTTGCCCTTCCGCAATGTTGGTAGGAATCCCGACCGCCGCTCTCCGGACCTGGCTGGCCAGTCCATAGAATTCGTCTCGCGGGAACGCTTTGCTGGTGCGGTAGACGTCCATAACAAAGTCCATCGCCTTTTGCCACGCGATCAGGTCCCGGTAGGACTGCCCCATTAGATGATCCTCCTGGGGCCATCCTGCCAATATCCTCCTGAGAAAGATGTGACATATGAACACTGAGAACTGGAAACTTAGAACCGGGAACTGGTTCGTTATCAGTTCTTAGTTCTTAGTTTCAAAATGGGACTCATCCACTGTGCCGGATGTGCATCACGTCGCCATCCTGGACGATGTAGTCTTTGCCTTCGAGACGGAGGGTGCCCTTGGCGCGGGCGTTGGCCTCGGAGCCCGCTTCCAGCAACTGGTCCCAGCGAATGGTTTCGGCGCGGATGAAATGCTTCTCCAGGTCGGAGTGGATGGCCCCGGCCGCTTCCACGGCGCGAGTGCGGACAGGGATGGTCCAGGCGCGGCATTCGTCTTCGCCGGCGGTGAAAAAGGAAATGAGCCCCAGCAGCGAGTAGGTGGTGCGAATCAGGCGCACCAGCCCGCTTTCCCGCAGGCCGTAGCTTCCCAGGAACTCGCCCGCATCCGCGTCACTCATTTCCGCCAGCTCCGCTTCCACTTTTCCGCAGATGGCAGACGCGGAGGCGTTAGGGCGCGACGCCACCTCGGTCAGGTTGTACTTGGCGATCGCGTTTTCGAGATCGTTGCCCAACTCCGTACTCTCGCCGACGTTGAGAACATACAGAATCGGCTTCTCGCTCAGAAACATGAAGCCACGCAGGCGTTTCTTGTCCTCGGGGGACATTTCCATTTCGCGGAGCGGCCGTTCGGTTCCCAGATGAGCGTTGGCCCGTTTCAGCAGATCAAATTCTTTTTCCAACTCGGGCGTGCGCATTTTTTTCAGATCCTTCTCCAGGCGCTCCAGCCGTTTCTCGATCTGTCCTAGGTCGCTGACCATCAAATCGAAATCCACGTTCTTGATGTCGCGAAGCGGATCAACCGGCCCGACGTGCGGGATGGAAGGATCTTCAAAGGCGCGAACCACGTGCGCCAGCGCGTCCACGTTGCGCAAGTGCCCGACGTAGGCACTCTCTTTGAGGGCTTCCTGGCCAATGGCGCCCACATCCACGTATTCAACCGAGGCATGAGTAAGCTTCTTTGGGTTGTAGAGAGCAGCCAGGCGGTCGAGACGATCGTCCGGGACCTTGGCTACACCGATGTGGGCCTCGCGCGGGTTGGCGTAGGCCTGGCCGGAAAGATGCGCCTTGGTGAGAATACGAAATAGAGAGGTCTTGCCTACCTGAGGCAGGCCGATAATGCCAGTTTTCATATGATGGAGAAAGAGACAGAAAGATGATAACAGTCAGATCAGGTTAACGACCGCGCCGTCAGGTAGGCAACCACCAGGCCGAGCAGTATCACTCCGCTCTCGATTCGCGTAGACCACTGGTGCAAGCCATCGAATTGCACCCGGGCAGGAAGGTCAGCGGGCGCAGCATCAATTTCTCCCATCGAGGCCCTGATGGCATCCATTCGAGGAATAATCCCGAACTGCGAGATCAGTGTAAGCAGGAGCATCAGGCATACCAGGACATTCCGCGGGGCGAACGCGCGCGCTTCTCCGCTGCTCAGCCGGCTGAGCAGAAGCGAGCTGGTCAGAAAGACAGCGGCGGAGATCATGCCCATCCAGTGCAGAATCCCCAGCGACCGTCCGACCACCGACCCGGCCAGATGCCGGCTGGGCAGGACCGCGAAGGCCGTCTGCGCCACCACGGGGAAAAATATCAATCCGCCCAGCCAGACGATCAGAGAGAGCAGCATCAGGAAACGTAAGAAAGACATGAGGCTTATTATGCAGGGCGGGAAGGCGCCAAAGCCAGCGCCCAAACCGAGAACCGAGAACCGGAAACTAAAAACTGGTTTTATTCAGCCTTGATTTTCCAGCGGAATGGCACCGAGCCTTAAACCGGCACGCGCACACTTTCGACGATTTCCCGCATCAGCTGCTCGGCCTGTTCGGATTTCTTCAGAGTGGAAGAGTAGCGCCCATGGACCGCGACCCGGTGGGCAAAAACCGCCACCACCAGCGGCTTGAAGTCTTCCGGCACGCAGAAGTTACGGCCGTCGAGAAAGGCCATGGCCTGTCCCGCACGGTAAAGCATCTGAGAACCACGCGGCGAGACCCCCAGGGAAAACTGCGCGGACTCGCGGGTGGCGCGGACAATCGCGAGCACATATCCGACCAGCGACTCCTCCACTCTCACCTGGGTAACCGCCTGCTGCATTTCGAGCACATCGGCGCCCGTCAGCACCGGCTCCAGGAGTTCGAGCTGCGCGGTCCCCGCTTCAGAACGCAGAATTTCACGCTCCGAATCGCCGTCGGGATAGCCCATCCGGACCCGCATGAGGAAGCGATCCATTTGCGACTCGGGCAAGGGATACGTGCCGTGGTGCTCAATCGGGTTTTGCGTCGCAATCACCAGGAATGGCTGCGGCAGCGAGTAAGAATGCGCATCCACCGTGACCTGGCCTTCGTTCATGGCCTCGAGCAGCGCCGATTGGGTCTTGGGAGTAGTCCGGTTGATTTCGTCGGCCAACAGCACATTGGTGAAAATCGGTCCCCGCTTAAACTCAAACTTCTGCTCGATGGCGGAATAGATCGAGATGCCCAGAACGTCCGCCGGCAGCATGTCGCTGGTAAACTGCACTCGCTGAAAACCGCAGTCGATGGCCCGCGCCAGGGCCTGACCCAAGGTCGTTTTCCCCACCCCGGGGACGCCTTCGATGAGCAGATGCCCGCGCGCCAGCACCGAAACCAGTGCTAGGCGGATCACATCATCCTTGCCCCGGATCACTTTGCGCAGCGCATTTTCCAGCTGGGTGGCGCGATGGGATACGGCCATAGCGGTTTCAGGCGACATCGGGAAATTTTACTATGCGCGGGCGGCGGTTTAGGTGGGCGGGCAGAGTTACGAACGTCACAACCTGGCGTCGGGCGTCAGACCTCAGATTTTCCGTCCAAATTCTGAAGTCTGGGCGGCTGAGGTCCGACGCCTGAGGTCCGAGGTCTGCCTTACTGCGTAAACTCTGCCGGCCTTCCCGTCAGGCGCTCGATGCGCTTGGCGATCGGCGGGTGGGTCGAGAACAGGTTGCCGAAGTTCATTCCCAGCAGCGGCTGAATGATGAAAAGGTGCGCCGTTGTTGGGGTGCCCATCATGGGTACGCGACGCGAATAGGCATCGAGCTTGGCCAATGCGCTGGCCAGAGCGTAGGGATTTCCGGTAAAGTGCGCGCCGGTCTCGTCGGCTGCGTATTCGCGCGAACGCGAAACCGCCATCTGGATCAGCATGGCGGCGATGGGAGCCAGGATCAGCATGAGCAGACCGCCCATAGCCCCGCCGCGACGATCGTCGCGGCCGCCCAGCCCGCCGAAATAGGTAGCGTAGCGCAACCAGGTGATTGCGCCAGCGATGGTGGCGGCAACTGAGCTGATCAGGATATCGCGGTTATTGACGTGCCCCAGTTCGTGGGCCAGCACGCCTTCGAGTTCCTCGTCATTCAGCAGGTTCAGGATGCCTTCGGTTACCGCGACCGAAGCGTGCTTCGGATTGCGTCCGGTAGCGAAGGCGTTCGGCGAGTCGGTGGGAATGACGTAAATCTTCGGCATGGGCAGACCGATTTTCTGGGTCAGCCGCTCGACTACGCTATACACCCGAGGCAACTGCTCGCGCGTGACCGCCTGAGCGCGATAGGTCCTCAGCGCGATCTTGTCAGAAAAGAAGTAAGCGACGAAGTTAGTCACGACGGCAATGCCCAGCGCCAGCAGCATTCCATTCGGGCCGCCAAAAGCGCGGCCTACGGCCATCAGCAGCAGGGTCAGCGCGGTAAGCAGGAACGCGGTCTTGAATGTATTTCCCATAACTTTGTACTCACTTCGATTAGATGGTTCGGCGGAGAAATAGATGCACGGGGCCACCACGGACTGTGTGGGGACGGGCGCCCCCGCCCGTCCTAGTCGAGCGCAGCTCGACAGATTTGTAACCAGAAGCTATCGCGGAGCTTCGCTCCGCCGGACGGGCAAGGGCGCCCGTCCCCCCGTAGTTCGCGGCGCTGCCGCACCAGCGGTGGCGCTCGCGCCCACACTACCTTCACCTGGGCAATGGGTCTGGCATGGCCGCCAGGGCGTAGCCCATCACCGCCATGGCAGTGGCGTTCTCCCGCAGTTCCTGGGGGACAATCTTGTCCAGCGTGTCGGCCGCGGTGTGATGGTAATTGAAGTAGGTGCGGCTGTCCTGCAACAGGCCGAAAGCCGGCACTCCCTGCTTGGCCAGGGGCTCGATGTCGGCCTCTGGACTATCGGCGCTGAGCAGGATGAGGTTCGCCCCCGAGGGCCGCAGCACGTCCAACACCGGTTGCAGCCGGGCCGCGGCCTCCGCCGTGATCTTGGCGCGGAAGCCCAGAGGATGCGACGCTCCCAGATCGCTTTCCATTGCCGCCACATGCTGGCCGATCTCCGCCGCATGCGTCTTGGCGTATTCCAGATGGCCGCGTCCCAGGTTCTCTTCGTCGATCCAGGCAATCACTCGCAAAGTCCGCTGGGGACGCAGGTGCAACTGCTGCATCAATTGCGCCGTTTCCATGGCGACCGCCACTCCGGCTGCGTCATCAATGGCGCCCGTCCCCAGGTCCCAGGAATCGAGATGGCCGGAAACAATCACCACCTGCTCCGGATGTTCAGAGCCCTTCAGGTCTCCCACGACGTTGAAAGTGGTCACTTCTTCCGCGGTTTGGGACGTCAGAATGACGTGCATTCGCACCCGGCCCTGAGACGCGAGATGAGCGATCAGGTCGGCGTCTTCAGCGGTCACGGCACCGGCCGGAATGTCAGCTGCACTGCTTCCTCCGGTATGCGGCAGGCGATAGTCAGCCCCGCCCACTGACCTGACCAACCCAGCCACGGCGCCCAGGGCGGCTGCCCTTTTTGCTCCCAGCGTGCGATAAACAACCGCTTCGTCGTAGGCCTCTCCAGCGTAGCCATTGGCCGCCTTCTGTTTGTCGAAGGCCACATTGAACAGGACGATCTTCCCGGCTACATTCTGCCGCCCCAAGCGGTCGAGCTCGGCGAAACTATTGGCCACAACCACGTCCGCCGTGATGCCCTCAGGCGGGGTAGGATGATTTCCGCCCAGCGCGGTCAGCACAATCTTCTGCGTGCTCCCCGGAGCCTGTCCCGGATACTCCACCAGCTCGGCTGATTCCGCGCCGCGTATCCAATGACGGGCCTGCACCGGCTCAAGACGCACTTCCAGACCCAGCTTGCGCATTTCTCCGGCCACATATTCGATGGCGGCCTGGGCCTGCGGAGATCCCACCGGGCGCGGCCCGATATTTTCCGTCAGGTGCGCCACCTGCTGGTAGGCGTAGTCATCGGTCAAGGCAGCGTCGCGGATCGTGGTGAGCTCCTGCAGCAATGCAGCCGGTAAAGGCGGTGCGGCCGGAGCCTCCAGGCGTTCGTAGCCCGCATCGGCGCGTGGCCTGGGTTGCTGCGCCAGCACAGAAGGGGCGATCAGCGCGGACAGCAGCAGCAGGCGGCTCACACTTCGTGGGTCGATCAAGAATCACCTCAGTACGAGATTCAGAACAGGTTTTGCACCGCACGAGCGAGGACGCTCGCGCCCACATCAGCTTACTCGGTTCCAGCCGGCGGCGGATATTCCGGCAGCTTCTGCTTGGGAACATCGCCCCGCTTCACTTCCAGTTCATCGAACAGCAACGACGGGCTCACCACACTCTGCGGGATGGGATCAAGCCGGTCTTCCGAGTCGAATTCCTTGCCCGCGGCTACGATGTCATTGCGCAACGCGCGCGTATCCAGGTCGCCAAATACCGCGCCGCGCACCAGTTCCTCGTGCCCGTCCTGGGTTGAGACGCGGTAAAGCAGTCGCGGCGTCAGGCGCGGGCCCAGCGTCGCCACGAAATAGCCATACGGGAGGTTGCGCTGCTTGCAGGCGTCAATCAATTTCTTCTTGAGTTCATCGCGGCTGAGAGGCTCGGAGGATTGGACAATCAGGTTTCCCAGGCTTGACGTGGGGGGGCCCGTCACCGATGCCCGCCCATGGCCGTTGGAGCTGGGGAAATCCCGGATGGGTGCGCGGCTCATCACATAATTCACCAGCTGTCCCTTCTCGATCAGCGGGACCCGGCTGGCCTTCACGCCTTCGTCGTCCACCTCATAGTTGCCCAGCAGCGCGTGGCCCTCGAAAGTCGTGAGTGTCGGATCGTCCACCACGGAAAGAAAGTCGGGGAGAACCCGGCTCTTGTAGTTGTTCGCCCAGTCTCCGGTCGTGCGGGCGTTCTGTCCCAGCTGCGGACGGTTGCCTAGCAGGTTCGGTCCAACCAGCTCGGAAATCACGCCAGCGGCCGCATCCGCAGAGAGCAGCACCGGGCCGCGATACTCCTCTTCGCTGACCGGCGCATCGCGCAGCTGCTTGAGACTGGTCAGCAACTCGCGGGTGCGCGATAGCACCTCTGCTTTTGCCGGCAGGTCCTTCATCTGCCGAACCTGGTAGCCGTGCGAGCGGTCCAGGCGCATGCCGTCGGCGGCCTGGGTGTAGGCGCCGACAAACACCTGGTAAAAGCTGTCGGCGGTACGGACCACCGCCCCTTCCGAGCTGACGAAATACCGGTTGGCGACAGTGAAGCGCAGCGAAGCATTCAGCGACTGGATCTGCGGGTCGCTCTTGTAAAGCCCGGACGCCTCTTCCAGCGTAGCCAGCCAGGCCTCGGGAGAAAAGTCCAGCCGGGCAATGGGTGCAACCAGCCCCACCGGCGAGGCGTGGGCAAAGTCGTCCACCTGCTGGTCGACAGAATATTTTTTGAGGTCCGCCTGCTTGGCCGTCAGGGCCTCGGAGGCCGCCTTATACGCCCGGTCGGTGCCCAGCCACAACTGGTGCCGTATCCCGGTTTCGTCGTCGTCGAGCGGACCCACTTCAACCACGCCTTCTCCCTGACCGTAATAGCTGTCCTGCTTGTAGTCGCCCACCCGCACCACGATGCGCAGCATGCGCACCCGGGTTCGCAACGAGGTGCGCAGCGCGCCGAACGCCGCTTCCGCCACATACTGATCCACGTCCATCAGCCGGTAGTCAACGTAATATGGCGCCGGCACGTCCGCCAGCTTGAGCTGACTTTTGGAGCGCTGCATTTCCGCCAGCATGGCGCGCAGCACGGGATCATTCGGCTCGTGGAGGCCGGGCGTCTCCGCCCGGCCAGACGGGCGAGACGCCCGTCCTCCATCGGATCCGTCAGGAGCCGGAGTCTGCGCTCCGGCTGCACTTGCCATGACGAGCAGTCCCGCAGCGAGAATCGTAAGTCGATAATCGCGGAGGATCATTGCTGCCTTCCGGTGATCGGGGATCCGAAGGCCGGGGTCTGAGGTCCGAGGTCTGAGGTCCGAAGTCCGAGGTCCGTAGTCTGAGGTCCGCCGCCCGCACCTTTCTCCCACACTGGCGGCGGCAGAATCGGCGGCCGCACGTGTGAATGCGCCCGCTTCTGCACTTCCATTTCGGAGAAAAGCATCGCCGGCGATGCCGCTGAGACCGGCACGCTGCCCGATTCCGCTCCGCAGATGCCGTTGAACACTTCCGTCTTCTCTCCCGTGATCTCAATCCGGTTGAGCGCGGCCAGCGGCGTTCCCACGATGTCCACGCCCCGCACCAGTTCATCGGGACGGCCATCGGGATACACCTTCCACACCAGCACCGGCAAAACCTGGAATGACTGCGGCAGCGACCGCGTGGTCAGGGTGAAACCGCCCTCAATGTCTTCGAAGTACAACCCGTACGGTTTGCCCTGCTTCTTGATTTCGTCAATCAGTTTCTGCCGCATCTCGGAGTCTTTCGCGCTATGGGTCGAGCTGACGATCAGATTGCCCTGCCGTCCCGTCGCCATCAGTCCGGCTTGCGCGCGCCCGTGCCCGTTCGACTCAGAGAAACCCTTGACCGGCATGCGGGACATCAGAAAATTTCTGAGGATGCCATCTTTGATCACTTCCACCCGCTGCGCCGGAACACCCTCGTCGTCATACTGGTACCAGCCGCCCAGGTCCATGCCATTCAGGCGGCGCTGCGTGGGATCGTCAATCACGCTGAGAAACTGCGGCAGCACCTGCTGATTAATTTTCTTGGTAAAGGTCTGTCCTTCCTGATCGCCGCGCTGGCGGTGGCCTTCCAGGCGATGGCCGAGCACTTCGTGAAAGAAAACCGCGGCCGCCCGTCCCGAAAGCAGCGCCGGCCCATCAAAAGGCTCGGCGGTGGGCGCGCTGCGCAGGGCCTTCAGGTCGGAAGCCATCTTGTCGATCTTGGCGGCAATTTCAGCTTCACCCGGGAGACCATCCGGCGTGTCGGCCTGAAAAGTCTCGACCCGCAGCAATTCCATGCCATCGTCCGCCCGGGTCTCGGCCTCAATCATCAGGCGGATGATTGACCCTGGTGTCACTAGCTGCGCGCCGGCGGTGGAAACGAAACGCACCTGCGTCTTCTCCCCGATCACCATCACCGCCGAGGAATAAATTTCGGGATACTTGCGGAAATTGCTGGAGTAGCGCCGGACCTTCTCTTCCCAGTCCTTGCGGTCGAGGTGGAACGCCGGCATGGCGTAGTCCAGATGCACCTCGGGCTTGGCTTCGGCAAAGTCAGCCGAGGTGTCTTCCTCCTGAGTGCGGACGGCGGCTGCGGTCTTGACGTTCAGGTAAGTCTGCGCCGCCTGGCGGTACTCCTGGTAAGTGAGTTGCCATAAAACCCGCGCCGCCGCGTCGGGATCGTCCTGTAGCGGAATCAGCCCCGAACTCATTCCGGAAGGCCGGCTCTCTTGATGCGTGTTGTCGAGTTCGGCGTTCCCGACTCGCATGGTGACTTCGCCGGTGCGACGGTGAAACTGGGTGGAGTTCAGCAGGCTGCCCAACCCGCCGACCACCACCGTGCCTTCCTCGTCATACACCGAGTAGCTGGTAAAGTAGGGCGCGGGATCGAGCTGCCCCAGTCTGGTCTGCGCACGCTGCAATTCCCGTTGCATCGTGGACAGCAGCACATCGCCGGAAGGGTGCGCGGCTGCGCGATCTGTGCCCCGCACCATGGAGGGCGAGCAGAGGAACAGCAGCAGGCCCAGGGCCAGGCCGCGAAGCAGAGTCTTCATAAGAAAGGTAGACAAGTTTATCCAACCTGGAGTTGCCCGGTAATAACTAGCTGGAATCGGACCGGGCATCGGACGTCGGACCTCGGACGCCGAACACAACACAAAACATATGAATGCTCGAGGACGGGCGTCCCGCCCGTCCCGCCAAGGTCCCAGCTAACCAAAAAAATGGCCCCATTGCTGGGGCCACTAGTAAAAGAGGCATGGTGGAAGGGTTGAAGTCAGGAATGGCGATGCGGTGAGCCGATCCGGCGGCCGGAACGGCAACAAGAGAGATTTCGAACAAAACAGAGAGCGAAGGTCATTGCTTATCAGCGGCCTCTTTTGGTTGCCTGGTCAAGTGCATTTGCGCAGCCAAAACCGCTGGAATCAGACAGCCGAGTGCCGGCCTGTTGGCAAACAGCTGCAATATATGCACTTAGCTAGAACTCGATCAGTCCTGAAAGAGGAAATCACAGGCCAGCGGAACAAAGTTGAAATGCAGAATCCTGCACTTTCGCTGCAAGGTCTGACCTCGGACGTCGGACCTCAGACGTCGGACGCCGTACGTTGGACTTCGAACCCCAGACCTCGGACGTCAGAAAAAACGCTGAGCTCTGAAGTCCGATGTCCGAGGTCTGAAGCTCTTAGGAGTTCCCCGCGACCATCCGTAGCTTGCCGGGCAGGAAGTGATACGGCGGCCAAGGTCCGCTGATCGCCAGCTCGCAGTTCTTCAGCTGCTTGGCGGCGCTGCTGTAGCGATTCTGATATTTTTCAATGGATTTGGAATCAATCAGGTGGGCAATATCGATCAACATTCCGTCTGAATCCACTCGCTTACAGCTGATCTCTTCTTCGAGTGGATTGAACAACTTATGGACTTGCACCGAGAGCGCCCGGGCCTTGGTCCGGCGTTCGCGATCCTGCGACGCCTTCTCTCGCAGCTTGATCAGGTAATCGCCGCCCACAGTGTCGGGCAGCACGATCTCGGCCATGGCTTCGCGCAGCGAGCCATCCTTGACTCTCAGCTTCAGATGCATCTCGGCCTTGCCGCGCAACCGGGCCACGCTCTGGCCGAAAGTCCGGCGATTGGACCTTACGGCATGCCGCAAGGCGTCGTCGGTGTCGAAAATCGTCCCAAAGCGAAACGGCAAAACCGTTCCACTGCGAAAACACATGCTCACGACGCGCGCATGTTCAAGGACGTTTTTCTCCCCAAACTGCACGTTATCGCGCTCGTACTCGCTGACCACGATGTTGAATTCTCCGCTGGGATAGGCCAGGACGGCGGCTGCATTTACTCCTTGGACCCCTTCCAGCAACGAAGGGCGACGAGAACGGGTTCCATTGGCTAGGGTCTGTTGTTCAGTGATGCAATACGCGTACCACGCCATAAGGTCTCTCCGAACCTGTTGCGAGGCGAGTTAGGGTCACCCCACGCATACTATTGGGCCACGTTTTGAACCGTTTGGAAGAAAGGGCGTACAGCGACGAGTTAAACGCTTTAACTGCTGCGTTCAATGTGCATCTTACCTTGGTGCGACGTAAAAATGCAACCATTTCGTTGCACAAAGCATCTGGGGCGCCGCCTCAGACCACGCAGGGAGGGCTGCCCTGAGCGGTCCAGTCGAGCGCGGCTCGACCCGGTTTTCGGCGGAAACAAAAACCGCGGAGCTGCGCTCCGCAGGACAGCCGGGGCGGCGGTCCCAACGTGGTTCGTGCCTCTAAAATAATGAGCGGAAAAGACTTTCGTTCCTACTCGCCTGCCCGTTGGCGGTGTTAATCTTGCACCATGCCAGAGCCTGCCAAAGCCGCCAGATCTTCGGTTGTGGCCGCCCTCTTCATCGGACTGCTGCTCGGGGCGCTGGTGCTGGCTGCGATCGGGTTCCTGTTACTGTCGAGGAATTCCGGCCCGGCCTTGTTGAGCCACATGTGGTCGGCCGTGACCGGCCGGACCCTCAGCATTAATGTAAGCCAGCCCACGGTGGTGGATCGCATCCAGCGGCTCGAACGCCTGGAGACCGTGGTTTACACCATGGACAAAATCGTCAGCGGCGCCAAGGAAAATCCCATCTTCCCGGATTTCCTGGCCGGAGATCGCCTGCTGCTGCTGGTTCACGGAGAAGTGGTCGCCGGTATTGACTTCTCCAGCCTGAAACCGGGCGACGTCAAAGTGGAGGGCCGGCAGATTCACTTGCACCTTCCCGCCGCGCAGGTATTCAGCACGCGGCTCGACGGCGCGAAGACGCGCGTGTACTCCCGCCAGACTGGCCTGCTGGTGCCCACCGACCCCAATCTGGAGTCGCAAGTGCGGCAAGAAGCTGAACGCCAGTTGCAGGAGGCGGCGCTGGCCGACGGCATCCTGCGCACGGCCCAACAGAACGCGAGTTCAACCATCACCAGCCTGCTGCAAGGCCTGGGATTCGAGAAGATCGATTTCGACTAGGGAAGGCGAGCAAGCGGGCATCGAGGGCGGGACGCCGTGCCTCCATGAGCCCAGAAGGAAAACATGAAGAACGACCACGACAGTTCCCTGCGCCGGCATCTGGTTGAATTGCTGAAGGGCGGAAGCGCCCACGCCCGGTTTGAAGAAGTAATCGCAGACATCCCGGCTGACTTGCGCGGACGAAAACCCGCGGGCTTGCCGCACTCTCCATGGATGCTGCTGGAGCACATGCGCATCGCTCAGCACGACATCCTCGAATTCAGCCGGAGCCGGAAGCATGTTTCGCCTGATTGGCCCGGGGGCTACTGGCCGGATGGCGACGCTCCTCCCAACTCTGCCGCCTGGAATACCAGCATCAGGAAATTTCGCCAGGATCTGAAGACGATGCAGGACCTGGTGGCCAATTCGAAAACTGATCTGCACGCGCGCATTCCCTGGGGCGACGGTCAGACCATCCTGCGCGAAGCTTTGCTGGTGGCCGACCATAATGCCTATCACCTGGGCCAACTGGTGGACATTCGCCGTTTGCTGGAAGCCTGGCCGGAGAAGTAGCCGCAGCAAAGCAGCGCCGGCGGGATGCCGGCGCTACTCACGCACAGTCTCTCGATCGAGGATCGCGCTTCAGTTCCATGTCTCGCGGCCGTTTGCGGAACACCGCCCTGACTCCGTCCCGCCAGCGCTCATCGATACCCACGACCACCCAATCGACTTCCGCAGAAATATAGTGCAGCAATGTGTCGGTGGCGGGATGCACATGCAGCGCGGGAGCCACCAGAAACAGCAACGGCCGTTCCCGTGACAATTCCCGCCGGGGAAAATATCCGAAGCGCTGGAACTCGCCCCGAGCATGGTGCCAGGCCACCCGCGACCAGTAATCCAGGCCTTGCAGGGGCAGGTGGATATCTTCGTCGGCCTTCAGCTCCACCACCGCCAGCCTGCCCTCGCGCGTGCTGGTGAGGACATCAATCATGGCGCGGTCCGAGGCCGAGAATGCCGGCACCTGGGAATAAAGCTCCGAAGCATCCAGCCGCTCGTCCACTTCGCTTACGTCTTGCACCACCAGCGATTCCAGCCAGCGCTCGGGATGCAACCGCCAGAGGGCGTGATCTCGCGGCCCTCCGGCATGACGCACTTCGCCCACGCTGTGCACCAGGCGGCGGAAGACGGCCCCGTTCTGTTCGCTCAGCACGCGCTCATCCGCGCCCACTCCAAACGCGATCTCGGGGGTGCTGCGGAGCGAGCCGAGATGGTGGGCCATGCGTGCCTTGGCAAATTCCAGTCCACGGCAGCGGAAGGCGATCTCGGCCGCCGAAATGACCGCCATTTCGGCTTCCGGCATCAGCTCCCGAACCCGTCCAATGGCTGCTGCGAAACGCTCCGCGGCTTCGACTTCGTCGGTCCGGTGGACCAGCCGGGTCCTGACGTTGCCGCCATCTGAAACCTCGATTTCCTTGAGCTGCTGTTCGCGATCTTCCAATTCGTAGAGCTGCCATTTGGCTGCGTCAGGGTGTAAATGCGCCATACGCTCGCGGGTCAGCGCCGAAGTGCCCGCGGGCAAAAACAGTTTCAGGCCTTCGACGACCACTTTGCCCGCTTGCGCCAGGCGGCAGGCGTCGAGCCACAAGATGCCGAAGGTCAGGGCAGCGTCAATTGAAGACTGGGTCTCTTGCGGATTCACGCCCAGCACCGCAAAGCCGGACTGCCCCCGGCGCAGAAGTCCACGGGCATAGACCGGACCAAACGATCGCTCCAGGTCCGCGGACGTAGTGAGCCGTGATGCAACCCAGGCGGGAAAACGACGCTCCAGGGTGCGCTGCAGGCTGCGTTGGTAGGCCAGGCGCGCGGCCCGTTTCGCGGTCGGCGTGCGCCGGTCGCGCTGCCGGCAGATTTCCAGTTTGCCGGGACGCGTTTGCCCCAGCCGTTGCACCGCCAGCCGCAGCACTTCATGCTTGATTTCGACGTCGAGCACTCGCCGAACCAGGTTCCGCTCCGCCGACCAAAGGTGAAGCAGACACTTGTTGTGCTCGCCGGAAATGGAATACTTCGCCTGCGCCAGGTCAAACACGGCGGCGCCGTCATCGAGCACGACGGCGTCCCGCGCTCCTGCGAGAAAGTCCTCTACGGTACGAGCCAGGGCCTCGGGTGTCATGGTTAGAATGCTTTCATCTTTCGTAACTGGCTGTCTGTGACGGATGACCATCACCACGGTCCACGCAAGCCAACCCAGCCCTCGCCAAACCCTGTGGGATAATGGAGGAACCCCGGGAGTCTTTCCCCGTTCAAGGACATCTAACCACTGTGGACAAAAATCGCTTCTTTTTTCAGCACTACGGCCTCACGGAACATGACCTCGAGCGCTACCTGGCAGCGGCCCTCTCGGCCGGCGGCGAGTACGCCGATCTTTATTTCGAGTACCTCTCGTCCACCTCACTGATGGTGGACGAGTCCATGGTGAAATCAGCCTCCCAGGGGATCTCTGCCGGATGCGGGGTTCGTGTAGTGGTCGGCGAGCGAACCGGCTACGCTTACACTGACGATCTTTCGTCAGAACGCATATTGCACGCCGCCCGCACCGCCGCCCTGATCGCCAGCGGCCCCTCGAAGACTCCGGTCGTGGGATTCCAGGAAAAGCCGGCTCGCAGTCTTTACCCGGTAACCCTGCCTTCGGTGGACGCTGAAATTACCGCCAAAGTGGAATTGGTGATGCGCGCCGACGCGTCAGCCCGCGCCTACGATCCGCGCATCAAGGAAGTTCGCGCCAGTTATTCCGACGAACTGCGCAATATTCTGGTGGTGGGTTCTGACGGCACGTTCGCGGAAGATTCCCAGCCTCTGGCCCGCATGAGCGTCTCTTGCATCGCCAAGATTGAAGGAAACTCCGCCCGCGGCAGCTCCGGCGGCGGCGGACGGGTTGCTCTCGACTTCTTCTTCGGGGAAAAGACTCCCGAATATTTCGCCCGGGAAGCGGCGCGCCAGGCGATCCTGCAACTCGATGCGCGCGAAGCCCCAGCCGGCGAAATGGAAGTCGTGCTCGGCCCGGGCTGGCCGGGCGTGCTGCTGCACGAAGCTGTGGGCCACGGGCTCGAAGCCGACTTCAATCGCAAGCAGACCTCGGCGTTTGCCGGACTCATCGGCAAGCGTGTCGCCAGCGAAAAATGCACCGTGGTCGATAACGGCACCATGCCCTGGCGTCGCGGCTCGCTCAATGTGGATGACGAAGGCCAGCCCACCCAGAACACCGTCCTCATCGAAAAAGGAATTCTTAAGGGATACTTGAGCGACAAACTCTCATCCCGGCTGATGGGCATGGCCGACACCGGCAATGGCCGTCGGGAAAGCTACGAACACATTCCCATGCCGCGCATGACCAATACCTACATGCTGGCCGGGCAGGACGATCCCGAAGACATCATCCGCTCCGTCAAGCATGGCGTGTACGCGGTAAACTTCGGCGGCGGACAAGTGGACATCACCAGCGGAAAGTTTGTTTTCTCCGCATCCGAGGCCTATCTGATCGAGGACGGCCATGTCACCGCCCCCATCAAAGGTGCGACGCTGATCGGCAACGGCCCCGACGTCCTCACTCGCGTCTCCATGGTCGGCAACGATCTGAAACTCGATGAAGGGGTCGGCACCTGCGGCAAAGACGGACAAGCGGTACCCGTCGGAGTCGGCATTCCCACGCTCAAAGTTGACCGCCTGACCGTCGGCGGAACGGCAAAGAAAGATCCCGGCGGCTTCATGCAGTAGGACACATTCACCACGGAGACACGGAGTCACAGAAAAAAACGAGAAAAGAAGAATTACTCTGCGACTCCGTGTCTCCGTGGTTGACGTATTTTCTATGACTCAAACTCAACTGGAAACTGACAACCAGAAACTGAAAACTGATCTTCGTGATCTGGCGCAGGACATCGTCCGCCGCGCCATGTCCGGAGGCGCCACCGCCGCCGAATGTGTAGTCCGCGAGGGTGACGAATTCTCCACGCTGGTTCGCCTGGGCCAGGTCGAGACCCTGAAAGAAGCCGGCTCCCGTTCCATTGGCGTGCGGGTCTTTCAGGGTCAGCGCTCCGCCAGCACGTATTCCAGCGATTTTTCGCGCGAAGCTCTCGATCGCATGCTGAAGTCGGCGCTGGAGCTGGCGAAAATCACTTCGGAAGATCCCTTCAGCGGCATTCCGGAGGCCTCACAGCTGGGCTCGCTCGCCGGCGATCTCGATCTGTATTCCCCGGATGTCTACTCACTGCCTGGCCCGGAGCGCATCGACTATGCCCGCCGCGCCGAGAAAGCCGCACTCGACTACGACCCGCGCATCAAGAATTCTGAAGGCGGGTCGTTCGACGCCGCCACCGGCCACAAAGTGCTGGCTAACTCTCACGGATTTGTGGGCGAGTACCGCAGGTCGTACTGTTCGGTTGCCGCCGTGCCCATCGCGCAGTCGGAAAACGGCGCCATGCAGCGCGATTACTGGTTCTCTGTCGCGCGCAATCTGGGCCGACTGGATTCTCCCGAAGAAGTGGGGAAGATCGCGGCCCAGCGCACGTTAAGGCGCCTGGGCGGGCGCAAAGTCAAGACCGCGCAGGTTCCCGTCGTGCTCGATCCCATGGTGGCCACGTCCATCCTCGGACACATTTTTGAAGGCATCAACGGCGACTCGGTGTATCGCGGCGCGTCATTCCTGGCAGGCAAGCTGGGCCAGAAGATCGCCGGCGACCAGGTCACTGTGATTGACGATGGAACCATGATCGGAGGCTTCGGCACCTCTCCCTTCGATGGCGAAGGCATCCCGACCCGGCGCACCGTGGTCATCGAAAACGGTATGCTGAAGTCTTATCTCCTTAACACCTATACGGCCAAAAAACTCGGCCTGCAGACCACCGGCAACGCCTCTCGCGGACTGGCGGGCACTCCGGGAATCGGTCCGGGAAATTATTTTCTGCAGCCCGGGAAGAAAACTGCGCAGGAACTGATTGCCAGCATCCCCGAAGGCTTGTATGTCACTGAATTTCTCGGCCATGGCGCCAACCTTGTCACCGGCGATTATTCCCGGGGCGCGTCGGGGCTATGGATTTCTGGCGGCGAGCTGGCGTATCCGGTCGAAGAGATCACGGTCGCCGGAAATCTGAAAGAGATGTTCTTCAACATTTCCGAAATTGCCAGCGATCTCGAATTTCGCAGCGCCATGGCGTGCCCAACCATTCGCATCGACGGCCTGATTGTCGGGGGCGAGTGAACGCGATGCGTCAGCCTGAACCCCGGCTTTAGCCGGGTGAAGGATCTGCCGCGAAGCGGCTCAATTGCGGGCAAGGTGCACATCAGCCTCGCGCCAGATCCTTCAGGACTGAGTCCTTCAGGATGACGCCAGTCACGCTAAAGTCCTCTTTGTTTCCGAGAGTACAATCTCCCCATGGGAAGTCTGCTCCAGCCCTCGCCAGTCACGCCGACGGACGACCGCAACTCCAGTTGGCTTCCCATCGTGTTCGGCGTGGCGCTCGTGGTCATCGTGGTGGTAAGTGCTTCCCTGCTGTTGCGCACTGATTCAAAGATTGCAGATGCCCCCCCTCCCTACGCCGCCAACATAAAATTCTCTGATATGAAGATGAGCGCGGCGGAAAACTTTGTGGGGTCAACGGTAACTTACCTTGACGGCACAGTCAGCAATGCCGGAGACAAGACCGTCAGCCGAGCTACAGTAAACGTCACTTTCAAAGATTCACTCGGCCAGGTCGTCCAGGCCGAAGACGTCGCGCTGCGCATTCTCCAGACCGGCGGACCGTACCCCGAGGCGGTCGACCTCGCGGTCGCCCCCCTGGCCCCGTCCCAGAGCAAACCATTTCGCCTCATCTTCGAGCACGTCACCGCCGACTGGAACCACGAGTATCCCGAGCTTCGAGTGACGGATGTGGCCGTGAAGTAATTTTCAAATTGTCGGATTTGCGGATTTACGGATCGTCGGATTTGCGGATTGAGGGATTTACGCCCCTGATATCCTTCGGTCTTTCAATTCGTCATTTCGAAAATCCTGAAATTCGGCAATTTCTTCTAGAATGTCCCCATGCCCGACGTCAAAAGTATCCGCCTGACCGAGACCGTCAAAGCCGGCGGCTGCGCCTCCAAGCTAAGCCCCGCCATCCTGGACAAAGTCCTGGGAAAGCTGCCGCGCCAGCATGATCCCAACGTTCTGGTCGGCTTCGATCACGCCGATGACGCCGGCGTTTACAGAATTACTCCCGACCTTGCCCTGGTGCAGACCGTCGACTTCTTCACGCCCATGGTCGACGATCCTTACACCTTCGGCCAGATCGCCGCCACCAACGCCTTGAGCGACGTTTACTCCATGGGAGGCCGTCCCATCACCGCGCTGGCTCATGTGTGTTTTCCGGCAAAAGGCGACCTGGAAGTTTTGGAGCAAATCCTGGCCGGCGGCCTTTCGAAAATGATGGAAGCCAGCTGCACCGTGGTGGGCGGCCACAGCATCCGCGACGAAGAAACCAAGTTCGGATATTCCGTCACCGGCCTGATCGATCCCGCCCGGGTCTTTACCAATGGCGGCGCCCACCCTGGCGACCGGTTGCTGTTCACCAAGGCGCTGGGCACCGGCGTCATCTCCACCGCGATCAAGAACGGAACCGCGAGGCAATCCTGGATCGACGCCGCGACCCGATCAATGACCACCCTGAACAAGATCGCCAGCGAAATCATCACCGCATTCTGCGCAACCACAGACCGTGTGGGGGCGGGTCTCCGACCCGACCAGGCCGAGCGAAGCTCGGCAGGCCTTCCCGTCCACTCCCTGACCGACATCACCGGCTTCGGCCTGATCGGCCACGCCCGCGAAATGGCCCTGGCATCGAACGCTTCTCTACGCTTCCGCCTCCATCGAATCCCGGTACTCGAAGGCGCTGAGGATTGCATTCGAGCCGGCAGCATCCCCGGCGGACTTAAAAACAACCGGGACTTTGCCGAATGCGTGGTTGAGTATGAAGAAGGAATCGAAGATGAGCTCAGGACCATCCTGTTCGATCCGCAAACCGCCGGCGGCCTGTTGATCGCTGTCGCGCCCGAAAGTTCGCAGGAACTCGTGGAGCTTCTGCAGGCCGGAGGAGTTCCGGCCGTCGAAATTGGCGAAGTCTTGGAACGGACGAAGCCCCTGATCCAGGTAACGGCCTGAAACATCAGTCGGGCTTTATGGTTTGGCCGGATCGGTAGGGGGAACTTTCGGCGTCAGCTTGCGGATGAGAAATTCCTGGATCAGATTGGCACCGGCGGTCGCGCCAATCCCGATAGCCCCGCTTTCGAAGGTTAATCCCACTCCATCGCGAGATTTCGCCGGATAGTAAAGGTAGGAGAGCCCCCCGGCAGCCAGATTGCCCAGCACGCTCGAGTAATTGGGCTGCCACTTGCCATTGTCGCCTTTGCAAATCACCGCGCCGGCAATCGCATACAGAATCCGCGACCGCTTGCTGCCTGTGCCTTTATAGAAATAACGCGGATCCTGTTTCAGCAGCGACGGCAGGATGGCGCTTCCGATGAACGTGCCGGAAACCAGGTCGGCATACGATGCGCCGTAGCGTTTGCCGTAGCCTGCCGCCCCCTGCCCGTATCCGCTGAAAGAATTTTGCGCCTGCTGAATTCCCGCGATTACCCCGACCAATGCGAAGGTGACTGGATCGATCGTGGTCTTCCAGGCCAGCGTGAACTTTTGCTTCGAGTTGAGAGGCGCCGCATGGGGGACGTAGGTGACATAGAAATTGGGCACGAAGCCGAGCACTCGCTGCTTTTCTTCATCCCGCACCTGCTCCTGCGCCACTTCCACCGTGGAGAGCCCCACCTGCACTTCCGTGAGCGCGGTCGCAACCGTCAACCCGACCGGCGGCACGATGTAGGTCTCCCCCGGGTGCAAAATTCCAGACGCTGTCTGCGGGGCGAAGCCGGGTGAGGTGACGGTGAGCTGGAAGGGCCCGGGAGAAACGTTGGCAAAAGAGAATTGCCCATTGTCGCCGGATCGAGCTTCCAGGCTCGAGGACTGATTCGGACGCGTAAGCCGCACCCGGCACCCGGCTACAACGGCTCCCGTGCGATCAATCACGGTCCCGCTGATGTTTCCCGGCAATCGCGGATCGGGCTGCTGCGCACCCGTTGAAGCTCCAGGCGAACCCGGGGAACCGCCCTGTATTCCGTCGATAACCGCGGGTTGCTGAGACTCGGCCAGAGCGGGGCCGACGCAGAGAACCAGGCCCAGCCAGGCCAGGATCGCAGGGCCAAGAATCGAGTTCCGAACTTTCCGGCTCAAAGATTTATTGCAGGGGCTTTCTTTCAACCAAATCACGGCAATCCCAGTCTTCGCGTGAAGCGCGGCGTCTTCCAACAATTATTGATGCGGGTGCAATCCCTAAAGGTTACTCCTGGCGGGCGCATCAGGGCGACCGGCCTTCGCTCGAGTTTGCGCGGCAGTGGTGCGCCGACCCGGAACGCGGTAGAGTATCGGTCGCGAGGATCGCCCCTATGGCGAATGACCGGGAAAAAGAAGTTGCGGCGCGGGCCAGCCTGCAATTCGTGCGCGATGGCGATATCGTCGGCCTGGGAACGGGATCGACCGCCGTCTACGCGGTCCACTTCCTCGGCGAACGAGTGCGGGCCGGCCTGAAGATTCGCGGTATCCCCACGTCGGTTCACACCCAGGAGCTGGCGGCCAGCCTGGGCATACCGCTCACCACGCTCGATGAAGTTCAGGACATCGACGTCACCATCGACGGCGCGGATGAGTGCGACCCGCAACTGCGATTGATCAAGGGCGGGGGCGGGGCGCTGCTGCGCGAGAAAATCGTGGCCTCAGCGAGCCGGAAATTTGTGATCATCGCCGATTCCTCCAAGCAGGTGCCGGTGCTGGGCAGATTTCCCGTCCCGGTCGAAGTCATCAAATTTGCCGAAGCCCTGGTGGCGAAAAAGATTGCCGCCATGGGAGCCGAGGTCAAAGTCCGCGCCGACGCCTCCGGCCGCAAGTTCATCACCGACGAAGGCAATCACATTCTCGACTGTTATTTCGGCCAGATTCCCGATCCCCCCGCGCTCGCCCGCAAGCTAGAAACCACGCCCGGAGTGGTCGAGCACGGCCTTTTTATCGGAATGGCAAGCATCGCCCTGATCGGAAAAGGCGATCAGGTTCTCGAGATACCCCGCCCGGAAAAGGCATAGGAATAGGGATAAAGAAAAGGGATAGAAGAGAAAAGCCGTAGCTAGCCTGCAATCTCCCGCAGGGCGCTCAGAAATCTATGCACTTCCTCGGCGGTGTTGTAATGCGCCAGCCCGATGCGCAGGAAGCCGCCATCCTTCTCCACGTCGAGCCGCTCGCTGAGATTCAGCGCGTAGTAGTTGCCGTCCCAGGTAAAGAAACCGCGATCACCTAATTTGGTGGCCAGTTCCAGCGGAGTGTGGCCCGCGATGCGCACCGCAACCGTCGGACAACGCCGGTCGAGTTTCGCGACATCGCGGATGCCGTAAAACTTCAGCCCCGGAATGGCCAGCAATCCGCTGATCAGAGTTTCCGCCAACCCGCGTTCGTATTGCTGAATGGCGCTGTACGCCGCCAGCAGCGCGGCACGGCGAGTGGAAGCCGCTGGGTCCGCCTGGCGTCCCAGATCGGCCAGGTAGTCGACGCAGGCGGTGATTCCAGCGATGCATTCATGATTCAGCGTGCCCCATTCCCAGCGGCAAGGGATGGCGTTGCTGTTGGCGCGAACCTTGTAGGGCTGCAGGCGCTGCAGGTGCTCGCGCTTGCCGTAGAGAATCCCCATATGCGGCCCGAAAAACTTATAGCTCGAACACACCAGGAAATCGCAATCCAGCGCGCGGACATCAATCGGACCGTGGGGCGCGTAGTGCACCGCATCGATGTACGCCAGCGCGCCCTTCTTATGGGCCAGCCGGACAATTTCCTTCACATCGTTGATCGTGCCCACCGCATTCGAGGCGTAGCCCACCGCCACCACCCGGGTCCGGCTGCTGATCTTCTGCGCCAGGTCGGCCATGTTGAGGGTGCAGTCGTCTTCATTGGCCTCCGCGAAATGGATATCGGCGAAGCGAATGGTCACGCCGCGCTCCTCCAGCGCGCGCCAGGGAGAAACGTTGGCGTCGTGATCCAGGTGGGTAAGCAGAATTTCGTCGCCCGGCCCCAGTTCGCGCCCGATCGAGCGGCTGATGGCGAAGGTCAGCGTGGTCATGTTGGGACCGAAGACCACTTCATCGTGGTCGCAGCCGAAAAAATCCGCCATGGCGGCGCGGGCCTCGGCGACGACGGCGTCGGTGCGCCGGCTGGTGGCGTAGGCGCCATGGGTGTTGGCGTTCGAGTTCTTCAGATAGTCGCTGATCGCGTCTATCACGCGCTGCGGCACCTGGGTGCCTCCGGGGCCATCGAGAAAAACCGCAGGCTGCCCCGCCACCATCTGGGACAACGAAGGAAACTGAGAACGCACGCGGACAATATCGAGTGTGGAAGTGTCGGTCTGTGCAGTCGGCATATGAGTTAGATTCCGGTAGCGCCGGCGTCCCGCCGGCTGTCCCGAGGGCGTCCCGCCCTCGCGATTCATCAGGCAATCATGATCGGTCCACCAGCACCATCAGCCCATCATGGTCGTATGTTCCGGCTGAATCTTGTAAATCACGCGCACTTCGGTGGGCTGCCGGTAAGGATATTTGTCCACGCCCAGATACTTCTTCGCCATCTTGTCGATGTGAGCGTCAGCGCCCTCTTCGGTGATTTCAACCACCCGGCCACGAATTTCAAGATACCGGTAGGGATTGTCCGGATCAACAATAACCAGCGCCACCCGCGGGTCGCGGCGCACGTTCTTATCCTTCTGACGGCCTTTGGCGGAATTGAAAAGCACCAGATCGCCTTCCAGATCGCACCACACCGGCGTCACCTGAGGACGCCCGTCGGGCATGAGCGTGCCCAGGCTGGCGAAGGCGCGCTTATTAAACAGATCACGATATTTTTCGGGGATGGCCGAGGACATGCTTACCTCCTGGGTTATGAGTACAGCACTGAGGGATTATAGACGGGCGACACTGGAGGCGGGCAACCAGTTGAAATCGAGTCCCCATACCCCGTCATCCTGAGCGCAGTGCAATCCATTCGCTTGCGAATGGATTGACGCAGTCGAAGGACCCCTTACCCTATGCACTGGCGCGGATTTCCTGAGTGGGCTGCACTCAGCGGACGCGAAACAAGCACCGACGGTTGGAAGCTCATGGTCCCTCGACTCCGCTTGGCAGCGGCGCAGTTCTGAGCAGTCCCCTACACCTTGTCATCCTGAGCGGAGTCCAATCCATTCGCTTGCGAATGGATTGACGCAGTCGAAGGACCCCTACCCTGTCCACCGGCGCGGCTTTCCTGGGCGGGGCTGCACTCAGCGGACGCGGGACCAGCATCGACGATTGGAAGCTCATAGGGCTCCTTCGACTCCACAAACCGATTCGCGAGCGAATCGGTTTGCTCCGCTCAGGATGACAACTCGTATCTGAAGGAATGCCTCGAACCCGGCCAGCACCGAGTTTGGGTCTCTGTCTTGCATCTTCTTTGAGCTTCAGTAAACTACTTTACGTTTCCTGGATCACAAATCCTATGAACCGTCGCGTATTCCAATTTGTTCTCGGATTCTTTTTGCTCTTGTGCATCTCCGGCCGGACGATCGCAGCCCAAACTACAACGCCCGCCCCGCCCACGGTCGTCTTCATGACCGACTTCGGCGTCGTGGACGACTCGGTGGCGCTGTGCAAAGGCGTGATGTATTCGATCGCGCCCGAACTGCGCATCGTGGACCTCACCCACCAGGTCACGCCATTCTCCATCCTGGACGGCGCCCGCTTCCTTTACGGCGCAAGTCCATACTTCCCCTCGGGCACGGTATTCGTTGTCGTCATCGATCCGACCGTGGGAAGTACCCGTAAAGCGGTGGTGGTGAAGTCGAAGCGCGGCCAATATTTCGTGCTGCCCGACAACGGATTGATGACCCTGGTGCAGGACCGCGACGGGATCGAGGCCGTGCGCGAAATCACAAACCGCGACTGGATGATCGGGACGGCATTGTCGTCAACTTTCCACGGGCGCGATATTTTTTCCCCGGTCGGCGCCCACCTGGCCCATGGCGCCGACTGGACGAAGGTTGGACCCGAGCTGGCAGCGAGTGCGCTGGTTCGGCTCGATCTCGCAGCGCCGCGGCTCGACGAACGTGGCCTCAGTGGCGAAGTCCTTGCCACAGATGGCCCGTTCGGCAACCTCGTGACCGACGTCAGCAGCGATGATTTTCTCAAGCTGGGCTACACCCATGGGCAGATTGTGCACATCACTATTGGCAAGACCGGGATGGAATTCCCTTTCGTCGGAACTTTCAGCGACGTTCCTCTGAAGAAGCCCCTGCTCTACATCAACTCCCGCGGCAATATGGGTTTGGCACTCAACCAGGGCAGCTTCGCAACCGTCTACTCCATCAAGCCGCCAACTCCGATCTTCTTTTCCCGGCCGAAAAACTGATAGCGGCCCGGCAGAAGGATGGTGTGGCAGAAGGACCGTGTGGCCGCGGGCGACTCGCCCGCGCGCCCTTTCCTGGAAGACTGGTGCCCTGCGTCAGAGATGCGTTGCAGAAAGATCTGATCTGGGGCAAGGGCAGACGACTTTCTGAACATTTTCCCGGATCAGGCACAGTCCCTGAAAACGAAACCGCATGAGAAGGTTCATCATCACCGGGGCTCCGGGTGCGGGGAAGACAGCGATCATCCGTCATTAGAGCTCGACGGGTTCAGCGTAGTCGAAGAGGCAGCTACGGACGTCATCGCCGCCGCGCAAGCCCAGGGAACGGTTCAACCCTGGACGCATTCCTGGTTCATTGACGCAATCGCTCAGCTGCAGAGGGACCGCCAGGTCCGGGCGTCTCATCAACCCGATGCGGTTCAGTTTCATGACCGTTGCGCGGTCTGTACCGCGGCGCTGGCAGTCTACCTCGGACACCCTTTTTCACCCTTTCTCGCCAGCGAACTGGAGCGCATCAAAAAAGAAGCAATCTACGAACACCAGGTCTTCTTCATTCGCAATCTTGGCTTCGTCACCCCTACCGAAGCGCGGCGTATCAGCTTTGAGGAAACGGTGCGCTTTGAGAAAATTCACGAAGAGACTTACCGCGACTTCGGCTTCGAACTGGTCTCAGTCGAGCCCGGAAGTCTGGGGGAACGGGTCAGCATGATCAAAGCGGCAATTCGTTAGTCGAAGCGGACAATTCGTATCATTGTTGGTCGGGGGCGGAGACGCTGCCGGAATGCATGAGCATGGTGGCCTCGGCGTTCCAGTAGGGCTGCTTGCGGCCCGCAGCATTGTCGGTTTCCGACCACCAGCTTTAAGAATTGGGCGCCACATCCACGTCCTTTGCGATCTCCGGCAGCACCGCCCGCACCAGGGCGACGAAATCACCTTTCACCCGCTCCCCGGTCTCGAGCACTTCTTCGTGATGGATGACCTGGTCGAGAATTCCAGCAGCCATGTTGGTCACGCAGGAAATCGCCAGCACTTTCATTCCCATGTGGCGCGCCGCAATCACTTCCAGGACGGTCGACATCCCTACCAGGTCTGCGCCAATCGTCCGCAGGTAGCGAATCTCTGCCGGAGTCTCGTAGTTCGGTCCCAGCACTCCTGCGTATACGCCCTGGTAGAGCGTTTTGCCCGCCTGTTTCGCGGCCGCCAGCGCGATCTCGCGATAAGGCTTCCAATAGGCCTGCGTCATGTCCGGGAAGCGCGGGCCGAAGCGCTCGTCGTTCGCACCGATCAGGGGATTGTGCGCCTGCAGATTTATGTGGTCATTGAGCACGACCAGCGCGCCCTGTTTGTACTCCAGGTTGATGCCGCCGGCCGCGTTGGTAAGAACAACGGCGCGGATATTCATGCAATCAAACACCCGCATGGGGAAAGTGACTTCCTGGGCAGAGTAGCCTTCGTACAAGTGCACCCGCCCCTGCATCACCGCGACCGGGATTCCGGCGGCGTTCCCGATCACCATCTGCCCGGCGTGTCCCACTGCGGTCGACCGGGGGAAGAAAGGAATATTCGTGTAGGGAATCCGCGTGGCGTCGGAGAGTTGGTCAGCGAATCCTCCAAGACCCGAACCCAGCACCAGGCCGATTTTGGGTTGCAGCGCAGTCTGCGACAGCAGGAAGCGCGCGGCCGCAGTCGCTCTGGTGAAGTCGTCCGTCATTTCGTCTACTGTTTCAAATCCTGGACGTTCATATCTTTTCCTTGGGCGTCCAGATGTGATGCGCCTTCGGCGCTGGTTTCTTTCGCCCTTTCAGGGCTGCGTCGCGTCCGCTTTCTACCCAGGGCTTGCGCCCTGGGCTTTATTCTTTCGCCGCTTCGCGGCTATCGCTCTGGCGATCGATGGAATCGCTATCGCCGGCTTTTCGTTTTCTTGTTCGACTTCTTCTTTGATGTCTTTGACACCGGTCTGCCCGATACCGCTTTTACATCCGCCTTCATCAGTGCCATCAGCTGGCTCACCGAACCCAGCTTCTCCAGGTTCCAGATCGCATTCTTCAGCTTTTTCTGCGCTCCTTCCGACAGTACTCCGTCCGCCAGCGCGGCAAACTTCTCTTCCACTTCAGCATCGGAGAGCGGGTTGCGCGGATCGCCCTTGGGATAGTCCAGCTGCTTGCTGAACGTCCGCCCGTCGGTGGTCGTCAGATTTACGATCACGCGCTGCAGCGCCGGGAAAACTTTCTCGATCTCGGGATCGGCCACCACCTCGACTTTTTTCAGCTGCGCCCGGATGGTGGGATCCATGATCTTATTCATTTCAAACTGCACCGGCGTAACCTGCCGCTCGGCAATCGCCGCCGCGATCACGTAGGGCAGCGAGTGATCGGCCGTCTCTTTCGTCCGCGGATCATACTTGCTGGGATCAGAAAGAATGTCGGCAGCCCGCGCCAGCGAGCGAATCTGGACTTTCTCGACCTGCTCCGGCTTCAGGTCGTTCGATTTGACGATATCGAGCACCGCTGAAATCGGAGTGTGGGTAAGCGCCTCGGTGGGAAACGCCTTCATGCCGCACTGCGTAATCCGCCAGGATTCGCCCAATCCATCGGTCAGCAGATTCAATTTCCACGATGGACCGAAACAATGGGTCAGGCCTTCCTTGCCATCCACAACGTGTTCGGGGCCGGTGTAGCCTTTCTCGGCCAGCAACGCCGCCAGCACTCCGCTCTGCGTGGCCATGGGGTCGACGGTGTTCTTCATCATGGTCAGCTTGCCGGCGGTGACCGCGCCCAGGGTCGCATGCCGGCTGGCCGAAATGCCGATGGCGTGCTGGATCTGCTCCCACCCCAGACGCATGACGCGGCCCGCGACAATCGGCGAGACAAACGCCGTCAGGGTAGCGTGATGCCAGCCGCGTTCGCGAATCCCGGGGAAAGCGGCTTCGCAGAAACGCATCTCGAACTCGTGCCCCAGAACGAGCCCTACGATCAATTCTTTACCATCGCCTTTTGCGCGCTCGCAGCCGGCCAGAGCGGCGGGGAAAATATCCGACGGATGCGAAGGGTCCTGCTTCCAGTAAATGTCGTTGTAATCCATGCAACGGATCATCAGCCCATTGGCCAATGACGCCGAAACCGGATCGATGCGTTTGCCCGTGCCAATCACCGTCGCCGCCCCGCGTCCGGCAATCTCATCGAGCACGGCCAGCGCGATCTTCACATCGTGCTGCTGATATCCGCCCAGCGCGCAGCCGACGGAATCGAGCAGAAAGCGCTTCGCCTGGTAGACGGCTTCCTGCGAAAGCTGCGGATAGCTCAGACCGGCAGCCCAGCGCGACATTCCAGCGGTGATGGTTTCTTTGCCGCCTGCTTCTTTCGTGGCCAAGTCTGTGTCTCCTATTTGAGCTGAATATTTTTAGGATTCTTGAAGGGCAAATACGCCATGAAGTCAGCGTGATGCACGATGTAGGCCTCGGTGGTGCGCTTCACCAGGTCGCCTTCCGCGGCGTGGGCGGCGATGATGTGGCAGACGGCATCCGGCACGCCGCATTCGAGCGCCAGCGCGACCCCGGTAAAGGGATGCCGCAACGCCTCTCCCCGCTCGCTCTGCCGGCTCTTGCCATCGGCGCCCAGTTCGTATTCCAGTAGCTTGCCCACATCCGCCAGGATGGCGCCCGCAATCACGGTATCCATGTGGATGGGCAAGGCGCGTCCCATGAATTCCTGCATGGCCTCGGCGCTCCGGCGCGCAATGTGCACCACGCAGCGCTTGTGCTCCATGAAAGTGATCGGACAGTTCGGCACCAGCAGGGTAAAGGGAATGCGATTGAGATCGTCGGGCTTCAGCGGGCTGCGCTCCAACGCCTTGACCCAGGTCTGGGTGACCTGGCTGCGCAGTTTCTTGTCTTCGATCCATTGGATCTCCGGCCAAAGCTTGGCAACTGCCTCTTGCATTCGTGCGCCCTCCGCAACAAAACGATTTAGCTTACCGTGGGGACGCAGCAGGAGTCGAGGGGGCATCCGGTTTCGTTGTAGGCTAAAGCCGTTAATCGCAATCCTCTCAGCAGATGCCAGTTCGTCGAGTTCGCCGGACATTTCTGGCACCGTGGAAGAGAGCGGCCCTTCAGGGCCGCGTTCTAGACGCTCTCGACGACGGCCTTTAGGCCCAGTGGCGCCACTGGGGCTCAAGCCCGATATCTCTGTCGTCCCACGACGCGGCCCTGAAGGGCCGCTCTTCCACGGGACCATCCAGGTCTTCGTTGCTCCGGAATCAACGCATCCCAAGGTGCGACAATAGGGCCCGATAAGAATCCGGCATCGGGGGCGCAGTGGAGGTGTCCGAATGCATATCGCGTACCTCGTGGTAACCATCGTCTTCTCGTTAATGGTCGCGTTTTCCGGCGTCGGAAAAATTCGCCGCGATGCGCATCAAGTGCGGGTGATCCACGAAACCGTGGGCGTGCCGTTGAAATTTTTTCCGCTGCTGGCGGCTTTTGAGTTTGCCGGTGCGGCTGGACTGTTGGCCGGAATCGAATGGCCTCTCCTAGGGATCGCGGGCGGCATTGGTCTCGTCTTCTACTTCGTGGGCGCGGTGGTATCGCATGTGCGGGTCAGCGACCTCAAAGGCATTGGGCCTGCCGCCTTCATGCTGGTGGTCGCGGCGGGAGCGCTGGCTCTGCGCATCCTGACCTGAGCGTCCAGTTGCCTCCAGTTATTCGATGGGACTAGCATGGGCGGCCATGACCAAACTTCCTGCATTCTTCTCCTTACTCCTGATGCTCTTGTTGCCGGCAATTGCCACCGCACAGAACCCTTCGGCCGCCGACGCCGTGTACCCCATCCGCGAAGGCTACGTGAATGCGCATGGCGTCATGATCTATTACAAGAGCTTTGGCCGTGGCCAGCCCCTGATGCTCCTGCATGGCGGGCCCGGCGCGTCCCATGACTACTTCCTGCCTTATCTGCTCCCGCTGGCCCGGCACCATCGGCTCATCTTCATTGACGAGCGCGGCTCCGGGCGCTCGCAGCCGCTGGAAGATGCTTCCGGCTACACCGTCGAAAACATGGTGGAAGACGTTGAAGCCGTCCGCCAGGCCCTGGGCCTCGGCCAGATCAGCCTGCTGGGACACTCCTACGGCGGCGTGCTGGCGCAGGCCTTTGCGCTGAAGTACCAGAAGAATCTTTCCCGGCTGATCCTGGCCAGCACCTTCGCCAGCACCAAAGCCATCAACGAAGTCTTCCGGCACATGAAAGAAAAAATGCCGGCCGACGTGCGCGATCACATCAACAAGATGGAAGCCGAGGGCCTTTACGGCCACGGCAAGGACTACGAGAAGAACCGCTACACCGCCGAGTACATGACAGCGGCCTGGGGCGATGGCTACTTTCCCTATATCTACCAGAACCATCCCGACGCGAACTACGACCCGGTCGATAACGGAAAAATGTCGTGGGAGCTTTACCGCGAAATGTGGGGATCGCACGGAGAGTTCGTGATTGACGGCAACCTTAAGTCGGTCGAATACACCGAGCGGCTGCCCACCATCAAAGTGCCGACGCTCATCCTGGTCGGCGACCACGACGAGTCGGACCCGTCGCTGTCGCAGGCCATCCACAGGAAGATCGCTGGCTCGAAGCTGGTAATCCTGCCGAAATCGGGCCACATGACGTTCGTGGACCAGCCCAGCATGTTCGAGCGAGCGGTGGAAGAATTCCTAAGTAAGTAGGCGGAGGGCCTCAAAGCAACCCAACCCTGTCCTTCCGGTCAGCGCCGGAACCAGCCGTCCAGTGTTAGAGTGCCATCTAAGGCGCTATGAGGCTGAGACTCGCAGGATCGACACTTCTGGCCCTGGCTCTGCTGGGATCGTCCGCGGCGCAGCAGGGAGCGGCCACGGGCGAACCCATCGTGCTGTCCACTGCCCCGCTGCCCAAGGCGTTCCTGCGCCAGCCCTATCACTTCAAACTGGAGGCGCAAGGCGGCATCACTCCGCTTAAATGGGAAGTGACCAATGGATCGCCGCCCGAGGGCATCGAGCTGGCGCCGGACGGCACGCTCAGCGGCACTCCCACCGAAGTCGACAGTTTTCATTTCGTCGTGACCATCACCGACAGCGGCAAGCCCGTCGCCCAAAAGAAGAAGGAATTCGTGCTCGAGGTGGTGGCGCCGCTGGTGGTCGAGTGGAGCAGGAAACCGAAGATTACCGGCCACCGCCTGGAAGCCGCGATTCGAGTGTCCAACCAGACCGGCAACGATTTCGACTTCACCTTCATCGCTCTGGCGGTCAACGAGAATGGACGGGCCACGGCGGTCGGCTATCAGCACTTCACCCTGAGGAGAGATACTGACGAGTTTGAAATCCCGTTCGCAGAAAACCTGCCGCAGGGAGCCTACGACTTGAACGTGGACGCGGTGGGTGAAGTGGAAGCCACGAATACCATCTTTCGCGCCCGCCTGGCGCCGACTGGAAAGCTGCAGGTCGTTCAGGGGCCTTGAGAGATGCCCCGGCAAAAAAATAAGAGCCCCGAGGTGGTGTTATGCCCATTCATCTCGGCCAGTAGCTCGCTTTAGACCCTCACCGACCTGCTCTCGTAGCTGCCCTTGCGGGCTGCTTCGCGCGATCATGCTTGGGCTCCGGGCTTACCGCCAACCGGACAAACCTGCCTAACGCCTCGGGACTCTATCCTGCCTCCGACATATCTTCTTGTTCGCCTCGACCAGCGCTTTGCTATAGACCCTTGCCCGCCTTCCCTTCGTCATCTTGCGATGCGAAGAGTGACCTGGCTTGAGCCCCGGACGCCGCACCAACCGGGAAAACTTCAGAAGCTGTCAAAGAACGAGTTTGTTTTTACTCCTTTCATTTTTAGAGTCAATAAAAAAGCGGGCGCTTTATCGTCTTGAAAATCAATCGAGTGCAGGCCGTCCACAGGCGGGTGCCACACATCTTGTGCAACCAGCGCAGCGACGGTTCGCATTTTTATGACGATGCTGCCCTTTCTGGCGAATTTCATGGAGCCGCCCCAATGACCGCGGCAAAACAGGGGCATTCCTCGGTTGTGAAAATCCGGCAAGAACCTTGCTGGAAGCCCAATTCAGGGAAAGTGGAGGACGGGCGTCCCGCCCGTCGAGCACTGGCCTGTGCCTTCGGGCGGGACGCCCGTCCTCCGCTGCATTCTCTTTGCGTCCTTCGCGAATTTGCGGTTAAGAGCTTCCGCCGCAAAGCTGCCAGAATCCTGCCATCAGGTAAAATGCCGGTTCGTGCAGGGGGATTGCTGTGACACGAATGGCTGGTTTCGTGATCTTTGCGCTCGTGCTGTCCGCGCTGAGCACCGCCGCGGAACAGAAAAGCTCCAGCCCGGAGCAGCGCACCGCCCGCCATTTCGACTCCGTCCGCCATCAGCCCGGACTTCTGCTGGCCTTCCTCCGGGATATGCCCAAGGGCGGCGACCTGCACATCCACCTGGCGGGAGCGATCTACGCCGAGAGCCTTATCGACTTCGCCGCCCAGGACGGCTTTTGCGTCGACCGCACGACTTCGGTCCTGATCGCTCCGCCCTGCGACGACGCCTGCGACCGCTTTGCCAGCAAGCCTTCCATCCGTTGTGCCTACCACGACCAGGTTCTCTACGACTCCATCGTCGATGCCTGGTCCATGCGCAACTGGGCCGGCGAAGAGCCTGGCCACGACCATTTTTTTGCCACTTTCGATAAGTTTCTTCCCGCCATGACCAATCACCTGGGCGATTCCATCGCCGAAACCGCAGAGCGCGCCGCGGCCGACCATCTGCAATACCTCGAACTCATGCATACGGCGGACGGAAATCTCGCGCCGGAACTGGGTGCCAAGGTCGGATGGGACGATGATTTCGCGAAACTAAGAGAAAAGCTTCTGGCGGCGGGCCTGAACGATGTGGTCGCGGCCACCCGGCAGCGGCTGGATCACGACGAAGCCAAAATGCGCCAACTCCTCCGTTGCGGCTCGCCCCAGGCCAGCGCGGGATGCGGCGTCACCATCCGTTACCTGTATCAGGTGCTCCGCGGGCTGCCGAAAGAACAGGTCTACGCGCAAATCCTGCTGGGCTTCGAGCTGGCCCAAGCCGACCCGCGCTTCGTGGGATTGAATCTGGTGATGCCCGAAGACTGGTATGTGCCCATGCACGATTTCGACCTGCACATGAAGATGCTCGACTACCTGCACGGAATTTATCCCGGGGTGCACATCAGCCTGCACGCCGGCGAGCTCGCCATGGGCCTGGTTCCGCCTGAGGGTTTGAGCTTCCACGTTCGAGAGTCGATCGAGAAAGGCCATGCCGAACGCATCGGCCACGGCGTGAGCGTGATGAACGAGCATGACGCCTCCGGCCTGCTGCAGGAAATGGCCCGGCGCAAGGTGCTGGTCGAAATCTGCCTGACCTCCAACGACCTGATTCTCGGCGTGCGCGGCGAAGAGCATCCCTTGCCGGTATATTTGCGTTACGGCGTGCCCCTGGCCCTGGCCACCGATGATGAAGGCGTTTCGCGGTCCGATATGACGCACGAATATGTGCGCGCCGCCGAAACTTACCATCTCACGTATGCGGACCTGAAGCGCATGGCGCGGCAAAGCCTGGAACACAGCTTCCTGGCCGGGGCCAGTCTGTGGTCTGACCCGCAGGAATATCATTCAGTAAGTGCCTGCGCCGGAGACCGTCCTGAATCGGCCAGCGTCTCCGCCGGGTGCAAGAAATTTATCGATGCCAGCGACCGGGCGCGGGTACAGTGGAAACTGGAACGCGAGTTTACCGCGTTTGAGAAAGAGTTTTGACAGGGGGATTGGTTTGGGTCAGGGCCTTGGCCCTGCAATAAGCCGTCTTAATGACGAGAGCTTCGGCCCCCGAGGTTCATAGTTCATTTTCGCGAAGCTGCCGAGCTTGACTCGGCCTGACCGGGTCGGAGACCCGGTCCCACACGACCAGGAGCGCTTTAATGGGTCAGACTATCGTTGAAAAAATCGCGCAGGCACATCTTGCCGAGGGGCCCAAGCGTCCGCTGCGGACCGGGGACTTCGTGGCCATCCGCCCGCACCGTGTGATGACCCACGACAACACCTCGGCGGTGATCAAGAAGTTTCAAACCATTGGCGCCAAGAAGATCCAGAATTCCCGGCAGCTGGTGTTCGCTCTCGATCATGACATCCAGAACAAGGAAGATTCGAACCTGCACAAGTACAAAGCCATAGAGGGCTTCGCCAAATTTCACGGCGTGGATTTCTACCCCGCGGGTTCCGGTATCGGCCACCAGATCATGGTCGAGCGCGGATACGTTCTGCCCGGAACTTTTGTCGTCGCCTCCGATTCGCACTCGAATATGTACGGCGCGCTGGGCGCCGTCGGTACGCCGATCGTCCGCACCGACGCCGCCGCGGCCTGGGCGACGGGCGATTTCTGGTGGCAGATTCCGCGTTCCATCCAGGTCGTCCTCGAAGGCGCGTTGCCCGCGGGCGCAACCGGCAAGGACGTCATCATCACGCTGTGCGGACTCTACAACCATGATGAAGTCTTGAACGCCGCCGTCGAATTCAGCGGACCGGGCGTGGCCAGTCTCTCCATGGACGCGCGTTTTTCGATTTCCAACATGTCCACCGAGTGGGGCCCGCTGGTCGGCTGGTTTCCGGTGGACGAGGTCACGATCAAGTATCTGAAGGCCGTGAAGGAGCGCCTGGCGGCGATGGGCATCGAGCGCTTCACCGATCGCGACCTCGACGGCTGGTCGGAAAATCCCCCGCGGCCCGACCCCGATGCGGTCTATGCCGCCCGCATCGTGCTCGATCTTTCGCAGGTGACACCGCACGTTTCCGGGCCCGACACCGTGCAGATCATGGCTTCCCTGGCCGAAATCCAGAAGCAGAAGATCCCGATCCAGAAAGCCTACCTGCTCTCCTGCGTGAACTCGCGGGTTGAGGACCTGGCCGCCGCCGCCACCGTACTGCAAGGCAAAAAAGTTGCGCCCGGGGTGAAACTCTACCTGGGCGCGGCCAGCAAGTGGGTCCAGGAAGAAGCCGAGCGGCGCGGCATCTGGCAGACCCTGCTCGATGCCGGAGCCAATCCATTGCCCGCGGGATGCGGGCCGTGCATCGGCCTCGGAGTCGGGCTGCTGGAGCCGGGAGAAGTCGGCATTTCCGCCACCAACCGCAATTTCAAGGGCCGCATGGGATCGCGCGACGCCAAATGTTATCTGGCCAGCCCCGAGGTTGTGGCCGCGTCCGCCGCCGCCGGTTACATTCGGGGACACTACCAGATGGCGGACCGCACGCCGGCGCGCGAGTACCAGGAATTTTCCACCGGCGCCGCGGCTGAGAAAGTCGATATCCTCCCCGGCTTTCCCGAGCGCATGCAGGGACGGCTGGTGTTCCTGCCACAAGACAATGTGAATACCGACGCCATTTATGGGAAGGACTACACTTACCGCGACGACGTCTCGCCCGAAACCATGGCCAAGGTAGTGATGGAGAACTACGATCCCCAATTCGCCGCGCGAACCCGTGCCGGCGACGTGGTGGTGAGCGGCTTCAATTTCGGTACCGGGTCAAGCCGCGAGCAGGCTGTCACCTGTCTCAAGGCGAAAGGAATTCCGCTGGTGATTGCGGCGAGTTTCTCGCAGACGTATTTGCGCAATGCCTACAACAACGGATTCCTGTGCGTTGAAGTTCCGGAATTAGTGAAAAAACTGCGTGCGCAATTCGTCAAAGAAATTGGCGCGAAAGAAAAAACAATCATTCCGGGCGACGAGATTGCCATTGATTTCACTTCCGGCATGATCACGTGGCGTGGAGAGAAATTCGCGTTCCCAGCGCTCGGCAGCGTGCCGCAATCCCTGGTGATCGCGCAAGGGGTTGAGAATCTGGTAGCCAAGCGACTGGGGTTGGTTTAGCGGGTTCTAGTGTGGGGCGGGCGCCCTCGCCCGCCAGGCAGCGAGGTAATCTTCGCGGAGGGCGAGACGCCCTCCGGACAGCCGGCGGGACGCCGGCGCTACGTTGCCGAGCCTTGCTCGGCTGGACAGCCGAGGGCGGCTGTCCCCACGTGGGTATCTCACAGGGAGAGAATTTACTGATGGCGAAACACACAGTAGTAACCATGCCGGGCGACGGCATTGGCAATCAGGTCCTTCCCGAGGCCCTGCGAGTTCTGAAAGCCGTAGGCTTCGACGCCGAATACATTCATGCCGACATTGGCTGGGAGATCTGGTGCAACGAAGGCAACGCCCTCCCGGACCGCACCATTGACCTGCTCAAGAAGCACAAGCTCGGCCTGTTCGGCGCCATTACTTCGAAGCCCAACAAGGAAGCCCAGGCCGAACTGAAACCGGAACTGCGCGGCCAGGGCCTGGTGTACTACAGCCCGATCGTCACCATGCGGCAGAAGTTCAATCTGGACATCTGCATGCGGCCCTGCATCGGCTTCATCGGCAACCCGCTGAACTACATTCGCAAGCGCACCGACGGCGGATTCGACGAACCCAAAGTCGATACCACGGTCTTTCGCCAGGGCACCGAGGGTATGTATGTCGGCGTGGAGTGGACGAACCCTCCAGAAAACGTCCGCGCGGCGCTCAACACGCATCCCCGTTTCAAGGCATTCAACAGCGTGCCGGGCCCCGACCTCGCGGTGAGCGTGCGCATCATCACACGGGCGGCGGCCCGGCGGATCGTCACCGCCGCGTTTGAATATGCCAAAAAGCGCGGCTTCAAGGGCGTGACCATCTGTGAGAAGCCCAACGTGGTGCGCGAGACTTCGGGCATGATGGAGGAAACCGCCAAGGAAGTGGCCAAGGGATATCCGGGAATCGCGCTCTGGTCGACCAACATCGACGCGCAGTTGATGTGGCTGAACAAGAATCCGGAAGAGTACAACGTGATCGTCGCCTCGAACCTGTTTGGCGACATCTTGTCCGACGCGTTCGCGGGACTCGTGGGCGGCCTGGGCTTTGCCGCCTCCGGCAACATCGGGGACGAAGTCGCCGTGTTTGAGCCGACGCATGGCTCGGCGCCCAAGTATGCGGAATTGAATCCTCCGATTGTGAATCCCATCGCCATGATTCTTTCCGCCGCCATGATGCTCGATCACATCGGTGAGGGAGCCAAAGGCGACCGCATTCGCAAGGCTATCGCCGATGTAGTTCAGGAAGGCAAAGTGCGGACCTACGACATGATGCGGATTCCCGGCGGCGCGAAATCGATCGGACAGGGTGCGGCAAGCACGGTACAGATGGGCGATGCGATTCTCGCGAAGTTGAAGTAGGTGCGGCTCCAAGCGGCAAGGACCGCGTCGGGACAGCCGCCCTCGGCGGTCCCCACGCGAGCTGGTTGTGAGATGAATGACTAATTCCGCGGAAAAGTCGGCGGGCATGGGCGAAGCCGGGCACTGTGGTCGGGATGTCCGTTCCGACCTGCACGTGGCGATTGAGGCGCGCGACAGCGGCGGACTCGAGATCACCATGCAGTCCCGGGTCGCGGCCTACTATGGCGACTCGATCGTGTCGCAGGCACGCCAGGTGCTGGACGTGCTCGGCATCAAGCATGCCCGCGTCGAACTCCGCGACGAGGGAGCGCTGCCCTTCGTAATCTCCGCCCGGATCGAAACTGCCGCGCGGCGGGCCGGGCTGGGCCTGGGGCGCAAGGCCTCGCCGGAGAAAATCGCGCTGCCGGAACCATCGCCGCGCGATCGCTTGCGCCGCTCGCGCCTGTATCTTCCCGGCTCCGAACCCAAGTACTTCATCAACGCCGCGCTGCACGGGCCCGATGCGGTCATTCTCGATCTGGAAGATTCGGTCCATCACGGGGAAAAAGACGCCGCGCGCATTCTCGTCCGCAACACGCTGCGCGCGGTGGATTTCGGCAAGTGCGAGCGCATGGTGCGCATCAATCAGCTGCCCCTGGGCCTGGAAGACCTGGCGGAGATTGTCCCCGAATCGCCGGATCTGGTGCTGCTCCCCAAGACCGAACTGCCCGAACAGGTCGCGGAAACCGATCGCATGATTAACGAACTCAAAGGGCGCTACGGCATCACCCGCCCCATCTGGCTGATGCCGATTCTGGAATCCGCTCTGGGCATCGAGAACGCCTGCGCGATCGCGCAGATCAGCAAGAATGTGGTCGCGCTTACCATCGGCCTCGAGGACTATACCGCCGACCTGGGCGTGGCCAGAACAGCGGAAGGTCGCGAGTCGCTGTACGCGCGGATGCGCCTGGTCAATGCGGCGAGAGCGCTGGGAGTGCAGGCCATCGATTCCGTTTTTAGCGACGTCGGCGACCTGGATGGCCTGCGGCGCTGGGCCGAGAATTCCCGCGCGCTCGGTTTCGAAGGCATGGGCTGCATTCATCCCGGACAAATTCCGGTGATTCATGCCGCCTTCGCGCCGTCGCCGGCCGAAATTGAAAAGGCGTTGAAGATCGTGGCCGCGTTCGAAGAAGCCCAGCAGCGCGGGTTGGGCGTGGTCAGCCTGGGATCGAAGATGATCGATCCCCCGGTGGTGCAGCGGGCCCAGAAGCTGGTGGACCTGGCCAAGCGAATGGAGAAAGCGTGATGACCCGGCAGAGACTGTGTGGGGGCGGGTCTCCGACCCGCCCACGTCGAGCGCAGCTCGACGGCTTGGTGGCCAGCCACCGGCCACGCCTCGCAGGGGATCCTCCGAGCCAGGCTCGGCCTGACCGGGTCGGAGACCCGGTTCCACACGAACTTTGCCCGTTCAAGCGCCGGACAGGGGAGCGGTATGACTGACCGGGCGGAGCTGGTCCAAAACGCCGCGGGACGCATGGTTCCGACCATGGTCAACGGCAAGCCCCAGATTCCTTACCTGGGCGTGGCTAAATATCAGCCGCGCGGCCGCAAGGCTGCTCCCCCGGTGCGTTCCAGCAAAGATTATCCCGACAACGGCGACAAGCGCGTCCCCGATCTTGAGACCGCGCTCCGCAAGTGCGGACTGCGCGACGGCATGGTGATCTCGAACCATCATCACTTGCGGGATGGCGACAGGGTCGCCCTGCTGATGCTGGAGGCTGCGGCAAAGATCGGTGTCAAGGACCTGCTGTGGTTTCCCAGCGCATCGTTTCCCTCGCAAAAAGCCGTTATCGACCTGATGCAGTCGGGCGTGATCCATCACATCGAAGGTTCGATGAACGGGCCCCTCGGCGACTACTGCACCCAGGGCAAGATGCGCGGCCTGGGTGTACTGCGCTCGCATGGCGGGCGCTGGCAGGCCATCCAGGATGGCGAAGTGCACATTGACATCGCCGTCATCGCCGCGCCAACAGCCGACGCCTTCGGCAACGCCGATGGGTCGCATGGCAAGTCGGCCTGCGGGTCGCTGGGCTTTGCTCTCGCCGACTCGACATACGCCGACAACGTCATCGTGGTCACCGACAACCTGGTTCCGTTCCCCTGTATTCCGTGGCAGATTCAGGGCAACAACGTCGATTACGTTGTGGAAGTCGATTCCATCGGCGATCCGGCGAAGATTGTTTCAGGTACCACCCAGATCACGCGCTCGCCCGACCGCCTGCGGGTGGCCGAGTACGTAGCCCGCTTCCTGCGCGATGCGGGCATTATGCGCAACGGGTTTTCTTTTCAGGCGGGAGCGGGCGGCATCGCGCTGGCGTTTGTCGACTACCTGCGCCGCATGATGAAAGAAGATGGAGTGAAAGCGCGTTTCGTCCGCGGCGGCTCGACTCGCTATCTGGTGGAAATGTTGCAGGATGGATTGACCGACTACATCCTCGATGGCCAGACCTTCGACCTGGACGCGGTAAAGTCAATCGCCGGCGACCCCCGGCACGTGCCGACATCGCCGTTCACCTCATATAACTACCACGGCAAGGGTTCATTTGCTTCGATGGTGGACGCCGTGGTTCTGGGCGCGACCGAAGTAGACGTGAACTTCAACGGCAACGTAGTCACGCACTCCGATGGCCGGCTGCTGCACGGCATTGGCGGCTGGCAGAATTGTCTGGAGGCCGGGTGCACGATTCTCGCGGTGCCGTCGTTCCGCGATCGTATTCCGGTAATCGTGGACGAAGTGACCACACTCACCGGACCCGGCGAGTTGATTGACGTCGTCGTGACCGAACGCGGCATTGCCATCAATCCGCGGCGTCAGGATTTGCTGGACGCGGTGAAAGGATCAAGCCTGCCGATACGGCCGATTCAAGACATCAAGGCGGAAGTCGAAGGCATCTGTGGCGGCAAACCGGCTCGTCCGAAGTTGAGTGATCGCCCGGTGGCGGTGGTCAAGTGGGTGGATGGAACCGTGCTGGATACGGTCTGGCAGGTGGGTTAGAAACTTCCCCGCCACGGATTACGCGGATTCCACTTCTAAGGGGTTATCCGTGTTGTCCCGCGCGAATCCGTGGCCGGAACTACTCATTCTTCATCGCATCGATCAACTGGAAAAGCTGGGTGCGGTCCACGACTTCGACAAAAGGCTTGCCTTGCGCCTTGTTGCTGACCACATAAATCGTGGGTGTGTGATTGATGCCGACGCGCTGGCCGGCGTTTTTGTCTTCGTTGATCGCGGCCGCCAGTTTGCCTTGCGGATCGACCACGAACGGCAGCTCTACTTTGTGGTCGGCGGCGAATTTTTCCGCGAAGCCGCGCAGCGTCGGCGGCGTGATTTCCGGCTGATGCTGGAAGATGTAGTCGCGAAAGTCATTGCCCAGCTGTTTCGACTGGGTATCAAAGTAGCGCGCGATAATGGCCGCGTCGAATGACCAGTTGTGCATGGGCAGCGGGAAGTCGTGCCGGACCACCGGAATCTTGTAAGTGCGGCCGGCCTCTTCCACCAGGGGAGCGGCGCGGCGGCAGTCGGGACACTGCAGGTCTTCAAACACCACCAGCGCGACCTGCGCTCCTTTGGGCGGCCGCAGCGCGGGATCCACAGTCTGGGCCGAAGCCAGGGAAGCGACCAGCAGGAAAGCGAAGGCGATTACGGGATTATTCATATTTGTTTAGATGCTTGTTTTATCCGATTGCCTGCATTCTATGGTAACCGATGACGAAAGCGGTTGCGCAGCAAGGTTTTATCCGGTAGTGGCGCAGTTTGAAAACTCCCATAAAGGATTGGTGCGGTTGTCTTGGCGCAAACTGCACCACCCCCCTTTTTTTTAGAGCAAGCGCAACTGGCGGCGCTCCAGCGCCAGCAACGTCTCCTTGACGGGCAATCCGCCGCCGTAGCCGGTGAGCTTTCCGTTGCTTCCGATCACGCGATGACAGGGGATCACGATCGGAATTGGATTCGAGCCATTGGCCAGGCCGACGGCCCGCGAGGCGTTCGGATTGCCGATACGACGGGCCAGTTCACCATAGGAAATGGTCTCTCCAAAGGGAATTTCGCACAGGCGATTCCATACCGCCAGCTGAAAAGGCGTGCCCTGGGGCGCGAGCGTAAGATCGAAAGTTTCGAGCTCTCCGCCAAAATAGGCGCGCAGCTGGCGGATGGTTTCACGAAGCGGTTCCGCATCGTTATGCCATCGCGGATCGGCTTGCGCAGGAGTTCTTCCGTTTACAAAATCTATACGGCGAAGGCCGCTGTCATCTGCGACCAGCAGCAGCGACCCAACCGGACTCTCCATCCGGGTGTAGAAGGTGAGATTCGCAACCAGGATTGCCATCATCACTTACCCTTTTCAGGTCTTGACCTCGGAGAGAACCGCGCCGCCTCTTTTGGGTGGAGCAGCGCTTCAGCGCTGCATTAAGAGCATCTCAGAGGCGGCTTCAGCCGCTGAGGTATTCACTCCCAGCCCCTTAGATCACGGCAGCCTGCTCGCGCCGCTTCGCCTGAATCTCAATGAAAACATGCACCAGCGAAACCGCCGCCGGGGTAACGCCCGGAATACGGGAAGCATGTCCCAGCGTCCGCGGCCGGACCTTGATCAGCGTTTCCTGTATCTCGCGGGAAAGTCCGCTGACAGATCCATAGTCGAACCATTGCGGGATCGTCCGCTGCTCGGCTTTCTTAAGGCGCTCGATGGCGCGCTCCTGTTGCAGCAGGTAGCCAGCGTACTTGATTTCGGTCTCGACCGACTTCAGTTCGTTGCGAATCGCCGAAGAAATACCTGCCCCCGATTCGCTCGGATTCACACCGATTTCTTCTGGTTCAAAAGATTCCGGGACGAGATTGCGCAGCACCTGGAGCAGGCGCTCGATCGTAATTTCTGGACGCTTGAGCAGCTGGGCCAGGCTCTGGCCGACGGCGGAAGCGAAGTCGTCGTTCGCCTTTGCCGAGCCTGGCTCGGCCTGGCCGGGTGGGAGACCCGGTCCCACACAGTCTGTGGGAACCTCGACCATTTGCTCGAGCATCGAAGTCGTCAGCTTTGATTTCTCCAGCAACTGCTTCATGGACTGGTGGCGCTGCTGCCTGGCCTGAAAATCATTCCAGGCCGCGTCGGAAACCAGGCCCACGCGGCGGCCGTGCGGAGTGAGGCGGCGATCGGCGTTGTCGATCCGCAGATGCAGGCGGAACTCCGCGCGCGAGGTGAACATGCGGTACGGTTCGTTCGTGCCCTTGCTGATCAGGTCATCAATCAGGATCGCGGTATAGGCCTCGGTGCGATCGAGGACCAAGGGTGCCTCATTCTTGACCTGCAACGCCGCATTGATGCCGGCCATCAGGCCCTGGCACGCCGCCTCTTCGTAGCCGCTGGTACCATTGATCTGGCCGCCCAAGAACAAGCCGGCAATCTTCTTGGTTTCGAGCGTGCGCTCGAGTTCAGTCGGATCGATGGCGTCGTATTCGATGGCATACCCCGGCCGCAGCATGTCCGCATTCTCCAGGCCGGGAATCGACTTCAGAATCTCCATCTGCACTTCCACCGGCAGCGACGTGCTCATGCCGTTGACGTAAATCTCGTGCGTGTTCAAACCCTCGGGCTCGAGAAACAGCTGGTGCGTGATCTTGTCGGGAAACTTGACGATCTTGTCTTCAATCGACGGACAGTAGCGCGGCCCGATGGAATGGATTTGCCCGCTGTACATCGGGGAACGATGAACATTTTCGCGGATGATGCGATGCGTTTCCGGCGTGGTCCACGCAATGTAACAGGGCACCTGCGAATCGTGATGGGCGACCCGCCGGGTGCGAAAGCTGAAAGGGGTTGGGTCGGCATCGCCGGGCTGCACCTGAAAACGGGACCAGTCGATGGTCCGCCCGTCCAGCCGCGGCGGCGTTCCCGTCTTAAGCCGGCAGCCTCGCAGGCCAAGTTGCTTGAGCGCCTCGCCCAGCAGCACGGCGGCCGGCTCCCCGGAGCGTCCCGCAGGATATTGCTGTTCGCCGCAGTGGATCAGGCCGTTGAGGAATGTGCCCGTCGTAATGATGACCGCGCCGGCGCCGACAGTGCGCCCGTCACGCAGGCGAATGCCGATGACTCGCTTGCGCTCGTCGCCGTTGGCCGTTGGTCGTCGGTCGTTGGCAAAATCCGCCTGATTGGCTGAGAACTGAGATCCGACGACTGACAACTGCTCTACCACAAAATCCGCAACTTCCGCCTGCTTGATCTTCAAATTCGGTTGCGATTCCAGCACCTCGCGCATCTTCAGCCGGTAGGCCTGCTTGTCGCACTGGGCCCGCGGAGACCATACTGCCGGACCGCGTGAAGTGTTGAGCAGGCGGAACTGGATGCCGACGGCATCGGTAATCTCGCCCATGATGCCGCCCAGCGCATCCACTTCGCGGACCAGGTGTCCCTTGGCAATGCCGCCCACGGCGGGATTGCAGGACATCTGCGCGATGAGATCGACGTTGAGCGTGTACAGCGCCGTCTTCAGCCCCATGCGCGCGGCCGCCATGGCGGCTTCGCACCCGGCGTGTCCCGCGCCCACGACAACCACATCGAACTGTTCGGTGAATGAGGGCATGAAGCTTCATTCTAACAAGACCACGTGATGGAGGACGGGCGTCCCGCCCGTCCAGCCGGGCGAGGACGCCCGGCCTCCACAAAAGTAGTCCCTGCTAGAACCGCGGCCCTCCAATGTCGGTGAACGAGACCTCCTGCCACCGCGGCGAAGAAAAATACCAATCGCTGGCGCCGGCTTCGTGGTTGTTGCCGCCGGAACCGTACGCAATCGTCGGCGAACGCCAGTAGTCCATGCCCATCTGCAATAAAGCGCCGGCAGAAATCCTGACCCGGGCCCGCACGGTACAGCCTTCGAGCTTGCGTGACGGCAAGGCGGCCCGGGGTGACGGGCTCCAGAAATGCCACACGCGATCGGGACGCTCGCCCACACGCAACACCACGGCGTGCTGTGCCGGATCATAAGCGACAGGCATGGGATCATGCGCGTCCGTGCCAAACCACGGCTGGCGACGGTAAAGCCCTCCCTGCACCTGGGCACCGTCATCATTGAGCACAACTTCCCTGCCGTCGATCCGGCAGGACAGCCGGGTCCAGCCAACTTCCACCTGCGCCGATTCGTAGCCCGGCACCCGCGTATCCGCAATCGCGATACCCCAAAGCCGGGCCGAACCGAAGCCAGCCGGTCGAGGAGCCGGGTTCACGTATGCGGCTTTGTAACTCACCTCATCCGGAATTCGAGGATCATTCGAAACCACGAATACCATCGGGCTGCTGCCCCGTCCTTGCGGCGTAGTCACAGTAAAACTGGATGTGGGCACCCGGTGCGGAACAATGGCGACCAGCTTCTGCGAAGAGACCGCGGCGAAGACTGCCGGGCTTCCCCCGAACCGCACCTCCGAAACCCCTGCCAGATTCTGACCGCTGATCTCCACCCGCGTGCCCTCGGGGCCATGGGCTGGCGAAAGAGCGAAGATCTCCGGCGCCGCGGATTGCGCCCCAGCCTGAAGTGCCGAAAAGGCAAGCAGAACCGCAGCCGCCAGTCTGCCGATGTGTATCCTGATCTGTCGATCGCAGCAGCCAGTCTGCACGAAAATCCCCCAACCCGATTCAGGCTACGTGAAGGGCTCGCTCCGTTCTGTGACGGCCATCACAATCGGCCGGGTTGCGGGCCGGCATGGACGCCCGTATATTGAGGGCACCCCAAACTGAGGCCAAATATGACGACCGCAGAATTCTTCGACCAACTGGATGCGCGCATCGCGCCGTTCGATCTGCTTTGCCATCCCTTTTACCGGGCCTGGAGCGCCGGTCAGCTGTCGCGCGACGATCTTCGCGAGTATGCGCGGGATTACTACCATCACGTAAACGCCTTCCCCACCTACCTGGCGGAACTAAGCATTCGCCTTGAAGAAGGCGAATTGCGCCGGGCCGTGCTCGCCAATCTGGCCGACGAGAAGGGCTGGGACGATGCGAATCCCGAGCACGCCGAACTCTGGCTGGACTTTGCCGAAGGCATGGGAGCAAGCCGCAACCTGCGCGGACACCAGCCCGTTCCTGAGATCCGGAATCTGATGGCGTTCTTCCATAACGTTGCCAGTGAAGGCGCGCCGGAAGAAGCGCTGGCCGCGTTCTACGCTTATGAATCGCAGGTCCCGCGTGTGGCCACCGAGAAAGCCCGCGGGCTCCGCGAGATGTACGGCGCCGACGACAAAACCTGCGCCTATTTCACCCTGCATAGCACCGCGGATGTGTACCACTCACAAATCTGGCGGCAGCAGTTGGCCAGCCGCCTGGAACAGAATCCGCAGGCGGAGGCAGCCCTGACCGCGGCCGGGAACGCGGCCAAGGCCATATGGGCCGCGTTGGACGGGATCGAGGCGCGTCGAGTCGCGAAGCCCCAAGCCGCCTAGCGACCAGGGCAAACCCATCAGGCAAGAGCCATTGATTCCTGAACATTTCCTCCGCGCGGTCGTGAGCGGAAAATTTCTGGAGAAAATGAAAAAAATCAGTACCTAGCACAGACCTTGTAGGGACGGGTCTCCGACCCGTCCAGGCCGAGCAAAGCTCGGCTAGGGTTTTGCTCAATCCCCAGTCATGAGCCCTGATCAGCAAAAAACCAAGACAGAATCCCTCCGCGCCCTGCATCACAACCACACCCTCATCCTGCCCAATGCCTGGGACGTCGCCAGCGCCCGCATCATCCAGGAAGCTGGTTTCACCGCCGTCGCCACCACCAGCGCCGGCATCGCCTTCACCCTGGGATATCCCGACGGCCAACGCATTTCGCGCGAAGAAATGCTGGCGGTGGTCGCTCGCATCGCGAAGGCGGTCAAGCTCCCCGTCACCGCCGACGTCGAAGCCGGATATGGCAATCGCCCGGAAGATGCCGCCCGCACCGCCCGTGACGTCCTCGCCGCCGGCGCTGTCGGAATGAATCTGGAGGACACCACCGGCGATCCCCAGCATCCGCTTCTGGAGCTCGCGCTTCAAGTCGAAAGGGTGAAGGCAGTCCGGGAACTGCCCATCGTCCTCAACGCCCGCACCGATGTTTATTTACTGGAAGTCGGCCCGCCGGACAAGCGCTACGACGAAGCCCTGCGGCGCCTGGCGGCGTTTCGCGATGCCGGCGCCGACTGCGTATTCGTCCCCGGCCTGCGGGACGCCGCCACCATCGCGCGTTTCGTAAAAGACTTGCGGTGTCCGGTAAATATCCTGGCCGGCCCGGGATCCCCTTCGATACCAGAACTGCAGAAACTGGGCGTGGCCCGAGTCAGCGTAGGATCGGCTGCTATGCGCGCAACCCTTGGCCTCCTGCGCCGAATCGCGGCAGAGCTCAAGGGCGCTGGAACCTACACGACCCTCGAAGGCGGAATCCCTTTCGCCGACGCAAACCGCATGATGGAATGAGTGCCAAGGCAAGCTGGGAATCGGGATAGTTCACCGACTGTCGGTGTGATCGCGATGTTTCGCCCACCAACGGGTTACACTCGACTAACTCACATGTATCGAATAGTTCTGGCTTGCAACGGTGTACCCGCTGACGTCGGGGCAGTTGCGGCGCGTGACGTCACCGAGGAGTTCACCCACAAGCCGTGGTACCAGAATGTGCATTGTGAGTGGGATGGGTCTCGACTCATTCTGCAGGCCGACAACGATTTCGACTTGAACGGCCTCGCTCTGCTGGATAGGTGGCCCAGAAGTCGTGAACCTTTTATGTTTAGAGCGAGTTCAAGAACGCAATCAGATCAGCTTTCTCCTGGGGTGTAAAACCAATGTTGAAACGCATGTCGTAAAAGACGACGACATCGGCCAGCGTCGCGGCAGAACCATTGTGAAAGTAAGGCGCGCGGCTTGCAAGTCCGCGCAGAATGGGGCCTTTCACTTTCCCGATATCTGCCCACTTTCCACTAATAAGGGCGCGACCGGGATCGGTTGTCTGGACGGTCTCGTTCGAGCCCTTCTTCACCAAAGTGAACACCGGGAGATAGCTGACATCCAGCGGACTCGTCACGTCCGCTACACCGATGTTCAACGCCGCGGAGACGGAATGGTCACCCACGTTGGGTGAATCATGGCAGGTTCCACAAGTGCCAGAAAATGATATAGGGAGTCCAGGCACATCGTTTATTCCGGCGACGCCGGAAATCGTAATTGGTTTCGAATTGAATACGGCCTGACCCCGGGCAATGCTGGCTCGAGCGCTGGACGGCGAGTTCGTCCAGGCATTGAACAAGTTGAAAATGTCGGGATTGAACGGCGCTCCAGTGGGATTAAACCCAAAGACCGGAGGGAAGGAATCGTTGATGCCAATGAAGAACGGCTGCGAGGCCAGCGCGTGCGGGCCGCCGGATGCTCCGCCAGCGTTCAGAAAGCCGGCTCGATAGTCGATCGCCTGGGCGGTCCGCAGGGCCGTCTCGAAACTCACAATGTCTTGTATCTGCGCGGCTGTAGGCGCCGCACCCTGCGCATGCCCGGTGGTGGCGTCTATCGCCTGGTGCGCCAGGTCTGCCAGCAGCGCTGGACCAGGCTGGGGATAGGTGATCAGTTGTGTGTTCGGTGTGCTCGATGGCGTGGATTCACGCCCGTCCCACATCACGGTACTCAGGAACCCCAGGTTTGTCGCCGGAAGTGGACGGCGGTACATCGACAGCGTCGACGTATCGCTGCATCCGTAAGGGTTGCTGACGCCTTGCACTGTGAACTCAGCGTTCGCAGGCACGGACAAGGCAATGCGAATCAGGCCTCGACTGAGTAGCAGGCTGTAAGCCTGGCGCCGCCCTTGCACAGATGAGGTGTCAATGTTTTGGTCACAGTTGGAACCATCGTTGGTACGGAAGATCGGGTCCAAACCTTGGGTCAGAAGGAAGCGCAATTGCACTTCGGCTGCCGAGACACTCCAGCCCTCCGTAGGCAGGTGGCAGGAGGCGCAGGACCGCCCATTGGTTCCGAGCGATTGGAAGAAGGCCCCGGTCAAGCTGATAGGAGCATTCTTAACGTTGTATGTTTCCAGCCATCCGCTACGGTTTGGGATTGGGAACAGGTTCGGCAGTGATTGGGCGCTTCCTGCCACCGTCATCGAGCCAAGCAGGACCATTGCAACAACAAGATTAGCTAGCTGGGAAGGACGCATATTCGCTCCCGAGTAAGTCACGAATCTCTGAGCCCCCGAGAAGACCTACTCGGTGGCTCCTACTTGTGATATCGAAAACGGCAGGTAAAAGACGACAGGTAAGGACCGAAGAAAACTTACCGGGTTTCAAGTCCGGCGAGCTGGCGACTGGTGCGGGTATCGGGGTGATCCGGACCTAGCGTCTTTTCCAGGTGCTCTGCGGCGGAAACAAATGCCAGATGCGCTTCCTGCCTTTTTCCCTCAGCATCAAGAGCTTTGCCCAGTTTGAGATAAGCAGTGCCGATGTAATTGGAAAATGCCCCGCGCGGAACGAGATCCTGGAGGATACTCAGGGCACGGGCAGAATCCGCCTCGGCCTGAATGGGACGAGAGGCCGCGAGTTGAACGTTCGCCCTGCGCAATAGGACGTCAGCAAGAAGATCGATCGGGGCCTTACCTGCCTGCGTAGCGCTCTCTACAACGGTTACTGCCTTGTTCGCAAGGGCCTGAGCCTCAGGCAAATTTCCGCTCGCAGACGCCAGCGATCCTTGTACGGCTGCCAGCAGGCCGAACCACACGTTATCCTCTGGAAATTTTTGACGCAGGACTGGCTCCAATTGACGGAGCATCTCCGACGCTCGCTCGAGATCATGCTTATCCAGATAGATCTGGGCTCGCAGATACAGGGTTCGATAACCGGTAAACTGGTCGCCGCTACGCTGAGCTTTCTGATATGCACTTTCCGAATAGTTCACGGCTTCCTCAAAACGAGCTAATGACCTTAAGGTAATTGCATAATTGTTGAAAAGGATTGGTTCCACCCCATCTCCAAATATCTCGATCGACCGCCGAAATAATTTTTCGGCTTCGAGGGGCCTGCCGAGTCGCTGGAGGGCCAGTGCCCAATCGTTGTACAGGACCCCGGCAGTCCGAGTCTCATCGCGTCCGAGGGATACCAGTAATGCGTAAGCGTTTTCGAAGCTCGATTGGGCCTGGTAGTTCTTTCCAGCCGTTCTATAGGCCTCGCCTAGGTCCATCAGAAGCTCAGCTTTGATCCATTCGGACGTGAGGTTCGATTCGTCGAGTGACTTCTTCGCCGCCTCCATCCGGAGAACTCCCTCCCTCACGTCACCGCGTTCTTGCGCCACTTCAGTTCCCTTGCGCAGGCATTCGATCCGATGTGGAGCGTACTGGGCTCCAGGCGGGAGTGCGCGCATGGCCTCCTGAAACAACGACTCTGCCCGCAACAGGTCACCCGACTGAACCAGCGCGCTCGCCAACTCACAAGCCGTGGTTGCACGAATTCCCGGATCAGGCACATCGTGCGACAGCCTGTAAGCCTCCTCAAGCATCCCAAGAGCTGTTGCCTGATCGCCCAAAAGGCTATATTGAGTTCCCACTTTGGCCATCAACTCCACACGGTCAACGTTTGCTCCACGCTGTCGCTTCAGGATGTCATTCGCATAGTTGAGGAGTTGTTTCGTCGTGAACGGTTTCCCGGACGGGGATGCATCAGAAAGGATGAATTCATTGAACTCATTTACCGCTTCCGCCCGATCCACTTGCCGGAGCGCATAGTCACGCTCGCTGCGCGCTCTTCGAGCTTGCAGCAGCGTTCCAGTAATTCCCCCGATTGCGGCGATCAATGCAATACAGCCCAGTGTCACAGCAGTGCGATTGCGGATGGCGAACTTTATGGCGCGATAACGTACGGTGTCAGGCCGCGCGCTTATCGGTTCATGCTTGAGATATCTCTGTAGATCGTCCGCCAGCGCCGTCACCGAGCTGTAGCGTTCCCCGGGATTCTTTTTCAGCGCTTTGCCCAGAATCGTGTCGAGGTCGCCGCGTAGCAGGCGACGAAGCCTCTCAGGCGTGGTTCTCCGTTTTTCAGCAGCCACCTTCGCCTCCGGCGACATCACGGTGTCCGACGCTCGCGGTGTTTCCGTCTCGACAATCGCCTTCACCAGATCCGCGGGGGAGGTTTGCCCGCGACCCGCAGCATGCTCTCCCGTCACCAGCAGATACAGCATCACACCCAGCGCATAGACATCGGTCGCTGTGGTCACCACGCCGCCAGTTACCTGTTCCGGCGCTGCAAATTGCGGAGTCAGCGCTCCTCCACCTTCTCCCGTGAGCGTGACAGCAGGATTTCCCTCCCCCGTCAGCAGCTTGGCAATTCCGAAATCTAGCAGCTTTACCTGACCATCGTTTCTGACCAGCACGTTGGAAGGCTTGAGATCGCGATGCACGATCAGATTGGCATGCGCCTGGGCTACGGCGCTCAGCACGTCGAGGCAAAGCCGGATGCGCGCATCCACATCCAGTTTCCGCTGGTCGCAGTATTCATCAATGGGCTCTCCCTCCACGTATTCGAGAACCAGGTACGGTTCTCCTTGGATCGTTACGCCGGCGTCGATCAGTTCCGCAATGTGAGGATCCGCCAGTTGCCCGAGAATCTTGCCTTCCCGCTTAAACCGCTCCACACCGCCTTGAGCGGCAATCGATACTCGCAAGAACTTGATGGCTACCCGTCGCTCGAAGCGCCCGTCGCTCCGTTCTGCTAGCCACACGCTTCCCATCCCGCCTTGCCCGATGGCAGAGATCAACCGGTAGGCCCCGATCGTTTGTCCAGACAAAGATGATGGATTCGTCGGATGCAAAGGCGAGCCTTCCAGGAAGTGTTTGTACTCTGCCGCTGCGTGCTCCTTCAGCAGCTCTTGCAGAAGCTCCGCTAACTCAGGTTTCTCCCCTCGAAACGATTCCAGCCTCACCGTGCGCTCCTCCGGGGGAAGAGCCAGCAGCTCGTCCAGGTAAGGACTGATTTGCTGCCATCGTTCAGGACTCAGTGTCGGCATACTTCATATCTCCAGGTTCGCGCGGAGTTTGCGGTGTAGATAAATGCGGGCTTTTTCCCACTGCCGCTGAGCGGTCCTTTCGGAGATTCCCTTCATGGCTCCGATTTCAAGGAAGGTAAAGCCGCAGAAGAATTTCAGGTCGACAACTTCCGAGAGCAGAGGCTCGGCCTTCGAGAGCTCGTCCAAGGCTTCGCTTATCAGGGAGAGCTCGCGGTCATCCGCGGGATTTTCGATTTCGCTGCCTAGGGAGGTTATCTCGAATTGGCCACCTCGTTTTTGGGCGCGGCGGTTACGAGCGTGGTCGATGATCAGTCCGCGCATCACACGCGCGGCATATCCCATGAATCTGGCTTGGTCCGGGAAGGACTTTTCACCTTTCGCCGCCATCTCAATGTAGGCTTGGTGCAGGAGAGTGGTCGCGCCCAGGCTCATCGGCATTCCCCGCCGCGCCAATTCGCGTTTGGCGAGCCGGTGCAGCTCGGAATAGAGGGTGCTAAACAGGCTTTCCGCAGCAGCCCGATCCCCTTGCTCAGCCGCGGAAATCAATGAAGAGATTGAGGGTGCTGTTCCCACGCGCCCCCTCCAGCGCCCAGACATCGGGCTGGGACAGCCTCTCGCATTTGGGGGGGACTGTCAAGGGAGAAGGTGTGGCCTCTTCCATCGATTATCCAGCAATTGGCTGCCGCGCCAGCAGACGAGCGGATGCTGAATGAGGCTGCCCCACCTGTCGCGCGAGTTTCCAGTGACTGATCCAGACGGCAACAATCTCTGTTTCTGCATGTCCAAAAGATAATTGTCGTAATCAGATGGGATGAGTTCTACATGGCGCCAGCGCCACAACGATTGATGAAAACGGGAAGCGTTGGCAGTAGGCTGTGCCGAGGCGTGTGGTCCAGAGGTCTTCGACCTTACTGGTGCTTGAGAGCCCGAGGATGAGTTTGGCCCGGGACGCGCTTTGGCACAACGGACTGTAGCCTCCTCGTGAGAGGAGAGCACGCGAGGGAGATTCACCCTATCAGCGCGTCCTGGATCACACGTCGATGGAGGTGTAGTCATGGACGTGTTGCATTCGAGATGTTGCGGTTTGGATGTACATAAGAGCTCGATTTCTGCTTGCATTTTGCTGCGTGAAGCGGGACGCGTGCAGAAGCACCAGCGTCGCTTTGGCGCGATGACCCAAGAACTGCACGAGCTCGCCGAATGGCTACGGCAGTTCGGTGTGAGTCAGGTAGCGATGGAATCCAGCGGCGTTTACTGGAAGCCAGTCTGGAACATTCTGGAAGGACAGTTCACGGTAGTCTTGGCGAATGCGCAGCACATCAAGAATGTGCCTGGTCGCAAGACCGACCAGAAGGACGCGGAATGGATTGCGCAGTTGCTGCAGTATGGTCTTCTACGGCCCAGCTATGTACCCTGCGAAATCATTCGCGATCTACGCGACCTGACAAGAATGCGGGCGAGTCTGTCCCAGGAAGCCTCGCGCATCAGTAGTCGAATTCAGAAAGGTGCTAGAAGACGCAAACGTAAAGCTGGCGAGCGTGGCGACCAACGTTCTCGGCAAGAGTGGACGGGCAATGCTGGAGAACATCATCTGCGGTGAAGATGATCCCGAGCACCTTGCCTCTCTCGCCCTGGGTCATCTGCGCGTAAAGATTCCGCAGTTAAGACTTGCTCTAGAAGGAAAGATCCGTTCCCATCATCGCTTTCTGCTTGGGCGTTTGCTCGATCAGATACAGTTTGTGGAACACGAAATTGCGTTGCTCGACGAACGCCTGGAGGACATCGGCCGACAAAGACCGGAGCTGGCGCAAGCGGTTGCTCGCTGGGACACGATACCGGGGATCGATCGAGTGGCAGCGTGGGCTCTTCTAGCCGAAATAGGTGACAACATGGCGCAGTTTCCAACCGCTGAGCATCTGGCCAGTTGGGCCGCGCTATGCCCCGGCAATCACGAGAGCGCCGGCAAGCGTTTGCGCGGTACAACTCGTCAAGGGAGCCCATGGTTGTGCCGCATGGCTTGTCAGTGCGCCTGGGCTGCCGCGCGCACCAAGAACACTTACTTGTCCTCGCAGTTCAGACGCTTAGCGGCAAGACGCGGCAAGAAAAGAGCCATCATCGCGGTGGCGCATACCATCATCGTCATTGGCTATCACTTGCTGAAGAACCAGAGCAACTACGAGGATCTTGGCGGAAACTACTTCGATCGCATCCACTCCGACGGTCTCAAGCGGTACTTGGTGAAGCGGCTCCAACAACTCGGGCATAAGGTAACTCTAGAGCCGATGGAAGCTGCTTAACCCACCGATTCCCGCAGTTGTTTTCGAGGGAGAAGGCCGGTCTCCGACGGGATGCGGTACGCTCCCAAGTTATCGACGTGCTCAAGGCACAGATAAAAAGGAGACCGGCAATGAAGAAGATTAGCACTGCTGCGGTAAAGGCGACGAGGAATTTTTCTCAACCGAAGCTGACGATCGGGCTGGATCTGGGGGATCGATCGAGTTGGTACTGCCTGCTAGACGAAGGGGGCGAGGTGCTGCAGGAACAGAAACTGGGAACAACTCCGAAGGCCATGCGGGAGGTGTTTGGAAGCATGCCGTCCTGTCGCATCGCGTTGGAAACGGGGATGCACTCGCCCTGGGTGAGCCGAATCCTCAGCGAGTTGGGGCACGAAGTGATCGTGGCGCATGCGCGCAAGGTGCGGCTGATTGGGGAGAGTCGAAAGAAGGACGATCGGCTGGATGCCCGGACGCTGGCGCGGTTGGCGCGGATTGATCCGCAGTTGCTGTGTCCGGTGAAGCATCGCAGTGCCCGAGCGCAGGCGGATCTGACGGTGATCCGGGCGCGAGCCGGACTGGTGCGCGCCCGGACGGCGCTGGTGAACACGGCCCGCGGGTTGGCCAAGTCTTACGGAGAACGGTTGCGCGGGTGCAATGTGCGCAACATGAATCCGGAGAAAGCCGAAGGACTGAGCCCGGAACTGCAGACGGCACTGGAGCCGTTGCTGGCGGGGATCGAGTCGTTGAGTGAACGCATCCGCGAGTGTAACGAACGGATCGAAGAACTGGCGCAGAAAAGTTATCCCCAGGTGGCGCTGCTGAAGCAGATCAAAGGGGTAGGCACGCTGATCGCGCTGACGTTTCTGCTGACGCTGGAGGATCCGCATCGTTTTCGCAAAAGTCGCGACGTGGGTTGCTATCTGGGGCTGCAGCCGGGACGAAGAAACTCCGGCCAGAGCGAGCCGCAGATGCACATCAGCAAGGAAGGCGATCCGTACCTGCGCACGTTGCTGGTGCAAGGAGCGCAGCACATTCTGGGACCGTTCGGTCCCGACTGCGACCTGCGACGCTGGGGATTGAAGCTGGCCGAACGGGGCGGAAAGAGCGGGAAGAAGCGAGCCATCATCGCCACGGCGCGGAAGCTCGCCGTGTTGTTGCATCACCTGTGGGTGAGCGGCGAAGCGTATGTACCATTCCACAATAGCGAGCCAGTTCGGTTGGCAATCGCAGCGTAAAACAAAAACATCTCCAGGAAAGGAAAACTCAAAAGCCTAAAGCCGAGTTCCGGTGACTGCGTTAATCGCCTGGCCCACTTCCATCCCGAGATGGAAAGAGGTCGATAATCAGGTGGCAGCATCGGCTGAAACGAGAACACCCAACTTGCACCGAGCGAACAAAATCGCTCATCCAAGAGTGCGGATGGAAGGGTGGCGACAGTAGTGGCAACTCGGCACAGAGAGAAAAACCGTGTCCAACGAAAAAACAACAGAATCCTCTTGACTCCGACCGGCCTTCTCATGGAAGGCGATTGCACTCATCCTATGAGAGAGGATGTCAAGCAAAAACACTTCTCCACTCTCTCCGTGAGACCTCGATCGGTGCTTGCATCCAGGCCCCTTCTTCTTCGTGGAGAGGATTTGGTTTTAACGCCTGGAGCGGCACAGAGTACGACAGGGATACGGATCACAGTTGCTGGTCTCCCTGGAGTGGTTTCATGCGACGGTCCCGACACCATTCGTTGCGAAGCTGTGCAAGCCAACCGTTGGCTTAAGTGCCAACCATCATCCTATGGGAGGCTCGAGGCCTATGGCTTTTTTGGGTTGTGCGAGGGGGCATAGGATTGACCCGGAGACTCGGTGCTGCATGCCGCAGCACACCACGCGCCTAATGAGTGCATGGATACTCTCCCTCGAACCCCGAGCATCGCAGAACCGATGGGCCACCACCGAGGCGTGAAACCTGGGAGATCCCCTCCGTTCTGTGCGACGCTCAAGCTGCTTGTAGCTTCAGTTGTTCGGCGTCGAAACGTTCCTCCTTCTTCCAGAGTGTCAAAGCAATGGCCGCGATCTTGCGTGCCAAGGTCAGACGCGCCATCTCGGGCTTCATCCCTTTCTCCAGTAAGGCCACGTAGAAGTCGCGTAACGGACCCACTCCACAGCTGGCTCGGGTGGCGGCGCCCTTGAAGATCTCTTTCATCTCATGGTTGTGGTTCCGATTGAGACCGCGAATCTGTTGCGGTTTCTTCGCACGTTGCAGTTGTCCGCGCACGAAGCGATACTGCGCACTGTCGCGGGTCTCAATGCCCAGCCCACTATAGGTCCAGAGTTGCCGTTTGCTGCGGAAGCGATGCGGCGTTTGCATCAGTGCGATCAAGCGGGCGGCCCGAATCGGACCGATGCAGGGAATCTGGCACAGCAGTTTGGAGGCTTTATGTTTCCGGCTCTCTGTTAATAACTCGGGGCGGAGCGTTCGTCGTAAGGCCTGCAATCCATCCAACTGCTGATAGAGCAACTCGGCCCGCCGGCGCACCCCCACATGCTCGATCCTGTGTAGCCACTCTTCCCGATAACGCGGAGCATACACCTGGGTACCTGCACAAGGGATGCTCCAGCCGCGATATAGAGCTTTGATCCGGTTCATCACTCGATTCAGATCTTGGCTGATGGTCTGATAACTACGCCCCAGCTCGCGTAGCGTCCGCAGCCCGTGTTCCCCGTGATAGACCGGGCGCAACATCCCCGTGCGCAACAAGTCGGCCAACTTGCGCGCATCGATCTTGTCGCTCTTGTTGCCTTCCTTTAATAAGGCATTGCGCCGCGGATCGCAGACCAGCACTTGCGCCGCCTGGGGTTGCAGCAGATCGTAGAGCCAAGCCGCCCAGGTCCCTTCTTCCCAGGTCACATGCAACTCGCCCCGCAGACCGTGGATAAACTGCAGAATGCTGCTGGCTTTGGTTTCCACGATCGATTCCATCACCAGCTTGCCCCTGTCGTTCAACACCGCGATCACGGTCGCTTCCTTGTGCACGTCCATGCCGATATACTTGATATCGCGACTCATTCAGTTGCCTCCTTGGGGGAAAGATCATTCGCGTCCAATGGAGTTCTTTCCCTCAGGGTACAGTGCCAATCTTTCCTCGCTTTTTCTAGCTTCCTTCTGCCGCCCCACACTCCTCGACTACATGTCTATGGGGCCCCTCTCTCATATTGCATTGTCCGATCACGTGGCCTCAATGCCGCGCTAAAGCGCTGCTCCACCGAAATACCCCCCAACCCCAGATGTACTATGTTCCCGTGCGCACCCTGCCCCACAGCGTCTTCGGTTACATCCGTCGCGAGGAACTCCTCCACCCCGGCGACCGCGTGGGTGTTGCCGTTTCAGGCGGCGCCGATTCCGTAGCCCTGCTGCGAGTCATGCTCGAGTTGCGCCACGAACTCGGCGTGGTTCTTTCGATCGTCCATTTCAATCACCAGCTGCGCGGAGCGGAATCTGATGCTGACGAGCAGTGGGTCGCCCAACTGGCGCAGCGGCACGGACTGGAGTTTCATGTCGGCAGCGGCGATGTCGCGACCTGCTCCCGCACCCAACACCTCAGCACTGAGGCCGCCGCCCGCCGCCTTCGCTACCGATATTTCCGGCAGTTGTTCGAGGAGAACAAGCTGAACCGCATTGCTACCGGTCATACGTTGGACGATCAGGCTGAGACCGTTCTGCTCAGAGTTGTTCGCGGGGCTGGCACTCGCGGCTTGGCTGGGATTTATCCCCAGTTGCTGGTCCATGGCTCGCGCTGCTCGGTGATTCGCCCCCTGCTGAAGACCAGGCGGAAGTTGCTGGAAGCCTATCTGCGAGAAATCGGCCAGGATTGGCGCGAGGACTCCAGCAACCGCGATCTTCGCCATGCCCGCAACCGTGTACGCCACGGGATCGTACCCAGGCTGGAACGCACTCTGAACCCGGCAGTGCGGGAAACTCTGGGGGAGACGGCCGACATCGCGCGCTCGGAGGAAGACTACTGGCAGAGGGAAGTGGCACGCGTGTTGCCCGACGTGTGGCAAGCAGACCGCCGCACCCTCATTCCGGTTGCTTTGGCGGCTTTGCCGTTGGCCCTGCGCCGTCGCGTGGTCCGGGCGGCGGCTGAGTCCCTCGGGATGAAACTGGAGTTCCGCCACCTGGAAGAGATTCTCGATCTCGACCAGGCCGGCCCCAGGTCCGCCATGTTGCCGGGGGGGTGGATTCTTTCCGTGAGCCCTGGCAGTTTGACTTTCGACCAGCCCAGCCCGGCCGCCTCCAAATCCGATTATGCCTACGTCCTGACCGTGCCCGGCGCGATTCATGTCGCTGAAGCCGGAACCTGTTTTGATGCGACGCTGGTTCCGGTCAGCCCATCCTCGGGTTATAATCCCGACCACATGCTTGACCCCGCATTGCTGCCCCCAGAATTGACCGTGCGTAACTGGCGCTCGGGTGACCGGTATTGGCCGGCACACACCAAGTCTCCGAAAAAGATCAAGGAACTGCTGCAGGAGCGGAAGCTGTCCGGCGCGGAACGCCAGCCCTGGCCGGTGGTGGTCAGCGGGCAGGAGATCGTATGGCTCCGCGGCTTCCCCACGCCGGCGCGCTTGCACCCCAAAGATGACGCCCGACAGGCCCTGCTGATTCGCGAGCTGCCCGGTCTGGAGGACGTCCGGCATGACTGAGCCCACAAAACCGCTCCGCACCGTGATCTCCGCCGAACAGATACAAAAGCGGGTGCGCGAAATGGGCCGCCAGATTTCCGACGACTACCGCGGACAGTCCATCCATCTGCTGGCCCTGCTGGAGAATGGCTTCATCTTCATGGCAGACCTGGCGCGGGCGCTCGAAGTTCCGGTGATCTGCCAGTTCATCAAGCCCAAATATCAGCTCCACGGAGAAGATGGCTCGGGCGGCGTACTGGAGATTTTCTTCAGCCACCAGCCCGACATTCGCGGCCAGAACCTGCTGGTGATCGAGGGCCTGGTGCATTCCGGAATCACCACCGAGTTTCTGATGAGCGACCTGAAAGCGCGCGGCGCGGCCTCGGTCAAACTGGCGACCCTGCTCGACCGGCAATCGGCCCGCCGGGTCCAGTTGCAGCCCGACTATTTCGGCTTTTTGGTCGATGAGGCCTTCCTGGTGGGTTACGGATTGGGTTCGCCTGAGCAAACCAACCGCAATCTGCCCTTTATTGGCGCGGCAAGTTGAAGCCAACCCATGACTTAAGTCATCCGCAGAACACCGACCTTTTTCCCTGGGGAACGGTTAGAATAAAGGTTTGCAATGTCCAGTCCAAAACCTCGGGCGGGGCATCTAACTTAGGTGCAGTAAGCGGCCAGGGTTTGGCGTGCGCGTGATTTTCTCAGGAGTCTTCGGTGAATTCTACAGTCAAGACGGTGGTTTTCTGGTTGGTGATCGTGCTTTCGGCCTTTCTGCTGTGGCAGGTCATGAAAGCCGGGAGTGCGGGACAAAAAGACGCTGACGTCAATTTTTCCAAGTTCCTGGCCGATGTGGACCAGGGCAATGTAAAAGACGTCACTATCACGGGCCAGGAAGTGCGCGGCCACTATCGCAACGATAATTCCGCGTTTCACACCACCGCCCCGGCAAACTATCCCGACATGATCAAGACGCTGCGTGATAAGGACGTCGCCATGACGGTCCGCGACATCACCAGCGGCAGCTGGCCTCTGCAGTTGCTGGGCACCTGGGCCCCACTGATCCTGCTCGCGGCCCTGTGGTTCTTCATGATCCGGCAGATGCAAACCGGCGGCAACAAGGCGTTGTCCTTCGGCAAGAGCCGCGCCCGGCTGCTTTCCATGCAGCAGAAAAAGGTCACATTTAAGGATGTGGCCGGGGTCGATGAAGCCAAGGAAGAACTGAAAGAAATCATCGAATTCCTGCGCGAGGCGCAAAAGTTCCAGAAGCTCGGCGGACGCATCCCCAAAGGCGTGCTGCTGGTTGGACCTCCGGGAACCGGCAAGACGCTGCTGGCCCGAGCGGTCGCCGGCGAAGCGAATGTGCCGTTCTTCTCCATCTCCGGCTCCGACTTCGTCGAAATGTTCGTAGGCGTGGGCGCCAGCCGGGTTCGCGATCTGTTCGAGCAGGGCAAGAAAAACGCCCCCTGCATCATCTTCATTGACGAAATCGATGCCGTCGGACGCCATCGCGGCGCCGGCCTGGGCGGCGGTCACGACGAGCGCGAGCAGACCCTGAATCAACTGCTGGTCGAAATGGACGGTTTCGAGTCCAACGAAGGCGTCATCCTGATGGCCGCCACCAACCGCCCCGACGTGCTGGATCCGGCGCTGCTGCGGCCCGGACGCTTCGATCGCCGGGTCGTCGTCAGCCGCCCCGATGTCCGCGGCCGAGAAGAAATCCTGCGCGTCCACACCCGCAAGATCCCCTTGGCCGACGATGTTGACCTCTTCGTGTTGGGCCGCGGCACCCCGGGCTTCTCCGGCGCTGATCTGGCCAACATGGTGAACGAAGCCGCCCTGGCAGCGGCGCGGCAAAACCGCAAAGCCGTGCTCATGTACGACTTCGAGCTGGCCAAGGACAAAGTCCTCATGGGCGTGGAACGCAAGTCCATGCTGCTCTCCGATGAGGAAAAGAAGAACACGGCCTATCACGAAGCCGGCCATGCGCTGGTGGCAGCGCTGCTGCCTCATTCCGACCCCTTGCACAAGGTCACCATCATTCCTCGCGGCATGGCTCTTGGCGTGACCATGCAGTTGCCCATCGACGACCGCCACAATTACTACAAGAACTACCTCGAAACCTCGATTGCCATCCTGATGGGTGGCCGCTTGGCGGAGGAGATGTTCCTGGATTCGATGAGCACCGGCGCCGGTAACGACATCGAGCGCGCCACCGAACTCGCGCGCAAGATGGTATGCGAATGGGGCATGAGCGACTTGGGCCCGCTCACTTTCGGTAAGAAGGAAGAGCAGATTTTCCTGGGCCGCGAAATCGCTCAGCATCGCGACTATAGCGAAGCCACCGCGGTCAAGATCGATGCGGAAGTACAAAAGCTGGTCAAGCGCGGCTATGACTCCGCCAAGGACCTGCTCCATTCCAACCGCGATGTGCTGGTCAGGATCGCACTGGCCCTGATCGAGCGCGAAGTGCTGGATGCGGCGCAGATCAAGATGATCATCGAAGGCCAGGAACTGCCCAAGATCGTCCCTCCGCCCAAGCCCGACGATGGAGTACAACAGGTGATCAAACCCGACCTCCAACCCGGACGCGCCAAAGGCGGCGAGAGGCCGGCGCCAGCGTAGAGCGGACGTCGGACTTCAGACCACGGACTTCAGCAAGGGCGGCCACGTGCTGCCCTTTTTCTTTGCTGCAAACAGCCTGCAACACGCTGTCATCCTGAGCGGAGTAGGGGTCCTTCGACTCCACGCTCAAGATGACATTGCAAGTTTTTCCGCTGCCCCCGGTGAAGGCTTCGCACTGCCGGGCAGATGGAACATCCGCCCCGTGGTTTTTGCTTGTGGAAATTTTTGCCGTGGAGGCTTGCGTGAGCGCGCGACTTCGGTCCGGCCGAGATGCTCCGCATCGCTCCAGTAGCGACTCTTAACGCATTTTCCAGCGGCGCAGCATCCCCAAAATTTGGCGCTGATAAATTTTCGAATTGCACAATTATTCGGGATTGACCGCGCCGCTGATCACGCGTAGATTCGTTTTCACCTTCACAGAAAATCCAGCCAAAGAAAAATGTGCTTTTGCTCCAACCAATTCCCAATGATATTCCCTCCCCCAAGGGTGGAATAAAGTGAGGAAAGTAGAAAACGAATGGCAAGTCTATCGGACGCGATTTCTGATTCGGGCCAGGCAGCTTACCGGTACCCTGGAGTTCCGGGATGCGCTCGGACGTGAACATCGCGGACAAAAAGGCGACTATCTTGTGGAATCCTCGGACGGCACGCAAAGAATCGCGCCCCGTGAAATTTTTGAGGATGTCTACGTAGCCATGGGTCCCGCCGTTGAGAAGTGGCCCCTGCTGGACAGACGAAATTTCTCTCTTTCAGATCTGAAGCGCCGGACTTCGGCCCGAGCCGAGATGCTGGCGTGAGCGGCCCGAAAATTTTGGACCGCGACCTGGCAGGCCACGGAAAAACTCGAACAATGGCAAATCCGGGGTGGCACGGCTCCAACGTGCCACCTGAACTTTCGACCGAAACACCGCCTTGTGGAAAAACCGGGCGAGGGGGCGCATCCCACTTGCTAAGACTGAGATACAATATATAGGGATACCCTCTTGACAGCCCCAACATACGGGCGTACTGTTTGCATCCCATAAGGCTTCAAACGCCTCCGAAACGAAGGCGGGATGATGCCGGGCAAGAGTAAGAAAACAAAGGGTCGGTGCTCCGGGCTCGAGGTGACCGTGCACCGTCTTGCCAGAATTAATTAGTTGAACCCGTGGTTGGGCGGGTTCGTGGTGCGGTGGCCGTTCCCTCGTCCCTGTAATTGCTTGCCGAACTCCTCCCGAGGGAGCGACGACAGTTGACAAGCCAGGCTGTGGAAAATGCCTCGAAAAAGGGCTCGCAATCCCTTTCTTTCGAGGTCGGAAACTAAGGATTGGAATGGAAGGCTTGGAACGCATGGTCAGCGAGTCGTTCACCCGGAATGGGGTGGACCCGGCATTCGATTATCGCCGCGTGGAATGGTCCCGGTGGTTCCGCTGCGCCGACGGCTTAAGCCTGGTGCTGATGTCCAGCAAGCCGGGAATCTTCGCCTTGGGCGAAGAAATCGTGGCCCCGGCCACGGGTGGCAAACGCATGCTCGGCCTGTTCCAGGTCTCCGAAACCGACGACCTGGGGATGGCCCTGGGCCGCATGTTTCTGCCCGGCAGTCCGCACCGTGAACGCCTGGCCGCCGGTCGCTGCTTCGCCCGTTACGCGGTGATCGAAGACGCTGCCCAACGCCACGCAGCCTGCGCTGCTTTGCAGCATTGGATGTCTGCAACCGCCTCCGGCAATCCCGAATCCGAACTGGGAACAGAGAACTGGACACTGGAAACTGGTCTTAAAAAAGATTCAGCGTTGCGCGATACTGGAAATTAGAAATCAGGATGAGATTCAGAATCCCCAGGAAAGAAGAAACAGAAATGGCAGAGGTAAAAGCAGGAGCCCCCATCACCGAGACCAGCGCGGCCCCGGTAAGCACCGCCACCCCCAGCAAGAAAGCCCCGGGCCTCAGCTTCCGCCGCTTCTTTACCAGGACCGGAGTCTCTCCCTACGACGAAATCGAATGGGAGAAGCGTACTGCCCTGATTACGGATGCCAAGGGCAATCCGATCTTCGAGCAGAAGGACGTTGAAGTCCCGAAAGACTGGTCGGTGACCGCCACCAACATTGTGGCCAGTAAATATCTGCACGGCACGCTGGGGACGCCCGAGCGCGAAAGTGGAGTGCGCGCCCTGGTGACTCGCGTGGCCGAGACCATCCGCGACTGGGGCTTGTCGCAAGGCTATTTCAAGACGCCGGAAGACGGCGCCACCTTCCACGACGAGCTCGCGCACATTCTGCTGCGCCAGTACGCCGCCTTCAATTCGCCGGTCTGGTTCAATGTAGGCTGCGACCGCATCGAGCCCAACTCCGACGCCCAGAACTGGCACTGGAACCCGGCCAGCGCACGGGTCGAGTTCGGGGTCACCGGCTACAAGACGCCGCAGTGCTCGGCCTGCTTCATCAACTCGGTGAAGGACTCGCTCGATTCCATCCTCACTCTGGCCAAGACCGAAGGCATGCTCTTCAAGTGGGGATCAGGCACCGGCACGAATCTCTCGTCGCTGCGGTCTTCTACTGAGGGCTTGAGCGGCGGCGGCACCGCCAGCGGTCCGCTCAGCTTCATGAAAGGCTTTGACGCCTTTGCCGGCGTCATCAAGTCAGGCGGCAAGACTCGCCGCGCCGCCAAGATGGTCATCCTCAACATCGACCATCCCGATATCGTCGATTTCATCGAGTGCAAATCGAAAGAAGAAGCCAAGGCGCACGCCCTGATCGCATCGGGATACGACGGGTCTTCTCCTGATTCCGACGCCTACTCGTCCATCTTCTTCCAGAACGCCAACAATTCGGTCCGCGTGACCGATGACTTCATGTACTCCGTCCTGCGCGACAACGGTTTCACCACCCGCGCCGTTCGCGACGGACGCCCCATGCAGAACTTCAAGGCCAAAGACCTGCTCTATAAGATCTCCGACGCCACCTGGCGTTGCGGCGATCCCGGCATGCAGTACGACACCACGGTCAACCGCTGGCACACCTCGAAAAACACGGCCCGCATCAACGCCAGCAACCCATGCTCGGAGTACATGTTCCTCGACGACTCCGCCTGCAACCTGGCCAGCCTGAACCTGCTGAAGTTCGCGCCCAACGGCACCTTCGACGTGGAAGCCTACCGCCACGCGGTCGATGTCCTGATCACCGCGCAGGAAATCCTGGTCGACAATGCCGGCTACCCGACGGAGATGATCGCCAAGAATTCGCACGACTACCGTCCGCTAGGGCTAGGCTATGCGAACCTGGGCGCGTTACTGATGGCCGCCGGCTTACCCTACGACTCCGACGCCGGCCGCGACTACGCCGCCTGCGTGACGGCCATCATGTGCGGCGAAGCGTATTTGCAATCCTCCCGCATCGCCGAGGCATGCCCCGCGCTGGTCCCGGCCACAGAGCCCACACAAAAGGGTCTGGCTGAAACCAACCTCGGCGCCAACGTCATGCCCGGAGGAGCCTGCCCCGGCTGGTACATCAACCGCGAGCCATTCCTCGACGTGATCCGCATGCACCGCGCCAGCGTCAACAACATAAATAAGACAAACGTCCCAACAACACTCTACGAATCCAGCAAAGACTGCTGGGACGAAGCCCTGGCCCACGGCGAAAAACACGGCTACCGCAATTCCCAAGTCACAGTTCTAGCTCCAACAGGAACAATTGGGTTCATGATGGATTGTGATACTACCGGGATTGAGCCGGATTTGGCGTTGGTTAAGTACAAGAAGTTGGTGGGTGGGGGGATGATTAAGATTGTGAATAATACTGTGCCCACCGCGCTTTTCAAGCTGGGGTACGATCATGACGAGGCTGACAAGATTGTTTCTTACATTGACGCTACCGGGACGATTGAAGGGGCGCCGGATATCGAGGACGACGATCTGGCGGTGTTTGACTGCTCGTTCAAGCCGGCCAAGGGGACGCGGTCGATCCACTACATGGGGCATCTGAAAATGATGGCGGCGGCGCAACCTTTTATTTCCGGCGCCATCTCTAAGACAGTGAACCTGCCGGAGAATGCCTCCGTGGAAGACATCATGGAGTGCTACATCCAGGCATGGAAACTGGGGTTGAAAGCTGTGGCCGTCTATCGTGATGGATGCAAGAAGTCGCAACCGCTGAGCGCGTCCGGCACCACGACGGCGCTCTCGAAGAAAGGCGATGCCGCGGCCGCAGTCGCTGCCCAGCATATTGAGGAAGACGATCTCAACGCTCCGCCGCGCGCCGTCCGGCACAAGCTGCAGGAAGAGCGCGCGTCTATCACCCACAAATTCAAGGTGGGCGACCACGAGGGTTACATCACGGTCGGGCTTTATCCTGATGGTGAACCGGGCGAGCTCTTTATTACCATGGCCAAGGAAGGCTCCACGGTCAGCGGCCTGATGGACAGCTTCGCTCTGGCCGTCTCCATCGCGCTGCAACACGGCGTGCCCCTGAAACTGTTCTGCGAAAAGTTTGCCCACACCCGCTTCGAGCCCAGCGGCTGGACCGGCAATGCCGACATCGGCTATGCCAAGTCGATCATGGACTACATCTTCCGCTGGCTGCAGTTGCGCTTCCTCACCGGCCAGCAGGGCATGCTGTTCGAGAATCTCCGACTGCGGACGCCGGGCGCCGGACCGCAGCCGTCGGGCGCAGACGATGTGACCGGCTCGGCTGCTTCCGACCAGAGGTCCGAAGTCCGAGGTCCGACGCCGGGCTCAGTCCACGCCGCCGACGCTCTCGCCGGACTCATTGACCTAGGCGACGCCCCCACCTGCAGCTTCTGCGGCTCCATCATGACGCGCAATGGGAGCTGCTACCGGTGCGGGAGCTGCGGGAGCACGAGCGGGTGCAGCTAGGCTGGATTTAGATTTGATAGATAGTAGGTGACGTAAGCTGTGAAACAAGGGCACGGCGAACGCCGTGCCCTTCGTCTTTGAAGGGAGAATTATGATTCAGCACGAGTTTCCTGCGCACTCCATTGTGTTGGACAAACTGGAAGCTGCCCAAGAAGCCTTGAGCGACAAACTCGGCGACGGTAGCAAACGGAAGTACGTGCGGTTTATAGTTGCCGCTCTTAGCAGTATTCCGTGGATTGGCGGCCTAATTGGGGCGAGCGCTAGCTTCAGTGCCGAGACAGAACAGGGAAAAGTGAATGAACTTCATCGCCTGTGGCTCGCTGAACACCAGCAGAAGGCTAGAGAATTGGTAGGTACACTAACCGACATTTTTGCCAGACTAGAGAATTTTGGCGACGAAATACGTGAACGCATCGAATCGCCAGAGTACTTGAACCTGGTGAAAAAGTGCTTCCGCTCCTGGGATGCCGCCGACACGCAGGATAAGAAGCAAATGCTGAAGAAACTCATTACCAATGCGTGCGCTATTAAGTTATGTCCTGATGACCTCGTGCGGCTTTTCATCGCTTGGATCGATCAATATGATGAATCTCACTTTCTGGTTATCAAAGAGATCTACAGACACCCACGAAGCACTCGGGCACAGATTTGGGACACGATACACGACGTGAGGCCTCGGGAAGACTCTGCGGAAGCTGATCTTTTCAGATACTTAATTCGTGATCTGAGCACCGGAGGAGTAATTCGACAGGAGCGAGAGACTGACGGCTATGGGAATTTTTACAAAAGAGACACTCGAGGGCAAGGGCGTGAAACCTCAAGCCGAGTTATGGAATCCTCGTTCGAGGCTACTAAACCCTACGTTCTAACAGCGCTCGGGAAACAGTTCGTGCACTATGTAATGGAGGATGTCGTTCCCCAGATTGGTGGCTGAGGGGCCTTCGATCGACGGCAACCGACCTAACTAAGCGGGCGGCTCAGAACGCGAAATTCCAATGACCGAAATATCAAAACTGCCTACTGAGCTAATTTTACACTCGTGGCGATTCGGACAAACACAGGCTGAGAGGCTTTGCGCGGAGTTACTGATGGTTGAGGGTTTCACCGCGATAGATCCACAGTGTCCGCTTGGGGGGCCGGACGGACTGAAAGACATCGTCTGCAAGATGGGGGGCCTGCAGTACGTCGCGGCTGCGTTCTTCCCTACAACAGCAAATACTTACACTGATATAAAGCGTAAGTTTGAACACGATCTGATGGGTGTCAAGCGAAACGATGCTTCAGGGATAGTCTTTTTTACCAACCAGCGGCTATCTCCCGGAGAGCGTCAGGCCCTACAAGAACTAGCCCACGACGCAGGATTCGAGTGTGTCATCTACCACCTGGAACGGATTCGTGCCCTGCTCGATGCGCCACGTGGATATGGACTACGCCTCGAGTTCCTTCAAATTGCAATGTCGCAAGAAGAGCAACTAGGATTTTTCGGCGAATGGAAGAACGATGTTCAAGCAGCCCTTCGGGACCACACCGCGGGGTTGGATCGATTGACCGCAGAATTCAGCGCCCTTCGCGGCGTGACGATGTCGGCGCTAGGTATCAAATTACCCAGCGCAGTCAGCGCGGATATCGCGCGAGCTGCAATTTTTTCTACCCCAAGCGAGGTGGTCTCAAGCCGACTTACTATTGATCTGCTGCTTATGCTGCATCGTGCGGCCTGCATTGACATTGGAACGTCTGGTGCGGTGGGAGCATTGCGCCGAGTGAACGTGTGGATTGGCAAAGAAAGCGAGGGGCCGCAACAGGCTATGTTCACTCCGCCACCTCCAGAGCAAGTGTTTGACAAACTTTCGGCTCTGCTGAGTACATGGAATTCGGGATATCCGGAACTTCTCGATGGTACCGAACCAGCTAGAGTCGCAGGAATTGCGGCGTTTCACCATGCGCTCGTGGCTCTGCATCCCTTTCACGATGGCAACGGCCGAGTGGCCCGCATATTGCTGACGCAACAAATCATTGATCTGTTTGGGTCGCGCGACAGTATCATCCTGGATCAGGGAGCCGCCTACTACAATGCCCTTCGCGCCGCTGACGGGGGAGACTTTTCTCAATTAGAAGCCCTGGTTTCGCGCGCGGTCAACATGTAACTCGGAGTGCGCCCTTTGCGCGATGATGAGCCTGATGGCATACTGGTTTCGACATTCGAAGAAAATATGTGTCTTCTGATTTTCCCTCGCTAGCAACTGTGTTAAGGTGCCTGAGTACTCCTCTCAGTGTGAACCATGCCTACGAAACTGCAAGAACTGCTCAAAGCCGCGAAGAAAGCTGTTCCTACCCCACAAGAGCAAGAAGAGCAGAGGCGGAGCTTTGCCTACGGGAATACGAAGATTGAAAATCCTCGTATTACCCGGGAAACAGTCGATCGCGAGGCGGAGTCGCTAGGAGCTCCGAAGAATGGTCGAGGAACAGGACCGGCATAGCAAGGCTCTCGACGCCGAGCTGATAGCCGACCCCGACGAAAGAGCGCGAGTAGAAGCCAGGAATGGCCTGGAACAGTTCGATGCGGTCATCGAACAGATCGAGTATTTCTCCGACCCTGAACGGAAGTTCAAGCTTCGACCCTCCCAGTTGCTGCATCTTCACCGGATTGCTCTCAAAGGGCTGAGCTCCTACGCTGGAAACTTTCGGCCCTCCGGAATAGAAATTGGTGGCAGCAAGCACGAACCCGTAGGAGCGCATATGGTGCCGGAAGAGATTGAGCACATGTGCGATTACGTGAACGACAATTGGGAGAAGAGTTCGCCCATACACCTGGCGGCGTATGCATTGTGGAAGCTGAACTGGATTCATCCGTTCACAGACGGGAGCGGGCGCACCGCACGGGCTCTGTCCTATCTGTTGCTGTGCCTCCGTCTTGGCTACCGACTGCCCGGCGCTAACACAATCCCTGCTCAGATCTCCCAGGACAAGAATCCGTACTACAAGGCTCTTGAGGCGGCAGACAAGGAATGGAGTGAGAAGAAGATCGATTTGTCTCAATTGGAAGAGCTATTGGCTGAACTGCTAGCCAACCAGTTAGTTTCCGTGCACGATCAGGCGGTTGGACCCAAACGTAAGGAAAGTTCCCCGGGCTGACGTGTGGGTCCGTGGCGGGTGGCCCTTGGTCGGGCCTGTGACGATGAGGACAAAAGGCGGGGGCGTGGATTCGTCCGAATCATTTCGTCTTGCGAACGATCCTGGGGGCGTGCGAAGCAGATTCCTCGGGACTGAAGTCCCTCGGAATGACAATGGTGGGGGCGTTGGCGGCACGACTGAAGTCGTGCCCTTCCCGTCCCCTGCCCTTCGCTCATACGTGGCCGTTTTGGGGGACGGTGCCTGGGAGGTTTGAGGCTTTAGGGTCAAAATCCCCACTCTAATTTCGCAAAAACGCGAAATTGGAATGGGGCACCCGCCGAAATCAGGATGGGGCACGCGGTTGGTGGTGGTTGGGCTGGGGTTGTCAATAGGGAGAAATTACAGGAATGACGGTATCGTGAGGGAACGGTGGGAGATATAAAGCGGGCTGGGGTGTCCCATTTCCGGGCTTCGGGTTGATAAGATTGGATTAAGGCATCGAATGTGCGCGGCCCATGGTGGCCGCGTTTTCTATTTGGGGGTGCATTTCAGATGTGAAGGAGTGGGCGTGAGAAAAGACATGGGCTCGAAGAAGACTTGTAAAGAACGCGGCGAGTGGGCGGAACTTTGTTTTATGGCGCGGGCGGCGGACCGGGGGTTGAATGTGTCGCGTCCGCATGGGGATTCGGCCAGTTATGACGTTGGGGTGGAACAGAATGGGAGGTTTCTGCGGATCCAGGTGAAGTCAACGACGTTTTGCCGCAAGGGATCGTTTACGGCGAATATCACCGGGCCCAAACATGAGCGTTATGTGCGCGGGAAACTGGATTTCTTTGCGGTGTACCTGGTGCCGGTGGATGTTTGGTACATCATCCCGTTTGATGTGGTGGAGGGGAATTTGTCGCTGAACCTTACGCCGAGGAAGGGGCATAAGTTTGCCCAGTACATGGAAGGGTGGAATTTGCTGCGGGGGGCGGAGAAGAGGAAGGCGCGGAAGAAAGCGGCGGGTCAGGGCGCGTTGATGGCTGAGAACGGTTGAGCCCGTGAATGCATGAGCTACACTGGGGAGTTCTAAATCTTCCAGGTCAAAATCCCCACTCTAATTTCGCAAAAAACTCGAAATTAGAATGGGTACCCTCGCGCCTTTCTTGGCCCTTGGGGTTTCCTCGCGGTGGGTTCTTCACTTGGTCAAAGAATGGTGGTCGAAGCTGATGACGCGGGTGATCTTCCACACTCCGTCCTGGTTTTGCCAGAGGTGCGGCGAATGGAGAGAGAAGGTGGCCACATTATCCCCATACTTGCCTGCACGTGAATCCGATATTAGAGGCATAAAGACGTGCGCTGCTGATTGAGCTTGTCAAGTGGAGGGAACGGACGTGACGAGAGACGAAGCCCGGGCTCTGGCCAATCATTGGGTTGCGGCCTGGAACGCTCATGATCTGGACTTGATCATGACGCACTATGACGATGGCGTCGAGTTGATCTCGCCCGTGGCCGCCCGTCTTTCAGGGATGCCGGATGGCAAGGTGGCCGGGAAACCAAACCTGAGAGCTTACTTCCAGCGCGGGCTGGAAGCCTATCCGGAACTCCACTTTCGTCTTGAGGACGTACTCTGGGGCGTAAGCAGCATCGTGCTGTATTACGCAAATCAAAAGGGAACACGCACGGCGGAATTCATGGAACTGTCGGCCAGCGGGAAAGTGGTGCGAGTGGTGGCGAATTATAGTGCCTAGGGACCCATGCGGACGATGCGGAGGACAGAGAAGACCTGATGCCCGCACCCCGATTGACCCTTCTATTGGGATGGGACTAGACTCGCCCCGGAGGTGTTTCATGCGATGCTTGCTCAAGGCTGTCATCCCAGTAGAGAGCGGCAATGCCGCCATCGGCGACGGCACTTTGCCCAGGACGATTGAATCTATTCTTGCCGACATGAAGCCGGAGGCTGCCTATTTCGCCGAAGAGAACGGCAAGAGAACTGGCTATGTTTTTTTTGACCTGAAAGATGTGTCCCAGATTCCCGCCGTGGCGGAGCCATGGTTTCTGGCCTTTAATGCTCACGTCGAGTTGCATCCGGCCATGAACCTTGAAGACCTGAAGAAGTCCGGACCGGGGATGGAGAGGGCGGTCAAGAACTATCGGCGGAGTGCGCATACGAAAGCGGCTTGAACCGTGGGACGGGTTTTTGGAGACTGACACGTCCCCACCCCCTTCGCAAAAGCGCGAAGGAGGAAGGGGCACCTGTCTGCAGTTTGCTGAAGTTTATTTAGCTACCATTCGGTGTAGATGCTGTCGGAGACGATCTTTCTTACTTTGTCGAGGTTCTTTACCCAATTCTGATAGTCGGTGCTGGCATTGGTCTTTTTGTAGGCGTCAGCAAAAGCCTCCATGCTGGGATACTCGATGCTCACAACCACGGCTCCGGCTTCCGGTCCGGCGAACCTGGCCTGCCATACTCGTGTCGTCGCCTGAACACCGAGACTCTTCATGATTTGCCTGCCTTTTTCGATCTCCTGAACGTAGGCGGCGGGGTTGTCCGTCTTGACCACGACCACGCGCAGGACGGTTCCCTTTTGCGCGAAGGCGGCGCTTGACGCTACACAGACCAGCAGGCAAATTACAACGGCCATTACGATGTTTCTTGTCGTTCTATTTCTCATGGATGGTTCCTCTCTTCTCTCTTTCGGTTGAGTTGACCACATCGGGGTGGGGCCGGGTCATGGTATGTCTGCGGGGTGGGCAAGTCAAACGCCGGGGTGTTGGCTTGCGATTCGAGGAAAGGACAAAGGCTTGCCGAGCGGGGCTCGGCCTGGGCAGGTGGGACACCTGCCCCTACGTGGCCGGTGGCGGAGGCGCCACTATTTGGCCAGTGCGGCCAGAATCAGTTTTTGATTTTTGAGGATTTCGTCCAGAGCCGCCTGGTTCTTTTTGATTACGCCCTGGTTGGCGATGATGGTCTTCTGGTTCTTCACGATTGCGATCTGGTTGGCGAGAATCGCTTTCTGGTTTTTTACGATGGTGGCCTGGTTGGACAGGATCGTCTTTTGATTGGACAGAACTTTGGCGTCAGCCATTTTGTTATTTCTCCGTGGATTTGATTGTCAGCCGCAACAGTTTAACACCGGTTGGCTAGGGAGAACCCGTCACCCGGTCCTCAATATTCATCGCGGAGGCCTCGGGCCTTTCCCCGCGATAGACGCGGGCGATGCCGCGCACCAGGCGGCGCAGGGGCAATCCGCCTTTCGGGTCAGCAAAGAAAATTTCTCCCAACCGGGTGCTGCGATAGAACCAGCGTTTGAGTATTGCGAGATGCTCCATGGTTTCCAGGGCGGTTTTCGTGCCTGCGGGCGAAAGCGTTGCCAGAGCGGCCTGCAGGCGGGATTCCATGGACTGCGATTTGGCGTGCTCCGCCGATTGGATGGGAAAGGTGAGCGGGCCGGTGATCAGGCCGGCATCGACGAAAAAGAACGCCACTGATTCGGGAATGGCCGACGGCTGCACCATGACTGCGGTGAGTTGATCGATGCGGCGCACCATCTCGGGGAACTGGCCGAGCACCGGCTTGAGCTTTTCAACTTTGGCGTGCAAGGCGGCGGCGTCTTCAAATTCAAGACTGGTCGACGCCTGGTCGCGCTGCGCGCCGATCTCCCGCACCAGGGAGTCGCCACCGCTGTCCAAGTAGGCCTGCACTCTGCTGACCTCAGCTTGATAGTCCGCGTCACTGCAGCCTTTGAAGCAGGGTGCGAGGCACATCTTCATTTCGGAATAAATGCAGCCGGGAAAGCCTGGATCGGGGTGGAGATCCTCCACGCAGCGGCGCATCTTGAAGAAATCGAGGGAATCATTGGCAAACTTTTCCGCCGCGGCCCGGGATGGAAACGGCCCATAGTAGAGAGAGCGCCCGCCCAGGCGGCCTAGCCGGGCGGTGACCGACGCGCGCGGGTATTCATTTTCCAGGTGCAACTTGATCAGCGGGGCGAAGCGCAGGCGCAGCCGGTCCGAATAGGTCTTCGGGAAGGCGCCGCGCAGCACGCGATACAGGAGAAATCCCGATTCGAAATCGGAACCGGTGGCCGTGTATTCGATCGAGCGCACGCGGTCGCGCAGGTTTAGTCTCCGCGTCTGTTCCGGAGGGCCGAGGAGACGCTGCAGGCGGCGGCGCAGGTTGGCGGTCTTGCTGACGTAGGGCTCGGCCTGGGGATCGTCGCCGCGGAGCAGGAAGACGGCCGGCGCGGCGGGAACGGCGGCGAAAACTTCCGCATCGCGATCGGGGATGAATTCCAGGCGCTCGGTCAGCACTTAGCCATTCTAGTTTGAATTAACCACGGAGGACACAGAGGGCACGGAGGAATCCCGGCCACGGATTTACACGGATAACACGGATAACACGGAATCTGAGTTGCGCGGCGAGTCTGGCGACCATCGCTCTGCCGGTGAAGCGCTGCCGCGCTTCGCTCGGCCGGGACGGGTCAGAGACCCGTCCCCACATATCCGTGCACTAGCGGAAGCTGGCGCTGCGGAATTTCTGGCGGAAGTCCTCGCCTTCCATTTTGACGACGCGGCACATTTCGTGGAGGCGGGAGCGCATGCGTTCTCCGATGCGGTCGCCCAGCGTCTCTTCGCGGGCGGCGCCGCGCGGACCGGCGACGACGGCGGCGGGGCGATCATCGAAATTGGTGGTGATGATGGTCGTGCGATTGTCGTTGTAGCGAGTGTTCAAGATCAGGCTGACCGTGTCCCAGACCCACTCGGTGGGCTTGACGGCGCCGAGCTCGTCGAGCACCAGCACTTCGGTTTCGAACACTGGGCGCAGGACGTCCAGTTCAGTGGCCTTCACGGAATCGTTGTAAGAGTTCTGGATCTGCTTCAGCAATTCGCGGTAATCGTAGAACAGGGAGGCAATGCCTTTGCTGACGACCAGTTCCTTGATGATGCCGACCGCGAGATGGGTCTTGCCCACGCCGATGCTGCCGATGAGCAGCAATCCGGTGCTGTCCACCGGATACTCCTCGACGAACTTGCAGGCAGCCAGGCGAGCTGAAGCCAGGGCCCGATGGGGGCCATCAAATTCGAAGTTCGAGAGCTCGCAGTGTTCGTAGCGCTTGGGGATGCGGGCAGCGGCGAGCAGGGTCTGGGTACGCGCCTGCCGGCGGCAGTCGCAACGGGTCACTCGACGCTCGGAGCCGATAGAGACTGATTTCCAGCCAGTACCTTCGCACAGAGGACACACGTCCGCGGAAACTTTCATGACCTGGGTTCTTTTCCTTGTTCCTGTCTAAACTTTGCACTGGAGGATGCGGTTTGTGCAAGTGCCAAAGCCGGTGTATCTGTGTACATCCTGTGAAGTTGTAGGCTGAATTGTGGAGAGCTGAGGAAATAGAGGCGAGCCAGTTCGTTCACTGCAATCACTACCGGCGAGGACTCCGGCGTCCGCTCTTCTTGATTGTAGAGGATTCTCTGACCGCTTCCCTGATCACCTGGAGAAATGCCTGCGCCTCTTTCCGCAACGGGCGGTGACGAGAGTGAATGATGTCCAGGCTTCGGCCCAGAGGTTCGGCGTCGAGAAGCTTGATGGCCACAAGCTTGCCAGAGCGCAGCTCCTGTCCTACGGCGAGTTGAGGCAGGAAAGCCATGCCCAGGCCGCGATCCACCATGCGCTTGGCAGTTTCGATCGTGTCGACTTCCAGCTTGACGTGCGGCACCAGGCCGGCGCGGCGAAAAAGACCGTGGGTGAGTGTCCAATCGCTCGATCCCCGCTCGTAGAAGACCAGCGGCCAGTTTGCCACCTCTTCGAGGCGTGCACGACGCGCGCGAGTGGGGCCGTGCTTCGGGTGTCCTACCAGCAGGAGCGGATCGTCGCGCAGGCTTAGGGTTTCGACCTCGGGGTGGTTCAACGAGCGGGCCAATCCGATCTCGGCTTCATGGTTCAGCACCATCTCCAGCACTTCCTTGGAATGCCCGGCGCGAATGGAGATGACCACCTTGGGATAGACCCGGTGAAAGCGCTTCAGAAAGTCGGGCAGGAAGTAAACGGAAATCGAGTGTGCTGCGGCAATTTGCAGGGGGCCGGCACTGGCGGGTTTCAGCTCATGCACCGCCTGCGAGGCCAGCGACGCGGTGCGCAGCAGCTCCTCCGCATAGGGGCGAAGGATTCTGCCGGCTTCAGACAAAGTCAGCCCGCTGCGGGAGCGGGCGAACAGGCTTGTTCCCAGCGACTCTTCCAGTGCCTTGATCCGGGCGCTCACCGCGGGCTGACTTATGCGGAGGCCTTCTGCCGCGCGGTGGAAGCCGCCGAAGGTAGCGACGGCGAGGAAGGTCTTGATCTGGTCGATTTCCATGGTTCAGGTTCCAGAGACCGGTCTCAAGCCGTCAGTGGTCAGGTCTTGGTTCCCGGTTCTCAGTGCTGACAACATATTACTATCAGCGCGTGGCACTGCTGATAAACTTTAGTTATCATGCTGATTTAAACATTCCGTTTGACTGGACCGGCAAAACTGCCCAGAATCAGCCTCCATGGCCGCCAGAAATGCGGTCATTTCAGAGCGCAAAGTTCTTGCTTCGGGAAGAAAATTCCTTCCCCCTTCAGAATCTGGGTTTCAGGAGCCCAACCGGCGATGGCCACTCTTTCTCTCAGCAACGTTGTCGTGGATGGCTTTCAGGTGAACCGTCCGCCCGCGACATTTGATCTGCAACGAGACCTGCCTCAGGGATTTCTGGAGTTTCTGGCTCCCCTGCACCGGCGTTTTGCTCCGTGGCAGCGCTCGTTGATCGAAGAACGCAAGGAAGTCCTCGGGCGGTCTCACCAGGGAGAAAAGCCGGTGCACCGCTATCCGGGAGACGCCGTCCGCCGGGGTTGGAGGATACAGTTGCCGGAATGGTGCCAGGACCAGCGCAACCAGATGACAGGCCCAGCTGACGACGCGGAGCTGGTGGTAAAGATGCTCAACTCAGGCGCGCCCGGAGTGATGCTCGACCTGGAAGATTCCATGGTGAATGAATGGGAGCATCGGCAGATTGGAGCGGAGAACGTCCTGCAAGCCTTGCGCGGCGCGTTGACGTATTTCGACAAGAAGCGGAACAAAGTGGTGGGCATTGAGCCCAAGCCGACGGTCATTTGGACCCGGCCGCGTGGCCTGCATATTCAGCAGGGCGGGATTTTTGGCGGGGAGCTTACGCCGGCGTCGTTGTTCGATGTGGCGAGTATTGTGTACCGGGTCGATCCGGCGGAGTTGAAACATCCATTGGCGTTTTATATTCCGAAGTCCGAGTCGGCCGAGGAAGCACTGTGGTGGCGGGACCTGTTTCAGGCGCTCGCCGAGGCCCGGGGATGGCCGCGCGATTACATCAAGTGCATGGCTTTGGTGGAATCGCATCCCCTGGCTTTTCAGATGGAGGAATTTCTCTACAACCTGCGCGACCACATTCTCGGGTTGAACCTGGGGCGCTGGGATTACATGGCGAGCCTGATCCATTTCAATCTGGACGATCCGGAATGGGTGCTGCCCGACCGCAATACGATTCCGTCGAACGTTCCCTTTTTCCAGAACCTTCGGGAACTGTTGCCGGAGATTTGTCACAAACGTGGCGTGCTGGCCATAGGCGGGATGACGGCGCTCTATCCCAGCCGGGAAGATGCCGAACTGAATGCGCGCGCCCTGGCTGCGCTGGCGAAAGACAAGAAGAATGAGGCGAACTGCCTGATGGATGGAGCGTGGACGGGGCATCCTGATCAGAATCAGATCGCGATTGATCAGTTTCCTTTTCCCAACCAGTTGCAGGCTCGGCGGGCACAGGCGGAACGGTATCCCAATCTGCGGCCGGTGCCGAAGAATGTGGGCGAGCACACTCTGGCCGGGACGCGGGCGGCGGTACGGACGGTGATCCGTTATCGCAATGGTGTGTTGAATGGCAAGGGAGCGAGTCTGCTGGATGGCTACATGGAGGACCTGGCGACGGACCGCATTTACCGGCTGATGATTGCGCAGCGCCTCCGGCACAATGGGCATGTTCCCGTGACCGACGATGGGAAGATCGTGGTGCATACGCCGGAGCTGGTTTCTCGATTGTTTGACGAGGAGTTGGAGAAGCTGGTGGCGAATCCGGGGCAGGACTTGGGAGCCGTGGATAGGTTTCGCGAGGCGCGGCGGATCAGTGAGTCCATGATTTTGAATGACGAGTTTGATCCGATTTGAAAGAGGGAGGGCGAGACGCCCTCCCGACAGCCGGTGGGAAGCCGGCGCTACGCAGTACCAACGGAAAAGGGGCAAAACGTATGAACTCGAACCTGACTATGGAATGGACTTCAAATCCGCGGTGGGCGGGGGTTACACGACCTTATACCGCGCAGGATGTGGAGCGGTTGCGCGGATCGCGGCAGATCGAGTGGACGCTGGCGCGACATGGGGCAGAGCGGCTTTGGCAGTTGCTGCATGGCGAATCGCACGTGGCTGCACTGGGTGCGATGACCGGGAACCAGGCCATTCAGCAGGTGAGGGCTGGGCTGCCGGCGATCTACGTCAGCGGGTGGCAGGTGGCGGCGGATGCCAACGACTCGGGTCAAATGTATCCCGATCAGAGCTTGTATCCGGCGGACAGCGTGCCCAACCTGGTGCGACGGATCAACCAGGCGCTGACCCGAGCCGACCAGATCCATCATGCGGAAGGGAAAAATGGAGTCGAGTGGTTTGCGCCGCTGGTCGCCGATGCGGAAGCTGGTTTTGGCGGAAACCTCAATGCATTCGAATTGATGAAAGCGATGATCGAAGCGGGCGCCGCTTGCGTCCACTTTGAAGACCAGCTCTCCTCCGCCAAGAAGTGCGGACACCTGGGCGGAAAAGTTCTGGTGCCGACGGCGGAGGCGATTCAGAAATTAGTGGCAGCGCGGCTGGCTGCGGATTGCCTGGGGGTAGCGACGCTGATCATGGCTCGCACCGACGCCCAAAGCGCGCATCTGCTCACCAGCGATACCGATCCCCGGGACCGCGAGTTCGTTACCGGCAAGCGTACTGCCGAAGGCTTCTTCTGCATCCAGGGCGGGTTGGATTCGGCGATCGCTCGCGGCATTGCTTACGCGCCCTATGCGGACCTCATCTGGTGCGAGACCTCGGAACCCAATCTGGCAGAGGCGCGGCGCTTTGCCGACGCCATCCACGCCCAGTATCCCGAGAAGATGCTGGCCTACAACTGCTCGCCGTCGTTCAACTGGAAAAAGAAACTGGACGACGCCACCATCGCTCGCTTCCAGACTGAACTGGCGGCGATGGGCTACAGATTCCAGTTCATCACGCTGGCCGGTTTCCACGCTTTGAACCTGAGCATGTTTGAGTTGGCGCGGACGTACAAGGTCTGCGGCATGAGCGCCTATTCCCGGCTGCAGGAGAAAGAATTCGGCAGTGCGGAGCAATACGGATATGAAGCGGTGAAGCATCAACGGTTCGTAGGGACCGGCTACTTCGATATGGTGACGCAGGTCATCGCGAGCGGAAACTCCTCCACTACGGCGTTGGCGGGCTCGACTGAAACGGAGCAGTTTTCGCCGGGCAACGGCCAGGCCGAGACTGGCCTAACAGAGAAGCTTCACTCGAAGGAGCACGCCAGCGTCCCGATAAATCTTCCGGAGACGGAGCGGGCGCGGGTCCGCATGTAAGGTTTTCTCGGCTGAAGAGCCACTCTCCTGGCATCGCTAGCGGGGAGAGTGGCCTTTTCCTTCGCCTGGGGCGAGTTTGGCTTGTGCCCTGACTCAAACTCGGCATCCGGCGCGGATTTCCACAGTTGACAATCTCTTCGGACGGTAGCTAAATAAGGCCGTCGGGCTTCCCCACTCAGCGAGTGTCATTCTTTCCTCCCCTATGCGCGCTGGGGGACTAACGAAGCCTGCCAGGAGAGAAGATGAATAAAGCCGATCTCATTGACCGAATCTCAGCTAGCTGCCACATCAGCAAGGCCACGGCAGCCACAGCTATCGACACCACTGTCGACAGCATCACTTCTGCTCTGAAAAAAGGGGATCGAGTAGCGTTGATTGGTTTTGGCACGTTCTCCGTCTCGCAGAGAAAAGCCCGCAACGGGCGCAACCCGCAGACGGGCGCCACCATCAAGATCGCTGCCCGGAAGGTCGCCAAGTTTTCATCCGGAGCCGAACTCAAGAAAGCGGTCAACCGCGGTAAGTAAGGGGCCAAGTTCAACCAAAGAACGGCAGGAGGTCGGTCCTGCCGTTCTTCCAAGGTGCGGGGCGGGCACTGCTGTCCGCCGCTTTTGATTTTGACCTTAACTTCAATCGGTCCAGACAAGACCGGGTAAAGCTAGGCGACAAACAACGGCAACCTCAAAGGCGGCGGACAAGAGTGTCCGCCCCACACCCCTCCAGGGGTTGCTGAATCCTGCGGTAATCCTTTAGAATCTAATGTCTTGACCAAGTTTGGAGACCCCATGAAGGCAGCTATTCATCCCGCTTACAACGAAATCCGCGTTATGTGCGCGTGTGGAAACAGCTTTACGACCCGTTCGACCCATAAGGGCGATATCCACGTGGAAATCTGCTCGGCTTGCCATCCTTTCTTTACCGGCAAGCAGAAGCTTATGGATACGGCGGGCCGGGTGGAGCGCTTCCGCCGGAAGTATGCCAAGGCGGAGCCGGCCAAGAAGTAACTTCGGCCACGGATTTTCGCGGATTCTCACCGATTTCTTAGCCCCTGCTTTGGCGGGGGCTTTGTTTTTTGACCTACAGGTAGAATAGAACCGTGCGTAAGTATTGGGAGAATCCGGCGCCGGGCGCGGGCGGGTCGCCCGCGACCACACAGGCATCACAGGCCACACAGGCCAGAGCGGCCACGCGTGTGCCTTCGTCGCTGGCCATCGGGAATGTGCGGATTGCTCCGGCGACCGTGCTGGCTCCCATGGCTGGGGTGACCGATACCGTCTTTCGGCGGTTCATTCGGAATCTGGGCGGGTGCGGGCTGATCATGACCGAGTTCACTTCGGCCGACGGCATCCTGCGCTCGAAAGACCGGAAGGCCAAACTCTATCTGCACTTCTACGAGGATGAGCATCCTATCTCGGCGCAGCTTTTTGGCAGCGATCCCAAAGTCATGGCTGAGGCGGCCCGCCTGGTTGAGGGGTTGGGATTCGACCTGGTGGACCTTAATCTTGGCTGTCCGGCGAAGAAGGTGGTGAAGTGCAACGGCGGCTCCGGGCTGCTGAAGGACCTGCCGGCTATCGGCAAGATCTTCGAGGCGGTGCGGGCGGCGGTCACGATTCCGTTCACGGTAAAGTTCCGCGCCGGCTGGAATGACGACAACATCGTTTGCGTCGAACTGGCGAAGATGGCGGAGGACTGCGGGCTGTGCGCCGTGGCGCTGCATGCCCGCACCCGCGAACAGGGTTATAGCGGCCAGGCCCGCTGGGACTGGATTGCGGCGGTCAAAGATGCGGTGAAGATTCCGGTAATTGGGAACGGAGATATCCGCACGCCGGAAGACGCTTGCGCCATGGTGGCCCAGACCGGCTGCGATGCGGTGATGATAGGGCGCACGGCGCCGGCGAATCCCTGGATCTTCCGGCAGATTGAACAGTACTGCAGCGCCCCAGGCCGTGTGGGGCGGGTCTTCGACCGGCAGGCCGAGCGCGCTCGGCACGGGACTCGTAGACCCTGCCGGGCTTCGCCCAGCCCAACCGGGTCCCTTCGACTGCGCTCAAGGCAGGCTCCGACCCGGTTCCACACAGTCCGTCTCGCTCTACGACGAACCCAGCGAAGCTGACCGCTACCAGATGATTCGCACTTACTTTGAGATGTTGATCGAAGAGGAGATGCCGGGCGCCGAAGGCAAGATGAAGCAGTTCGCCTCCTGGTTCACCCATGGCGTGGCGGGTGGAGCTGCGTTGCGCAAGGCGATCTACGAATCGAAGAGCCGGGTGGAAATTCTGGCCAGCGTCGAAGGATTTTTTGAGAACCGCATCGAACCGTGTGGCCGGGGGCGACTCGCTCGAGAGGCGTTGACGTCCATTCCCTGACCACGGAGCGCGCCGGCAGCTAGTTCCTCGCCCGCCGGGCCTTTCGCTTCCGTCCCCGCGCTTCTTCTGCCGACTGCACCTCGTGAGCCTTCACGATCGCCATGATCAATCCGGGAAAGCGCTTTTCGATTTCCGCGCAGCGAGAAGTGTTCCGCATCTCGACCCCGACGCGCTCCCCGCGAATCAAGCCGGCCTCCCGGAGGGCCTTGAAGTGCTGGGAAAGGGTTGATTTGGGGATGGCCCTTTCGCTGATCTTCGTAAAGTCCGAGCAATTCTGTGGACATCCCGAACCCACGATCTGGGCGAAGATAGCCACCCGCACCGGGTCAGACAGCGCGTGCAGGATGCCTTCGACGGTCACATCTTCGATCGAGGGATGAAAAAGAGGTCTCATCGGCCTTTAATCCTACCCGCAGCGGCCCCAATGTTCAATAGTTCATATTTCCAGAACTAATGAATCCTGGCAGCAGTGCCCCACATCTTATTCGGCAGCACTGAAATCAGGGTCTGCGCAGCAGGCCACAAATTTTCCGGCCAACGGATTTTGAAAGGAACTGAAAATGAGCAAGCTCAAAGGTAAGGTCGCAGTGGTAACGGGCGCATCCAAAGGCATCGGAGCCGCCATCGCAAAATCACTCGCCGCTGAGGGGGCGTCGGTAGTGGTCAACTATGCTTCCAGCAAGGCTGGCGCGGACAAGGTTGTCGCCGCCATCACAGCAGCCGGAGGCAAAGCAGTCGCCGTGGGTGGCGACGTTTCCAAAGCCGCGGAAGCCCAGGGTATTATCGCAGCCGCCATCAAGAACTACGGTCGGCTTGATATCCTGGTCAACAATTCGGGCGTCTACGAGTTCTCTCCGATTGAGTCCATCACCGAAGAATCGTTTCACAAACTGTTCAACATCAATGTACTGGGATTGCTTTTGACCACCCAGGCTGCGGTCAAGCACCTTGGCGAAGGGGCCAGCATCATCAACATTGGCTCCGGCGTCAGCCGCATCACTCCCCCGAACAGTTCGGTGTACACCGGAACCAAAGGCGCGGTCGATGCGATCACGGGTGTGCTCGCCCGTGAGCTGGGACCGAAGAAGATCCGCGTCAACACCATCAACCCGGGCATAGTGGAAACCGAAGGCACGATCAGTGCCGGCTTCATCGGCTCTGACTTTGAGAAGAACCTCACCGCGCAGGCCCCGCTCGGACGCACGGGCAAGGTAGGCGACATCGCTTCCATCGCTTCCTTCCTGGCTTCAGACGACTCGGCCTGGCTCACTGGTGAGCAACTGCTGGCCACCGGCGGCCTCCGCTGAATATCGAGGCTTAGGCGCAACGGGCGCCCCATTCAACCCGCTATTTCTTCGCGATTGAGTGGGGCCATCCCGGCGTTGAGGACGTCAATCGGAGCATTCCTGTAGCGCCTAACGGTTTAGCAACCTCAGTGCGGGGTGTCTGGTCTTACTGCCTGCCACAATTCAATCGGGTTTCCCTCAGGGTCATGCAGGCGGCCAAACCGGCCGTTGGGATAGGACTGCGGGTCAATCTTGACCGCGATTCCTGCAGCTTGTAGTTGAGCCGCCATTTTGTCGAGATCCCGGACTCGGAAGTTCACCATCCAGGACTTTTGGGCGTCCCCGAAATAGTTGCTGGTCTGTGGAAACGGACTGAAAATCGTGGGGCCGGCCTCTTGCACCCAAACGGGATCGTTGTAGCTCGTTGGCGTGAGCGCGATCCCGAGGTGCTGCTGGTACCAATGCCCGAGGGCGTCCGGATCGTGAGCCCGGAAGAATAGCCCGCCGATGCCCGTCACTTTTTCCATTTCTGTTGCGCTGGCGGATCCTTGCTTAGCCGCAGCCCCTGCAGGGGGAGTAGAGATCGGGGTCGCTGTCTGCGCCGCTATGCCGAGTTGGGTCCGGCCCACGATCAAGCTCGACCCGAAGGCGAATGACAGGATTCGAAGCAGCTGACGTCTCGGAAAACCCATTCCATCTTCCTCCTGATGAGAAGCGCGATTCGGTCTACGATATCTGCGCGAATGGGATTCTGGGAAGCGTAAAGATAAGCGTTTTTTGGCGGGGTGTTGGTATCGAAGACCGCAGGTGGCGAGCTGCGCTCGCCCGCCCAGACGGGACGCCTGGGCCTACGTGGTCCGTGGTGCTCCACTTTAAGCCCAGCGCCGTTTGGATTTCCAACAACCAGCTCACGCCTCGGACAGGTGGGAGCCGTGCTGGAAGTGGTATTGCAGGATTTTCGCGGCCAGAGTCGGGCTTACGGTTCCGGCTTCGGTTTGGACCGCGCGCACGATCTCGCCCCGGCAAACCACTTCGGCCGCGGCCAGGCCTGCGATTTCCGCCGGCAGCACGAGGTTGATCTCGAGCTGCGCATTGGGAGCGATCGGTTCTTCCGCCTGGAAGAGCATCCCCGAGCGGCTGATGTTTTCGGTTGTTCCCTCGCGCCATCCACTTTCCCCGACCAGCCGGTATTTCAGCGGCAGGTGGAGATCGAAGCGGGTTGCGCGGAAGGGGGAGGACACTTTGTTGCGAGTTCGAGCCATTGGAGCGGGTTGAGCTAAGCGAGCAGACATTTGTATCTCCTGAGGGAGTGGAGTATCGAGCATCTCCCGCACTTTTGCCTTCAGCGCGGGAAGAGTAAAGGGCTTCTGGAGCAAGGTGATGCCCTGGTCCAGCGTGCCGTTGTGGCCAATGTGGTTCTCCGTATAGCCCGACATGTACAGCACTCTCATCTCGGGGCGAGTGGGAGAGACCTGGTTGGCTAGTTCACGCCCGTTCATTCCCGGCATGATGACGTCGGTCAACAGCAGGTGAATGGGGCCTTTGTGGGCCTGGGAAATCTGAATGGCGGTGGCGCCGTCGGGGGCGTCGATCACGGTGTATCCCTGGTTCTCTAAATACTGGTGCGCCAGGCGGCGCAGATTCTCTTCGTCTTCCACCAGCAGGATGGTTTCATGACCCGGGGCGGGCTGGTCTGCCTCCGCGGCAAGGGCGGGCTGTGTAACCGGGACTTCTCCGGTGGCGCTGAAGCGGGGCAGGTAGATCTTGAATGACGTGCCTTTGCCGGCTTCGCTGTACAGCCAGATGTAGCCTTCACTTTGCTTGACGATGCCGTACACCGTGGAGAGGCCGAGGCCGGTGCCCTTCAATCCCTTGGTGGTGTAGAAGGGCTCGAAGATGTGGGCCTGGGTATCGGCGTCCATGCCAACGCCGGTGTCGCTGATGGCGAGCATGACATAATCTCCGGGCTTGACTGGGGAGTGAAACCGGGCGTAGGTGGCGTCGAGCGTGACGTTGGCGGTCTCGATGGTCAGCTTTCCGCCGTGCGGCATGGCGTCGCGGGCGTTGACCGCCAGGTTCATGATGACCTGCTCGATCTGTCCGGGATCGGCTTTGACCGCGCCGATGTCCGGGCCAGGGACCATGACCAGGTCGATGTCTTCGCCGATCAGCCGGGTCAGCATCTTCACGTTTTCGGTGACTACGCTGTTCAGGTCGACGATCTTTGGAGCGAGCATCTGTTTGCGGCTGAAGGCCAGCAGCTGGCGGGTGAGAGAGGTGGCGCGTCCGGCGGCGTTGGCGATCTCCTGCGCGTGACCGCGCAGGGTGGGCTCATCGCCGAGTTGGCCGAGCAGGAACTCGGAGTATCCCGAGATCACCATGAGCAGGTTGTTGAAGTCGTGAGCGATGCCGCCGGCGAGCCGGCCCACGGCTTCCATCTTCTGGGCCTGACGAAGCTGCTGCTCGAGGGCGCGGCGCTCGGTGACGTCCTCGGCGAAGAGTTCGAAGAAGACGGTGTTTCGTTCGTCGCGGAAGGCGCGTCCGGAGAGGCGCACACTGACAACCGTGCGGTCATCACGCAACCAGTCGGCGGGCAGGCCCTGAAATTTTTCCAGCAGATGCAGGGAGTCGGCCAGGCTGAACCACTGTTGCGAATCGGAATACAGGTTGGCCAGGTTGCGGCCAACCAGATTCTTGCCTGAACTGTAGCCCAGCATGGCCACCAGGGCGGGGTTTACGTCGAGGAGAATGCCGTCAGAGCTGCAGCGGCACACCCCGTAGGGAGCATGGGTGACCAGCGAGCGAAAGTTGATTTCCGAGCGGCGCAAGCCTTCCTGGGCCGAGCGCAGGGCAGCGTTGAAGAAACAGATGAGTCCGGCCACGAACACGAACAGCGCAAGATGTATGATGGCCCGGCGGTAGTCGGCGGGACTGCGCGCCCCGGCCAGGGAAAAATACGCGCTGACCGTGAGCGCAAAAGAAGTCGCGACCAGGCCGGGCTTCCAGCCGCCGTACCAGGCGCTGACCATGATGGCCACCGCGAACACGACCAGGCGGCTTTCGACCACGTCGGAAAGCAGGAATGCCGGAATCAGGGCAAGAATAATGCTGAGGACGGCGACGCCGTATCGGAGGACTGGGGCCCGAGCCGGAGCGATGTTGCGGTTGCGAAGAAGGGGGAGCTTCGCTCGCATAAGTAGAATCTAATGCCCAGACTGGGACGGCGCGAGTTACGGGAGTGCATGCAAAGACGGGCCAAACGGCAGCTGACCGGAAGAATCCTGGCACGCAGGCAACCCGTACGCCGGAGTCAGCAACGCGGTTGCTTTGCGGAATTCCTTTGCGTCCTCTACGGTTTAAGCTTTTAAGACTTTGACCGCAAAGTTCGCAAAGGAAATCCGCAAAGGACGCAAAGAAAAACTGGAGGCGCCAGTTGCGGGCAGCCGACTGGAGACCGGAAACTATGAGCCATCTCTCATGAACATTGGCCTGTTGGGCGGGACTTTCGATCCGATTCATCACGGGCATCTGGCCCTGGCGCGGGCGGCGAAGGAGCGCTTCGACCTGGGGCGCATTCACTTTGTGCCGGCCAATGTGCCGCCCCACAAGCAGAGCCGAGCGGTCACTCCGTATTTCCATCGCTACGCCATGGTGGTGCTGGCCACCATGGGCGAGAAGGCATTTGTCCCATCGGTATTGGAAGCTCCAGAGGTGGCCGCCGCTCCGGCTCCAGGAACGAAAGGGAAATCCGCAAAAGAACTCGTATCGGGCGCCAATTACACGATTGACACGGTGAAGCGGTTGAAAGAGTCGCTGAAGAAAAGCGACCGCCTGTTTTTCCTGATCGGCATGGACGCCTTTTCAGAGATCGCGCACTGGCACCAGGCCGAGGCGCTGTTTCGCGAATGCGAGTTCATCGTGGCCAGCCGTCCCGGATATTCGCTGGCGGATGTGGCCAATGCCCTTCCGGAAAAGATTCGCCCTCCGCGGTCGGTGAGCAAGCCCTTCGCCAAACAGCCAGCCACGGGAGATCTGGTGCTGAGCGGGGCGACCATACACTTGCTGGAGAATGTGCATCAGGCGGTATCGGCCACTGCGATCCGGGAAGCAGTTGTGGCCCGGAAGCCGCTGCGCAAATTCGTTGATGCCGCGGTGGAAGAGTACATAAAGAAGGAAGGGTTGTATCTGGGGCATTAGTCGTTGGCCGTTCAATTCAGCATGATCGGGTCTAACTAAATGAAGAACTACGTTCTTGGAATCGACGTCGGCACCAGCGGCACTCGTGCCGTGGTGGTGGACGGGGAGGGGCGCATCGTTGCGTCCGCCACCGAAGAACATGCGCCGTTTGCTTCGCCTCAGATCGGCTGGGCGGAGCAGGATCCCGAAGACTGGTGGCGTGCCTGCGGCGTCGCCGTGCGGAAAGCCCTGGCGGGGGAGGGGCTGCGCCCGGATCAGATCGCGTGCGTCGGATTTTCCGGACAGATGCATGGGGCCGTAATGCTCGACCAGTCGGATAAGGTCGTGCGCCCGGCGCTGATCTGGTGCGATGTGCGCACTGAAAAACAGTGCCGGGAACTGACCGAAACAATCGGGGCCGAGAAGCTTATCCGGCTCACCTGTAATCCTGCCCTGCCCAATTTCACTTTGACCAAGTTTCTGTGGGTGCGGGAAAACGAGCCGCAGAACTGGAAGCGCGTCCGCTCGGTCATGCTGCCCAAGGATTACGTTCGCTTCCGCCTGACCGGGGAGCGGGCCACGGACATGGCGGACGCCTCCGGCACGCTGTTGCTGGATGTGGCCAACCGCCGCTGGTCTGGGGAAGTCATGCAGGCGGCCGGGATCGAACCATCGCTGCTGCCGCAGTTGTTTGAGTCGCCGGAAATCTGCGGGAAAGTTTCCGCGACTGGGGCGGCGGCTACCGGCCTGCATTCGGGCACGCCGGTTGTGGCCGGCGCGGGCGATCAGGCCGCGGGCGCGGTGGGCATGGGAATCGTAACCGCGGGCGCGGTCAGCGCAACCATCGGAACCTCGGGAGTGGTCTTCGCGGCCACCGACCGTCCTGCGCTTGACCCCAGGGGAAGGCTGCACACTTTTTGTCATGCGGTTCCCGGGCGCTGGCACGTGATGGGAGTGACGCAGGCTGCAGGGCTCTCGCTGCGCTGGTTCCGTGACACGTTTGGCGCGTGGCGCGACCGGCGTGAATGACTCGCGTGATCCCTACGAGCGCCTTACCGCTGAAGCGGCGGCCGCGCCGCCAGGCTCCGACGGCCTGTTGTGGGCGCCTTACCTGATGGGAGAACGCACTCCGCATCTTGATCCCAACGCGCGCGCCGCCTTGATCGGTTTGACCGCGTCGCACACCCGGGGACACGTGGTGCGCGCCATCCTCGAGGGAGTGGCCTTCAGCTTGCGGGATTCATTTACCCTGTTCGCGGAAATGGGCGTGCCGGTAAGCAACATTCGCCTGGGGGGCGGCGGGGCGCGGTCTTCATTGTGGCGGCAGATTCAGGCCGATGTGTATGGACACGAAGTCGATGTGCTCGAAGCGGAAGAAGGCGCAGCCTATGGCGCTGCCATCCTAGCCGGCGTCGGAGCCGGAGTGTGGAGTTCAGTGGACGCTGCCTGCAAGGAGGTTGTGAAAGTTGCTCAACGCGTCGATCCGCAGCCGGCAGTGGTTGCGCGCATGAACACCAGCTACGCCGCCTACCGCCGCATGTATCCGGCCATCACATCCGTTTTGGCGACGGCCCCTGACGCCCAGGACTAGACAGACCTGCCCAGGAACGTGGCTGAAGCGCGGACGATGTCGATCATCTAGTCCTTGTCCAGATATTCTTCTGGAACATCGTCTTCCGGCACCTCATGAGTGTGGACTTCGCCTTCGTCTTCGGCGTCTTCCACACCCTTCACCACGTCGGCCTCGAACGCGTTCCCTTCCTCGAGAAGTTCGTCGACACTCTGGGAAGCAGCGCCTGCGATGTTGGACAATCCCTGCAAATCTCCCGACTGTCCGCCCGAGCGCGCTCTCAGTCCTTCGCGAGTGAAAGCTGCAATATTGACGCGCGGGTTTTTCGCCGCAGCCTGTTTCCTGGGCGCGCGGGTCTTTTTCCGGGCGGCCTTCCTGCCGCTGAGCTTCGCTTTCGCGGCTGCCCTTTTTGGGGCCGTCTTCTTCTTCGCCGCCTTCTTCTTCGGGGATGTTCTCTTCCTGGCCGGCTTTTTCAGCGCCTTTTTTGGGGGAGCCTTTTTCTTTTCCGACTTTGCGTGCTTTTTCTTGGTGGCCATACGCGCAGTTTACCACCGGTCAGCCCTCCTGGCTCCATAGGCAGGCCACCCTGCGTGTCAGGCACGCAGCTGGAAGCGGAAACGCATGTCTTCGCCAAACCACATGATGTAGTTGGTGCCCCACGCATTGTTAAAAAGGTTACAGTGAACCCCGCTCGAGACGTCGGGCTGGGCGCGGGAAAAGTTCAGCGGAGATTTCTCACCCAATGCAATCAGGGGCGCATCGAGAGTTTCGACAGCCAAGGAGTGCTGGCCGTCCCGGTAACTGAAGCCCATGGAAACTGCATGCAGATGGCGACTGCCGGCAGCGACGACATCGAAGGGTGACACCGGCTCGCCGGATTTGTCCATGATCCAACCTTTCGGGTCAGAAACGTTCGGGTTAAAGGTGAGCCAGAGCGCTTCGGGCATGCGGGTCGCGGGCTTCTGAAAGCACGACAACTCAAGTTGGATGACAGGCTCGGCACCGGGCAGAGTGAGCTTGAGATACATCTGCCGCGGAAACGCGGCGCGGCCGGAAGCAACTGCCTCGGGATCGTCGATGTCGAGGTGAGCCAGCAGGTGGCAGTCATCCCCGGCTTGGGCGATTTCGAGATGCGCCAGGCTGGGCTGCCATTCGCGGCTCTCGGCGCCGAAGCGCTCGATGTTGGGTTTGCCAAAGTCCTTCTTCGCCCAGTCAGCGGTGCTGATGATGTAGTTGGCGAAAAAACGCGCGTAGTCGGCGGGCGAGAGCGTCTGGTAGGAGAGGAGGGCGAGCGGGTGATCAGGAGAAGCCCACTCGCGTCCGCTTTGCTTGTTGCGCAGGCGATGAATGGCCCCGGTGCGGGGATCAAGCGCGACGATGAAGTGCGTGGTCTCGACTTCCTTTCCGGCGGAATGCGGCGATGACGGAAGGAGTTCGGGCGGTTGCGGAGCAAGCGCGCGAATCGCGGTCTGAGCTTCCCCGCGCAGGGGCTCAGGGAGCGCCGTGATTCCGTCGAACAGGTCCTGGCGCTTTTCGTTCCAACTGAACTCGACGACTTTGTAGTTTTTGGTGTCGAGCATTTTGGCGAGATCGCGGGGGGTGTAGTTGTCAAAGTCAAGCCAGGTCTTAGTGTCGGTGCCCCAGGTGTGCTCGGCTTCGAGGAGAAGCCTTCGCAGGAGCGCGATGTCGGTCGCGTCGCCCGCCTGGAATTTCCCGCCGGCAATCCAGGAACGGCGCAGGCGTGAGATTTCGCGATAGCGGGCAACTTTCAGGGGATCGCTGGCGACACCGTAGATCCAGGAATCCCCGATTTCCTGGGTGACGGTCGGAAGGTCTTTGCGGAAAGGCTCAACCGCGTTGGCGATTTCGGTGAGGCCAGTGGCGGTGATCTTCGCATTCGGGAATTGACGGCTCAGGTCGGAATAGATGCCGGCGATCTCGGCGGGAGGGTGCGGGCCGCTGTTGTCGTCGCGCACGATAATGGCGACGGCAAGGTCGGAGCCGGGCACACGCACGATGTTGCCGTAGCTGTGGTGGTACATGACCACCAGCGAGGCGCCTTTCGTGTCTTTCCAGACGAAGAGTGGCGGGAGCTCGGCGGGAGTGCTGGCGTCGTTGACGCCGATGTCGAGAAACTTTACGCCCTGCGCGGCCAGCGGAGAGATGATGCCGCGGGTGTGCCCGGGCACGTCGGTCATCTTGGCGCCCGTGGTGCGGCGGCCGAAGCGGGCGTCGAGTGAGTGCGACAGAGCGATGCCGGCGGAGATCATGGAGGCGTCCATCATCTCCGTCTGCCAGCTGAAGGGGATGGCGTGCCACGCAATGTCGCCGTCTGCGATGGCCTGCTCCATGCGACGCCGGTCCTGGGGCGAGGCCTGCTCCAGATATTCGTAAAGAAGCCATGACCCGGTGGTCCAAACGTAGCGATGGTTCCCCGCCTGGCGGGACTGCTCTGCGATGGCGATGGCTTGCGGAAAGTACTCCGAAAAATAGCGGTGGACGACGGCGGTTTGCGTGTCGATGAATCCCGCGTCGAAGTGGCATTTGAACATGGCGAGGACACGCTTGACCTCTGGATCGGGCGGCCTCTCGAACTTGAGAGCGGGAAGAGACTTCGAGAGCAGGGCACTGCTCAGGGTCAGGACGGAAGAACGGACAAAGTCTCGACGCTTCATGTTCACCTGGTGAGCGGGGATGGAAGCGGAACCATTCTAGCGCTCTCCTGTGCGTCCCTTGCGGCAACTTTGCATTCGTTGCGGTCAAAATCTTGAACCGAAAAGGCCGCAACGATTCCGCAAAGAGCGCAAAGAAATCCCACGATCCTCAAGTTTCGACCGCTCGCGGTAGAATCTGCTTACGGAGCCGCATGGATGTTCATTTGATTGACGGGACGTATGAATTGTTCCGGTACTACTACGCCGTGCCGGCTGCGGCGGATGTGAACGGCCAGGAAGTCGGCGCCGTTCGCGGCGTCCTAGGTTCCGTGTTGTCCATGATCGAGCATGGCGCAACTCACGTCGGGGTTGCGACCGACCACGTCGTGGAATCTTTTCGCAACGATCTGTATCCCGGATACAAGACCAGCGAGGGTGTGCCTCCGGAATTGCTCTCGCAGTTCCCGATTCTCGAAAAGGCGCTGGAAGCCATGGGAGTCGTGGTCTGGCCCATGGTCTACTTTGAAGCGGACGATGCGCTCGCTTCCGCCGCCGCCAAAACCGCGGAGGACAAGCGGGTGAAGCAGGTGCTCATTTGCACGCCGGACAAAGATCTCAGCCAGTGTGTTGTGGGCACGCGCGTCGTGCAACTGGACCGCCGACGGGAGATTTTGCGCGATGAAGCCGGGGTCGTGGCGAAATTTGGCGTGAAGCCGCAATCCATTCCGGATTACCTGGCCGTGGTCGGCGATAGCGCCGATGGCTTCCCGGGTTTGCCGGGATGGGGCGCCAAAGCGGCAGCTCTTACGTTGTCCCAGTATGCTCGCCTGGAAGACATTCCGAAAGATTGGCGAGAGTGGCATCCCTCAATCCGCAAGGCCCGGCCGCTGTCCGAGTCGCTGTTCAACGCGTGGAACGATGCCCTGTTGTTTCGCACCCTCGCCACCCTGCGGCTGGATGTTCCCGTGTTTGATACGGTCGGCGACCTTCAGTGGCAAGGACCGGGCCCGGGCTTTGAGGAATTCAGCGTTCGACTGAAGTCGCCCGATCTGCATCGTCGAGCCAGGGCAGCAAGTGTGAAATCGGCGCATTGACTCACCTGGGCTTCCAACCTAAGATTGCGCCCGAGCATTCAGGCGAAAAGTTCTTCGCGGTAGCGCCAGGCATTCACCTATGACAGTCGGCTCTTTGAAGAAATCTCAAATTCTTGCCCTGATGGCTGTGGGTGTGCTGGCGGGCTGGAGTGTGATCGCTGGATCTTCAGCGGATGTGCCAACCAAGGCTGGTGATGTCAACCAAGCGAGAGTCCTGGCAGAGGCATCGCACGGCACTAACTGGATGGTGGACGGCGGAGATTTTGGCGAGCGCCACTTCAGCGCGCTAAAGGAAATTACCGATAAGAACGTGGCCAACCTGGGGCTGGCCTGGTGGCTGGATATTGACAGCCCGATGGGCATGGCCGCGGAGCCGATGGCGGTCGACGGCAGAATCTACGTGACCGACTCGCTCTCGCGGGTGTACGCGGTGGATGCGCTGTCGGGGCGGCTGTTGTGGAAGTTCGATCCAAAGATATCGCTCGGTTTGAGCACCCAGAATTCCTATTCTGCCCGAGTCAACCGGGGCGCAGCGATCTGGAATGGGAAGGTTTATGTCGGCACGGGAGATTGCCGTTTGTTTGCCATCGACGCCGGCTCGGGACAACAGGTGTGGGCATCGCCGATCTGCGATCCGGCGGTAACCGGAACCACCGGCGCTCCTCATGTCGCGAAAGGAAAGGTATTTATTGGTTACAACGGAGCGGACGACGACGTCCGGGGATCGCTGGTTGCTTTCGACGCGGAAACCGGGAAAGAGGCCTGGAGGTTTTGGACGGTTCCAGGTAATCCCGCGAAGGGGTTCGAAACCAAGGCGCTCGAAATGGCGGCCAAGACCTGGACCGGCAAAGCGTGGTGGAGATTCGGCGGCGGCGATGTCTGGGACCCGATCACTTACGATCCCGTCACCGGCCTTCTGCTGTTCGGCACCTCCCGCGCCGGAGTTGGCGAAGGCACCGACTCCCGCGAAGACAGTCCGGGCGGCGACAAATTGTTTTCCGGATGCATCGTGGCGGTGAATGCAGACACGGGAGAATATGTCTGGCACTTCCAGACCAGCACTCCCCGTTTCGACACCGAGAACTTCCACATTATTGTCGCTGACCTCGAGATCAAGGGACAAAAACGACACGTGGCCATGACCGCGCCGAAGAATGGTTTCTTTTACGTGCTGGACGCGAAGACGGGCGAGTTCATCGCCGGGAACCCGCTGGTAAAAGTCCCTTGGGCTGCGGCTCTCGACCCCAAGACCGGGCGGCCTTTGGCGATGGCCGGGGCGCAGCCAGGCTGGACGGTGCACAACTGGTGGCACATGAGCTACAGCCCGATTACGGGGCTGGTGTATGTCCCGACTACCGATCGCCGGGCGCTGCTTAGAGCGGCCGCGGATAGCGATGCCGCGGATAGTAATGAAGATCAGCCTCGGGGAGAAGGCGCGTGGGCATCTGCCTTCGACGGAAGACTGGTGGCGTGGGACCCGGTCAGCGAGTCCGTGCGCTGGTCGGTGGAACAGCCCATCGCGGTCAACAGCAGCACTCTTTCAACCGCCGGCAATCTGGTCTTTCAAGGCGAAGGCACGGGCGAATTCAACGCTTATTCCGCCGACAGCGGGAAAAAACTCTGGTCGATGAAAACCGGTTCAGCGATTGACGCCACTCCGGTCAGCTTCAGCGCTGGCGGGCAGCAATACATCCTGGTTCCGGTGGGATGGGGTTCGGCATCGCGAATTTTTGGTCCGGCCAGCATGATGGCGACACCCGAGTCGAAACGCGGGCCATCGAGGCTGCTGGCTTTTAAGTTGGGAGCGACAACTCCTTTTCCATATCCGCTGAACATAGTCGCGCGGGTCCCGAAACCGCCGGAGCAGACTTTCAGCAAAGAAGTGGTTGAACAAGGCAAAGTTCTTTATGAAACCCACCTATGCAGCGGCTGCCACTCTCCGGGACTCGACGGCAGCGGAGCCTGGACGGTAAATGGAGCCATTCCCGACCTGCGATACGCGCCGCCGCGAGTTCACAAAGAATGGCACGCGATCGTTCTGGCCGGCACCCACCGGGAAGCGGGCATGCTCGGCTTCGGGACTGACATGCAATTCCCCAACATCAAGAAGCTGACGGTGGAAGAGGACGACGCCATTCATGCCTATGTGATCGATGGAGCCTGGAAGGCGTACAACGCGCAGCAAAAATTGCCCGGCGCTAAATAGGGGAAGCGGAGTGGCCCGACTTCGTAGTTGGCGGCAGCACGAGAGGCTGCCCCACTCTTGCGCGTTCGGTGCGCAAGGGTGGGAGGCACGGACACGTGCAGCGGAGGCTCCACTCTTCGCGCGTTTTGTTAAGGGTGGATGCGCGGTGAGAATCCCGGGGATAGGCAACAGGCAGGGAGAGCGCGCCCATCTCCCCCGGAAGTCATTGATTGCGAAATACTTAACGCAGGTCATTTCAACGCTCTAAGCATTCCATCGGATGCTTGACATAGGTAACGTATATGTTACCATTACGAATGCTGATCGAAGTCCGAGAATATCTCGATCAGGGTGGGCGCAGTCCTTATGCCAGATGGTTTAACGACCTCAATGCGCAAGCTGCGGCAAAAATTACGACGGCCACGACGCGAATCAGTTTGGGTAATTTTTCTAACGTGAAAGGTATAGGCAGAGGCGTTTACGAGTGCACCATTGATTTTGGGCCGGGCTACAGAATTTACTTCGGTAAGGACGGCGAACGGCTCGTGATTCTGCTCGCCGGCGGAACGAAGAAGCGGCAACAGAGGGACATCCGCAACGCCATCGAACTGTGGCAAGACTACAAGCATCGAAAGATTTTAGGGGAGTAAAAATAATGGCATTGACGCGACATTTCAAAGAAACGATTAAAGCACGGGCAGAACACGACTCGGCTTTCCGCAAAGAGCTACTCATAGAAGGCATTGAGAGTCTTCTTTCCGGCGATATGGACACCGGAAAAGCGATCCTGCGCGACTACATCAACGCAACTGTAGGTTTCGCGGAGCTTGCAGAAGTAATTGAACGCTCACCAAAAAGCCTGATGCGTATGCTCGGTCCCGCAGGGAATCCGCAGGCACAGAATTTGTTCGATATCGTTGTCTATCTTCAGGAAAAAGAAGGTGTGCACCTACGAGTCAGAGCCGCTCGTGCCCACGCTGGGCGTTAGCCGAACGAGGAGTAAAACCGAGTAAAACCCAGGACAAGCACAGCGCCTGCCCTAGGTTCGCCAGTTTCGTACTCTTGGCACTCGCCGACAAACACACGCAGTAACTTTCGGGATTCAGAGAATCGCCTATCGGGCTTGCCGACATGGCCTTGTGGGTTCATGGAAGCTCAGCGTAAGCTGCGGTCCCTCCCCATCCCCTCAGCAACTTAGCGGCCCTACAATATCCGCACCCCCTCATTCGTCTACAACCATAGGCAGAGAAGAAGATGAGCGGCGCAGCGAGCCTGGAGCGGATGGCATTCGAACCGGACCAGCGGATCTCCGAAGTGGTCGAGCGGGAGCAGTCCCGGCTGCGCAACTTCATTCGCCGGCGCGTGCCCGATCCGCGCGACGCGGAGGACATTCTGCAGGACGTCTTCTACGAGCTGGTGGAAGCGAACCATCTGCTGATGCCCATCGAGCACGTCACCGGCTGGCTGTTTCGCGTGGCGCGCAATCGCATCACCGACCTGTTCCGCAAGAAGAAGCCGGAGAGCTTCGGCGATGCCGCCGTCGCGCGCAACCGTGACGACGACGATGACGGCGACGAACTGCCGGGATTCGAAGACCTGCTGCCTTCGCCGGATGCCGGGCCGGAGGCGCTGTACGCCCGCAGCGTGCTTCTTCACGAACTCGAGCTGGCGGTCAACGAACTGCCGGAGGAGCAGCGCGCGGTGTTTGTGGCGCACGAACTGGAAGGGCGCAGCTTCAAGCAGCTCGCCGCCGAGACGGGCGTGAGCGTGAATACGCTGCTCTCGCGCAAACGCTACGCGGTGCTGCATCTGCGCGAGCGTTTGCAGAGCATGTACGACGAGTTCACGAAAGGATAGGAACTGAACATGAGAAGGAAATGGAAATTGATTTTCATTGTTCCGCTGGCGATTCTGGGGATCGCTGGCATTTATCTCCATCGGCGGCGAACTGGTCATGCGCCTGTGGAATTGGCTGCTGCCGACGCTCTTCGGCTGGAGGCTGATTAACTTCTGGCAAGCGGTGGGAATTCTGGCGCTGTGCCGGATCCTGTTCGGCGGATTGGGACGTCACGGTTCCGGCCGCTCTAATTTCCGCCGCCGCATGGCGGAGCGCCGGGAACGCATGACCCCGGAAGAACGGGAAAAATTCCGGCAAGCCATGTGCGCGGGTTGGGGCTTTGGCCCGACCAGCGAGAGCAAGGGGCAATAATCACCGGCTTGTGCCGCCCATGGCTGGCGGGGGAGGGCTGGGCGAGGACCGCAAGTCGGGACCGTTTCCCGTCAGTAATTGGGTAGCGCTATGCTGTCCGCAAAGTCGCGACCGAGTGCCAGATCGGCAATCCAGGGGATGGCCATGAGTTTGTATACCTGATTGTGCAGGAACAGCGAGAACTTCGATTCCGGCGCGAATGCACCCGCAAAGCGCAGCGCGGCCTTCTGCTTCCTGAGCACGAAGGGCCCGAACAGATTCTGATATCGTCGAAAGGCTTCGGAATAGTCGCCGGCGGCGCGATGCAGTTCGCCGGCAAGAATATACGCGGCCACCATGGCCAGGGCCGTACCTTGTCCAGCCAGCAGCGAGACACAGGAGGCGGCATCGCCCACCAGCGTCACCCGTCCCCGGGTCCACAATCCCTGCTGCGGATCCATTCGTATTTGGCTCACGCGATCGAAATAGAAATCGTGGGCGGCATCGAGCGCGTCGAGAATCCGGGGACATTCCCACCCGCTGCTTCCGAAGCGTTCTCTCAGCAGAGCTTTTTGGCGGCCAATGTTATCGGCTCCGCCAGGATCGTTGTCCTTGAAGATAAATACGAACATGGTGCGGTCGCCGCGCATGGCGAACCGCGCCACCTGCTGGCGCACTTCGGTGTACATCACATTGACCAGTTCGTCTCTTGGCCTGTAGCCTGTCGCCTCGAAAACCGCGGCTTTGTAGCCCAAATATTTCTCAAATTGGCTTTCTGCGCCAAAAACGAGTTCGCGCACCCGGGAATGGAGTCCGTCCGCTCCAACCACGAGATCGAACTCGCGTTCGCCGCCCCGCTTCAATGTGACCCGGACACCATTTTCCGTCTGCTCAATGCGATCCACGCTCTCGTCAAATAGCGTTTCCACCTGCCCCTCAAGCTTGCCAAAGATCGCTGACGCCAATTCGGTTCGCGGAAGAGTGACAAATCGGCCGTGCGTCATGCGCGAAAATGCGTCCAAGGGGAACCCTGACATACGTTTCCCACTCTGGTTTACGATTCTCACTTCCCTGACCCGGTATCCTTTGCTGCCGATCTCCGCCAGCAGGCCCATGCGGTCTGCGATGTCGAAGCCTGCGCCCCAGAAGTCGATGAGGTAGCCGCCGGAGCGCAAGCGGGGAGCCGCTTCTACGATGGTGGGCTTGAATCCGTAATGGGCGAGCCAGAAGGCGAGAGTCGGCCCCGCGATTCCCGCGCCCGAAATCAGGACTTTCATCACCAGAATCGAGTTTAGCCGATCGAACCGGGCGCGCGAAAGTGGCGAGAGACGTGGCGAGCCACGCCAGGATTTCCTGCGCCCGGGTTGCCTGCTATTTTTTGGAACTCTGACTGAGATCCGCCAGGTACTTCTTCACCATGGCCACGTCTTGCGGGTCGGTGGCGGATTTCAGGTATTCCCGCAGTTGGGCCGCTTCCGCCTCCGGCTTATGCTGCATTTCATAGATTTGAGCCAGCAAGAAATGGGTTCGCGGTTCGCGTTGGTCCTTGTCGATCTCAACCGCCCGCAAAGCATTCTTCTCCGCATCGGGCAGCCGATGCAGTCCGAAATATGCCCCTGCCGCGTAAAAGTAGGCATGAAAATTGTTAACCGGATCGAGCGCGATACTGGCGTTGGCCAGGCGAAGCATCTCATCCCATTTTTGCTCGATGGCACAGAGGTCCGCCAGGCAGAGACCGGCGGGAAGATAGTTGGGGTCAACTTTTAGAGCCTGGGCGCAGGCCTGGCGGGCATCGTCCGGCTTCTGTTGCTGCCTTCAAAACCTGGCCGAGCAGGAGCCACGCCGCCGGATATTGCGCATCCGCCTGCAGGGCCCTGCGAAGAAGCTCTTCAGCTTTGGACAGCCGCCGGTCGTTGGCCGCCCTGCACGCCCGCTGAAAATCTTTTCGAGCCCGCCCGGGCACATCCAGGGACGCAACTCCCGCGGTCGGTGCACGCACGCCGGTCAGCGGCCAGAGAAAACAGGACTCGTCAGTCGCGACCGAAAAAGCTGTCCCAGGATCTGGACCCGTGACCCGGTCGTCAGGAATCGGCGGCAGCGAACTGTGGATAAGCGAACCCGGCGCCTTGGTGGCCGAACCGCGAGTGGCCTGTCCGGCCAGAGGAGTCGTACACAACGCCGCCACCACGATGATCAGGGTCAACCTTGACCATCGAAACCATGCGAAGCCGAAATCGCCCCGACGGTGGCTGCTGCGGACACGCCACATAACTTCCGCATGGTACTCCCAAACTAATCCTCTGCCGAAGGATCTTCAGTACTCAGGTGAGGAATGCCTCTGAGAGCTGGGAGTCGAACTGTCGCAGATGCAACGTCAGGCGACCTGAAGTATTTCTCGGCTGCCGGTGACCCACAAGTCGGTGTAGCCCTTCATCTTTTCGCGGAACGCAGGGTTTGTTCCGTAGTCTTTCAGGCGCGCCTCAAACCCAGCCACGTTCTCCACCTCAAATTCAAGGATGACGCGATTGAAGTCACCGGTCAGGTCAGTCAAAACTCGATGATTTGGAATCTTGGCAGCGGTGGCTGCCTCCTTCAATTGGGCCGCGAGTTTGCTTGCATTCCCTGGCTTGGCAACAAAGCAATTGCGGACGACCAGCATACATCCTCCTGAAAATCTGGTGGCGGCGCGTGGACTCGAACCACGGACCTACGGATTATGAGACCGTCGCTCTAGCCACCTGAGCTACGCCGCCACATTGTGTTTGCAACAACTTACGCGGATTACTCTGCCCATGCGGTTGGAAGAAAAACATGGGCCGACGCCGGACCGGTTTTTTAAACGAAGCAACTGTGCTTTTCGTCCGCCGTCACCCGATTGTAGATGGTGAGCCGCGATAGGCGCAACGTACGGGGACCAGCGCCCGGATCTTAAGACAGCAGTGCTCCGCCACTTTTTGATACGCTCTTCATGCTGAATCCTGATTCTTTCGAGGCCACCATGAAACTGACCCTTATCCTTCTCTTTTGTGTTTTCGCCTTGTCACCGCTCGCGTATAGCGCGGCCCAGCCCCAGGTTTTTCCCACGGCGGCGGGGCCGGTAACCATCACGCCGCTGAATCACGCCAGCACTTTGATCGCGGCGGGAGGAAAGACCATCTACCTCGATCCGGCCAAGCCGGTGAAATTCTCGGAGGATTCGAAAGCAGACCTCATTCTGATTACCGACATCCACGGCGACCACATGGATCCCGACTCGATCAAGGACCTCAGCAAGGCCGGAACCGAGATTCTGGCGCCGCCGGCCGTGGTCCAGACTGTGACCAGTGCCCAACCCATCGCCAACGGCGAATCTAAGACCTGGGGGGACTGGACCATCGAAGCGATTCCCGCCTACAACCTGAAGCGCGGCCCGGCTCCGGGGAAACTTTTTCATGATAAGGGACGGGGCAACGGCTACGTCCTCACCTACGGCGGCAAGCGCTTTTATTTCTCGGGCGACACCGAAGGCGTGCCCGAGATGCGCGCACTCAAGAACATCGATGTGGCTTTCGTGTGCATGAACTTGCCTTACACCATGCCGCCCGAGGAGGCCGCGGATGCGGTTAAGGCATTTCACCCCAAGGTTGTCATCCCCTACCACTATCGCGGGTCTGATCTCGCGGTCTTTCAAAAGGGATTGGAAGGGACGGGCATTGAGGTGCGGTTGCTGGAGTGGTATCCGAAGTAGATCGCGTGAAATCCCAGGTCTAAGGAAGTACCGGCTTAAATTCGGCGGGTTGCGATTATCGTTAGCGCGTCGCGGCGGCTTTGCGAGCCATCAGGCCAAAACCTTTGCTGCGCGCGCTGCTCTCGAGAGCAGCCAGCTCGGTTCGCGACGCTGAAACGTGGCCCGATTTCTTCTCTAACTCCGCCAGCGCCAGCCGGGCTTCAAATTCGATCCCGGCGAATCCGTGATCGCGCGCGTCTTTCAGTATTTTCTCCAGCTGCGCCCGGGACAATTGGGGTTGATTTGAAGCCAGCAGCACACGCGCGTATGCCAGATCAAACTGCAGGCGGGCCAGGCGATTCTGGGTGTGACCCGCCAAGGACTTGGCGGCTTCCACTTCTTTTTGCGCATCTGCCGCCTTGCCCTGTGCCAGCAAAGCCTGGGTGAGGACGATACTGGCCGTCAGTTCATCGTCGGCCTCTTGCTGTTTATCGAACTGATCTTTACATTTGCGCAGCGCGGCTTCGGCGTCGGCGGGATGGCCCTCTTCAACCGCGAGGCGAGCCAGCGAAACCCGGGTTTCCGCCGCAAATTGTTTTTCGCCAGCCTGTTCTCTCAACGCCAGGGATTCTTCGTAGGACTTGCGCGCGGCCGCAAGATCGCCTCGATCCGTGAAAACGTCTCCCAACCCGTCCAGCACGTATGCGATCGCCTCCTTGTCGCCGATCTCCTGCGCCGTGGCTTTAGCCTGCTGGTAGGTGGTCTCTGCGGCCTGGAGATTTCCCTGCTGACGCGCCAAATCTCCCAGATTGTTCAAAGACAGCGCCACTCCGCTCTTGTCTTCGACGGCCTGGTAGCGGGGGATCGATTCTTCCAGCAATTTCTTGGCTTCGTCCAGGTTCCCCTGCGTGAGATCGGCGCCCCCGATGTTCGCCAAAGCGGAGGCCACGCCGTCCGGGTTGCCGACCTGGCGAAATTGCTGGATGGCCTGGCGCCACATCTTTTCGGCGCGGAGCAGATCGCCTTGCTGGTAATAGAGGCCCGCAAGATCGGTCAACATCATGGCCTCGCCGTTCATGTCTCCCGCCGCCACGGAGCTCTGCAGCGCGATCTCACATTCGCGAATCGTGTCCGCGGAGGCTTCGATCGCTGGCCCTTGCTGGCAAAGGATTCCATAGGTCCGGGCCACCAGGACATGCGATCCCTGGGCGCTGGCCTTGTCGATGGCGCGCTGCGCCGCGTTCCGCGCTTTGGTAAAGTCCGTGCCGATCAGCGCGGAAGCCTCCATCATGTCAATGCGGGCATCGTCCCCGGCCGGCGGCGGAAGATGGCGGAGCGTCTCCAGGGTTTGCAGGGACTCAGTCGGGCTGATGTACATCTGCGCCGAGGCCAGCAGCAGGCCATAGTCGAGGCGGTCCGGGAAGAGGTGGAACAGTGTCTGGTACGCCTCCACGGTTTTGGGCCAGTCCTCGGTCGCGCGGCGGTACTGTCCTTCAACCAGCAACTGCTCCTCTTGCGGAAGATGTTGAGACAGGTCGAGCGCCCGCTGGGCCTCTGCGCGCGCCTTGCTTTCATAGCCCGAATGCCACCACGCCTCAGACAAAGCGGAGTGCGACAAGGGATAGTTGGGATCGGCCGCGACCGCCTTGACCAGCAGTTCGCGAGCGGCCAGGAAATCGAATGCCCACAATTTGGCCCGGCCCTCCGCGTACAAGCGAACCGCCGCTTGATTGGAGGGCAGAGCAGCCCGGGCAGCGCTGATCGCTTCGGCGGAAACAGAATTCACGCCCAGACTTTGCCGCAGCTCAGCCCCGGCTTGCGCCGCCAGTTCGAAGAGTTTGTCCTCGCTGCCGGTCAGGGCCTGCTCGGCAATGGTCTCTCCGGCCGCGGTGTCTTGCAGCCGAACGTCCAGCCGGATGCGGTTCTCTCCCTTGCCGGGCAGCAAGGTGTAGGCGCCCAGGACCACGACGTCGGCCCCCGGGTTGGTCCGCAGTCTGTCCAAAGTGGATTTGGCCAGGGTGTCTTCGTCGGCCAGCGGCAGCTCGCGTTTGGCGCGGGCTACGTCTTCACCGGGGACCAGGCGAAGTCCGCCGCCGGCCGCCATTTCCGTGCTCAGCATTTCGGTAAACGCGGTCGAGAGCCAATCGTCGTCCGGACGCCCGGCCAGGTTGCGGAAGCCCAGCACGGCCACGGAGCGGCGCGGTCGTACCCGGGACATGGCGCCCCCGGTTTCGACCCTGGCTGCGGACTGCCGGGGATTCGATCGGAATTCGTAAATCGTGATTCCGACCATCAGCAGTACCAGGGAGGCGATGACCCAGTAGCGGCCGGACGATGCCGTCCTTGCCGTCGCGCGGCTTGGCAGCTCAACCGTGCCCGGAAGATTTCCCGCCTCGGATCTCCCTTGTGCCGCCCCGTGTTCTGACCCCTGATCGAGCCCTGCCGCCTCGCCTCGACCCGGTTGCGTGACCGAAGCCAGAAACCGGTAGCCGCGACGGGGGACGGTCTCAACGTAGCGGGGGGCATCGGCATCATCGTGCAAGGCTTCGCGCAGCTTTCGCACGGCCACCCCCAGGCTGTTGTCGAACTCGACGAAAGTATCCTGGGGCCAGAGCCGCCGCCGAACCTCCTCCCGGGTGACGACTTCCCCAGGCCGTTCCACCAGCAAGACCAATAATCGTAAGGGCAAGTCCTGCAGCTTTATCCGGGCACCGCTGCGCCAGAGCCGGCCTTCGACTGGGTCCAGTTCGAAGGGGCCGAAGCAGTACCGGGTTGGTTCTTGAAGGGAGCTGTCCATGATCCGGATTATCCCTGGTCCTCGCGGCGAGCGCGCCGGCGAGGCCAAATCTTATCACGGGAAATCGCCCGCCACCTTAGTTAAGACGTCCGCGTAAACCGTTGTCTGACGGCCATTTCGCGGTTAATGCAGGCTTAAAGAGCAGTTTCATTGACGGCATCCGCAACTTGCCTCACATTCCGCATTGCATTCGACGGGAATTTTGTAGCGCCGGCGTCCCGCCGGCTGTCCGGTGGGCGTCTCGCCCACCGGGAGATAGATAGGAGACCTTATGAAGAGATCATTGCTGGCAACTCTGAGCATCTTCTTCTCGGTGCTAATCGCGGTCTTTCCTGCCCCGTTGACGCAGGCACAGTCGGGAACAAAACGAAAGGTATCCAGCGAAAGCGATCTACCGCGCTTCACCTATGCAGTGGCCGGCTCGGCTTCCGATTTGCTGCAGGCGGACTCCGCCACTTTCGACAAGTTTGCCGCCCCCGTTCGCGCCGACCTGGAATCCGAACTCCGCGATTACGACATTCAGGATCACGCTATGTTGCGCGATCTTCTGGGCGTTGAATTGACCTTCCAGGTGCTGTCGGGCAAAGAGGACAAGGCTGCACTCGAGACGGTAGGAAAGATTCGTGCTCTCGAAGACAAGCCAGACGCCAAACTCTTAAGCGGCGTTGAGACCGAATGTCTGTTGAAGGCCCGGGCGGAGACCGGCGGGGAGGCGGTGGCCAACTCTTATGCCCGCTGCTACGCTGCCGCGCTCGATGGACTTCCCTGGAAAGTCGTCGGCAACCGGTTGAAGGAGTCCAAGACCAGATTCGAGATCACCAACGCTGCCATGATTGCGGGCATAGTGCAGGCAGACATTGATCCTGCCGTGGCGAAATCCCATTCCATAAGCAACGACCTGGCATGGAGTCTTCTTTACAGTCGTGCTCGACTCTTGCTGTTTCTTCCGCTCAAGAGCCAGACCATTGATGTCATAAGCAAGTACATAGCCGCGCACGATTTCAAGAAATCGGACATCTGGGCCGCCCGCGACGTGACCCTGAATGCCAACCAGCAGCTCACTCCCGTACGGGTTGCCATCTGGGACTCTGGAGTGGACGTTGCGCTGTTTCCGGGCCAGGTGTACACCGACCCCAATCCTGGCAAATACGATCCCCACGGACTGGCATTTGATCTCTTGGGCCTTCCCGCCCACGGAAATCTTTTCCCGCTAAGCGCCGATCAGCAGCGCGAGTACCCGGCCATGGAGGACCTGCTCAAAGGACATTCCGATCTCATACTTTCCATCGACAGCCCCGAAGCCACCGCCGTCAAACAAAAAGTCGCCTCTCTCCCGGCTTCTGAGGTCCCCGCCTTCTTCGAAGCCATCTCGTTGTACTCCAATTACGTTCATGGCACGCACGTCGCCGGCATCGCGGTCCGAGGCAACCCGGCGGCGCGAATCGTAGTGGCCCGCATCACCTTTGACTGGAAGAACGTTCCCCTGCTGCCGACTGAAGAACTGGAACGACGGGCCGTCGCCGACTATATGGAATATGTGAACTATCTGAAGAACCACGGCGTCCGCGTGGCGAATATGAGTTGGGGAGGAACTCCCAGGGACTATGAATCGGCGCTGGAAAAGAACGGAGTCGGGAAGGACGCCGCCGAACGCGAGGTGATGGCCCGCAAACTTTTCGTCATGGATCGCGACGGTCTCTATGCCGCGCTGAAAAGCGCACCGGAGATTCTTTTCATCTGCGCGGCCGGCAACGACGACAGCAGCGCTGCATTCAACGAGTTCGTGCCTTCCTCCTTCAAGCTGCCCAACCTGCTCAGCGTGGGCGCCGTCGATCAGGCCGGTGATGAAGCGTCCTTCACCAACTATGGCGATACCGTGTTGGTCGATGCCAACGGTTATGAGGTTGAAAGCTACTTCCCCGGCGGGAGGAAGGTGCGCCTCTCGGGCACGTCGATGGCGTCTCCCAACGTGGTAAATCTCGCGGCCAAGCTGCTGGCTCTGCGTCCGGAATTGCAACCCGCACAGGTGATCTCTCTGATCCGGGATGGAGCCACCGTCAGCGAAGATGGCCGCCGCCATCTGATCGATCCCAGGCGTTCGGTTGAACTCTTGTCGAGCACGAAGTGATTTTTCGGGCCAACCCTGAAGGCAACGCAGTCTGCAGAGGAACGCAAGCCATGAGGAAATTGATGCTGGCCATGCTGGGGATTCTTGCCTGCTTTGCCTGTGTTGTGCAGGCAAAATCGACGCCCAAAGTTCGCACCTACTACATCGCCGCCGACGAGGTCGATTGGGACTACGCTCCCGGCGGCGTCAACAAAATGATGGGCATGAAATTTGAAGGAAACTCGAAAGTCTTCACCGAGCGCGGACCGCATCGCATCGGCACGGTTTATCGCAAGGCCCTCTACCGCGAGTACACCGACGCAAACCTTCACTCAACTCAAGCCGCGTGCTCCGGAGTGGGAGCACACCGGAATTCTCGGGCCCATCCTGCGCGCTGAAGTCGGCGACACCCTTCGCGTCGTGTTCAAGAACAACGCCACTCACCCCTTACAGCATGCATCCTCACGGAGTTTTTTACGACAAAGACTCCGAGGGCTCTCCCTACGACGACGGTACGTCGGGCGCCGACAAAGCGGATGATGCCGTCCCTCCGGGCGCGACTCACACTTACATCTGGAAAGTCCCGGAGCGCGCCGGCCCCGGGCCCAACGATCCCAGCTCGATTGTGTGGCTCTATCACTCCCACACCAACGAAGCCAGGGATGTGGCGAGCGGGTTAATCGGCGCCATCGTGGTCACGCGCGCGAGGCATGGCCGATGCAGACGGCAAGCCGAAAGATGTGGATCGCGAATTCGTCTGCCTGTTCACCTACTTTGACGAGAACGCGAGCTGGTACCTCGAACACAACATTCAGACCTTCACCAGCGATCCCAAGGGCATCAACAGGACAGAATTCCTGCCCGTCGATGGCGAGGGCAACGCGTCGTTTATTGGCTCGGGTTTCGTCGTGGCCAACACCAAATTTTCCATCAACGGCTACCTCTACGGAACCGGTCCCTTGATGACCATGAAACGGGGGGAACGCGTCCGCTGGTATCTCCTCTCGATTGGCGAATTCGTCAGCATGCACACGCCGCATTGGCACGGCAATGTGGTGCTTGCAGGACGGCAGGCGTACGGATGTCGTCTCGCTCATGCCGGCGCAGATGGTCACGGTCGATATGGTTCCCGACAATCCCGGCACCTGGATGTTCCACTGCCACATCGACGATCACATGGAGGCGGGAATGTCGGCGCTGTACAAGGTCGAGCCGTAATTTTCCCTCTGGATGAAGCGGAGCAGAAACCGAGCGACAGGAGAATTCGATCATGGCTAACTTCTGCAACAAATGCGGAGCACCGGTCAGCGGAATATTTTGCGTGAAGTGCGGAGCTGATACCCGGCTCGCCGCGAGCCCGGCGCCACACCCAGCGGCACCGGTTTCCCCCGCGCCGCCGGTTGCCGTCGCGAGCCCGACCCCGCCGGGCGCCAGGTTTTGCAACAAATGCGGCGCCCCGTCGAGCGGGACGATGTTTTGCAACAGGTGCGGAGCGGACATGCGGCAAGCGGCCACTCCTCTAGCGCAACCCGCGGCGGTTCGAGCCACGCCGCCTGCGCCAGTGGCGGCCTCGCAGCCGGTGCCCGCGGCTCCAGCACCCGCCAAGGGCAGCCCGCTGGTCAAGATTCTCGTCGCCTTCGTCGTGTTCATAGTAGTGATCGGCGCCCTTGCCGCCGGCGGCGTGTACTACGTCGTGTACCGGGTCAAGCAGAAGGTGCATGAGGTCGCCCGCGAGGTGCCCGGCCTGGGCTCGAGTTCGGACAGCGGTTCCAGCTCCGGCGACAACTCGGTCATGGGTTCCCTCTCGAAAATGGTTTCCGGCAACAGCAGCAGTTCGAGCGACGGCAGTTCGAACAGCGGCATCAGCGGAGATCCCTGCCGCCTGTTGAGCAAGGAGGAAGTTGGCCGCGCCATCGGAGTCGGAATTGTCGCCACCGAAACCTCCGAAGCCGGCTGCTCCTACCTGGCGCAGGGCGATTCCGCTGACATGACCTCCAAGCACATGGCCGCCATGATGGGCACGAAAGGCGCCGACGCCAAGACCCAACAGACCATCCAGACTCTGACCGGAGGGCTCGCCAAAATGGTCCAGAGCGAAGGTCACGACACCGGAATGGACCACAACGGCAATGTTCCGGTTTTTATGTTCAGCGTGGACAACAATTCGGCCGACACACAAATGCAGCTCAACCGGAAAGTATTGGGAGGACTGGGGCCAGGTGCGCAGGACATTCCAGGCATCGGCGATCAGGCGTTTGATGAGGCTGGCGCCATGATGATGGTACGCAAGGGCGACAAGCTGATCCGCATCATGTATTCCACCTGTCCGTGCTCGGTGGAAAACATCAAGCCGCTGGCGAAAAAACTGGCCGATCGCTTGTAGAGCAGTGGCAGTTCACGGATCGTTCAAAAAGGAGAAAAGGAAACGCCATGAACACATTCATTTTGAAATCACTTTTACTGGCTGCTATCGCCGCGGCGTTGGCTTTCGCGGTTCCGGCCTTCGGCCGCGGACTCGGCGAAGGACCCCGTAAGCGGCCTTCCGCTGGCGCCCGGCATGACGCCGAGCAACGATCCCATGAGCATTAACATCTGCGGAAAACCGGCGCAAGCCAACCAATACTCGCTCATCTTCGGCAGCGACACGGTGCCCGCCGACATTGCCTGGTACAAAGCTCACCTGCCGGGGTATCACATGGTCCACGGGTTCTGGGACAACCGGTCGCAGGACACGTTCTTCAGCCCCGACGGCACCAAGGGCGTCAGCATCACCGGAACTCCCAAGAGCGACAAAACGTTTTCCGTGATGTATCTCAGCCTGAAGACAGGGCTCACGGAGCATCAGTGGATGGTGTTCAGCCCGTCCAATCCGTCGTGCAAATGAGATGCGCTTTTGCCAGCGGTCTAGTTTCTTGAGCAGGAGAAGAAACATGAAATGGTTTCGCACACTCACCGTGATGATCGGCTTGGGCTTTGCACTCTTCGCCGGAGCCGCAACCCTCACCAACAGATCCATTGACCGGGCTGCCTCTCGATCCCGCGACCGATCCCGAATCATTTGGGCAACGAACCCACGCAAGATGCGCGATTCGCAGGTCTGCAAAAGCAAGATGCAAGGCGAGTTCTATACCGGTATCGACTCTAAGGTGGATGCCACCGTGGCCTGGTATGCGGCTCACCTGGCGGGCTTTCACAAGGCCCACGCCTACGCAGACGGACGGTCGCAGGACGCGTTTTACAACGACGCCGGCACGGTGGTCGTGTTCGTGACCGGAAGTCCCGGCAAAGAAGGCGAGAATACGGACGCTTACGCCGTCACCTATTACCGTCTCGAACCTGGACTCTCGGCGAAAACGATCGTCTCTTTTACTCAGCAGAAGGTCGATTGCCGGTGATTTTCTGTCAGGGATTGAGGATTCGCTCTTAATTCTTCCACGAAGGAGAAACCTGGATGTCACGTTCAACGCTCACCATCTGTGCCGCGTTTTTCGGGTTGCTGCTGGCGACGCCAGCCTTGACTTACGCTCTCGACCCGGCCTGCCAGCCGCTCTACGAGGCCTCGCGCAAAGGCAACCTCATTCCCTATCACATGTACTCGACCACGGTTGCGGGATATCACCACAATCAGCCGGAGAACAGCGAGATGATCTCGACCGGCGGCGCGAACGGCGTCATCTACCTCATGGTCCGCGGCAAATGGACTCGCAGCCGCCTGACCCCGGGGGATCTGGTCAAGGACAAGGACGAAGGCGCTTCGACCGCGAAGAATACCTGCCGCTACCTGCGCGACGAAGCGGTCAATGGCGAGGCCACCTCCGTCTATAGCTCACACGTCGATAACGAGGCGGGCAAGGTGGACAGCACAATCTGGATCTCCAAGAGCAAAGGCCTGCCCCTGCGCGAAGACATCGACATGGACGTGGGCGGCAGCATGGGCAAGAGCCACAAGTCCATTCACTTTGACTACGTCAACGTGCACCCGCCCGCGGGCGTGCAGTGATGACTCCCGGGCAAGTGCGAATCATTCGAGAAAACAGAAATCACGAATCAGGGCACGCCTCTGCGGCAGCTCAATGTAGCACCTTGTGACACGCGACGCAGAGCGTGATCAGGTTTTCTTCTGAATCGTGGCCGCCGTGGCTGCGAAATTCCTTGTGGTGAACCTCCAGATTCGATCTGGTCCCGCAACATTGGCATCTCCAGCCATCGCGACGCAGCACCTGCTTGCCGGAGTCGTTCGTACAACTCGGGATCAAGTCGCTGGCGGGAGTGTTTGGGCCGAATCCGGTTCACGAAGCCTTCTCAGTCACTTCGTGCAGAAAAGCCTGCCTTTGTTCTCCCGGCAGAAATTTGAAGAACCGTGACATGGACTGCAGGAGCACGGTTGGGTCCTCGTTGTCGAGGTTCGCTCCTGCCAGAAAGTCCGCGCAGATCATCTCCAGGCAGTAGCCTCGCGACTTGTCCGTGCCCAGCATCAAAGCTGCCGTCTCAATCGCCTGCTCGACCACCGGAATCTGGGTCTTGTACAGCTTGAAGTAGATAATCTCCCACGGCTCCGTTTCCCGCCCGGTCAGTTCCTTCTCCACTTCCCGCTTGAACTGATCCTTCGGCAGTGAGCGCGCTTTGTGCAGCCAGGTTGCACAATCGAACTCCTGCCCATCCCTCCTGGCCACTTTCGCCAACTCCAGTCCCTTCGTCCAGCCCACTTCCTTCAGTTCCTTCCGGGCCTGCGGTGGCAGATGCTCATGGATCGACATGAGGTAGTACGCCTTCCGCCTGGACTCCGGGAACCGCCTCGCCAGAAACTCATCAAACGACTTCAGTGTCTCCAGCCGCCAGTACTGTCCTGCCCGTACTTCACACAGGTATCGACCCAGTTCAACAAACCGGGTATCCCGCTCGGCTTCAGACCGCGTTCCCAGGCCAGGATCTCGTCGATCTTGGTCAGAACGAACAGGGCCCGTTTGCGATTGAGTTTGGGCAACATGGGCCGATTCTTAGTACGTAAGCTCGTCAAGCCAACCAAGGTCGTCTGCTCCTGGGCGCCGTACCAGCGCCGCTTCGGTCAGGTCCGGCCGTCCCAGACAGAGTCCAATGTAGGGACAGCTGGTGCAGGGATTCTGGGGAAAGCGGATGCCACTGTGGGGCAGGAACTCGGCCGATTCGATTCGACGGATCGAGTCCTGAACCAGGTGGCCGAACTCTTCGCGCTGCTCGTCGGTGATGATTGTCCGGAAGTACTGAATCTCGACCAACGTCGCTTGCGGACAAACACCACTTGGGCGACGTCGGCGATACCGGTGACCCAGGAATAGCAAACCAGCTGAGGATCGAGGGCCAGCAATCCGGATGGCTCCTCCGGATAGCGGCTGGAGGTGGTCTTCCACTCGAGCAGGCAAGGGATGCCATCCAGCTGGCCCAGGGCGTCGATGTAGGCAACGAAATCGTTCTGCCCGGCCAAGGGCTTGGTGAACTTGACCTGCAAGTTCCGGCGGGGCTGGCGGATGCGAACCCGATCGTCCTGGGCGAAGCGATCCAGCAGTTGCACACCCGACTGCAGCATGCGGTCCCAGCTATCCCGCTCGGAATAGTGAAGACCGCTGTCCTGGTGGGTAGACCATTCTCGGTAGAGCACCGCGGCGGCATCTTGCCGCTGAAAGTAGGCCGCCACGGCCTGCTCGAATGCCCGTCCGAACAACATGGCTGCCCGAGTGTCCTTCTCCTTCCAGCCGTCGAGATAGCGATACTTGTAGCGGCGTCGGACAGGACAGGTACTGGCTGATCTGGGTATAGCTGTAGGTCATGAGGCCACCTCAGACCCACGAGGATCAGCGTCGGCAAAGACGGATAGCTCTTCCCATCGGGTCGCCGGCGCAAAGCCGTCGAAGTTAAGAATCGAGATGCCATGCACGATGACTTCGCTGACCTTGACCACGCCCCACAGGTCGATCAGCGCCTTTTCATCAATTTCGTTCTTGGCCCAGCAGCTCGGCGTCGTAGCCGAAGTCGCGCAGGAACCAGCTCAGCTTCCACATCGCCCTGGTCGTGCAGTAGAGGCGTCCGGTCATGAAACACCCGGTCAGGTGTTTGGGCTTGAGGACGGCGAAGCGGATCTCGTAATAAGGTTTCTGCTTGTGCCAGCGATACTGGGCCCGATCCACCCGGACCAGGAAGATCCCGTCCGGAACCGAGTGAATGGCCGACACATCAGCCGGGCGGAGCGACTCGAAATGGCGCCTCATGCTGCACCTTCCTTGCTGCCGAGATAGCTGTTGAGCTGGCAGAGCAGCGCATTGCGGTCTTTCTCGGCCCAGTCGGCCAGGTGGGCGACGAAGCCTTCGACCTGCTCACGGGTGGCTTCGCGGAGGGTTTTGGTGCCGCAGAAGTCGACGGCGTAGGACTTGACGAGGTTGGCATCGAGCTGATGCTGGCGGATCAGCTGGCAGAGGCGGTCGCGGACCTTGGGACCACCGTAGTTTCCGTTCTTGCCGTTGACCGGCTGGGGAGGGAGCTTCTTCGACTCACGGGACGGCGGAGCTGGTTCGGCAAACGACCCGATTTCCTCGACCGAGCAGATGCCGATGCCGTAGGCCTTGCGCAGGGCCCGGTTGACCGCCCGGGTTTCGGCGACGCGCATCTCGGCGCCGTGGACCAGGGGAGAGACATTGGAGGGATCGGCGTCACCGTAGCCGACGAAACCCCAGCAGGTTCGAGATTTGAACACCGTTGCCTTGAACGCCCAAGTCCCCAGGGCTCTGTCGCAGAAACCGTATACGGGGTGAATCCGAATCCCACAACAGCGACGTCGAGTCGCCAGGCCTAACAAGCCAGAATGGGTGATATACCACTTCGCGCTTAGCAATTGGATGTCACCAGACAAGACGGATAACCCGTATCTCTCGATCAGCTGGTCGAGCTGCCGCACAAGTACCTTGGAGAGTTGCTGCCGGCCAAAGCTGCTTTGCCAGTCGAATTTCTCTGAGCACCACAGACCTCGCTTTGTTCATAGTGTTCCCCGTTTCTAAATGTGATATCACTATACTGATATCACAAATGATATTATAACTGTGATATCATAGTGTCAATATGAAAAGTTAGACTTTCTAGGGGAAATAAGCAGGTCACTAATTGAGGAAGGCGACGCGATTAATGCTTATTGGGCTTAGCGAATACGACTTCAGCCGCTTTCAGCGCGGCAGACGCGACAAAATTGCTGATTGTAACGTTTTCCTTTTTAGCGGCTTTTACGATTTTCGCAGCTTCTTCTTCTGAGTAGTACGACAGGATGGTTTTCCGCACAGTATTGTGCAGCCGACGTCGCGTAATGCGTTGGCCTGTGGTCACCTGAAGGATGTTAACAAAAACTCGCCGAAAAGGAAGATTGCATTCCATTGAGACAGTAATCGAGGCGATTCCGAACGGAGGAGCATGCTGGAGATTCTTCTTGCCGACGCGAACGCACAGAGAGCACCCGCACGGAGGCCGGGCAGCGTTGCTCGATGCTTAGAATCATTGATCCGAAAATAATCTCTGAACGGGAACTCAGCGGAAATTCGGCCTACGTTCTCTTTCACTCCCGACGCATCTCTTAGGGAATATGCGTCACGACACAAACAATCTCATTTGATTCCGCCGGTGTGCTTCGCTCACGATTCGAACGCCGCTCGAACAATGTCTGGGCGCCGCGCTTGGGTTCCCCGTACATATCGTCTGTGCCGCAAGACTGGAGAGGGTCGGTTGGTCCGGCCGAGCGACGAATTCTTCAGTATCACGTAATGCTCGATAGGAATGATTCTCCCTCATGATCGACTTCAAAAGAGCGTGGATTGAACGGAGTAACAACTGAATGTAAGTGCTTGAGATCAGTGCGAATGGGCTATCTTTGGGCAATGCCCTCTGGGCTAGCCTAGGTTGGCTACTTTGGTTCTACACCTCGCGTGTTTTTCCTGGTGCGCGATTTTAGCATCCAAATCTAGAGAACACACGATCCGCAGTTGGTGTTCGAGGTTAGAACTGGAAAGCAACAGCACCCACCGCGGACCAAATTTTTCTGGTCATTCGGGAGAGCCTTTGCATGTCTCTGAAGGAACCTTCGCACGATTTCTCATCTCCAACACCAGAACATCATGACCGCAAGCGGCCGGTATCGGACCGAAAACTCCAGGCCAATCGCAGAAACGCGCTTCGCTCCACTGGCCCAAGAACCGAGCGGGGGAAGCGCACCGTTATGCGCAATGCGACCAAGCATGGGTTTCTTGCGCGAGAGGTTGTGATTACAGCCGGCGATGGCGAGGAGTCTCTTGAAGAGTTTCATGCATTGGTCGAAAACCTGTGGAACTGCTATGAACCGGCTGGTGTTGTCGAAGAGGCGCTGGTACAAACTATCGCTGCCTCCTTATGGAGGAAAGCGCGTGTCATTCGTGCAGAGAACGGAGAAATTCGCACACGGCTTGACACGCTGAGAGTAGGCAGGGCACTGCGAAATTCAAACAAAGCTAACCTCGAATTAGCGTTGTTGGAAATGGGTGGGGGTTTGGGCTTGTACAGTAGTGAAAACCAGACTGACAAGAAAGTATCAACACGGGACCGATGGTCTGCCATGCAGGTTGCCCAGAGCCATTTTGCGGGGGCATCATGAGAGTCTGGCATATCTCAGCGCTCTTCTGATGAAAGCCAAATCAGAGATCACCAGCGACGGCTACATCTCGGAACAAAGTTGCAAGGGAATTGTTTCTGCGTTCTGCTTTTGGGACGCTCTGTTCACGCTTACCTGTGTCTACTGCAGTCTTGCAGAAGGCAAGATCGATGGCGCTTCATCGGCGCAGAGTGGAGACAATCAAACTGAAGGAAAACGCGCCAACGTCATCGCGGAAATTGATAGTCAGTTGGAGATGCTCAGTGCGTTCGAGAGACACGCGTTGGAGCGTGAGAACCTCGGGTAGACGCCGAGGCTCGAAGATTGAGCTTGCCGCCCGCGGATGCAACCGACAAACTTCTCCGCTACGAGGCGCACTTGGACCGGCAACTCTATCGCGCCATGGACCAACTGGAGCGTCTCCAACGGCAGCGGAGAGGCGAAAACTTGCCGCGCCTCTCAATATCAACTTGGGTAAGAGGAGTTAGGCCTTTTTGCGAAACAAAGCCAAGAAGCCATTTATTTTTATCATGGCTTGGGGAGACAAAGCCAATTCTTTATCCGATTCCGAATAATGCTGATTCCTCGCTGAAGGTCGACCCGAAGGTTGGCGGCATGGGCAAGCGCCGCCACATGTCGATGCACTACGACTACAGCAATGTGCATCCACCGGCGGGGTGCAGTAGGGGCACTGCGCGGATGCAAAGGCCTCTCTTGTCCGGCTTGGAGGGACTCCCGCCAGGGAGGCCAACTGTGGAAAGCTTTTGCCACGGTGAACCAGTTTGTTGCAGTTGGGCTGTGCCAAGGGCCCTAACTCTCGCCCTTCCAGCGTGCGGAATGGCAGGCCCAGGCGGGATCTGGCGTGATGGACTGTGCAATAAATTGCATTGAATGCAACCCCGGGTTCGTTGCCAAGATATACACCGGGGGACAGCGTAATTCCGTTGACAGGCGGGCGATTCGAGGGCAGAATTCTTCCGCTGCGGCTGCCAGGGTTTCGGACGACCGGACGTTTGGCCCGGCGCTTCAGCGCAAGCCCGGTTCGATTCGCGCTAGGGCTTTGCCGATCTCAGGCCCCCCCTCCCTGATCCCATTTTGTTACGAGTTTTTTGTTTCGTGTCCAGTGTTTCGAGTCCAGGCGGAAATTCCCAGGAGGGCGTGCGCCATGACCGCAAATCTTCGTACCCTGACAAAAGAAAAGAGAGAACTCCCCATGAAAAAACTTCTGATGCCAGCTACTGCGCTGGCCACGATGAAAAAACTGGCTTTTGCAATCTTCTGTGCGACCCTGCTCATGCTGGTGGCCACCCCCGCGGCGGCGGCGGACATATGCTCGACGGCGTTCGGAGTTAACGGTTGCGGTGTCACGATCACGATAACTGGTACATCGGGTCATCTTATAGCTACGATCCAGGTGACAGACGCTGGTCCCTATGACGGCGTCGAAGACCAGTTGGTTGGAATCACGAATAATTCGTCCGCGTTCGTCGGGGCGATCGTGCTGAGCGGACCCACAGGTGACGAGGGTCTGTTCGGCTTCGACGGCGATGGACCCTGCGTGCGTTTTGAGACCCTGCCCTGTGGTTCCGACCCGTTTGACTATCAAGGTCCGAACAACACATTTGTTGGCATCAGCCCCGACCATTCGTCGGGAAAGGTCCTGTTTACAACTCCACTCGCGCCCAACGGTGGCACCGCGAGCACCACATGGTTTGCTCTCGAGGAAACGCCTACATCTGTCGTGGCCATCGGGGAAAACAAGGCGCTAACGGCGGGCAAAACGACGATATTCCCGTTTGGTCCATTTAGTACCACAGATGGCGTAACCTTCACTGAAGCTGTCGGCCCCGACGACTACAGATCACGCCCGGGAACAGCGCCTCGGGCGACACGCTAACCTTGACACCCGTGCCAGTGCCAGCCGGACCTCTGGGGTCGAACACTCCCCCCCTTTTTGGGCCCTTCCCATCGGGAGCAGGTGGCTTTGGCAATGGTCAATTTGGTGCAGAAACGCCTGGTCCGCTGCAACCTGGACCCGCCGTGTTCAGCGCGACTAACTTCCCGAACCTGGCCTGCGTTCCTTACGCTGATTTCAGCTCAGCAAACAACCCCGTCTGCGTCGAGATCGAGCGCGACTGTAGCGGAGCTGATTGCACCACCTTCCTTTACAATGCGACGCTCGACTTCAACATTGACGCCCACAGTCTGCCCAACGGGATCGGCGGTGCGGCATTCATTGGAAAGGACGGCCTCCCCTGTCCCAGGAACGATTTCGATGTCAACATAACCAGCTCGTACACCGGATCGTCGGTTACCGATCCCATAAGCGGCAGCAGCAAGAAAGGCGGAGGCTCCTGCTATCTGGCAGCCTTCGACCCCAGTGTTTCGCCAGTGGCCCCCGGGGTTACCGTGTCGACCTTCTTTGGATTTGAATTTCCCGTCTCCAACACGAAGGTAAATCCCCTCCTTCCGCCTCTTCCGGTACCGCTCAGCTGGGACTTCAAGGACAGTTCGGGGAACCCCGTCAACAATCTCACGCTTTGCGCGAACACAAGCTGCCCCACCGGCGGTGCTAACCCGCCCTGGGTAAACCTGTCATTGACTGCGTTGACGCCGAACGTTGCTGACTGTGATCAGATCGCGGCGAACTCGTCCCCCTTACCTTCCGTTCCCAACCTCTTGGTCAAGGGCCACCCGGCACTGGGTTTGGTGAACTTAGGAAAGGGAGAGTACAGTTTCGTTTGGAACACGCAAACGAACCTGAAGCTGAAGGGTTGTCAAGTCACTGTGGTATTGCAATTTAGCAGTGGGCTGGCTGTGTTCCCCGCGAAGTTCCAGTACGTGTACTGACGACGCGGCGTTCGACTTAACAGGGGTGCAGGCTTCGGCCTGCACCCCTTTTTGTCGGCGGCTGTAGGAAGAAACCGGGATTCCTAGACTTCGGACTGAATGGGGAAGGGGCACGTCTTCAGACAGGCCACAAGGCAGACGCCACAAGGTTCTCGGCGCAACTGCCATAGCGGCTGAAGCCACGAAGTGCTGCTGTCGCCTAACGATATAGAGGATATCTTGATGAGATCCAATTCCTCTGGACGTACATCCAGGCGCGAATTCGGACGTGTGGACACCTCTCCGATATCTTTCTTCCCCGAGTGGGCTAAAGCCGGTCCGGAATTGAAAGCCAAAGAACTTAGCGGGACGAATGACCTCGCGCTCTTCCGACTTTGCTTGAAGCAAGAGTCTTGCCGCTGCGCTCAGCTCTTGGTAGCTTGCGACCAGTGAGTCGCTTCGTCGTAGATGGTTTTGAAATCCGAGCGCTGCAAAATCTTGTCGGCGCCGGGCTGCTTGCGCATTTCGTCAAGCAAATTGAGGCTGCTGCGATACTCCTGTTGCGCTTCGGTCTGGTTACCCGACTCACGAAGCGCGTTCCCCAAAAGGAAATGCGCCCTGGTGCTCAAGGGCTTCAGTCCGATCTTGTCAGCTCGCAACAGAGCGCGGCCCAATTCCTGTTGCCCGTGGTCATTGTCGTGGCTCTGAATCATGGCTTCGGCCATGTAAATCTGACATTCGACGGAAACGCTCGGCACGCCTTGTTCGTCCGCCTGCTGCATCAGTTTACGCAAGTCGGATACTGCCTGCCGTGCCTGTCCTTCTTGCAGAGTGACCTGCGCAAGGTTGACCTTCGCGGAGAGGTGCTGGCGGGCTCTTTGCTGCGAGTGGCGGCCTGCAAGGCCTGATCATAAAGGGCGCGCGCAGTTTTCAAGTCGCCGCGATAATAAGCCGCGTCTCCCTGGAACCCGAGGGTCTGGATACCAGGCCATCGTTCTTCAGTTGGTGCGCCATGTCCAGTGCCTGGTTCAGCAGTTCTTTTGCCTCTTCGCCACGGCCGGCGAGGATGAGCGACTCCCCGTAGCCGCCCTGAATGTCAGCCATCCAAGTAGTCTTGTCTTTCAGGCTCTGGAAGGTCTGAAAGGCTTCCTGCCTGGAGTTGACCGCGTCGCCGGAACGGGCCTGGTAGTCGAACATTGTGCCCAGAGTGTAGGAATCAATGGCTGCGCCGCGAGCGTCATTCATGCTGCGGTGCAGGTCCAAAGAGCGCATGTACCACGAGATGGCCTTATCGAACTCGCCCATGCGAACCGAGACCTCCGCCAGGTTGAAAACGCTGTCCACGATGTCTCCGGGTACCTTCGATTTCTCACGTAGTTGCAGCGCTTGCTGGTAATAGGTGCGGGCGTCCTCGTACTGGGCTTTTTCAAAGTAGACCGCCCCAATGTTATTGAGGCAAGTGGCCTGCGTGCTTTCATCCCCAACATCACGCTGGATTTGCAGCGATTCTTTGTACATTTTTAGCGCCTGGTCATAGTCCCCACGGTCGCTGAAGAAGTTACCCATATCGAGCAAAGTGTCGCCCAAGCCGTCCTTGTCGCCGATATCGCGCCGAATCTGTAGCGCTTCCTGGAAGTTGGAGAGCGCATCCTTACCCTTGCCCAACAGTACCTGGGTCTTGGCGATCTCATTGAGGCTGGCAGCGACGCCGCGCTTTTGCCCCAGTTGGCGCCGGATGGTCAACGCTTCCTGGTAGTTGCGCAGTGCGTCCTCCGGCTTGTTGAGCATCAGATAGGCTATCCCCATGTTTTGCAGGGCGGCGCCCTTCTGCTCTTGATTATCCAACTGCACGGAGACTGTCAGCGCCTTATTCAGCGGATCGAGGCTGGCTTGCGCCTTGCCGCTCTTGATGGCCAGACGCCCCGCCACCAAGTTTGCGATGATGTCGTTGGGATTGGCCTTCAGGATCTGCTGGTTATAGAAGTTGGCTTTATCAAGATCTCCCGCGGCCCCATAGAGACTGGCCAGAGCCGATTGCACATCCGAGTTACCGGGCGACGCCTTGGCAACGGTTTCATAGGCCTGGATCGCCTCGGGGTATTTCTTCGTCACCTGCGAGCGGATGGCAGAGATCAAATACTTCTCCGCTTCTGGGAGGTCCTGGCCCAGGGTCGCAGCCTTTTGGGCCGATT
>CAVULZ010000013.1:0-76475 GCA_963742495.1 Terriglobia bacterium
ATTCCGCCCCCGGAGCCTAGATTTTGTGCCTGCCAAGATAGATCATCTTGCCCGCCCTGCCAACTCCTTTTTCGTCTTTTTGTGGGCCCGCCGTCCCGAAAACGTCGCCGGGCCGGAAATGGCGTAGATTGGGCGGTTTGGAGCCTTATCCCACGACGGTCACGCTTTCGGAGTTCGCCCCGGCGACGGCCTCGCTGTGGAATTCCGGGAGTTTTATTTAGCCAATAATGGAGGACGGGCGTCCCGCCCGTCTCGCTTGGCGGAGGCAAAGATTTAGAGATTAAAGATGATAAAGATAAAGACAGACGGGACGCCCGTCCTCCATCAAGACCGCTGGAAGCTGGCTACCGCTTCTTGCAATCCCTTTTCGTATTTGTCGATCAGCTTGTCCCAGGTGGCATTGGCTTCGGAGTCAATCAGCTTCCGGGCGGGGTCCGCATCAAACCAGGCCAGCGACTGGCGAATTCCCTGGGCGAAGTGCGTCGTTGCCATGTAATCCGGAACAAAGCGCTTGATCTTGCGGTTATCGAACACCACGCTTACCGCCTTGTCGCCGACTAAAGTTCCTTCCATGTGGGGCAGGCAGGCCACCATGAAATCGGCTGGAATATGCACGATCCGCGGTTCAACGCCGACGGCCGTTCCCACTATTCGATAGAGCTGGTTCCAGCTCAAGACTTCATCGGTGGTGATGTGAAACGCATGACCGATCGCTTGTTCGTGACCCAGCAACCCCACAAAGCCTTTGGCAAAATCGCTGTCGTGAGTGATCACCCAGAGCGACGAGCCGTCTCCCGGAACGATCACTTTCTTTCCCTTGAGCATCCGATCCACGACCGTGTAGGAACGCTCCCAGCTATTAATGACCAGCGGGATCAAATTTTCGCCATAAGTAAGCGACGGGCGGACGATGGTAATGGGAAATCCCTCGTCCCGATAAGCCTTGAGCAGCCGCTCCTCGCAGGCAATTTTGTTTCTGGAATAGTCCCAGTGGGGGTTGGCCAGCGGGGTCGACTCCGTGATCAGGTAGTCAGTGGCAGGTTTCTGATACGCGCTGGCGGAGCTGATGAAGATGTATTGCCGGGTATGGCCGCGAAATAATTCAAGGTCGCGTTCGACGTCCGCCGGAGTAAACGCGATGAAGTTGACCACCACGTCGAACCGCCGCCCCTGCAGCGCCCGCGCCACCGCGGGCGGATCGTTGATATCCGCGTAGAGAGTTTCCGCGCCCGCGGCCCAGTCGGCCACATGTTTGCCGCGTCGCAGCAGCGTGAGCCGGGTGCCGCATTGCAAGGCCAGGCGAGTGCAGCCGCTGCTGACGATTCCAGTGCCGCCAATAAAGAGTACGTTCATGCGCCCGCCATTCTAATGGAGGACGGGCGTCCCGCCCGTGGTTGCCAAGACCATGCCACCGCAAGACGGGCGGGACGCCCGTCCTCCATTACCACTTCACCAGCGATGCCCGACCAGCGGCCGGATCTTCTCATCGTAAATCCGCCGCACGCCGGCCATCGCCTCCGACGTAAGCGCCGGAAGCTCGGATGCGCCGCAGTTATCCGCCACCTGCTCCGCCCGCTTGCCGCCCGGGATGGCGCAGGTGACCGCGTCGAACATCAATATCCAGCGCAACGCGAACTGGCTCATCGAGACCCCAGCCGGCAGCAATTGCCGAATTTCTTCCACCGCCGCCAGCCCCACTTCGTAATCCACTCCGGAGAACGTCTCGCCGACATCGAAAGCTTTCCCCTGGCGATTGAAGTTACGGTGGTCGTCGGCAGCGAACCTGGAGTCAGGTTTCAGCTTGCCGGTCAGCAGCCCGCTGGCCAGCGGCACTCTCGCCAGAATACCGACACGTTTCTCCTGGGCCCGGGCGAAGAAGACCTCAGCGGGACGCTGCCGGAAGCAATTGAAGATGATCTGCACCGTCTGCACGTTGGGAAACTCTATCGCCTTCAGGGCCTCCTCTATTTTCTCGACGCTGACTCCGTAATATCGGATTTTCCCGGCGGTGACCAGATCGTCCAGCATCCCGAAGACCTCGGGCCGCGAATAGAGTTCGGTCGGAGGCCCGTGCAACTGGACCAGGTCGAGCCTCTCGGTCGAAAGATTGCGCAGACTGTCGTCGATCCACGCCGAGAGGTTCTGGCGCGTGTAGCCCTCCACGGTCTGGCGCGGCAGTCGCCGGCCTGCCTTGGTGGCAACAATGATCTCTTCTTTATTCTTGCGCTCTTTCTTAAGTCGCGCGATCAGGCGCTCGCTGCGGCCGCCTCCGTAGACATCGGCGGTGTCGATGAAATTGACTCCGCAGTCGATCGCCTTATGCAGGGCTGCCATCGAGTCTTCATCCGAAACCTGGCCCCACGAACCGCCAATCGCCCAGGCGCCAAAACTGATTTCTGAGACCTTCCGTCCCGTACGACCGAGTGCCCGGTAGCGCATGCTTTTCCTCTCTCCCTGAGTTGTAGCCCGCCGCCAATGATGCGGGTCTCTAAACTGAACCAATTGATCTTAAGCGAATCGGACAGCGGAAAGCACATCCCTCGGCAACTCACGCGCGAGACAGACGTTTTGGCGAGTGCTACGATACCGGCGAGATGAAACTATTTTTGAAACTGCGGCTTTATTCCACTCTCTGGCCATCCCTCGCGCTGCTGCTCGCCGCCGGTTCGAGCGCGCAGACCGCCCCGGTCTTTCGCCTGGATGGCGGTAACAGCACCTATGCTTTCGGAGTCAACGAGCGCGGCGAATTGCAGACGCTTTACTGGGGTGGACGCGTTGGGCCGCACGACAGCATTCCCCCCGCGCACTCGCTTCCCGAGTGGGCGTCGTTCGATTCGCCCTACACCACGACACCGCAGGAGTACGCCGGCTGGGGCGCCGGATTGTACACCGAGCCCGCGCTCAAAGTCAGTTTTGCCGACGGCAATCGCGACCTGGTGCTCCATTTTGTGAAGGCCACGCCGAACGATTCTCATACGGTTGAAGTCCAGCTCAAGGACATTTCCCGCGAGATTTACGTGACGCTGCGCTACGCTATGGATCCCGAGAACGGCATTCTGGCGCGTTCCGCGAGTATTGAAAACCGGGAGAAGCAGCCGGTCATGATCGAGCAGGCCGCAGCTGCGCAATGGACCCTCCCGCCCGCCCGTTACACGCTCAGCTATTTGACCGGCCGTTGGGCCGGCGAGTGGACTCTCAATCAGGAGCTGATTCAAGGTGGAGCGCGCGTCATCGAAAGCCGCCGTGGAACCACCAGCCACCAGGCCAATCCATGGTTTGCCATCTCCCGCGACAGCGGCCAGGACACCGCCCGGCCCGCTGCCGCCGATGAAGAACATGGCGAAGTCTGGTTTGGCGCGTTGGCCTGGTCGGGGTCCTGGCGGATCACGGTCGAACGAAGCCAGCTCGATGCGGTGCGTGTGACCGGCGGCTTCAATCCTTTCGATTTCGGTTACAAACTGAAGCCCGGCCAGCATCTGGAGACCCCGGTTTTTTACGGCGGCTATTCCGATCACGGCCTGGGCGGCGCTTCGCGTTTGCTGCATCATTTTGAAATCGCCCGCATTCTGCCCCAGGCGCCCGACCCCAAGCCGCGTCCCGTGATTTACAACTCCTGGGAGGCCACCGAATTCAAAGTTGACGAAGCCGGCCAGATGGCGCTGGCGGAAAAAGCCGCGTCTATCGGCGTGGATCGCTTTGTCATGGACGACGGCTGGTTTGGCCAGCGTAAAACCGATCATGCTGGCTTGGGCGATTGGTACGTGAATCCGGAGAAGTTTCCTCACGGCCTGAGACCGCTGATCGACAAGGTTCACTCCCTCAACATGGATTTCGGATTGTGGGTCGAGCCTGAAATGGTCAACCCGGATTCCGACCTTTACCGCAAGCACCCCGATTGGGTCCTGAACTTTCCCGGACGCCCTCGTTCCGAATCGCGCACCCAGCTGGTGCTCAACCTGGCCCGTCCCGATGTACGCGATTACGTCGAGGGGTTTCTCGACAAGCTGCTGACGGAAAACGATATTGCCTTTCTCAAGTGGGACTACAACCGCAACTGGTCGGAACCGGGATGGGATCAGGTCCCAATAGACGAGCAGCGCGGCGTGTACGTTGAATTCATCCGCGATCTTTATTCGATCCTTGCCGACTTGCGCAAAAAGCATCCCAAGGTTGAAATCGAAAGCTGTTCGGGCGGCGGCGGGCGCGTCGATCTCGGTATCCTGCGCTACACCGACGAAGTCTGGCCCTCGGACAATACCGATCCCTTCGACCGCCTGGCCATGCAGGATGGTTTCAGCTATGCCTACACCCCGCAGATCATGATGGCGTGGGTGACCGACTCGCCGCACTGGTTCAACTTCCGGTCTACCTCTCTCACCTATCGCATGCTGAGTTCGATGCAGGGTTCGTTGGGCATCGGCGCCAATCTGAATCATTGGACCGCCGAGGATTTTGCCACCGCCAAGCGGTTGATCGCCGCTTATCACTCGGTGCAGCGAACCATTGTGCGCGGCGACCTCTACCGGCTGATCAGCCCTCGCAACGGCAGTCAGATGTCCGCCACCGAAACGGTTTCGAGCGACAAGAACCAGGCCGTCGTCTTTGCTTTCGCCAATGCCACGCGGCAAGGCCGGGGGTTTCCCTTGCTGCAACTCGCAGGCCTTGATCCACAAGCCGAATATAAACTGGGCTGGATCGAAGGCAAGGCCCTGCCCGAAACTCCCGCCAGCGCTTCAGGTGCGTGGTGGATGCGCCACGGAGTCCAGCTGGATCTGCGCGGAGATTACCAGGCAGCTGCGTTCCGGCTGGATCGGCGTTAAGATTTCGTAGCGTCGGCCTCCCGCCCGCACCGAAAGGGCGGCAGGACGCCGGCCCTACCGGGAGCCTTCAATTTGCCTGCGCGGTAGTCCGATTAATTTTCGCCAGACGCTGCTCCACCTGTTCAGCTTCGTTGTTGCGCCCGAGGCGGCGCAGCGCCTTGGCCTCGTTGGTAAGAGGCGCGATCAGGCCCGGGCTGTTTTCGCCAGACTGCTTCTCCATAAGTCCCGTGGCCCGGTGCCAGCAGGGTTGTGACTGGTCAGCCTTGCCCATGCGATCGTAGAGATCGCAAAGTCCCCACAAGGGGACCAGTACCTGGCCATCGTCGGGTCCGTTCGCCACTTCTATCGCTTTCACAGCCCGCACCATATACGGCTCCGCCTTGTCCCATGAACGCTGGAACATATAAACGCCAGCAAGGGCTCTGAGGCCCTCCGAGGTGCGGGAGCTGTTCTCTCCGAAGTTTTTCACGCTGATGTCGAGCGCCCGCGAAAAGTAGCCTTCGGCGGCAACGAAGTTCATCTGACCGGCCGCAAAGTTCCCCAAAGAATCGAGCGGATCGATCATTCGTGGCGACATAGGGCCGAAAGTCTTTTCGACGATTGCGATTTGACGGCGGAATGCAGCTTCGGCGTCCATGTAGTCTTGCCGCATTCCATAGGTATTTCCAAGGCGACCCAGCGCGACGATCAGATTCTCATCCCCCGGGGGCAGCGATGCAGCCAGGTTGACCGCCTGCTCGTAGGATTTTTCGGCATCGACATATCGTCTTTCCCGGAACGCCTGTTCGCCGTTTTGCATCGCCACTTGTACTCTTTCCAGGTTCCCTGCCGAACCGTCCATCATTTGAACGCGCTTTTCCAGCTCCGCCGCCTGGGCAGATTTTCCCGCGGCCTTCAGCGCCGCCACATGATCGGCGAAGCGCAGTTGAGCCGCCTTGTATCCCTTTTGAGCATCGGTGCTGTAATAGAAAGCCTCTCCCCGTTGATGCTTGCTGTTCGCATTCGCTTCGGTCAGAGCCGCCTTCTTGTCCTGCTCCAGCGCGCCCACCCAGTCGCCCTTCTTTTCCAGGGCAGATCCCAGTTCAAGAATCACCTGCGACTGCTTGGGATCGAGCGAAACCGCTTCCTTGAACTCGGCGATCGCCATGTCGTTCTGGTTCGAACCTTCCAGAGCCTGCCCGAGGAGATCATGGACATGCCAGTCGCTCGGCGACAAGGCCTCAGCCTGTTTCAACTCAACGATGGCTCCAGCGGCATCTTTCTTGACCAGCAGAATCCTCCCCACATCCAGGTGGGTGTGGGCCACGTCTGGGCCCAGCCTCTCCGCCACTCTGAATTGCTCGAGCGCCGCATCGTAGTTCTTCTGCTGTTCCTGAATGCTGCCCAGGCCGGTGTGAGTTTCGAGATCCGAAGGATCGAGCTCCGCAGCTTTGCGGAATTCCGCTTCAGCGCCGGCGGCGTCCCCGGCCCACAGCAGCCCCTTTCCCAGGCACACGTGGCACATTTCGAAGTCAGGGAAGAGCTTCTCCAGTTCCCGCAGCTCGACGATCGCAGCCCGCGGATCACGCGTCATGAGAGCCGACGCCAGGTTCTGCCGGATCATCGGATCGTTCGGCTCCAGCCGCTTGGCCTCGCGCTGCTCCGCGATCGCCGAAGCCATGTCCCGCTTGGCAGAGTAAGAATTGCCCAGATTGGTGTGAGCGTCCGCGTTGTCGGGATCGAGCGCGATCGACTTCTTGTACTCCGCGATCGAGTTGTCATAATCGTGCATGTTGAAAAAGAGGAGCCCGAGATTGTAGTGCACGCTGGCGTAGTCAGGCTGGAGTCGCAACGCCTCCTTGTACTCTGACGCGGCCGCATCGAATTTCTGTTCGTCGCCCAGGGCCAGCCCGGCATTCTTGTGGGCCTCGGCATCGTCCGGGTTCTGGGACAGCGCGGTCTTCGCTTCATGCAGCGCGTCCTCGGGATCTCCCAGCCGGTACAAAACGTAACTGACCTTGGTGTGCACCTGGGGAAAGTCCGGGTCCTGGCGCAGGACTTCGGCATAGACCTGCGCGGCCCGCTGAAATTCTTCCTTCCGGCGCAGCACTTCGCCCATGACAAAACCGGTTTCAGGACCGGCGAAGCTGCTTTCGAGGGCCCTGGTCAGCTCTACTCCGGCCTCGTCATATCGCTTATCTCGGATGAGGACCAGCGCAGTGCTGAGTTGCTTCAACAATTCTCTGTCCGGCTTCCCATCCGAGGCCGGGGCTGTGATTTTGGCGGAATGCAGCGCCGTCATGACGGCGGCATTGGCCCCTGACGTTTTGAGCTGGGCCCGGAATTCGTCGTCGGGTTGAAAGTTCAGTCCCCGTACGCCGATTTCATGCGCCACATTGGCCGGCAGCACGCCGCCCGCTTGGAGCGCGAGCACTTGACTGGCGCGCAACGGCTTGGAAGAAGTTTGGGACGCAACGCCGATCGAAAGTCCGAGGAGGACCAGGGTAGAGAACGAGAAACGCACCGCAAAATTGGGCATCAGGGCCTCCCACTCGGCCGTCTCGAATCTTACGATTCGATCGCCAATGCCCCATCATTACTTTCGTACTAGCGAAATCATGATTTCGCCGGACCGCATCACTGGACCCAGGAAATCTGGGACGGCATTCAACCCGCCTGTCTACCGATCTCTGGCAATCGGCTCAAGTCGGCGGTGCAAGCATCAGCTGACGTCAAGCGCCGCTTTGTGATGGATCTGGGCGCCAGGAGTTAGAAAGTTTTTGGATTATGGGCATCAGATTTTTGCGTTTAGGTAAAGGGATCCGGAGGGGTACAAAGTCTTGCCAGACCAAGTTTTCCAGCGGCTGAATCGTTTCAATAGAATCGGGCCCGACTGCAACCGATCCAGGGTCTGAGGAGGTTCCTCTAATGCCGGAATCGAATATCGGCTTTTATGGCCACGTGAAGCAGTACCACAACCTGAAGGCTGAAATTGATCAGGCCATCCTCGAGGTGCTGGAGAGCGGCAGCTATGTGCTGGGCCCGCAACTGGTCAAGTTCGAGGAAGAACTGGCGCGCTACCTGAACACGAAGGAAACCGTGGGCGTAAACTCCGGCACCGACGCGCTGTGGTTGGTGTTTCTGGCGCTCGGCCTCGGCCCGGGCGACGAGATCATCACCACTTCCAACACATTTTTTGCCACGGCGGAAGCCATCTGGCTGGCCGGCGCCACCCCGGTGTTCGTGGATTCCGATCCCCGCACCCGCAACATCGATGTAAGCAAAATCGAAGCCGCGATCACCCCGAAGACGCGCGCCATCGTGCCGGTGCATCTCTACGGCCTCACCGCCGACATGCCCGGGATCGCTCGGATTGCCCGGGCGCACAACTTATTCGTGGTGGAAGATTGCGCCCAGGGCATCGGGGCCCGCGGCGACACCTTTGCCATCGGAGAACTGAGCGATGCCGTCTGCCTGAGTTTCATCATCCAGAAAAACCTGGGTTGCTTTGGGGATGGAGGCGCCGTGGCCACGAACCACAAAGACCTGGCCGCCGAGATCCGCAAGCTGCGCAATCATGGCTCGGTGAAACGCTCGCATCACAGCATCGGCTATAACAGCCGCCTGGACGATATTCACGCCGCGGTCTTGCGGGTCAAGCTGAAGCGCGTGGACGAATGGAGCCAGCGCCGCCGGGAGATTGCCAGCCTCTACGACGAGGGCCTGGCGGACGCGGCGACGACTCTTCCCTTCACCCCTCCCGGCTACCAGCACGTATATCATCTATATGTCATCGACAGCGACGACCGCGACGGATTGCAAGCTTACCTGCAGTCGAAAGGGATTACCGCGCTCACTCACTACCCGATCGCCATCCATCAGCAGGAAGGCTTTCCCTGGGGACGTCCCGCCCGGCTCGGTTCGCTGCCGGTCACGGAGAAGTCTGCCGCCAGCGTTTTATCGCTCCCCATGTATCCGGAACTCACCAACCAGGAAGTGGAGCGCGTCATCGAAGAAGTGTTGCGCTGGTCCGCCAGCCGCGAGGCGCTAAGCCGCCAGGCAGTCTAGCTGGAATGTGTGGGGCGGGCGCCCTCGCCCGCCGCCTTTGACTTTGATGTTGGGGTGCTACGAAATTCAACATCAAAATCAAAAGCGGCGGGCGAGGGCGCCCGCCCCACACGGGCAATTCAAAAACTCAGCGCGTCATTTACAATTTTGAAATTGAAACTCATGATGCCACGACTAGCGACTCTGATCGCAGGTGGCGCCATGGCGCTCGCCAGCATGAACCCGTCGGATAAACATATGGATTTTGGACCGAATAATCCGTTCTATGCAGCCAGCACCTTGCCCTTTCACGCGCCGCCCTTCGACAAGATCAAGGACAGCGATTACCAGCCCGCGATTGACGCCGGTATGGCGGAGCAGCGCCAGGAAATACGGGCGATTGCGGACAATCCGGCACCGCCGACCTTCGAGAACACACTGGTCGCCATGGAGAAGACCGGCCAGCTGTTCAACCGCGTGATGGGCGCGTTCAATGGCGTCACCGGTGCCAACCTGAATCCCGAACTGCAGAAAGTGCAGGACTACGAAGCGCCCCGGCTGGCGGCGCATTCGGACGCAATCTATCTCGACTCCAAACTGTTTCAGCGCGTCGCGGCCATTTACAAAGAACGTGATTCGCTGCGGCTTGATGCGGAATCGTTGCGCCTGGTCGACTTCTACTACAAGAAATTTGTGCATTCCGGGGCCAACCTCTCCGATTCCGACAAGGCCGAACTGAAGCAGCTCAATGAAGAGGAATCGACCCTGAGCAACGCCTTCACAACCAAACTGCTGGCTGCCACCAAGGATGCAGCCTACGTAACCCAGGACAAGAACGCCCTCGCAGGATTGCGCGACGCCCAAATCGAGGCCGCCGCTCTGGCCGTGAAGGAGCGCAAGGTTGAAGGCTTCGTCCTGCCTCTGCAAAACACCACGCAACAACCGGATCTCGATTCGCTAAGCCAGCGTTCGACTCGACAGACCCTCTTCGAGAACTCCTGGAACCGCGCCGAACGTGGAGGACCGAACGACACCCGCGAGATCGTCTCGCGCCTGGCGCAGCTTCGCTCCCAGAAAGCCAAGCTCTTGGGCTTCCCGAACTACGCAGCCTGGAAGCTGGAAGACCAGATGGCAAAAACGCCGGAGGCCGCGCTGAAGTTTATGGATGCTCTGGTGCCGGGAGCAACGTCGAGAGCGATCGGCGAAGCCAAAGACATCCAGGCCGTCATTAATTCGCAAAACGGCGGCGGGCAGAAAGTGGGCTTTAAACTCGAGCCCTGGGACTGGAACTACTACGCCGAGCAGGTTCGCAAGGCCAAGTACGACATGGACGAAGCGCAGATCAAGCCCTATTTCGAGCTCAACAACGTGCTCGAGAACGGCGTGTTCTATGCCGCCGGCCAGCTCTACGGGCTCAGCTTCAAGGAGCGCAAGGACATTCCGGTCTACAACCCGGACGTGCGCGTGTTCGAGGTGTTCGACGCTGACGGCCGCCCCATGGCGCTTTTTTACGGCGACTACTTCAAACGCGACAACAAAAATGGCGGCGCCTGGATGAGCACCTTTGTTGACCAGTCCAAGCTACTGGGCACGCTGCCGGTGGTCTATAACGTCTGCAACTTCAGCAAGCCTGCGCCCGGCGAGCCCGCTCTTCTCAGCTTCCGCGACGTGACCACCATGTTCCACGAATTCGGGCACGCCCTGCATGGCATGCTCGCGGACACCGAATATCCCATTCTTTCCGGGACTGCGGTGCCACGCGACTTCGTCGAGTTCCCTTCACAGTTCAACGAGCATTGGGCGACCTATCCCACGGTGTTCGCTCACTACGCGAAACATTACAAGACCGGTGCGCCCATGCCGGCAGAACTCGCCGCCAAGATCAAGAAAGCTGAAACCTTCAATCAGGGCTATGCCTTGACCGAGGTGCTGGCGGCGGCGGAACTCGATATGCAATGGCACACCCTTCCCGCCGGCACGCCGCTGCAGACCCCTGATAGTTTTGAAACCGAGGCCTTGAAGAAGACGCACCTGGCGCTCAGCGCCGTGCCGCCCCGCTACCGCTCAACCTATTTCGCTCACATCTGGGGTGGCGACTACGGCGCCGGCTACTATGCCTATCTATGGGCCGAGATGCTGGACGACGACGCCTTCCAGTGGTTCGAAAATCACGGCGGCTTGACCCGGGCCAATGGCGATCGTTTCCGCCGGATGGTGTTGTCGCGGGGCAACACGGAAGACCTTGCCAAGCTGTACAAAGCCTGGCTGGGAGCCGAACCCAGCATCGAACCCATGCTGAAATATCGCGGTATCGCAGAGCCCGTCTCAAAGTAGAGGTCAATAATGTGGGCGCGAGCGCCCACATGCTACTTCAGAAATTTTTCCTGCTCGAGTTCCTGAAACGCCTGCCGCAGCTGCTCCTGCGTGTTCATCACGATGGGGCCGTACCAGGCCACTGGCTCTTCCAGCGGCTTGCCCGATACCAGAAGAAAACGGATGCCATCGTCTCCGGCCTGCACGGTCACTTCGTCGCCGCGGTCGAAGAGGATGAGCGAACGGTTGTCCGCCTCGACCGGAGGATTGGTGTCCGACCATTTGATGGCTTCCGTCGGCACCGTCAGCGGACCGGACGCGTTGCAGAATTTCCCTCCGCCTGCGAACACATAGGCGAAAGCGTGGCGAGTGGTTTCAACCGGAAGCGTCTTCCTCTTGCCCGGAGAAACGGACACATCGATATAAGTGGGGTCAGTCGCAATTCCCTCCACCGGGCCGGTCTTCCCCCAGAAGGTTCCGCAGACCACGCGCACGTGGGTGCCGTCGTCGTCTTTGATCTCCGGGATTTCGGGCGCCTTTATTTCCTGGTAACGCGGCGCCGTCATCTTCTGGGCCGCAGGCAGATTGGCCCACAACTGGAAGCCGTGCATTCGACCCGCCTGGTCGCCCTTGGGCATTTCCTGGTGGATGATGCCGCTGCCGGCGGTCATCCACTGCACGTCGCCCGAGGCGATGGCGCCGTGGTTGCCCATACTGTCGCCATGCTCAACCGTTCCCGCCAGGACATACGTAATGGTTTCGATCCCGCGGTGCGGATGCCACGGAAAGCCTGCCAGATAATCTTCGGGAACGTCATTGCGGAAGTCGTCCAGCAAAAGGAAGGGATCGAAGTCCGAGGTGTTGCCGAAGCCGAAGGCGCGCCGTAGATGCACGCCCGCGCCTTCGAGAGTCGGCTTGGCCTTCACCAGCGCTTAACGGGTCGAATGGACATCATGTTCTCCGCTACTCAGAGTCTTCCGCACATTACTGATCAATTTTGACCAGTCGTCACACGCTCCACCGTTCGATACTGTCAACAGTAAATTCTACGCGAATTCTTAGGGCGGGTGCCGTCACCGGCCCGGCCGCGTAGCGCCGCCGTCCCGGCGGCTGTCGCGAGGGCGTCCCGCCCTCGCAATGGAGGGCAAGAGGCCCTCCGGACAGCCGGCGAGACGCCGGCGCTACGTAAACCAGGGGTTTGGAAACCTGCGAGCTTCGCTCGCCCACCCGGACGGCGGCGTCCGGGCCTACGCGATCGGTGCAGACCGAGGCGATCACCATTCTCCGACAACCGTTCTCAGCATCAATAAAGGTTTAATGTCACTGCCGAAGACAATACTTTCCAGAGGGGTGTTGGAAGTCATCTCGCCCCGCCCATCGGCGCGGGATGAGGCCGCGGCCGTCCGTCCTCGATGGCATGCCAAGCCTTCGATGCCCAGTCGAATCGCGGTGATTGGCAATTATCTTCCGCGTCATTGTGGAATCGCCACCTTCACCACCGACCTGTGCGAGGCCATCTCTGCTGAATATGGCACCGCCCGGTTGCTGGCGCTGCCGGTGAACGACACGGAACAAGGATATGACTATCCCGCACGAGTGCGATGGTCGCTGGCGCAGGATGACGTGGCCTCGTATCAGGAGGCCGCGGAATTCCTGAACTTCCACAATATCGATATGGTCTGTCTGCAGCACGAGTATGGAATTTTCGGCGGCCCGGCCGGAAGCCATATCCTGCATCTGCTGCGCGCTTTGAAGATGCCGGTGGTGACCACGCTGCACACCGTTCTGCGCGAGCCCAACCCCGACCAGCTCGGCGTCATGGAAGAGATCGCCGAGCTTTCCGACCGCCTCATTGTGATGAGCCAGCTTTCGTCACAGTTTTTGCAGGAAGTCTTCAAGGTGCCGGGCAGCAAGATTGACATGGTCCCGCACGGCGTTCCCGACTTGCCCTTTCTCGATCCGAATTTCTATAAGGACCGTTTCGGCGTCGAAGGGAAAGCGGTGCTGCTCACCTTCGGCCTGCTCTCGCCGAATAAAGGTGTCGAAAACGTAATTCAGGCCATGCCCCAGATCCTGGCGAAACACGAAAACGCGGTGTACCTGGTGGCGGGTGCGACCCATCCTCACATTCTCCGCCGCGAGGGCGACAAGTATCGGGCCAGCCTGCAGGCCCTGGCGAAGGAGATGGGAGTAGAATCGCGAGTCATCTTCCACGACCGGTTTGTCAGCCCCGAGGAAATGGCGGAGTTCATCGGCGCCGCCGACATTTACATCACTCCCTATCGCCACGAAGCCCAGGTAGTTTCCGGCACCCTGGCCTATGCCCTGGGAGCGGGCAAAGCGATCATCTCCACTCCCTATTGGCACGCCATTGAGTTGTTAGACGAGGGTCGTGGCGCCCTGGTTCCCTTTCAAGACCCCGACGCCATCGCGCAAAAGACCATCGAGCTTCTGACCACCCCGGCGCTGCGTCATGCCATGCGCAAACGGGCCTACCTGTTTGGACGCGATATGGTCTGGAAAAAAGCGGCGCAGGGTTACATGAACAGTTTTTCCCGGGTGCGCAGCGACCGCATGGAGAATCCCCGGGTCCAGTTCTCGGCCCGCGCGACCGAAAAATCGCTGAACCTGCTGCCCCAACTGAAGCTCGATCATGTGAATGCGCTGACCGATGACACCGGCATGCTGCAGCACGCGATCTTTACCATCCCCAACCGGGCCGAGGGATACACCACCGACGACAATGCGCGCGCCCTCATTTTTACCGTGCTGATGAATCAACTGGCCGGCGAGGAAACCGCCATGTCCGCGGCCGCCGAAGGCGCCAATCCCGATTGGGCGTTCCGCTACCTGGCATTTCTCGAACACGCTTTCAATCCCAAGAACAAGAGGTTCCGAAACTTTCTCGGCTACGACCGCCGCTGGCTGGAAGAGCAGGGATCGGAAGATTCTCACGGCCGCGCCCTGTGGGCGCTCGGAACCGTCCTGGGCCGGTCGGCAAATTCCGGATTGCGGGGCGCCGCCGGGCGTTTGTTCGAGTACTCGCTGCCCGCCGTGGTCGAGTTCCACAGTCCTCGCGCCTGCGCCTACGCCGTGCTCGGAGTAGAGGAATACCTCCTTTCGTACCCTGGAGACCGCGACGCCCAGCGCGTACGATTCGCGCTGGCTCAAAGGTTGCTGGCTATGTATGAGTCGATCCACCGTCCAGACTGGAAGTGGTTTGAAAATGTGATGGCCTACGGGAACGCAAGGCTTCCCCAAGCCATGCTGCTGGTGGGATCGGCGTGCGGAAATGAACCCATGCTTTCCGCCGGACTCGATTCTCTCGACTGGCTCATGGAAAAGCAGCGCGACCTGACCAGCCAACACTTTGTGCCCATCGGCTCGCAAGGATTTTATCGCCAGGGTGGAGAGCAAGCCCGATTCGACCAGCAGCCGGTGGAAGCGGCCGGCGCAGTGTCGGCTTGTTTACAGGCTTACCGCGCCACCGCCGACAATCGTTGGCGCAAATCCGCCTGGTCGGCGTTCAACTGGTTCCTCGGCGACAACGATCTCCAGCTTCCTCTCTATGATTCCGCATCCGGCGGTTGCCGGGACGGTCTCCATCCCGAGCGCGCCAACCAGAACCAGGGAGCGGAATCCACGCTCTCGTTCCTGATGGCGCTGCTCGAAATGCGCTCTCTACAACATCTCGATAAACCGTCAGACAGACTGGAAGACCCGTTATGACCGCGCCTGAAAGCACGCTGGTGAACGTCGAAAGCAACCACTATCCGCCGCTGTTGCTGCGTCACCCCGGGAATCCCATCCTGACGCGCCAGCATTGGCCGTATTCCATCAACAGCGTGTTCAATGCCGGCGCAACCTTGCTGCAGGACGGAACCACCCTGCTGCTGTGCCGCATCGAAGACCGGCGCGGCTTGTCGCACTTGTGCGCCGCCCGCTCGCGCAACGGCGTCGATGACTGGCAGATTGACCGCGAACCGACCCTGATGCCCAGCCCCAAAGAGCATCCCGAGGAAATCTGGGGCATCGAGGACCCGCGCATCACATTCGTGCCCGAGTTGCAGCAATATGTGGTCACCTACACTTCCTATTCGCGGGGCGGGCCCGGCGTGTCGCTGGCCCTCACCAGGGACTTCCGCAGTTTCGAGCGTTACGGCGTCATCATGCCGCCGGATGACAAGGACTCCGCGCTCCTGCCTCGGAGAATCAATGGCTACTGGGCGCTCATTCACCGCCCCATGACGCCGCTCGGGGCCCACATGTGGATTTCCTACTCTCCCGACCTGCGCTATTGGGGCAGGCACCGGCTCATGCTCGAAGCCCGTCGCGGCGCCTGGTGGGACGCCAACAAGATTGGTCTCTCCCCGCCGCCCATCGAGACTTCAAGAGGCTGGCTCGTGCTCTACCACGGCGTGCGGCACACGCCTTCCGGCTGCCTCTATCGACTGGGCCTGGCCCTGTTCGACCTGGAGAATCCGGAAAAGTGCCTGGTGCGAGGCGACTCGTGGATCTTCGGGCCGGAGGCGGATTACGAGCGCAACGGCGATGTCAATGATGTGGTGTTCCCCTGCGGATACACCATGAATCCCGATGGCGACACCGTGAATATTTACTACGGCGCCGCCGATTGCTCAATTGCCCTGGCGCGGGCCAGCGTGCGGGCCCTGCTGGTGTGGCTCGACGCCAACGGAAGTTGCGAGCGCCGGCGATCGCAGGAGGCATGAACCCGCTGCTGTGGGTTTTCGAGTTTGTTTTCCGCTGCCGCCACCGCCAGCTCAGCCGCGTATTCACCATCAAGGGGAGAACCTACCAGGTCTGCTTCAAGTGCGGGCGGGAGTTTGAGCGTTCCGAAGCTCCCGTCATTTGATTCTTCCCCCGCCAGCAGGATCGAATCTGCAATTCGCCATGCGATGCACGCTCCCCGCTCCGGCAGCGCGCATTTCTCCTATCTTTACATGTGAGCTATCTTGCTCAGACACTAAGGTTCTCGTCTGTCATTCTCTATTCTGCTGAATGTGTAAAGAGAGCAACAACCCTAAATTCGTTGCTCTGACAGCTTAGTTGCGGCGGGTCAGGTCCCAGCCAATTCAAGTCGAAGTCAGACATCCAGCAATTTGACATTCTTCGCCCACGGATGTCGCGGAACTCCGCGACAACGGGTTTTCGACCCTAAAACTCTCGAAAACAAGAACAACCTCTCGGGCCCAGAGGAGTGTCGATCGCGCAACAAGAAAGGTCAATGTCATGCCGTTAATTCAACTCCTGGAAGTTCTCATTGTGGTCGGCGTTCTGCTGTGGCTGGTAAACCGTTTCATTCCCATGCAGTCATCCATCAAGTCGATTCTGAACGGGGTGGTGATCATCGCCGTGGTCCTGTGGCTGCTGAACGTCTTTGGGCTATTTCACTCGCTTTCGCATATCCGCGTTGGGAAAGGATAAGCAGACCATTAGTGTCTCCTAATCCCCAGCCCCGCTCGCAAGATCGAGACTAGAACGACAGCACGGCAGACATCTGCATCAAGGAGAATACTTTGAAAACCAAGCTTTTGTTAATCGCCGGAATCAGCCTCAGCTTGAGCGCGTTCGCGCAATCCAATTCTCAAGTCGTCGAACCCATGGAACATACCCCGACGTTCCGGGTTACGGTAGTCAGCCGCAGCGTGCAGGCGGTCAACTACAAGCATCGCGGCGGGGCCACCAAGATGGATTTTGCCGGCACTGACTTGATGCCTGCGGCCCGCGGCCAGGCCAAAGTGGAGAGCAAGAAGGGCTACATCGAAATCGAAGTGGAATTTGCCAATCTGGAAAAACCCACGACCTTCGGCAACGAATATCTGACGTACATCCTCTGGGCTATCTCGCCCGAGGGCCGGGCCGTGAACCTGGGAGAAATCCTGGTGGGCGATAACCACCGCAGTAAGGTGGACGTTACCACCGATCTTCAGGCGTTCGCCCTGGTGGTCACCGCCGAGCCTTATTATGCGGTTCGCCAGCCCAGCAACGTGGTCGTGCTCGAAAACGTAGTCCGCGAGGACACCAAGGGGACGATCGAGGCGATGCACACGAAATACGATCTTCTGGAGCGCGGCGGCTACATCCCGACCGGCTACAAGTTCGATCCCGTGATTCTGAATACCCGGTTGCCTCTCGAATTCTTCGAAGCGCGCAACGCCTTGCGCATCGCGCAATCCGAAGGCGCCGACACCTACGCCCACGACAGCTATCAGCACGCCGTCCGATTGATGAACCAGGTCGATGAAGATGCCACCACCAAACACACCGATCGCAAAGCCATGATCGGGGTTGCCCGTGAAGTGGTCCAGACTGCGGAAGATGCCCGCGCCATCACGGTCAAAAAGATCGATCAGGAACGCCTGGAGAATGAGCGTCAAGCTGCAGCCGATGCGCAGGCCCAAACCCAGTTGCAGGCCGACAACGCGACCCGGCAGAAGGAACGGGCCCAGCATGAACAAGCTCGAGCCGAGTTCGCTAAGGACCGGGCGGAGTCGGACACGGCAAAGGCACAGGCGGCCACGGCTCAGGCGGAATCTGCGACCGCAAGAGCTCAAGCCGATGCGGCGCAAGCCCAGTCGGACGCCGACCGGGCCAAATCCGATATGGCGAACAACCAGGCGGCGTCAGCCGACGCCCTCTCCGCCGCGCAGGCGGATGCAGACCAATCCCGCCTGGCGGCACAGCAGGCCCAGGCCAGCGCCCAGCAGGCGGATGCCGACAAGGCGGCCATGCGCGTGCGATTGTCCGAGCAGTTGAACAAGATCCTCCAGACCCGGGACACCGCCCGCGGTCTCATCGTCAGCATGTCCGATGTTTTGTTTGACACCGGAAAATATTCGTTAAAGCCGGGAGCGCGGGAGAAGCTAGCGAAAGTCGCCGGCATTCTGCTGGCCTACCCGGGACTCAACATTGAAGTTGGCGGCTACACCGACAACGTAGGCGGCGATCAGATGAATCAGACCTTGTCCGAGAACCGTGCCCGCTCGGTGCGTGACTACCTGGTACAGCAAGGAGTCGCGTCCGATTCCGTCACCGCCAAAGGTTTTGGCAATAGCCTGGCAGTGGCCACGAACGACAACGCCGCCGGACGACAGCAGAACCGGAGAGTGGAGCTTCTCGTATCCGGCGAAGCCATCGGCAACCCGGCCAACGCGCAAACCGGAAGTTTGCGCTAGAACGGCGCGCGTAACCAGCAGCAACGGAGGTAGCACATATGAAAATAATTGGAATCACCAGCGCAGCCATTCTGTCCTTGCTTCTCGGAATTGCGGCTCCTGCCTACGCTCAGCACGAAGAGCAAGGCGAGAAGCAAGATCACGGCCAACAGCAGGGCCACGAGCAAGGCCGGCCTGAACAACAGCATGCCCAGCCCCAGCAGCATGCCCAGCCACAGCAGCAGCAGCATGCTCAGCAACAGAACCAGCAGAAACAGCAACAAGAGAACCAGCACAATCAGCAGCAGGCTCAGCAGAGGCAGCAACAGCAGAACCAGCACAACCAGCAGCAAGCTCAGCAGAGGCAGCAAGAGCAGAACCAGCACAACCAGCAGCAAGCTCAGCAGAAGCAGCAACAGCAGAACCAGCACAACCAGCAGCAAGCTCAGCAGAGGCAGCAACAGCAGAACCAGCAGAACCAGCACAACCAGCAGCAAGCTCAGCAGAGGCAGCAACAACAGAACCAGCACAACCAGCAGCAGGCTCAGCAGAGGCAATATCAACAGAACCAGCACAACCAGGAGCAGGCCCAGCAGAGGCAATATCAACAGAACCAGCACAACCAGGAGCAGGCCCAGCAGAGACAGCAGCCGCAGCGCACCCAGCAACAGCACTATGTCGAGCAGAGCGCATGGCAGCAGCATCGCTCGCAAAACTGGCAGTCCGAGCATCGCACCTGGCAGCAACGCGGCGGCTACCGCGGTTACCGCATTCCTGACGACCGCTACCGCGGATACTTCGGCCCCAGCCACGGATTCCGCATCTATGGCCTTCCCTTCATGGTTGTAGGCGGATACCCGCGCTTCCAGTACGAGGGTTATTGGATCAGCGCCGTTGACCCCTGGCCGGAAGCCTGGGGAGACGACTGGTACGACAATGACGATGTTTATGTTGACTACGACAACGGATACTACCTCTATAACCGCAGGTATCCCGGTCAAGGAATTGCGATCAACATCACGTTTTAGCGGTTCGGTCGAGTGCAGCTTCGCAAGAAGCTGCACTTTATCCATTAGGGATTAAGGAGCACATATGCTTGGAACTATCCTGATCGTGGTCCTGATTCTGGCCCTGCTTGGGGCCCTCCCGCGGTGGTCGCATAGCCGGAACTGGGGATACGCCCCCACTGGCGGCGTGGGCGTGGTCATTCTCATTGTTATCGTTCTCCTGGTGCTGGGGCGCATTTGAAACCATGCGGTTTCTCTCGATTTCGCCAGGCGCCATAGCCGGGAGTTGGGGTGCGCTTGCCCGGCGCGCCGGCGCGCTGGTTCTCATCCTCCTGATGTGCAGTGGAGGCTCGTCCGCCTACTCGGTTCTGACCCACGAAGAAATCGTCGACTTACTGTGGACGGACGCGATCCGTCCCCTGCTCCTGCAGCGCTACCCCGGCCTGTCCGAAGATCAGATCACCCAGGCCCATGCCTACGCCTATGGCGGCGCCGTCATCCAGGACCTGGGCTATTACCCGTTCGGCAGCCGCGAATTCAGCAATCTGGTGCATTACGTTCGCAGCGGCGACTTCGTCCGTGAGCTGCTGCTCGAGAGCCAGGACGTCAACGAGTACGCCTTCGCCCTGGGCGCCTTGTCGCACTACGCGTCGGACATCGCCGGCCACCCGGCGGTCAACCAGGCGGTTGCCATCGAGTATCCCAAGCTGCGAGCCAAGTTTGGCAAGTCAGTCCGCTACGCCCAGGACAAGACCGCCCATTTGAAAACCGAGTTCGGGTTCGACATGGCGCAGGTTGCCAAGAATCGTTATGCCTCGCAGCAGTACCACGATTTCATCGGGTTCCAGGTGTCGAAGCCCCTGCTGGAGCGGGTCTTTCCCGTGGTCTACGGAGTGGAGTTGAAAGACGTGCTTACCCACGAGGACCTGGCCATCGGCTCGTATCGTTACTCGGTCAGCCGGCTGATCCCGCAAATGACCCAGGTGGCGCTGCAAACCCATAAGAAGGACCTGATGCGCGAGACCCCCAATTTCGCCAAACGAAAGTTCCTCTACCGCCTTTCGCGCTCCGACTATGAAAAGGAGTGGGGCAAGGACTACGTGAAGCCGGGGCTGGGCACACGTATCCTGTCAACCCTCTTGCGCTATATGCCGAAGATCGGCCCGTTTAAAGGGATGGCGTTCAACAACCCCACTCCGCAGACCGAAGACCTGTACATCAAGAGCATCAATCTGACAGTCGATCAATATCGGGTCTTTCTGGGACAGGTACGCACTGACTCACTCGTGCTTCCTAATTGCGATTTTGATACCGGCAACGAAACCAGGGCAGCGGAATACTCATTGACCGATGACACTTATGCCAAGTTGCTGGACCAGCTCTCCGGCCGGAAATTCAACCTGACCACGGCGGAATTGCGGGACAACATCCTGCACTTCTATTCCGATCTCTCGGCGCCAATCGAAACCAAAAAGGATGAGGCCCACTGGCAAGCGGTTCTGACCGCGCTGGACGAGCTGAAGGCCCTGGCTCCGGCTCCGGTTCCTACTCTGGCGGGCCGCACTGCAAAGTGATTCCGGTCCGCACTGCGATCTGTTTCCTCATGGCTGTCCTTGCCCTGGGCAAGACTGCCCCGGCGCAATCGGTTCCGGCAACGGTTGGCCGCGCCCTGCCGCCCGTCATCGTTATCGGGTTCGTCGGCGGGTTCATCCAGCACGACAATCTTGCCCACAGCGAGGTGCAGCTGGCAGCGCGCTTGCGCCAGGCTTACCCCCTGGGAGTGGATGTAGAGACCTTTGAGAGCTATCACCGGGGAAAGGCCCGAAACCGGGTGCTGCAACTGCTCGATACCAACCACGATGGGATTTTAAGCGCCGAGGAGAAGCGGAATGCCCGCATCATCCTCTACGGGCATAGCTGGGGCGGCTCTCAAGCCATCACACTGGCGCGTGAACTGGAGAAAGCCGGAATCCCGGTGCTTCTCACCGTGCAAGTGGATAGCATCTCCAGGATTCATCAGAATGATCGGGTCATCCCCGCCAACGTAGCCCGGGCCGTCAATTTCTACCAGCCCAGCGGATTTCTTCACGGCCAGTCCGCGATCCGCGCGGCTGATCCGACCCGCACCCGCATCATCGGAAATTTTCGCTCGGACTACAGCGCGAGCCCTTACCACTGCAAGCAGTATCCCTGGTATGACCGCGTCTTTGTGAAGGCGCACACCCAGATTGAGTGTGACGCAGAAGTATGGAGACAGGCGGAGTCTCTCATCCGGTCGGAGTTGCCCACGGTCGGCGGGAACGCGATGGAACCATGATCCCGGAACCCATAATCCCGGAAGCATGATGGTCCCCAGGCGTGTCCCGTCCAAGCTCCGCCTGAGCGGGGATTTTCTTGCGGATGACAGAGGGGTCCGCGCTCTGACCCACGAAACTCAGGTCGGGTTCCTGATGACGGCAAAAACCCCGCCCAAGCGGAGCTTGGACGGGGCACCCTCAAGAGTTCTGGGAAGCTTGACCGTTACTTCTTGTCTTCGTTCACTTCGGCGATGGCCGCCTGGTGTCCGGCTTCGGATACTGCCCTCATGAACGCTTCCGCACTCTTCGGGGTTGCTACCTTGCCCGAAAGGATGTTGCGAAAGGTCATGTGCTTGCCGTAGATGGCGCGGGTGGAATCGTTGTCCTGCTCGATCACTGCGCCTTCGAGCGTGAGGCCGGCGAACACACCCTTGGAGCGGGAGTAGGTCAACATTTCGGTGTTCATCTTCCAATCAGTTCCAGCGGAAGCATGACGGCCAACCGGGCCCGCCGCTACCGATCCTTCACCGGTCAGCGCAAACTTGCTCGAGAGCAGATGCTGAAAACCATGGTCGTTCATGACCAGCATAACCAGGTCGACGCCTTCGACGCCGATCTGCAATCCCCAGCTTCCGCCGCCGATGGACACAAACGCAGGCGCGCTCCAGCCATCGGAGGTGCGGCACGATGCTACGCCGCGTCCGTGTTTGCCGCCAAAGATAAAGCCGCCCTTGATCAGGTTCGGAACCACCAGGATGCATTTCGCGTTGCTCAATACTTCTTCAGGGATCCCTTTGTCCGGAGCTTCCATGATCGAGTGCAGAACGTCAACCGACGAATGCAGGCGTTCGACCGTGTCCTCACGGGCCGTTCCCGCCCAGGCCAGCGTTCCAAACAGGCCCATCAGGCCCATCAACAGCACTGACATTGCTTTTTTCATGTGTTTGTTCCTTTAAAGGCTACGAAACTAAGAGGAGAGAACTTCAGATGGGCTGACTTAGTTCAGAGGACCTGAAAGAGCGATAGGTAGAAACTCATCTCCAGCATCATCATGGGTCCACAGGCAACGAATAGCTGGTCTGAATTGCTCACTTTCGTGCTTCTCTGAAATGGAACGGCCGTAATCCGGAACCATTCACGCGGGCGCTTCCGCAAAAAGAGAGCAATCTTGCACAGAATCGGGAAGCTTGACGTGTCAAGGTTAGCGTGGTCGATCGGGAGCGGTTGCCGCTGCAGCCTCTCCGCCCTATCTCGGCGTCGCCTTTTTGGGCGGCCCGGAACACGGAATTTCAGCCATGATTTCCCTCCTGCAAGTGCTCCTGGGCAAAGTCCGGAGTCTGCGTGCCCTTGTGGCCGCGTCGTTAAGAAGGTCGCTGGGCATGGAGCCGCGAGTCGGCGATTTCGCGTCCCAGCGCATGTGTCCATTTTGCGGACTCATCACCCCGCGCCACGGAGCGTGTTGCCTGGAGTGCGGCAGAGCGCTCAAGCCGGCTTGAAACACAGCCATCGCGGCGGTCTAGCCCTTCCGACCCCACGGCCACAGCCTCTATAGCACCCGTCTGGGCGCGACCCGCTCCGCGCGATTCACCCTTCCCACTCAGAGTTTTCTTTCCGCAAGTGGGATTCCTCCTTCCCGAGATGGAACAGATCGGCTTGATCTGCGCCTGCTGTCTTGCCCTCGATTCGCGCTACCCGCCAATCTGCTGGGCAAAATAATTCAGGTGGACGGGTTGCCATCGGGCACGCGCGAATGGAAGCAAGTTGTTAGTTGCGTAGGAGGAACGGCGCACATGGTGGCCCCGCCCGGGCCTGGGACAACCACCAACACGAGGTCGGAGAGCGTTGCGGGAGAGCCCCGTTGTGCGGTTCGGTCACCCAATTGCATTTCTGTTGTCCGGCGGCACTTCAGCCGAGATTTGAACAAGAAGGACCACAGTCATGCGAAGGTACAGCGCTCACACGATCTGCTTCCTATCGTTCCTGCTGCTCGTTGTCGCGACCGGATGCAGCGATCCGGACAAAAGCGGCGGGAACCCGAGTTTGACCGCGCCTGCCGTGATGTCCGTGGCGCCTCCGAGCGGCGCCGGCGGCGCCTGTCCCAATACCATCGTCACCGCAACCTTCAGCGAGGCGATGAACCCCTCCACCATCGATAGCTCGACCTTTACGCTGACCGGACCGGGCACGACGCCGGTGAGCGGACAAGTCACCTACGACGCCACCGGCAACAGCGCGATCTTCACTCCCGCGGGCAGCCTGGTGCCGAGCACCACCTACACGGCCACGATTACCACCGGAGTTTCAAACCTGCGAGGCATCTTTCTGGCCCGCGATTTTGTCTGGACTTTCACCACGGCTGCAACGCTGTGCCTGCCACCGTCCCCGCCCAGCTCCGTCAGCCCGCCCAGCGGATCGACGGGAATATGCTCCAACGCCGTGGTGGTCGCCACCTTCCCGCAGGCGATGAATCCTGCAACCATCAACGCCGCCACCTTCAAGTTGACCGGACCAGGAGTAACTCCGGTTGCCGGAACCATCACCCACGACGTGCCCAACAAGATTTTCGCTTTCACGCCCACGGCCAGTCTCGCGCTCAACACGGCCTATACCGCCACCATTACCACCGGGGCGAAGGACGCGTCAGGCAATGGGCTGGCCAGCAATTTTGTCTGGACTTTCGCCACCTCCCCCACAACCTGCGCTGCAGCCCCGCCGCCCACGGTGATTTCCGAGAGTCCTCTGGCCGCGGCCCTCGGCGTATGTCCCGACGCGGTGGTCACCGCCACATTTAATGAGGCGATGAACGCCGCCACCATAAATGCGACCACGGTGACCTTGGCCGGCCCGGGCGTAACCCCGGTGGTCGGAGTTGTCACCCTGGACGGCACCAACCGGATTGCCTCATTTACCCCGTCCGCCAATCTCGCACTGAGCACAACGTATACGGCCACGGTCACAACCGGGGCCCAGGACCCGTCGGGCAACGGGCTGGCCAGTAACTTCACCTGGAGCTTCACCACGGCCACCCTGGCCTGTCAACCGCCGGTACCTTTGGGAACGGCGGCGAATTTCGATGCCGTGGCCGGCTCCACGGTTACGAATACCGGTCCCACAACCATCGCTGGCGGCGATCTCGGGCTGAGTCCGGGAACCGCGGTTACAGGGTTCCCGCCCGGAACCCTCATCGCCCCGGCGGTGATGCATGTGACCGATCCGGCCGCGGCCCAGGGCGAGCTCGATTTGACCATCGCTTATGACTACGTGGAAGGCTTGCCCGGGGGCGCGGTTCTACCCGGGGACCTGAGCGGCCTGACCTTCACCCCTGGCCTGTACAAGAACTCGAGCACGGTCATCTTGTCGGCCGGGAACGTCACGCTCGACGCCCAGGGTAACGCGAATGCAGTTTTCATCTTCCAGATAGCGTCCACGCTCACCACCTTGGGAAGCACTCAGGTTGTCCTGGCCGGCGGAGCCCAGGCCAAGAATGTCTTTTGGCAGGTCGGCAGTTCCGCGACCCTGGGGACCAACTCCATCTTTGAGGGCACGATCCTGGCGCTTCAAGCCATCACCTTGGATACCGGCGCCACCCTGAACGGCAGAGCGTTAGCCCGCAATGCCGCAGTCACATTTGACAGCAACACAGTGACTGCGCCGTAGCTTCCGCATCCGGCAGCGGGGCCAGGCTGAAGCTGGCACCCGCCCCGAGTGGGGCCGAAACGATTTCCACTCACTCAGTTCGGAGGAGTTTTTGTATGTCATCTCACTCTCGTAGCCATCGCAGTCCGGTCGCGATCATGCTGTTAGGAGCATTTGCCATCCTATGCAGCGTCAGCACTTTCGTGTCTGCGCAGGAGCCGCCCGCCCCCAAATGGGAGTTCTACGGCGGATATTCTTTCTTCCATCCCGGCGCCGACGTGCACGGCCTGCTTCCCCTGGGATTGCTCCCGGTGACCAGCCGTTTGGAAGCGAATCCGCGAGGCATCGGGGCGGGCATTACTTATGACTTCAACCGATGGTTTGGACTGACTCTCGATAGCAGCACGCTTTGGAACAGCGGCGAGACGGGAACGGACCGAGTGGACGACACCGCGCTCTCCAACCTCTCGCTGGGTCCGAAGATAACTTTCCGGCACGCTCATTTCTCGCCATTTCTTGAAGTGCTGGTGGGCGACCATCGCCTGATGCCGGATGCTTTCCACGACATCCAAAAATTGGGTGTCATGGCCGGCGGCGGCCTTGATGTCAACCTGACGCGGCACGTGGCGCTGCGGCTGCTGCGCGCTGATTTCGTATACTCCGACTATCGCTTCGGTCCTTCGGCTACGACGCCCGCCACTGAAATCCGGGGTGTAAGACTGCAAAGTGGCCTGGTGTTTACGTTGGGTGGCGAACCTGCGATACCAGTTGCCGCAAGCTGCTCGTTGAGACCCGGTGAGGTCATGGCGGGCGAGCCGGTCAATGCCACCGCGACGGCCAGCAACTTCAATCTCAAACACTCCCTGGCCTACGGCTGGAGCAGCACGGGCGGCAAGATTAGCGGGAGAGATGCAGATGCCAGCATCGACACGAATGGCCTGGCCAGTGGGAGCTACACCGTGACCGCCCGCGTGTCGGATCCCAAGCGGCAGCGCTCGGGAGAAGCCATCTGCAACTCAACTTTCGCGGTGCGGGAGCCCGCTAGAAATCCGCCGACCATGTCCTGTTCGGCGAATCCTTCGACGGTGGAGACAGGCACATCCTCGAGCATCGATTGCAACTGCACCAGCCCGGACAATGTCCCAGTGGCGGTGGCCAACTGGAGCGCGAGCGGGGGCAGCCTCTCGGGCAGCGGCACTACGGCCGCTCTCGAAACGTCCGGCGTTGCCGCGGGCCCAATCACAGTGAGCGCGACTTGCAGCGACTCGCGCGGACTGAATACGCCGGCCACCGCGCAGGTCATGGTGGAGAACCCTCCTGCGGTTTCGCCTGAGGTGAGGCGACTCGAAAGCCGACTGGCCTTGCACAGCATTTACTTTCCCACGGCCAAGCCTTCGCGCGAGAATCCCGATCGCGGCCTGCTGGACAGCCAGCAACAAACCCTCATCACACTGGCCATCGATTTCGAGAAATATCGGGAGCTGAGGCCGGATGCTCATCTGATTCTGGAAAGCCACGCCGATCCTCGAGGATCCGTGGAATACAATCAGGCGCTCTCGGAACGGCGCGTGGAGCGTACCCGGCAGTTCCTGACCGAACACGGGGTTCCCGCCGCCAGCATCGAAACCAAGGCGTTCGGCGAGGAACAAGACCTGACCGACGCCCAGGTGAGAGATGCGGTTGAGCAGAATCCCGAGCTAACTCCTGCGGAGCGACAGCGGGTGCTCGATAACATGACAACCATCATCCTGGCGAGCAACCGGCGCGTGGACATCACTCTGAGTACCACAGGGCAGCAGTCGGTCCGCCAGTATCCGTTTAACGCCGCGGATTCCCTGACTCTGCTTAAGCAGGAACGAACCCACAGAGCGACTCCGGCAGGGACAAAGAAAAAGGCCAGGCCGGCAGCGCAGCCATAAGCCGAGTCAAAGGTGCGACACCATGAAAAGGCCGGTCAAGTTCATCCCTTGGCCGGCTTCTCTTGTGGGCGCGAAGCCGGCCGCACGTTCATTTTGGGCAACCTCTCACAGGACGGTGGTTCGCACGAAAAGACGCAACCGTCCGCCTATGAGCAATCCTGCTCAGCATGGCCAATGCGAATCAGGGATACTCAGGAAGCGGCAGACCCGGAAACTCCGGCGTGCGGCGTTCAACCGGATCGGAACCTCGGGTCGCGCTGACTTTCGCAGAGGAGAAACAAACATGCTTTGGACCATTTGTGTCGTTCTGGTGATTTTGTGGCTACTGGGCTTCACTCTCCATGTCGGTGGAGGCCTTATCCATTTGCTACTAGTGATAGCACTGGTGGTACTGGTCATTAACCTGCTGAGCGGACGGCGCGGCGTCGCTTGACGGTGCTCACGGTGACCAAATGGAACTCTGGCCGGCGGGCGGAAGCGGTCTTTGCCCCGCCCAGCCGTCGTTTTTCCCGGGCTCTTGGGGACTTTGAGGCACCTTGGATCTGAGGTGGAGCAAGGGCACTGGAACAGTTCGGACGTGGTACTCCTGGCACCTTAGTGTTCAGAAAGTGGTCAAAATTGCTCACTTTTCAAGAAACGGGCCGGAGTATGTTGAGGGGACGGAGTTCGTTGATGAACGTGCATATCCGTTCCGCCGGGTTCACCTTTTCGTTATCTGTAATCCTCGGTCTCGGCAGCCTGCAGGGCGCACTTGGGCAGGCCTCGGACCCGCACGCCCCGGCTCCTCCGGTCCGGCTGAGCGCGGAGGAAATCGTAACCAACCTGGTCGAGAGAAACCTGGAACGCGCCCGCGCGCTGGGCGCTTACCAGGGCACTCGAGTCTATCGCCTTGACTATCACGGCTTCCCGGGCTCCAGAAGCGCGGAGATGATTGTGGATGTAACCTACCGCACGCCGGGGACGAAAGACTTCAGCATCCGGTCGGAAAAAGGCTCTCAGCTGATCATTGAGAGAGTATTCAAACGCATGTTGCAGAGCGAGAAAGAGGCGGTGACGGAGGAGAACCAGAGACATATCGCCCTCAACCAGGACAACTACAGCTTTACTTTGACGGGATACGAGAGCACGCCGGCGGGTGGGGCCTACGTTCTTTATGTGGAGCCCCGGACCAGCAACAAGCTCCTGTACCGCGGTCAAATCTGGGTCGATGCAGAAGACTTTGCCGTGACTCGCATTGAAGGGACGCCGGCGAAAAACCCGTCGTTCTGGACAAAGGAAACCAAAATCGTACAGGTTTATACGAAAGTCGGGGATTTCTGGCTCCCCGCGTCCAATCGAAGCACCAGCGCAATCCGGCTGGGTGGCCAGGCCAATTTCACCATTGACTACCAGGACTATCACATTACCCAGGCCACTGCGGTGGACACGCCGGACAGGCTCACAACCACCGACAGCGTTGTCTCGCGGAAAAAACCGGCGCGGAGTTGCTCAGTCGTGCAGAACTACGTTCAGCAGTGAACTGTGAACCTGTAACCCGCCTTCAATGCCTCCGGCGTAGTGAATAAAGCCCAGCTTCCTGAACCGGTTCATGAAAAAGCTCACCCGCGAACGGGTGGTCCCGACCATTTCTGCCAGGGTCTCCTGACTTATCTTGGGAACCACGGTTTCAGGAATACCCTCCTTGCCAAAATGTGCAAGTAGAAGCAGTACACGGGCCAGCCTTTTCTCGCTGGAATTGAATAGTTGATCGACCAGGTCTTCTTCATAGCGGATATTGCGCGCCAAAAGATAAGCCACGAACATATCGGAAAAGGCGTGTTCGCGGTGAAGAGCGGCCATCATGGCCTTCTTGTCGATCCGCAGGACCTCGCAGTCGGTCATCGCCTCCGCGGATCCCATGCGGAGAGCCTGTCCGGCCAGAGCGCCCTCGCCAAAAAAATTCTTTTCGCCCAACAGTCCGATGGTCGCTTCCCGGCCGATCTTGGATACAACCGTGAGTCTTACCTTGCCTTTTTGAATGAAGAAAACAGCATCGGCAACGTCGCCCTGCGCGTAGACGACCTGCTTTTTGGAAACAGCGAGATTCTTCCTGCCCTCGCCGATGGTTGCCAGGAAGGTGTTGGGATCGAATTCGCGGCCCTTCTTCGTTATTGCGGCAGGCCTCATGTACCATCATTCTAGACCCAAAAGACGGCAAATCAGCGCAAATCGTATCCCAGTCCAGAGGCTTTTGTTTGCCATTGGCACCAGCCGCGGACCAGCCCAGAACACCGGAATTCCTTGTAATTAGTAGCAATCTTTAAGAGTTAAGAGAGGATTTGACAGACAATCAAAGCCGTTGACCGGTCCCATTTGGAACGAGCTAATTCGCTCCTGCCGTGTTAAGGTTGAGGTTGAGGTGGTTAACACCTTCTCCTCTTTCAGGTCTTCTGACCTAAGCCAGTCCATCTGAAGTACTCCCACACCTTAGGTTTCTTCCGAAGAGCGGGGTACTCATGCCTTTTGAAGCGATCCTGGACGAAGTTGAGCAACTGCATGGCGTGAGTTCGCGCCTGGAGGGACTGGCGGAGCAGCACCCGCCCGTCTCGGCAGCGCTCGTAACCATCGCAGAAAGCGTTCGCAACAACGCGGTAGTCTTGGCGGTGCTGGTGGCGACCAAGAACCCCAAGCCGATTTGACCACCGTTACAGAGCCCTGAGATATTGCGGAGGCACGGGCATTTCCCCGCGAAAATGCTGCGTCTTCGCCGCCCGGAAAGGCCAATAAGGATCGCGCAGAAGTTCGCGCGCGAGCAGAACCAGGTCGGCGCGTCCGTTTCTGACAATGTCATCCGCCTGCATGGCTTCCGTGATCATGCCCACGGCTGCGGTCGGAATCCTGGCTCCGTTCCGGACCCCCTCCGCCAGCGGGACCTGGTAACTGGCACCGACAGGAATCCTGGCGAGAGGGCTGCCTCCGCCCGAACTGCAATCAATCAGATCGACGCCTTCCGCTTTAAGGGCTTTCGCCAATTGAATGGAATCATGCAGCGTCCATCCCCCCTCTACCCAGTCGGTGCAGGAGAGCCGAACGGAAACAGGTTGATCTTTGGGCCACTCCGCGCGAACGGCGCGAACCGTCTCCAGCAGGAAGCGGATGCGGTTCTCCAGGCTGCCTCCGTATTCGTCAGTTCGATGATTGGAGAGCGGCGAATAGAAACTGTGGAGGAGATAACCATGACCGGCGTGAATTTCGAGCCACAGGAATCCGGCTTCTCGCGCCCGGATCGCCGCCTTGCGAAAAGACTCGCGAATGCCCGCTATTTCGTTCACCGTCAACTCATGCGGGACACGCCAGCCCTCGGCGAAGCCGAGAGCGCTGGGAGCAACCACATCCCATCCGCCCTCCGCGTCACTAAGGGAGCGGTCTCCGTCCCATGGCCGCGACTTCGACCCTTTGCGCCCGGCGTGCGCTAACTGGATTCCCGGCACCGCCCCCTGTCCGGCTACGAACCTGGCGATCCGCGCCAGGGGTTCGATGTGGCGGTCCGACCATATGCCCATGTCCTGAGGCGAGATTCGCCCTGTCGCTTCCACTGCCGTGGCTTCCACCGAAACCAGGCCGGCTCCGCCGACAGCGCGCGATCCGAGGTGCACCAGATGCCAGTCCGTCGCCATCCCATCTTCCGAGCTGTACTGACACATGGGCGAGACCCCGATACGATTCCGCAAGGTGACCCCGCGCAGAGTCAACGGTTCAAACAGGTGCGCCATTTTTTCTCCTGAGTTACTGGATTTGGATGCAGATTCAGGTGCTGGATTCAGGTGCTGGATTGACGTCAGGCTTCTACTGCCGCGGTTGCCTTCACCTCGATCTTCGCGGCCACGCGGGCCACTCGTTCATAGGATTGCAGCCGGTCGACATGTTCATAGGTATCGGTAACCACGATGACTTCGTCGGCTCCCGTATCAGCCACCAGCTTCTCCAGGCCCGTTTTCACCGTTGCCTCCGAGCCTACGATCGCCGCGCTGAGCCTGCTCTCCACAGCAGCCCTCTCCATGTCCTGCCACAACGGCTCCATGGAATCCACCGGAGGCAACAGTTCCACCGGCTGGTTTCGGATCAGTCGCAGAAAACGCTGCTGTGGCGTGGTGAACAGGCGCTGGGCGACCGCATCTGTCTCGGCCGCGATGACCTGCACCGCTACCATCAGATAAGGATTTTGCAGCGCGTCGCTGGGCCGGAATTGCTCGCGATAGAGTTGGGCCGCGGCGTACAGATATTCCGGAGCAAAGTGCGCCGCGAAGGCAAACGGCAATCCCAGCCTGCCGGCCAGTTGGGCACTGAAGCCGCTCGACCCCAGCAGCGTGATGGGCACGTTGCTCCCTTGCCCGGGAATCGCTTTCACGATCTGACCCGGCCGTTCGGGCGCCAGGTAGGTCTGCAACTCTTGCAGAAGCGCGGGAAAATCTTCGCCGCTCTGCCGCAAATCCCGTCTTAGTGCCCGCATGGTGTGGGAATCGGAGCCCGGGGCGCGTCCCAACCCAAGATCGATTCGTCCCGGATAGATCGCTGCCAGCGTCCCAAACTGTTCTGCGACCACCAGAGGAGCGTGGTTCGGCAGCATGACTCCGCCGCTGCCCACGCGAATCTTCGCGGTCGCCCCGGCCACATGGCCGACCAGCACCGGCGTAGCGGAGCAGGCCAGTCCCGATATTGAATGGTGTTCGGCCAGCCAGAAGCGCTTGTATCCCAACTGTTCCGCGTGTTGCGCCAGGTCCACCGAACGGGCAATGGCGCTGCCCGCAGCCTCACCCGCTCGCATGCCCACGAGGTCCAATACAGAAACGGCTAAATGATTCCTCATGGCCAATTGGATGAACCAGATGGAAAAGCGATGCGAACCTCTTGTCGGAAGCGAAGCGGCTGCGGGAAAGAAGGCGAAGAACGGAAAGCCCGCGGGAGTCACATTCATGGCCTGTAGAAACCGGGATGCTTGGGCGAGCCCAGGCAAATGCCGCGGCCATCCAGATCAGCAAGATGCAGATCAGCAAGATGGAGCGATGCTGGCAGCGTAAGAAGGAGCCTGACAAGCGAGCGGAGAAAAGCCCTGTTCCCGTTCCCCGCGACCAGGCTCGTTCCAGACGGGGACGATTGCCCGCAGCCTGGTGCCGGGGTCGGCCAACTCTATTTCCAATCCGCCTCTCAGTTCATTCAACCGTTCGCGCATTCCGGCCAAACCCACACCGGCCGCTTGAACCCGCGGGCCCATGGGACTCGACCATTCTCCGGAAATGCCGCGCCCATAATCTCTCAGTTCAAGGATCACGGACTGGGCCTCCAAACGAAAACATATGTCCACCTCAGACGTGCCGGAGTGGCGATGCACGTTGGTGAGCCCTTCCTGCAACACCCGGAACAAGGCAATCTCGGTGCTGGCGGGTAATCGCTGAATTCCCGGCATGAAGTCCATCCGAACCTTCAGCCCACTACGCCGGGCGAACCCCTCGGCATACCACTGCGCGGCAGAAGGGAAACCTGCCTCGTCGAGCATGGGCGGGTGAAGCAGATAGGAAGTCGTGCGGATTTCCCGGAGCGCCTCATCCACCAAACACGCGATTCCGGAGAGCTCATCGCCTATTCGTTTGTCGTTTCCGAGTTTTCGCTGCACCAGGGCAACCGATATTTTCAGCGCCGTCAGGGTCTGGCCAGCGCTGTCGTGCAAGTCGCGGGCCACCCTGCGCCTTTCCTCGTCCTGCACCCGGAGAAGTTGCTGTGAAAGACTTTGTAGTTCAGCCGTACGCTCGACCACCAGCAATTCAAGTTGAGAACGAGATTGCCTGAGCGGCTGCTGCCTGGTTGGATGTCGTGAAAGGTTCCACATGTACTGTTCTCTCCGTGATGCTGAGAACTATCTCATTATCACGTCCTTAGTTCTGAGCAAAACTGCACATGCTGGATTTGAAATTCCGATGGGCAGGAGAAACCGGGCAGTCGCTGATGACGATCAACCATTCATCCAACTGAAGGGAGTTAATTCCGGGTCGCAGAAAGGTCCTTTTCTGACGCCAGCGAGCGACGATCTCGGTGAGGCTCGGTGCGGGGCTGACCCGTGCCCAGCTCGCACTTCTCTCCAGGTTTCGCGCCACACGTGGGACAGCGAATCGCCAGCGCTTTACTGTTCGTGACCTTCATAGCTTCATCTTGCAGCTTTGCCCAGCCGCAAGATGGTCACTATTGACCAGAGTATTCGACCAAAGGCCAGGTCCCCGGGTTTGGGCGGAAGTTACGGTTCAGGCCATCGTGGGAAAGTAGCGCCGCCGTCCCGGCGGAGCCCAGCACTCGCGCGCTGGCAAGCCCTGCGAGGTCTGACGCGTTGCCCTGGACCACGCCGTCCCAGGCCACTGGGTGTAGCCTCCGGCCGCAGCAGCTCGCGTCGCGGTGTGGAAGCCTTCCCACTCTGTCCGTCCCGGTTCGTTGATGTGCACGTGAGAATCGACCAGCCGGGAAGAATGGCAGCGTCGCCGAAATCGTGGATCTCGGCGCTGGAAGGTATTTGTGCGGCCGGAACCACCGCCTGTATGCGTTCACTTTCTAGAAGAATGGCGGCTGGCCGAATATCGCGAGGCGCGATCGCCCTGCGGGAGACGAAAGCCTGCACAGTCATGTTGTCATCGCCGTCCCAGCAAGGGAGTGGTCATCAGAAGCCGAGCGTATCCTGCTCGCTTCACTTTTCAACTGACGATATCGAGAAATCAAAACGGAGAAACTTCTCACGCACTTCCTGCATCCGCTTATACTTGCTTCCTTTGGCGCAGGCTGAGGCAGCAGGATCGGCCAAGCTTGCGCAGCGTCCGTCCGCTATATGAACGATCTTTTCATGGCGCGCGCCATTGAACTCGCAGCCGAAAACGTCCGCTCCGGACAGGGCGGGCCTTTCGGCGCAGTGATCGTAAAAGATGACGCCATCCTTGCTGAAGCCGCGAACCGGGTGACTTTGACCAACGATCCCACCGCGCACGCCGAGGTGCTCGCCATCCGCGAAGCCTGCCACAAGCTCGGCGTTTTCGAACTGAAGGACTGCGAGCTGTACACTTCCTGCGAGCCCTGCCCCATGTGTCTGGGCGCGATTTACTGGGCGCGCCTTTCTCGCGTCTATTTCGGCAGCCTCGCCGCAGACGCGTCCCAGGCCGGCTTCGACGATTCCTTTATCTACCGTGAAATTGCTCAGCCGCACCCTGACCGCGGAATACCGATGATCCAGATGATGCGCGAAGAAGCGCTGGCCGCGTTTCGCGCCTGGCGGGAAAAGTCCGACAAGATACGGTATTGAGCCGCCCCGTCGCGGGCGAGAGTTGGGGAGACCGATTCTTTTCAACCGAGGAAAGACGATTGCTCGATCGCTATTTTAAACTCACCGCCAACCAGACCACCGTGAAGCAGGAATTTCTCGGTGGCCTGACAACATTCCTGACGATGGCCTACATCATCGTCGTCAACCCGCAAATCCTGGCCCAGGCGGGGATGCCGGTCGAGGGTGTAGTTTTTGCCACCTGCCTCTCCGCCGCGATCGGAACGCTGGTGATGGGGCTTTACGCCAACTATCCGATTGCGCTCGCTCCCGGAATGTCGCTCAATGCCTACTTCACTTATTACGTTTGCCTGAGCATGCACGTTCCGTGGCGCACCGCGCTCGGCGTGGTTTTTTTCTCCGGGGTTGTGTTCCTCGTGCTCACCGTCACCCGGCTCCGCGAACAGATCGTCAACGGGATGCCGGATTGCCTCAAGCATTCGACCGCGACCGGAATCGGCTTCTTCATCGCATTCGTCGGCCTCAGGAACGCGAAACTGGTGGTGGCCAACCCGGCTACGTTTGTCGGCCTGGGAAGTTTTGCCGACCGCGAGGTGCAAACGGCCTGCTTCGGTCTGGTCCTGACGCTGATTCTGATGGCGCGAAAAGTTAATGGCGGAATCCTCATCGGCATCGTGGGCACCGCGCTGGTCGGCATGTTGCGCGGCCTCTCCAGTTGGCCCTCAGCGATCGTCTCCGTGCCCCACCCGGCGTCGACATTCCTGCAACTTGATTTGCGCGGCGCCGTTCGTCTCGGGTTTTTAGAGATCATGTTTGCCTTCCTGTTCGTGGACTTCTTCGACAATGTGGGCACCCTGGTAGGAGTGTGCGAGCAGGGCGGATTTATCAAGGACGGGAAAATACCACGCGTCGGCAGGGCGCTCCTGGCGGATGCGATGGGAACTATTGTGGGATCGCTGGCCGGCACTTCCACCGTAACCAGCTATATCGAGAGCGTGGCCGGCATCGCCGCAGGCGCGCGGACCGGACTCAGCAATATATTTGTCGCGGCGTTTTTTGCGCTCGCCATGTTCTGCTCGCCGCTCGCCTCCGCCATTCCGGGTTACGCCACCGCGCCCGCTCTCATCCTGGTGGGTGCGTTAATGACGCAGTCGATCGCGCACATCGATTGGGCGGATTTCAGCGAGGCTGTGCCCGCATTCATCACCATGCTGGCCACGCCTCTCACTTTCAGTATCGCTACCGGCCTCAGCCTGGGCCTCATTTCCTACACGGTAGTGAAGATCGCGGCGGGAAAGATTCGCGAGATCAATGTGCTGATCTGGATTCTCACCGTTCTGTTCGTCCTGCGCTACATCTATCTGGCGACGGCCTAGGCAGAGCGGCGCAGAAGCTTCCAGCAATCGCGCGCAATCTCCCAGTCTTCGCCGGCGCGAACCACCAGGACGCGAACTGATGAACCTGGACCCGAGATGTCCTGGTCGGGAGGCGATTCCGAATTTCCTTTCGCATCAAGTGTGACCCCGGCATAGCCGAGGTTCTGACAGGCTGCCGCCCGCACCTCGGGTGAGTTCTCTCCTACTCCAGCCGTGAAAACCAGCCCATCGATGCCGTCCAGCACCGCGATCATGGCGCCGATTCCGGCGCGCAGACGGTGGACGTAGATGTCAAACGCCAGCGTGGCCCGCTCGTGTCCTTTTTTTACGGCAGCCAGAATTTCGCGCATGTCTCCGGAGACGCCAGAGATTCCCAACAGACCGGAATGCTGATTGAGAAGCTTGTCGAGTTCATCTCCCGTAAGCCGGCTTTGACGCATCAGGTAGGTGAGGATTCCGGGATCAACCGAGCCGGAACGGGTACCCATCATTAAACCCTCTAACGGCGTGAACCCCATCGTCGTGTCCACGCTCTTCCCATCGCGAATGGCGGCGAGAGAACAACCATTCCCCAGATGACAAGTCACCAGCTTGAGCGAATGCTGACTTTTTCGCAGCAGGTGGGCCGCGCGCCGGGCGCAATACTTGTGATTGATGCCATGAAAGCCATAACGGCGGATTCCAGCCGCGAACCATTCGTAAGGCCCCGGATACACCGCAGCCGGGAGCGGCATCTTCTTGTGAAACCCCGTATCGAAAACCGCCACCTGAGGCACCGCGCCAAAGAGCTTTTCAATAGTTTCGACGCCCTCAAGTTCCGCGCGATTATGGAGAGGAGCGATGGCAGAAACCGCGGCGATCGCCGATTTTATTTCGGGTGTGATGACGACCGGATCTTCGAAGGCGGGCCCACCGTGCACGATCCGGTGCCCGACGGCGTCAATCTCCGAGAGTGTGGAGACGGCGGCACTTGGCCCTTTCCACAACGTGTTCAGGAGGTGAGCGGTGGCTTCGGAGCGGGAAGAAACCTTGATCTGCTCCCTTCGACTGAAGCCGCGTCCATTCTTGATCTCGGCCTGGCCGGACTCGCCTTCCCACTCGATCGTCCCCTGCCAGAGCCGGGACGGTGGATCCTCGGGAAGAACGTCGCCGATCTCGTACAGGCAGCTCTTCTGGCTGCTGGAGCCCGAATTCAGCACCAGAATTTTCATCGTTCAGTAAGGCCAGGTCCAGTCGCGCACGACCGGCATGTCGTCGCCATGCTGTTCAATGTAGCGCTTGTGCTCCACCAGTTGATTGCGCAGGAACTGTTTGAAGTGCGCACCCACGCGCTGCAGGCGAGGCACGCGGTCGACGACATCGCCCGCCAGGTGATAGCGATCGAGCTCATTCAACACGGTCATGTCGAAAGGCGTGGTCGTGGTGCCTTCTTCCTTGTAGCCGCGAACGTGGAAGCTGTCGTGATTGTGCCGGCGATACGTGAGCCGATGAATCAGCCAGGGATAGCCGTGGTAAGCGAAGATGACGGGTTTGTCGGTGGTGAACATCGAATCAAATTCACGGTCCGAGATTCCGTGAGGGTGCTCCGAAGGAGGTTGGAGCGTCATCAGGTCCACCACGTTCACAAAGCGGATTTTGATGTCAGAGAAATTCTGCCGCAGCAGGTCTACGGCGGCCAGCGCTTCCAGCGTCGGTACGTCTCCGGCACAGGCCATCACCACGTCGGGCTCGCTGTTCTGATCGGTACTGGCCCATGACCAGATTCCGATCCCGTTAGTGCAGTGTTCGATGGCGGCGTCCATCTCGAGGTATTGCAGGGATGGCTGCTTGCCCGCCACGATCACATTGATGTAATGCCGGCTGCGCAGGCAGTGATCGGCCACGGAAAGCAGCGTGTTGGTATCGGGCGGCAGATAAACCCGAACTACATCCGCTTTCTTGTTCATCACAAAATCAATGAACCCGGGATCCTGATGACTGAAACCGTTGTGGTCCTGGCGCCAGACGTGCGAAGTCAGCAGATAATTTAACGACGCGATGGGGCGTCGCCAGGGAATGTGGCGCGTCACTTTCAACCACTTGGCGTGCTGATTGAACATGGAATCAACGATGTGGATGAAAGCTTCGTAACAGGAGAAGAAGCCATGCCGCCCGGTAAGCAGGTATCCCTCGAGCCAGCCCTGGCACATGTGCTCGCTGAGTATTTCCATCACGCGTCCCGTGCTCGACTCGTTCTCGTCCGTGGACAGGTACGGTTCCAGCAAAACTTTGCCGGTGACTTCGTATATCGCGTCCAGCCGGTTGGACGCGGTCTCATCCGGGCCGAATACGCGGAAATTCTTGGCGTCCAGGTTCAGCTTCATGACGTCGCGCAGAAAAGTGCCCAGCACCCGGGTTGCTTCCGCGGTTTCCGTACCCGGCTTCGCGACCTTGACGCCGTAGTCGGAAAAATCAGGCATGAGCAGGTTTTTGAGCAACAGGCCGCCGTTCGCGTGCGGGTTGGCGCCCATCCGCCGATCGCCTCGGGGCGCGAGCTCAGCGAGTTCGGCGCGAAATTTGCCGGTCTCGTCGAATAGCTCCTCGGGAAGATAGCTCTTCATCCAGTCTTCCAGGATTTTGAGATGACCCGGCTTGGTGGCCAAATCCGTGACCGGCACCTGGTGAGCGCGCCAGGTGCCTTCAACCGGCTTCCCATCCACGACCTTGGGTCCGGTCCAGCCTTTCGGCGTACGCATCACCATCATGGGCCAGATGGGCCGCGCCTGGGATCCTCGCGAACGGGCATCTTCCTGAATCGCCTTGATTTCGGCGATGATCGTCTCCAGCGTGGCGGCCATGAGTTGATGCATGGGCTCGGGCTCATGGCCCTCCACAAAGTGGGGCTTGTAACCGTATCCGTTAAAGAGCTGCGTAAGTTCGTGGTCGCTCAAACGCCCCAGCACGGTCGGGTTGGCAATCTTGTAACCGTTCAAGTGCAGAATGGGCAGCACCGCGCCGTCGCGCGCAGGATTGAGAAATTTATTGGAATGCCAACTGGTAGCCAGCGCTCCCGTCTCTGCTTCGCCGTCGCCAACCACGCAGCAGGCCAGCAGGTCGGGATTATCGAACACCGCTCCATATGAATGAGCGAGCGAATAGCCCAGTTCCCCGCCCTCGTTAATCGAACCCGGCGTCTCCGGGGCCGCATGGCTAGGGATCCCTCCGGGAAAGGAGAACTGCTTGAACAGCTTTTGCATGCCCTCTTCATTCTGCTGGATATCCGGGTAAAGCTCGGTGTACGTGCCCTCCAGATAGGTGTTGGCCACGATGCCGGGTCCGCCGTGTCCAGGCCCCGTAATGTTGATCACATTCAAATCGTATTTCTTGATGAGCCGATTGAAATGCGCGTACACGAAGTTGAGGCCCGGGGTTGTGCCCCAATGTCCCAGCAACCGGGGCTTGACGTGCTCGATCTTCAGGGGCTCGCGCAGCAGCGGATTGGCAAACAGATAGATCTGGCCTACGGAAAGATAGTTGGCGGCGCGCCAATAGGCATTTATCTTGCGTACTTCTTCCGAGGTCAGAGGCTGGTTGGAGATTCCGGATAGCGTGGGACCGGCGGAGGCAACGGGGGTCATGACAAAATGCTCTCCTGTCAGGTGTGAATCACTTTCGATCCTACACCCATTAGATTGGTGTTGCCCTCCGAGTCCGATGAAAATTCTGTTACATGACCGGGTGTCGTCGTGAGTGATGGGCGACCCGGTTGTGGCCTTCGGGTTTGCGGTATCAGCGGAATGATTCGATAATGCCCTGACCCAGATTGGCCGCCTATGAAGAAACCTCCGCGCAAGGTTCGCCGCCATATGGGGAAACCGGATCGGGGTTCGGTCCCCGAAGACCGGCGGCGACCCCGTTTCTCACGGGCGCTTTCCGTGCTTTACGAAGACGATGCTGTGGTGGTGATCGACAAGCCGGCCGGACTTCTGGCGGTGCCGGTCAAGGGCTCGGATGCTCCCTCCGCCCTGTCTTTGCTGGTCGCAAGACTCCAGCCGAAGAGGCAACGCGCGCTTATCGTGCACCGCATCGACCGTTTCGCTTCCGGAGCCCTTCTGTTTGCGAAGACCGATCGGGACCGGGATGCGCTGGTGCGGCAGTTTCTCGCGCATACCCCGGTCAGACGGTATCTCGCGGTGGTGCGCGGCCGCCTCGGCGTGAGAACCGGCACGCTGGTGCACTATTTTCGACGGCAAGGAATGTACCAACAGCTGCGCACGGCGAGAGACGCCGAGGCGGCTCGCGCCGAACTGAAATATTCCGTCGAACGGGTCTTTCCGGACGCTTCGCTCGTCCAAGTGGAACTGGTGACCGGATTGCAGAATCAGATCCGAGCACAATTTTCCGCGATGGGCCACCCGGTCATTGGCGACAGGAAATACCACCGGGAGGAATCGTCGGAGCCGCTCATTGCTCGCGTGGCTCTTCATGCCGCGCATCTTCAGTTTGTCCATCCCCGCAGCGGAGAAAACGTTTCGATTGACTGCAAGCTGCCTCCCGACTTTCAGCATCTGGTCGGGGAATTGTCGCGATCAGGCCGCGCCCGCCCGTAAGTCTGGGATGGCCGGGTGCCCCAATTCTAACTTTCGCGTCCTTTGCGAAATTTAGAGTGGGGATTTTCGCCGGGGCTTCGGCTTGGGCTTGCTCCGGCTTTTGAGATTGACATTGAGCGCCACGGCAGCGCGGATGAGATCCCTCAAAGCCGCCTCATCGACCTTGTCGCCTTCGTGGATGTCAATGGCGCGCCTGACATTCCCGTCGAGGCTGGAGTTGAATAGACCGGAAGGGTCCTGCAACGCAGCTCCTTTGGCAAACGTCATCTTGACGACGTTCTTGTATGTCTCTCCCGTGCAGACGATGCCGCCGTGGGACCATACGGGAGTCCCCATCCACTTCCACTCTTCGACGATCTCATGGTCTGCTGCGTGTATGATTCCGCGAACTTTCGCGAGCGTCTTCCCGCGCCAGTCCCCCGGCCGGGAAAGTTCCTTTATCTTCGCGTCGATGAATGCAGAGGCAGATTCCATTGGGACAGTCCTTGTCATACACAATAGCAACTCTCGCCCCTAATTTAGCTGCGCTCAGCGTAACCTGCAACCTCCGCAGGTCGGCGGGACGGGTGGCCCACTCAAGCCCGCTTTTGGCTTGAGTGGGGATTTCAGAACGAACCGAATTGATATAAGAATCGGAAGCTCTTGAGTTCCCCACACAACGAAAACCGCGTTGTGTGGGCCACCCGTCCAGTCGGGTCTTCAGTGGATGCACGTGGAATCGGTCAGCGCGCCGCTTGTCGCAGGAACGCTTTGAAGACAGCCTCGTCGATGTCGGATAGCTTGCGGACCTTGACGTGCCGTACGTACTGGCCATTGCCTTCGAGAAGACCCTTCGGGTCCTTTAGCTCGGAGCCGCGTACAAAGCCAAACTGAACGTGATCCGGCGCCGAGTAAACGTAAGAGATGAATGCTTTTCCTTTCACCCAGCAGCCGTTGCCCCACTTCACCGACTCCTCGAGTCCCGGTTCCACTCGCTTAACGAAACGGCGAAGGGCGCGGATGATCGAGCGGTTCTTTGCCGGCTGATCATCCAGGTAGTCGTCAAAGCTGGCGTACTTTTTCATCTTCATCGGTCACCCCTGGGTACTAAGTAGCCGGGCAGAGGCTTTGGCGTTGATATCCCTCGTGTCAAACATGTGTCTCAAAAGGTAAGCCATTTTGGTTTCTCAAGACAAGCGGAGACGGTGCTTTCGAGAAGGTGATGGGCTGGGGTGGGGACGTTCCCACGTCACAATCACTGGGCCGATCTCTTCGACATAAGCCGTCGAAGTACATGGCCTTTCCACATCCACAGTCCGGAAAGGACCATTACAGGGAAGAAGACATACCGAGTCGGCGGGGCATAGCCTGGAAGTTTTTCAAACGGACTATAGATATAGCCGAGTATCGGAATGCTGAAGATGATGTGGATCCAGCGGAAAATCGAACGTTTGGTGGCCTCTTTCATGATGAACTTGACCCCCATTTATCCGCGACACCGCGTCATAGCGCCGGCTGTCGAATTGCCCCACTCAAGACAAAACCGGGCTGGAATGGGCCACCCGGCCCCTGTAAGACATGAGACTGTTCTCGCTAGACCCTTAGCCAGCCTCGGAAACCCCTGGCGGCATAGTAAGATTCGGCACCGTTGTGATACAGGAAAACAGTGTCGTAGCGGCGATCACAAAAGAGGGCGCCGCCGAGTTTTCTGATAGCAGAAGGTGTTTTCACCCAGCTCGACGTTTTCGTATCGAAGCTTCCAAGTTTCTGCAACCCTCGATATTGTTCTTCCGTTAGAAGCTTAACGCCCATGGCAGCTGCCATATCAATGGCGTTATCTTTTGGCTTATTTTCTTTCCTCGCATCCAACGCTTCGCGGTCGTAGCAAAGACTTCTGCGGCCTTTCGGACTTTCGAGCGAACAATCGTAAAAAATGTGTTCGCCCGTCTTCCTGTCTTGGCCGACAACATCCGGTTCACCGCCAGTCCTTTCCATTTCGCGGAGCGACCACAGTTTTTCAGTACTGACTTCCAGCTTCGCTTGTACTTCGGCCCATTCGAGACCTTGATGGCGGTTCATGTTTTTCTCAAAACGGGCTTGCAATGTTCTGAGTAGTTCTTCCCGTTACTTTTTAGAAAGGGTTACGTTTGGCATAGCTTCAGGCGACATCGTTCATGACGAATTTTGTCCTGCACCGCTTACTCCGCAGCCGCGCTCGCCGCGACGATGGCCGCCGCCATTGCGAGCTTGTGATCCTTGTCCCAGGGCGGCCCGACGGCGCCCCGCAGCTTGAGGAAGTGCGCGTCGAGGTCCTCGAGACGCAGCGCCTGGCGGGCCGTTTCCAATATGCTCTTTGCGTCGTACCAGTGGACGGGCCAGCCACGCGCCTCGGCCGCGGAGGCCAGGGCCTTGCGGTACATCACCCAGTCGGCAACGTTCTGCGCACGGTAATCCTTGATTCGCTCGGCGATCGTGGGCGGAAGCGGTTGGCATTTGCGAAGGGCGACGCCAAGGATCCGCGGCACCGCAATCGTGACAGCGGACAAGGCAAGCGCCGCGTGCCTCTCCGCCGACACTCGCACGCGCTCTACCAACTCCACAGCCTCGTCGAGCGGGAGCCGTTGGCCTTCGCTGTGGTGCGGAAGCTTCGGCAGGCCCTCTCCCACCAGTTCCACACGGCGGCGGTCGAGGAGCGTCCCATCACGCGCCACCGTCACTAACACGGCCCAACCCCCGTGATCTGATACGCCGATGATGCCACCCTTCCTCGACATCATTTTCTCCACGTTTCAACGCTTCGGGGCGCCAGGCGGCCAGTTGGGCGCTTCAACACCGAACTGCCTGGCGTACTCCGCATTCAGCCGCTGCCAGCCGCCGAACTTCATGGCCTCGGGGCCGACCATGCGTCCGATGGGATTTCCGCTGAGAAGCCGATCCAACACATCGAAACAAATGTGCCACCCGGCAGCACCCATGGAGATGAAGCGGTGACCGATGTTGGTCCACAGCGTCAGGCGCGTGCCGCCGGCAAGGCCTTCGAGTTCCCACCGCATATCGAAGCCGCCCCACTTGTACTCAAGGATGTTGGGAGCGTCGGCGCGCGTCACCGTTGTTTCCGTAACGTGCGGCGCGGGCGCTCCCACCGTGGTGAGCTTCACCCTGGTTCCAACCGTAGCCAGGCTCCTATCGGCGTCGAAGGGCGCCCACTCGCGGAGGTGCGACGGATCGGTGAGTGCCTGCCAGACTTTTTCCGGCGAGTGGCGCAGTTCCCTGACGAGAATGAGCGTCCACTTCTCTTCACCGTTTTGTCCTCGGTCCTTTCGCACCTGCGCCCCGCTGGCCGGGCCCGGCGCGTACTGCTCGCGATCGGTCATCTGTCTTCTCTCGGTCTCCGTCGGCGCTCTACGACGGCGCTCCTGCTGAACCCCCGCCCTACCAGCGCATCAGCTGCGTGACCTGAACGAGATTACCGCAGGTGTCGTTCAGCATGGCGATCTTGGAGGCCGTCACCTCGTGTTGGTGGCATGGTGAACTCGGCTCCGCGCGCTTTCATGCGCTCGTAATCGGCCTGCACGTCGTCGGTGAAGAACATGGCCGCGGGCTGGCTTTGCTGAAACAGAGCCTGCTGGTAGGTTTTGGCCGCCGGATTGTTGTTGAGCGCCAGCTGCAGCTCCGTGCCGTCCGGATCCTCTGGTGAGGCCACCGTGAGCCAGCGAAATGGCCCCTGGCTGAAATCGGCCTTCTTCACGAAGCCCAGCACTTCGGTATAGAAGCGCAGAGCCTTCTCCTGGTCGTCGACGTACACGCTGGTCAGTTTGATCTTCATCGATTCCCTCGTATTGTCACTTTCGCGGACGCTGCCGCGTCACCACTTCTTCCTTCTCGTTCGGGTTAATGATCTCTGGGGACGTTGATCCGCGCGGTCGAGGTGGCGTTCGAGAGCGTCTACGTGAGCGGACCAGAATCGGCGGAACTGAGCGAGCCAGGCATCCACCTTCTGAAATGGCTGAGGCTTCAACCGGTAGAGACGGCGCTGTGCGTCCACGGTGGATTCCACGAAACCGGCCTCGCGCAGCACGCGCAGGTGCTTTGACACAGTCGGCTGCGGCATACGAAGCTGACGCTCAATCTCTCCCACCGACTGTTGGGACGCGACCAGGAGGCTCAATATCGCGCGGCGGTTCGGCTCCGCAATGATTGCGAACACAGATTCCATTCCCTTGATATACTCTATAGGGCATATACGTGTCAAGGTATATAAAGAAAACCACTGCCCGCCACCATTACCGGGGGTTGCCCGTTAATGCAGGATGCCGGTCCGACCCTTCACCCAGAATGCCAGTCAGCAAATCACGTGAGCCTGTGAGCCAGCGCACAGTCTGCGAGAAAGAGCCGCGGTCTAAGTAAGACGTGGATGAAGTAACCGGACAATATCCGTAACAAATCTGGAGTAAGTGCATTTATCAGGTGCAGGAGGCACTCATGATCAGCGCCAAAGTTGAATTAAATCAGCCACTTAAACAGCAACGGCAGTTCGTGGCCCAGACCGGTAGCGGCCATCACATGCTGCTCGACGACGCGGCCGGAGGCACCGGGCCCAAGCCCATTGAACTGGTAGCGGCTGGACTGGCCGGCTGTACCGCATTCGATGTCATCACCATTTTGCGGCAGAAGCATCACCAGAAAGTCACTGGTTATGAAGTGCGAGTCGAGGCTGACCAGGCCGAGCGTCCGCCGCAGGTGTTTACGACGGTGCGGATTCATCACGTGGTTACTGGATACGAAATCGATCCGGCAGTCATCGAGGAAGCGATCCGTCTCTCCGAAGAGAAGTATTGCTCGGTGGGAGCGATGGTGCAAAAGACAGCGAGCTTTCACACGACTTACGAGATCGTGGACGAAAAAACTGCATGGATGAAACCACTGGCTGCGGCAGTTCCGGAGCGAGACCGTTCTCACGCCGTTCCTCGCACATAGAGTGCGGCGATGATCGCGAGGCACTAGCTTAAGAACAATTGAATTTGGACGCGACGGAAGAACCAGCAAACAAGAGTGTGAAGGAGGACAACGATGCGGAGAACAAGTTGGTCGCAATTTGCTTCGACTTTATTACTGACGTTAATGACCATGCCACTCCTGGCTCAGGGCAGTGGACCGGGCACAGGGATGCGTCACTATGATCCCAAGACCGAGGTTACGATTAAGGGAACGATTGAAAATGTTCAGCAGCAAACAGTGAAAGGAGGCTGGAAGGGCACGCATCTGATCTTGAAGACTGAATCTGCAAGCGTCGACGTCCATGTCGGACCCTCGTCATACATCGAACAGAAGCAGTTTGCGTTTGCCCCGGGAGATACGATAACGGTCGTTGGCTCCAAAGTTACGATCGCCGGCCAGGAAGCTGTGCTGGCGCGCGAGATCACAAAAGACCGGAAGACCCTTGTTTTGCGCGATGCACAAGGGGTTCCGAAGTGGTCAGGCGGTCGGAGGCAGGACAACTGAAATCCATAAAGAACAGCAATACGTTCGCATCGAGAAGGCAGGAGCATGAAAAGAAGACTCTCTGATTATTTCTCAAGAGGTGGCGTATCCCTCGAATTGCGTCCCCGTCTCTCTCGTGCGATCCGCCTGGGGGCTCTGGGTCTTCTTGCGTTCTCGGTTTGCGCCCTCTCGCAGCAAGCGGCGGAGCCGCTGCCGCTCACGCTTCAGCACGCCGTAACCATCGCGCTGGAAAAGAATCCAGCGCGCAAGATAGCGCTGGCCGACACAAGGGTAGCGTCGGCTGACGTTCGTGAAGCACGGTCGATCCTGATGCCTCATCTGAATTTCTCGGAGACCGCGACCCGCGGCGATGATCCGGTTTACGTGTTTGGCAGCAAGCTGCGGCAGCAGCGCTTCTCGAACGCTGACCTCGCGCTGAACCAGCTCAATACGCCGCTGCCGTTTGGCAACTTCAGCACGCGCTTTGCGGGAAGCTGGAACCTGTTTGATTCGTTTGCCAGCTGGCACGGAGTAAATCGGGCAAGGCAGATGAACGAAGCCGCGGGGCATCAGCTGGAGCGCGCCGATCAGGAGATCGTCTTCCGGGTCGTGGATGCCTATTACGGCGTGTTGCTGGCCCGCAAGCAATTGGATGTGGCCGAGCAGGCGGGCAAAACCGCGCAGTCCATCATGGACCGGAGCCAGGTGAGATTCGACAGCGGGTTGGCCGTCGAGTCGGATTTGCTGACGGCCAAAGTGCGCATGGCATCACGGCAGCAGGAATTGATTCGGGCCAGAGACAATCTGGATCTGGCGCGGGCCCAGTTAAGTACTGCGATGGGCGTGCCTATAGATTCCTTATTCCAGCCGGCTGAAGCCCTGGCGGAACGGGCGCTGCCTGTTCCTGTTCTTCAGGAAGTCGAAAAGCGGGCGCTCGCGAACCGGCCGGACTTGAAGCGCATTCAATCGCAGGAGGCCGCCCAGCAGCAGAGTGTTGCCATGGCGAAGTCGTCGTTTGGTCCGCGAGTGAACGCTTTCGCCGGTTGGGAGTTGGACAATCCGACATTTTTAGCGGGTGGCGGCGGCAACAACTGGCTGGGCGGAGTCGAAGTGCAGTTTGACATTTTCGAGGGCGGCACAAAGCGAGCAGAGCTGTCGCGCCAGCGCGCCCTCGCCGACCGGGTGGGAGCGACGAAGCAAGCCGCCACGGATGCGATTCGCCTGGAGATTCGCCGCGCCTACTACGACGTGGATGCCAGCCGGCAGCAACTGGAAGTGGCGCGGGCCGCCATTGCCCAGGCGCAGGAAAGCCTGCGTATCAACCAGGATCGCTATGACGGCGGGTTGACCACCATCACCGATCTGCTGGGCGCGGAAGAAGCGGCGCGCCGCAGCCAGACCGACTACTGGGAAGCGGTTTACCGGTTCCATACCAGCTACGCCAATCTGGAGTTGGCCAGCGGAACGCTAAATCCTCAATCTCCGGTGGTGACGCCATGACTCTTACCAATTCAATTGTTTCAGGGTTCCTTCCTCTGGCTGTGGTCCTCGCCGGCGGGCTCAGCGGTTGCTCCAGTGAACGGCAACCGCTGGCCGCGGCGCCGGAAACCGTTCATAACGTTTCCGTGCTTGCGGTACAACGGGCCGATGTGCCCGATTTGCTGGAAGCGGTAGGAACGGTGCGGGCGGCGCAGACCAGCCAGTTGGCCAGCCAGATGTCGGGGAACATCGTGGAGATTCGAGTGCATGAAGGAGATCGAGTGCGGCGCGGGCAGGTACTGGCGGTCATCGATGACGCACAACCGCGGGCCGCTCTCGACCGGGCCACGGCGGCCGAAAATGCCGCCGGGCAGGAATTGGCCGCGTCGGATTCCGACCTGGCCTTGGCTCAATCCACACTCAAGCGTTACCAGAATCTCTACGACAAGAAGTCGGTCAGCCCGCAGGAATTCGATGAAGTGAAGGCGCGCTACCAGGCTGCGGTCGCGCATCGCGAGATGACCCAGGCCGGCCAGGCGCAGGCCAAAGCAGCAGCGGCGCAGGCACAAACTTCGTTTTCATACACGCGCATCGTCGCGCCTCTGGATGGAGTGATCACCGAGAAGAAAGCCGATCCAGGGACGCTGGCCAGACCGGGTCTTCCGATATTTGCCATCGAAGGCCTGGGTCACTACCGGCTGGAAGCCACGGTCAATGAAAACGATTTGCGATTCGTGCGGATGGGACAGCAGGTGCCGGTGGTCGTGGACGCATTGCAAAATCCGGACCTGAAGGGAAAGGTCACGCAAATCGTGCCGGCGGCTGATCCCGGCAGCCGCAGCTTTCTGGTGAAGATCGAACTGCCGTCGGATGCGCAACTGCGCTCTGGATTATTTGGCCGGGCACAGTTTTCCCGCGGCCAGCGATCGTCCTTCGTGATACCGCGGGCTGCAGTGGTGGAGCGCGGTCAACTGCAAGGGGTTTACGTGCTGGACCAGAACAAGGTAGCAGGCCTGCGTTACGTCACCCTGGGAAAGACCTCCGGTCCTCAGGTGGAAGTGCTTGCGGGTCTTCAGGAAGGTGAGCGCTTTGTGGCGCAACCCGGCGTACTCGATCTGAGTGGCAAGCGCATCGAGGCCCAGTGATGACGATGCGAGACGCATCGCCCAACTCGACTGAGCAGTCCACACCTCGCCTTGGCCTGGCAGGACGCATCGCTCGCAGCTTCATCGATTCGAAGCTGACGCCGTTGGTGATCGTGGCTGCATTGCTGCTGGGCGCTTTCAGCATCCTTCAGACTCCGCGCGAGGAAGAACCGCAGATCGTTGTCCCCATGCTCGATGTGTTCGTGCAGATGCCGGGAGCAACCCCGGAAGAGATCTCGCAGCGGGTCAGTCTTCCCATGGAGAAGTTGCTCCGCGAAGTGCCGGGTGTGGAGTATGTCTATTCCATCAGCCAACCGGGCATGAGCATGCTGATCGTGCGTTTCTATGTGGGCTCGAAGGAAGAAGACGCCATCGTCCAGACGTACAACAAGCTTTACTCCAACTTCGACCGCATCCCGCCGGGAGTTTCGCAGCCGATTATCAAGAGCCGCTCGATCAATGACGTCCCCATCATGGCGCTCACGCTGTGGGGCAAAAACTATGACTCGTACCATCTGCGCCGCATCGCGGGCGAACTGGAAAACTCGCTCAAGCAGCTCGATGACGTTTCCGAAACTTCGATCATCGGAGGACAACCCCGCCAGGTGCGAGTGGTTTTGGATACACAACGGCTGGCCGCCTATGGCCTCACGCCAGCGGCAGTCGCAAACCAACTCCAGGCCGCGAACAGCCGCACTGAGGCGGGAAGTTTCGCTCGCGACAACCGCGAGTTCAAAGTAGAAGCGGGAAAGTTCTTCACCCGGGTGGAAGATTTGCAGCAGGTGGTTGTTGGAGTCCACTCGGGGCGTCCGGTTTACTTGCGCGATGTCGTGGAAAAGCTGGAGGACGGCCCCGCCGAGGCGGACAACTATGTGATGTTTGCCAACGCCCGCGGTGGCGTGGGCCAGACGGCCGGCGCGGATTATCCCGCAGTCACGATCACGCTGGCCAAGCGCAAGGGCACGAACGCGACCAGCATTTCTGAAAATGTGCTGGCGAGGGTCAATTTTCTGCGCGGATATGTCCTGCCCAACGATTTGAACGTTACAGTCACGCGCAACTATGGCGAGACCGCAAAAGACAAGTCCAACGAACTGCTGGAGCATTTGCTGATCGCGACGCTGTCCGTGACTTTGCTGATCGCTCTGGCGCTGGGCTGGCGGGAATCCGGCGTAGTGCTGCTCGCCGTCCCGGTCACGCTGGCCCTTACCCTGGCCATCTTCTATTTCTATGGTTACACGCTCAATCGCGTCACCCTGTTCGCGCTGATCTTCTCCATCGGCATTCTGGTGGACGATGCGATCGTCGTGGTGGAGAACATTGTGCGTCATTTCCGCTTGCCGGAAAGCCGCGGACGTCCGCTGGCAGAGGTGGCGGTTGAGGCAGTGGATGAGGTGGGCAATCCCACGATTCTGGCGACGTTCGCGGTCATCGGCGCCATCCTGCCCATGGCATTTGTGCGGGGCCTGATGGGGCCGTACATGCGGCCGATTCCGGTGGGGGCTTCGGCGGCGATGCTGTTCTCGCTTATCGTGGCGTTCGTGGTTTCGCCCTGGGCAGCGTTGAGATTACTGCGCAATTATGCGGGCGAGGCTGCTCGCGCCAAACACGAACATGAAGCGGAAGGCTGGACCACGCGGCTGTATCGCCACATGATGAACCCGCTGATTCTCGATCCCCGTCGCCGCTGGATGTTTTTTGGCGGCGTGGTGGTGCTGCTGCTGGCGGCGGTTGCGTTCGTTCCGCTGAAATGGGTGCGGGTAAAGATGCTCCCCTTCGACAACAAGAGCGAGTTCCAGGTCATCATTGATATGCCGGATGGAACTCCGCTGGAGCAAACGACCCGTGTCGCGCAGGCGCTCGGCGGTTATCTGGGCCAGCAGCCGGAGGTCACGAACTACCAGATTTATGCCGGCACGTCCGGCCCCTACAACTTCAACGGGCTTGTACGGCATTACTTCTTACGCCGTCAGCCCAATCAGGCTGATATCCAGGTAAATTTGCGATCGCGGCACGACCGCAGCGCGCAGAGCCATGAGATTGCAAGACGCTTGCGCCCGGAACTGGATAAGATTGCCGAGCCCTTCGGGGCGCGGATCAAAGTGGCTGAGGTCCCTCCCGGTCCGCCGGTACTGCAGACGCTGGTGGCGGAAGTGTACGGGCCAGATTACAAAAGCCAAATCGAGCTAGCGGGGCAGATCAAGAAAATCTTCCAGCAGACCGCCGGAGTGGTGGATGTGGACTGGTACGTCCAAGACCCGCAGACCAAGTATGACTTGAAAGTGGATCTCGACAAGGCGGCCCTGCACGGAATCTCGCCCGCCGATGTCACACGCACGCTGCAGGCGGGACTGAGCGGCGTGAGCGCCGGACTCTTGCACGATCCGCGGTCGCGCGAGGATATTCCAATCGAAGTTCGGCTGGCGCGGTCCGATCGCTCGGGCATCGAGGACCTGGAAAACATAAAGTTGCCCACTGCCTCCGGGGAACAGATCGCATTGCAGGAAGTCACGAACCTGCAGCAGACCACGATTGACACCAGTGTCTATCGCAAGAACCTGCAACCCGTGGTGTACGTGACCGGCGACGTTGCGGGCGGCGAGGAGAGCCCGGTGTACGCCATCATGAAGATGAGCGACGCCATCGACCAGATCAAGCTGCCGCAGGGCTATGCCGTCAGGCAGTACAAGGGCACGACCATGCCGGAGCGCACCGATCGCCTGTCCATCAAGTGGGATGGCGAGTGGCACATCACGGTAGAAGTGTTTCGTGACTTAGGGCTGGCATTCGCAGCCGTGCTGGTGCTGATTTACGTGATGGTCGTGGGCTGGTTCCGGTCCTTCATAACGCCGCTGGTGATCATGGCGCCGATCCCGCTCACGCTGGTCGGCATTCTTCCCGCGCACGCGCTGATGGGCGCGTTCTTCACCGCGACTTCGATGATCGGATTCATCGCAGGCGCCGGAATCATCGTGCGCAATTCCATCATCCTCGTAGACTTCATCGAACTGCGGCGCTCCCAGGGGATGTCGCTGGAGTACGCGGTTGTGGATGCGGGCGCGGTGCGCTTCCGCCCCATGTTGCTGACCGCGGCGGCAGTGGTGGTGGGAGCGAGCGTGATTCTGTTCGACCCGATCTTTCAGGGACTGGCCATCTCGCTGATGGCGGGTGAAGTGGCTTCGACCGTGCTATCCCGCATGGCCGTTCCGGTCCTTTATTACCTGAGCCAACGCCGGTATGTGGATGCGACGCCGCCACAACTGCACTCGCCGGAAAGCACGACGACAGTTGCGGCATAAATTCTTAAAGTGAGGAAGGAGTTTGTTATGACAGTCGAACGTGCAGTGAGAGTGCTGGCAGGAACCTTCGTGCTGCTCTCGGTAGCGCTGGGCTATTGGGTGTCACCGTACTGGTTCCTGTTCACGGCTTTTGTCGGGCTCAACCTGTTTCAGTCGGGGTTCACCAATATGTGCCCCGCCATGGCGATCTTTCGCAAGCTGGGATTACCGGATGCGGACGGAGCGAAATCCAATCCGCCGGCCTCTACGAAGGCGGTTGCGAGGTAGACCTACAGACTAGGCCGAAGCGGACAAGTACTCTGGAAGATCGCAACCGCATAGTGACCACTATTTTGGTCCCCCGTTGGGGTACTCGTGTTGCGCTTAGTATCACTGTCCCTGAAATCAAAAAATGGAAGCGTGACTACTAGGAAGCGAAAGGGATTCGGGAGGCCACGATGAAGAAGATCCTGGACGTCATGGACTTGATCTACAGGCTAGCGATCGAGGATGGTCTAGTGCCGCTAACGGCGAAAACCAACCCGGTTCGCCCCATAAAGAGGAGCGCGGAGACAGATTACAAAGCTGTCATCGTGGAACCGAAGCAAGCCTTGGCTGTCCTTTTAAACATGGAACAACCCGAACGCACCCTGACTCTACTTGTTTGCGCGACGGGCCTTCGGATTTCAGAGGCCCTGGGCTTGAAGTGGGAGGATATAGACTGCGCGCATAGCCGCATCAATATTGTCCGCGCATGTTCAGGCGGTGTCGTAAGCAAGCCGAAAACCAAAGCCAGTCAAGCACCCGTGCCGCTACACCCGATACTCGCGGCATTTCTGCGGACATGGCAAATGGAAAGTATGTATTCGGGGCCGGGAGACTGGGTCTTTGCTAGCACTCGGAAAAAAGGAAAGCAACCCAGAGTTGCGAACATGCTCGTCGAGGATCACCTTCGTCCAGCAGCAATTAAAGCCGGGGTGGCGCTCGCGCCAGGTATGAGGTTTGGATTCCATAACCTTCGGCATTCGCTTGCAACTTTTCTGGTCAACGCGGGTACTGACGCAAAGACGGTGCAGACTTTGCTGCGGCATGCGGACGTGTCCACTACTCTGCAACTCTACGTCCAGGGCAGTGCTGAGAAAGGCTTACTGGCCCAAGAAAGTATGCTAGACGCGATCGGGTTACCGCTTCCGGGAAGGGTGAATTAAATTGTGATCGCCGAGACTTGATCTTGCACTCCATGCTGTCGGCTGAGGTCGCTACCGTCAGATGAACTCAGGTCTCAACTCCGATTTGGCCGTCTACCGACAAGAATTCGCCGGCTGTAGTTTTGAGCGTTATTGCCTGTTTTCAACAGTTGAACTCTGCCGGAGGCACAATCGGTGTGCAAAGAATAGGTTTATAGCCCCTGAAGGCTCACAATCGCGCAGGTGGCCGCCTGAGACTCTTTTGGTTGTGCGAGAGATTCTTTGTCGGTTGTAGTATTCGAGCCTCCTCAGGGGATATAATGTAGTTGAGCTGGTTTCCACCTTCTCCTCTTTCAGGTTCCCTGAACTAAGTCAGCCCATCTGAAGTTCTCTCCTCTTAGCGTGAACAACCTTTAGGAGGTTGATATGTTTGCACGCACCGTTTCTATTCATCTGAAATCGAATATGCTTTCTGATTACACCCGAACATTTGAAAAGGACGTTCTTCCTTTACTTCGTAAACAGAAGGGCTTCACGGACGAAATGACGTTGTCAAATCCCACCAGCCTAGATGTGATTGCAATCAGTCTGTGGGCGACCAGGGCCGATGCGGAAGCGTACAACACTAATACGTACCCAGAAGTGTTGAAGACCTTGGCAAGAATGATCGATGGAACGCCTAAGGTTCAGACGTTTGAGGCCGTTACTTCGACCTTCCATAAAGTCGCTGTAGCAGCATAGCGGTCTGTAAGCATGTCGCACGGGAGGGCGGTTAACTCCGTCTTCCCAAGCGACAACCGTCTAACTCGTCGTCGCCCACGAACTTGCAGAAGTTGCGCCCGGTCGGGCTGTTAGGCTCTCAGGAAAGCTGCGTACCGTTCAGCCACTCTACGACGTGAGTGACCGTCTTGACTCGCTGGCGGAAGAACATCCCCTCGTCTCAGAAGCACTCATCACCATCTCGGGAAGCGTTCGTAACACGGCAACTCTGTTGGAGGTGCTGGTCGCGACGAACATGCCTCCGTTCTCCGGATTAGATCCGGCAAATGCCTGAGTTGCTCATTGCTGCTTTGCACTAAGCTTTCGGATTTCGGCGGGGAAGCTAATCGTGGAGAACAACGTTGAGAAGTGAGCTGTGGACTTGCATCCCGCCCTCGCCATAGTCAACGAAGCCTAACTTCCTGAACCGATTCATGAAAAAGCTCACCCGCGAGCGAGTAGTGCCGATCATCTCGGCCAGCGTCTCTTGGCTGATCTTGGGAACCAGAGTCTCAGGAACCCCTTCCTTGCCAAAATGAGCGAGCATAAGAAGGACACGTGCCAGTCTCTTTTCACTGGAATTAAAGAGCTGGTCAACCAGATCCTCTTCATAACGGATGTTGCGGGCAAGCAAATACGCCACGAACAGATCGGAAAGTGTGTGTTCCCGGTGTAGCGCTTGCATCATGGCCTTTTTCTCAATGCTCAGAACTGCGCAATCCGTCATTGCGATTGCAGCGCCCATGCGGAGAATTTGACCTGCCAGCGAGCCTTCGCCGAAAAAACTTCCCTCACTCAAGATCCCGATCGTTGCTTCCTTGCCTGCCTTGGAAACAACGGTGAGTCTCACCTTGCCCGTCTGCAGATAAAAAACTGCGTCTGCGGGATCCCCTTGCGCGAAGATGGTTTGCGCCTTCGGAAAGAGCAGAGCTTTCCTACTCTCACCGATGGTGGCGAGGAAATTCTTGGGGTCGAAATCACGTCTTTTCTTAGCCGATGCAACGAAAGCCATAGTCGGTTCCCCCTCGTTAAGAGAGTCCCAGAACCAGTGCCGGGGACTCCCTAGAACTGTTTATGAAAAATGAAGGGAAAAGGACGGGTATGAGGGGTATGAAGCCGTCCTGCGAAGCTCTACGCTTCCACTAGTATAGCGTACCTGTGCAAAATTGCACACTTCTTTAACAACGTTAGTGTTGCAAAATCGCCTCTCTCCGAGTAGAGGAGTCCCGATGGGCTGTAGGCTTCCTTGGCTGTATCCGCCGTTTCCAGCTTCGTGCCCGTTTAGGTCCGCCATGGCACCACCGGGATCTCCTCCCTCACAGATCCCACCGTGCAGATTTCCCGCAGCGGGTTCCTCAAGCAGGACTCTCCGGGTACGTCCAGACATGTCGGATCCGAGGCGGCAGCAACGGATGGCTTGGGCACTTCTCGAGATGATGAATGCCGGCTTGGCAGAGCGGACTCTCGGACCTGCCTTGAGAAGCTTGACCGCTAAGATGCAGTCGATCGGACAGCACCAAACGTCAGCGACGGATTCAGAGGAATAGAAACGTTATGATTCCAGTGGCTCGTTGTCGCTGGGAGCGGCGATACCCAAGAAGACGAGAACGGCACGATTCAGCCGCACCATGTCCTCGTCAGCAAGGCGGCCAACACGCGTGCCGATCTTTGATTTCCGAACACTCGTGATCTTATCCACCATCAGCCGGCAAGCAGCGCGAAGCCCGTTGCTTTCGTTGGGCTCGACCGGCAACCGAAACAGAGGAGCATCGGTTGGGTCGGAAGTGAAGGCGCATATGGTGATCGAATCCGTCATGTCAAAACGGTCGTCTTGAAGAATCACAACTGGACGGGGCTTCCCGGCATAGTCCTTGCCGCCCGCAACGGTCCAAATTTCACCGCGCTTCACACCGCGCCCCAATCAGAGACAGCGTCGATGAAGTCTTGGTCCTCCTTGGCGTGAGGACTATTGGCAACAGCCAGCGACTGCCGATGTGCTTCTGTCACAAAAGCAGGCGAGCGCATGTCGGGGACCCAAATCTGGATAGGCCGTAACCCCTGTTGACGAAGGCGCTTGCGGTGCGCTCTGACCTTATCCCGAGACGACTTGGAGTGAGTTCGTGCTCGCATTTTATCTCCCTGCCTGGTTACATGTAACCTACCACAGGTACCCGCTAAAATCAAAGCCCGCAGAAGAAGATGAATGAGGGTACGCTGCGCTGATTGCGCCCAACAGCAGCGCATTACAGCGGGTACTCCAGTTGATCCGAAACCCTACGTTCCCAATTCTTTCAGCGGAATCCCGCCGCCGTATTTGTTTTGGTAGTCACGGCAGTGCGACCAAGAATGGCTCGGTCAAAGCTGTTGGGGTACTTCAAAAGCTTGGCGGAGCCGCGCGAGATACGGTTGATTTCGAGAGTTTGGGTTTCCGATTGAACTCGACAGTCCCTTTATCACCCCGAAAGACTCCCCGGCCATGGCAACTGGATAATCCGGAAGGATTGCAGCGACGCTTGGAGCGAGAAAAGGTGAATCGTGGCTGCGGGCCACAGAACACCAAGAACGGCTGGGGGTGTTTGAACAACTCTAACATTGAAAGAAGTAGCGGATCTGCTGGGGATCCACTGGAAAACACTGGGCCAACCGAGCTGGAGATCCCAAGGATAGAGATATGATGTCTACCCAAGCCGTCCCGGTAGTGCCACTTGCGCCGGCGGAACCCTTCGTCGATCCTGACACCGCGGCCAACTACCTGCGGACAACCCGTCGCCACGTGCTAGAGATGGTGCGCGAAGGGCTCATCCCCGGCCACCCGCTCGATCCCCACGCTAAGAAGAAAGACTGGAGATTCCTGCTGTCGGAGTTGCACGCGTACATGCTAAGCTGCGACCAGCGGCCACCTGGAGCACGCAAACCACCAAGGAGGGTTTGATGCCCAGGTATCAAATAGGCAGTCTACGCAAGATAATGCGCGCGGAGGGTCCGACGTGGGTGCTTCGCTATTACGCCACTCGCTCGGATGGGAAACGAGTCGAACGCACGACCGCCATAGGTCTTGTCAAAGATATCGGTCCCAACCTGGCGGATGCGTCGAGAGAAGTCGATCGTCAGAAGCTGCGCGAGACCATCAACCAACTACAACCCTTCCTTGGAAAACCGAGGACGTTTGGTCAGCTTTGTCAGCACTATATCGAGAACGAGCTGAGGATCGACCAGGCGAATTCGGCTCGCCCCAAGGAGTTTCCCACCATCGAGACCTACGAGCGACACCTCCTCAAGCGGATCATTCCCCGTTGGGGGAGCCTTGCGCCTTTGGCAATCAAGTCGACGGAAGTCGAGAAATGGTTCCTCGAACTGAGGAAGGGAAATCCGCAGAAAAAGGTGAAGCCGTTTGCCGATCCGACGGTGGACAAGATTCGGCGCATCATGCATCTGGTCTACAAGCATGGGCAGCGGCACGAGTTTCTGCCGCGCCAGCAAGAGGGCAACCCCATGAATTGGGTAAGCCAGCGAACGACCAGCGACTACACGGCGGTCCCGATGACGCCGAAGCAGGCGTTCGAGATTCTCCTCAACATTCCGGAGCCAAGGCGCACGCTCACTCTAAGCGATGCGGCCACGGCGCTGCGAGTGTCGGAGTTGCTGGCGCTAATGTGGACGGATCTGGACTTCGCGGATCTCGTGATGTACGTGAGGCGGGCGTATGTGTGGGGAAGGTTCAAGGTGCCGAAGTCGAAGGCATCGAAGGCCCCAGTCCCCATGCACCCTCTGTTGGCCGGGTTTCTGCTCGCTTGGCGCGACAAGACGCCTTTCAGGAAGGATACCGACTTCGTGTTCCCGAGCGTCAGGCTCAAAGGCAAGAAGCCGCTCTCGGCGTCCATCATGGTGCAGAAGTACCTGAGGCCGGCCGCGGTGAAGGCCGGAGTGATCAAGGAAGGGGAGAAAGTGCGTTTTGGCTTTCACAACTTCCGGCATGCACTGGCGACGGCGCTGGTCAAACTGAGGGTGGATGCGAAGACGGTGCAAGGGATGCTGCGTCACGAGGACTTCGGGACGACTATGCAGCTTTACGCACAGTCGGACATGGAGTCGATGCGCGAGGCACAAGGCAAGTTCCTGGAGCAGCTTTTGGGCGACAGGATGCACCTGCTCACAGAGAGGGTTCAGTGAGAAATCGTCGATCGGATCTCCGAATCGTGGGTTGGATCGTGGGTTGGGAATTTCCGCCGAAAGCCGCTAAATCTTTTGGAATGATGGTGGCCAGGGACGGAGTTGAACCGTACGTAGCCATTGAGCTGCTGGAACTTAGTGATTCTACAAGGGACATAAGAGGCAGAAGGGACTATCTGGACATATTTACAGCACATATCCAGTACACGGACTCAATGAAATTCTGAAGAATTATCGCTGAATCTTTTGACTGACAGTTGCTGGTTTATTTCCGAAAGTAAGTCCACGCGGCCAGAGCAAGCAACGCTAGCGTGATAATCCAAAGCCGGAAACTCTTCGCGTCTTTTGATGGCTCGTCCATGTGGAAAATATACGCCTGAATTGCCAGAGACTTTAGGGACTTTTCAAGGCGCTCATAAACCTGGATGCCCGGATACCGCGATTTATCGCCAACCGTCCCGGAAGTGGGCGCACGGTCGGCGCTTGCCCTCTCACCATTCGGATAGGCTCTATCCTTTTGGATATAGTCGAACTGGAATTGCATGGTCGCGACGCTTGGCTCAACCTGGCGGTCGAGGCAGACATTCCCTTAAGCATCGGACACCTCTGGTATTCATTGATACAACTCCGCGGAAGCCAGACCGGCAAAAATACCGCCGCCCACAACCAATACGCTCCCATTCGGGAGCAGCGTTGCGGTGTGTCCCGAGCGCCCGATCTCCATTCCACCGATATTGCTGAATGAGCCAGTCGCCGGATCGTAGACCTCCGCAGTGGAATTTTCGTCGCCGCCGCCTGCTACCAGCACCTTTCCGCTCGGTAACAGCGTCGCTGTATGTAACGTTCGGGCTTCGGCCATTGATCCGGTAACCGAAAACGATCCAGTAGATGGGTCGTAAACTTCCACAGTTGCGGTCGGGTGCAAGTCACCTGTGCCCGTGGAGGTTGTGCCGCCGGCGATCAGCACCCTACCGTCGGCGAGAAGCGTTGCCGAATGTTGTTCGCGGGCCGTCGCCATTGCGCCGGTCATAGTGAATGTGCCAGTGGCCGGGTCGTAGACTTCCGCCGTGGCAACCGGGGCTGATGCAGATGTTAGGACACCACCTACAATGAGTACCTTCCCGTTCTGCAGCAGCGTGGCGGTGTGCAGGAAGCGGCCCACGGCCATGCTTCCCGTTTGTGTAAAAGTGCCTGTGCCGGAATCATAGAGTTCGGCGCTGGCCAAGCCCGTTCCAGTTGGATCTTGATCGGCCCCTCCTGCAATCAGGACTTTGCCGTTCGCCAGCAAAGTCGCGGTATGCCCCCCGCGCGAGGCTGTCATGGTGCCCGTCCCGCTGAATACACCAGTGACCGAGTCGTAGAGGCTTGTCCCGTTGTCTGAGATACTGCCTCCGTAGTCCCAAACAGAGTTTACAAAGCCCCCGGCTAGTAAAACCTTTCCGTTTGGCAATAGTGTCGCGGTGTGACCGAATGTCCCATTGCCGGAGTCTCCGACGATTTCTGCAAACGAGTCCGTGGCGGCGTCGTAGACTTCGATCGATGAGAGGCCTACGTAACCGGTTGCATCTGTGTATTTGCTACTGTTTGAGCCATACGCCACGAGCACCTTGTTATCCGGCAGCAAGGTGGCAGTGTGCAAGCCCCGCGGCTCGTGGAGACTCCCGGTAGGTGTAAATCCACTGGGAGAGGTCGTCACGGTAACGGTTGCACTCGCCGTGACCGTCGTTTCCTCCATACTGGTGGTGACGACATGATAGAAACCGCTAGCAGTTGGCGCGGTATAGAGTCCGGCGCTATCTATCAGCCCCCCAGCGCCCTCCTGAATTGTGAAATTTACAGCCGTATTGGTGAGTCCTGAGACAGTTGCCGAGAACGTCTGCCTCCCACCTGGACGCAGAGTAACCGCCACAGGATCAATGGTTACTTGGGGTATCGGAACAATCACTGTGGCTGCGCCAATAGCGGCCGAATTGGCCTGGCTCGTCGCTGTGACATGAAAGGTGCCAGCCCCATTCTGTGGAGGCGTGTAGAGCCCCGCAGCGTCGATCGTACCGCCAGAGCTTTCTTGCACGCTCCAGGTGACCGCACCGTTGGTCGTTCCGGTGACTTTGGCCGTAAATGCTTGTGTTGCGTCCCGTAATACCGTGACGGAATTGGGTGTGACCGTCACGCTCATGAGCGAAGGAGGAGGGGACGACGAAGAGGTTGAACTTCCGCCGCATCCCCAAAGTCCGAATGCCGCGGCTATAGTCAGCGCCATGGCGATCCGATGAAATCCCGGGTTCATGAATGAATTGGATCGCCCAAGGGTCCGCGAATTTTGCATGCTACCTCCGGCGTGCTCAGTCGTTGTACAAAATGCTAGGCCTAAGTCCCGCGACATTGGCGCGAAGTCGCGTTAGACACAATAATCGGCGTATGGTTTGTAGGTGTTTTTCTTCTGACCGTGCAACTCTCTGAATACAGGCGCGTTGCAGGGACTCCGCACATGTTTCTTAGGTGATAAGTAGTTAGTGCTAGACTACCGGCAATCTGGGAAGGCTTGAGATGGAAGGTACTAACCGAACCGGCACGATGCGCTTCGGCGCCTTCGAAGTGGACTTGCGCTCGGGCGAGGTGTACAAGCACGGCATCCGCCTGAAGCTTCAGGACCAACCCTTCCAGGTGCTGGCCGTCTTACTTGAGCATCCGGGCGACCTGGTTACGCGCGAAGAACTCCGCCAAAAACTCTGGCCTTCGGATACCTTTGTTGACTTCGATACCGGTCTGAACAGCGCCATCAAGAAGCTGCGCGCCGCGCTGAGCGATTCAGCCGAGGATCCCCGCTACGTCGAGACGTTGCCACGCCGCGGCTACCGCTTCATCGCCCGGGTCGAAAATGGCCCCCTGCCATCGACCGCCGTCGAAAAGCATCTCGCGACAGTTCTCCCCATGGGACAGGCGCCTAAAGCTGGGAACAAGCACCGATTTGTGTTTTTCGCCGGTGCCGCAGCGATCCTCATTGTCGCCGCCCTTGTCACGTGGTGGGCCTTTCTAGTCCGGCCTGCACTGACCAAGACCGACGTGATCCTCCTGGCAAGTTTCGTCAACAAGACTGGCGATCCGATCTTTGACAACTCCCTCGATAAACCTCTCGAAGTCAAACTTACCGAATCCCCGTTCCTCAGCCTTCTTTCAGAAGCTGACATCGCCTCTACCATGCGGATGATGCGCCGCAATCCCGACGAGCGCGTGACTCAAGATCTGGGCGTCGAAATCTGCAAACGCCGTGGGCTGAAGGCCCTCGTCGTGCCGGAAATTGCCGCAATCGGCAGCACCTATGTCATCACTCTGGATGCGATTGATGCCCACAGCCAAAAGTCCATCGCGCGTCAGCAAGTGGAGGCGAGCAACAAGGATCAAGTGATTGCCGCGCTGGGCAAAGCGGGTTCTCAGTTGCGAAAGCGGTTGGGCGAGAGTCTAAGCTCTCTCGAAAAGTATGACGCGCCCCTTGACCTTGCGACCACCAGCTCACTAGAGGCTTTGCAAGCCTACGGATCCGGTCTGGCCTTGTACCGCTCTGGAAAGCGGCATGAGGCCATCCCGTTTTTTGAAAGGGCTGTCGAACTGGACCCCCAGTTTTGCTCAGCGTACGACCTGCTTGGCAGAACATATCACAGCATCGGCGACAGCCAAGAATCCAAGGCTAACTTTGCGAGGGCCTTTGAGCTAAAGGACCGGCGCCTCACGCAAGAGGAAAATTTTCAAACTACCGCCCTCTACTATTCGTCCATAACCGGCAATCTGGAAAAGGAAATTGCCGTAGCTCTTTTGTACCGGCAAATCTACCCACGCAGCGTGGATGCCGCCAACCTGTTGGGGATCGCATATGCGCAGATGGGCAGAACGCAAGAGGCCTTGCAGGAGTTCCAGTGGGCCATCACTCATTCCCCTGTGCCTTCCGCTCAGCACAACTCCAATGCCAGCCAGGCTCTGATCATCCTCGGCCGCCTTGACGCCGCCAAGAAACTGCTCGACCAATGGCGGCAGCAGGGTTCCCTCACTCCGTTTCAGTTGATGTTGCGTTACCGCATCGCTTTCATCGAGCACGATACCGCTACCATGGACCGGCTTGCTCGCGAGACTTCCGGCGAGGATGCGCCCTGGGTCCATCTCCAGATGCACCTGGCATTCCTTCGCGGCGACGTCGCGACACTTCGTTCCCTCAGCGACGCTCTGATTAGTCGTCAGACTAAGGCCAACCAAATGGAAAACGTTGCCACGGAGCTCGCCTACCATGCCGACGAGGAGGCCTACCTTGGGAACTATCACTTAGCCCGCAAACTGTGCGCCCAGGCCGACGAAGCCGGGAATAATACCGCTCTCGGACTTTTTAAGTGCTCGCACGCTCTCGGGCAGGCTGCGGACACATCCGCCGCAGAAGCACTCGCCACGAAACTGAATAAACTGTTCCCTGAGGACACTTTCCAGCAGAAGGTCCTCCTTCCCGTCACTCACTCCACCATCCAGCGAGCGCGGGGAAATCTCAGGGCCGCAGTGGACTTACTGTCTCCCGTCACGCAGTTTCCGAATGTCGTGGTCTTCTACAATCGAGCTCGCGCCTATATGGCCGCGGGAGATCAGGCCAAGGCCGTCGCCGACTTCCAGACCGTCATTGACAACCCTGGTTGGCCGGACTGGGAACTATTTGAGCCGCTCTCGCAACTCGGTCTGGCGCAGGCCTACGCGAAACAAGGCGACTCCGAAAACAGCCGCAAAGCCTACGATGATTTCTTTGCAACTTGGAAGGATGCGGACCCCAACATCCCCATCCTGAAGCAAGCCAAGGCGGAGTACGCGAAGTTGCAGTAGCCCGGTACATGAAGTAGCCCGGTACATTGACTTGCCTACACTTCCGCCATAGCATCCTTGCGCATGATCGGCCAAACCATCTCGCACTACCGCATTGTCGAGAAGTTGGGTGGCGGCGGCATGGGCGTCGTGTACAAGGCCGAAGACACCCGGCTCGATCGCTTCGTGGCACTGAAATTCCTCCCGGAAGATGTAGCCCAGGACCGCCAGGCGCTAGAGCGCTTTCGCCGCGAGGCCAAGGCGGCCTCCGCGCTCAACCATCCCAACATCTGCACCATCTACGACATTGGGGAAGAGAATGGCCAGGCCTTCATCGCCATGGAGTATCTCGACGGCCTGACTCTGAAGCATCGCATCGCCGGCCGTCCGCTGGAAACGGAAGTTCTTCTCGCCATCGCCATCGACATCGCCGACGCGCTCGACGCCGCTCACAGCCGAGGGCATCGTCCACCGCGACATCAAGCCCGCCAACATCTTTGTGACCAAGCGCGGACACGCCAAGGTTCTGGATTTCGGACTGGCGAAAGTGATGTCCGCTACCAGTTCTTCCAGCCAAATCGCATCGGCGAACACGGTGACCTGCACAATTGACGAACAGCATCTCACCAGCCCCGGTGTCTGCGCTCGGCACCGTCGCTTACATGTCGCCGGAGCAGGTGCGAGCCAAAGACCTGGATGGCCGCACGGACTTGTTCTCCTTCGGCGCGGTGCTCTACGAGATGGCAACCGGGACGTTGCCGTTCCGCGGTGAAAGTCCAGGGGTTGTCTTCAAAGCCATTCTGGACGGGACTCCAACATCTGCAGTGCGGCTCAATCCAAACGTTCCAGTTGAGCTTGAACGGATCATTCACAAGGCCCTGGAGAAGGATCGGGATTTACGCTATCAGCATGCGTCGGAGATGCGGGCCGACCTAAGGCGCCTGAAGCGTGAGACGGAATCGGGCAGGGTAGGTACAGAGACCGCATCGGGCCGCCTCCGCTGCTGATCGGTTTCCTCGCAAAGTCGCCTACGCAGTTCTCGCCATCATTCTACTTATCGCTCTCGGTTACCGAGGACTCAGGATCCTGAAGGACCCTGGCAAGAAGCCGACAACCGAGCGTCAATTGACGTTTAACTCCTCCGAAAATCGAATTTTGTGGAGCGTCATTTCACCCGATGGCAAAAATCTTGCCTACACAGACAGCCGGGGACTTCACTTCAGTTCCATTGATGCGGGGGAGTCTCACGACTTTCCCTTGCCACCGGACCTGCAGCATCGGGTTGTAGCAATACTTTGGTTCCCCGATGGAAATAATTTGCTGCTTGGCGTGCTAAACGGTGAGGAACGTTCCATATGGACGGCATCCGTTTTTGGCGGAGCTCCGCGACTGGTGAAATCGCAAGTCTGGATACCGGCAATCTCCCCGCAAGGAACTTCGATCGCTTATGTGGACAAAGACCGTCACCGGCTCTGGGTGATGGATGCGAACGGAGACAACGCCCATATGGTTCTCGAAGACATGAAGGGTCAGGTTCTTACTCTGGCCTGGTCTTCCGAAGGCCGTCGGCTTGCCTATCTGGCGGAAAACCAGGATAGCGAAAGTATTCGCACCATCTCGCTCACTGGCGGAGAACCATCGGACATCATTTCAGACGCCCACATCGCAACGGATCCCCTGTATGGGTCCGCATTGCTGTGGCTGCCGGATGGACGTCTCTTGTTTCCTCTTGTTGAGCCGGCGAACGACGGATCAGTCAACCTGTGGGCCGTTGCGGCGAATCCGGAAACCGGAACGGCGTCGGGCAAGCCTGTTCGAATTGCCAACTGGCAACGCTCGTTTCCTTTGGTTCCCTCAGCCAGCACCAGTGGCCAGCGTTTATTGGTGCTCAAGGCCCACGCCGCCTCGGATGTGTTCGTGGCTGAGTGGAAGAAAGACGACGCGGGCTTGGATGTTCCCAGGAACCTTACGCAAGGCGAGACGAATCAATCTCCAGACGGCTGGTTCGGCGATGGTCGTGCCATCCTCTTCACATCGGGTCGCACTGGAAGAGGACAAATTTCACGGCTGCAATTGGAACCCGTGACCGCCACCGCCATTGCTCCCGGCCCAGACATTCAGGTCGCTCCCGAGATTAGTCCTGATGGCGCGTGGATTATCTACTGGTCTGCGCCCGACATTAAGGCCACCGCACTTAGAGTAATGAGGGCACCTGCCGCGGGTGGAACTCCGCAGCAGATTCTGGAATTTCCTTCTGATAACACCACGTACATACATTGCCCTTCGCGTCCCGGAAGCTCTTGCCTTCTGAGCCGCATGGAAAACGATCAGCTAACGTTTTACGCTTTCGATGCTATGAACGGGCAAGGTAAAGCGCTGGCAAAGACTCATTTGCAGTCGCCCAAGTTCTTAACGTGGAGTATTTCTCAGGACGGCACCCGAATCGTGCTGGCCAGCGACGATTTTTTGCCGGGTCAAGTCCGAATCCTTGACTTGCGGACAGAACAGGGAAAACGATCTTTCTCTTCCGAAAGGCTCGCTCCAGGGTATGGGTTGGACCGCGGACAGCAAGAGTTTGATCGTTTCGATATGTTCGGAATGAATGTTTTCTTGCCCGCGTTGAATTGGACGCGGACGACCACTATCCTGCTACATGGAGGCGTAAACCAAAGTACACCGACCCGGTCGCATCGCCTGACGGACGAAAATTGGCCTTCGGCCAGCAAGTCTCGAATAACAACGCGTGGCTTCTCGAACATTTCTAACGGGAAAGATCTTCTTCAGAGCGGCAACATAGCGTGAGTGCATCTGAATGCCTTCCAGCAAGTCATTCCTGAGAAAACGCCTGATTCGTTCGTGGGTCGGACGTGTACCTGCTGTCGCAGAGTCCCGAGATTTGTTCAAGGATGTGGGCATTATCTTCCTCCAGACTGGTGATCCTGACGCCGTGTGAGACGCGGAGTGCGGACAACTTCGTGTGATACGCTTTGAGGAGACGGCCCGGGATCCGAAGGGAGACGTGCTTGCCTTTGGTTCCTAACTTCAAGACGCCCGGTGTGTTCGCGAAGAGGCGTCGAACAGTCCGAGTAGAGACGCCCCACTGCTGGGCAACTTGAGCCGGGGTGAAGTGCTGTTCGACCGCTGAATCGGTCGGCGGTAGGAACGGTTGTGGAGCCGTCGTAGTTCTGCCTTCGTTCTTCGCACGCAGTCGCGTTTGGGCAGCGATGAGATCAGCAGGCCGCTTCATTGCGTTGATTTTGGTTTTAGTTCTCTTCATCGTTCCTCCATTCGCTTCCATTTGTATGTGTCCAGCCAAGTCTTCTCCAGTTCATAGTGGCAAGGTTTGTTGCCAATCGGCGCGGTCTCATAATCGCAATTACGAGGCTGGGCACCTGCGCCTGCCATGGCTTTTGCGTCAGCTTTTGCTGCCACTTCCGCATCTCGTTCGGCTTCTTTGGCCCTGACCATCGCCTGCCTCTCATCATCCGCCCGTGATACTGATTGAGGGCGGCCCAAAGCCATCAAGACCGAAAGGCGGCCCACAAGATACGCAGGGAGAAGCATGCAGGTCACAGGGTAGGATCAGGAGAGCACAGAGTGAGGACAGAGATTATATCCGAGAGAATGAGTAACGGAGTAGAGGATTATATCGGAGAGAATCCCATAACCCAAGCCCGAGTTCCCCAATCTCGCCGGGGCCACGCTCAGCCGTTCTTACGCGTCAACGCTGATGGACGTCGATTCCACCGATCGCTGTGTCAATTTCTGACACTTGTTTAAGTTATTTATTTGCAATGGCTTGCTAGGACGCAACTTTACACTCTATTGTTGCGTCGAATGACGGCCTTTTGCGGTCAGGATGCGGACAGAACACGAGACAGTACACTTGACTTGGATTGCATGTTAAGTCGTTTGTTTGCAATAGTATCCACGGATCGTGGCCAACCGTCGACAGTGGTCGACTCGGGTCTGGGATGTGGGTCTCGCTGACATGATTTCGGCTCCTGATCGGGGCGCTCCCAGAAATGTGATCCTAGGTAACTGAATCCACAACTTAGTACGATTACGGGTCGGCAGAACCCGAGCACGAGATTTTAGCTTAAAGCATTGTAACTCATTGAAAACACTGGTCTAACTGGTTTGGGAACACGCGAGCCAAAACGGGTTGCTCGAATAGAAAATTTATTCCACATAAGTCATTTTTTATCAATGGCTTACCGACAATTCAAAAAACAAGAATTCAGGACAGGGGGTCTTTAAGACCACCCGTCCAAGGGCATGCCGCCAGACCCCACCCATGACCCCATCCGTGCGTGACCGCGTGGCCTACGCGGGTCTAGCGCACAGTTTCGGCTCCTGATCGGAGTGCGCCCCGAAATGTGACCGTAAAATATTGAAATAAAAACCCCTTACCACAGTAAGAAGTTAAAATAGCCCCGGGAGAGGAGGTTACCTCCCTGCCGAGATGGCCCCCGGCACCGACCCCACACCTGATGGCTCCTGTGGCGGCCCGACGGCTTAGTCGAAGACGCTCCCCGGGACACTTTTGGGATCGGATTCTGGGGCCTGACGGCGTACCGGCTTTCTGGGGCTGGAGCGGGCTGGGGCGGGTAACGTCCCTCAGGTCTCCTAGCTGATGCGGGCGGCTCGGCGGGGAAAACGTGCTAACAGCGTTGGCCCATTTGGGATTTTGGGATTTTGGACTTAGATCGCATCGCAAGAAAGGGTGGACTCCCGATCTAGTTCTATCCGTGGGCCGATTTTGGTGGTGCTGTCTGGCGACGAGCACACGATGGACGGTGGCGAGATGGAATGCGTTGCGTTTGTCCGGCAGCGTCGGCCGCAGGGGTTCCGGGCGCGGAACAAGGGATTGAAGCCGACCGTTTGAAAGATTGAAAAGCACTTACCGACGACCCATTGGACGGACAAAAGGGGAGTCCATGGGGAGTGGTTCCCAGTTTCTAAAACCTTAGGGAAGTCGGAACTGTCGCCCGAAATCGGACTAAGTCAAATCGTTTGTTATAGATAAGTGGTTCCAGAGGGTGGTTCCACGCGGTTCCTCAGGATTTCACAGATTTTGTGCACTCAGTATAACGATCAAGCCCAGCGGAGGGGGCACGCGAGTGCGTCGAGAGACCATCAGCGCCTATCTGCGAGGCGCAGGTGTGGAAATATGGCCGCCGGGAAGATGGAAGCGCGAAGGTAAGGCAAAACCGGCCATACAGGTGATCACCGGCTCGGAGGCAGCAAAACCGGCCATTCCGGAGTCTGGCGGTCACCTCAACTTCAACCCCAACCCCAACCCCGAAAACCTTCCTACGAAGGGAAAAGCAACCGCAACTTCAAAACCGGCCATAGCGGTGATCACCGACTTTGGCGTTGGGTTGAGCGGCAAGGAGCCAGAAAACTCAAAAGCCGTGGGTTCGGGGAGCACCTGTGAACCCTACCGGGAAATCATCGAACTGGGTCTGAGTCGAGATCGCAATGCCATGGCCATCTGGCAGGATCTGGTCTCCGACTACGGATTCGAAAGTGGCTATCAGAGCGTTCGGCGCTTCGCATACAAATTGCGCGGAGCCCAAGTACCACAAGCGCGAGCGGTGATCCTCACCGCTCCAGGAGAAGAGGGTCAAGTCGATTATGGCAGCGGGCCGATGGTACGCGAAGCGCCAAGCGGTAAGTACCGACGCACCCGTTTGTTCGTGCTTACGCTGGGCTATAGCCGCAAGGCAGTACGGCTGCTAGTTTTCCGCTCCAGTACGCGCATCTGGGCCGAGCTCCACGAGAAGGCATTTCGTCGATTAGGCGGAGCTCCGCGCATCCTGGTCCTGGACAATCTCCGCGAAGGCGTACTCGTTCCCGACGTCTACGACGCCACACTCAATCCCCTCTATCGCGACGTGCTCGCCCATTACGGTGCCGTCGCCCTACCCTGCCGGATCCAGGATCCAGATCGAAAAGGCAAGGTCGAATCGGCCGTGGGCCACGCCAAGAAAACCCCTCTCAAAGGACAACGCTTCGAGAGTCTGGAGCAGGCGCAAGCCTACCGATGTCACTATCGCTGTATCCGTATTCAATCTGACAATTCATTCTCCACCTCCGCACAAGCCAGTTCACATGAATGCCAGCCACCGGCTGTTCATACTGTTCTCTGACTCAGCCTTAGCACTGGATTGTAGGGGTCGTCTCCCATTTCAGCTTCGAGGCAAGCGTAGATTGGAGACATGTTTTCTAAGTTTCCATTGACTCTTTGAGAGTACGTAATGGAAATATCAAATTGGTAAGCCTCTCGATCTCCGGGTAACCGACAGAATGTAATGCGGATTTGGGGCCAGTCAATATCTGCATCTACGCACGGGATGATTTGATGGTCGTGCTGTTGGATAAAAAATATGTTCAGCACATTTTCTGCTCCCTTATGAAGCGTGGCTTCGTGCTCACGAGAGTGCCCCCATTGCAGAATCATCGGACCGAGAGCCGTATCTTGCCAACTATCTATGACCCACTTTCTTATCGCCTGTAGATGGCCGACGCATTCATAGACCGTTCCCTCCGTTAGACATGTTGGGACAATTTGGCAAAAGGTGCGAATTACGATTCTGTCATCCTCCCTTACCCTAGTGCTTTCGAGGCGGGTGGACTGTACTGCCAATTTGGGTATCAGTCGAATATGGTCGGCACGCCAAACGAAATATCCAGCGACAATCACGGCCACGACGAAGATCAAGATAAGTGGTGGATTCCTTGGATTTGTTAGCGCCCACCAGATGAGAAATATTGTACCGACCACGGTTTCTCCGAATAGAATATTCATCCATTGTTTGGCAGTTGCTTTGCCGTAATCCGGCAACAGGGTGAATGTTGCAATCCGGGCTTTCAACCATGTGGGAATTTGGTGCATAGAAGATTGGCCCCTTCCCGAGTGTAGGAGAGAACCTACGTCGCCGTCACTGTCTACGTACTCGATTTGACAGAATTGGCTCATAAGCCCGAGTCTTTACATCCTATGACTCAATTTTCCTATCCTTCATCAACTTGGCATAGCGCGTGTCGAACAGATCCTTCACTTCAGGAGCGCCAACAAGCGCATTCCACACTTCGTGTAGTCGCTCATTGATGCGCGCACCGTCAAAGCGAAAATATGCTTGTAGCTCTGTCAGGATGCAAAGAAGAATCGCTGCCGCACGAGCGATGTGACCGAAGATAACGTTCAACGACTTTTCGTCCACTTTCTCCCTGTGTTCGTGTGGCACGTCGGCTTGCATGTACATCATTCCTACCTTCAGTAGACCCTGAAAGGTTCCATGAGAGTATTCAGAGTACTCGCGCCAGAATCCCAAAGTTAAAGTCTTGAGGAAGGTCTGGTGGTCGGTAAGCGGCGTATCTTTGTTCTTCCGCAAATATGTGCCGAGAAGAGGCCATCTTTTTGAGGTCATCACATCGTTCAGACTGAAGCCATCACGGCGCATTCCTGACTGAAGACTTTCACGATAGTTCTCTAGCCACTCTGCCCATGCCGGATCGGGGTCATTGCCATATTTCAATTCATCTTCGGCAAGTGCTTCCAGAGCGCTCCTGTACCCGCTTCGGCGAAATTCAAGGGGTTTGGTCTGCGGGTCTTCAAGCATGACGGTGATGTTGTAGAGACAGTCGATCATGGAGCGTATTGCAGGCAGTGCCGCAGTCGTGTAATACGCTCTCCAGCCAGATTCGGCCCTGTGCTCCTCCGCGTTGAGGTAGAAGAAGAGGTCATAGCTGCGCTGTGCTTGTCGAATCAGGACGTAAATATCCGCAGCGGCCATAGGGCTTAGAGTCGGCACGCCTTCTCGCTGCACCTTGTAGGCGATGGTGGTCGCTAGCTCTCCTAGCTGCTGCTGAAACTTGGTAGCGTCAATACGCCATCTCTCCATCATGATCTCCCAATTGCTACGTGCAGTAGAAAATATGTCATACCATCGGTTGGAAAACGGCTGGAACTTTCTGAAACCCAAGCGCCGAGGAATCTCCAAACAACATGGATAGCGAATATAAGGCGAAAGTGCTACCCTTGGCAAGTGGACGAATCCCGTAAACGCGTGATAGGGATCATGGCTTCAATTCTTGCAGCGCGGAAACTGGCTCAGTACGACGGAGGGAAGCGAGCGCCTGCCACAATGAGCGCGATTGCTGACGCGGTGCGCTGGGCAGAGGAGATTATCAAGGAAATTGATTCGCGCTGGCCTGCGAAGTAGCCAGGTTGCCTGTTTGCTCTGCGTCCCGAACGCTTTCGGTCGGCTGCCCAGCCCTCTTCCCGGACTCTGAGTTCTGAGTGCAATCGCCTGATCTATAAAGGGGAATGTCAAGAAAAATATTTCTCCCTCGACCGGAAGTGGAGAAACTTTTGTTGACTTCCAGCCCCTGTCCGCTATGCGAGGCTCTCGGTTCTGCTTCTTTCTCTGTGATCCTTGGGGTCTTGCGTTGTTCCATCTCAGCAGCTTCATCTTCAGTTAGTAGCGACGACGCCGATCGGTTTCCGAAACTGGCAAGCGCGGCGGTTGTACGGTGTCAACCATGGATCTATCTGAGGCTCGTGGCCTAGTGCTTTTTCGGGTTATCCGAGAGGGCATAGGGATTTCACAGAGGCTAAGTGCCATCGACACTTATGCGCCTACAGGCGATTGGGATGCTCACCCTCGAACCCGAACGTCTCAAGAACCAACTGGCCACCACCAGACAAAGATCGCCGGAGATGGAAAGGGCTCTTCACCCGAGACGCTCAAGCGGCTTGCGATTTTAGTTTCTCAGCGTCGAAGTTTTCTCCCTTCTTCCAAAGTGTTAGCGTAATGGCTGCGATCTTGCGCGCCAGCGTAAGACGCACCATCGTCGGCTTGATGCCTTTGGCCAGCGATCTCTGGTAGAAATCCTGAAACGGTCCGGGCTGTACACTCGCCCTGGTGGCGGCAGCTTTGAATAGACCTTTCAAATCGTGGTTATGATCCTTGTTCAGACCCCGAATGGAGACCTGCTTTTTGGAGCGCCGCAGTTGCCCTTGGACGTAGCAGTGTTCCCCGCTCGTGCGGGTTTCCAATGCCAGTCCGCTGTAGGCCCACAGCTGTCGCTTGGTGCGGAAACGATGCGGCGTCTGGATCAGAGCCACCATCAGAGCCGCGCGAATGGGTCCGAGCGACGGAATTTGCCGTAGCTTGGCGGTGATGGAATGCTTCCGACTTTCCGCTAGCAGTTCTCGCCGCGCTTGCTGGCGCAAGTGTTGCAACATGTCCAGTTGCTGGTAGAGGTGCTCGGCCCGACGGCGCACACCTGCCTCGCGGATCTTGCTCAGCCACTCGGCGCGATGACGGGTGTAGTAGACGTCCCGTCCGGCACAGGGAATCGCCCAGCTGCGATACATCGCCTTCAGGCGATTCATGACTCGCGTCAGATCTTTGACCAAGGTCAGGTAGCTCCGGGCCAGCTCGCGCAGCATGCGCACGCCCGTCTCGCCATGGTAGACCGGCTTGAGATTATCGAGGCGTAACAGTTCCGCCAGCTTGCGGGCATCGATCTTGTCGCTCTTATTGCCGTCTTTAAGCAGAGCCGTTCTTCCGCGGATTGCACACCACTAACTTCTGAACATGTGGCTTGAGCAGATCGTACAGCCAGGCCGCCCAGGTGCCTTCTTCGAAGGTGACTGACAGAGTTCCGCGCAGTCCCGCGAAGAACTCAAGAAGGGTCGCCGCTTTGGTCTCCAGGATGGACTCCATGACTACCTTGCCTCTGGAATCCATCACCGCGACCGAGATGGTTGCTTGATGCACGTCGAGCCCAATATACTTTTCACTGTTCACGAGGGTGCTCCTTTTCGTAGGTGATGTGCTTGCGTGCTCATAACCTACTCCCAAAGGGGCGCCCTTTTATAATGCGATTACAAGAGTAATGCTCCCGCTCTGCCCTTCCTATCTACAATGAACGTGTTTGGAATTTGCTGACCCGAGTTTCACATCGAATGAACATGTCGCGTGAATGTCGATGGGGCTGGTTACAGTATGCGGCCATCTATGCGGTTTCGGCCTTAATCTGCTGGATGTCACTAGCCGAGCTTCTCGTCAATGGAGGGAAATATTTCAGCGTACTATCCTTCACTCTATTCTGGCTGGAAGAGAGCTACCGTTATTGCTCCGGGGACAGCATGCGCACTCTCACTGGGCCTGCATCGCTATTGCCGGTAGCAGCAGTGCGACGTTCTTCACATTCACGGCTTGGTTGACGCGCTCTCCGAAGTCGCGAGTACTCAGATTCATCGTGGCCTCGGCGGTGGCTCTGGCAGTGTTAGTCTGGCTTCCAAATCCTTGGGAAAATATGTAGCTTGAGTCGCCACTACATTCATTGATTGGACGCCAGTGTAACGACTCGCTACCTACGCAGAGCCCCCCAGAACCCAATCCAGCTAATCCAGCCACTGCGGATTCTGATACGTCCCGTCGAAGTTGTGTGATGTCTTGTAGAGCTCCCATTCGCCTTTTTGGGCTACCGGCGCCGTCCGGGCCAAGAAGCGCAGCGACCTGCTCGCCGACTCAGGGGCTTGAAGGTGCGTGCCACTTTCAGCGCCTGTTGCAGGATGGGCAGAGAATCGCAGCCGGTGATGACTACACTGGTCGGCAGCGTTCAGCGCGTAGTGCAGGCACTCGACCGGGTTCGGCGGTTTTGCTCTTGAGGATCAAGCCGTCGCCCATGGGCTTCATGCCCAGCACTCCGATGTTGTGCTTCACCAGCACGGGGAGCACCTTCTTCTCGAAGCTGTCGTAGTGGGCATCCATGACGTTGAGCGGCATCTGCACGGTGTCGAGGGTGAAATTGTGGGCGAAGGCGGTGTTCAGCATCTTCAGGTGAATTCCGGGCTCTTGTGTCCGGTGAAGCCGATGTAGCGGACTTTGCCTTGCTTGCTTGGCGTCGACGACGGCCTCCATGCCGCCGCCCGGGGCGAAGATGCGATCGGGGTCGTCGTCGCGGATCACTTCGTGGAACTGCAGCAGGTCGATGGTGTCGGTTTGCAGGCGGCGCAGCGACTCGTCGATCTGGCTGGCCGCGGCCTTCGCGCGTGCGGCCGTCAATCTTGGTCATCAGGAAGGCTTTCTTGCGGTATCCATCGCGCAGCGCCTTGCCCATGCGGACTTCGCTGGCGCCGTCGTTGTAGTCCCAGCAGTTGTCGAGGAAGTTGATGCCGTCGTCGAGCGCGGTGCGAATGATGCGGATGCTTTCCTGTTCGTCGCGTCTGCATGCCGACGTGATATCCGCCCAAGCCGATGCAGGAGACGTTCTCGCCGGTGTTGCCCAGGGTTCGATAGGGAATGCCGTTCTTGATTTCGGCGGCCCATACGCGCGGCAACAGGCTGCCGCCACGGTAACGCCGGCGGCGGTTTCGAGAAACTGGCGGCGGGTAAGCGCAGGCTTGGGATCGGTCATGGGAGATCTCCTTGCCGCCATTATCCCACCGGCAGAGGGAGAATCGCCACGAGCTCCGTAGGGGCGGACGCCCTCGTCCGCCCGGCGGAGCAAACTCCGCTTTCGACTCGCGACATGAAGAACAGCTGTCGAGCTGCGCTCGACTGGGCAGATGAGGACATCTGCCCCTACGTGGTTGGTGACGGATTAAGAATCAGGGTGAGATCGGAAGCTGGCGTCCCGACGGAAATGTCGCTGCAATTGTTCAGTACCCAATCGGCTCCGGCCGCGACGAGTTCGGGATCTCTCACCGTGGTGCGGAGGGCAATGACACTCGCTCCGGATGCCTTGCCGGCGCGTATGCCGGCCGGCACATCTTCCACGACGACACAGGCGGCGGCGGAAATCCAAGTACGGAAGCGCCTTTCAGGTAGGGCTCGGGATGCGGCTTGCCATTCTTTATATCGTTCGAGGTGACCATGCGTTCGGGAACCGGCAGGCCCGCGGCGCGGAGCCGCGTCTCGGCCAGCGGACGGGTGCAGGAAGTCACGATGGTCCAGCGGTCCGGGGGCAATTCAGCCAGCAGCCGCGCCGAGCCGGGGAGCAGCACCACGCCCTCCAGGTCCTCCATCTCGCGGCGCTCGACTTCGCGGTTCTCGGCGGCGTGATCGGCGTTGGGCAGATATTCGCGGACGGTGGTGAGGCTGGGACGGCCGTGGGCCCGCGCCACCACCTGGTCGGGGTCAAAACCGTGCTCAACCGCCCAGCGACGCCAGACCCGGGCGACAGCGCGAGTGGAGTCGATCAGGACGCCGTCCAGATCGAACAGGACTGCCTTGCATTGGACCTGAGGCATGCTAGGGAGCGGGCTGCGAAACCAGCGGATTTTCCAGGCGAAATCTCAGAATTAGCAAAGTATACCGGAATTCGCCACGAGCCATGGACCGTCAGTGTAGGCGCGAGCCCCGCTCGCGCCTACATTTGGCCTGCGGCTGCGGCTTTCGTGGCAGAGGCCGGCTTGTCGGCCAGCATTTTGCGGATCTTGCGGCGGAGGTCGGCGGGAGTGAAGGGCTTCTGGATAAAAGATACACCCGGAATCAGCATGTCCGAGCGCACGGACTTCGCCCGCTATAACCGGTCATGTAGAGTATTCGTTTCGGGACGCAGGGCGCGGACTTGTCGCCAGAGCCGGACCATTCATTCCCGGCATGATGACGTCCGTGATCAGCAGGTCGATCACACCTTTTTGCTGGTTGAGGATGCGCAAAGCTTCCTGGGCCTCGGGCGCCGACAACACATTGCAACCGGCGACGTTCAAGGCCTGGCAAATCAGGTCCCGCAAGGGTGCGGCATCTTCGACCACGAGTATGGTTTCCCCGAGAAAGGCGCTTCGGTTGCTTCTTTGCCGGGCTCGACGACGGTGCATGCCTGGGCCTCGAGGAAGAAATCTGGAAAGACGATCCCCGGCCCGGAGAGCTCTGGACTTCGATGTGGCCATTGCTCTGTTTCACGATTCCGTAGACGGTCGCCAGGCCGAGGCCGGTCCCCTTGCCCACGGCTTTTGTGGTGAAGAACGGTTCGAAGATGTGGGCCTGGGTCTGCTGGTCCATGCCGGTCCCGGTGTCGGTCACTTCCAGCAGCACGAAGCGGCTGGGCGAGGCCCCCGGGCCCGCTTGAGCGGCCGATTTCTCCACATTCTTGGTCTGGATGCGCAGCGTCCCGCCGTTCGGCATGGCGTCGCGCGCATTGACCACCAGATTCAAGATGATTTGTTCGAGCTGCCCCGGGTCGGCTTTTACCCAGTCCAGCTGGGAATCCAGAACAAACGAGAATTGGATGTTCTCCTTGATCAGGCGGCGGAGCATTTTGTCCAGATTGCCGACGGTCTGGTTGATATTGAGGACCACGGGCTCGACCACTTGCTGGCGGCTGAGCATCAGCAGCTGGCGGGTGAGCGAAGCCGCGCTGCTTCCGGCCTGCTTGATCTGCTCGAGGCTGCGGCGATCCGGGTCCGGAGATCGTGGCGCTCCAGCAGCAGATCGCTGTAGCCATTAATGACGGCAAGCAGGTTGTTGAAATCGTGAGCCACGCCGCCCGCTAGTAGACCCATAGCTTCCATTTTCTGGGATTGCAGCAGGAGCTTTTCGGACCGCGCCAGGGCATCCTGAGCGCTAGCCTTTTCCGCCTCGGCGCGATTGAGCACGAAGGCCAGGACCCACACTAGGGCCATAAACAACACCATCTGGCTAACCACCAGACATGCGATGTTCAACCGCACGTCGCTCGAAACAACCGGCTGT
>CAVULZ010000014.1:0-77288 GCA_963742495.1 Terriglobia bacterium
GCGAGCTGGCCAATCAGGTTACGGGAAACGCAGTCACTACCCTCAACGATCAGGGTTTCCATTTCCGCGTGCATCCCCCGGCTCTGCATACCTCGGAACACTGTCCCACGAACTCCGAAGACACGGAAGCTCTGGTTATCTGCTGCGAAACCGCCCGAGGCAACGTCTTCATGAACATTTCCCTGCGCTACAACATCCAGTTGCCCGACGTCCAGGCGGCTGCCGCTACGAAGTAGGACCTCGGACCTCAGACCTCAGACCTTACGTCGGCGATCAGGCAAAACTATTTGGTTCACCGTGTGATCAAAAATGCACAGATTAAGGGTTCTCTAATGACGCCATACTAATGAAAGAAACGTTGTTCGCAGTGGAGCTGTTATGGACATGGATCAAAGACAAATCGCGTTATCCCTGCTCGAAGGTCTTAGGGAAGACCTGATTTATGCACACCTTAACAATGGCAGCCGCATTCTCGACGTGGCCGACCTTCGCCAGTACATCTATGAACGGATGGGGCGGATAAGGACAAACGCCCTGGTAATGGATGGACTATACGGGAATGAGAATGCCCACAAGGAGGACGTAAGCAAAAGCAGTGGGCACAATGGGAAAGCGCATCCCTAGGAACAGAATTGAGCGAGGGCCGGCGGCCGGCCGTTCCCGACATGGATTGAGTATGCCTGCAGGCTGAGAATGTGGGCGCGTGCGGGAAACGCGCCCAGAGTTTAGGGCTCATAGAGCGCGGATGATAAACACAATCACCAGAACTACAACGATTGTCCCTGCCAAACCGTAACCTAACATAGAACCTCCAGTACTGCACATGACATGTTTCTAATTATGCTGAAACCGATGGCTCCTGGCTGGTCAGTTTTGCTCACGGCCCCGCTTTTTGGCACCGCTCAGGAGCTCGTGGTTCACTGCCTTCCCGGAATCTGACGGGACGGGCGAGGAAAGGCCTCGGAGCCAATGGTCAATATCGTCTGGCTGGTGTTGATAGTGCTACTGGCCGTAGTGGCAATTCATGGCGGCACCTGGTGGTGGAGACGTGATCGCAGAGGAGCAAGAACTCCGATCCGTGGAAATCGCAGAAAGGGCTTACGCTGATTCCAGGGAACTCAGGCGAGCCCACACGCACTTCCGGTTTGTGTTCCCTACTTCTCAGGCTATTGCGCGGTGTGGGAGCCCAGGGCCATCATTTCCAGCCTGATTTCGTTCAGGCGTTCTTGGCGCCGCTGATATTTCGCGCGGTCTTCACGGCTGCTGTTCCTTTGCGGCCAATACAAGCGGTCGCTCTCGGCAATGGCCATCAGTTCGGTTCTTAGGGCCTCGAATGTCCGCCGGGTCTTGTTGCTGTCCATGGTCAATTACTGGGAGTGCTTTGGTCCGCTCCCAGGATTGACTGAAAGCCGCTGCAGAAGATCAGCCAACGTCGGGACTGTCCACACCGGAAAAGCAGGTTCTGCCTTGGTCTGCTGCTGACGCTGTGCCGGCTTTTCGGGCGTTTGGTTTGTCATGGTTTCTCCCGCCTTGGCATCTGAGCTTAACCTTGGCCGGGAGGAACTGTCTGAGCAATAGTGCACACTCTTGTCCGAGCCATAGCGGACTCAAGGCGCAACTCTAAGGCTGTCAGAATTAAGGTTAGAAGGGGACTAACTATCTGGTTGGAAGTCCGATTGTGAGGTCCGACGTCCGACGTCCGACCTCTGCCTTACGGTCCGGCCAGGGCGAACACGGGATTCTGCGGCAACGCGTTTCCGCCGTTGGGTGGAGTGACAGCGCTAAGAGGGGCAGGCATGTCGAGCACCGGCGTGTCATCGGAAGTGCGGAGGATGGTTGTGCTGCCAGCATCGCACTTTCCTATCACCACCTTGGTACTCTCGGCCGACGCGGCAGCGGACAAGCGGAAGCGCACGCCGCCCAGCACGCCGCCGGGCACGCCCAGGCCACTCACGTCGCAACCGGTCGGGTTGGCGGTCGAAATCTCGACCACGACCGTTCCTGTCCCGCTCTGACCGTTGGCGTTGGTCCCGGCGCCGTTGACGACCGTGAACTCTCCGGCATTGGCCGCCGCAATCGCAAATGTGCCGTTGTTCCCGGTGTCCGCCATGCCCGAAACCACCATTTCCATGCCCGGACGGAGCGCCGGACCAGAAATCAGAATGTAGCTGTAGGTGGTGCTGGAGCCGCTTTGCGAGGCCCCGGTAATGTTGACTGTAGGCTCCAGCGGAACCGTCGCCCGGACGCTGCCGTCGCCGGCGTTGATGACTGTCACTCCGGAGCTGATGCAAAGCTGGGTATCCAGGGGATCGGAAGTGCAGGGCGGAATCTTCGCGGAACTCACCGCATATGCCCGGCTGCCGTCAGGCAGCACGGCCACGGAAACCGGGCCGGGGGCGACTGGAGTCACAAAGAGGACCGCCGGCGGATCCGAGGAAACATTCAGGGCGGTCACGGTATTGGCCGTGGGATTGGTGATGTAGAGGCGATTCAGCTTGCCGTCGTAGGCCATGTAATTCGCACCGGCGCCCACCGGCACGGAGCTCAGCAGGGTGTCGCTCACCGTGTCAATCGTGGATACGGTGCCGCTGCCGCTGTTGAGGACGTAAATCCTCGCGCTATCGGAGCGCGCCACCGCCCATACCGGATTGGTTCCGGTGGCAATGGTCTGGGTCACCGTGCGGTCGACCACGCTGATGGCGGTCACGGTGCCGTCGCCCTGATTGACGGAGTAGAGCTTCTTCTGGTCAGGAGTTTCCGCCAGAGCGACCGGGTGAGAGCCCACCGTGATCAGGGGGTTAAACGCAACGTTGGTGGCGGTCGAAATCGCCGCGACCGTATTGTTCCCAAAGTTGGCGACGTACACCACGCCGTTCTCCGTGGAGTGGACGAACACCGGGTTCGAACCCGCCGGGAGAGATGTCGTCGCGACCACCGTGCCGGTCGAGGCCGGGGTCGGGGAATACGACGAAACCGAATCCTCCCGGGTATTCGCGGCGTACACGCGGCTGCCATTCGGGAGCAGTGTGGCGTGGGCAGGCCCCAGTCCGAGTTGGGCGACGCCGATGTTGGTATCACCGGAAACGTCCACCCGGCTGCTGGCGCCAGGGTCAATGGCGCCGTTGATGCTGAACACCAGCACGAAGTGAACGGCTTGGGGATCGGGCGGAGGCGGGATGATGGGAACGGCCACGGGACGGTACTGGTCTCCGCAACTGATGCCGATCAGGCCAAGAGTCAGAACGCCCAATACGCGGGCCCCGCGCCAAAACTTCATCCGCACCCCAGAACGATCCATGAACTCACGATGATCCGAAAGAGTGTTTTATTTTAATGGTTGGTTGGAATATGCGCCAGGCGGGCGAAATCAGCACTTGGCATTGGCACTTAGCAATTGGCCTTGGCTCTTAGCCTTTGCCTTCCAGTCTGATGCCCAGGTGGCAGACAAAGGGCTGCTCTCAAGAATTGACGGAGAATTATCTGTTGGACAGAGAGTCGAGGCACAGCTGTAAGGAAATTTCAAATGCCGGTAGTCAAGGGCAGGCTAATTGCCAATTGCCAAGTGCGCGTTGCTCTACGCCTTGCCTCTCGACCGCTTCCCGGAAGCAGCTTCCCGCGCTGGTGCGGCCGGCTTCTTTTTCCCTTCCATCTCGGCCAGGCTTTGTTTCAGGGCAGCCATCAGGTCCACCACCGGGGCCAGCTTTTTCGGCTTCTCCACTTCGGTGATCTTGCCGCCTTCGAGTTTGGTCTCAATCAGTTTTTTCACGTTTTCCTGGAAAGTATCGTGGTACTTTTCCGGGTCCCATTCCGCGGCCAGGGCCTCGATCAACTGGTGAGCGACTTTGACTTCCGCTTCTTTCAGTTCGACGTCGGGCGCTCCGAAGCCTTCCACCTGGCGAACTTCGTCGGCGTAATACATGGTGTGGAGCATGAGTCCGCCGGCATGGGGACGCAGAAACACGGTGTATTCGCGGTTGTGCATGGTCAGCTTGGCGATGGCGACATACTCGCTTTCTTCGAGGGCCTTGGTCAGCAAGCCGTAGGGCCTGCGTCCCGCCTCTTCCGGCAGCATGTAGTACGACGACTCGAAGAATACGGGATCGACTTCGCTGGCTTTGACGAACTCCAGGATCTCCATGGTCTTGGCGGTCTGCGGCTCGATCTTCTTGATCTCTTCGGGCTCGATGACCACGTATTCGCCCTTGCGAAACTCGTAGCCCTTTACGATCTCGTTGCGCTCCACCACTTTGTTGTCGGCGGGACAATAATATTGCTGCTTGACCCGCTGCAGGTCGTCGCGATGCAACATGTTGAAAGAGATGCCGCTGCTGCGCGCGCCGGAGAAAAGACGCACCGGCATGGAGATCAAGCCGAAAGTAAGATATCCCGACCAGACAGAGGCTGCCATAGTTTTCCCTCGAAGCAGAAAAGGCCCAAGCGTAGTGCAGTTTAGACTACCCAGGGGACTTTGATGCAAGCCGTGGTCACGGGTAATCCGAAGACCAAGCCCTATCTGTGGGATGACCTGCGGAGCAACGCTATATATTGTGGATGAGCCGGATGCCATTGTGGACCGGCGCCATTTATCGTGACCGATGTGTATGACCTCTCCCTACACGGCGACGTAGTCGGCCTGGGTGTTGCTGGCAGTGAAGGACGTTGGGTCATCGCGGCCCTGGTCACCCTGGCCTTTGCCCTGCTCGCCCGCTGGATGCGCGGAGTGACGAACTCGGGCGCGCTGGTGGGAGCGGTCAGCTGCTTTGTCCTCTACCTGGGCGGCGGACCGGGAGCTTTTGCAGCTCTGGTTTCGGTTTTCGCGCTGGCCTGGGTCACGACCCGGGTCGGCTACCAGCGCAAACAGAAGTTGGGGACTGCGGAAGGCCGGGAAGGCCGCAAGGGCTCCCAGGTCCTGGCCAATCTCGGCGTCGCTACAACCTGTGCGGCGCTTTCCCTCCTCGGTCCCCACCGGGCGTTCTTCCTGCTGGCAGTGGCGGCAGCGCTTTCCGAGGCCGCCGCCGACACGGTTTCGAGCGAACTAGGCCAGGCCTACAGCCAGAGTGCCCGCCTGATTACCACCTGGAGCTTGGTCCCGCCGGGAACCGATGGCGCGGTGAGCCTGATCGGAACCCTGGCCGGAGTCCTCGCTGCCGGGGTTGTGAGTTCGGTCTGCGTTCTTGGGGGCCTGCTGTCTTTGCGCTGGCTGCCAATTTCCGCGGGCGCCGCCATCGTGGGCATGATGGCCGATAGTTTTCTGGGCGCGTGGCTGGAGAGACGTCACCTGGTTAATAACGACTCAGTTAACTTCCTGGGAACCCTGATCGCTGTGCTGGCTGCGTTCTTGCTGGCTTGATTGCCTCGATATTCCGCGATTTACCCCGGTAGTTCATGTACTTATGGGCCTTGCCGGAGGTGGCCATCCGGGCGAGAATCTGGAAAGAGCATCTTCCCAGGATGATGCTCGCATCTCACTGCTTTAGTTGGGTTTCCAGAGTTCTCTCGGCGGGACCTGAAAAGCAACGAAAGACGTTTAGAAGTAATGAAGATTCATACGTTTGTCATTGGTTCCGTGCTGGCCCTGGCGCTGTTCTTGTTTGCTCAAACGCGTCCGGAGACGACCCAGCCGGGCGCTTTCCGCGAGGTTGTAGATCTGACGCATTCGTTGCCGGCTGGCGGTTTTGAAAGGCCGCAAAACCCCGGTTATCGGCTCGAGACCGTGGCCTTGTCCGAAAAGATTTCCTCGTCCGAGGCTTCGGAACAGTTTGCCACCCGCATTGACGCTCCCGCCCGTTTGCGCCGGGGCATGTGGACAGTCGACCAGATTCCGGCCGGCCGGTTGATTGGTCCGCTGGTGGTGCTCGATGTCAGCGCCAGCGTCAAGAGCAATCCGGACTACGAGGTTTCGGTCGAGGACATTGCCCGCTGGGAACAGGCCAATGGGCCGATGCCACTGGGCGCGATCGTGATGGCGCGCACGGGATGGGGTTCGCGCTGGAGCTCGGCCAGGAATTATCGCAATGCGGACGCCCAAGGCGGCATGCACTTTCCCGGATACTCCCAGGACGCGGCCCGCTTCCTGGCGGAAGGGCGGAATGCTCTCGGCCTGGGCATCGATACCGCCAATCTGGATCGCGGCGCGGCCAGGAAATTTGCCGTCGCTCAATATGCGGCGGAGCACGGCCTTTATGTTCTGGCCAATGTGGCCAACCTTGACCGCATGCCCGCCAACGGCGCCGTTGCCATGGTGGCTCCCGTGAAAGTGACGGGAGGATCGACCGCTCCGGTGCGCATTCTCGCGCTCGTGCGCTAGCCGGAACATCTATCTTCTGAAGATCGTGATTCTCCGTTGCTTTTCTCCCGCCTTTCAAGTTTCCTGTTAGTCGTGCAGAGGGTTGTGGTCGCGGGCGACTCGCCCGCGAGCTTGAGGAGCCAAGGATGAGCGATCCGCGATATCCCATTGGAAAATTTATTTATGACGGTCCCCCGGACACGGAACAGCATCAGCAATTCATTCGAGATATCGAGCAGGCTCCGGCAGCCCTCCGGGCCGCGGTGCAAGGCCTGACGCCGCAGCAGATCGAAACTCCTTACCGCGACGGCGGATGGACGGTGCGGCAAGTGACCCACCATGTTCCCGAAAGCCACATGAATGCCTACATCCGCTTCAAGCTGGCGTTGACCGAAGACGCACCGACGATCAAGCCGTACATGGAAGATCGCTGGGCGAATCTGGCAGACGTGCGGTCCACTCCGCTTGAAGTTTCGCTGTCGCTGCTCGACTCGTTGCACAATCGCTGGGTGCGCCTGCTGCGCTCGCTCGAACCGCGGGACTGGAAGCGCGCCTTCCATCATCCGGAACTGGGCATCATGCCGCTGGAGAAAAACCTGGCGCTGTATTCCTGGCATGGACGGCACCACGTGGCCCATATCACGGAGTTGAGGAAGAAAATGGGCTGGGTGTCATCCTGAGCGGAGAAACGGCTTCGCTTTGCGAAGCCGTGGCGGAGTCGAAGGACCCCTATAAGCTTATCGGCTGCGACCGCGCTTGTCGCGCGCTCTCCTTTGCGAGGGAGACGAAGATCAATTTCCAAGACTTTCCGGGTACGTCGATGCTATAGGGGTCCTTCGACTGCGCGGAACGTTCGCGCAGCGAACTTTCCCCTCCGCTCAGGATGACAATGCGCTACGCCGGAATGCCCAGTTTCCATACCAGATAGCTGGCGGCTTCGCGCAGTACGGCCAGCGCCCGCTGCCAGGCCGATCGCGGGCGGGAGTCCGGACGCGGGGCCACGTACACCTTTACTCCTTCGTATTCGAGCAGTTTGCGGATGCGGAACACGTGGTAGGCATCGCTGACCGCCACGCAACTGTGCATGCGGTTAGTGCGCATGATTACGGCGATCCGTTCGGCGGAGGAAGCAGTGTCGGAGCCCTGGGTCTCGGCGATCAGCCTGGGCTCGGGAATACCGCGGCGCATCAGGTAGTCGTGGCCCACTCCGCCTTCGCTGAAAGTTGGGTCGGCGCCCGATCCGCCGGTGGTGATGACCACCGGAGCGACGCCGCGTTGGAACAGATCGTAGGCGTGATCGAGACGGGCGCGGAAGACAGGGGAGGGGCGTCCGGCGTATTCAGCCGCGCCGAAGACCACGATGGCATCCGCCGGGCCAACTTGCTGCAAGCCGGCTTGGTGCACGATGCGGATGCTGGTGATCCCTAGAAAGGCCGCGACCGCGGTCGCAGCCAGCGCCACTACCCACAAGGGCCAGGGGGTGGGCCGCCGATCTTCTTTTCGATTCATCCTTGCGCGAAAAACTCGGAAATCTCCTGGGCTGGGATGGCGCCTTCCCGCATGATGCGCCAGCGGGCCTCTTCATCGGTGAGATCGATGATGGTCGATGCTACTTCCCGCGGCGAAGTGCCGCCATCGACGATGATCGAGATGCGGTCCTGCAGTTGATCGCGGACCGCCAGAGCGCTGGTGCACTCGGACTCTCCGCTCAGGTTAGCGGAAGTGGCGGTAATCGGAATCTGCGCCGCCAGCACAACTGCCAGCGGGATCGGAGCCTTGGGCACTCGCAGCGCGACGTTGCCGGTGTTGGCCGTCACCTTCAGGGGCAGACGCGAGGAAGCTTTCACGATCATGGTGAGCGGTCCGGGCCAGAAACGCCGCGCCAAAGCGTAAAACTCCTCCGGCAGATCCTGTGCCAGCTGTTCCGCCTGGTCCACGTCGGCGATCAGCAGCGACAGCGGTTTGTGCCGGGAACGCGACTTGATGTCATACACGCGATCCACCGCGCGCAAGTTAAAAGGATCGGCGGCCAGCCCATAAAACGTGTCCGTGGGCATGCCCAATACTTCGCCGGCACGAATCTGGTCCGCGGCGTAGCGGATGAGTGACGCTTCCGGGTTATCGCAATTGATCTTGACAATCTCTACACGCACTTACAGGTCCCTTCCCATCCCAGGTCTTGAAATCGAGAAAGCTAACATAACATGGTAAAGCGCAGAAAGCCGAGAGGAACAGGTATGATTCTGGGCGAACTTACAGGAAGATGAAGGCAACCACAGCTACCGGCGGCCCGCCTGCGAATGCCCGCCTGCGCCGCGTCGAGGGACGGCACAATGCGCTGGTCAAAGACCTGCGGCGGGCCTTTGCCCGCGGCGAGCTTACTTCCGACGGCTATTGCGCCATTGAAGGCTTCCGCATTATGGAAGAAGCCATTCGCAGCGGCCTGCGGTTTCGGGCGGTCTTTTTCAGCGAGTCAGCGCTGGGCAGGGCGGAAAAGCTCCTCTCTCAACTCGGCGCCCAAGTTGAGACCCTGCTGCTGCCTGACAAGCTGTTTTCGAGCGCCGTCCCCAGCGACGCTCCCCAGGGCGTGGCCGCGCTGGCGCGGTGGAAGGAATTCTCGCTGGAAGATGTGCTGGCCAGGTCTAAAGTGGGACCCCTGCTGGCTATCGCCGGAGTGCAGGACCCGGGAAATCTGGGGACAATCCTGCGCTCCGCCGAGGCCTTCGGCGCCGGCGGCGCGCTTTTGGGAGAGGGCACGGTTAGCCCGTTCAATCCCAAAGTTGTGCGGGCCTCGGCAGGTTCGGTTTTCCGGCTGCCGGCGGCGCGGGTAAAACTGTCCACAGCGCTGGGCCGCATGAAGGAGCTCGGCCTGCGACTGGTGGCCACCGCGTCGCACAAGGGGACGCGGCTCGATCAGGCAAAGCTGGCCGGGCCGATGGCTATTTTTATAGGCAGCGAAGGCGCGGGATTGCCCCGCGACCTCATCAAAGAGATGGATGAGGTCGTGGCCATTCCCCAGGCGCCGGAGGTGGAGTCACTGAATGCGGGCGTGGCCGCGAGTATCGTGTTGTATGAAGTGATGAGGCAATCCAAATGAGGCATTTCACCACGGAGCCACGGAGACACGGAGGAAACGAAAAGGTCTTGCGAATTTCCTGGTTTTCTCCGAGCCTCGGTGTCTCCGTGGTGAACTTGTTTGCATGAGTCTGTTTCAAACCATTCCGAATGCCGATAATCCCGGCGACCGCACTCGCCCGCTGGCCGACCGCATGCGTCCCCGCACGCTGGATGAATTCGTCGGCCAGGAGCACCTGGTCGGTCCGGGCAAGCCGTTGCGCACGCAGATTGAGCGCGACGACATCGGCTCGCTAATCTTCTGGGGACCGCCCGGCACCGGCAAAACTACGCTGGCGCAGATCATCGCCCACATGACCAAGGCCGAGTTCGTTGAGTTCTCCGCCGTGCTCACCGGCATCAAGGAAATCAAGCAGGTCATGGCGGACGCGGAGCGCGCCCGGCAGTACGGCACGCGCACGATCGTCTTCATCGACGAGATCCATCGCTTCAACAAAGCCCAACAGGATGCGTTCCTGCCGCATGTGGAGAAAGGCAACATCCGCCTGATCGGGGCCACCACGGAAAATCCCTCGTTCGAAATCATTTCCGCGTTGCTTTCCCGCAGCCGGGTGTACGTACTGAAGCCGCTGACGGAAGACCAGATTGTCGAGCTTCTGCAGCGGGCGCTGGCCGACGAAGAGCGCGGTCTGGGCGCGATGAAGCTGCGGGTTGCCGACGACGTCCTGAAGAAAATTGCGGCCTATTCGAGCGGCGACGCCCGCAGCGCGTACAACGTGCTGGAAGTGGCGGCCTCCCTGGCGCGGGGTCGCGACGGGAAAGAAGTGGGCGCGGAAATTTCCGACGAACTGGTCCAGGACGCGCTGCAGAAGCGGGTCCTGCGCTACGACAAAGCCGGAGAAGAGCACTACAACCTGATTTCCGCGCTGCACAAATCGGTGCGCAACAGCGATCCCGACGCCGCGCTCTACTGGCTGGGTCGCATGCTCGAAGCCGGCGAGGATCCGCTTTACATTGCCCGCCGGGTGGTGCGCATGGCGGTCGAAGACATCGGCCTGGCCGATCCTAACGCGCTTTCGCAATGCATGGCCGCCCGCGATGCCGTGGATTTTCTCGGCATGCCGGAAGGGAACCTGGCGCTGGCGCAAGCCGTGGTTTATCTGTCGGTGGCGCCCAAATCCAACGCCCTCTACACCGCCTATGGAGCGATCCTGGGCGACGTGGAACGCACCGCAGCCGAACCCGTCCCCCTGCACCTGCGCAATGCGCCCACCGGATTGATGAAGGGACTGGGCTACGGCCAGGGCTACCAGTACGCCCATGATCTCGAAGACAAAGTGGCTGACATGCAGTGTCTGCCCGACAACCTGATCGACCGCATCTATTACCGGCCGACCAGCGAAGGTGTGGAAAAGCGCATTGGGGAGCGGCTGGAAGAGATCAAACGGCGGCGGTCCCAGAAGGGCATTCCCCGAGCCCCGAAAACAGAATCCGGCGCCTAGAGTCTGGCATCTACTTCTAGGTAAGATTTTCCCTTTTCCTACATCCTTCAAGGAGGCTGGATCCCATGGCCACAAGCCCGCGAAATGTTATTCCGGAGCCAGCCGTTGTGCGTCCTGCGCAAATCGATCTGGTTGAACATCTGATCAAATTGCAGAAATGGGCGCGGAAGATTACCTCCATCCTGGATCTGGATGAGCTGATCAACAAAATTGTGGACGATGTGGCGGCGGCGTTTTGCTGCGTCGAAACCAATATCTACCTGCACGACGAAGAACGCGGCGAACTGGAAATGGCGGGGGTGCATGGCTGCACGCTTCATAGCAAGGGATCGCGCCTGAAAGTGGGCAAGGACGGCATGGTGGGTTACGTCGCCTCCACGGGGCAGATGCGCTATGCGCCCGACGTTCGGCAAGACCCGTATTACATCGCCTGCGAGGCGTCGACGATGTCCGAAGTCGCTATCCCTCTACTCGTGGACGGGCGGCTGGTGGGCGTGTTCGCGGCTTCGCATCACGATCTGGATGCCTTCAGCCGCGAGCATTTGCGCTGGCTGCAGGGACTGTGCGATCACGTCGCCGTGGCGGTGCACAATGCGCGGCGTTTTCAGCACGAACGTCACGAGCGGGAGCGGATGAGTCGCGAAGAGGTCGAGGCGCGTGCCATCCAGCAGGCGCTGCTGCCTAAAAGTTCTCCCTTTATTCCGGGTTTTGCGATTTCCGGGTTGTCGATTCCGGCGGGCGCGGTGGGTGGAGACTGGTACGATTTTATTTCCTTCGACGACGGATGCTGGGGCCTGGTTCTGGCCGATGTTTCGGGAAAGGGAACGGCCGCTGCACTGCTGATGTCCGCCACCCGCGGCATGCTGCGCTCACTGGCGCAGACCTGCACCGGACCGGGCGAAGTTCTCACCCGCCTGAATCGTTTGCTGGTCGAGGACTTCCCCTCCGGCAAATTTGTCACCATGCTGTTGGCGGTGCTCAATCCATCGACCCGGGAGTTGACTTTTTCGAGCGCCGGACATCTGCGGCCGCTGCTGGTCGACGGGCACGGCGCGCGTTTCCTGGACAGCGAACGCGGCCTGCCGCTGGGCCTCCGCACTGGGGAATTCTCCGAAAGCCGGGTGCAGCTCTCCCCAGGCTCGCGTCTGGTTTTCTACAGCGACGGAATTACGGAAGCCACCGGCGGATCGGACGAAGAGTACGGCGCGGCGCGGATGCGGGACCACGTGCTGCAACCCGATGCCTCGGCGGACAGCATCCTGGCCGATGTTCGCGCCTTCGCGAACGGCGAAGGGCTGCATGATGATGCGACCGTCATTTTCGTGAGCGCGTAAGAAGGCTGTAGAGGACGGGCGTCCCACCCGTCTCGCCACCGGCTGGTACATGACGGGCGGGACGCCCGTCCTCCATAAACAATTCTTCGTGGTTTACCTACCCGAAGCGGGCCCGGTGTTCTTTCAGGATGCAGCGGTCCATGACCACGAAGATGCCCGCCTGGCGGGCCTTCTGCGCCGCTTTTTCGTGGACGACTCCCTCCTGCATCCAGATCACGGGCACCTTCAGGCGGATGGCCTGGTCGACCACCTCTTCCACAAAATCAGGCCGGCGGAAGATGTTGACGATGTCGATTTTCTCCGGCACCTCGAGCAATGAGGGGTAGGCCTTCTCTCCCAGGGAGCCGTGGACTTTCGGATTGACCGGGATGATGCGATAGCCGTGGGTTTGCATGTAGGCCGAAACACCGTGACTGGGGCGCAGCGGGCTGTTGGAAAGTCCCACGACCGCGATGGTCCGGGAGCGCTTGAGCAACTCGGTGATGGGATCAGACTCGGCCAGGGAAGCCATGCAGGGGATTGTAGTGCGTGGGTCGACGGGAAAGCCAGCCCAGACCACCTGGGGACAGCCGAAGGCGGCTGTCCCCACCTGGTTCTTCCTGGTGACTCAGCGCTTGGTGTTGCTGTCCATCTTTTGCTTAAACATCTTTGTGGCCAGCTTGCGGACGGTGTCTGAAATCTCTTTATTGTTGGAAAGATTGCGCAGGTCGCCGACCAGCAGGTTCTTCATGAGCGAGAGAGAAAGATCCAAAGGCGTGCGCGGGTTGAAGACCAGATTGCGTACGACCGTGTAATTCTTTGCGAATCGCCGCTTCATGGGGATGCCGCGCAGCACGGATTCAAGCACATTCTTCTGGGTGGCGAATCGCTCCACTTCGCCGTCGCTGATCTTGGGCGATTCGAGGACCGCCAGGGCGACGATTTTGGTGCCGTCGCGGATGAGCAGCGACCGTTCTTCCTTCGAGCCTTTCATGGCCAGCTGAATGCGGCCTTTGATGTCCAGTTTGGCGATTTTCTGCAAAGCGCTGCCCCGTTCCTCCCCGGCGGACAAGTAGGTCTTCTTGGAAGGCGCTTTCCTGGCGGCCGCGCCGGCGCCGCCGACGCTGGAGGTGGTGGTAGCCGCCGGGGCTGCCAGGGGTTCGTCGGCTTCGGAGAATTCTTCGGGAATGCCCCCGATCGGCTGATAGGGATTCTCCGCCTGGGTGGCGATCTCGTTGGCGTGCTCGGCCAGGTAGGCCAGGACGCCTTCATCGAGCACAGTTTCGCCCTCTGAGACTTCCTCCGCGGATGCCACCTGAAAGACTTCCTCCGGGCTGACCGCTGCATCGTCCGAGGTGGATTCTGCCGCGGGCGCTTCGACTCGCGGGAGCCGCGGGCTCAATCTTCTTGCGGATGTTCTCCGACTGAATTCCGCTGAGATGGGGATTCGAGAGGAGCGCGTTCAAAATGGCCTGAGATCCATTCACCCGGTCACTTTTCAACATCATCTCGACCACGTCGCGTCCCCCGACCGGCGCGATTTCGAGCAAGCGATTCTTCGGATACCGATGGGTTTGCCAGCAGCGCCGGCAGCAGCGCCGGCCGCAGATTTTTGGGAGAAATCAAATAGTCGAGAACTTCTTTGGGCGTGGCCGCGTCGCCGGCCATCGTCCGCGATGCAGCTTCGTCCCAACCAGCCAGCGTGAGTTGAGCCTGCTCGCTGAAGACCTTGTTATGGACCGCCAGATACACCAGGATTTCGATCATCTCGCGGGGAGGAACCGAGAGCGACCCTTTGGCGGCAGACTGCATCAGGTTCGCCGGCACCGCCGAGGCGCGGATGAGATCGATCATGCGGGACATAATGCCGAACTCCTCCTATGCTTGCTTACCCACGTTCTGCTTCTCTCCCCGCCGCATGCGCAAGTAGGCGCGGATAAATTGATCGAGGTCGCCGTCGAGCACCCGGTCCACGTCTCCCACCTCCATCTTCGTGCGGTGGTCCTTGATCATGCGATAGGGTTGCAGGACGTACGAACGGATTTGCGAGCCGAAGTCGATGTCGAGTTTGGAGTCTTCGATCTTGCGGGTGACTTCGCGCTGTTTCTCCAGCTCGAATTCGTAGAGCTTGGATTTCAGCATGCTCATGGCCCGTTCCCGGTTTTTGTGCTGCGAACGCTCGTTCTGGCAGCTGGCGACCAGGCCGGTGGGAATGTGGGTGATGCGCACGGCGGAGTCGGTGGTGTTCACATGCTGTCCGCCCTTGCCGCTGGAACGGTAGGTGTCCACGCGCAACTCCTCCGGCTTGATCACGATTTCGATGCTGTCATCGATTTCGGGCGAGACGTAAACGCTGGCAAACGAAGTATGGCGGCGCTTGGCCTGATCGAAGGGCGAAATGCGCACCAGGCGGTGAACACCGATTTCGCTGGTCAGCAGGCCGAAGGCGTATTCGCCGTTCACCGCGAAAGTCGCGGATTTAAGCCCCGCTTCTTCTCCCGGCTGATAATCGTAGAGAACGGTCTGGAAGCCGCGCCGTTCCGCCCAGCGAAGATACATGCGCAGCAGCATGTCGGCCCAGTCCTGCGATTCGGTTCCGCCCGCCCCGGGGTGGATGGTCACAATGGCGTTGCGGCCGTCATTTTCGCCCGACAGCAGGCTCTCGGTTTCGAGCCGGTCCACCAGATTGCGCAGGCCGTCAATCTCGCGGCGCAGGTCGGCCTCGACGTTTTCCCCTTCGCGTCCCAGATCGAAGTAGGCGGATATGTCGTCGCCGCGGCGGACCAGGTCAACTTCAGTCGCCAACACATTTTCCAGGCGTTTCTTCTGGCGCATGACCTGTTGAGACTTTTGTGGGTTCGACCAAAGCCCTGGGTCAGCCGCCTGTTTGTCGATTTCGGCTAGCTGTTCACGAAGCTTGCCGGCGTCAAAGGTACTCCCGGAGATCACGGACCTGATCTTTCAGACCTGCGTATTCGTGTTCGAGCTCTTCATTCATGATTTAGCTTCTGTCCTGGCGCGGAACCGGAAATTGAGCAGCAGTCCCACTACAGAAATTATCGCACACAGGTAAGCGAACCAGTCGCCGTGACGGGTGTAGAACGTGGTTACGTTGGTGAGGGCGTAGGGGGCATCGAGGGCGGCGCGGACCTTGCGGGGAATGGTGGACACGACTCTGCCGTAAGGGTCAATGGACGCCGTGACTCCGGTGTTGGTGTCGCGCAGCAGCCAGCGATCGTTTTCGACGGCGCGCATGCGGGCCTGTTTCAGGTGCTGGGCGTAGGCCCCGCTGTCGCCGTACCAGCCATCGTTGGAAATATTCACGAAGACCTCGGCGCCGTTGGCGGCCAGTTGACGGATCTCATCGGGAAAGATGGATTCATAGCAGATGAATACGCCCAGTTTGCTTCCAGCCTGCAGCGGCGCCCGCGAGGTTCCAGGCGAGAAATCGCCAACTTCCTGGGTCAGCCCGCCGGCAAAGCCAAAAACCCGTTTGAACGGAACATACTCGCCGAACGGGACCAGGTGCATCTTGTCGTAACGTCCCACCCACTCGCCCCCGGGGCTTACGAGGCTGCCGGAGTTGTAAAGCCGGGTAGCCTGGCCGGGCGACTCGGCCGCGTTGCGAATGCCCAGGCTTCCCACCAGCATCCAGGTTTGGGCTTCGCGAGCGATGTTGCTGACGGTTTCGCGGAACACGGGATCGGTGGTGTAAAACGGCGCGGGAGACTCCGGCCAGACGATGAGGTCAGGGCGCAGCGACGGACTCGAACCCGAACTGGCTTGACCTCCGCCGGCGGGGTTCAAATCGGGCGTCGTCAGGCTGACCCGGCTGAGATCCCGCAGCGTGCTCTCGAAATATTCCTTGGTCCAGTCGCTTCCCTGCAGGACGGGAATGTTCTGTTGCACCAGGCGGGCGGTGTGGTCGGTGGACACAGCCGGAGGGCTGATCAATCGTCCGGCTTGCAGCACGATGATCGCGGCGCCGGTCGCCAGCAGGAGCGGCTTGCGCGGGCTGCGCCGGCCCCTGTCCGGGCGAATCACAAATGCGGCCGCCAGAGCGGTATTGACCACCATGATCTCGAAGGACAGGCCATAGACGCCGGTCACCGTGGCAAGGTGAGAGAGCGGTATGTTGTCCACCTGGCTGATGCCCAGCAGGTCCCAGGGAAATCCAGTGATGCGAGTGCGGGCCAGTTCCACCGCCACCCATGCGAATGGGGCGAGAAGAAGCGCCCGGCGGCTGAAGGGATTGGTAGCATCGCCATCGCTTGGGCTCGCCAGCAGGCTGATCAGCAAGCCGAAAACGCCATGATAGAGGGCGAGATAGAGGCAGAAAAGAATGAGCAGGCCGAGAGCGGCGAGCGTGCCCACGCCTCCGTACTGCCGCATGGTGTTGTAGATCCAGTAGCAGGTGCCGGCGTACCAGAGGATGCCGCAGAGGTAAGCCAGCAGGAAGGCCTGGGCAGGCTTAGCCGGCAGCAGCCTGACTCCTGCCAGCAGCTGCAAGGTGTCCGGCTCTCGAGCCCGCAGCAGGGCAATCAGCAGCGGGGCGACCGCCACCCAGCCTAGAAAATACAGATCAGGCAGGGGGAAGACCGCGATCTGCAGACCGGCCGAGAGCAGCGCCAGCAGCCAGGCGCTCTTATGCATTCGCAACACGTTGCCAGCATAACAAAATGCTTCCGGACTTCCGTTGTGTTAGCGGAATCGAAAGAGTAGCGCCGGCGTCCCGCCGGCTGTCCGGCGGACGTCCCGCCCGCCCATCGGGCCGGCCGGAGGCCGGCGCTACTTGAATTGGGCAGATTCGATTTTTCGATCTGCGACACACCTGAGGAGTGGGCTAACATGTGGACGCTGATGGCGCCTCTCCTCAGGGATAGAATTCTTCTGCTACAGTTCTTAAGCGTGATGGGAGCACTCGGCCCGGCAGTTTCCGGTCCGCGTACCAGCTAGCCCGCCTCCGCAATGGCATCTCCTTTACAACCCGCAGGCTCAACCAGCAACCGTGTTCGCATCGTGGTGGCGACCTCGGTGATGCTGACGTTCATTTCCTACTGGCGGGCGGCGGCCATCGTGCTGAACGACCTGGGGTCGTCGGCTTTCTATGCCGCCGGCATCGCGGAGCAGGCCATCGGGAAATCAGCTCCCTGGTTCATCGTGGCGGTAATGCTGTTTTCGTTCGCGGTGCGGGCGGTTTACGTGGAGAGTTGCTCCATGTTCGTCCGCGGCGGCGTCTACCGCGTGGTCAAGGAGGCGCTGGGCGGGACTCTGGCCAAGATCAGCGTGTCGGCCCTGATGTTCGACTACATCCTGACCGGCCCGATTTCAGGGGTTTCGGCGGGGCAGTACATCGCCGGACTGATCAACGACACCTTTGCCACCGCCGATGCCCACGGCTGGGTCCCGCGGGCCCTGCACTCCATGTTTCACGGCACCCCGCACGTAGACGTCAACTGGACTGCTGTCATCTTTGCCCTGATCGTGACCCTCTACTTCTGGTGGCAGAACACCAAGGGGATTCAGGAATCGAGCGAGAAGGCGTTGCGGGTGATGCAGATCACCACGGTCATGGTAGTGATCCTGCTGGGCTGGTCGGCTCTGACCCTGATGAAGCAGGGCTACCAGACGGTGCCGCTGCCCACCGCCGATAGCCTGAAGTTCAGCGCCGAAGCTTTGGGCTTTCTGAAGCACACCGACCTGGCGCACGGGCTCGCCTCCAAGTTCGCGATTCTCGGCATCCTGATCGCTTTCGGACATTCCGTGCTGGCCATGAGCGGGGAGGAATCGCTGGCCCAGGTGAATCGCGAGCTGGCCCATCCCAAGCTGAAGAACCTGAAGCGGGCGGCCATCATCATTGCGGTTTACAGTTTTGTTTTTACCGGGCTGACGGCGCTGCTGTTCGTGATGATTATTCCGGACTCGGTCCGCGTCCCGGTTTACAAGGACAACCTGATTGCCGGGCTGGCCATGTATGAGTATGGGCCTCTGCTGCTGCGACTGGCTTTCCGGGCCTTCGTGGTGGTGGTGGGATTCCTGATCCTGTCGGGCGCGGTGAATACCGCGATCATCGGCTCCAACGGGGTCCTCAATCGCATTTCGGAAGATGGCGTTCTGACCGACTGGTTCCGTCAGCCGCATCCGCGGTTCGGCACCACCTACCGCATTGTCAATCTGGTGGTAATCCTGCAGGTGTTCACCATTCTGGTGAGCCGCGGCAACGTCTATCTGTTGGGCGAAGCCTATGCCTTTGGAGTGATCTGGAGTTTCACCTTTAACAGCCTGGCCATGCTGGTGCTGCGCATCAAGTACAAAGGCGAACGTGGCTGGAAAGTCCCGCCCAACATCACGGTCGCGGGCCACGAGTTGCCGATTGGACTGTTCTCGGTCTTCCTGGTGCTGCTGTGCACCGCGATACTGAATCTGTTCACCAAGTCGATTGCTACCATCGCCGGGCTCTCTTTTGCCGGCGCCTTCTTCCTGATCTTCACGGTTTCGGAGCGACTGAACCGAAGTAAACACGCCCTGGCCGAGCAGCACATGAAGGAACACTTCCAGCTGCTGCAAAGCGACACGGTGGAACGCGCTGGAGTGGGGATCCGCGCCGGGAACGTGATGGTGACGGTCCGCGATTACAACACGCTAAACCACCTGAAGTGGGCCCTGGAGCGCATCGACACCAAGGAGCAGGACATCGTGGTCATGTCGGCGCGGGTGAGCCAGTTCGGTTCGGCGGCCTACGATCTTTCCACGGAACAGATCTTCAGCGATTACGAGCAGCAGTTGTTTACGCGCGCGGTGTCGGTGGCAGAAGGCTTCGGCAAGCACGTTTCATTGCTGGTTGTCCCTGCCCGCGACCCCTGGTCGGCGATTGTTCAGACGGCTAACAATCTGGAATCGTCCGCCGTGGTGTCAGGCATATCGAGCAAAATGAGCGCCCAGGAGCAGGCCTTCCATCTGGGCCATGCCTGGGAGGCGATGCCCGAGCCCAAGCGGCAATTCATTTTCCAGGTGGTTTATCCCGATCTCAAGGTAGACACCTTCCACATCGGTCCGCACACGCCTTCGCTGAAGACTGAAGACGTCCATCTGGTGCACCGGCTTTGGCTGAACATCACGCGCGAGCCGGGTCTGGAGACGCTGCATCATCACGACATTCTGACCGAAGCCCTGACCCGGTTTGCCCGCGAGTATTCCGGCCACGAGCGGCAGGAGATTCTAAGAGAGCTGCGCAAACAATCGGGAGTGACGGTAACCACTCGCGCCCTGGGCGACGACGGCGGCGGACTGACCAAGGCCAACGTCATTCCTCCCGCTCCCCAAGAGCCAGAGACGGAAAAAGCCGACGACGGTCCGCCCAGCCCCCCGGTGGTCGGCCCCTGACGATATTAATGTAGGCGCGAGCGCCCCGCTCGTGATGCGGCGCCCGGAAACCCGCCATGCAAACGAGACCACCTGGGGACAGCCGGGGGCGGCTGTCCCCACGTGGTTCGGGCCTTCATGCACGTTGGTGCCTTGCCCACTTTGCGGGCGCTCTTCTATGATCGGAAGCAGACGTGGTCCACATGCTCGATAAGAAGCCTTCCAAGCCGCCAATCGCGGAAAGCCCGATCGCCGACGTGTTCGAGGGGCGGCATCCCTCCGCGGGCGAAAAGGAGTGGGCGGAAAAAACCCTGTTGCCGACTCTGGAGAAGGCACCCGAGAAAGCGATCGGGGCAGATACCGGAATCAATCGCGACGAGCACGGCCACGCCCGCTTCACCACCATTTCCGGCACTCCGGTTCGCCGGCTCTACACCGCCGCCGACCTGCCCCAGGACTGGAGCGCGGAAAAATATCTGGGCTATCCCGGGCAGCCGCCGTTCACCCGCGGCGTTCACGCCAGCGGATACCGCGGCAAGCTTTTCACCATGCGTCAGTTCTCCGGCTTTGCCTCGCCGGAAGAAACCAACCAGCGCTACAAATATCTGTTGCAAAGCGGCGGCAGCGGACTGTCGGTGGCCTTCGACCTTCCCACGCTCATGGGCTACGACTCCGACCATGCGGCAAGCGAAGGCGAAGTCGGCAAATGCGGCGTCGCCATCGATTCGCTCGAGGACATGGAAATTCTCTTCGGCGGCATCCCTCTGGAAAAGACCACGGTCTCGATGACCATCAACTCACCCGCGTCGGTGCTGTGGGCGATGTACCTGGTGGTCGCCGAAAAGCAAGGCGCGGACTGGAAGAAGATTTCCGGAACGCTGCAGAACGACATCCTGAAGGAATACATCGCGCAGAAGGAATACATTTATCCGCCTGCGCCTTCGATGCGCCTGGTGGTAGACACGTTCGAGTTCGGCTCCAGGTTCACACCCAAATTCAACACGATTTCGATCAGCGGATACCACATCCGCGAGGCCGGCTCGACCGCCCTGCAGGAACTGGCTTTCACGTTGTACGACGGCGTTGAGTACGTGGAGTGGGCGCAACGGCGCGGCCTCGATGTCGATGACTTCGGCCCGCGCCTCAGTTTTTTCTTCAACGCCCACAATGACTTCTTCGAAGAGATTGCCAAGTACCGGGCGGCGCGCAAGATCTGGTACCAGGTGATGAAAGACCGCTTCCAGGCGAAGAATCAGCGCAGCTGGCTGCTGCGCTTCCATACCCAGACCGCCGGCGTCTCGCTCACCGCGCAGCAACCCATGAACAACATCGCCCGGGTGGCTTTGCAGGCCATGGCAGCGGTGCTGGGCGGGACCCAGTCGCTGCACACAGACTCCTACGATGAAGCTCTCGCCCTGCCCACGGAAGAGGCGGCGCGCATCGCGCTGCGCACCCAGCAGATCATCGCCTTCGAATCGGGAGTGACGCAGACGGTCGATCCCCTGGGCGGATCGTACTTTCTTGAATCCTTGACGCTCGAAATGGAAAAGGGCGCGTTCGACTATTTCGGCAAGCTGGACGCCATGGGCGGCATGGTGAAGGCGATTGAACGCGGGTATCCCCAGAAAGAAGTCGCTGAGGCCTCCTACCAATACCAGCGCGCGGTTGAAGCCAAAGAAAAAGTCATCGTGGGTGCGAACGAATTTGTGATCGAAGAAGAGCCGCCGCACACTTTGTACATCGATGAAAGCGTGGCCCGGCAGCAATCGGCAAAGTTGAAAGCCTTGCGCGCGCGTCGTTCCAATGAAGACGTCCAGCGGCGCTTGGATGCTCTGAAAAGAGCCGCCGCCCAGGAACCCCGGTCGTCGGCGAACGGGGATATCTCGTCGGCCAACACCATGCCGTACATTGTGGACGCGGTGCGGGCCTATGCCACGGTGGGCGAAATCTGCGAAGCCCTGCGCGAAGTCTTCGGCACCTATACCGAAGTAAGCATCACCTAGGTGGGCGCGAGCGCCCCGCTCGTTGCGGCAGCGGCAATGGTCCCGGAAAGTCTTCTCTTTGAGGTCGCAAATTGCGACCTCAAACACGGCACCACGAATCTTGAGGTCACAAATTGTGACCTCAAGCCAGGCGCTATACTTCCTGTAGTTCCATGCCAAAAAGCCCGGCACAGCTCGCCATACCGGTGGAATCGCGAATTCTGATTCTTCGCCATCAGAGGGTTATTCTCGATAGCGACCTCGCTGAGCTCTACGGGGTTTCTGTTAAACGGTTGAACGAACAGGTACGACGCAACAGGGAGCGCTTTCCCTCTGATTTCGCGTTCCAACTTACCTCAACGGAGGACAAAGCTTTGAGGTTGCAAATTGCAACCTCAAAGAAAGGCCGTGGCGGACGCCGTTATCCGCCGTACGCGTTTACCGAGCACGGCGCGATCATGGCGGCCACCGTGCTGAATTCGAAGCGGGCCATCGAAATGAGCGTGTTTGTCGTTCGCGCTTTCGTGCGCATGCGCGAAATGCTGGCCAAAAACCGCCAACTCGCCGCCAAGATAAACGAGCTGGATCGGCGGCTGGAAACCCACGACACCGCGATTCAGGACATCATCGACGCCATCAAGGAGCTCATGGTTCCGGAGGGGCGGTCGAAGCGCAAAATCGGGTTTCAGCTTCCGCCGGGCAAGACTTAAGGCTTCGAGCTCTCGCGGGCGAGTCGCCCGCGGCCACACGGACACGGCACGACTACTTTCGGCGCTGCCGGTACAAAGTTCCATCTACCTGCTTTGCCATGGCTTCGACATCGAGCGGGACTTCCAAGAATTTCGTGACACTCTCCGCCGTTTCCCTGGGGGCGCGCAAGACAGCGTGATATTGCACCCGGTTTACCTTTACGTGAGGTTTGCCGTTGAGCCAGCCGTAGACGTCCGAGAGGTGGTCCTGAAACGCCCGTGCCACGACGGAATTGTCCTCGCCCGGATCAAAATTCCCCCGTCGGCGCAGCATCTCATCTTGTGAAGCCATCACTTCCGCCAAAGGACGTTGCATGAAGATGACCCGGTACTCATGCTGCGCCGGAAGCGAGAGCAGAAGCTGGGAGATGACCTTCACCGCCTTGCCTTCGGCCTCGGCGATGCAGGCCGGGTCCTTGGGCAGTTGCTTGATGCGCTCCCACTCCAGATAGCCGCGCGGGTTGTCGACGTCGGCCCGGCGTTCGCCGTCGGAGAGGATGGGCATGCCACCCGCAGCCAGCATCTGCATCATGAGCGAAGTGCCGGAACGGGGAAGGCCTGAAACAATTGTGATCATGGCTTCCTTTCGTGAAAGACCATAGTAAACGGTGAGACGTTTGTGTGGGCGCGGGCGACCCGCCCGCGTGCCGGAAGCGAGGGGAAAAGCTCACAGGGACAACCGTGCTAGACTGACGGCCTTGCTGACGACCACGCGAAGACGATTTCTGCAGCGCTGCGCAACCGCTGCAGCCGGAATCTGGATGGCACCAGTCTTGGCGCGCGCCCGCTCCGCCCCCGACCTGCAGTTCCCGGCGCAACCGCGGGAACGCATTGCCGTCGCCTCCTATCCTTTCCGGGAATTCATCGCCGGAGCAGACTGCAAGGCTGCGCAGCCCTTGGACCTGAAAGCCTTCGCCGCCCACGTGGTCGAGAAGTTTCAGATTTACAAGATCGAACCCTGGACCGGACATTTCCCTTCGACCGATCCTGACTATCTGGAGCAGTTTCGAACGGCGGTAGAAAAGGCGCGAGCTACGGTCGTCAACATCGCGGTGGATGGGGAGCACAGCCCCTACGCGCGGGATCGCGCGGAACGCGAGCAGGCCATTGCCTTCAGCAAGAAGTGGGTGGACAACGCCGTAGCCATCGGATCACGGAGCATCCGCACCAGTCTTCCTCCCGCCAAAGACTCGAAACCAGACCTCGATCGCACCGCCGAAAGCCTGATGCGGGTGATTGAGCATGCCTCGGCGAAGAATGTCGTGGTCTCGCTCGAGAACGACAATCCAGTCAGCGAAGACCCGTTCTTTCTGGTGGCCCTGGTCGAGAAGGTGAACAGTCCGTGGCTGCATACCTTGCCCGATTTCGGTAACACTCTTGCCGCAAGAGATCCCGACTACGCCTACCGCGGGATTGACGCGATGTTTCGCCATGCCAGCTGCATCGCGCATGTGAAATCTTCCGAGGTCAACCGCCAGGGCGTCACGGTGCAGGTAGATATGGCAAGGACGTTCGGAATCATGCGGCAGCGCGGCTACAGAGGTTACTGCTCCATGGAGTGGGACGCTGCCGGCGATCCATATAAGGGGACGGCGGACCTGATCCGGCAGACGGTGCAGTATCTCTCCTGAGTTTCACAAAATGGTCTCTGCTATCCTCTTTGACCTGGTCCGCGTCAAAACATGGGCATGCGCAAAGCAATTCATCATCTGAAGAAATCCGATCCCGTACTCGCCGCGATTATCGAGCGGGTGGGGCCGTGCCGGATGGAGTTTGGGCCGCCGGAATTCCACAGTCTGGCTGAGGCCATCGTCTATCAGCAGTTGAATGGCAAAGCGGCGGTAACCATTTTCAAGCGTTTCGCGGCGCTGGCCGGAGAACCGGTCACGCCGGAAGGCATCCTCAAGCTGACGGACGCCCAGTTGCGCTCGGTGGGACTGTCCAAGCAGAAATCGTCTTACCTGAAAGACATGGCCGGTCGCGCCTACCGCGGCGAACTCGACTTCGCGCGCCTGCCCGAAATGTCCGATGACGACGTGATCAAGCACCTGACCCAGGTCAAAGGCGTAGGCGTGTGGACCGCACACATGTTTCTGATGTTTACCCTGCGGCGCCCCAATGTGCTGCCCACGGGAGATTACGGCATCCAAATGGCCATCAGGAAACATTACAAGAAACGCAAGATGCCCAAACCCGAAGTGATGGCGAAGATCGCAAAGTCGTGGGAACCGTATCGCTCAGTCGCCTGCTGGTATCTGTGGCGCAGTCTGGATATCAAGACGATGTAGGGAGTGCAGATTGCAGATTGCAGATTTTTCAAGGCCCGGCGGAGAATCTGAGAGCTTAGATCTGAAATCTGAAATTGTGACCTCCGCAATCTGACCTCCGCAATCACGCGCAATTCCTGTAACTGTGCGCCTATCCGCCCGCTGTGGTTAAATGGAGGTCGATGGCTGACCTCAAGATCCGCGTGCTGGTGGCCAAGCCCGGCCTCGACGGGCACGATCGCGGGGCCAAAGTGATCGCCCGCGCCTTGCGCGATGCCGGCATGGAGGTCATCTACACCGGCCTGCGGCAGACGCCCGAGATGATCGTGAATGCGGCGCTCCAGGAGGACGTTCACGTCATCGGACTTTCGATCCTCTCCGGCGCCCACAACGCCATCGTTCCCCGGGTGATGGATCTGCTCAAGCAGCATAAAATGGACGATGTGCTGGTGGTGGTCGGCGGCATCATTCCTAACCAGGACATGGAAAGTCTCAAGCAGGCCGGAGTGGCCGCGATCTTCCAGCCGGGCACGTCGATGGACGAGATCGTCCAGTTCATTCGCTCCAACGTCAAGCCCCGCGGCGTGCCCACGGCCACGTGATCACGTGATATTGATGGCCGAGATCAGCACTTCCCGTTTGAAAGACATTCTCCAGCGCACGATAGGGCCCACGCCCTGGTACTGGAAGACTTTTCCCGCATTCAATTCCGTTTCCGGCCAGCGCTTCGTCTGGACCCACCACGGCAGCGAGGGACCACTGGGCTATTTAGTCTCGCTTGCTCTTCAGCAGGAACCCGACCGTCCGCGTCTCGCCCTCAATACGTATTGCCGCCCGTTTTTCGTGCCCCCGTCCCACCTCGGAATCTGGTGCCCGGAAGGCCGCAGTATTCGTGTCACCTGCTTCGATCCGGACCAGCTAAAAGCCTTCGACCTCGCCGAAATTGCTGGCTGGTTCAAACCGTCAGCCGAGCGCATTTATGCGGCGACGGCACCGATCGCCGATTTTGAAATTTCGCTCGGTCTGGCCGCTGGCATGCAGAAGATTGACGTGCCGTCCGAATTGCAGACGGTGGACGAACTGATCCTTCCAACCAGTCATCCCGCTAAGAGCCCTGACGACCCGGCCTTCGCGCTCTATGTCGTCTATCCTCATGCTGGGCTGGTCGAGGTCCTGCCGCAGAAATGGTTCACCGCCAGCCAGTACCAGGTGGGGAAGCAGTGGATTCCACGGGCGGCTCGCGATCCGGAGTCACAGCGCATTTTTGGCGAGTGTTTCGGGACCGGCAGCTTCCTGCTGGAGGAAGATGGATGCAGGCTGGACCGCTGGCTGGAGAAGAGCAATTAGGCCGACTTGCGCGACGCGGCGATCTGGCTCTTAAATCTGAAATCCAGAATCTTCAATCTGAAATTGATCCACCCGGCTTCTTTACGGCGAAAACCGCCGTTTGCGCCGTCCTGCTCCGCTGTTATACCGTAACTTCTTTCAGAATCCCTCATGAACGAGCGCGTTGATCCCGGAACCCCCTCGAGCTCCACCGTTCTCGAGTCGCACATTGACCCCACTTCGGCGCGCTTCGAGGCGAACATGCGCTTCCTCGCGGACTTGGTCTCGCAGGTGCGCAACGAAGAAGAGAGAATCCGCGAAGGCGGCGGGTCCAAGGCAATCGAGAGTCAACACAGCAAGGGACGGCTGACGGCGCGTGAGCGGATCAATCTGCTGGTCGATCCGGGATCTTTTTTTGAATTAGGCGCTTACGCGGCCCACGGCATGTACGAGGAGTGGGGCGGCGCAGCGGCCGCGGGCGTCATCACCGGACTGGCCCGGATTCAAACCCGACTGGTGATGATTATTGCCAACGACGCCACGGTGAAAGCAGGCGCGTTCTTTCCCATGACGGCGAAGAAGGTGATTCGCGCTCAGAACATCGCGATAGAAAACCGCGTGCCGACGGTTTACCTGGTGGACTCAGCCGGAGTTTTTCTGCCGCTGCAGGAAGACGTGTTTCCCGACACCGACGACTTCGGGCGCGTGTTCCGCAACAACGCAGTCATGTCGGCCATGGGGATTTCGCAGGTCGCCGCCATCATGGGCATGTGCGTCGCCGGCGGCGGCTACCTGCCGGTCATGTGCGATCACGTGCTCATGACCGACGGCAGCGGACTTTTTCTCGCCGGGCCTGCGCTGGTGCAGGCTGCCATCGGCCAAAAGATTTCCGCCGACGAACTGGGCGGCGCCGCCATGCATTCTGCCATCAGCGGCACCGTGGATTTCCGCGAGCCCAACGACGAAGCTTGCCTGGCGCGCATCCGCGCCATCATCGAAAAGTGGGGATACCGGCGCCAGTCGCCCTGGGACCGCCGCAAGCCCCAGCCTCCCGCGCTCGCTTCGGAGGAAATCTACGGCATCTACGATTCGTCGCCGGCGCGTCCCTACGACACCAAGGAAATCCTGGCGCGCATCGTAGACGGCAGCCGCTTCGACGAGTACAAGGCCGAGTACGGCAAGACCATCATCTGCGGCTACGCGCGCATCGGTGGTTTTGCGGTAGGCATTGTGGCCAACCAGAAGCTGCACGCGCAGCAGACCGACCACGAAGGCCACAAGCGGATCGAATTCGGTGGCGTGATCTATACGGAGTCAGCGGAAAAAGCCGCCCGCTTCATCATGGACTGCAACCAGAACCTGATTCCGCTGGTGTTTTTCCACGACGTAAACGGATTCATGGTCGGGCGCGACGCGGAATGGAGCGGCATCATCAAGGCGGGGGCGAAGCTGGTCAACGCAGTGTCGAACTCAGTAGTCCCGAAGATTACAGTGATCGTAGGCGGTTCGTTCGGCGCCGGACACTACGCCATGTGCGGCAAGGCTTATGATCCGCGCTTTGTGTTTGCCTGGCCAACCGCCCGCTACGCCGTCATGAGCGGGGATTCCGCGGCCGGCACGCTGGTGGAAATCAAGATCAAGCAGCTGGAACGCAGTGGAAAACTGTTGAGCGACGACGAGCGCAAGGAGCTCTTCGAGTCGGTAAAGAAAACCTACGACGAACAGACCGATCCCCGCTACGGGGCCGCGCGCTTGTGGATCGACAAGATTATCGATCCGGTCGAGACCCGTGACGCCATCACGCAGGCGCTCGAAGCCGCCGCCCTGAACCCGGATGTGCCCGAGTTCAAGGTCGGCGTGCTGCAAACTTGATCCTAGGCAGGAGAGAATTGTGCTTAACCACGGAGACACAGAGACACGGAGTAAACTGCTTCACGAAAAACTGACGGAACAATTGATTGGCGCTGCCATTGAAGTACATCGGGTATTAGGCCCAGGGCTTCTCGAATCGGCGTACGAGGAGTGTCTCTGTCACGAGTTACATCTCCGCGGCTTAGCTTTTCGGCGACAAGTGCCGCTTCCGGTTGAGTTCAAGGGCATTCACCTGGACTGCGGCTACCGAATGGATATCCTGGTTGAAGATTCGATAATTTCGAACTCAAGTGTGTCGAGCACGTCTTACCAGTTCACGAAGCGCAGCTACTCACCTATCTCAAAATGACGGGAAAGCGAGTAGGCCTGATTATTAACTTTCACGTGTCCGCACTCGTTCGCGGCGGGATCATAAGAAAAATCATTTGAATTTCTCCGTGCCTCTGTGTCTCCGTGGTTAAGAAATGTCTGGCCGCGTAAAACTCGTCGAGTGTCCGCGCGATGCCTGGCAGGGGCTGAAGGGGCAGATTCCGTCCTACCTCAAAACGGATTATCTGAAGGCCCTGATCAGCGCTGGTTTCAAGCACATTGATGCGGTTTCGTTCGTCTCGCCCAAGGCAGTTCCCCAGATGGCCGACTCGGAAGAAGTGTTGAAAGAACTTGACCCGCCTGACGATGTTGAAATTATCGGGATCGTGGTCAACGAAAAAGGCGCGGAGCGTGCGATTGCTACCCAGGCGGTGCGGACTCTGGGCTTCCCTTATTCGATCTCGCCAACGTTCCTGCAAAACAATCAGCGCCAGACCCTGGAGGATGCCATCGACGAACTGGAGAAAGTCACGAACAAAGGTGAACCGGCCGGGCTCGACCTCGTGGTTTATATTTCGATGGCGTTTGGCAATCCCTACGGCGATCCCTGGAACGTTGGCGAAGTGGTCGACGCCGTGGACCTTCTCGAATCGCTCGGGGTTCGCAGCATCTCTCTGGCGGACACGGTTGGATTGGCGGGGCCGGCACAGATTCGTGAATTATTTTCGGCGGTGAATTCTAAGTTCGACTATCTGGAAATCGGCTTGCATCTGCATAGCCGTCCCGGGCAGGCTGCAGAGAAGATTCAGGCCGCGTATGATGCGGGCTGCCGCCGATTTGATTCGGCGCTGGGCGGCCTGGGCGGATGTCCTTTTGCGCAAGACGCTCTGGTGGGAAATATCGCGACCGAAAAGGTTGTGGAAGCGCTGCAGCAAAAAGGAGCGGAGTTGCCGCCGCTGAAGCCGCTGGATGTGCTGCTTCGGATTACAGCGGAATTGGGAGCCCGATACACCGAGTCTGCAGCGGCCGATTGAGTTCGATCCCATGGAATTTAAAAACATTCAGGTCGCGTTCGATTCCGGAGTCGCCACTATTACGCTCAACCGTCCGGAAAAACGCAACGCCATCAGCCACGCGCTGGTGGACGAACTGCTGGCGGCGCTCGACGAAATTGAGCGGTCTGCATCTTTGGTCCAGGTGGTCATACTGACGGGCGCGGGCAAGGCTTTTTGCGCGGGTCTCGACCTCGACGAACTGAAGGCCCTGCTGGGCGGGACACACGACGAGAATGTGCAGGACTCGTCGCGCATGGCGCGCATCTTCCGCCGCATTTACGACTTTCCCCTGCCCACCATCGCCGCGGTGAACGGCGCCGCCATCGCCGGCGGCACTGGATTCGCCACCATGTGCGATTTCACGCTGGCCGTGCCCGAGGCCAAATTTGGCTACACCGAGGTTCGCATCGGATTTGTGCCGGCCATCGTTTCTTCCATGCTGGTCTGGCAGGTGGGACACAAAATTGCCCGCGACCTGCTGCTGACCGGTCGATTGTTTGACGCCGCCGAAGCTCACGCTTTTGGCCTGGTCAACGAAGTGGTCGAGCCCTCGCGATTGATGCCGCGAGCGCGAGAACTGGCGGCGCAGATCATGGAGAACAGCCCGTCGTCGGTGCGGGCGACCAAGCGCTTGATCAACGGATTTATCGCCGGAGAACTCGACGAGCAGATTGCCGCAAGCGGTCGAGGACAATGCCCGCATCCGCACCACGGCCGACTTTCGCGAAGGCATCACGTCGTTTCTCGAGAAACGCACACCACGCTGGAGTGCCGAATGACCGATGAGCCAGTGAGCGGGCGCCTGGGGAACGCGCGAAATGGCAAGAGCGGCGTGGTCTCGGAGAGCCGGGTGCGAGTGCGCTACGCCGAGACCGATCAGATGGGAGTGGTCTATCACGCCAATCATTTCATCTGGTTCGAAATCGGGCGGGTCGAACTGATGCGCCAGCTGGGCTTCGCCTATCGCGACATGGAGCGCGACCACGGATGCTTCATCCCGGTGGTGGATGCGCGCTGCCGTTACAAAGCGCCGGCGCGTTATGACGACGAGATCATCGTCCGCACTCAGTTGCGGAACGTTCGCGAGTCCATGATTCATTTTGGCTACGAACTGGTACGGGCCGGCGATGGCGAGGTCCTGGCGGAAGGCGAAACCATGCACATGATCCTCGACGCGAAGATGAAGCCCACGCCTCTGCCTCCGGACATTCTGAAGGCATTTCGCGAAGCAGCAGGAAAATAGGGAAGCCTGGGAAACCGGAAACGGCAAACCAGAAACTGGAAACCAGGAACCGGAAACTGCATTTGAATGCTTTACACATCAACGGAAAAGATCTCACCCTCGAAGCGGTGCGCGAGCTCGCGGTCGATCGGCGTCCGGTGCTGCTTGATCCCGACGCGCGCGAGGCCGTCGACCGCGCCCGCGCCGCAGTGGACGCGCTGGTCGCAGAAAATCGTGTGTCTTACGCCATTACCACGGGTGTAGGCAAGTTGGCGGACGTCCGCATCGCGGGCGACCAGATTCGTGAGCTACAAGTCAACCTGGTGCGCTCCCACGCCGCAGGAATAGGCGAACCGCTCTCCGTCGCCGAGACTCGGGCCATGATGCTGCTGCGCGCCAATTCCCTTTCCCTGGGACATTCCGGCGTGCGCGCGGCGGTCATCGACACCATTTGCGAAATGCTGAATCGCGGCGTGACCCCGATGGTGCCTTCGCAAGGCAGCGTGGGCGCCAGTGGCGACCTGGCCCCCCTGGCCCACCTGGCGCTGGCGTTGATCGGCGAGGGCGAATGCCTGGACGAAAAAGGCGCACGCATCCCCGCCGCCGAGGCCATGCGGCGGGCTCAAATCAAGCCGCTGATTCTTGAAGCAAAAGAAGCGGTCTCTCTGATCAACGGGACGCAAGCCATGCTGGCAGTTGGAATCCTGGCGCTGCTGGCGGCGGAAATCCTTGCCGATACGGCTGACGTAATTGGCGCGCTCTCGCTCGACGCGCTGCGCGGTACCGATGTGGCCTTCGACCAACGCATTCACCAGGCGCGCCCGCACCCTGGCCAGCTCAAAACCGCGGCGAATCTGCGCAAGATGCTCGAAGGCAGCCGGCTGCGCGAGTCGCACCTCGACTGCGGACGCGTGCAGGACGCCTACTCCCTGCGCTGCATGCCGCAAGTCCACGGCGCGGTGCGCGACACCCTGGCCCACTGCCGCGAGGTGATGGAGATCGAAGTCAACTCGGCAGTGGATAATCCGCTGGTATTTGTGAAGAGCACCCCGGGCCATGTGGGGACGGGCGCCCCGCCCGTCCGGGCGGAGCGAAGCTCCGCTGAGTCGGATGCCGAGGTCATCTCCGGCGGCAACTTTCACGGCCAGCCTCTGGCTTTCGTTCTGGATTTCCTGGGCATTGCCCTGAGCGCGCTGGCCGGCATCTCCGAGCGCAGGCTGGAGCGGTTGGTGAATCCGGCCCTCAATGAGGGCCTGCCGCCGTTTCTGGCCCCCGGCGCAGGGCTGAATTCCGGATTCATGATGGCCCAGGTCGCCGCCGCGTCGCTGGTCAGCGAAAACAAGGTCCTGGCGCATCCGGCTTCCGTGGATTCGATTACGACTTCGGGCAACAAGGAAGACTACGTCTCCATGGGAATGACGGCGGCGCTGAAGCTGAAACGCATCGTGGAAAATTCACGCAATGCCATGGCGATCGAAGCCATGGCCGCGGCCCAGGCCCTGGACTTCCGGGCTCCGCTCAAGACCTCGAAGCGCGGACAGGCAGCGCACGCCGCGATTCGGTCAGTGTGCGCCGACCATGGACAAGAGATCGAGTGATGTATCAGGATTTCGCGAAGATTGCGGAGCTGATCGCCAGCGGCAAGGTGGCCGAGGCCCTGCGGTAGTCGTCGACCGGCCTGTGGGTCTGGTCGGAGCTTGTCTGAGCGAAGTCGAAGGGACCCGGCCAGGCCGAGCGCAGCTCGGCGGTTTTGTTCTTGCATCTTCCACGAGAATCTAGCCGAGCTTCGCTCGGCTGGACGGGTCAGAGACCCGTCCCCACGCGGGTAGTGGTTACGCCGACTTTGCGGCGCTGTCGTCCAGCCCCAGCTTATCTGCGATTGCCTTCATGGCATCGATGCAGAAGGCGATGTGCTCTTCCAGGTCCACTCCTAGATCCGCCGCGCCGTTGACGATGTCTTCGCGTTTCACGCTGCGGGCAAAGGCCTTGTCCTTCATTTTTTTCCGCACCGACTTGGCCTCGACCTCGGCCAGGGACTTTCCCGGCTTGACCAGGGCGCACGCGGTGATGAATCCCGCCAGTTCGTCGCAGGCAAAGAGCGCTTTTTCCATGGGAGAGTCCCGGGTCACGCCGGAATATTCGGCGTGCGACATGATGGCGCGGCAGATTTCGTCGGAATAGCCGCGCTCCTTCAAAATCTCGTTTCCCTTGTAGGGATGGTCGTCGAGGCTGGGATATTTTTCGTAATCGAAATCGTGCAGCAGGCCGACCACGCCCCACAACTCTTCCTCAGGGGCCACGCCAGGGTGGAACTTGCGAGCATAGGCGCGCATGCAGGCTTCAACCGCCAGTGCGTGCTTGCGCAAACTTTCGGATTGGGTGAACTCAGTTAGTAAACCCCACGCCTGCTCTCGATCGCTCATGGTTTCTTACCTGTTTTCTCCGGCTTTTCTCCAGCTAACTTTGCTTTTATCATGACCTGTTTTGTGTTTGACCCCGGAATGTTCTTGACATCCACAGGTGTTGTACCTCAGATTACGCTGCAGGTTGGAACGAAGATTTTTGCGTTCTTTTTTTCGTTCCGGAGACGCCCCGCTCTGGCCCTCCCACACCTAGATGGCCACTACCCTTGCACCTGTAGATTCAAGGGAAGTAGTTCGTTGCGACCACTGCCTGCTGGTCCAGTTCCGTACCACCAACGATCTTTGCCGCCGCTGCCACGCCTCGTTAGACGAGGATGAGCCGGAAGTTGTCATGGCCCCGCCACCGCCGCAGATGATGCCGGCGAACGGCAACGGCCGGGGACATCTGAACCTGGCCACGTCGATACGGTCGCTCCGCTTGCGGAGCGGGCTCAGCCAGCGTCAACTGGCGGCGCGCATGTCGGTCCCCCGGACCTACGTGTCGAAGATCGAAAATGAAAAGGCGACCCCGACCCTTTCCTCACTGGAACGGCTGGCCCGCGCGCTCGAAGTTACCGTGCCCGATCTGCTTTCCGGCGGCGAACGCAACCGCCAGGAAGAAATCGGGGAACTGATGAAAGATCAGTTTATCGCGGACCTGATGCCGTTCGTTTCGCAGCTGAACGGGATGCAGTTATCGAGTGTACTGTCGCAGGTCCGTGATCTGACCCTGCGTCCGCGCCGCAGCGCCTAGTCATGTAGGCGCGAGCGTCCCGCTGGTGCGGCAGCGTTCGTGGCGCCGCAGCACGAGCAGGGCGCTCGCGCCTACATCGAACCAAGGCTTTATCCGGGCAACCACCAACCAGAGCCGGGGCCGCAAGGCCCCGGTAGTTTGCGCTCAGTTACTTCTCTCGCAGGTACGAATCCTTGTACTCCAGATAATTCCGGGCGTAGCGCATGATGGTTTCCTGATCTTTCTCCTCCAGCTGGCGGCGAAACTTTCCGGGAGACCCCATCCACAGCGATCCCGGTTCGACGACCGTCTTTTCGGGAATCAACGTGCCCGCCGCAATGATCGACCCCGCTCCAATGTGCGCCCCATTCAGAATGATCGATCCCATGCCGATCAGGCAGCGGTCTTCAATAGTGCAGCCATGCAGGGTCACGCTGTGGCCCACCGTCACGTATTCGCCCAGGAAAACTCCGTACTGTTCTTTCATGCCATGCAGCACGCTGAGGTCTTGCACATTCGAGTGCGCGCCCACGCGGATGGAATGCACGTCGCCGCGCAACACGGCATTCATCCAGATGCTGGCGTGCTCGCCGAGAACCACGTCCCCGATGAGCTGCGCCGAATCGTCCACGTAGCAGGACTGGGGAATCGTGGGGGTTGTCCCTTCGTAAGAACGAATCATAATGAGTTGGGGAAGAAATTGAACATAACACGAGGGTGGCTTTGGAGATAAGAGACCTTGTCCCCCTCACTGACGGTTGACTCCAAAACCTAGTTTTCCGTGGGCGCCGGCACCCTGGGCGGGGTCGGGACCTTGGGCAGTTTGGGCACGGGCGGAGGTTCCGGCAGCGAGGATCCCTTGCGGAGTTCGATCCCGCCATGTTCATTGTTGATGACCAGGCGCGGACCGCCCGCGCCTACGGTACCGCTGGCGGTGGCTTGGTCGTCGCCATTGTCGATCTTCAGGGCGCTGAAGTCGGATTCGATCTCACCCCCGCGCGCGCGCGCGTCCAACTGGAAACCAGCCTTGTCGGGAATGTAAATCTGGACATCGCTGTTGCGATTGCTCAGTTGCATGCTGCCCAGCCGGGTCATGTGAATCTCCACGGCGCCGTTCTCGTTTTCCAGGCGGACGTCGCCCTCGACTCCATTCAGCCGGACATCCTTCGAGCGGGTCAGCAAGCGAAAAGGGCCGATCAGGTCGTTGGCCCGCAAGTCGCCCGAATCCATGTCGAGGTCGCCGTTCAGCTTGGAAAACTCCATGTCGGTGCGGGCGGATTTGAAGCCGACTTCGCCAGCGACTTTATCCAGCTTGAGCGAGTCGAACTCGCCGCTGATGTGCGCCGCCCCTTTGACGTCCGCCAGGGAAACGTCGTCGGCATGTCCCTGCACCGAGATATCGCCCGAAATATTCGAAACCCGCGCCGATGCGCCGGACAGGTTCAGGCCCAGTTTGCCGGTGATGTCGGAGGCGGCGATATCGCCATGCTGGCTGGCAATTTCAACGTCTCCTTCGCGGCCCAGCACGCTCACATCGCCGCGCCGCGCCGAGATTACGACCGCCGCTTTCCGGGGAACGCTGATGTCCATATCGGTTGTGACTGAGCGGTCGCCGGCACCCTGGGTATTGGCATTCAAGGTTATGACGTTGCCGTTGACCATCAATTGCGGCTTGGTGGCGGGATTATATTTGTCCGCGTCTCCCTGGCTGTCCGCATTGATCCGCTTGTGCGCGGTCACGTGAATCTGGTTATCGTTCGAAGCGGTCAGGTTCACCGCCCCCCGATCGCTGTTGATGCGCAGGCTGCCGCCCGCCGGAAAGTCCTGCTGAAGCTGGTCTTCGTAACTGTAGTTGTGCCCGAACAGGGCGATATCCTCGTCGCCCAGATTGATGTGGTCGCGAATCTCATCCCAGTTAAAGCGCGAAGCCTGGGTCGCCGACATTCCGAATATGATCAGGAAAACCAGCAGCAACACCCCTCCGGCGCCGATCCCCGCCGGACGCGTGCCTTCTCTCTGGGCCTGCTGATATTCCACCAGCTTGATGACGCCCCAGAGAATGATCAGGGCGGGCCAGTAGGTCCCGAACCAGTGCAGGAGCGGCTGGGGCTGCAGCACGCGCATGGTGGTCAGCAGCAGCACGATCCCCAGCAGGATCATCACCACCGGCCCGGCCACGGAACGCCGCGGTCTCTGTGGTGGTTGCAGCGGCGGCAAGGGTGGAGGAGTTTGTATCGTGCTAGCCATTCTTCACCTCCGGCTTAACTTCCGGCTGGTTTTGGGGATATGACGGGGGTGGCACCTCGCCGGGCGCAAACCCGGAGGGCGGCGTCCCCGCGGGGTAAAGCGGCGCCGGTGCATCGAGCGGTCCGGGGCCGGCTGTGCTCTGGAAAATTTTAACCAGTCCAATCACCACCAGCAGCAGGGGCAGGGTACGGCTGAACCGGATGACGCCCATGCTGTCGAGCAGGAGCTGAAATCCGAGAGTCAGGAGAATCGCCGGTCCCATTAATCCGCGCTTGCAACTGCGTATGCGATCGAATCCAGGCGGAACTTCGCCGATCAAGCCCAGCCGGCGAAACAGCAGAAAAGCGCCGATACCGATAAGAATAAGCGGCCATATCCGGTGAGCGCTGAAATCCCAGATGTCGAGCGTATGCAGCAGGAAAATTACGCCCAGGCCGATAAGCACCAGAGCTCCCACTGGCACTTTGCTTGCGTCGATCCGTTCGCCCCCGCTGAAAGTGGTGGCTAATCCAAACGGATCAGGCGGAGCCTGTCCCAGTTGAACGGCTCTGGCGGAGCGAATGGAATCGATGATCTGATAAAAGTAAAATCCGCCGATCGCCAGGCCAAATATCAGGCCAGCGCTCCCACTGCCGCTGCTGACTCCTAAGATAAGCAGAGTGAAGATCACCAGGTGGGCCAGGCCCTTGGCATATTGTCCGGTGTAAACCGCGCCCACGCCGAAGGGAAAGAAGCCGGCTAGAACCCCGGCCAAAGCGGGATTCGGTCCGCCCACCGGCACCGGAACGCCTGCCGGGCTGGCCGCTACGAAGCCGGCGGCCGGCGTCGCTACGTTCGGCTGCACCCCTTCCAGGCGCGCCGCCAGGCAACTCTCGCAATAGATCACTCCGTGCACCGCACGGGTGCAAGTGGCACACAGCGGTTTTCCGCAGGTGCGGCAAAAGGCCACCTTCTCAACGTCGGGATGGTTGGCGCAGTTCATGAAAGCCTCCTGTAAGCGGTCACCGTCACTACAGGCGGATGATTCGGGAGGGAAGCCAGCACGGGCTGGTTCTCCCCCTGGCTGTAGTTGCGTTCCTGTCCTGGTTCTGGTTGTCCACTGGTATTGTCGTTTTTCTTTTCCTTGTTCTGTTCTTTGGGGGCCGGTTCCGCCGGCGCGGTGACTCGTTTGAATTCCCGTACTCGCGATTCGATTTCATACACGAACCGAATATTTTCGTAATACTTGACTACCCGCCCGGTGGTCTCGTAGTAAGTGCGCTTGATGGCGCTGGGCCGCAGGTCCACATGCCGCACGTCGTTTATTTTCACTCCTGCCAGGCTCAGCGAAATTGACAAGGAGAAGAACGCCATTCCGAATGACATGGCAAAGCGGGGCTGGCGGCTCATGGAAAGCAGGGGCGCGAAGACTGACCGCAGCCAACCCGTGAGCGCGTCTGCCCATGACGCTTTCCTCCCGGACTTTACGGCGCCGCCGTGGCTCTCGTAGCCGGTAGTGGCCAGCAGGATGTTGTGCACCAGGTGGGTGGGCGGCTCTACCTCGGCCAGCGATTTCATCCAGCGCCGGCCCGCATCGGCCTCCGCGAACAGCGGCCCGCAGACCGCGCACGTCCGGGCGTGGGCCTGAAAGCTTTCCAGCTTTGGACCGGTCAGCGTCGCGTCCAGCGCTTCGTTCAGCAGCGCGTCAAACTCCGCGCACTGCATGCCGTTTTTGGTTTCGCCTGCCATCACATCACCTGCCTATATGTACGTTGTAGCAGCCGCGCAAGTTCCGCCCGGCCGCGATTTATCCTCGATTTCACCGTGCCCTCAGGAATCTTCAATACCGTGGCAATGTCTTTGTAATCCATATCCTGCAGGTCGCGCAGGATGACCGCCTCGCGCAGTTCCGGCGACAGTTTTTGCAGGGCGCTGTGCACTAGTTCCCGGGTCTCGCGGCTCTGGACGCTGGTATCCGCGCCTGGCGCCTTGTCTTCGATCTTCTCGCTCAGCGGCATGGCGTCTTCATGCCCCGACGGGGCCGCGTCCAGCGAATCGGTGACCCGATCCTGCTTACTCTTGCGGAAATGGTCCACCAGCAGGTTGCGGGTGATGGTTGTAACCCAGGTCATGAACGCTCCCCGCCCCACATCGTAGGAGTTCAGGGTGCGGAACATCTTGATGAAGACCTCCTGGGTGAGGTCCTGGGCGTCGTCGCCCGATCCCGCGAAGCGATAGCAGATGTTGTAGATTCGCCGATTGTAGCGCTGCACGATCTCCTCCCAGGCCACTACGTCGCCGGCGATGCAGCGACGGACCAGCATGGCAACGACCTGGGCGTCTTCCAACCCGCACTCCCTAAGAACTCCTGGTCTACCCGAGGCACACCCCGAGTTTCAACACCACAATCCAGATACGTTCTTGTGGTCCCAAAAGTTCTGCGCTTCTATACGGCAAGGCATTGTAGCAGGGGATAAAACAGCGAGACGAAGAAAAGGCGAATTCGCCGAGGCCAGAGCCGGGTAGGGGCGGACGCCTCGTGCGCCCAGCCGAGGGTAGCTCGGCAGCGGTTTGCGGTTTGAAAGGGAAGCTGGACGAGCTGCGCTCGTCTGCCCGGACGAGGGCGTCCGGGCCTACGCGGTTATTCGCTGGTGAAGTAATCCACTGTCACGGGATTTTCGAACAGGGAATAATCGCGGGTCACGACCGTGATTCCGCTTTCGGTCACGAAGTAACGCTGGCGGTCGGCCTCGGTGTCGTATCCGATGGTGGTGCCTTCGGGAATGTGCACATCGCGATCGATGATGGCTTTCCGGATACGGCAATGCCGCCCCACATTGACGTGAGAGAAGAGGATGCTGTTCTCGACTTCGCTGTAAGAGTTCACCCGCACATCGGGCGAGACCACGCTCCCCTTCACCAGGCTGCCGGAAACGATGCAGCCTGCCGAAACGATGGAATCGACTGCCGTGCCGGTTCGCCCGGTTTCCGCAAAAACGAATTTCGCCGGCGGATACTGGCGCTGATGGGTGCGGATCGGCCAGTCCGAATCGTACAGGTTGAACACCGGCGACACCGCCACGATGTCCATATTAGCTTCGTAGTAGGCTTCGAGCGTTCCCACATCGCGCCAGTAGAGGGCCTCTTTCTTGTTCTCATCCACGAAGTCGTAGGTGTAAACTCGGTATTCGTCCGCCATTTTCGGCAGGACGTCCTTGCCGAAATCATGGCTCGAGGCGGGGTCCTCCGCATCTTTCAAAAGCACCGGGATGAGCACGTCGGTATTGAACAGATAAATGCCCATCGAGGCGCAAACCTTCTCGGGATTCGAGGGCGAGCGCAGCTTGGTGGTCTTCGGCTTCTCCTCGAAGCCCAGCACCCGGTGGTCGCGGTCCACGTCCACGACACCGAAGCGGGCCACTTCGCCCGGATCGATCTGGATGGTGGCCAGGGTCACGTCCGCCCCCGAGTCGTTGTGCCGCTCCAGCATCAGGCCGTAATTCATCTTGTAGATGTGATCGCCGGAGAGAATCAGGACGTGCTTGGGCTGCTCCGAGCCGATGGAATAGATGTTTTGGTACACCGCGTCCGCCGTGCCCTGATACCACTGGTCGCTCACCCGCTTCATGGGCGGCAGCACTTCGATGAACTCTCCCATCTCGCTGCCCATGATGTTCCAGCCCTCGCGGACGTGCCGGTTGAGCGAGAGCGCCTTGTATTGGGTGAGGATGTAAACCCGGCGCAGGTCGGAGTTGACGCAGTTCGAAAGCGTAACGTCGATGATGCGGTAGATGCCGCCGAAGGTGACGGCAGGCTTGGCCCGGTCGCGAGTGAGCGGATACAGGCGCTCGCCCGCGCCTCCAGCTAGCAAGACTCCCAGCGTGTCTTTCATAGCCCTTCCGCCTCAATGGGGCCGCAGGCCCCGGGGAAGCTCCGCAGTCTTTGAATTCCGGAGGCTGCAGAACGCGACAGTGTACCAGATACCCCCGCGTCCTTGCCCTCGGCGTGCGGGTTCGGGGACAATCCACCGGTGCGCTTTCCGCGTACTCCTTCAGGGCCGAATTCTTATGGATGGGCAACACCATTGCGTCTTTGTTACCGGCGGCACGGGATACGTCGGCCGCCCCCTGATCACCCAGTTGCTCGAGCGGGGACACGAGGTCCGTGCGCTGGTTCGCCCGGGCTCGGAACGAAAACTTCCGGCGGGCTGCCAGGCGGTCCGCGGCGATGCGCTGGAACGCGGATCCTACGCCGCAAAGATCGCGCCCGCCGACACCTTCGTGCAACTGGTCGGGGTCTCGCATCCCAGTCCAGCGAAAGCGGAGGAGTTCCGCAACGTCGACCTGGCGTCCGGCCGGAGCGCAGTCGAAGCCGCAAAAGAAACCGGCGTGCGGCATTTCATCTACGTCAGTGTCGCCCAACCCGCGCCCGTGATGAAAGCGTATATCGAAGTCCGGTCGCAGTGCGAAGCGATGATCGGCCAGAGCGGAATGAACGCCACCATTCTGCGGCCCTGGTACGTCCTCGGACCGGGACACCGCTGGCCGTATGTCTTGTTGCCCATCTACAAACTCATGGAACGGCTGCCGCCGACTCGCGAAGGCGCCATCCGCCTGGGACTGGTCACGCTGGAACAGATGGTTCGGGCGCTGGTTCAGGCCGTGGAAGCTCCAGCTCAAGGAGTACGCATCGTCGAGGTCCCCGAAATCCGCGCCGTAGGCAAAAGTTCTCCGTCTCGATGACGCTGCGAAGTAGCGCCGGCGCTACTCGGATCGTGCCAGGCGTGGCTCGAGACTGCGCTCGCGATGACAGATTTTGTCGTTAGGGAATTGCCCGAGACCAAAGTAACAGGTGGAATTACGAAAGCGCATGCACATGGGACATCTGTTCGCTTGCAGTGGCAAATGAGATGGTGAGCTGGTCGCTATCTCAAACAAGCCGGGGCCCATGGGAAGAGAAGACTACCTCGACGAAATCCACGTCCGCATCCTGCGCGTGACCGAAGACCTGCGCTCGATTCAACGCCAGCTCAACTGCGCCGCCATGGAAGCTCCCAGCGATCCGGAACTCATGGAAGCCCTCAGCCAGCTGCCCGAGATGGACGCGCTCCAGATGCTGAAGTCGTCCCTCGACCAGATGCGCCACTTCCTCTGGTTCTACATGCAGGTGATGACCAACGAGTCCGAGTCAGGCGAGAGATTGCGGCAGAGCATTCGTCAGAAGGTTTCCGGGGATGCGGTGCTCAGTCCGGAAGCCTCGTTCGTGGAAAAATTCAAGAACGCGTCGGACACCGCGCTGCTGCGTTATCTCTCCGACAGCAAACACCGGAAACCGAACTAGGCCAGACGTCAGTCGTCAGTCCTCAGTCGTCGGGCTAACCCAAGCCCAAAACGAACATCGGCGCCGTTCACACACTCCCATCAGAATCGAAACACAATTCCCGATGAGTAGCGGAAGCTATTCTGCCGGTTCCCCAGGCTGCTCGAAAGTCCGGTAGTCAACGCATCCAGCGAGTTGAACTGCGTGCGGAGATAATCCACCTGCACGGCGCGAATCGCGAAATGTCGAGTCAGGCCGATATCGATGCCGCCGCCGAAGGCCATGGCGAAGGCATTGGCGCTGGTGAGGCCGGTGGAGATGCCGCCAATGATCGGAACCGATACACCCGCACCCAGGCTGGAATGAGCTTCGCCGAACAATGCGTGCGCGAAGATTGCGCTTCTTCCGAATTGGCCGGTAACGGTTGGGCCGAACAGATAATTGTTAATGTGCTGGTAGGTGCCCGCCGAAGCACCGAGTAGAGAGAAAGAGAATGGAGTAAGGCTGGAGCCGCTCACATCGGCTGTGACCCCGAGGTAACGGTTGAAGTTGAACGTGCCCTGTCCTTCCCACCCGTTGAAACCGTTGCTGCCGTTGCGCAGATAAGAATATCCGCCAAACAACGTCGCTCGGGTTGGGTTTTCGCTGCCGGCCGGCATGGCTCCGCCGATCTGGGCGGCAAGCGCCAGCGGCAGACATAAGACGATAGACATCAAGACTCCGAATTTTCGCATTGCTTTTTTTCTCCTCGACGAAAGCACCGCAACACGTGTGATGCGTGGACGAAGGGAGAAAGAATTCAGCTTGCGAATTTATTGTGGAGAGAAGCCCGCTAGATGAAGCGAACCTTAAAAAGGCTGAGTTGAACTGTTTGCATCCGCCGGGAGAAGCTGAAATCAGCGGTTGCGTTCAGGTAGGGTTCAGCTTCCCGCGATATTTCTCTGCTACTCCAGCGTGACCGACTTCACCAGGTTGCGCGGGCGATCCACGTCCAAACCTTTTTTCACCGTCATGTAATAGGCGAACAACTGCAGCGGCACAATTTCGAGAAGCGGCAACAGAAGTTCAGGCGCATGCGGAACAAAAATGGTGTGGTCGGCCAAACGGGGAATCTCTTCATCGCCCTCGGACGCGATCGCGATCACGCGCGCCGACTGCTGTTTGAATCCCCGGATGTTGGCCAGGTTCTTCTCATAGCGCAGCACCGATTCCGAATCCTCGCGGTCGCAGGTGGCGATGATCACCACCGGCAGGTTCTCATCGATCATCGCGTTGGGACCATGCTTGGTTTCTCCGGTGGGATAACCCTCGGCGTGTATGTAGGAAACTTCCTTGAGCTTGAGCGCGCCGTCCATGGCCACGGGATAGTGAATGGCGCGGCCCATGAAGAGAAAGTCCTGCACCTTGTAATATTTTTCCGCCAGCTGCTCGCAAGCCGAGGGCGCGGACTTCAGCAGCGCTTCCATCTTGCCCGGCATTTCGAGCAATTGATGGATGTATTGCCGCCGCTGTTCCTTGGCAAACTTGCCGCGCACCTGTCCCAGGTAAAGCGCGAAGAGGTAGAGCACCGCCATCTGCGCGGTGAAAGCCTTGGTGGAAGCTATGCTGATCTCCGGGCCGGCGTGAGTGTAGAGCACGCCGTCCGCCTCGCGCGCGATGGTCGAATCGACCACGTTCGAGATGGCAATGGTGCGCGAGCCTTTGGCTTTGGCTTCGCGCTGCGCGGCGGTGGTGTCGGCGGTCTCGCCGGACTGCGTAATAACAATGGTAAGTTCGCCGGGGCCGATCAGGGGATTGCGATACTCGAACTCGCTGGCGTAGTCCACATCCACGGGAATGTTGACCAGGTCCTGAATCATGTACTGCCCGGCCATGCCGGCATGCCGGCTGGTGCCCGAAGCCACGATGTTAATCCGGCGCAGGGCGCGCAGCTCTTCAGTACTGATGCGAACGTCGTCCAGGCGCACCACCGCTTCTTCGAGCGACACCCGGGGCTCGATCGTATCCCGCAACCCCTGCGGCTGCTCGAAGATTTCTTTCAGCATGTAGTGGGGGAATCCCCCTTTGTCAGCCATTCGATTCTCCTGAGAAAACGCACTCGACGCGTAGCGCGCGCCCCCCGGACAGCCGCCGGGACGGCGGCGCTACTTTAAGTCGTGCGACTAGATTCCCGCGCCCCGAACCATCGTACTTCGTACTTCGCCGCTCGGGCTTAACACCACCAGATCGGCGGGCGCCCCGGCCTTGAGCACGCCGCCATTCTTCATTCCCACGACCCGCGCCGCATTCAAGGTGGCGAGCCGCACTGCCGCTTGCAAGTCCCATTGCGCAAACTGCATGACGTTGCGCACCGCGCGGTCCATCGTCAAAACACTGCCCGCCAATTTTCCTCCCGCCAGGCACCTGCCGCCTTTCACTTCCACTTCGAGCGAACCCAGCCGATAGCGGCCCTCCGGCATGCCGGAGGCGGCGGTGGCGTCGGTAATCAACACAGCGGCGTCCGGTCCCTTGGCCTTGAGGAACAACTTTACGATCACCGGGTCGAGGTGGATCCCATCCGCGATGATGTCGGCGGAGAGCCGCGCATCGGTCAATACTTCGCTCAGAATTCCAGGATCGCGATGGTCGAGCGGCCGCATGGCGTTAAAGGTGTGCGTGGCATGGCGCGCGCCCGCGGCTACCCCGGCGCGAGCCGCGTTCAGGCCGGCATCGGAATGGCCCAGGCTCACACAAACTCCGCGCGCCGCCGCGGCCGCGATGACCTCGATGGCCCCGGGCAATTCGGGCGCAATCGTCAGCACGCGAATGTGCCCGCGCGCCGCCTGCCAGAAACGGTCAAACGCCTGCAACGATGGAGTCAACAGATTTTCCGGAGGATGAACCCCGCGGCGCTGGTGGCTGATGAATGGGCCTTCAAGATGAATCCCCAGCGGCCGCGCCCGCAGGCTGCCGGATGCGCTTGCCGCGCTGCGCGGACTTTGTTCCGCAGCTTCGACCGCGTCCGCCAGCCGCCCTAAAGCGGAGAGCGTCGCGTCCATGGGCGCGGTGACGGTCGTCGGGAAATAGCCGGTGACGCCGTGCGCCGCCAGCAAGCGCTCGACCGGCGGCAGGGCATCGGCTCCGGCTTCCATCACATCGTGCCCGCCGCCGCCGTGAATGTGGATGTCAATAAAGCCCGGGGCCAGGATGCCGTCGCCAAAATCCAGCACCCGGCTATTGGGCGGAACTTCCCGCTCCGCCCGCGATGTCACTTCCACAATGGCACCGTCTTCCGCCAGCAGCAGCGGCTGCTCGATGCGCTCGAGGGGCGTGAACAAGGCTGTAGCAGTAAGCGCGATCATGGTTGGCTAGATCATGGATGACTAGATCATGGATGAATGGATTGTGAGCGAAGCAACATTCTATAGGAAAAATCCCAGCAGGCCTCGCCGCAGCCGTCACCTGTGTAGCGCCGGCGTCTCGCCGGCTGTCCGGCGGGCGTCCTCGCCCGCCGCGCGGGCAGTGCCGCAACACTTGATCCGGGACGGAGCGATCCCGAACGTCACGCGCGAAGCCAGGACCTTCGAGTGCTATACTTTTTAACGGAATCGAACGCCAGCGACCGGGCGCGGTCAGCCGGCGTGGTTCCACTCCAGTCGACCTTGTCGGGGCGTGGCTCAGCCTGGTAGAGCACCTGGTTCGGGACACAGTGGAAATCCATTGATTCGGCGTCGCTTAGGTTCAAAAATCCACCCAAAAACCCGCTCTGGATGGTCCCAATTCTTAGTCCCAAACTTCCACAACTCCTTGACATTCTCCCTTAAGGCGACACGGTGGAGTACAAGCTGGTGCACTTCCATACCGTCAAGCAGTGGACCGCAGGCATGCTGGCGAGTGTCACCCCCAAGTAAGCTGGCGCCGCGCCAGGCGCAAGCCGCGGGCGGATCTTTGTGCCCGGGCAGGGCACATCTCGGGCTGACATAGAGCGAATCAGCCGGACTCATAGCAGACGGCTCGCTTCATGTTCGCTCGGGTTCTCCCCTTATGGTAGTAGGTGATTGATTTTCCACTTTGGCGGAAACCAGTACCTCAGCGGCCGCGGGTCCATCCGGTACTTCTGCTTGATTCTCGAGCGGCCGGCGAGTCCACCGACGTCTGGATGTGCACGCCGCGCATACTTACTGACCTCGCAGAAAAGGTTCTGGCAATCGACCAGCTGCAGCGGTCTCCCCCACAACGAGCGAAAACGGAGTCCCAGCCGTGCAAACTGCTGCTCCTGAATATCCGTCATCATGCGGATCACATCGCTCGGCGAGAGCTCCCCTATGCTCTCGAAACATTTGTGAATCCCATCTCTAGCACCTGGGCCGGGCACGGTGAATTCCATTTCAGAGAAATCCGTCAGGGTGCTGTAATTGATATCGGTAATGAATTGGTATGCGAGAAAATCGCCAACCATCGGGTAAGCCTTGAGGACTTGAAACCCCTGCTCCATTGACTTACACCGCCACAGCTGTGTCGCCAGACCATCCCGCATCATGCGCTCGATCAGGCGCAGATGGTCACGATGCTTCCTGCCGTCACCGTTCCGCCCACCCGAAGGCATGATGTATGCGGCCGAGTAAATGCGCGCTCCCGCGGCCATCGCGTTGGTTAGCACGGAGTCGTAGCGGTCGAAATCGTAGGCGGCGAGCGAGATACCAGCCAGACTCTCCTCGAGCAGCTCCCAGGTTTCAATCCTGTTGAACACTTTGAACACCAGGATCCTGAAGATCAGTTCGTCAGGATTTTGGTCCCCAGCATAGATGACCCGCTTAATCAGATACTGGCTCACCCGGTCCGATGCACGGTAGGCGTTCGTAAATTTGAACTCGCGAAGTATGGGGTCTGCGGTCCATGGAGGGGGGGCGCCCGCTATACGACGGAAGAAGATCTCCTGGCGCTCAGCGGCAAACCTCCAGTAGGTGTCGAACACCTTGCTGGGGCGAACCGATGGAGGTAGCTGCGGCGGTGCAACCTGCAATTGAGCCTGCATATTTTCGTTCACTGTAGCTCCCGGGCCGAGGATGTGATCGACACGGCTGCAGCATGCCGCGGATCGCCGACTTGATGCGTATATACCCTACGGCGACAAGAGCATTTTCAGGGATCGTGTCGACAGCGGCGGCAAGCTCCACTTCAGAGACCTGCAAGTGAGGGTCGGCGATCCCCCATTTCTACGGATTCGACTTTGAATCCCTGTGTTTTCTTGAACCCGGAAAGATGTGCGGCATACCCAGCTACAACCGGACCACTTTGACTTTACTGTCTTTGACGTTGCTGTTGAGGATGGAGAAGAACTCGCCCTTCATTCTGCTCTTGCAGACCGTTGTGTCCGGCATTGGGCCGGGTTGAAAGCCATACGATTTTCCAGCAAGCATCGTTTCGGCTGCGGGAATGACCGGAAGACCCGACTCGCCATTCGGCTTTTGCCGTTCTGCAGTGGAGAGCGATCAGAACGCCTTACGGATGCACTACGCTGAGATGTCCTTCCCTCCGCGAGATACAGATAATCCCGTATAGCAGAATGGCTTACTGTTGGGGACTTTCGGGATGGCCTAACGGTGCCATCGGAGCCGCACGCGTGTGCCATTGATCTGACTTGTGCGGCAAACTACGCTGGCCGTAGGCAATTCCGGCTGTCTAACCGGATTAAGTCTTTTGGTATGCGACGTGCTTGCTACGGAAGAGACCCTTTCTGAGAGGTCACGGCTATGACATATGTAATGACCAAACCCTGTCCGGTGTGCAAACAGCAGCTGACTAAACAAAAGCCTACCGATACGGTCCGGTGCGCCTGCGGCAACCACGTTTGGCAAGGGTAGCAGATCCTCTAGCCAGGGAGTCGTCGTGGGGTATTGCCTCCTCGGACAAGCGACACTATTCTCGATCCAGAATGATGGCGGGGATCAGCGTGCGGTCAAACGATGAACGGAGAGAAAAAAGGCATGCATCCCAAGAAAAGAATCGTGCTGCAGCCAGCGCCGCTGTGACACAAATGTTGTTTGATTAATTGGCACCGGCGATCGGGTTTGTACCATCTTCGAGAGTTAAACCTCGCCAGATTATCCGCCGCCTATAGTCTTAATGTTTCCTATGAAATACATGCTTCCTGGCGTCGGGCCAAAACTCGGCGAAAGCGTTGCTGCCCATTCGTCCTACGAAGCCGAGAATGGTCCGCACACACGCATCATTTACGCTGGAGACACTGCCTGCACGCCACGTGTTCGAAAGTTAATGTGATCGTTTGGAGGCGTCGAAGTTGCCTTCTATTTATTCCCCATTGCGGCTCGCGGGGATTCCCAGCCACGGTTAGCGGACGTCCCACTCCTTTTTCACAACCGTTCAAAATTGACCAGTCGTGGACGTGGATTCGAAGCACTATCTTCCCATGAAAGAAATCACTCCCAAACAGGTGCTCGCCGTACGTTGCCCGACCTGTGGCGCAGCGCCAGGAGTGCGTTGTGAACTTGGGACCGGCCAACCACGTACGGATCCGCATCGTGACCGCCGATTGATTGCAGCCGAAAAGTCAGGCTTGTAGTTAACCACTGGAGCAACCAAGACATCCATGTCACGCGCGCTTACAAACGAAATCCGAGTGAACGCAATTTGTGGAGGGGAACATCCATCGGAGGGAATTTCAACTGTTGGTTGATGTACGCGCGTACAGCGTTCACCCGATCCGGGAAGGGCGCTGGGAAGGGCACGACTTCGCCGATAATCTGCTGGGTGAGCACTTTTGACCAGACTTGTACCTGTTGAACACCGCATGCTTCTCGAAAATGACGCGAGTCAACTGGGGGGCGTCCAAACGGAAAACTCTGCCTCCATTATGTGATTGGGTATCCAGCTCCACGCTCTCTCTTTCTGTTCGCGAGACTGGAGGGAAGAATGAGCAGCCGAAACAGCCGCTTTGATAGTGTCGGCATCAAATCCACCGGTTCTTACGTTCCGTCCAAGATTCTGACAAACGAAGAAGTCACGGCAAACTTGCCAACCTCTCCGGAGTGGGTACTCGAAACGTTGGGGATTCGCGAGCGGCACATCGCGGAACCAGAGGAATACACGTCAGATCTTGCCGCTCGTGCCGGTCTGGCCGCAATCGCTTCAGCGGGGCTTGAACCAAACGAAATTGACTTGATCATTGTTGCCACGGCGACACCCGACCGCAAGATGCCCTCATCGGCATGCATTGCGCAGAAAAAGATGGGCATTCGCAACTGCTGCGCCGCGTTCGATGTGGCAGCGGTGTGTGCCGGGTTTGTTTACGCCATCACGATCGCCGGCCAATTCATCCAGAATGGCATGTATGAGCGTGCGCTGGTGATCGCCGCTGATACCTTCTCCAAGGTCACGGACTGGAACCGCCGCGACTGCGTCATTTTTGGAGACGGCGCCGGTGCCGTGGTACTCGAGAGGAAGGATCGGGAGAATGGGCTCTTTTCAAGCATTCTCCTCGCCCAGGGCGAAGGAATGAATCATTTCACAATCTACCCTGGGGACGCCTACTTCACAATGAACGGAAAAGCAGTTTACGAGAAAGCTACAACCGCGGTGCCCGAGTGTATTCAGCAGATTCTCTCTCTAAACCGGCTGGGACTCGAAGACGTCTCGATGATCGTTCCGCACCAGGCCACCGCTCGCGTCCTCAAGCGCATCGCTGAGGTACTCAACGTTCCTTTTTCCCGATTTCAGACGAACCTGGAGTCCTACGCGAACACCGCTGGAGCCACAGTTCCGCTGCTCCTAGACCAGGTAAACCGACGCGGTCTCCTCCACGAAGGCGATCTTCTCTTGCTCGTGGCCATCGGTGCAGGCTGGACTTGGGGCGCAAGCTTATATCGATGGTAAAGGTCCGATCTGCCGAACCTTCCTCGTTGTGCTTTGTCAACAATCGCTTTGGCCAGTTCGTGATCACCGATCTTGCGGGAGGGCTGCTGAATCGGTGCCTGCTCAAACTCAGCTATGGCGCCGATGATCCGAAACATGGGGAGTCCGCTCGGGAGTTGCTATGTCGAGGTTAGCGCGCCAACCTGAGAACGGACCTCGCGCTTACAGTTCGGCGGATTGCCCTCGGCTTCAGCGATTGCCATAGCCTGACCAACTGGCCTCTGCAACCCCTTTACAAATGCCTAGCTGTAATGACCAGTTGCTCGGAATCACAGCCATACGTATGCCCCGTCACTGATTTGCAGCGCATTTGCTCCTAGGCTTAATGCTCGTGATGGATGCCGAAAAGAATAATGCGACTAAGCCAGGAAGCCTCGGAAGGAGACACCCATGGACGCTACAGAAAGCAGTCTAGAGTGTATGGTGAAATCTCGTGAGTGCAATGGTCGGCCTTTGTCCGGCAGTGAAATCGCAGGTTTGAAGTCAACCCTGCAACTGCTTGCTGAGCAGGCGGGGCCGCCCGGATTCGATTATGAACCATTGTACTTCGTCGTCCCTGAACCATCGGACGACCGGTTCGTCTTCCCGCTCAACCCATCTGAATGAAGCCAGGTCCATCGGGCCAACGTCTCTGCGCAACCTTCCCCAGCGAGTGACCGCAGTTCAGCATCGGGCCCAAGCGGTCCTGGCTAACTGACCTTCTCTCGTGCGGAAATCATGTAGTTCTCGCACGGCCGCATTCAGCCTCCGCGTAAGAGATCGCTATCCGGGAACGATTAAATAAACTACGCAAAACGTACGCACGAGCGGCGGCTGCCTAAATTACCACACGAGCGGCTGACGGGCGTGGGTGACGGGATAAGTCACCTCGGGGTTATGCGCTCGCAGCTTCCACAGCGCCGGATGCCGCTCTCTGTGTTCCAACTGCATGCTCCGCAGTTTAAGCACCGTGCTGGAATGTGGACGACGGTAGAGGCGATTTTCCTTGTCAGTGTCAGCATCTCTCTATTTGCACGCGCCTCGGCGACGGTTTTCACAAATGCATCGATGAAGGGCAGCGCCTGGGACAATGACATATCACCACTTCCTAAGTTAGATACTATGAAACCACGAACGGCCCTGCAGTGAGTCAAATCACCGGTAGGCGTGAGCGTGGATGTACCGCTCACTTACGCCGATGCAGCCTAGTGACTGTGCCGAACGGGGAATTTAAGCCGCGAATGTCACGCTCTGTCTTCTTGGCGCCTTTCCCTACCTGATTTACGCGTTCCGGAATGTCGAGTTTACGAAGCGCAAACGGCGGCGAGCCCGATTTCGAAGCTTTTTTTCACGCAAATAGCTGAATTGGATTGAGGGAAGGTAGAACAGTAGTAATGACACCCAGGCTGAGAAATTCTCGCGCCGCCTTCCCACGAGCGCAGGTTGAGTCAGCTCTGGCAGCTTGGTGGGACCAGCGGGCAGGTTCAGCACTCGCCCGGCGCCGCCCACCGGAGGAATGTCGTTGCCTGGGCGGGACCGTGTTCGACATTCAGCCGGTGATCTGCTCGGTTGAGTCGGCATTGGCGGCTTTGCAGCTTGAACCGCTACTTGGCTTCCAGCTCTCGAAGGGCTTGATCCCCCGCGGTGGTTACTATGATCGCGAAGAATTTGTGCGTGACGTCACTTCGCAGCTCGAAACTGTGCATGCGAAGCGCAAACGAGCCCATGCGCCATGAATAGTCGGAGTGCGGTACTGGCAGGAGAACCGCTGGTTCACGTAATCGAAGCAGATACCTGCCCGCAAGCGTGGCTTGAGGCGGTTGAATACCTGAGCAGCAATCACGATGCCGCATACAATCTGGTGCTCGCGGTGCGCCATCCCGAGGTTCTCACGCCGGCAGACTTCGCCATCCACGACGTCCTGGATGGATTCTTGCGTGAGCATGGCCGCCCGCCGCTCACGACCATCGCTGGCACGATCTTCCCAGCGAACTTGTACCTGCATGGTGGGGCCGAAGAGCTGTACACCTACCCTCAGATTTACCCCAGGATTCCCAGTCAGTGGGGTACTTATGCGATCCGCTTGCTGCGGAAGGCGACCTACCGGAGAGGCAACGGGGAGGCTGAAATCAACCCACTGCGGATCATCGTCGAAAAGATGAGGAAACAGTTGGCCGGAGGCCGCATGCGGGCAGTATACGAAGCCAATCTGGTCGAGGACACTGATTACCTCGAGTTGCCGATCTACGATGCGGGGTGCGATGCGAGGGGGACGCGCTGCCAGCCTTGCTTAAGCCACCTGAGTTTCAAGCTGCTGCTTGGCGACCGTGTGATGCTGACGGTGCTGTACCGCTACCATTACTACGTTGAGAAGGCGCTCGGTAACCTGCTTGGTCTCGCCCAGTTGCTGTATTTTGTGGCTAAGGAAACCGGGCTTGGAGTCGGGCCGCTCGTGTGCCACTCTACGTATGCTGTCCTCGATACCGAGGGTGGCTGGCGCATGGGCGATGTTCGACATCTCATTGCGGACTGTCACCGGTAGGAACAGCGGCCCAAACGATTGCTGCCGTCTAACTGGAAACTGCTGGGGTGAGTTTCCGGCTAAAGATGGCAGGCACGTGGTGATTCGAATCCTAGACCTCTACCGTGTCGATCTTGCTTGATTCGTTTTTTCAGCGACATACATTCTCAACGGGGGCTGCCAGTCGCTGGAAGTAATCACAAGACCCCGAACGGTTGTGGGTAGCCGAAGAGCTCCCGCCCATTGGTTGGTGCAAACCGTTCAAAGCCTTGCGGGAAGGGGTGTTGAGGTGATCTCCGGCGAGTTTATCCACAATTTGTGTTGAAAACTGCGAAGAGTGCGAGAGCGATGCCGGGCCGGCGCACGAAGACTCTTTCCACCTAGAGGGACAAACCCGAAAAAAAGGGAGCCCGCATCCCGGAAATAGGAAAGGCTGCGACATTGGTTATGCTCCAGCCATCAGCTCCTGCGAGGGAGCCAACCGCGTGGATGCATGCACCGTCGCAGCCCTTGATGCGATCACTGCTTTCGCAGTTCCAAACCCCAACTGCTCCTCGCAGAACCAGTCGGTTTTTTCGGGTCTGGTTGCTCGCCAGGTCGCCCTGCTGAGCAGATCACTCAGCCTACTTCGGAGTGGCAAGGTTTATTTCGCCAATCCTTTCAGCCGTCGACGCCCGCCAAACTAAACAGTCGCTTCATCGGTGTCAACGCAATTCTCAGCCTGAAAACGAAATATCTGTGCACGGAATTGTGGAAAACGTGGACTGTTAGATCTTTCCTGCTTTCCCTTCTCCCGCCGCCGCGAGGAACGGGCCCGCATTTCAACCCAGGCAACATCAGGCAACATAAGGAGACCTGCCATAAGACGGCGTCCCAACGAATTCTGGTCCAATCCGTTCTCGAGCAGAGCCGCCTTGCAAGAGTCTTGCCAGCTATAGCTGGTCGGCACTCTGATTTCTCGGTAAGGATCAACTAGCCTTTGACTGATGGCCATTTTGTCGCTCCGTAATCCTGCGCAAAGTATCTAGCGTAGCCAATGCCTCCCGAAGCGCGGCTTGTTCGCCATTCGGCGATTTCGAATGACCGTCTTCGACGCGATCAAGAATCGCATTGCGAGCGCGGGCGATTCGTTCGAGCAATTTCGCGGGGTTGGTTTCGAACAAAGCAGCCTGGCAGAGACGTCGCCACTCGGGATGAGCAGCGTCGTTACTAATAATGTCGCTCATGTTCCCTTATAGAGCGATTGCGGAGGCTGCGTCAAGTCCTTTATTTGTAATCGATTACATCCTGTCTTGGTCTCCGTAGTGATGGAATTCCTAGGAAGTTGGAACGTACTCCACTCGATTCGGAATGGCTCAGCAATTGTGAAGGATTTACTGGGTTAACCTTGGATCTCTATTGAAGATTGGCGTGAAGACAATTTGTTTTGCAGGATGAAGGCACTTGGTTAACTCGCCTTCTTCCCGTCGCCTTGCTCTCGCGCTTGACCCGCATGAGCCAGCTCGACCCCGGCGAGATCAACGTCCAGAGACAGCCCGGTCAGATCCGTGCTATTTGCGATTCGGAACAAGACTTCCGAAACGCGGGAGGCGGCATCCTGTAGTAGGCGCTCTTGCCTCTCTGGATCGGTGATGTACGAAACCATCGTCATCTAGGTGAGGGCATTGCGAACGTGATGGTTCAAGAAGGCTAGTTCCAGGGTTCGTCGGATCGCTCGCTTGTGAGTTCACATGGGCCTGCGGCCCACCCATGGGCGAGTGCCAGTGTGTTTCCTCGGGCATAGCGCACCATGGGATCAGGTGATCCCCACATGACTAAGGTAAATCCGTACCAAACGAACTCATTGGAATACCCCCTGAGCATCGGAGCGTATATCACGACCATGACCTCTGCTCGGAGGGCAAGAAAATCATGCTCAGACATCGCGAGAATGGGACTGGCGGGGAAAGAACACTGCAAGGACTGCATCATACTCGGCTAACACCCACCGCACTTTTAGGCGCGTCTACAGCTTTGATCGGGAACGCGTAAATCCAGCAGGCAGACAGCCACTAGCACAGGCGCAGATCGTCAGTTCTGTACCTTCGCGCCGCGCAGCGGTTTATGGCAAAAGGCGAGCCCCGAGCACGACAAGCACGCCGAACGCGATATGTCCGCCAGCGATAATTAATCATGTCGACGCCTCCTATTTAATGCCGGGTTGGCATGGGAGACGGCGACAGGGGACGATAAGACTCCGGGGGGGAGCCCTTTTCGGCCCCTGTAGCTTTTGACCGGGCAAATCCTCGCGCAGCTAGAAAGTCACTTCATAGACGGCCAGGCGTGAGCCTGTGCTGCATCCCGAATCCCCCGGGAACTTGGGACCGCACTGCGCATAGCACCACGACCAATGGGCCAGAAGGCCGCCGTTGACCTGAGAGAGTATGGTGGCGGTGACTGCAATCACTGCGATGTATGGCCGGCGTCACTGCTTTTCCATTCTTTTGAGCCTACGTTCGCAGCGACGATAGTGTGGCCTGCCAAAATACTCCACTGCCAAAACGGAGGCAGCTTCCGGGCCGAACTATCAATCTGAACCAAAAAGGAGAATTATCATGTTTGCTCGCATTGTTGAATTTTTCCCGAAGGTGGAAAAGAAAGAGGAATTGGTAAAGGTAATTCGTAACGAGGTTCTTCCCGTCCTGAATAAGCAGACCGGGTTTATGGAACTCCTGCCCTTCTTTCCCGAGACCAAGAGTGAAAAGGCGATCGCCATCACCTTCTGGGCGGAGAAGAAAGATGCGGAGCGTTATGGGCGCGAAGTGTTTCCAAAGATCGAGGAAATCCTTAAGCCCTACCTGACTAATCCGATGACGTACAAGCCGTACAACGTCGAGACTACCGTGTGTGAGCACTTCGTAAAGGCGCTGGCCGTCTAAGCGGTCCACGTAGCAGTACACAGGCCGGGCCGGAGCGGAACGCAACTTCGGCTCTTCGCGAGGTTACTCCACGGCGGGGCGGGCTAACTGCTCGCCCCGGTTCTTTGAAAAGCTCCTGGGAGGCAATAAGAGGCAATAATACGTTCGTAGGGCATCCTGACGCATTGCGTTATTGGCAAATTTTCCGAGCCACTGGCCACCGACTACGAGAACAGTCGAGTCTGAATCAGTACGAGGTCCACGGGTGCAGCGCATTCCGCATCGTCGTTGGACACGTGATTGATCCTAGTGCTCACGGGATAGGAACGCATCAGCCGCGCGTCATAAGGCTTCAACAGTTCGGACGCCGCACCCAAGTCCTTCATTCCCGGATCAAGCCACAGATCGTAGGTGTCCGGGTCAAGGATGACTGGCATCCGGTCGTGGACGGCTGAGGTCACAGCGTTTGGGGCTGTGGTCAGGATCGAGCAGGTCCCTACCGTCTTGCCACTCGGCTCTCTCCAGCGATCCCATATTCCCGCGAACGCGAACAACTCCCCTTCATTGACTTCAAAGCAGTAGGGCTGCTTGGCTTTCCCCGTCCTCTGCCACTCGTAAAAGCCGTCCGCAGGAATCAGGCACCTGCGAGATTTCAACGCATCGCGGAACGCGGGCTTCGTGGCCGCCGTTTCAGACCGTGCGTTGATCATGCTGGCAGCGGCAGACAAGTCCTTCGACCACGCCGGAATGAGCCCCCAGCGCATCAGAGAGAGTTCCCGGACGGGTTCCTTTGGGTTTTGGCGGATGACCGCTACAGGCTGGGTGGGGGCGATATTGTAATGGGGTTCCCAGTCTACTTCCCCTGAGACGCTGCCGAAGTATTCATCGACAAGCTGCTTTCTCCGCGACAGTCGGTAGCGTCCGCACATGAGGAGATTATGGCAGGTCGGATAGCGTCACGATTATGGGGGTGTGGTCAGACGGCTTTTCCTGCGCTCGCGGTCCTTTGTCGATCTCGCAGCCTTCGAGTCGATTTGCGAGCGTTGGGGATAATAAGAAGTGATCAATTCGTATACCTCGATTGTTTTGGAACGCCTGCCGGAAGTAATCCCAAAACGTGAAGTGTCCCATTTCGCCCACGTGCAACGACCGGAACCCATCCGTATAGCCCATACCCAACATCGCACGATAGCGGGCTCGCGGCTCCGGCTGAAACAAAGCATCGTGTTCCCATGAAGACGGCTTGTGACAGTCGATGTCCTCAGGAATCACGTTGAAGTCGCCGCCTATTAGCGTCGGCACATCGTCCTGCTTCCATCGAATCATTTGCTGAGTCAGTCGATCCATCCAAGCTAACTTGTATGCAAACTTGTCACTCCCTACCGGATTGCCGTTGGGAAGATAAACATTGACGATGCGGATGTCCCTGATGATTACCTCCAAGAACCGCGCATGGCTGTCGGAATCGTCTCCGACGAGAGCCTTCGCAATCGTCTTCATTGGATGTCGCGACAGAACCGCAACCCCGTTATAGGCTTTCTGCGTGACCGCTACACTCTCATAGCCGAGCGACTTGAAGGCTTCGGACGGGAACTCCGTCCCCTTCAATTCTTGTAGCAGCAACACATCCGGTTCGCGAGCTTTCAGCCATGCCGTGACATGGGTCAGCCGAGAGCGAACAGAATTCAAATTCCAGCTAGCGACTTTAAACATCAATCCCCATTTCTAACCTTATTGTCGGAAAGCTCGCGTTGTCAGGAAGCATTGGGCTCAAATCAAGAAGTTCTTCGAGTCGGCCTGACGATGCGTAATGCCGTTTAGACTCGAGTTGACCACCAGAGTAGCGCAATAAACAAAATCTGCATCGGAGCACGCAACCAAAGCGGTGTCGCTTGCTTGCCGCGCAGTGTGACGCCGCGCTGCGCCGCATTTACATTGGCGATGAACATCCCGACGAGGAGCGCAATGAGACAAATGCCCGCCAGCCTGCGAAATTGCGGGAGCATCAATCCCGCCGCTCCGAGAAGTTCCAAAACACCAGTGATGTGGACGATGAGCAGGGGGCGCGGAAAAGATGATGGGATCATCTGTGCTAGATCGTGTTTCATCTTGTTGAAATGAGCAGTTGCGGTGAAGACGAACATCACGGCCAAGGCGTACAGAGCGGAATGCTGCCACGAGGCAAGAACATGCACACCAGCCGATCCTATCGCTCGAAAGACCAGCCACGCTGCCAGCAATACGATGAGAACGAGCATAAGAAAGCCGAATCCAAACCGTGACCCAAAAGAATCTTACAAACGCCGAACTCTTATCCCTCTAGCCAGCCAACAAAACCTCGAACGACCCCGTCTTGTCGCGTATCAGGCCGATGGCTGCGAGGAATCGCCCAAGCTCAATGATTGGCCGAAACATCGAGTATTTCCGTCGAATAGCAGCCATGGCGCGTTCGTGCTCGGCGCGATCTGTGAGGAACCGGGCTGTGCCTTCGACGTTCTCGCCAGCAATGGACAGCTTGACTCGTGGCATCTTCTGCACGTTCTGCACCCATTGGCGATTTACGTTCGCCGTACCGATGTAAAGCCTGTCGCCATCCAAAACGAACCAGATCGTAACTTCGTGCGGCTTCCCGCTTTTGCGTCCGTAATGGGTCAGCCTCGTCGTATGCTTTCCGGCTACCTCCATGGTTGCTGTCCGCGGTCTTTCGCGCTCCCTACACGCCCACTTCGGGTTTGAGCCGCAGAACACGCTCCTGGTAAGCGCCGACTTGCACATGGCTGGGTACATTGGCGATCAAGTGTCGCCCATGCAGAAGCGCATGCTCGACGCCGTGGTTGGTATCCCCGGAGTGGAATCAGTTGGATTAAGTGATCCGCTTCTTTTAAACGATACCCAGTCGGCCGATGTCTTCAGCGATCAAACGACCGATCTGCGGCCCGCAAATGCCGCCGCCAATGTCTACATGTTCCACGTTTCGCCCGATTACCTTCGCGCCGAAGGAACCACGCTGCTCAGTGGCCGCGATTTCACGTGGCATGACGATAAGAATGGTCCGCGCGTCGCGATCGTGAATCGCGAATTTGCGCGCAAACTTTTCGGCTCCACCGAAAATGCAATCGGCGGCTATTGGAAAATGCGGGACGGAACTCGCGTACAAGTGATAGGCATCACGGAAAACGGGAAGTACAGCAGTCTGACGGAAGATCCCCATGGGGCGATGTTTCTTCCTATTCTGCAATCACCTTCCAGCAGCGCCTTCCTGGTCGTGCGCTCGAAGCGAGACCCTCGAGTTTTGGGCCCGGCGATACGGAACACTCTGCACCGCTTGGATGCGGCCCTGCCGGTTGACATGGAAACTCGCTACGACGAAATGGTCACCGTCCTATTTCCCGCTCAGATGGCAACGATCACGCTGGGTGTGATGGGCGGAATGGGAGCCCTGCTGGCGATCACGGGCATCTTTGGGATGGCAGCATATTCCGTCAGCAAGCGGCTGCGCGAGTTGGGCATTCGCGTTGCCCTAGGCGCGCAGCGTAAGGAAGTGTTAAAGGCAGCCTTGGGACGCGCCTTCCGGTTGCTAGCTCTTGGTTCGGCCTCCGGGCTGCTGCTAGGAATTCTAGCGAGTCGGGTGCTTGCTTTCATCGTGTATGAGGCAACTCCTCGGGATCCCCTAGTATTAGCGGGCGTTGTGGTCGCCATGGCAATGCTGGGCCTAGTTGCTGCGTGGATTCCGGCACGACGAGCCTTGTCGATTGATCCCATGGTCTTGCTGCGTGAGGAGTGAACTTGCCCAAGCACCGCATAAACTGCGTTCTTATCCTGAGGAGACAGAATCGCGAGTTATCAATGTTCCCGCAGCTCTCTTCTCAAAGCTCCTGCCATTAGACCATTGCAGCCGTTGTGAGGGCCTCTGGTCCTAATTCTCAGTTCTGCGCGGTTGATCGGCTATACAGAAGTAACCGAAACGAGACTCAACGGATTTATCCCACATTTCTTTCCTTTAGTCGAGGGGCAGTCTGAGGCCGGATTGTGCCCGGTTGGTCGGCAAACCTTTCCTTACATGGAAGGGTAGCCCGTCATCCAGGCACAATCCGCAGTCACAAAGCTCATTGCGCCCGTGGTCCCGGCAGGTGCTAGTCTGGCCGTAGCAGCCGATGAACAACCGTGAAATCCAGGCAGCTTGGAAGTATCACGATGGCAGCAAGCACTCCTACTGGAGTATTCGTAACCATCCTCACTTCCTGGACTGGGCGAATCGGCCGTTGCCTTTCAAAATCTACCCAAAGATAGAGTCTCTTCCACTGCCGCGGGACGTGCCGCAAACAGGGGTGGCCGCGCTCTCCGCAATCTCAGAACAAGTGCCTTTGTCGCGGGCTGATTCGGTCCCTGGCGTTCAGGATCTGGCGCGCCTCCTCTATTTCTCGGCAGGGATTACCAGACAGCGTGCACATCCAGGTGGAGAAATCTACTTTCGCGCCGCAGCTTGCACCGGAGCTCTCTACGAAATCGAACTGTACGTCGTGAGTAGCGATCTTCCGAGTTTGGATGCGGGCGTGTATCACTTCAATCCGGCGGATGTATCGCTACGGCTTCTGCGAAAAGGTGATTTTCGCGGAAACCTGACTCAGGCGACGGCGATGGAACCCGCGGTGGCCCACGCGCCCGCGACGATCATCTGCACCGGAACGTACTGGCGGAACGCCTGGAAGTACCAGGCGCGCACCTATCGCCATTTCGGTTGGGACAACGGCACCATGTTGGCAAATATGCTGGCCGTGTCTGCGGCTTCGGGGCTCCCGGCCGAGATCGTACTCGGGTTCGTGGACGCCGAGGTGAACCGCCTGCTTGATCTGGATACGCGGCGTGAGGTTTCCTTGTGCCTCGTACCGATCGGGCGCACATCGGAGAGTTCGCTGCCGGCCCCGAGAGAGGCTCCGGCGCTTGGCTTGGAGACAATCCCGCTTTCACAGCACGAAGTCGAATACCCCGCCATGCTTGAGATGCACGACGCGTCGTCGCTTGAGTCTGTAGAGGAAGTAAATCAGTGGCGCGCCAAGCCACCAGTCCTTCTATCCTCCGCTCTGGCGGGCGAGGCAGTTCGCCTCTGGCGCCTGCCGGAAGAAGAACAACCGAAGGATACGACCGAGCAGGTAATCCTGCGCCGCGGCTCTACCCGAACGTTCGATCAGGCGGCATCCATTACACTGGCACAACTCTCTACCATTCTTGACTACGCCACACGAGGTCTTCCGGCTGACTTCCTTGAGCGTCCCGGCGCGCAGCTTAACGATCTTTACCTGATCGTGCATTCAGTCGAGGGACTCAAGCAGGGTGCTTACTTCTTCGGACGTGAGCAGAACACCCTGGAGCTTTTGAAGGGAGGGGGATTCCGCGCCAAGGCCCATCATCTTGGTCTGGAGCAGGAGCTGCCGGCGGACGCTTCCGTGGACATCTTCTTTCTCGCCGATCTAAGACGCATTCTGGAGCGATACGGGAACCGCGGCTATCGGGCCGTCCAGCTGGAAGCGGGTGCCATCGGCGGCAGGATCTACTTGGCTGCATACGCCCAGCACCTGGGTGCGACCGGGCTGACCTTCTTCGACGATGATGTGATCAACTTCTTTTCACCGCACGCAAAAGACAAGAGTGCCATCTTTCTGCTCGCGATTGGCAAGCCGCTCAAGCGCAAACCGCAATAGGGTCAACTCCCGGATTGTTTGAATGCTAAGTCCAGTGAGGAGCGCGTGGTGTACAAAAGGCTGAACTCAACGGGAACGTTGATTCAGAGAACAACCACGGAGGCTCCTCAAGGGCATATATGTATTACATCGGGCTGGATGTTCACAAGAAGACGATCAGTTACTGCGTGAAGGATGTGAGCGGTCAGGTCCACCGGGAAGGCCAGATCGGAGCAACGCGACGCGAGCTCGACGGCTGGATGAAGACTCTTCCGCAACCCTGGATGGTGGCCATGGAAGCGACGATTTTCACCGGCTGGATCTACGATCATCTGCTGCCGCATGCGCAGCAGGTCAAGGTGGCGCATCCGCTGATGGCTGCGTGCTATTGCAGCGGCGAAAAAGAAGAACGATCGGATTGATGCCGGCAAGATCGCATTAGCGGTCTTTTAACTGTTTTTTCATCGCACGTTTATATCAGCGCGGAGCGCTCCTCCTAAGTATATGGCTCAGGAGGACCGTCAAATGCGTGTTGGAAGATATCTGCTAACCGTTTTTCTCGCTTTGCAGACTTGCGGTAATCCAGTCTCTTTTTGCCGCTGAGGAAGACAGGATGAATCAGTCTCTCAGGAATTACCACGGTGTTGCGACTTCGGCGGCTGGGAGCTATCAGTTAGCGGCCATTGACTACAGAGAATCCGCGCGCCCAGCACAGATCAAGAGAACGTTCTATGGTGTTAATAGCCGAGCTTCTTATCAACGACGCTCATCAGTGGCTTACCCTTCTGGAATCGGTCGAATTGCGCTATGAAGAACTGCATCGCTCGATCCAGCCAATCGGGGGTGTGGTCGGCACAATGCGGGGACATCAATACATTTTCCAGCTTGTAGAAGGGATGGCCCTTGGGTAAGGGTTCGTGATCGAAAACATCCAGGGCGGCGCCTTTGATACGTTCCTGCGAAAGCGCACTTACCAGCGCCTCCTCCCGGATCACGGGGCCGCGTCCGACATTGATCACCACGGCTGTAGGTTTCATGGCTGCGAACTCCGGCTCAGCGATCATTCCACGCGTCTCTGGAGTCAGGGGTGCGGCTACGACTATATAATCGCAGCGCCGGATCATCTCGATGCGGCGATCGGGACTGTACATCTGCTCAACCAGCGGGTCCGCCTCGTGCGAAGGCCCAACATGCCGTTTGACGGCGAGAACCGCCATCCCCTGCGGCCGCACGCTAGCGGCAACCGCGCGGCCGATATCGCCGTATCCAACGATTCCAACCGTTTGGCCCTGGCCGGGCGTCACATCAAGGGCTTCCCACACGCCAGCCATCTGATTGCGGATCATGCGGCGGAAGTCCTTTGCAAAATACAAGATTGCGCCGAGCACAAACTCGGCCAAGGCGGGACTGAACACACCAGAGCCATTCGTGAGTGGGACAGGTCTTTCGATAAGTTCGGGAAATAGCGTTTTGTCGAGCCCCGCGGCGCGGCTATGCACCCAGCGGACGTCCGGGCACATTTCAAAGATTGCTCTAAGCAGGGCCGAAGAGCCCGACCACTGGAGGATGACTGTAGCGTCCCTTGCCGTTGGTCCGAACGCCTCGACAGAGTTTCCGGTTATTATATTTGCGTCCGCCCGTAAGTTCTCGAGCACGGCGAGCTGAGGCTCATTGGGATCGGCCAGCACCAGGATGGTGTTCTTCATAGAAATCCGACAGCGCCCTTTTAAGATAGAAATGTTTTCACGCGGCTGACAATTACACCACAATCGACGTGGACGTTACCTGCGTCTGCAGCTTAAGAAAGCAAAGCTCGTGTTCTCTCAAGGATTTTATGCCGCAAAAAGATTCCAAGTCGTTACGGAGTTATCGCTGGTACGGCCCGGATGATCTACGTTCATTCGGTCACCGTTCACGGGCCGCCTCCATGGGTTGTGTCCAGGCCGATTATGCCGGCAAGCCTGTCATCGCCATCATCAATACCTGGAGCGACATCAATCCGTGTCACAGCCATCTACGGGAGCGAGCCAACGACGTGAAGCGCGGCATTTGGCAGGCTGGGGGTTTCCCGGTGGAGATGCCCGCAATGAGCCTTGGCGAAACGTTTCAAAAACCCACCACCATGATGTATCGGAATCTGCTGGCCATGGAGACAGAGGAGTTGCTCCGCTCCTATCCGGCCGATGGCTGCGTGTTGCTGGGAGGTTGCGACAAAACAACGCCCGCACTCTTGATGGGCGCCATCAGCATGAATATACCCGCAATCTATGTTCCCGCAGGACCGATGCTGCGCGGTAATTGGCACGGCCAGATCCTGGGAAGCGGATCGGACGTTACGAAATACTGGAACGAGCGCCGTGCGGGCAACATCGATCTGCAAGCTTGGACGCAGATCGAAGACGGCATCGCGCGCTCGGCCGGAACCTGCATGACCATGGGCACGGCATCCACCATGACCAGCCTGACCGAGGTGCTGGGATTTTCGCTCCCCGGTGCGAGTTCGATCCCCGCGGTGGATTCCAATCATGTGAAGATGGCCAACCAGTCTGGCCGGCGCATCGTGGAAATGGTATGGGAAGATCTAAAACCGCGGGATATCTTAGGCGACGCTTCCTTCAACAACGCGATTGCGTCCGTGTTCGCCCTGGGCGGTTCGACCAACGCCGTCATTCATCTTGTGGCGCTGGCTGGGCGCGCGGGGATCAAGATCACGCTGGATCGATTTGATCAGCTGTCCCGAAAGACGCCTTTACTGGCTAATCTACGGCCCAGCGGCAAGTATCTGATGGAAGATTTCTACTACGCTGGAGGGTTGCCGGCGTTGCTCAACGCAATCAGGCCTCAGTTGGAGCTGAACTGCCGGACCATCACTGGAAAAACACTCGGCGAAAACATTGCGGGGGCGGAAATCTACAACCCAGATGTGATCCGCACGTTGGACGACCCCGTTCTTGAATCTGGAGGGCTTGCCATTTTGCACGGAAATCTCGCGCCGACAGGCGCCGTCATAAAAGCCTCGGCGGCCGAACCCAGGCTGATGAAACACACCGGACGCGCCGTCGTGTTCGATAGCTTCGACGAAATGAACGCCCGCATCGACGACTCCGCTCTGGATGTCGACGAAACCAGTGTTCTGGTGCTGCGCAATGCAGGCCCCAAGGGAGCGCCAGGCATGCCCGAATGGGGCAATCTTCCAATCCCGCAAAAGTTATTAAGAGCGGGAATCCGCGACATGGTGCGCGTTTCCGACGCAAGAATGAGTGGCACCAGCTACGGCGCCTGTGTCCTCCATGTTTCACCCGAATCGTTTGTCGGCGGGCCACTGGCGCTGCTGGAGGACGGAGATATCGTCGAACTCGATGTGCCGGAACGCCAATTGAATATGCGAGTGAATGATGACGAGCTTGGCCGGCGTCGCGCTGCCTGGAAACCGAAAGAGGGGATTTATCAGCGCGGATATGGAAGGCTATACATGCAGCACATTAAGCAGGCTGATCAAGGATGTGACTTCGATTTCCTGGAGGGTACCGCTCCCATCCCGGAACCAGAAATTCACTAAGAAACCCCGCTGCCAGCAGTCTGCGTTCAACAATCGACACACGTTCAACCCGTGGATGGATGGGAGCCTTCCGGGAGCCTCGCAGGGAACAACGGACAGAGACCACCGTTTCGCGTGTCTTCGAGCGTCACTACCGTTTCCGCCTTCGGGTACGCAACCCAAAGGGAAGGTCAGACTTACATGGTGAGGCCTTCTTGGGAGGAATGATTTGAGAGTACGTTTGAGTAACGGACTTCCGCCCGAAAGAACGTGTTGCGGGCTGTCAGCGCGGTAGCGAAGAATTAACCGTGATACTGCAGCGGCCTTGCTCAAAGTTCAAGCTTGTTTCCGCGATCTTTTGTATGAGAAGCCGGGTAATTGCAACATGAGTCGAAGGACGGGGATAAATATTGTTCTGAAATCGTAATGGAGCCCCTAAAGGAAGGCGCCCTGAGTTGTTGCAGGTGATACAATTTGCGCCGCATCGACTCTCCAGACACGGTTTTTAGAATAAGAAGTTTCGTTGTGTATGAGGTGGAACAGATATGACATGGGTATGGCTGTCAAGTTTCTGGCACGGGTTAAATGTAAACGCAGCAACTGTGCTTGGCGCCGCGATTTCTTATCTATGCTTGGGAATGCCGCGACTCGGACGCTTGCAGGATGCACTGAGGTTGCTAACTGGCTGGAAGTCCAAGTCAGCACTCGCTAGACTCGAATTTGGTCGGTTATGAGCGGAGAAATGCACCATCACGAGCGGCCAGCGAACCGTGTGTGGTAACCGCAGCACCTGGCCGGGCGCTCACCGCCACAACTGCCATCGACCAGCAGAAGGCCCATCACCGCGTTCCCCGATCTGGAAATTGTGAACTTAGGGTGTCTGACACACCTATCCCAGTCCGACAGCGTGCGGGGTCAGGTCTGGGCTATCACGTTTTATTGAGTATGCCGCGGCCGCCTCGTCATCGCGGAGGTTGGTGCGACTCTCTGCTACTGCGCGCTTCATATCCGAACTCTACTCACAGCGGTGTAAGTGCCACTGATTCAACTATTCCTCCGCGCTACCCCCTTGACACCCCTACGCGGAGCCTCGAGTCCTCAGAGACGGCAAAACGCTCCTACGGGGGAGCTTTACCCTCAGTCAGCAAGTCAGCACGAGATTCGGCTAGAACTGCTGCCTCGAGTGCGTTAGTTGCTGATCGACCGAATCAGAGAAGAGGCATCATGGGCCGAAGTGAATACGCCAGGTAGGTGCGTAGGAAAAGATTGTCCACCGACGTTCTAAATGCCTCCCAAAAAACGGGCGGGGCGACGACCTGACCGGGTTCGAAACTTGGCCCCTCGCACTGCGATCTTCCCGCGAGGAGGGCGTCTTGGTTTGCGTGGTGGTACGGGCTGGCTTTGCTGTGCGGGGCGACAGACGGGAATCCCGTGAGGTCTTCCGTCAGCCACAGGCAGTTGAACTTGTACCAGCAAAACGGGCGCGGGCTTATATAGCGCCGGGGGGGAACGAGACTGGTTCAGAACGGGCTGAGCCCGGACTGAACCCGTACTGCGGAACGCCTTTCGCCTTATATACTTAACCTATACCTATAGACAGCTACGAGCCCGGACTAAAGTCCGGACTTACCCAAAACGGGCTCGAGTAATACAAGAACGGGCTCAGCGAGTGCAGCGTTAGACTTCACGGTGTCGCATCAAGAAATCTAGACACAACCACGTGGAATTTCGAGGATACAACTTTACCCTTCGTGTTCAGTTTGAAACCCGGCTGCAATAAGCCCGCCTTAATAAGCGAAGCGATCGTCCGCTGTACAGCTTCTATGCCATACCGCTTCCAGTCGTACTTGTGAATCACCCGCGTGATGTTGATATTGAGGTTGCCATTGATGACCGGCGACCGCTCATACTTACCGTCCGCGTCTATGCGCGTGAGCGTGTCCATAATGATGGTGGATAGCTCACCATGCGAAATCCTCTCCGAAGACCCGGGCCGGAAAAACCGCTTCAGCCGCAGCTGCCACAACATGAACAGTTCGGCTGCCTTCAAGCATGCCAGAGTGACGTACTTGTCAGAGTTCGCCGTGGCCGTCAAGAGCGCAATGCGCTTCAAATTGAAAAGCCCTCGCCCATCTTCGTCGTAAGGTAGCGCCAGAACCGTGTAGTAATCATCGGCCTCCTTTGTCCAGCCCAACGGTGGCACTTGGGGCAGGACGTAATCGGCTACATCATCCGGGATAGGCGGCGACCATTTCCAACGCTCTGCCCACCGATGATCCAGCTTGGTATCGGAGTAGCCGAACAAGAACCTGCTGTGTAATCCGGCTGCCGTCTCTTCCCCAAAATAACGCGTGAATGACTCCGGCGCATTCTTGTTGACCGGCAACGCGCCCAGGACACTGACGCGGCAGTTGATGTCGCGGCTACCCTCCCGCACGGGCAGCGTGATATGGTTCGTATCCCACAAATTACTCAAGTGTGCGGCCAGGGTGCTGTTCTCCAGCTTCATATTTGTCATGGTGGCGGCAAACTCGTTGGGATTGATTAGCATTTTGCGCGGTCCCGGTATCTCTACCTTGTCCTTGCCTCGCCCCTCGGTCTTGTTGCCTAGCGCGTGGAACAACCCACCCGCCCCGCCTATTGTCGCGTCCATATAATCTATGCCGTTGCGCAGCTCTAAAATCTTGGCGGAGCGGCTCAATGCCAAGTTCTTACCACCGCCCACGGGCATTAACAACGCGCTATAGAGGTTGAACCTAACACCCAGAATCTCGTCGTACTTAGGCAGTGCAGAGTAAGCAGTGAGCACTGCAACGTAGGCAATCTCCGGAGGCAATTCCGTGGCGCGTGCCCATTCCCCCATTCGTCCGTACATTGTCCCGGGCGGGAGGTCGGTAGGTCCGATTGCTTCGACATAGGTGATTTTGCTGGCTTGGAGATCACAGGGTGACGTTATGACCTCATCCGCGGTAAGTATGTGCTCGGTTGGCTCCTCTGTTACCGCATCCGCTTCGTCTGTTTCCACTTCGGTTGTTTCAGCGTCCGACTGCTCATTGGCTTCGGCCAACACCGCATCGAGATTGGCCCGGGTCTCGGCGCTTAGGTTGCTCTGGTTGTACTTGTGTTCGCCACCGCATCGGCAGCCCGTACCCGCGCCGGCATAGCATTGCTCCTTCGAAGCCGCAACAGCTGTCGCTGTGACCAGCACCGCGTTAGGGAAGACCTTTAGGAACGCAAGTTGCGATGCAGCCGCAGGTTCCGTATGGTCTTGGTCATCACCAGACTGCGACACGTCTAGCTCTTCCTCCTCGTCGCGGTCAGACCAGATTGGACCCCGGTAGGGCTCGCCCTTTTGCTCGTTGAGGAACTTGATAAGCTGGCCAATGCTCATATCCGCGCCCGCGCAATTAGCTGCGTGGTCCTTCCAGCCCAGGTACTCACCGTCAAAGTAGAATGCGCAATCGGTTATCTTGGTGTGCTGGTCGCCTTTGACGGGGCAATAACGCGGGGAGTACCAAGGACCATCACCCAGAATCTCAATTTCGTAAAAACCACAGAGATCGTCGAAGTCAAAGTCTTCGTGGACAGGCACCCTGTCGTGGGTTGCTTTCTTGGGAGCATAGAACTCCAGCCAGTCGGCCAGGTCGTCTGGGAAATCTACCAAAGCGGACTCGTCTATCATGACGTACTTACCGCCGTCGCTTCGCGTACACCCCGGCGCACACACCGTCTGGTTATGGTGCTTGAACTCTACAATTGTGCCCGCACCGTTCCTGACGACGCGACTTCCCAAGGCGCGAGACCGAGCTGTGTGCCGGAAGAAAACGTGGAAACCAGGGCGCGGTGACTGGCTGGTGAACGTGGCTGGCAGCTTGGGCATTTTTAGCCTGTAGGCTGCGTGTAGGTCATCGATGTCCAAGATGGCGACATCGTCCACTCCAACTTGCGAACGACGTCCCGGTACACACATTTCCGGGATGATTTTCGTAAGCAGGTTGCCGCTGATGTGGGGCTATTTGCACAGGGAAAAATGGCAGAAGATTTGCGGTTTAGTCCCAATGGTCCCAATTCTGGGGTAGTTGCAGCACAAGCGGGTGCAGCGTAAACTATTGTTCTTCAGGGACTAACCAACTGTCGGGGCGTGGCTCAGCCTGGTAGAGCACCTGGTTCGGGACCAGGGGGTCGGAGGTTCAAATCCTCTCGCCCCGACCAATCAAGATTGAGTCCTGCCTTCAAGAACTTGCCAGCATACCCATTCGACACTTTTGAACTCGGGTTGATCCGTAGTTGGTGCAATCTCCTGTTAGCGGAAAGCGTCGTGGCAGCTCCTGCAATTTCAGCGTAGAGTGATGGCCGTGAAACAGTCGCAACCGGAATTTTTCGACTCCCTTCCCGAAGTGGAAGAGTTTGTCGAGACGCGGTAATCAAAGTACCACGCCTTAACTGTGAGGTCTTTGACAGTCGCAGGCGACAGCTGGGTGTCACAGGCGCGGTATACTTTCGGGCGCAAGTTCTCTCGCCTTCGAGTAGGCTCCCGGAGGAGTGATGTTTCGCAAAATCAAAGCAGCAGGTCCTGCGGCGTGCGCCATTGTTCTCGGCTCAGCTGTTCTTCTAGGTCAAGTTCCCGAGGCTCAAAAGGTACCGGGGGCTGGAGCCTCTTCACTTGCAGATGCGGGGACGAGCGCTGCCGATGGTTGTGTTGAATGCGAACTGCCGATCGTTCTGCGACAGACTGTAGAAGCGGGAAAAACCGCCGTGGGAACAAAGGTGGAAGCGCGGCTAGGTATGGCCACGATGATCAACGGCGCAGTGCTTCCGCGGGGCGCGGTGATTTCGGGCGAGGTAACCGAGTCGGTGGCGAAATCAAACAATTCGCCGTCGCGGCTTGCGATTCGAATGGATTCGGCGCGATGGAAAGATGGCGAGGCGAAATTCAAGGTGTATTTGACGGCGTGGTATTATCCGCCGGCGCCGCCGATGGCGCCTCCGGACATCTCCTATGGACCGCCGGGCGACAACAGGAATTGGGGCGGAGTGAATCCCACCGTCGATACCACCGATCCACCGAATCCGTCTCAGCGGTTGTCGACTCAGCAGGACAATGGTGTGAACGCGGTTGCGCCAGGATCGATCATCTCCAGCAAACGGGTTCTAATGAAGAATATGAAATCAGTGAGCAGCGCCGACGGCTCGGTCGTTCTTGTTTCCTCGCGTTCAAACATCAAACTCAACAAGGTGACAACGTATGTCCTCGCAATTAATGAATTGCTTCCCAGCAAATAGTTGGCCGACGAACTGACTCCATATGGACTGGTTCCTCTCGACCATGGAGGACTCTACGGGCTTGGCGAAACGCTGACTTATGCGTCGCAGCGGCTGCTGACGAGGCACTCACTGGCGCGAGAATTCCCTCGGAGCCGAATTTCGCCGCACCCATTTCCAAACGAACTTGCCCCTTTCTCGGAAGACTTTAAGCGCCTCCAGGCGGGCGGGCTCTGGAACATTGCCCTGTAGGCACGGTGACCTCCAAGACCCAGGGTCGCGTAGGCCCTATTGCGACGCCACTTCAATCGCGGTCACCGTGGCGTAGTTATTGACGGGTACGAAATCCAGCAGAAGCTGCCCTTGCGCATTCGACTCCAGGCCGGAGATTTTCCGTACCAGGGGCCGATTCTCGCCTGCTTCAGTTAGGATGTTCAGGCTTTGCACGATCGCTTTCCCATTGCAGAAAACATTAAACACCCGGCCGTGGGATGCTTGCCCCCTGCCGTCCGAATCCGCATTAAAGGCCTCGCGACTGGCGTGAATACGGCGCTCAATGAAATGCAGAATCACCGTGTATCTGCCGGGGGTGACCGGAATCGCGTAGGAAAAACGGCCCCATCGCTCGGTTTCATAGAGTCCGGGATCGTCCGTTCCGTTGGCGGGCTCTTCGCTGGCGGCCAGCTGTCCGCCTTTGAAATAAATGTCCGAACTCCACCAGCTACTGTCATCAGAGTAATAGGGCACATCGCGAGCCACGATCCGCACGGGCCGGATGCGCCGTGCGGTCCCCGGCAGAATCTCAATCGCAGAGACCATGCCGCGTCCGCCCTTTGCCGAGGAGAAAACCAGGCGAAGGAACCCATCAGCTGCCGGACTCACGTCGGTGAACACCTTGACATCGGCGGTGCGCCCGCCTTCGGCGTCAGCAAGCACATCGAAATCGCTGAGCAGTGGCTTGCCGTTCGCGCTGACGGCCATGACCCGACTGCTTTCACCACCGCCGCCAACGTCCTCAGGGCCGTAGAAAGTTTCGGCGAAGTGAAGATGCAGTTCATAGATCCCGGGCTTCAGCGGAATGTTGTAAGTGAAGTCCCCCTGGCGGCTGGTGCGGTAAATCGTAGGATCCTGCGTTCTCCAGATATGTTGGACCGAGCTACGCACTGGTGTCCCCCCGGCGAAATAGTTATCCGCACTCCAGGTCTTGCCGGAGCGGTCGACATAGGGACGGCCGGAACCCGCCAGGATGCGGACCTCTTCCCCTACCGGCAGTCCAATTGGCGGTTGCGAAATAATCAGGGGCGGTGGAGAGGGCACAGTCGTGTCCCGAAGCGCCGTTCGAGGCCGAACCAGAAACATGATTACGCCTGTGCTGGCGATCACGGCCAGCGCCGCTGCGAGCAGCCAGCCCACATACATGTGTGATTCCATAGTGGCTAACGCTGTGGGGCTGGGAGGGGTCGGCATGACCTCAGGCGCGGCGTCGCACTTCTCGTGCTCTTCAAAGACGGGAACGTATTGACCGACCGGAATTGTGATGTGAATTCTATGGGCAGCGCCTTCTCCTGCGTAGTATTCCGCCAGACGCTTGCGCAGGCGATTAGCCTCAACGCGGACAATCGAGTCCAGGTCCTGATCGAAGGACTCATTCCGTCCAAAAACATCGACCGCGACAGAAAACTCCTTGATCTGCGCCGCCTCCCCGGCCAATGATTTTTCGCACAGGTAGGAGAGCAAACGGGCGAGGGTGGGGGAACGGCCAAACAATTGAGACTGAAGTACGGCCTGCAGTTCGACCCGTTGCGTTTCTGTACTGACCGATTCTGCCGTCGTTGAAGGCATAGCTGCCTCCGCAGAAATCTCCGGCAACCCTTTATACACCCTTCCAAGCAGTTGTGCAGTGTCCTGGAGCACCTAACGGCGCGCGGGCATATTTGTAACGGCGTGTAACCTTTTTCGTTCCGCCGCCGCCGCCCCGTTGTGTTTGTGGAATCAATGCGAAGGCCGAGACCCGTTGTCCCTGATTCTGTGTAACGGCCGGGTAACGGCTGGGTAGCTGCTATAACGTTGTCAATTCGAGCGATCTGCTTCATAAGAGAGGCAGATGCGGAGAGCAGATTGGTGAGGCGAAGACCGATGCAAGTTTGCCGCAACTGCTTCTCCGGGAAAGAGGCAAATTATGCGGAATCTAATACTAAGACTGGCGATTGGAGCGATGGTTCTGGGACTTGCTCCATACGGCACCGGAGCGACAGAACCGCAAACGAGCAAAACTGAAGTGCAATCCATGACGGCGGCCGAACTTGAAAAGGCCGGCGATGCGGCAAGGGCCCAGAAAGACGATGCGCAGGCCATCAAGTATTTTGAGGAGGCGTTGCGCAAGGACCGCAAGAATGCCGTCCTCTACAACAAGCTGGGCATCGCCCAACTGAAGGACGGGAGACTCGAACAGGCGCGCATGAATTTTCAGCAGGCCGTGAAACGCAACCCAAAATTCGCGGACGCGCTGAATAATATCGGTGCCGTCTACTACATGCAGAGGAACTTCTCCGCCGCGGCGAAACAGTTCAAGAAAGCTGTGGCGTTGGACGAGAGCCGCGCTACCTTCCACGTCAACCTGGGAGCAGCGTGGTTTGGCCAGAAGAAGGTGGAACGGGCGGTCGCTGAGTACGCTCGGGCGCTGGAACTGGATCCCGACGCACTGGCCAACAGCGCCAGAGCCGGGGCTACCGCGCAGATCGCCAATCTTGAAGAGCGTGCCAAGTTCTCGTACATGTTGGCAAAGATCTACGCCAAACGCGGCGATACGGAGCAGTGCTTCCGCTGCCTGCGGATGGCGAAAGAAGGGGGTTATCGCGATCTGGAAAATGTGTATAAGGACGAGGACTTCACCAGCGTGCGCCAGGATAAGAGACTGGCCGAGATAGCGCCCCTGCCAGCACCAAAATGACCACTTCTACTTAAGTTCGCCGGGCTTCCCCCGCGGGAAGCCCGTTTTGTTCAGTCTGCTCGGCGTTGTCCCTGCTCTGCGTACGTCCTTCATCATTTCCAGTATGATTGCTTTCTCGGCATTCAGGCAGTTCTGCGCTTGCCGGAACACAACCAGGTTTGCAGGGGCCGAGTGTTGACCCTCGGACGACTGCCCGCCTGGTTTCTTTCTAGCGCAATACTTCCAAGAACTCACGGATTAGGCGCACACGAGTGCAGCGGGCGACCCTGCGCCAATCGCGTTGCTGTGGTGTGTGACCTGGCTTCGGGCAGGAATGGAAACTGAGAAGACCGCTCGTTAAAAGGGCTGCGGTTTTGGTTACGCTCAAGCTGTCGGCTCTCGCGGGAGAGTCGACAATGCAGATGCGTGCAGCGCCGCAGCCCCTGATGAAATAACCGCTGTCGCGGTTCCAAACCCCGGCTCTTCCTCACAGAGTCAGTCGAACTTTGGGGTTTGGCGGCGCGGTGAGTTGCCTCGCCAAGCCGGTCGCTCAGCCTACTTCAGATCGATCCACTGGTTTGTAGATCACCCTTTTCAGCCGTCGACGATTGCAGATTATTCCTGCCGAATCGGGAATGCAGTGAGGGGGATCACAATGCGCATATTTTTTTGTATTAGTTTGTGGAAAAACATCAGCCGGACGCTCCCGGTGCGGTGCGGTCCAGTGCCTGAATCTGGCTTTTCTCGTCCACGCACAGGCAGGCTGCCCCACCCCTTTTCCCGCCGGTGTTTCAATCTGAGGCTGCCCCACCCTTGCGCCTTATGCAAGGGTGGGAGCGAGGAGACGCCGCAAGGCTACACCACACTCAATGGGACCCTATATCTGGAAAGGTGCCGTGCGTTGAGCGGAGTCCCACGTTTGCCAACCCCTAGGCAAGCGTGGGCCACGCGCCGGATCGGGCGGGAAGATCGCAAACGTGTTGCGCTCCGAATCCTGGCGTTTCCGCATATCCTGTGGAGACCGGCGCGCAGCGGACCATGCGAAGCGGCGCTTCTCCGAATTTGGTCAGGCATCCCAAACTGGGAGTCGGAACCCCGCCCTGATTCTTTTTTGTGACCCGCGCCCGTTTCCATTTGTCACAATACAGTTTCCTTAAAAGATTCCGGGTTGAGAAGACTGGAAGACGGGGATACAGCTCGAAAGTAAGAGGCCGGCCGACTCCAAGGAGAAGGACAACAGGTCATGACAAATAATTCTGAAGGCACAAAGAAACCATACAGTACTCCTGCTCTTGTGGTGCTCGATGTGATCGCCGCCAGGGCAAAGCTGGAATCAGATGGAAAGTCCAGTGATCCCGTTCTTCGGAAAATGCTGTCCCTCGCCGATGAGCAGCTCCGCCAAGGTGCGGCCTGAAGTGACGTCCAGGAGCGAAATTCCGCCGGTCGAGTTGTCACAGCTTAAGGGAGTCCCACGTCGGAACCTGGCCGCGGCCCTCTTAAGCATCGTTCAAACCCTTTGTGGTTGGAGTGTTGCCCAAGATTTGTTGCTGGAGCCCGTTCCGGTCCCAGTGGGACGACGCAAACCAGGATTCATCCGATGAAAGACGGGCGCCTCCTTGGTTATGATTGGATTGAAATTCTGCTGATATCGGTGGTACTCAGTTGTGCCGTCATTGGCATGGTTGCATACCTTTTCTTGCCGAGGTAGCCGCTCCGAATTGTGGTGTGAGCCTTTGTACCGCTTGCGCCTCTTTCACCACTCAGTTCTTAGCCTATCCGCAAGCGGCCTAAGCCGCGCAGCGATGCTGGCGCACGCTTTGGGAGCCCTTTGGAAGATGAACTGGACTCTTGCAGCAGGGGTAATTCGGGCACGCTAAATAAGAAGCGACGCTGGTCTTTCTGAGTACCAGGCGTGAAAAACAGCGAGGGCAGCGAGGCGTCAGTTTCATCCATTGATTGAAGTATCTTGAGGCCTCCTTTTCAATACAGGAAATACCCTAGGGGGCGGAGACGCCGCATCAGGCGTGCAAAACGATCGGCTCTGGGCTGGCGAAATCTTTTACGGCACCGAAACCCCGTCAGGCTGGCGGCACAAAAGCACAGTACGTTCTTGTAGATTCTCTAAGCTTGACGAAAAGTCCGCCCAAGCGGAGCTTCGGACGGGGCACCCCGCTGGTCAGTGGCTGATCTTTAACACCCATGCGGGTTGCGCGCGCAGATCCTCCGGAAGATCAGGCAGCGCCACCGAAACGCCGGATTTGGCTTGTTTGAACTTCAGTGGAGTCGTCGAGCCAAGAAGAGTGACCGCCTTGGCGCCGGTTACGTCTTTTTCGGCAGAAGTTCGCGGCCGGACCAGTGCGGCAGAATCGCGTAAAGCTCGCTGCCCTTGGTGGTGAAGAACGCTTCAATGCCAGCCTTGCCGGGCTCGGGTTTCTCGGTCAACTTGTTTACGTCGTAAGCGGAGGAATATTCCTTGTTGTATTCGATTTTGGGAACTTCGCCGGCGCTCCATTGCCGGGTGGTTTTCCACGGCTTCGTTCCGTAGATCGCTTCGCCGTTGATCTTCAGCCAGTCGCCGATCTGGGTCAGCCGCTCCTCCATGATTACCGGGATGGTGCCGTCGGCCTTCGGTCCGATGTCGAGCAGGAGGTTGCCGCCTCGGCTGACGGTATCGACCAGTATGATCACCAGTTCGCGGCCGGTGTGGTAATCATCGAGCCGCTCCGCCCGGTTGTAGCCATAGCTGACGCCCATGCCCCGGCTCTCCTCCCAGGGATGGTCAATGCCGCTCATGCCCGCCGTGTACTCCGTGGTCCAGTAGCCGCCATGCTGGTGACGGGTGTCGCTGCCCCAGCGGTCGTCGATCACGACTTCATCTTTCACCGGAGACTCGTTGAACAGCCAAGCCAGCAGTTCAGGACTGTGCCACTGGGCGGAAGTCAGCTCCCACTCGCCGTCGCTGAAGATGCAGGACGGCTTATAGCGTGTGACCAGGTCTTTGAACTGGGGAAACATATGTTCGCGGACATAACGCGGCTTGTCGTAGAGCCAGAGCGGGTTGCACCACTCGTAGAGCGAATAGTAGAAGCCCATGCGCAGTCCCTTGCGGCGCACCGCGTCGGTGAGGTCGCCCAGGACATCGCGCTTCGGCCCGATTTCAACCGCGTTCCACGGCCGGCCCCAGGTGGCCGCCTGCTGGGCCACAAGGCAAACCCCTCGTGATGTTTCGAGGTCAAGACAACGTATTTGGCGCCCGAGCGCGCGAATACGTCGGCCCAGTGGTCGGGATCGAACAGCTCCGCCCGAAACTGCGGCGCGAAGTCCTGATAGGGAAAGTCGGCGCCATAAGTTTTCTGATGAAAGGCCCATGTGCCGGTCTGAATCGGGTCGGCCTTGGGGTCATTCTTGCCGCGGGTCATCGCATTCCAATACCACTCGGCATAAGCCAGCTTTCCCGGAATCACCGGAGCGTAGGCCGGCACCGAGTAAGTGCCCCAGTGAATGAAGATGCCAAACTTGGCCTCGCTGAACCAGGGGGGTGTGGGCCTCTGGTCAATCGACTCCCAGGTGGGCTGATAGGTTTGTGCGCTTAATCGGCCGAGAGGGACAAGGAGAAAGATCAGAACGAAAAGCGGCCAGCGTTTCATTATGGTTTCCGTCCAGGACAATAAATTGGTGACCAATTATGGACGAAAGCTGGATTCCGACCAAGTCGCCTGCCTGGGCGCAATGGACAGAACGGATGAACCCGCCACGTGCTTGAGTCCAAAGCGCCGGCCATGCATCTACCCAGGCATGACAAGCATGACGGAATTCGACCTGGCCGAGGCCACCGCGGTTCTCACCCGCGCCCCCGCAACCCTCAACGCGCTGCTGCGAGGGCTGCCCAACATCTGGGTGCGCGGCAACGAAGGAAAAGATACCTGGAACGCGTTCGATATCGTCGGCCATCTGATTGTCGCGGAGCGCACCGACTGGATGCCGCGGGTCCGGATCATACTGGAGAACGGCGAAGCGCGGGCCTTCGATCCCTTCGACCGCTTTGCGCAGCGGAACGAGAGTTCGGAACAGCCGCCGGAGATGGACAAACTCCTGGATGATTTTGCCCGGCTGCGAAGCGAGAATCTGGCTGCGTTGCAGGCGTTGAATTTACAGAAGGAAGACCTGGCCCGGCGGGGGAGGCATCCGGCACTGGGCGTGGTGACGCTGGCGGAACTTCTCGCGACCTGGGCGGTTCACGACCTTACTCATATCCATCAGCTATCCCGCGTGATGGCCCACCAGTATCGCGACGCAGTCGGCCCGTGGAGCGCCTATCTGGGCGTGCTGAAATGTGCCGGCCATAGCGCGCCGTAAGTAGAGAGAATACCTTGTTCCCTGGGAATATTTTGCGCTTGTTCCAGTTATATGTCGTGAAAGGAGCAACCCATGAACAAGTTCTTTTGGCTTTTGAATCCCCCGACGGGCGGCCCCAAATCCACATTACTTTTGAGACTGATGGCAGGAGGGGTTTTCTTCTGGGAAGGGATTTTGAAGTTTGTCTATGTGAACCAGGGCGTTGGCCGCTTCACGAAACTGGGGATCCCGTTTCCACATTTCACGGCGCCCTTCATCGGCTACCTTGAGATTGTAGGAGGCCTGCTCTTACTGAGCGGCCTGCTGACGCGGATGATTGCGATCCCGTTTGTCGTCGAGATGATTGTAGCGATCCTTTCGACGAAGATTTCGCTGTATCTGGGCACGTCGCCCCTGCCTTTACCGCCGGCGCCTCCACAAGTCGGATTCTGGGCGGTGCTGCACGAGACCCGGTCCGACTACGCGCAGATTCTCACGTCTATTTTTCTGCTAATCAACGGGCCGGGAAAGTGGTCGCTGGATGCGGTGCTGCTGCGCAAATGGAAAAGAGGCAGGGTTGCGGAAGGCGTCCCCTCGGGCGGGCCGCTGGATTTGTCGGCTGCTGCGCACCGCTAAGTTCGTGAAGCGGCCACGGATTTTCGCGGGTCACGCGAATAAGGCAAAAAAGGAACAGAAAGATCTTGATCCGTGAAGATCCGTGGCTGAACTTCCGGAAATGGGCGGCGCAGCAAAGAGGCGGACCTTGCTGGAGGTACACTGTTGGGGCTGTGGCCGATCGTGCTGGCGACTTCGGGTCGTTTGAAGAACTGGCGATGCCGCTTTTCGCCAAGCTCTATAACTTTGCCCACTGGCTTACCCAGGAACGCGCCGCGGCAGAGGACCTGGTGCAGGAAACGTACATGAAGGCCCTGCGAGGTTTCTCCTCGTTCCAGCAGGGGACGAACTTCCGCGCCTGGATTTACCGTATTCTGCGGAACACATTCCTGACGACCCAGGCGGGGCTGAAGGCCGGCGCGTTCGTCTCGCTCGACAGCGACGATGCGCAGCCCACCGAACCGGCGGCTGCGGAAACTCCAGAATCGGTTCTGCTCGCGCGCGTGAGCCTGGAGACGATCCAGAACGCTCTGGAAAAGTTGCCGGTGAAGTTTCGCGAGATCATTCTCCTGTCTGATTGGGAGGAAATGAGCTACCAGGAGATCGGCGAGACGCTTGGGATT
>CAVULZ010000015.1:0-40670 GCA_963742495.1 Terriglobia bacterium
ACGGTAAGGTGCGCGGCAAAATGCCGGCGCCCCTGCTTGTACACTCTCTCGAAATCCGCGTGCCGGAGCAAGCGCACGCTGCGGGGAAACTTGCTGCCCTTGCCGGGTCCGGACAGGTCACCGCTGCCATTCGCCGCGAGAGCGTTCACAGCACGCCTCAAACCAGATTTGCGAATCCCAGATTTGTGAATCCCAGGTTGCGAATCTTCCGCGAATTCCGGAAAGGGAGAAACACTGTACCACGGAAGCCGGGCTTCACCGACACCCGCTTGCGGCCCTTGGCGCGCCGCCGCGAAATCACCGCGCGGCCGGCCTTGGTCTTCATCCGCGTAAGAAACCCGTGCGTCTTCGAGCGGTGACGACGGTTGGGCTGGAATGTGCGCTTGGGCATGAAAAATCGCTGCTCCTGATGAACTGAGTGTGTCCTGAGTCTCGTTTAAAGCGAAAGAGAAGTATAAATGACGGCGCGCAAGCGGGCAAACCGGCGGGGCGGCAAGAATCACCCGGGCTGTCATTCTGAGCGCGATGCAAAAATCCAAACGAGATCAAGACTATTCTTGCCATAGCTGCGCGGACAGTTCGCGCAGCGAACTTTCTGCTCCCCTCAGGAGGACAACGAGCCGGCAGCGGTCACTGGACGGCCCAAGCAGGCGGCGGCATTTCTGCACCACTCGCGCGGCAGTTATATTTTCAATACTTGACAGGAGGTTTCATTAGGGTACTGAATCATACGAAGCAGAAAAAGTCCGCGACAAGATTCCCGCAGACCGAAAAATTTTGTGCTAGTATGCCGGACTGATCCAGCTTACAGAAATTTTCTGATCCCAGCGCCAACCGCCCCTGAAACAAGGCAGTTCGAGGCTGGAAAATGAAAGCATTGTTGCTGCAAAAGTTTTGATACCGGGCGCTGATCTGGCCGCAGCCCCACGAAAATTATTTTATGTCTGTTCCGACTCCAAGCCTCTCCCCCAATCCGTGGTTGCGCGTCCTGGATGCGCTGGAAAAAAAGATCAACCGGCACTCGTACGACACCTGGCTGAAGCCCACCAAGTACAGCCATTCCAGCGGTTCCATCCTGTTCGTGCGCGTGCCCACCGCGGAATTCCGTCACGTGGGAGACAAGTACGCCGACCTCATTCAGGAGGCGCTGGATAATCTGGGCCTCGAATTCGAGGAAGTGAAGTTCGTCACCCCGGAAGACGATCCCGCCTCGACGCCGGTGCGGCACGACGGCGGACTCTCGGCCCACCTGGCGCCTGCCGCTCCGCACGCCTCCCAGTCGCGCTTCGATTGGGACGGCGCGGCCCAGCTCAACCCGCGCTACACCTTTGACGCATTCGTCATCGGCAGCGGCAACCAGTTCGCGCACGCCGCCTGCCAGGCGGTTTCGGAACGTCCCTCGAAGGCTTACAACCCGCTCTTCCTCTACGGCGGCGTGGGTATGGGCAAGACCCACCTGATGCAGGCCATCGGACACGAGATCAAGCGCCGCCAGCCGCAGGCCGCCATCTGCTACGTTTCCAGCGAGAAGTTCACCAACGAGATGATCAACTCGCTGCGTTACGACAAGATGATCAGCTTCCGCGACAAGTTCCGCAACGTCGACGTGCTGCTGGTGGATGACATCCAGTTCCTGGCCCAGAAGGAGCGCACCCAGGAAGAGTTCTTCCACACCTTCAACGCGCTGCACGAATCCATGAAGCAGATCGTGATCGCCAGCGACCGGCCGCCGAAAGAGCTGGCGGAATTTGAAGACCGGCTGCGCAGCCGCTTCGAATGGGGACTGATCGCCGACATCCAGCCGCCCGACCTCGAAACCAAGGTGGCAATTCTGCAGAAGAAAGCGGAGCAGGAAAAGGTCATCCTGCCCACCGACGTGGCGCTCTACATCGCGTCCAATATCCGCTCCAACGTTCGCGAACTGGAAGGCGCGCTCATCCGCCTGGTGGCGCACTCTTCGCTGATCGGCGCCGAGATCACCCTGCCCTACACCCAGCAGGTGCTCAAGAATTCATCGACTCCCAGGCCCGCAAGGTCACCATCGAGTCGATCCAGAAAGCGGTGGCGGAGCAGTTTGGACTGCGATTGGTCGAGATTAAGGCCAAGAACAACTCGCGTGCGATTGTTTATCCCCGGCAAATCGCCATGTACCTGGCCAAGCATCTTACCGAGGCATCGCTGCCGGAGATCGGACGTCAGTTTGGCGGCAAGCATCACACCACGGTGCTGCATTCGGTCGACAAGATTGATGTCAACCGGAAGACCGACAAAGATTTGAACAGGCTGATCAATAAAATGACCGAGCAGTTGGGCGGATGAATGGCGGCTCCGGCCGCTATTTCCACTCAGCAGAAGAGTCTTCCTTGACCAGCGCTGTGAATCAGGTGTGGAAGTTGTGTAAGAGTTGGTGGAATCGTCAGGCACGGCCAAACGATACTTTCACCTCCTCGGGTTGCCGGGCTAGTTTTGGACATGATGGATCAGTGCAGGAAGCCGGCGGCCAGCGGGGTTGGCCGTGATTTCCACTTTTACGAGTTGCCTACTATTACTGCTGGTTTTAAGGTTTTTTATTTTGATATAAGGGAAGTACTCAAAGTAGCGCTGCCCGACGGGAGATTTGGGTTATGCCGGTAGAAGCTTTAGCCGCAGCCACAGGGACTGCCACCATGGAAATTACAGTCAGTAAATTTGAACTCTTACGGGAACTGACTGCGACCCAGGGGGTGGTGGAACGCAAGACCACAATTCCCATCCTCTCGAACTACCTGTTTGAAGCTGCCAACGACAAACTTTCGCTCACCGCGACCGATCTCGATCTGAGCCTGCGCACCGTCTGCAATGCGAAGGTCAAAAAAGAAGGCTCCTGCACTATTCCCGCTCGCAAGCTGCACGACTACGTAAAACTGCTGCCGGACGCCGACATCACCATCAAGCTGCTGGAGAATCACTGGATCAGCATCCGCTGCGGACGGTCCAACACGAAGATGGTTGGCATGGCGCGCTCGAATTTCCCCACGCTGCCGGTGTTTCCCACCGCCGGCGCGGTAAAAATTCCTGCCCTGGTGTTACGGTCAATGATTGCCAAGACGGGCTTCGCCATCGCCAGCGAGGAATCGCGTTATACCTTGAATGGCGCTCTCATGGTGCTGAAGCCCGAGTCCATCACCATGGTGGCAACCGACGGACACCGCCTGGCGCACATCGAACGCGGCGGAGAAAAATTCGAAGGCGTATCGGGAGAGCTGAAGACCCTCATCCCCAAGAAGGCCATGGACGAACTCCGGTCGCTGCTCGATTCCACCGACGCGGAAACCATTGAGTTCGCGAAAGACGAGTCCACGCTGTACTTCCGCATCGGCCAGCGTTTGCTGACTTCGCGCCAGCTTACCGGCCAATTCCCCAACTACGAAGCCGTTCTCCCCAAGGACAACAACAAGAGCGTGACTCTGCCGGGGAACGAACTGAGCGCCGCTATTTCCCGCGTGGCGCAATTCGCCGACGAGCGCTCCCGCGCTGTCCGCCTGCGCCTGGAAAAAGGCGAGGTCAAGCTTTCCGCCTCCTCGACCGAAACCGGCGAGTCGGAAGACTCGCTCGAAACCAGCTACCAGGGCGACTCGCTGACGGTTGGCTTCAACGCCCAGTACATTCTCGATTTCCTGAAGGCAGTCGGCGCCGGCGACGTAAAACTTGAATTCAAGGACGCCCAGTCCGCCGGCCAGCTCCGCCCCGCCGATAGCGAGGACTACAAGTACCGCTACATCGTCATGCCCATGCGGATTTGAAGTGTAAACCATGTGGGGCGGGAGCCCTCGCCCGCCGCTTTGACTCTAATTTTTGTCTGTCGGGGCCCTACGCAGCCTGAGCAACTACCAGCAACTGGAAGATTCCAAAGCCAAGTCAACTTCAAAAGCGGCGGGCAAGGGTGCCCGCCCCACAGGAGCACGGTTCAACTTGACCTACCCTGCGTCGAAGCCGTAAATTAGCCGCCTTGCGTTTTGGAGGTTCCGTCCCATGCTTAGCGGCTTCAAGCAATTCATCCTTCGTGGCAACGTGGTTGATCTGGCGGTGGGGGTTGTCATCGGCGTGGCCTTCGGGTCGGTAGTGACCGCCTTGACCAAAGACCTTCTCACCCCGCTCATTGCCGCTCTGGTCGGGAAGCCGGATTTCTCCGCGATCAGCTTTACCATCGGCAGCACGGTTTTTCCAGTCGGCGATTTCATCAATGCCGTGGTTTCATTTCTGTTGATCGCGGCCACGGTGTATTTCTTTGTGGTGACGCCGATCAACGCCTTGGTCGCCCGGATGCGCAAGGCGCCGGTGCCGGCCGATCCCACGACCAAGAAGTGCCCGGAATGCCTGAGCGAGATTCCCATCGATGCCCGGCGCTGCAGCTTCTGCACCCAGCCGGTCCTCAGCCGGGCGGCGTGAAGAGCGATCCCGGCGGTGGCAGACTCGTGTGCGGTGGGAGCCCTCGCCTGCCGCTTTTGATTCGTGCCTTGCCGCGTAGTTCCCGGCGTGACCAGGCAGCACAATCACGGCGTAACATGTCTCATGGCTCGATTTCCCGCTGGGGTATTGCTGGTCACGTTCGCGGCAGTCCTGTCGGCGCAACAGCCGGCCTCTTCCTCCCGTCCCGCAGCAAAGGCCAAGACTTCCATCCCCGATCCTGGCTCGATCCGCAACGGGACGTACCGCAACTCGAGTTTCGGCTTCACCTACAAGCTTCCATTTGGCTGGGTGGACCGCACCGCGGACCTGCAGGACGATTCCCCGCAGGCGGCCAGCGCAAGGGTATTGCTGGCCGTTTTTGAACGGCCTCCTCAGGCCGCGGGCGACACCATAAATTCCGCGGTCGTGATTGCGGCCGAGCCGCTCTTTTCCGGCTTGAAAACTCCGGTAGAGTATTTCGAATCGCTGGCCGCGCTGACCACCGCCCAGGGCTTTCAGGCCGCGCAAGATCCTCAGGAGATTTCTGTGGGGGCCACGAAGCTGGTGCGCGGGGACTTCAGCAAGGCGCGGGGAACTCTGACCATGCGCCAGACTTCTCTGGTTAGGGTGGAGAAAGGCTACGCCGTGTCGTTTACCCTCGTCGCCGGAAGCGAAGATGAAGTGAACCAGCTGATCGAGAATCTGAGCTTTGCCGCGGGCAAGCGCTGATCCCCCTGTCATCCTGAGCGGAGTGGAAAGTTCGCCGCGCGAACTTTCCACGCAGTCGGAGGACCCCTCCAGCTACCATGCTCTGGATCGGAGGGGAATTTGCAGTGAGTAGCTGCGCCTGCGCCCGGTAGATTGTGTCGGCTGTAGGGGTCCTTCGACTCCGCAGAATATTTCGCTGGCGAAACATTCTGCTTCGCTCAGGATGACAGTGGAATTACTCCAGTGCTTCCGGCTCCAGCCCGATGTGCTTCTCGCCGGCGGCTTTCTTTTCCACGTATTTTTTGACCCAGGCTTCCCAGCTTTTTCCCGCTGCCGTGTCGCGCCCGGTGAAAGCCAGGGCGGCTATATCGGAGTAGGCAATCATTACGCGCTGGTTCGAGGTTCGGGGAAGAACTCGCACCAGCGACTCGGCCAGGGTCGGCCCGGTCTTACGATCAAAAAGATAGCCTTCGACCGTGGTCCCGTCTTTCCGGGTGATGGTTACGTCGCCGCGGTAGTCGAAAGCTTTTTCCAGGGCTTTGCGGGTTTCTTCTTCGGAGGCCAGCGCGGGGACCCAGCCCTCAAGCTTCTCGTGTTCCCATCCCGGAGAGACTTCGAGCGCGTCAGGAGAAGCGGGAGCTTCGGGATGGACGTGTCCGGCGGCTTTCCCGGTCACGCCCGGGTCTCCTCAAGCGTTTCGCTGGGAGCCGTAATCTGCACCAGGGAATGCGCGGGCTCTGGCGGCTCATCCAGCAGACGCAGCGCGTCCTCGTCACGATAGCGATTGAACAGCGTGCCTTTCACGGTCGCCACAAAGCCCTCGAGCGAGCCAAACGTATCGTTCACCGCCGAGGCTTCATAGCCGCTGTGCACCATGCAGTTGGCGCAATGCGGATTGCCCGATTCCGTGCCGTACGATTCCCAGGCGGTTTCGCGGATCAACTCGTCGAACGTGTCGGCGTAGCCGTCCTGCAGCAGGTAGCAGGGCTTCTGCCAGCCAAAAATGTTGTAAGTAGGCATTCCCCACGGGGTGCAGGCGTAGTGCCGCTTGCCCATGAGGAATTCCATGAACAGCGGCGACAGGTTGAAGCGCCATTCCTTCTCGCGGTTCGAAAGAATCGCCCGGAACAGCCGCCGGGTGCGGGCGCGCCCCAGGAAGTGCTGCTGGTCGGGAGCCTTCTCGTAGGAGTAGCCAGGGGAAAGCATCATGCCTTCCACTCCCAGCTCCATCATGTCGTCAAAAAACGCGCGCACGCTCTTGGGATCGGCGCCGTCAAAAAGGGTGGTATTGGTGGTGACCCGGAAGCCGCGTTGCAGGGCCTCGCGTACGGCGTCGACCGCGATATCGTAACCGCCCTCGCGGCAGACAGCAAAGTCGTGATGTTCTTTTTGTCCATCCAGGTGCACGCTGAAAGTCAGGTACTTGGTCGGTTTGAAAAGATGGATCTTTTCCTTCAGCAGTAAGGCATTGGTGCACAGGTAGATGTACTTCTTCCTCGCCGCCAGGCCCTCGACAATCTTTTCGATTTCAGGGTGCATCAGGGGTTCGCCGCCGGGGATCGAAACCACGGGCGCGCCGCACTCATCGACCGCCCGGAAGCACTCCTCGGGGGTCAGCTGGCGTTTGAGTACGTGGGCGGGGTATTGGATTTTGCCGCAGCCGGCGCAGGCCAGGTTGCAGCGGAACAGGGGCTCGAGCATCAGCACCAGCGGGTACTGCTTCCGCCGGGCAAGCTTCTGCCGGATGACGTAGCTGGCCACCGTCCACATCTGCGATACAGGCACACTCATGCTGGACTGGGATCTCCTCCCAATATGCTATCAGGTCGGGCTGATCTCGTGCGCTGACAATGTAGGCGCGGGCGCCCCGCCCGTGCGGCGCCAAAAAAGGACCTGGCCAGGAGTCGCCACCGCACGAGCGAGGGCGCTCGCGCCCACATTTACCGGGGCGGTTCGGGGGTCGGAAAAATGTGGCTTCTCATGGTACAATTTAGATACAACCTCGGCAGCCGTAAGTGTTAATAATTTCAGTCATTTGAGGCAAAATCCAGGACATCGGAAAAGCACGCCAGCCAGGACTTGAGGCTGGTACTTTCCACGGAGCGGAATGGCTACGAAAGAAATCACTCCCATCGACGAAACCAAGCCAAAAAACGGGAAGCTCGCTGCCATCAATGGAGGCAACGGCGACTACAACGCCGACTCCATCAAAGTGCTCGGTGGCATGGAGGCGGTGCGTAAACGTCCCGCCATGTACATTGGGTCCACCGGCGAGATGGGTTTGCACCACCTGGTTTACGAAGTGGTGGACAACTCGGTGGACGAAGCGCTCGCCGGTCACGCCGACAAGATCGAAGTCACCATCCACCTGGACAATTCGATCACCGTCGTCGATAACGGCCGTGGTATTCCCGTGGACATGATGGACATTGACGGCGAAAAAGTTCCAGCCGCGGAGGTGGTACTCACCAAGTTGCACGCCGGCGGGAAGTTCGATGCATCTTCTTACAAGGTTTCCGGCGGATTGCACGGTGTCGGCGTGTCGGTGGTGAACGCGCTCAGCGAAGAACTCGATCTCGAGATCTGGCGCGACGGGTTCACCTGGGAGCAGACCTATTCCAAAGGCGAACCCACCAGCAAGCTGAAGAAGGCGGGCGCCAGCAAGAAGCTGGGGACCAAGGTCCACTTCCTGCCCGACAGGAGCATCTTCTCGGTTACCGAATACAACTTCGATACCCTGGCGCAGCGCTTGCGCGAACTGGCGTTCCTGAACAAGGGACTGCTCATCACGTTGACGGATGAGCGCACCACTGAGGCGAAAACCGGCGAGGCCAAATCCGCCGAGTTCAAATACAACGGCGGCATCGCCGAATTCATCAAGCACCTGAACCGGGGCAAGCAGGTGCTGCACGACAAAGTCATCTACATGGAAGCCGAGCGTAGCGGCGTAGTCATGGAGATCGGGCTGCAATACAACGACGCCTACTCGGAGTCGGTGTTCAGTTTTGCCAACAACATCAACACCGTCGACGGAGGCTCGCACCTATCCGGCTTCCGCATGGCGCTGACCCGCACCATCAACTACGCGGGCCAGCAGATGGGGCTGTTCAAGGACGTAAAAGAGAATCTCACCGGCGACGACGTGCGCGAAGGCCTGGTGGCGGTCATCAGCGTGAAGCTGCCGCAACCCCAGTTCGAAGGCCAGACCAAAGGCAAGCTGAATTCGGATATCGCCGGCGTGGTCCAGGCCTTCGTGAACGAACGCCTGGGCGCGTACCTGGAGCAGAACCCGACCGTCGGCCGCAAGATCATCAACAAAGCGATTGAAGCCTCGCGCGCGCGTGAAGCCGCCCGCAAGGCCCGCGATCTAACTCGGCGCAAAGGCGCGCTCGATGGCGGCGGACTTCCCGGCAAGCTGGCGGATTGCTCGGAGCGCCAGCCGGAACGCTGCGAGCTTTTCCTGGTAGAAGGAGAATCCGCCGGAGGCACGGCCAAGCAGGGACGCGACCGGCGTTTCCAGGCCATTCTGCCGCTCAAAGGAAAAATCCTCAACGTCGAGAAGGCGCGCTACGACAAGATGCTGGGGCACGAAGAAATCCGGGCCATGATCACCGCCCTCGGCACCGGCATTGGCAAGGACGACTTCGATTTCACCAAGCTGCGTTACGGCAAGATTATTCTGATGACCGACGCTGACGTAGATGGAAGCCACATTCGCACCCTGCTGCTCACCTTCTTCTTCCGCCACATGCAGGAGCTGATCAAGCGCGGCAACGTGTTCATCGCGCAGCCGCCGTTGTACTCGATCAAAAAGGGCAAGACGCTGCAGTACATCAAGGACGACGACGCGCTTGACAAAATTATCCTGAAGCGCGCCGCCGACAGCATCATCGTCCGCTACGGCGAAGGCGCGGCCAAGCTCGAAGGCGTGGGCCTGTCGAAATTCGCCAGCGGCCTGAAGGAATATTTTGGCTACTTCGACAAGGTGAACAAGCGCCTGCGCGACGAAAAAATCGTCGAGCTGCTGCCCCGTCTCGATCTTTCCAAGCGTGCCGATTTCGAAGGCGACAAGAAGGCCGCGCCGAAAAAGATCGAGAAGCTGGACAAAGAACTGAAGAAGCTGCAGAAAGAACGCGACTTCAAGAGCGTCGAGCCCCGCTTCGACGAAGAGCACAATCTATGGGAGGTAAAGTACGTCAACTCCCAGGGGGCCGAGCACCTGATCAACTGGGAGCTGGCTTCGACCGCCGAGTACCGTCAACTGCTGTCGAAATTCAAGCAGGTCGAACCCTACATGGAACCGCCGTTTGTGATCGAAGCCCACAGCGATATTTCCGCAGCCGGCAGCTCCGAAGAAGAAGCAGGCGGTGAAGAGGCATCGTCTGAGGCCGAAGATGCCGGCAAGAAGAAGGCGACGAAACCAGTCGCCAGGAAAAAAGCGATCGAGACCGAAGTGGTCGAAAAAGCCAACGCTCGCGATCTTTTTGAATACATCAAGGAAGCCGGCAGCCGGGGATACGATAAGACCCGTTACAAAGGTCTCGGCGAAATGAACTCGGAACAGCTCTGGCAAACCACCATGGACCCCGAGCGCCGCACCCTGCTTTCGGTCAAGCTCGAAGACCTGGCCGAGTGCGAAAATATCTTCAGCACGCTCATGGGCGAAGACGTCGAAGCCCGCCGCAAGTTTATTGAAGATAATGCATTGGATGTGAAGAACCTGGATATTTAGAAAATTCCTGGCCACGGATGCACGCGGATTTTCACGGATTCAGAGCAAATCAAACGGGCGACCTTCGGGTCGCCCTGTCTTTTTTCTCGCGGCAGAATCGCATGAGCGTTTCCGGCACCCAGCCGCGAAGCGGCGCGAAAATAGAGCCCAGGCGTGAGCCGTGATAGAGAACGCGGGTCAAGCTCCGGAGGGGCGAAAGAACACTTGCCTCCTATAGGGTCCTTCGACTCCGCCGGCCCGTTCGCAAGCGAACGTGCCTGCTGCGCTCAGGATGACACTACGGCGGCCATGCTGGTTACCAGCGGTTACCTCCGGCTCTCTGTGTCCTCCGTGGTTAAAAACTCCCTGCAAGTTTCCCCATGCCCCGCGTTCTTCCCATAGGACGGGAAAGCCTCCTCCTTCCCGTCCAACGAAGGCGTTCACTGAACATAAGGGGAAACAACAATGAAGAACCTGCTGCTGATCGTGCTATTGCTGTGCGGGGTGGTAATAGGACAAGACCAGGCTGCCGACAGCAGCAAACAGCCCGCACTCACCATCTACAACCAGAATTTCTTTGTGGCGCGCGAATACGTGCCACTCGATCTCGGGCCGGGCGTTAACCATGCGCAGTTTGCCGGCATCGCCTCGCATCTGGAGCCGGATTCCGTCATCCTGCGCGATCCCGCCGGACGCAGCCTGCAGGTGCTCGAGCAAAATTATCGCAACGATCCTATCTCGCAGGAGCTTCTGCTTTCGTTCTACGAAGGCAAGACCATCGACTTCCTGGTGCAGCGTGCTGACAAGCAGGAAATCATCAAGGGCAAGGTCGTGCGCAGCGGATACATTCCCAGCAGCTACTACGCGCAGAATTATCAGCAGCCGTCGTTCACCCAGCCCATCATTGAAGTGGACGGCGTTCTGCGCTTCGGACTGCCCGGCCAGCCGCTGTTTCCGGCGCTTTCCGGCGACACCGTTCTTAAGCCGACCCTGAGTTGGCTGCTTCAGACCAACGACCCCGGCAAGTTTGACGCCGAAATCTCCTACGTCGCCGGCGGCATGAGCTGGCAGTGCGATTACAACATCGTGGTCTCGGACAATCCTAAAGGCAAGACCGATCTGCTCGACATGGTGGGCTGGATCACCATGCGCAACCAGAGCGGCAAGACGTTTGAGAATGCAAACATCAAGTTGCTGGCTGGCGACGTGAACAAAATCCAGGCTCCCACCTCGGCCGCCCGTGCCTATGGCGCGATGAACAAGGCGATGGCGGATGAGGCCATGGCGCCCGCGGTGAGCGAGAAATCGTTCGACGAATTTCATCTTTACTCCCTGGCGCGGCCGACCACACTGCACGATCAGGAAACCAAGCAGGTGGAATTCGTGCGCTCCACCGGCATTCACGCGCAGCGGCTTTACGTGTACGACGGCGCGCAAGTGGCCCAGTACGGCTACTACAACCTGGAGCAGATTCGCCAGGACCAGAGCTACGGCACTCAGTCCAATCCCAAGGTTTGGGTGATGGAGGAGTTCAAGAACTCCGAAACGAACCATCTCGGCATCGCGCTGCCCAAAGGCAAGCTGCGCTTCTATCGCCGCGATACCGATGGCCACCTGGAATTTGTCGGTGAGAACGTGATTGACCATACGCCGAAAGACGAAACCATCCGCATCTTCACCGGCAACTCGTTCGATGTGGTGGGCGAGCGCAAGCGCACCGACTATCGCGTCGAGTCATCTCAACACTGGATGGATGAGTCCTTCGAAATCCGGGTGCGCAATCACAAGAAAGAAACGGTGACGGTGCGCGTGGTCGAGCACCTGTATCGCTGGACCAACTGGAAGCTGACCGAGCAATCGCACGAGTCGCACAAGACGGATGCGCAGACCGTGGAGTTCCCCGTAACCATCGCGCCCGATGGCGAGCAGGTGATCAGCTACACCGTGCACTATTCCTGGTAAGAGTTTCGTAGCGCCGGCGTCCAAGATGCCGGCGCTACAGGTTTAAGGCCGGCGCTCCGGAATCTGCGATCTCTTTCACCCTTGTCGCCGGGTACTTCACCTCGGGATACACCCGGTCGAACACCACCCACAGCAGCAGCAGCAGCACGAAGAGGAAGACGCTGCCTTCCGGTCCGACGGAACCGCCGGTCAGCCAGCGCGGGCCCTGCAGCGAAGAATGCAGCAGGTGCCCGGGCGCCATGCCTCCACTGTCGGGGACAGAGTAAAAGTAACTTTCGCCCCAGTCCCACGCCGCATGAAAGCCGACCGCGAACCACAGGTTCCCGGTGCGTCGCAGCGTGAGGCAAAAGAAAAAGCCGATCATCATGGCGCCGAGAATGCCAACCCAGTTCTCCCCGGGGTTTTCCAGGTGAAGCGCTCCGAAACCCAGCGAAAGCAAAATCGCCGCGGGCCAGAAGCCGAGCGCGTCGGTCAAGGTGAATTGCGTGTAGCCGCGGGTGAAGAATTCTTCGTAGAAGGCCACGATCAGGAAGAAGGCCGCCCAGAACGCGGCAAATTTCAGTGCGCGCACACCGTGCAGCGCGACCGGCCCAAAATAGAAGGCATGGGCTGCGCGCAACGCCAGCAAAAGCAGAGTGAGTGAAGCCATTCCCCACACCCCGCCCAGCCAGAAAAGTTTGCCGAAAGACTTGTCCGGGGGCAGGCCGTAGCCGCCGAACGCCCGGCCTTCGATCCGCGACATCAGCAGCGCGGGAGCCAGCGCGATGATCGCGAGCCCCAGTTCCGCAGCCGTCTGTCGCCATAAGAACAAGGCGTCGGGCAAGTCGGCCGCGAGAAAAACAAACAGGCAGAATCGCAGGCCGCGATACATCAGCAGATAAAGCGCCAGCCGCCATATCGGGCGCAGTCCGTCCCGCCCGATAAATATTTTCTGCATCCGTTCTTCCGGAGGAGACGGCTTCGTCAGCTCGAAGCCAGAGGCGGGAACAACGGCGGGCGGCGCGGACGGGGGGGGGACCTCTTGGATTTCGCCAGGCGTGCTCTCTCGTGGTTCATCCATGGGCGGAAGTTTCCCGATTCGTCCCCCGACATGGTAAAACACTCGCCGGTTCCCCATGGTCCGATTCTTTACACCCCAACGGTTTGGACGGCCGCAGGTGCTGGCGGCATGCCTGCTGCTCGTGTTTCTGGCGCAGTGCCTCTGGCTGGTAGGCAGGGGAACACGGCCGGGGAGGATTGATCTCGCCGAAATTTACCGCCTGGACCGCGGGACCGCGCTTTGGGATCGCAGGGGATCCGAAGCCCGTGCCGATCTTCGGGCTGCGCCGTCCGATCAGGAAAAAGAGAATTCCGGGGAGGAATCGGGTCCTGCTCTCCCGCCCGCCCTCGAGGACGGCGGCTACGATGCGCATCATTCGCCGCTGTGGTATCTGATTGCCGCCGCCCCGCTGTGGCTGAGCCCGGTCTCGTTGCAGCCTGAAAATATTCGAGCTCTGCACTGGCTGGCCGCCCTGCCTTACCTGATTTTTGGCCTGCTGCTGGGCGCTTCGCTCTGGTACGTGGCGCGCCGCCTTTTCGGCAACGCCGGCGGATATGTGGCTCTGGCTCTTTACTGCTTCTCCCCGGGGATTGCCCGCTCCTGCGCCCTTTGGTTTGCCGAGCCCGAGGTCGGTGGTGCCTGGGGAGCGTTCGGCGCGATTTTCACGGCCATTGCCGTGGCCCACACCTTGTACGCGCCACGTGAAGTTGTCTTGTGGAACTGGCGGCGCATCGTGCTGCTGGGATTGTCGCTGGCTCTTGCGGTTGGCGCACAGTTTTCGTTGATCATCGTGGTGCCCGCCGCGCTGGCTTTCATGCTTTACCTCGCCCCCACCCGGCGCCTGGCCGCACTGGGAATCTGGGCGGTTGCCTGCGCAATTGGCTTGCTGATTTTGTACGCGTCCTACTTTTTTCACGCTCGCGCTTTTTGGCAGGGCATTCGGCACGCATCGTTTTTCGGAATCTCGTGGAGGGCTTTCGCCATGCCGCAGGCTTATCACCAGGTGCTGGCGCAACTGGGACAAAGCAGTCCTGCCCTGGCGCTGGCGTCTCCGGTCGCGTTGATTACATACTTAAGCTGGCGACGGGCGCGCTACTTTGGGAACACGGCGCCCCTGCTGGTCGCGGTTCTGTTCCTCCTGCTTGGGCTGGGAATGCCGCACTATCCGGGCCTGGGTTTTCAGTTCATGGCGGTGCCCTTTCTGTTCGTCTTCGTGGCCGGCATCGCCGCCGATCTGCTGGAAACCCGCTATCGCGAAATTGCCCTGGCCTCGATCTGGGGCCTGTTAGTGGCAAACGCGGCGTGGAACTTGTGGGAACTGGCCCGCGTGGTGTAAGCGTGACCTCCGGCACCCCTTTATCCCTCAATCACTTAGGGCCTCGGCAAATTGACAAAATATAGACAAACCAGGCGCGCTCGCAGAGGCTCTAATTGAGTGAGGGTTTTTGTTCAGGGGGCTGCGCCATGGTTTCGAAACTGGGATATGATTCGTACGTGAAGCGGCTGAACTCAGCCATGGTAGCGGCGATTCTGGTCGGGGGGTCGATTTCTGCGGTGCTGGTTCCCGCTTCAAGCGCGCAGATCAACGGAACCCCGGCGTCAGTTACATCGATCAATTCCGGCGGACACTTCAATTCCGCTCCGGGCGTTCCCGCCAGCATCACGTCGCTCGGACCGAGCGGCCTTCAGCCCAGAAATCCGTTTCCCAACCAACCCGGGTGCTGTATAAATCCGCTGTTTCCGGCGAATCCGAACCCGCCGCTTATCCGGCGCCATCGTCATCAACGCGGGCAGTTTTTCCCCGGTGGTGGCGAGGTCTATGTACCTTATGCCTATCCGGTGGTCGGGGAATATGACGCCGGGGACGCGGCGGCAGACCAGCAGGGAAATCAACCGGAAGAAGATTACCGTGGCGGACCGACAATCTTTGATCGCCGCGGCCCGGGAACACCGGCGGCGTCCTATGCCGACGCTTATCCGCAACGGCCGGCCCGTCCCCAGACGGAAACGGAAGCAGCTCCATCCGCCTCGCCGGCGGAGGCGCCGGCTCCCGACCTGCCGGCGACCGTGCTTGTCTTCAAAGACGGTCATCAGCTTGAAGTTCAGAACTATGCAGTGATTGGAGAGACGCTGTACGACTTGACGCCCGGGCGTCATCACAAGATCCCGCTCGCCGATCTCGACCTGACTTCCACCACGAAGCAGAACGACGATCGCGGCATTGATTTCCGCCTGCCGCCTAAGCCGGAAACGAAAAAGTAGATGCCCAGCCGAATTACTCTCGCCTTCGTGGTGGCCGCGCTCGCGACATTGCCGGCTGCGGGGCAGATTCGCGCCGCAGGTTCGGGGAGCGCCGGAATGGGCATAAGCGCTGGTTTGCCTGGCATGAGCCGCGGTGGCTTTGCCAGCGGTTCCGGTCGCTTCCACGGGAACTTCCACGGGAGACATCTCGCGAATCGAGGTGCGATTCTCCTGGGCTATCCGGATTTCTATTCCGATTCAGACTCCTACGATTCCGGGGAGGCTTCGCAGCCCCAGGTCATCGTGGTCCAGGCTTCGGCGCCGGCCCCATCCCCCGCACCGCCTGCTCCGCGCGAGTCGCTGCTGATCGAGTGGCAGGGCGATCATTTTGTTCGCAGCACCGCGTCCGCCAAGGCCGCGGAAATCGCGCCGGACTATGCGGAGAAATCCAGCGTGCCCGGGTCCGCGACCCGGCGACCTGTGCCGGGACCAGAGAATAAAGCGCAGCCGCCGCGCGAGCTTCCGCCCGCTGTGCTGGTATTCCGCGACGGCCGCCAGGAAGAAGTCAGCGAATACACCATCATGAGCGGGACCATTTATTCGAAAGCAGACTACTGGACCACGGGATCGTGGACGCGGAAAATCCAGATTGCCGATCTCGACGTGCCTGCCACCTTGAAACTCAACCAGCAGCGTGGACTGAAGTTCGCGCTGCCCTCCAGCTCGAATGAAGTTGTTGTCCGGCCGTAGCTCATCCCTCTGCCATCCTGAGCGCAGCGAAAAGTTCGCGACGCGAACTTTCCGCGGAGTCGAAGAGCCTGCCCCGAGCGAAGTCGAGGGGACCCCTATCGCAACTCAAGACGGCGGTTATCTTGGAAATTTATCCTTCCTGAAACGGTAAGAGCGGCCACGGATTTTCACGGATCACACGGATAAAACCTCTTTGGCTTGTACACTTCATGCATGAGTGGCGGACTGCTGTTGAACTTCGGATCGCGCCCGCAATTCCGCCGGCTCCTGTTCGATAATTCAAGAAAACAAATCCGTGGAAATCCGTGTGAATCCGTGGCCGGGGTTTCAGCGTGAAGATTGGCGGTCTTACGCTGCCGGCGTTCGGCGATCGGGGACTCTTGCCCTCAACTCGACGAAATCCTGTATGGTTGAAGCCGCAACCTTAATCGAACCTTAATTCGGTGGTGTCACCGATGACTTTGATGTGAAGCAGTCTTAAAGACTCGCGTCGTGCGCTGCGCTGCGGCATCCAAATAGATGACTGGAGGCAACAACCATGAAACGCGTAAGAGCTGTCACGGTAGCCATCTTGTTCGTACTGCTTGGAGCCGGTGTTCTGGCTTACGCACATCAGGATCAACAGGAGGAGAAGCAAACCAAGCCTGAAAAAGCCAAGCCGGAGCAGCACGCCAAGCCCGAACCACAACCGCAGCAGAATCAGCAGCAACAAGAACGCGTGCAACAGGAACGGCAGCGCGAGCAGAACCAGCAACAACAGCAGCAGCGGGTACAGCAGCAACAGCAACAGGAACGCCAGCAGCAACAGAAGCAGGAGCAGCAACGGGTACAGCAGGAACGGCAGCGCGAGCAGAACCAACAACAGCAGCAGCGGGTACAGCAGCAACAGCAACAGGAACGCCAGCAGCAACAGAAGCAGGAGCAGCAACGGGTACAGCAGGAACGGCAGCGCGAGCAGAACCAACAACAGCAGCAGCGAGTGCAGCAGCAACAGCAACAGGAACGCCAGCAGCAACAGAACCAGCAGCAGCGGGTGCAGCAGGAACGGCAGCGCGAGCAGAACCAACAACAGCAGCAGCGAGTGCAGCAGCAGGCTCGCCGGAACCAGGAGCAGCAAGCCCGCCAGCTGCAACTGAACCGGCAACAGCAGGAGCGCGCCCAGCAACAATGGCAGCAGCAGCAACAGCAGCACGAGCAGCGCGAGCGGCTTTCACAACAGCGGCAGCAGCAATTGATTCGGCAGCAGCAACAGAGCGTGGCGCAGTATCGCCAGCGTCTGGACCAACAGCAGCGTCGCCTGCAGGAGCAGACGGCAGCTTTACAGCAACAGCGGCGGATGGCGCAATATCGCTTTCACGAACAGTATCTGGAGCGCCTGCGTGATCAGGACAGGCGGCTGCGTGAAGAGCGTCACGACTACAATAACGATCCCTATTTCTACACTGCGCCCATCTATCGTTACCGGCGCGGCGGCGCTTACTATGAGACCAACCAGTACGGCGCTGATTTACTCAGGCAAGCGGTGAATTCCGGGTACGAGGAAGGTTTCCGCGCCGGAGCTGCCGACCGCGAAGATCACTGGCGTCCCGACTACCGGAACAGTTACGCCTACCAGGACGCGACCTACGGCTATAATGGTTATTACCTGGGGCTCGAAGACTACAGGTACTATTTCCGCGAAGGTTTCCGGCGTGGATATCAAGATGGTTATTATGACAGATATCAATACGGATACTACTCCGACGGCTCCTACGGCGTCCTGGGAAATGTTTTGTCCCTGATTCTCAACCTGCAATCGCTTCGCTAGAAGCGTGCCGCGTCCGGCTCAGCTGATCGGAAAGGTCAACTCAGCCGGGCGCGTTTCTTCTCCCGGATAATCAGACCGCCAGAATCCCGTTCGGCACGAACTTCGTGCACGCTGCGTCGCCCCGCAAACTTCTCCCAGTCGGAGTGCTTTTGACGCTTGGTGTCAGGCGAGAGCATAGATGCCAGCGGCCGGAAGGATGGGATGCCAATCCAACGGCTGCGCTGACAACCGGACTTGCTAATCCACACTGAACATTGTAGTTTCTCGCTCCAGATAACTCAGGGAGCGCCGTCCTGCGGGAGGATCTAAGTGGCGGTTCGGATCGTAATGGATCTGGCGACCGAAGCAGACCGGCAAGAAATCTACCGGCTGCGTCATCAGGTTTATGCCGTAGAGCTCCATCAGCACCGGGAAAACGACGAAGCCCGCCTGAGCGATCCGCTGGATTCCTGCAACACCTACCTGAAGGCTTCCGTCGACGGACGTCTTGCCGGATTTATCAGCATCACTCCCCCCGGTAGTCCACGTTATTCGATCGACAAATATTTCAAGCGCGCAGAATTCGATTTCCCTTTTGATCGTGGCCTGTATGAAGTGCGATTGCTGACGGTCATGCCGGGTTATCGCCGCCTGGCGTGCGCCAGCCTGCTGATGTATGCGGCATTCCGCTGGGTGCAGTCGCTGGGAGGCACGCGTATCTTAGCCATCGGCCGCCTTGATCTCCTCAAACTGTATCGCAAGGCTGGGCTGCGCTCGCTCCATCGGAGAACCCAATCCGGGGCTGTGACCTACGAGCTGCTCAGTGCGACGATCGCAGAGCTTGGCCAGAGGGTCGAGGAGCATTCCGGAACGCTGCGCTGGCTGGAGCTAAGAGCGGACTGGCGGCTGGGCATCCCGTTTCATCCCCCGAAAGCGTGTAATCACGGAGGCGCGTTCTTCGAAGCCATCGGCGACGAATTTGACCACCTGGAGCGCAGCCGGGACGTGATCAATGCGGACGTTCTGGATGCCTGGTTTCCACCCACGCCACGGGTGCTGGCCGCGCTCGACGAATACCTCCCCTGGCTGCTGCGCACTTCGCCGCCGACCAACTCGGCCGGCATGATTCGCGCCATTGGCCGCGCCCGGAACCTGCCAGCGGAATGCATCGTTCCGGGGGCGGGATCTTCCGCGCTAATTTTCCTGTGCTTCCGCGAATGGCTGAACCGGCATTCGCGCGTCCTGCTGCTCGATCCCAGTTATGGCGAGTACGGCCACATCACGGATCACGTGCTGCAATGCAAAGTGGAGCGCCTGCCGCTCGATCGTGCCCGCGCCTACGCCGTGGATCTCGCAGCGCTAGAGGCGCGCTTGCAGGCGGGCTACGACCTGGCCGTGATCGTCAATCCCAACAGCCCGACGGGCAGTTACGTTCCGCGCCGCGGACTGGAATCCGTCCTGGCCAAGACTCCGCTACAGACCCGGGTGTGGGTCGACGAAACTTATCTCGAGTATGCGGGCGAAGGCGAGTCGCTGGAGATTTTTGCCGCGCGCAGTCAGAACGTAGTCGTCTGCAAATCCATGTCAAAGGCTTATGCGCTCTCCGGGACGCGGGCGGCGTACCTCTGCACTTCGGCCGCGACTGCGGAATCGCTTCGGGAAATCACGCCACCCTGGGCGGTCAGTCTCCCGGCCCAGGTGGCGGCGGTGAATGCGCTCTCTGATCCCGAATATTACGCGGCTCGCTATCGTGAAACCCGGGTGCTGCGGGAGGCGTTGGCCGATGCTCTGCGAGCGCTCGGAATCGTGGTCTTCCCCAGCGTGGCGAACTTTCTGCTTTGCCACTTGCCACAGACGGGTCCAGACGCGGCCACAGTCTGCCGGCGCTGCCGGACCCGCGATGTTTTCCTTCGCGACGCCGGCGGGATCAGCGAACGCCTGGGCCCGCACGCGCTGCGCATCGCCGTCAAGGACCGGCTGAGCAACTCACGAATCATCGAAACTCTGAAGTGGGCCATCGCAACCGACGAGGCTCCGACCGCCTTGGCTGATTCGGCGTGAGGCAGAACCACCTGCCGCTCACCATCAACTCGGGTACCATCCGCCATTCGGGTTGACCGTCTGTCCGGTCATGAAGGCGTTTTCGGCGAGCATCAGCACGACCGAAGCGACTTCGTCCACGACGCCGAAGCGCCCGATCGGGATTACGCTCGAAGTCGCGCTCGGGTTCGCTCGCAGCATTTCGGTCTCAACTAGCGCCGGGCAAACCGTGTTGGCGGTGATGCCTTCCTTGGCCAGCAGCGCGGCATAGGAGTGCGTCAGTCCCAACATCCCGGCCTTCGAAGCGGCATAGTGCGGCCCGACCAGCCCGCCGGTCTGCGCCGCAACCGAAGAAATGTTGATGATCCGCCCCCAGCGCTGGGCGCGCATCCCCGGCAGCACAGTCTGGGTCACCAGGAACGCCGACTTGAGATTCACGCGAATATGCTCGTCCCAGTCCGCTTCCGCAATATCCTCAATCTTGATCTGGCGCGCCATTCCCGCATTGTTTACCAGAATATTTACCGTCCCAAGTTTGCTCTCGATTTGCCCGACCATGGCTCTCACTTGGTCGGATTGCGAAACGTCAGCCTGGATCGCGAGCGCGCGCCGGCCCAATTTCCGGATCTCCCCGCAAACCGCTTCAGCGTCCGCGGACCGGGTCCGGAAATTGACCGCGATGTCAGCGCCGGCTCCAGCCAGCGACAGCGCTATTGCCCCGCCGATGCCGCGGCCACCGCCGGTCACCAGAGCTATCTTTCCATCCAGAGTTTCCATAGAGTCAGACCGCTAAGAGTTGCGCGATCGATCCGATTATGCCATTCACCCGGCCGCACCGTATTCGTCATCGGTCGGACCGCAATTCCTGCCCTTTCCTCGAGCCTTTCCATGTTATAATTATCACATCGCGAATCTACCGTAACATCCTGTAAATGCAATTGTTTAGAGCAATAAAACAATATAGATCCAAGCCTTCCAGAACGGGTGGGGCGGGCGTGCTCGCCCGCCGTTTTTCCAGCTGCTTTTCAAGCTGGAAATCTCGCGCTGGTTGACGCGCCTCGGTTATTGCGTGAGCTCGCGGAAGGCCAATGCGAAGTCAAAGGCGGCAGGCGCGGGCGCCCGCCCCACATGAAACAAAAGCTAGCAGCTAAAAGCTAGGAGCTAGAAGCTTTTTATGGCCGACGATCAGAATCCTGAACTCCCCCTGACCCCTCCGCCCGGCGGAGGAGACGGCACCGGCATCCCCGGTGCGCTCAACATTCAACCCGTCAATATCGAAGAGGAGATGAAGAAGTCGTATCTCGACTATTCGATGTCGGTGATCATCGGGCGCGCGCTGCCCGACGTTCGCGACGGATTGAAGCCGGTTCATCGCCGCATTCTCTACACCATGCAGCAGATGGGCCTGGCGCCCAACAAGTCTACCCGCAAGTGCGCCCGCATCGTTGGAGATGTCATGGGCAAATACCATCCCCATGGCAACCTCGCGGTGTATGACGCGTTGGTGCGGCTGGCGCAACCGTTTGCCATGCGCTATCCGCTGGTCGATGGACAAGGCAACTTCGGTTCAGTCGATGGCGATCCGCCGGCAGCCGACCGTTACACCGAGGCCAAACTGACCCGGGTGGCCACCGCGCTGCTCGACGATCTCGACAAAGACACCGTCGACATGCGCCCGAACTACGACGGCAACGAGACCGAGCCTGACATTCTTCCCGCGCGCATTCCCAACCTGCTGGTGAACGGATCAGACGGCATCGCGGTGGGCATGGCGACGAAAATTCCGCCCCACAACCTGACCGAAATCGTGGATGCCACCATCACCCTGGTGAATAGTCCCAATGCCCAGCTGGCGGAAATCCTGAAATTCGTGCAAGGCCCCGATTTCCCCACTGCCGGCATCATTCACGGCAAGACGGGAATCGTGGACGCCTACAAGAACGGCCGCGGACGTTTCGTCATGCGCGCCAAGGCCGGCATCGAAACTTTCAACAAAGACCGCAAAGCCATCGTTATCACTGAAATTCCGTACCAGGTAAACAAGGCGCGCCTGGTCGAGCGCATCGCGCAACTGGTGAATGACAAGGTCGTCGATGACATCTCCGACATTCGCGACGAAAGCGACCGCGACGGCATGCGCATCGTGGTTGAGCTCAAGCGCGACGGCGAGCCCCAGCTCGTGCTTAACCAGCTCTTCAAACACACCCAGATGCAGGAAAGCTTCAGCATGATCCTGCTCGCGGTGGTGAACGGGCAGCCCAAGGAAATGGGCCTGGTGCAGGCCATCAAGCACTTCATCGACCACCGCGTCGATGTGGTCCGCCGCCGCACCGCCTTCCTGCTCTCAAAAGCCAAAGACCGCGAGCACATTCTCGAAGGCTACCTGGCTGCGCTCGATCACCTGGACAACGTGATCACCATCATCCGCGCCAGCGCCAACCGCGCCGAAGCCCGCGAGAATTTGGTCGCATACTTTGCCGGTAAGAAAATCGACATCAACACCACCGGCCGCGCCCCCAAGCGCGATCCGGAAAAGCCCTTCACCGGAATTCAGGCCGACGCGATTCTCGAACTGCAACTGCACCGCCTGACCAAGCTCTCCATCGACGAGATCACGAAAGAACTTACCGTCACCCGCGAGCACATCGCCGATTACGAATCCATCCTGAGCTCGGAGAAGAAATTGCGCTCCGTGATCGTCAAGGAACTCGAAGAGGTAAAGAAACTGTACGGCGACGACCGCCGCACGGTGATCGAAGATGAAGCGGCCGAAATCCATCTGGAAGACCTGATCGCCGACGAGCAAGTCGCGGTCACAGTCAGCCACGGCGGCTACATGAAGCGCACGCCGGTCTCCACCTACCGCATGCAGCGCCGCGGAGGCACAGGCCGCACCGGCATGAAGACGCGCGACGAGGACTTCGTCGAGCATCTCTTCATCGATTCCACCCACGCCTACATTCTGATTTTCACCAACACCGGACGCGTCTACTGGCTCAAGGTGTACGAAATTCCCGACGTCAGCGCCGCCGGCAAAGGCAAGCATGTTGGCAACCTGGTCGGTCTGCAACCGGGTGAGAATGTTCGCACCATGCTGACGGTTCGCAATCTTGAAGAGGCGGGCAAGTACATCTTCTTCGCCACCCGCAACGGCCTCGTGAAGAAGACCGAGCTTAAGGACTTCTGCCACGTACGCTCGAACGGCATCTACGCCATCAGCATCGAGCAGGGTGATGAACTGGTCGCAGCCAACCTTACTGACGGCCAGCAGATTGTGTTCCTGGCCACGCACGAAGGCCAGGCCATCCGCTTCGACGAAGAAGACGTCCGCCCCATGGGCCGCCAGGCATACGGTGTCTGGGGCATCCGCATGGAAAAGGGCGACTATCTGGTCGGCATGGCGACAACGCCGAAAGCCGATGTCCCGGCAAAGGTCGATGCCACCAAGACGCCCGCAACCGACGCCCAGGTCGCCGACCTGGTGCCGGAAAAAGGCAGACTGATTCTCTCCGTCACCGAAAACGGCTACGGCAAACGCACCGCTGCCGACGAGTACCGCCTGCAAGGACGCGGCGGCTCCGGCGTCATCAACGTCAAAACCACGGAGCGCAATGGCAAAGTAGTAGGCATCGCGCAGGTCACGGAGAAATCCGAAGTCATGCTGATCAGCCAATACGGCAAAATCATCCGCATGGATTCAACCACAATCCGCGAATCCGGCCGCGCCGCGCAAGGCGTGCGGCTGTTGCATCTGGAGCCGGGCGATCGGGTGGCGGCGGCTGTGGTTCTAGCGCCGGGAGAAGAACCGGTTAACGGGGGGACGCTGCTGCAGTAGGCCGCTTCTGATGCTCCAAGTAGGTTACGCTTCGTCCTCCTTGGAGCATGACATAAGGGCTCGTGTACCTTATGCTTGCGTTAGGCGAGGGACACCATGAAGCCACCAACGGACTTGATAATGGAGACGCCGATCTACGGCGTCGCAGAGGCGGCTCAGTATCTAAGAGTGCCGCTCAACACCCTTGTCTACTGGGTGAAAGGGGGAGGTTCTTTGCCCCCGTTGATCAAAGTTGCGAGCACTAATCCTCCTCGCTTATCGTTCACCAACCTGCTCGAATGCTACATGTTGAGCAGCATGCGAGCCATTTACGACGTTCGCATCCCCAAGGTGCGCAAGGCCCTCTCAACGCTGGCCAAATATGTGCAGCACAAGCATCCGCTTGTGGAGCAGGTTTTTCAGACTGACCGACGCGACCTCTTCATTGAGCACGTTGGAAAAATCGTGAATCTTTCCAAGGGCGAACAGATATTGATCCCTGGAGTTGTAGAACTCTATTTGGAACGCATCGAACGCGATCCCAAAGGCCTTCTCAAGTTGTACCCATTTGTCATGGAGCGAACGCATAACGAGCCGAAGCTGATTCTGATCAATCCGGCCGTGGGTTTTGGCAAACCAGTGATTGCCGGCACTGGCATCTCGACTGCGGTGGTCGCTTCCAGGTTCAATGCCCGGGAATCAATAGACGACCTCGCCTCCGAATATGGCGTCAAGCCGCGGCAGATCGAAGAAGCAATCCGCTGGGAGCAGAAGACGGCAGCCGTCGCTGCCTGAAGACTTCGTTCTGTATCTCGACGAAAATCTTCACAACTGCAAACCCATCCTCGACGCGCTCGCCTTAAATGGCGTGAAGTACGAGCGTCACGGCCAATACTTTAGCCCCGGTACTGAAGACACGACTTGGCTGCCCTTCGTTGGCGAGAAGGGTTGGTTGCTGGTCACGAAAGACAAGAAGATTCGATACAACGAATTAGAGAAAACTGCAGTGCTTCAACATCGCGTGAGGGAGTTCTACTTTTCTTCAGGAAATTACAGCGGCGCGGAAATGGCGGAAATACTGATAGCTGCTCTCCCCGGCGTGGCCAAGATTTGCAGAAAGCATGATGCGCCGTTTATTGCCAGCATTGCCAAGTCAGGAAGTGTGAATCTTCGTTTTCCTTCGTGACCAGGCTCTACTTGCTGATCGCTGCTCCAACTGCCCAAGCCTTCCCATCAAAATAGGTAGGCAGTTCCAATCCAAACAATTTCATCACGGTCGGCGCAACATCCACAATCGCGGGTTTCTCAATCGCAATCTTGCGATTCGAAAATAGAACTCCCGGCACCAGCCGTGGGTCAACACAATGATCTCCGCTCCACGCTTTGAGATTGTCTTCGAAAATTGCCGTCGTCACTTTGCCCATGACCGAATCCCATGAGGCGCGGAAGCCTTCGCCGTAGCCGACAATCAGGTCGGGAGCGTTGTCGACATATGGGCCGGCGTAAACCGCGTCGCAGTCGAACATGCCGGTGATGCCTACCTTTCCCGTCGCCGGATCGACCAGTCCGTCGAGCTTGGCGCGCAGTTCTTCTTTTAGAGCCTCCGCTTCCGCTCCGGCTTCTACGATGCCTTCGCGCTCGCGGCCTTTGATGTTCATATAGAGACCATTCAGGCCCATGGTGTAGGCGCGGGTGCGCGACCAGTCCACGTCTTCGAACCAGTCCCCGCTTTCGCTTTTGCCTTCTTTCAATGCCAGGTAGCCGTTTTGGTGCAGCCAGGCATTCAGATTCATGCAGCGGTTGAACGAGCGGAAGCCGTGATCGGAAATCACCAGCAGCAGGGTTTGATCGTCGATCTGCTGCATGACCCGTCCGACCAGGGTGTCCATGCGGTCGTAGAGGTCCTGAATCACGCGCGGCTTCTGGTCCTGCGGCATATCTCTGACTGCCGGATGATCTTTGTCGAGATAGCGCCAGAACATGTGTTGCACGCGATCTGTGGTGTCGAAGACGCACGCGCACAAGCCCTGCGGAGTTTTTTCCAGCGCGTCGAAGAACATGCGTTCGCGATCTTCATGATTGCCGTAGCACTGTGCCAGAAACGCATCGTCGTCAAGCACTTCTTCATTGAGCGCCCAGGTATCCTCCGCCAGACCTAGGGTCGCGTAAGGGCCAAAGAGCTTAGCCAGATAAATCGAGTACGTAACGGGATGAGAAATCGGCAGGTCGGGGTGGCCGGGATCGATGTTTACCGGCGTCACGTACACTTCAACCTCGGGCGAGATTTCTTTCAGGTAGAAGCGGCAGATGCCGCGGGCCGTGAATCCCATGCCCGCCTTGAACTTCACCGGAATCCACTCCGAGTACTCGCCCACTTTGATGGTGAATGTTTCGGAGTCGATCTCAATCCGCGCCCGGCTGCGGCCCACATCAGGGTGAATCTTGAAATCGGCGCGAAGATCGATGCCCGTGCCCAGAGGATTCTCGGGACCGGGGATGTAGGAATGAAATCCGGCGCCATTGCGTTCGATGGGTATGCGCACGCCGCCCTCGCGAAACTTGTCGCTGCTCGCCTGCGTCGTGCAGAAACAAAAGGTTCCCTGGCTTCCCTTCAAATCGGGCACACACATGCCCGAGAGCAGCACGCCGGGAAACTTCTCCGGGGGGAAAGTTACTGGAACCCGAATGACCGAGCAGAAGACTCCCGCCTTCCCCAGCCAGTGCCAGAAAGGCGTCCCTTTGCGCAGGCCTTTGACGTCGGACTTGCCGAGCGGCAGGGAATACTTGCCAATCTTCAGATGACGTTTAGGCTCGCTGATCTGCGCCGATGAAAGATACGGGAGATAGTTCTTCAGATCGCGGGCCAGGAAATCATAAATATTGTGTTTGCCGGGATTGACGCCGGTCTGGAACGTGGACCACGCCACCGGAGAAATCGCGGGAAAGGTGGTTCGCAGCGGACGAAATGTCCCGCGATCGCGCAGCTTGGCCAGGTTGGGCAGCTTGCCTTCGCTCATGAAGTGGGTGGCCAGTTCGGGATCCATGCCGTCGAAACCCACAATCACTACCCGCTTCACTTGCGCTTTGCCATACGCTCTGCGTCGCCGGAACATTCTCAACAGCTGTCGTATGGGCCAGGTGACCAGCGCGTAAAAGGAATAAAGGAAGGCGACGAAAATCGTCCAGAACGAGGATAGAACGGCGAATCCCGCGCCCGGCCCCGCGTAGGCCTCGCTGCGCATGGGCAATAGTAGAACTAGCGCAACGATCAGGAACACAAACGCTGCAAAGCCCGGCTTCTTTCGATGCGGTGAAAGCCACTTCATACTTGAATTCCGAGCACGCTCTTGAAGACAAAACCCGCGATCAATGAAACCACGAAAAACAAGACAATCCAGTTCCATTCCATCCAGGCAAAGCTGATCTCGCGCGAAGGATAGTTGATGGCGATCGATTGCACGGGACTATGATCCGCCAATGCCGGTTCACCCGAGGTAAACATGCGCTCCCAGAAATTGTCTTTCAATCGCACCGGCGAAACCCGCGCCAAGCCCGGCGCCACTACCACCTGCTTCGAAACCGTCTGCCCGGCGGCTGTAATCTGGATGTTGTAATTTCCAGCGCGCCCAGCCACGACGCGCCAAGCTACTTCCTTTTCTTTCGGAACATGGACGGCCGGAGCGGAGCTCGACAGTTCCGGAGGCAGTTGCAGTGAAGCCTGGTTGAGGGCGGCCGGATCTTCGATTCGCGCCGTCACCAGAAAAGTTTGCGCCGGCTGCAGCGGCATCCAGCCGAAATAGCGGTCCAGTTGCACGATCAGGAAAGTGATAGGCAGGATTGCAATCAACAATGGAGTGAATGCCAGACGCAGGTAGCTGCCGGTTCCGCGCAGGATGCGTCCGTAGGCGCGCATCACCACTGGCAACTGGTCCTGAAACAGGCGGACTGCGAGCAGGTGTGCCTTCAGGCGGTCTTTGGCGCGGCCGATCGCTTTCTGGTCGGAGGTGTAGCGAAACACGATCACCATCAGCAGTCCAATCACGATGGAAATCGCGAGCACCCACAGCAGAGGAACGTTTGCCGTGAAGTTCAAAAGCGCAAACCGGGCCGGGATGGAAGAAGACGCCATGAATGATTTGCGAGGAGGAATCGCGAGACGACTACTCGATGTACCCCAAGCCCTGCAGCCGCTTCGTCACTCTTTCCTTGGATTCGGTCCCGCCGCCCTGGTCCGGCGACAGACGCTTCACTTCTTTCTCAATGGTATGCAGCACGAACTCATCGACGGACGCGTAGCCGGAAGCCTCCGCGCACTGCTTCGCCTTTTCCAGCAACTCGCCTTCAATCTTGATCTTTTGCGAGGACATTCGTCGCCTCCATTTGTCCAGACGGGTTGTTTCCGCGACACGTCAGCGGTTGGAAGAAAACACTGAGTGTCCCATCATACCGCCCGGCTGGGGAATTCCAAATTCGGCGAAGATGGTGGGCGCAATATCCGTCAGCGCCGGGTTGGCGGCGTCAATCGGCCGGTTGCTCAGCAGCACGCCCGGAACCAGCGTGTAGTCCATGCAATGGTCGCCGCTCCAGGGATTAGCGTTGTTTTCGAAGACGTCAGCCGGAAAGTTCCCGAGAATCGTCTGCCATCCGGCGCGATAGCCGCGGTTGTAGCCGACCAGTAAATCTGGCCCCTGCGCTGCGTACGGTCCCTGGTAAACCTCGCTGGCCAGGTCCACCCGCGTAATCGCCGTCTGATTGTTCTCAGGGTCGCGCACGGCGAGCAGCTTGTCTTTGATTTCTCTGAGCAGAGAATTGGCAGCCTCGCCTGGCTCAACAATGCCTTCGCCCTCCCGGCCTTTCAAATTCAGATAAAGTCCATTCAACCCCAGGCCATAAGCGCGAGTGCGGCGCCAGTCCACATTGGCGAAGGCCTCGCTTTGATCAGGATTGGGCTGGCTCTTCAACGTGATGTAGCCATTGGCGAGCAGCCAGGTGTTCAGATTGAACGAGCGGTTATAGGGAGCGAATCCGTGGTCGGAAAGCACCAGCAGGGTTGTGCGGTCGTCCATGCGCTGCAAGACTTCGCCGAGCACCTGATCGATCTGCTCATAAAACTCGGGCAGGGCTGAGCCATATTGCGCCGCCAGCGCAGCGTCGTACTCAGGATGTTGCGGATCGATCAACCGCCAGAACATGTGCGAATTCAGATCAAGACTGGAAAAGTAAAAGAAGAACAGGCCAGAGTGAAACTTGGGAAACTCGGCGTCGAAAATCTGGCGGTGTTCCGCCAGCACAGTCTTCGCCTGCTCCAGATATTCCCTGTCGTCGAGCACGCCGGCCGACAGGGCTTTGGTATCTTCGGAAATGCCCTGGGTGTAGAACTCACCAACCTCTTCCGCCAGCTCACGGGAATAACTCCGGGGAGTCGAAAGCGGCAAGGCGGGATCGGCGGGATCGATGTTGATGGGGGAGACATACAGCTCAAAGCGTGGATGCGCCTGCTTGAAATAAAAGCGGCAGATCCCTTTCGCGCTGCCGATGAATGGGATCAGCTGGAACTGAATGTGGATCCAGTCGCTCCACTCTCCCTCACGGAGAACGAATGCCTGGTCCTGCAGCGAAAACTTTGCAACCGGCTCCAGAGGATCGACCGAAACCGTGAAGGGCTCGAGCGCGGGTGGAGATCCTCTGCGAAACGTGTTATCCGGACCGACCAGCTTAGCGGCCACCTGTGAGTCTTCCACCTGCACTGGAATAATCTGCCCGCCTTCCACCAGGCCCGCCGCGGTCATGGGGTTGTCGGTGTAAAACGAAAATGTGCCGTAGCTCCCGCGCAAGTCGGGTGTGCCCATGCCCGACAAGCTGTGTCCCTTGGTCTTGACCGGGGGAAAATTGGAAGGCATGAGGATGACGGTGTTGGGCACGCGGTAGTCGTCCAGCGTTTCCCAGAATGCCTTGCCCTGACGAAGCTGTTCGGCGGTGCCGCCGCCAACCGGAATGACCCAGTTGCCCAGGTGGACACCGTGCTTCGGCGGCTCCACGCGCGAGGCCGAAAAATATGGTTGCAGGGTCTTGGGATCGCGATGGATGAAATCAAAAATGCCGTGCCCGCCGGCGTTCATCCCCGTGATCAGATTGGACCAAGCCACCGGACTCTGTGGCGGAATGCTGGTGGTAAGCAGGCGGAACGATCCCTTCTTCGCCAGCGCGGAGAAGTTCGGCATCCTCCCCTCGGCCATGAACTTTTTCAGCAGTTGCGGATCCATGCCGTCGATGCCCAGAATGATCAGCTTCTGATCGCCGCGCCATTTGCGGGGCTGACAGGAAAGCAAGAGCGCGGCCGCCACGCACAGCAGCAGAAATAGTCCAAGGTCCCGGATTCGTAGAAAGCGCAAGGTAAGCTGTGATCCTCGCGTCCATGATAGTCGATGAAAGCGGGCCCGTGTGACTGCGGGCGTGCGGGGGTGTGTGGGCGCGGGCGACTCGCCCGCGTGCGTCCGCCTTCTTCAAGCTGTGCGGTAAACTTGACAGCATGTTCCGCCGGATTTTGCCCGCATTTCTATTTGCTCTCGTCGCCGCGGGTGCGGTTTCAGCACGTGCGGCCGGCAAGCCGAGCATCATCCTCATCACCCTGGACTCCACGCGCGCCGATCGCATGGGCTTCCTCGGCTCCAAGGCGAAAATTACGCCGAATCTGGATGCACTGGCGGGCCAAAGCATGATTTTTGAGCAAGCCTACTCCCAAACGCCGCTGACCGTGGGTTCGCACGCGACCATACTTTCCGGCACCTATCCTCAGACCCACCGGGTAACCGAATTTGGCGCCCGGCTGGCCCCGACTCTGCCGTTCATGCCGGACTTGCTCCTGGCGTACGGATATCATACCGCCGCCTTCGTCGGTTCCATCGCACTCGATCCGAGAAACGGGTCAGCTCCCGGCTTTGATCGCGGATTCACCGTGTACGACGCCGGCTTTCAACCGCCGCCGCAGGGATCGGGCAAAAATAGCTTCATCGATCGGCCGGCAGCGCAGGTCGTTGCGCGCGCCACCGCATGGCTTGCCCAGCACCCAAACGGACCCTTCTTCCTGTGGGTGCATTTGAATGACCCCGGGGCCGCTTCCGCCACTTCCTACAACCTCTCGGTAGCCGCCACGGATGCGGCGGTCGGAAAACTGGTCGCGGGTTTGCGGAATCGCAAGTTCTACGACAATACCCTGATTGTGATTGCGTCCGACCATGGCCAAAGCCTGGGCGCGCATGGCGAGGAAACCCACGGAGTCTTTCTCTACGACGAAACCATTCGCGTGCCCCTGCTGCTGAAATTTCCGCAGAACCAGAACGCGGGAACTCGAGTGAAAGCCAGGGCCCGCCTGGTGGATGTTGCCCCCACGATTCTCGAAATTGCGGGGGTCCCGGTTCCATCGCAGATGCAGGGGCAGTCTCTGCTGCGAATCGCGAAGGCCAATGCCGATCAGCCGGTTTACTCGGTCAGCAATTTTCCACAGCAGGCATTCGGATGGAGCGCGCTGGAATCCTGGCGTGCGGGAAAATATCTCTACATCAAGGCGCCACGGCCCGAGCTCTATGATCTCTCGGCCGACCCTGGCGCCACCCGCAATCTGGCGCAAACTTCCAGAGCTACGCTCGAAACCATCGCCGGACAACTGGATGCCTTCGACCGCCGCTTCAGCGACCCGGGCGGCGCTTCCGGGGACTCCGACCTTACTTCGAGCGAGATGCAAAAGCTGGCATCGCTGGGTTACGTCGGCCTGCAGAAATCAGCCGTTCCCACGAGCGCGGCAGCAACCGGAATCGATCCGAAAGATGAGATTGCAACCGCAAATAAAATACTGTCTGCCCTCGCGCTGCTGAACGAAGGGACGCCGGACAGGGCCGCGGCAATCCTGCAACCCGTCCGGGCAGACACCAGGATGTATCTGGCGCAGTTTGTCATGGGAACGGCGCTGGCGCGCCAGCGGCAGTATTCCCGGGCGATCGTGTACTTGCACCGCGCCATCGAGCTCCAGCCCGATTCGACCTGGGCGCACTACGAGATGGGGTCCAGCCTGATGCAGGCGGGCGACTACAAAACTGCGGTGGTTCACCTAGAAATTGTGTCGAGCCGGCTGCCTGACTTTGCGGACGCCCACTCCCTTCTGGCGCAGGCCTATGACCATCTGGGCCGGGCTGAGGACGCGAAGCGCGAGCGCTCGAAGTTGCCCGTTCCTCAGGGGACGAAGCGCTGATTTCGACCATCCACGCCAAGCCTTCTGCTTCCCGGGCGTTCGCGAAATAATTCTATAATGTCTATTGTTTTAGTAGACTTATATCGTGATTTTAACGTATACTGTTTTCCGATGGTTACGCGCCCCAACTCCCAGTCCTGTACCTGTACGTGCTGTCGTTGCACGTGTTGCAGTCGTCGTGGGCATGGGGATGGAATGTAGCCAGGGCAAGACATTCAATTTCTCAAGCGGCCCACGAATCGGAATCGTGGGCCGTTCGCTTTTTGCGGCCCTGACGCCCGGTTCGTGGGGTCGCCTGAAACTTCAAAGGGGAAGTTAATGCAGAGGCAAGTCTTGGTGGCCGCGGGGCTGCTGCTGGCGGGACTGCTGCTCCGGTCTTCGATTCAGGGGTGGGCGCAGAGCGGAGAGGTGTCATTGCTGAACGTTTCGTATGACCCGACGCGCGAGATGTATCAGGATTTCAACCAGGCTTTCGCGAAATACTGGAAGGCAAAGACCGGCCAGACAGTCACGATCGAGCAATCTCACGGCGGATCGAGCAAGCAGGCCCGCGCCGTCATCGACGGATTGCAGGCCGATGTTGTCACCCTGGCCCTGGCCTATGACATCGACGCAATTTCCCAGAACGCCGGCTTGCTACCTGCGGACTGGCACAAACGGCTGCCGCAGAACAGCGCTCCCTACACTTCGACGATCGTTTTCCTGGTGCGCCAAGGAAATCCCAAGCACATCAAGGATTGGGACGACCTGGTGAAGCCGGGAATTTCGGTGATCACGCCGAATCCTAAAACCTCGGGCGGGGCGCGCTGGAACTACCTTGCCGCCTGGGCCTATGCCTTCAAGCAGCCCGGCGGAAGCGAACAAGCCGCGCAGGAATTCGTGAAACGCCTGTATAGGAACGTCCCAGTTCTTGATTCCGGAGCGCGCGGTTCCACCACAACTTTCGTGCAGCGTGAAATCGGCGACGTGCTGATTGCCTGGGAAAACGAGGCTTTCCTGTCCATAAAGGAGCTGGGGCCCGGAAAAGTTGAAATCGTTGTTCCCTCAATCAGCATCCTGGCGGAACCGCCGGTGTCGATCGTGGACAAGGTGGTGGACAAGAAAGGCACGCGGAAGGTGGCCGAGTCCTATCTGGAATACTTGTACACGCCAGAAGGCCAGGAGATCGCGGCCGAGAACTACTACCGGCCGCGGCTTGATTCCGTGGCCAAGAAGTACGCTGCTACATTTCCGAAGATAAAGCTGGTGACCGTCGATGATGTTTTCGGAGGCTGGCAGGCAGCCCAGAAGAAACATTTTGCCGATGGCGGAGTGTTCGACCAGATCTATCAGCCCAATCAGTGACTATGCCTTTCACCTTCAAAAAGCGCAGCAACCTGCCGGGATTCGGACTGGCCTTGGGCTTCACCGTGTTGTATCTCAGCCTGATTGTCCTGCTCCCGCTGGCTGCCGCGTTTCTGAAGGCCTCATCGCTCAGCTGGGGACAGTTCTGGCACATCGCCGCCTCTCCCCGCGCCCTGGCTTCCTATCGCCTGAGCTTCGGGGCTTCGCTGATCGGCGCCGTGGTCAATCTTGTATTTGGAATTCTGGTGGCATGGGTGCTGGTCCGCTACAGCTTTCCCGGCAAACGGATTCTTGATTCGCTGATGGATCTCCCGTTCGCCCTGCCGACCGCGGTTGCCGGCATTGCCTTGACCACGATCTACGCTCCCAACGGCTGGCTCGGCCGGCCGCTGGCTTCACTCGGAATCAAGTCTGCCTACTCTCCGCTGGGCATCTGCATCGCGCTAACCTTCATCGGACTGCCTTTCGTGGTCCGGAGTGTGCAGCCGGTTCTCGAGGACATGGACAAAGAACTCGAGGAAGCCGCAGCCAGTCTGGGAGCCAGCCGCTGGCAGACTTTTTCCCGGGTTGTGCTGCCCACAATTTTGCCCGCCGCGCTGGCCGGCTTCGCCATGGCGTTTGCCCGTGCCGTCGGCGAGTACGGCTCCGTCGTATTCATCGCGGGCAACATGCCGATGAAAACTGAAATCACGCCGCTGCTGATCATGACCAAGCTCGACCAGTACGACTATGCCGGCGCGACCGCGATCGCAGTGGTCATGCTGGTGTTCTCCCTGATCTTGCTTCTGCCGATCAATCTTTTGCAGAAGTGGAGCAGCAGCCGCGAGGAGAAGAGGACCGAACTGATTCCGGATGTGATTGAGACCTAGCCGATGGCATCCACCACACTTGCTGCAGGAAAATTTCCGGCAACCCGCCGGGCCGCGACCGCCGCAACCGGCGAGCCCGTCGCCGTGCGCTGGATCCTGATCGGCGTCGCGGTATTGTTTCTGGGGCTTTTCATCTTCCTGCCGCTGGCGATTGTCTTCTCCCAGGCCCTGGCCAAAGGGCTCGATGCCTATGGAGCGAGCCTGCGCCAGCCCGACGCGCTGGCCGCCATCCGGCTGACGCTGCTGGCGGCGGGCATCGCCGTGCCCCTGAATCTTGTGTTTGGCGTGGCGGCCGCCTGGTGCATCGGCAAATTTGAGTTTGTCGGCAAGAGCCTGCTGATCACCCTGATTGATCTTCCATTTTCGGTCTCGCCGGTTGTTTCGGGTCTAATCTTTGTTCTGCTCTTTGGTTTGCAGGGACTGCTGGGGCCGTGGCTGGCGCGTCACGACCTGCAGATCATCTTCGCGGTGCCGGGAATCGTTCTGGCTACGATCTTCGTGACCTTCCCCTTCGTGGCCCGCGAACTTATTCCGTTGCTGCAAGCGCAAGGGCAGGAGGAAGAAGAAGCGGCCCTCGCCCTGGGCGCCAGCGGCTGGCAGACTTTTTTCCGGGTGAGCCTGCCCAACATGAAATGGGGATTGCTCTATGGCGTGATTCTCTGCAACGCCCGCGCCATGGGCGAGTTCGGCGCGGTTTCGGTGGTGTCCGGCCATATTCGCGGACGCACCAATACCATGCCCCTGCACGTTGAGATTTTGTATAACGAATACCAGTTTTCCGCCGCCTTTGCGGTGGCGTCCCTGCTGGCTTTGCTGGCCCTGACGACTCTGTTGGTGAAAACGGCGGTCGAATGGAGGGCGCGGCGTCAGCGGATGGAATCCGCGGCCGGGGACGAAGAAGGACAAATCGCATGAGTATCGAAGCCCAAGGTATCACCAAAAAGTTCGGACACTTCACCGCCCTCGACCACGTCGATCTGAAGATTCCATCCGGCGAGCTGGTGGCGCTTTTGGGACCGTCCGGCTCGGGGAAGACGACGCTGCTGCGCATCATCGCCGGCCTGGAATTCGCCGATTCAGGCACCATTCTTTTTGATGGCGAGGACACCACTCACCGCACCGCCCGCGACCGCCGCGTCGGCTTCGTCTTTCAGCACTACGCGCTATTCCGGCACATGACCGTGTTTGAGAACATCGCTTTCGGACTCAAAGTCCGTCCGCGAAATGTGCGCCCTTCGAAAGAGCAGATCCAGGCCAAGGTCCACGAGCTGTTGCGTCTGATCCAGCTTAAGAACCTTGCCGGCCGGTATCCCTCTCAGCTCTCCGGAGGGCAGCGCCAGCGGGTCGCGCTGGCGCGCGCGCTGGCGGTTGAACCCAGCGTCCTGCTGCTTGACGAACCGTTCGGTTCGCTGGATGCGAAGGTCCGGCTCGAACTGCGCCGCTGGCTGCGCCAGTTGCACGACGAGGTTCACATCACCAGTGTGTTCGTCACCCACGATCAGGAGGAAGCGCTCGAAGTCTCCGATCGCGTCGCCGTGATGAACGAAGGCCGCATCGAGCAGGTCGGAAGCCCGGACGACGTCTACCATCACCCGCTCACGCCTTTCGTTTACAACTTCCTCGGCAATGTAAACTTGTTCCACGGCCGGATTGACGAGGAGACCCCCGCTATCCACAATGCCGTCACGGGAGACCTGGTCTACGTGCGCCCGCACTTGCTCGAGATTCAGCGCCAGCCCAACGGCGGCAGCAACTTTCGCGCCGTCATCAAGCACATCAACTCCGCCGGCCCCATGGTCAAGATCGAGGCTGTGAGCGAGTGGGGAGCGCCGGTGCAGGTCGAGTTGTCGCAGGAGAAATTCCGGGAACTTCAGCTCGCCAAAGACGAGACAGTGTTCATCATCCCCAAAGAGCTGAAGGTATTTCAAAAGAAGGCCATCTAGCCGGCGTAATACCAGAACCCCAAGGGCGGCTGTCCCCAAGTAGCCTGTGGTGGAACTACAGGGGGCGACGGCCGCGCCCAGCTGTATCCCAATAATAGGCAAAGCCTTGTCTCGACCCGCCAGACTGCATCTTTCGTTACCTTTGTACTCTTTCGCTGCGGCTCGAGGTATAGACACTATGAACGGGCGGGGTGCGCGCCCAAGCCCGGCCGAAAGCTGGCAACTGCCTGCAACCAAATCCGATGAGCCAGGAACCATACAAGCTGTACCGGACCATTGCCCGCGTGGGAGGCGGGTTGCTGCTGCTGCTGGGCGTCCTGGTATTGCTCGGCTGGGTCTGGAATATCGGCATTCTCACCAGCGTCCTTCCGGACCGTATCACGATGAAGCCGAATACAGCGATTGGCTTCCTGTTTCTGGGCCTCGCCCTTTTCTTGCTGGCCGGGACCCGAAGGACTCGCAACACCCGAATCTGGTGCGCGGCCTGCGCAGCGGGAGTGATCCTGGCGGGACTGCTAACGTCGACCGAATATTTTCTTCATGCGGATCTGGGGATTGACCAGTGGCTGTTCAAGGACCCGGCGCAATTTCCCTATCCCGGCAGAATGGCCCACATCACGGCATTCACGTTCTGCCTTGCCGGGTTGAGCGTTTTACTGTTGGCCCTTTCTGAAAAGCGGGCCACCGTCTCCCAGGCCCTGGCGGCCGCCACGGGAGTGGGCGCGATCTTCGCCATCATCGGATATTTGTACGGCGTGCCCCTGTTGTATGGCTCTATCGAGTACACCTCCATGGCCCTGCACACCGGCGCTGGCTTCCTGGTCGGCTCTCTGTCTATTCTTTTCTGCCGTCCTGATCTGGGCCTGATGTCGGTGCTGACCAATCCCTATCCCGGCGGCTGGCTGGCCCGAAGACTGCTGCCCGTGGCCGCGCTTGTCCCCGCGGGACTGGGGGCGGTGTGCATCCACAGCCGGTTGTTTTCGAGCGACGTGCGGTTGAACATCGCATGTCTGGTGGTTAGCCAGATGGTGTTGTTTATGGCCCTAGTGTGGGTCCTGGCCTTCGTGCTCAATCGCGCCGAGGCGGAAAAGGCTAGCGCTCAGGATGCCCTGGCGCGGTCCGAAAAGCTCCTGCTGCAATCCCAGAAAATGGAAGCTATCGGTCTGCTCGCGGGCGGCGTGGCTCACGATTTCAACAACCTGCTTGCCGTCATTAATGGCTACAGCGATCTGCTGCTGGAGCGCCACGATCTCCCGGACCCGGATCGCCGCAGCCTCGAGCAGATCAAGCAGGCCGGAAGCAGCGCGGCTTCGCTCACCCGCCAGCTGCTGATGCTCAGCCGCCAGCAAGTGGTCGAGCCCGTGGTCCTCAATATCAACCAGACCGTCGGCAATCTGGACAAAATGCTCCGCCGCCTGATCAAGGAGAACATCCAATTCTCGTTTGTTCTGGATTCCCAGCTGGACTGGGTAAAAGCCGACCCGGGGCAGATCGAACAAATCATCTTGAATCTGGTGGTCAATGCGCGCGACGCCATGCCGAACGGCGGGACGCTGCGCATCCAGACCAAGAATGTGGAGAAATCGGCCGCTCAAGCGGGCCCGGGGGCCTCGCCCAGCCGCTTCGTGCTGCTGGAAGTGACCGACACCGGGACCGGCATGGACCAGCAGACCCAGGCCCACATCTTCGAACCGTTCTTCACCACAAAAGCCGTGGGCAAGGGGACCGGCCTCGGCCTGGCGACCGTCTACGGAATCGTGAAACAGAGCAATGGCCACATCGAAGTCCAGAGCTCTCCGGGCCGGGGATCGTCTTTCCAGATTTTTCTTCCTGCCGAGGCCCAGGCATGCACCGTCGTCGAGCCCGGCAAAGAAGCAACCGAAGCGCCTTTCTCGGGGGAAACCATACTCGTGGTCGAAGATGCCGCACCCTTGCGGGACCTGATTTGCCAGGCCTTGAACGTCGCCGGTTGCAATGTGTTGTCGGCGCCCGAGGCCCAGGAAGCTTTGCGCATCCTCAACCAGCAAAAAGGTGTGATCGACCTGCTGATCACGGACGTCATCATGCCGGGAATGAATGGTCCGGCTCTGGCCAAACAAGTCCGCGCCCTGCGTCCCGAAACCAAAATACTCTACATGACCGGTTATAGCGGCGAGTTTGTGCGCTCGGACATGCTGATTCCGGGTGTATCTTTTATCCAGAAGCCCTTCACTCCCGCCGACCTCCGCCGCAAGATCCGCAAAATGCTGGCCGACAAGCCGGCCTCTGCCACGAAAGCCGCAGCCGCAGGCCAAATGTAGGCGCGAGCGGGGCTCGCGCCTACACTGACGGTCCATGGCTCGTGGCGAATTCCGGTATACTTTGCTAATTCTGAGATTTCGCCTGGAAAATCCGCTGGTTTCGCAGCCCGCTCCCTAGCATGCCTCAGGTCCAATGCAAGGCAGTCCTGTTCGATCTGGACGGCGTCCTGATCGACTCCACTCGCGCTGTCGCCCGGGTCTGGCGTCGCTGGGCGGTTGAGCACGGTTTTGACCCCGACCAGGTGGTGGCGCGGGCCCACGGCCGTCCCAGCCTCACCACCGTCCGCGAATATCTGCCCAACGCCGATCACGCCGCCGAGAACCGCGAAGTCGAGCGCCGCGAGATGGAGGACCTGGAGGGCGTGGTGCTGCTCCCCGGCTCGGCGCGGCTGCTGGCTGAATTGCCCCCGGACCGCTGGACCATCGTGACTTCCTGCACCCGTCCGCTGGCCGAGACGCGGCTCCGCGCCGCGGGCCTGCCGGTTCCCGAACGCATGGTCACCTCGAACGATATAAAGAATGGCAAGCCGCATCCCGAGCCCTACCTGAAAGGCGCTTCCGTACTTGGATTTTCCGCCGCCGCCTGTGTCGTCGTGGAAGATGTGCCGGCCGGCATACGCGCCGGCAAGGCATCCGGAGCGAGTGTCATTGCCCTCCGCACCACGGTGAGAGATCCCGAACTCGTCGCGGCCGGAGCCGATTGGGTACTGAACAATTGCAGCGACATTTCCGTCGGGACGCCAGCTTCCGATCTCACCCTGATTCTTAATCCGTCACCAACCACGTAGGGGCAGATGTCCTCATCTGCCCAGTCGAGCGCAGCTCGACAGCTGTTCTTCATGTCGCGAGTCGAAAGCGGAGTTTGCTCCGCCGGGCGGACGAGGGCGTCCGCCCCTACGGAGCTCGTGGCGATTCTCCCTCTGCCGGTGGGATAATGGCGGCAAGGAGATCTCCCATGACCGATCCCAAGCCTGCGCTTACCCGCCGCCAGTTTCTCGAAACCGCCGCCGGCGTTACCGTGGCGGGCAGCCTGTTGCCGCGCGTATGGGCCGCCGAAATCAAGAACGGCATTCCCTATCGAACCCTGGGCAACACCGGCGAGAACGTCTCCTGCATCGGCTTGGGCGGATATCACGTCGGCATGCAGAGCGACGAACAGGAAAGCATCCGCATCATTCGCACCGCGCTCGACGAAGGCATCAATTTCCTCGACAACTGCTGGGACTACAACGGCGGCGCCAGCGAAGTGCGCATGGGCAAGGCGCTGCGCGATGGATACCGCAAGAAAGCCTTCCTGATGACCAAGCTTGACGCCCGCACGCGCAAAGGCGCGGCCAGCCAGATTGACGAGTCGCTGCGCCGCCTGCAAACCGACACCATCGACCTGCTGCAGTTCCACGAAGTGATCCGCGACGACGACCCCGAACGCATCTTCGCTCCCAACGGCGGCATGGAGGCCGTCGTCGAAGCCAAACAAAAAGGCAAAGTCCGCTACATCGGCTTCACCGGACACAAGAGCCCGGAATTTCACCTGAAGATGCTGAACACCGCCTTCGCCCACAATTTCACCCTGAACTCAGTGCAGATGCCGCTCAACCTCATGGATGCCCACTACGACAGCTTCGAAAAGAAGGTGCTCCCCGTGCTGGTGAAGCACAACATCGGAGTGCTGGGCATGAAGCCCATGGGCGACGGCTTGATCCTCAAGAGCAAAACCGCCGAACCGGTCGAGTGCTTGCAGTACGCGCTCACGCTGCCGACGAGTGTAGTCATCACCGGCTGCGATTCTCTCCCCATCCTGCAACAGGCGCTGAAAGTGGCACGCACCTTCAAGCCCCTGAGTGGCGAGCAGATCGCTGCGCTTTTGGCCCGGACGGCGCCGGTAGCCCAAAAAGGCGAATGGGAGCTCTACAAGACATCACACAACTTCGACGGGACGTATCAGAATCCGCAGTGGCTGGATTAGCTGGATTGGGTTCTGGGGGGCTCTGCGTAGGTAGCGAGTCGTTACACTGGCGTCCAATCAATGAATGTAGTGGCGACTCAAGCTACATATTTTCCCAAGGATTTGGAAGCCAGACTAACACTGCCAGAGCCACCGCCGAGGCCACGATGAATCTGACTACTCGCGACTTCGGAGAGCGCGTCAACCAAGCCGTGAATGTGAAGAACGTCGCAGCTGCTGCTACCGGCAATAGCGATGCAGGCCCAGTGAGAGTGCGCATGCTGTCCCCGGAGCAATAACGGTAGCTCTCTTCCAGCCAGAATAGAGTGAAGGATAGTACGCTGAAATATTTCCCTCCATTGACGAGAAGCTCGGCTAGTGACATCCAGCAGATTAAGGCCGAAACCGCATAGATGGCCGCATACTGTAACCAGCCCCATCGACATTCACGCGACATGTTCATTCGATGTGAAACTCGGGTCAGCAAATTCCAAACACGTTCATTGTAGATAGGAAGGGCAGAGCGGGAGCATTACTCTTGTAAT
>CAVULZ010000016.1:0-150550 GCA_963742495.1 Terriglobia bacterium
AAGATTCCGGAATCGCGGGGGGGGGCGGTTGGTCCGCCCCTTCTGCCTTTCCGGCTTACGTTGTACAATTCCGCGTCCTTGAGTTCGCGTCATAGAGCCCCCATGCACGCTAACCCAGAACGATTGCACGATCAGGAACGTAGCAGCACTTCGCAGTTGCATGCGATGCCCCGGCGCAATACTCTGGGGCCATTCATGTTGCGTTTCAGTCGCCTGCTTCGCCTCGCCTTCTGGCGCGCGTTTCAGCATGACGCGTTCGCCACCGCTAAAGCGGCCGCCTATTCTTCCATCCTCACTTTTTTCCCGTCCTTGCTGGTGATCGGATCCGTGCTGGCCACTTCGCGCAGCACCGAGGCCTACCTGCGCGAGATTTCCGACGCGCTGGGCAAGATCCTTCCTGCGGGTGGCGCCACGGCGCTGGCGTATCTGCGAGGCACAACCCAGCGTTCGGTGGGAGTGCTGGTCACCGCTTCTCTGATTACTCTGTGGACCGGATCGGGCGTCATGATTTCCTGGATGGAAGGTTTTCGCCGCTGTTATGAGCTGCCCAAGAGCTGGGGGCTGGTAAAAGAGCGGCTGATTGCATTCTCGCTGGTCATTCTGGCCGGCATCCCGCTGACCTTCTCCACTATCCTGGTGGCCTTCGGCAATCGCATTGAAACCCAAATCCTGTTTCAACTCGGGCACGAGTTTGGCCCTTTCATCCTGCTCATGTGGACGGCCATTCGCTGGACAATCGCCGGGCTCACCAGCATCGCGGTGATGGCGCTGATCTACCATAACGCCGTCCCGCGCACCCAACCCTGGCATAGTGTGTTGCCGGGCGCCACGCTGGCTTCGGCCCTGTGGTTTTTGGCGACCACCCTGTTTGGCTGGTATCTGCAGCGTTATGCCGACTACAGCATTCTCTACGGTTCACTGGGCGTGGGGATCGCGTTGCTGGTGTGGATGTACATGATCTCGCTGGTGGTGCTGGTGGGCGCGGAGTTCAATGCCATGCTCTTTCCGCGGGCGCGCCTGGGCATCGAGCTGATCGAGTCGAACGCGCATTTGAGGAAGCCGTAGCTGCTTTACTTGGTCGCGGGTGACTCGCCCGCGGCTTTTGACTTTAAGCTGCAGCTTTCGCGGGCGAGTCGCCCGCGACCACACAACCACACAAAAATGAGGAGAAATTGAAGCCAGGGAAGCCGGATCTTGTTTCGGGTGACTTGTCGGCGGAGCTGGCCCTCGCGGCCGCTCGCCGTGCCAAGATTATCTGTACCATCGGTCCTTCGTGCAATACCGAGAACATGCTGCGCGAAATGATGCGGCTGGGCATGGATGTGGCCCGGCTGAATTTTTCTCACGGCACCCACCCCGAGCACGCGCGTAATATCGCTCGCCTGCGGCGCGCCGCGAAACAGGAAAACCGCACGATCTGCATTCTGCAGGACCTGCAAGGCCCCAAAATACGTACCGGGCGGCTCAAGGACCACGAGCCGGTGATGCTCAAGACGGGATCGCTGGTCGCGATCACGCCTCGCGACCTCGCCGGCACTTCCGTCCTGATCTCAACCACGTTTCAAGGGCTGGCGCAGGAAGTGCGGGCGGGCTCGCGCATTCTGCTCTCCGACGGCCTGATCGAACTACGGGTCAGGCAGGTGCGGGGCACAGACGTGGAGTGTGAAGTGGTCAACGGCGGCCTGCTGGGCGAGCACCAGGGCATCAACCTGCCGGGGGCGGCGCTTTCCATCCCCGCGCTGACCGCCAAAGACCGCGCCGATCTTGAGTTTGGGCTCAAGCATGGCGTGGATATGGTGGCATTGTCGTTCGTGCGCTCGGCGGCGGATGTACGCAGCGTGAAGGAGATCATCTCGGTGCGGGGACGGGAGGTTCCGGTGATTGCCAAGCTGGAAAAGCCGCAGGCGCTGAAGCGGCTGGAAGAAATCTTCGAAGCCGCGGACGGGGTGATGGTGGCGCGCGGCGACCTGGGCGTGGAGATGCCGGCGGAGAAAGTTCCGGTGATTCAGAAATACGTGATCCGGCGCGCGGCGGACTGGCGCAAGCCGGTGATCATCGCCACCCAGATGCTGGAGTCTATGATTGAAAATCCGCGTCCCACACGCGCCGAGGCGAGCGACGTGGCGAACGCCGTCTTCGACGGCACCGATGCGGTCATGTTGTCGGCGGAGACCGCCACCGGTCACTACCCGCGTGAAACCGTGGCCATGATGGCCCGGATCGTGGTGGAGGCGGAAAGCAATATGGCGGAATTTACCTCGCCGCGGCGTCGCCAGCAGCGCCGGCTGTCGATTGCGGAGGCGATTTGCGAATCCATCGCGCACGCCGCCGAAGATCTTCACATGGGCGCGATCGCAGTTTTCACCGAGAGTGGAAATACTGCGCTTCTGATTTCGAAATACCGTCCGCTGGCGGAAATCTACGCCTTCTGCCGCACCCTGCCGGTGTGCAATCGCCTGAACCTGTTGTGGGGGGTGCGGCCGGTGGTGCGCGACCAGGCGCTGACCTCGGAGCAAATGCTGCTGGCGGCGGAGCAGGAACTGTTGCGCCGGGGCCGGATCAAGGTGGGCGACGTGCTGGGAGTGGTGGCTGGAACGCAGATGGCCTCCGGTTCGACCAACTTCATGCGTCTGCACCTGGTGACGGCCGAGGAGGAGCGTGGAATTTCGAAGCCCAAAATGCCGCGCAGGAAGAGCGCGAAGGGGCGCCGCTAGCGTCGAACCGTTTCTCGCTGGGCCGACGATTGCGAAAGGCAGTTCTTCCACCATGACCCGGTTCGATTTTCGAGAAAGAATCGAGTTTCTAAAACCCAGTTGGCAGTTGATGAGTTCACGGTTCTCAGTTGGTTTTGCATGACAGTCGCCTTTCAAGGCTTTGGCGATGCAGCGCTCAGCCCGCCGGTTCGCGGATATCTTCATCGTCCGGAATCAGGCACTGGCAGCGGGCTCGTGCTGGCCCACGGCGCCGGATCAAATTCCAATTCTTCCCTCTTGATTGCTTTGGCCGGAGCGTTCGCCGGCACAGGCTTTACCGTGCTGCGTTGCGATCTTCCCTTTCGGCAGAACCGGCCTTATGGTCCGCCGCGGCCGGGGGAGGCCGAGCGCGATCGTCAGGGGCTCAGGAACGCAGTCGCGGCGTTGCGGAAACTGGGCTGCGGGCGAATGTTTTTGGGGGGACACTCTTACGGTGGCCGGCAAGCCACGATGCTGTGCGCCGGAGAGCCTGACCTCGTGGCGGGATTGCTGCTGCTGTCTTATCCCCTGCATCCGCCGCGCAAACCGGCGCAGCTTCGGGTGCAGCATTTGCCTGCATTGCGGGTGCCGGGGCTGTTTGTGCATGGGACGCGCGATCCTTTTGGGTCGGTGGAAGAGATGGAAACGGCACTCAAGATGATTCCGGCGAAGACGGAATTATTGCGGGTGGATGGGGCGGGGCATGATCTGGGATTTAAGGGGAAGGCGGTGCGGGACGAGCTGGTGCAGAGAATTGTGACGGGGGTTTCCGAGTTTTTCGGGACCCTAGTTGACCCAGCCGGATTTTGAGCCGCCGTTTTTCTTTTCTTCCTCGGGCGGGATGTAATTTCCCTGCTCGTCAAATTCCACGGTGCGGTTGTGTTTGCGCATGTAGACCTCGAACTTGCGGGCGGCGCGGCGGCGCTTCCAGCGGTAATACTGGTTGCGCAGTCCGAAGTAGCGCTCGGACATCCCCAGGCGGGGAATGCCGCCGCGGGGCACGAACTTTACGTAGATGTATCCGAAGAACAGTCCGCCCAGATGAGCGACATAGGCGACGTTGCCGCCACCCTGGATGGCGAAGGCCAGCGTGACGACGATCAGGATGGCGACGAAATATTTGGCCTTGAGCGAGAAGGGGAACGGAATCATCAGGATTTCGTTCTCGCCGAAGACGATTCCGAAGGCGATCAGAATGGCGAACACTCCACCAGACGCGCCTACCGTCGGTATGGTGGGATTGCCCAGCACGTGGGAATAGGAGAGCACGGTGGTGGTCAAGGCCGCGCCGATCACGCCGAAGAAATAGAGTTCCAGAAAGCGGCGCGTGCCCCAAGCGCCCTCGAAGGCGGAGCCAAACATCCAGATGCCCAGCATGTTGCCGAACCAGTGCCAGAATTCGAAATGCAGGAAGCTGTAGGTCACCAGCTGCCAGAGCGATCCGTGGACAACGTCCTGAGGTACGAGCGCCAGGTTGTCGCGCACCCAGCGGGCGACGTCGATCAGGGTCATGCCGAAGAGTTCAAGCAGCAGGAAGACGGCGGTATTAATCGCAAGCAGCCAGGTGACCGCGCGGGTAAAGGGCGGCAGGCTCAGCGTCATTTCTCGGCTTCGTGCCACAATCGGCTCCGTCTGCAGTTGCAGCTAATACTCTCTCATCTTTCAGGCTGGGGCACCACCGCCAGACTGCGATGCCCTGCGCTGTCGAGCGCGCGGACGGCGAAGATCACATTATCCTTCGACATGGGCAGGGTGACCCGGGTTACGTTTCCAACCGGCTGGGCATGGTCCCATTCCGGGCTGGCGGTGTCGCGCCACAGGACTTCGTAGGAGGCGCTACCGGGCGAAGCCTCCCAAGTCAGGGTCGAATCGTTTTCCAGATCCTTGGTTTGCAGGCGAACCCGGCCGGGTGGAGCCGGGGCCGATGCCAGCGATGCCAGCGTCGCGGCGTTTATCCGGGCCACGTTGGCGACATAATCGAAGTTCACGAACTTGAGCACATCGCCGTATGCGATGCCATTTTCGGTGCGAACATTCTGGTGCTGGTGGTTGTAGTCTTCGCGGTATTCGGTGAAGCGGACGGCCGCGTAGCCCTGCTGGTTGAAGGAATAGTGGTCTCCGCCGCGCAAATAGCGGTCCAGGCGAAACACCAGCAAGGGCCTGACTGCGGTCGGGTAGGTGCGAGCGACTTCGGCGATGTAGCGGGCCAGCTGGCGCGATGCGGAATCGTTCTCGCCCCCCAGATTGCGGATGCGGCGTACATCGGCCTCGGTGGCGGCGACGGGAACGCCCTCCGAAAAGACGCGCACGATGCCCGGTTTCTGCTGCGGACTGCGGTCGCCGCCAACGATGTCATTGTTGAGAGCGGCTTCGATGCCCCAACCTTGCTCTTTCGCCATCTTGGCGAAGTGAGCGCTGCCATTCAGCCCTTGTTCTTCACCGGCTACGGTCAGAAAAATAATGGTCGCGGAAAACTTGAGCTTGCTGAGAACGCGGGCGCATTCCAGGCTTACCGCCGTGCCGCTGGCGTCGTCGTTGGCGCCGGGCGCGATGCCGCTGGTGTCAAAGGTGTCGCTGTTGCGCGAATCGTAGTGGCCGGTGACCAGCACGATGCGTTTGGCATTCTCCGGATCGGTACCCTTCAAGACCGCATAAACATTGGTGATTACGGTAGGCTTCGGAATCCGGTCGGCGGGATCCTGGGTGAAGCTGTCGGTTTTGACCTCGAGACAGCCGCCGCAAGCGCGCGAGTAGCTTTCGAATTCGGCCTTGATCCACTCCCGGGCGGCACCTATGCCGTGGCCGGCCTTGATAGAATCCGGGTCCTGGGCCGAGAGCGTGAGGCGGGTCTGGAAACTGACCAGCTTCTCAATGTTGGCCTGAATACGCTGCGCCGAGACCTGGGTCAGGGCGGCGGCGATTTGAGGGTCGGCGGGCTGCGCGGCCGAGTCTGGCGTGGCCGCCTGCGCGACGGTGCGGTAGGGTACGGATGCCAGCAATGCGGCCAGGAGAGCGAAAATCAGCAAAATTCTGGAATGAGACATGGTGTCCACAGGGTAAGCTTATGAGCGAAACTTTTTCCCGGACCAGCCCCTTGACCTCTGGCCCCGAAGAAACTAAATATTAACAGGAGCGCTCTTACCCGGACACCCACACAGCACGGAGGCCATGATGATTTATTGTCCAGAATGCGAGACCAACCTCGATATTGACGAGGAAGAAGTGGACGAAGGCGAAATTGTTTCCTGCCCGGAGTGCGGCACCGATTTCGAAATCGTAACGGTTAGCCCGATCGAACTGAAGCCGGTGGAAGATGCCGTCATCGACGAGGAAGAATTAGAGGAAATGGGGGACGGTGACGATTCCTAGGCCTGCTGGCATGCCGGTGTCTACCGCACGACTCAGTTTCAGGCTCCTGACCGCGGTGTTCTGCTTGTTCGCCCTTCACGTATTCGCCCACCAGATGTCCGCCAGCCCGGCTGCGCCGGTTTACCAGAGGCCCGACCAACCCTACGCCCTCATTTTCGGGACGGTCTGGGGGCCGGATGACCACCCGCTGTATGGCGTGAGAGTGAAGATTCGCCTCGCGGACCAGAAAAAACCGCACTGGGAGCTGTTTTCTGATCACCACGGAGAGTTTGCCCAGAGGGTACCGGTGGGTCCGGCGGACTACCTGGTGTGGGCCGACTTGAAAGCTTATAAGTCGCCTTCCGGCAGGCAATTACATCAGGATGGAGAGATCAAGGTCCACATCGATAAAGACGAGCGCCAGGACATCGGGTTGCATCTAAAACAGTAGGGGTGGGCTAAGGGGAGAGGTTTATGAATAAGCGCGTGGTTGTGGGTCTGATGCTGGTTTTGATGGGCTTGGCCGCAGCCAGCCTGCCCGCTTACGCTAAGGACAAGAGTGGCGACGCTGGACGCCTGCTGACCGGAAGAGTCGCCGACAAGCAGGACACTCCGCTTCCCGATTCCGTGGTTTACCTGGCCAACACCCGCACCCGCGCGGTGAAGACTTTTATCGTGGGCAAGGACGGAATGTATCGCTTTCCGGCGCTTTCCCCCAACGTGGACTACGAAGTCTACGCCCAATACAAAGACCGCAAGAGCGATACGAAAACGGTCAGCCAGTTCGATACCCGTCCGACGGTGAATATCAATCTCAAGATTGATATGAAATAGGGCTTTCAATGTAGGCGCGGGCGCCCCGCCCGTGCGTCCCTGGTGATTGGTTCTTCAGTTCTTCCGTTTTTGTGCCACTGCCGCACGAGCGAGGGCGCTCGCGCCTACATTGGCAATTGCTCCGCGATGGGGAAATTCAGTAGCATTCTCTTGCCAGTTTCCGTATGAGCCGATCTGATCCGACGGGCGCGCTGCTTCTGGGGACGGGGGCGGGAGTCTGGATTTTCTTCAAGGGCTTCCGCGTATTTCGCGAGTTCAAGATCGTCGCCGACACGCCCTGCATGCCGGTCCGCAGCATTCCCATGGGGCTGGTGCAGGTGCGCGGGCAGGCCCTGGCTGACCAATTGATCTCGAGCCCCATCACTCACACGCCCTGCTGTTTCTACCAGGTCAAGATTGAGCACTACGAAAGCGGCGAGCATGGCGGCTGGAAGCACTATCGCACCGACATGGACGGCGCCAAGTTTTACCTGCAGGACCAGACCGGCAAAGTGCTGGTTGATTCTTACTCGGCGGAATACGATTTGCCGGAAAGTCCGCCCCGGGTGGTGGACGGTGCCCACATTGCGCCTCTCATGGGAACCGGGGCCAGCGATCAGGAACTGCTGCAATATGTGGAGAAGGGGGGCGTGAACCGGCTGGCTGCCACGATGGAGCACTGGCTGGACAAGAAGGGCCCGCTGGACGATCCCAAGCGCGAGCAGGGCCGTCAGACGCTTCTGGAGATGGTCCGGATGGTGCCGCAGGTGGCCCGGGGCGGGGGCAGGATTCCGCCGGAGCTGATCGACAAGATTGCCGGGTCGCACCCGCTGGATGATCCCGAAAAAGAGCAGAAGCGGCAGATGTTTTTACAGCATATCCGGGAGACGGGCGGCTTGTCCCTGCCGCAATCGTCGTCGATGGCCAGCGGGCGCTACCGGCTGCGCGAGGCGCTGATTCTGCCCGGACAGGAATATCACGTGACCGGGACTTGCGTGGAGAATCCCGACGCGCACGATGCTCACGACCGGAACATGATTGTCCAGGGACAAAACGAAAAGACGTTTCTTATTTCCTGGAAGCCGGAGCAGGAAGTGCAGCAGGGGTTGCGTAAACGGGCGCTGGGAATGGTGTTTGGCGGAGCGGCGCTGACGGTGTTTTGCCTGGCGTTGCTGCTGGGGCATTTGCACATGTACTAGGCGGCGTTCGGATTGAGAAAAGGCCAGCTCGCCGGCGGTGAATTCGCTTATAGCGATCCTTCGACTGCGTGGCGGCTTCGCAAGCGAAGCCGCCACTTCGCTCAGGATGACAGAGGGGTGAAGATGGGCGTCAGCATTGTTGCAGGGGCGGTGATCTTCTTCTTGGTGGCGGGGCTTCTGCTGTACCTGATCATCATGTACAACGAACTGGTCCGGCTGCGGAATGACAACGATCGCGCCTGGGCGAACATTGATGTGTTGCTCAAGCAGCGGCGCGACGAAATCCCCAACTTGGTGGAGACGGTCAAGGGCTACATGCAACACGAGCGCGAAACGCTCGAATCGGTCACGCAGGCGCGGGCGGCTTCGATGAATGCCGCCAGCATCGGGCAGAAGGCGCAGGCCGATTTCATGATGTCGGGGGCGCTGCGCGGCCTGTTCGCGGTGGCGGAGAATTATCCGGAGTTGAAGGCGAACGAGAATTTCCTGAAGCTGCAGAACCGTATTTCGGAGCTGGAGGAGCGCATCGCTGACCGGCGCGAGTTTTTCAACGACGATGTGAATACCTACAACACCCGCATCCGGCAGTTGCCCGAGGTGTTCCTGGCGAACCTGATGGCGCTGCAGCCACGGGAGTTTTTCAAGGTCTCGGACGAAGACCGGAAGTTGGTGGAAGTGCGCTTGTCCTGATACGGCCGGCGCTTCACGGGGTCGCCCTCGCCTCCGCAACTTCATCGCAGCCGTTCAGTTGCAGCGCCAATCCACTGAGGCGCCGTCCAGATTGTTCAGCGTGGCGTGGGATTCGGCACATTTCCGGAAGCGACTCTGCGCGAAAGCGTTGATAACGCGACAGCCGCCAGGACCAGCGGCGGCAAGGCAAGTAACGTGTACAAAGGAGTTTCAGCTGCACTGCGCGTCAACCGCGGCGATATAGCCAAAGAACAAGCTGCCAGTCCCAGGGCGGCAATCCACTGCCACAACTGCGAAGCAAGCGCTGCCTTTGCCATGGATCGCGTGATCAGGCCGCCGTTCAGAATATCCTGCCAGCGACCCAACAGAACCATCAGAGCGGGCACGAGCAAGAGTTGGTTATAGGCAGCGAGTTTGGGTAAGACGGACAAGGTTATGGCGGCCGCCCACGCTATGCCCAGCCTGAAAGTGTCTGAGCCTTCTGCGCTCCCTTTCCAGCGCCAGAGCAGAGCAATCAAAAGGCAAATCAAAGCGAAGGTGATCATCCTTCCGGCAGACCGTGGCAGAAGCACTTCCGTGATCGGCAAATCGGCGTCCAAGACCTGATAATCGCGGAGGGCAGCGAGAAACCTGCCGATCCAGTGCGGGAGCGCGATCTCCGCAGCGACGATCAGAGTGGCCAGGGTCGCGCTGAAGCTGGCAATCAATGGGTAGCGTTTTCGCCGTTTCCCGGCTGCCCAGAGCAGAGACCAGAAGACCATCAAACCCGCGATTTCGGGCTTGATCGTGGACAGGGCCAGCAAGAAGCCCGCGAGGGCGAGCCAGCCGCGGGCGATTGACGCCATGGCGGCTGCGAGAAGAAAAATGACGAGCGCGGCAAGGTTCTGCTGGTAAAACTCCATCACCGAGGGATAGGCCCCCGCGGTCAGCACCATGCCAGCCAGGACCAGCGGAAGTCGCGGGTGGAAGCCCAGGGCCTTCAGCCATAGCGGCACACTGCACGCGGCCGCCGAAATCAGGAGCCAACGGAAAATCGCTTGCGCCGTGGCGAAACTGAAGCCCGCGAAGGGAGCGACAAGAAAAACAGCATAGAGCGGATAGTTGAATCCTTCCTGGGCTGTGGGATCGGAAACATTTTGCGACTCCAGGGGGCGGCCGTAAAAACCGGCCTGCACTTCACGCGTAATATCGCGGCCGTAGGGATCGCGATGATGAAGCAGGAGCTCACGCGTACCATACCAGCGGGCGTACAAATCAGAGTTGTTGCCCATGGGCCGGTGGCGTTGCTGCGCGGAAGCCGTGTTGGCCGGCGCAAAGATCACAACTGCCCAATACCACATGCCGGCACATAGCGCCAGGGAAGCGCCTAGCGCCCACCAGGTCTGCAGCGCACGCGCAATCCGGTCCGGCACGCGAACATTGTACGCGCAAGGCGATGGCTCGCCGCCAAGTCAACTATCTCTTAAGGAAATTCGTAGACGCCAGAAGAGAGTAGCGCCCCTAGTTGTTGTCGCCGCCAGCGCGCTTCCAGGACATGAGTTCGCCGATGGTGGATCCGCCCGTGCTGGATACCGGTTGCTTGTAGGCCTCCACTTCGGAGCGGGAAGCTTCCTCGCCCACCGCCTTGATGCTCAAGCCGACTTTCTTTTCTTCCGGATTCATCTTGATGATCTTGAAGTCGTGCTCGACGCCGGGTTCGAGAGTAAGGGCCTGGCCGTTCGCATCCACGGCTTCGCTGTTGTGGCAGAGGCCCTCGATGCCCTCGGCGATTTCGACAAAAGCGCCGAAAGTGGCGACCCGCAAGACTTTGCCGTGGAGCACGTCGCCGACATGATGCTGGGCGAAGAAAGTTTCCCAGACGTCGGGTTGAAGCTGCTTCACGCCCAGCGAAAGCCGACGCTTGTCCGGCTCAATGGCGAGGACGATGGCCTTCACCCGGTCGCCCTTCTTCAACACTTCGGAGGGATGTTTGACGCGCTTGGTCCAGCTTAAATTGCTGACGTGGACCAGGCCATCGATGCCTTCCTCGATTTCGATGAAGGCGCCAAAGTCGGTAAGATTGCGCACCCGGCCTTCGACCGTCGCGCCGACGGGGTACTTGTCATGCAGCGCGTCCCAGGGATTGGCGGCCAGCTGGCGCATGCCCAGCGAAATGCGCCGCTCCAGCGGATTGACGCTCAGCACCACGCAATCGACCTGGTCGCCAACGTTGACCAGCTTCGACGGGTGCTTGATGCGCTTGGACCAGGTCATTTCGCTGACGTGGACCAGGCCTTCAATGCCCTGCTCGAGCTCGACGAATGCGCCGTAGTCGGTGACGCTGATGACGCGTCCGCTAACGTGAGCGCCTACCGGATAGCGCTGCGAAGCATCCAGCCAGGGATCAGGAGTAAGCTGCTTGAACCCCAGCGAGACCCGCTGCTTGTCCTTGTCGAACTTCAACACCTTCACCTGGATCTGGTCGCCCACGTTGACCAGGTCGCGAGGATGCGTGAGGCGGCCCCAGGACATATCCGTGATGTGTAGCAGGCCGTCAATCCCGCCCAGATCGACGAAAGCGCCGTACTCGGTGAGATTCTTCACCACCCCGGTGAGGATCGTGCCTTCTTCCAGATGCTCCAGGGTTTTGGACTTCTTTTCGTTCTGTTCCTCTTCCATCAACTGCTTGCGGGAGACCACGATGTTGCCCCGCTTCTTGTTGAGCTTGATGACCGCGACTTCTATGGTCTCGCCCTTGAGGACGTCGAGATTGCGCAGCGGACGCAAGTCGGCCTGGGAGCCGGGCAGGAAAGCCTGGGCGCCGAGGATATCAACCGTCAGGCCGCCCTTGATGCGCTCGATCACGGTCGCTTTGATCGGCTTCTTCTCGTTGTGCGCCTTCTCAATCTCGTCCCAGGCGCGCAGCCGCTGCGCCTTCTGGTGGGAGAGGTTGATGTATCCCTCCTCGGTCTCGCCCTTGTCGCGCATGACGGCGATCTCGTCGCCGGGTTGGAAGCGCGGTTTGCCGGAGGCGTCCATGACCTCCGCGATGGGGAGCATGCCCTCGGACTTGGCGCCGATGTCCACTACAACATGCGTGCCGGTGATCTTTAGCACGGTGCCCTTGATGACGTTGTCTTCGCGGGCGGCTTCTTCGGTCTCGGTGGTGAAACTTTCGAGAGCGGAGGCGAAGTCTTCCGCGGCTGAGGGCTGTTTTTCGTCCAGGGTGGAGCCGGCAGATTCAGGCTGGGGCGGTTGGGGGGAGACGCTGTTTAAGGTCGAGCCCTCCGGGGATTCCACGGGTCGCTCAGCGACTGAGGTCGAAGACGCGGAATCCAGGTTATGGGCGTTATTATCGTCAGGCAAGTTTGATGGCCTCTCTCGGGTTTTCCGCGCACAAGGCTGCGGGGACGGATGCGGGGCGATTAGCGGACGGCTGGCGTTAGTCTAAGGTTGTGTTGAGCCCGCCCTGGCGGACGGACTGGAACAATCCCAGCGGTCGGACGTCTCTAAGCAAACCCGCGTCCAAAGGGAACACTTCGAGTGTAGCAACCGCTTCCGAACAGTGTCAAACAGCAAAAGCAGCTTCTGGCTTCCAGCTCCTAGATCCTAGCCAGGACATGCCTTAGCTAGGAGCCAGTAGCTAGGAGCTAGAAGCGCTTTTCTGCTACCCTGCCCTGCCATGGACTACCTTTGGACGCCCTGGCGTTATGCCTATGTGGCCGGTATCGAGAAGAGCTCCGGCTGTGTCTTTTGCGACCTGCCGCGGGCCGGGAACGACGCCAAAGCCGGCATTGTGCATCGCGGCCAGCTCTGCTACGTGGTCCTCAATGCATACCCGTACACCTCGGGTCACGTGATGATCGTACCTTTCGCTCATCTGGACGAACTGCAAAAACTGCCGGTGGAAGCGGCCCACGAAATGATGGATCTGGGCCAGCGGATGGAACGCGTGTTGCGCCAACTGTACAAGCCGGACGGGATTAATCTGGGGATGAATATCGGCAAGGCGGCCGGAGCGGGAGTGGCCGGACACATCCACATGCACGTACTGCCGCGCTGGGTAGCGGATGCCAATTTCATGACGGTCGTAGGGGAAACCAGGGTCCTGCCGGAGAGCTTGGAGACGACCTATGAAAGGATCAAAGGGGCGATGGCGGGGTAGGTGTTTGTGTGGGACCGGCCTTGTTTGTGTGGGACCGGGTCTCCGACCCGGTCGGGCGGCCCGAAGGGCCGCAGTTCCGTGAATCATGCCAAGTTTGCGGTGCTTCGCACCGCCTGACCGGGTCTCAGACCCGGTCCCACACAGACATCGTTAGCCGAGCAGTTCCTGCATTTCTCTTTCTCCGATTACTCTTACTCCCAGTTCTTTGGCTTTATCCAGCTTCGACCCGGCTTCTTCGCCCGCGATGACATAGTCTGTTTTCTTGCTGACTGAGCCGGAGACTCGGCCGCCGGCGTCTTCGATCATCTTCTTGGCTTCGTCGCGGGTAAAATGGGCCAGCGTACCGGTGAGCACGAAAGTCTTGCCGGCCAGTCTGGTGCCACGTTGTTTTCTTTTCCCGGTCAACCGCAAGCCCAGATCCTGCAGCCGCTTTACCAGCGCGCGATTCTTTGGTTCCTGAAAGCATTCCACAATGCTTTCAGCGATGCGCGGGCCGACTTCATTTACTTCCTGCAGTTCCTCTTCGCTGGCGTTCATCAGGGCGTCCATCGACCCGAAATGCTCGGCCAGGAATTGCGCGGTGCGTTCGCCCACGAAACGAATGCCGAGGCCGTAGATCACGCGCTCGAGCGGCAACTTCTTTGACGATTCGATCTCGTCGAGGACGTTCTGCGCGGATTTATCACCCATGCGTTCGAGAGAAAGCAGGTCATTTTTAGTCAGCTGGTAGATGTCGGCCACGTTCTTCACCAGTTTGCGGTCGGTGAGTTGGGTGACCAGCGCGTCGCCCAGGCCGTCGATATTCATGACGCCGCGGGAGGCGAAGTGCAGGATGGTCTCGCGCAGCTTGGCGGGGCAGTTGGCATTCACGCAGCGGTGATCGGCTTCGCCCTCGGTGCGGACGACGTGGCCTCCGCACACCGGGCATCGTTCCGGCATGTGAAACGATTTGTGGCCGCGCGGATGGTCTTCATCTTCGACCACGCGCGTGACTTTTGGAATCACGTCGCCGCCACGCTCGACTTCCACCCAGTCGCCGATCTTCACGCCCAGGCGCTCGATTTCGTCTAGGTTGTGCAAAGTGGCGCGGCTGACTGTTGTCCCGCCGATCGGGACGGGTTTCAACGCGGCCACCGGCGTGAGTTTTCCGGTGCGCCCGACTTGCACCAGGATGTCTTCGATCTTCGTGATGCCGCCCCGCGCGGCGTATTTGTAGGCGATGGCCCAGCGCGGGGCCTTGCCTGTGTACCCCAATTCATTCTGCAGCGCTGTACGGTCTACCTTGATGACGATGCCGTCGATTTCGTAGGGAAGCTTTTCGCGCTTGGGTTCTTCGTGTTCGATGAAAGTCCAGATCTGCTCGAAGGTCTTTGCCAGCTTGCGACTCTTGTTGACCTTGAAGCCGGCGGCGTCCAGGGCGTCCAAGGTTTCCCAGTGCCGGTTCAGAAGAGTGCGGCCATTCTGCAGCAAGGCGTAAGCAAAAAAGTCGAGGCGGCGCTCGGCGGTGATGCTGGGCTCAAGCTGGCGGACGGTGCCGGCGGTGGCGTTGCGCGGGTTGGCGAATGTTGACAAGCCCTTCCGCTCACGCTCTTCATTCATTTTTGTGAAGGCAGCGATGGGCATGAGCATTTCGCCGCGCACTTCGAAATCCGCGGGAATCCCGGCCTTCTTCAGTTTGTCCAGAGGGATGGAAAGCGGGATCGATCGCACCGTACGCACATTCAGGGTAACGTCTTCGCCGATGCTTCCGTCTCCCCGGGTGATGCCGCGGACCAGCCTGCCGTTCTCGTAGTGCAGCGCCAGCGACATGCCGTCGAGTTTGAGTTCACAGACGTAGTCAATGTCATCGCGACCGCTGAGTTCGTGCACGCGGCGCTCCCAGCTACGCAGATCGTCCTCGTTGTAAGTGTTGTCGAGCGAGAGCATGGGAGAGGAGTGCGGCGCTTTGAGGAAGCCTTCCCGGGGCTTGCCGCCGACGCGCTGGGTGGGAGAATCCGGAGTGATCAGCTCGGGGTGTTCGGTCTCGAGATTCTTCAGCTCGATCATGAGCTGATCGAATTCGGCATCGGAAATCTCGGGGTTGTCGAGCACGTAATAGAGATATTCGTGGTGGCGGATCTTCTCGCGCAGTGCCTCGATCTTTTTTTCGGTCCCCTGGGTCGCGGTGGGCATGACTGAGAGATTATATTCGGGAAGAAGCAACGACTGTGCGGGCACAGTTTGTGTGGGGCGAGCGCGCTGGTCCGCCGCCTTGACGTTGACTTGGCAAAAATGCGGAGCTTTGCTCCGCGGGGCCGACGAGGGCGTCCGCCCCTACGTGGCCTGTGAGAATTAAGAATATGGCGGTGATCGAAACTGCGCGGTTACTCCTGCGGGAATTTGTTCAGGGCGATGCCGATGCGCTGGCCGCGGTTATTTCCGACCCCGAGACCATGCGCTTCTATCCCGAGCCTCGGGACCGCGCCGGCGTCGAGTCGTGGATTGAACGCAACCGGCAGCGCTACCGGGACGACGGCCACGGCCTCTGGGCCATGGTCTTGAAATCCAGCGGCGAGGTTGTGGGCGATTGCGGCCTGACCCGACAGACGGTGGATGGAGTGGAAGAGATCGAAATTGGCTATCACCTGCGCCGCGACCTGTGGGGGAGAGGGCTGGCACCGGAAGCAGCCGCGGCTTGCCGTGACTATGGGTTCGAGCGGCTCGGCGCGGAACGGCTCATCTCTCTGATCCGGCCGGCGAACTTGCCTTCGCGGAGGGTAGCGGAAAAGATCGGGCTGAGTTTGTGGAAGGAAGTAATGTGGAGGGAGCTGCCCCATTGCGTGTATGTGATTCGCAGAGCCTGAGAAAATCGTCACAAGACACGTAGGGACAGGTGTCCTCACCTGTCCCGCGGAGCGCAGCTTCGCAGATTGTGGGTCCGTGCTAAGCTCCCGGCGAGCTGCGCTCCGCCGGGGTTACGTGGCCGGTGGTGGCTACACCAGGTCTTCTACTGTCAGCTTTGTCGGGCCCTTCCATGCAGCCTCGAACTGTTTCTGGACGAATCCGGCGTCATAGTCTCGGCTCTGCGCCTTCAGGGCCTGATGCAGGCCGAACAGCGAACGCGGATTGCGGGGATGCCGGTCCAGGTCTTCGCGGAAGACTTTTTCTGCGCCCGGGGCATCTCCGCCCATCAAGAGTAACGCACCCAGCGACTCACGCACCGGGAAGAACCAGTCTTCGGGCTCGTTGTACTTCAGAGAATCCTGCACCGTCACCGCTTCCTGCAGTTGTGCGATGGCGCCGGCGTTGTCCTTCCGGGCAAGGGCAATCTTTGCGCCCAGTACATCCCGGGCGATCTTCAGGACGTCTTTGGTCTTGTTATTCACCGGCATGGCGAAGACGACGTCTTCCGGCGTGTTCTTCTCCGCGCCGGCCACGACCTCGTAGTCAGCCTGGGCTTCGTCCGGCTTTCCCTTGGCAGCCAGGGCCATGCCGCGGGCGAAGTGCCAGAAGACGGTCTCGGTCTGCATTTCCGGACTCGGCTTCGGCATCTTCAAGATGTCATCCCATCGGCGAAAGCGGACATCCACCGCAATGGGAATGGTCACAAAACCTTCGAGCGGCGGCATCTCCTTTACGTGCGGCCTCACGTGGGCGGCCAGCATTTGAGCATTCTTCATGGCCTCCGGATAGTCACCGTTCATGGCCGAGCACATGGCGATGAAGTGAAGATTGTGGCTGTAGTACATCATGGGATACAGGCCCTGAACGCCGCTGGCCTTGATGTAAGCCCGGTCCGCGGTGGCGGCCGCCTGGTTGGTTTTGACTGCGGCTGCGTAGTCGCCGGTGCGGATGTAAACGTGCGCGGGCATGTGCACTAGATGTCCGGCGGCCGGCGCCATCGCAGCCAGGCGGTTGGCGGCTGCCAGCGCCCGTTCCGGAGATGCGGAGGCTTCGACGGCGTGAATGTAGTAGTGAATCGCGCCCATGTGATTGGGATCGCGTTTGATCACGGATTCGAGCGTGGTGACGATTTCTTCGGTGCCCGCTTCCGGCGTTCCGTCGCGATGCCAGAGACCCCAGGGATGCAGGTTCATGCCGGATTCGGCGAACAATGTGGCGGCGTCGAGATCATCGGGAAAGTTCTTCGACACTTCGCGCATGGCGTCGTGATAGGCCTCCGCGGCCTGGCGGCGGTCGGCCTTGGGATCGGCCGGGAAGCGCAAAGCCATGGCCTGGATGTAGGCCTGTTCAGCGGGAGAAGCGTTGGCTGAGAGATCCACAGCCTTCTGGATGGCAGCGTGCGCCGCCGCGAAGCGCTCGTCGCTGGCGGGATCGTTGTAGTTTGGGCCGACCGCTTCGGCTACTCCCCAATACGCCATAGCCAATTTGGGATCTAGCTCCGCCGCGCGCTGAAAGGAACGCGCCGCCTCGTCGTGGTTGAAGGCGTAAATCTGGCGCAGCCCCTGGTCAAAGAACTGCTGGGCTTGCGGGTTGCTGGTCGAGACCGGATGATGAAGGTCGCCGTAGCCGGACATTAAAGCGGCGGGCTTCGCTGACGGGTGCGCATTGTGAACCTGCGCCGCCGCCAGGCCGCAGACCGCAAGGGTGAGTGAAAGGGCGAACACGTGCCTCATCGTCTGCACCTCCTAGAAATTGAAGAGGTCGAAATCGAGTGATAAAAGCAGCCCCGAGCTGCAAGTAGCTTAGTAAAAAGATGCCAACGCCGCAACCTGCGCGAGAACCACCCCCTGGTCAGTCCGATGCCAGCATTATCGGCGAGGAATCTGCTTTGCTGCCGGCAGCGAAAAAGCAGATTCCTCGCCCGGGCAAGCGCGCTTCGGAATGACAAATGATTGGAGATTTTCAAACTACACGACAGCTGTCACCTGGCGAAAAGTCATTTTCAGTACAATCCCTTTGACGTCCATGCGCAAGGCCGCGCTCTTCTACAACCCGCTTTCCGGACGCCGCCGGGAGCGGCGGCTGGGGGACGTTCGGGCGGCGCTGGCGGTGCTGCACCAGGCTGGAATTGAGGCCACCGCCGAGCCCACGCGGGGACAGGCAGACGCAGCCGAGCAGACGCGTCATGCCATCGCCGCGGGTTGCGACGCCATCCTGGCCTGCGGCGGCGACGGTACCGCGCACGACGTCCTGCAGGGCATGGCAGGAAGCCAGGCGGCGTTGGGCATCATTCCGCTGGGCACGGCCAACGCTCTGGCGCACGATCTGCGATTACCGCTTAATGCAGCAGGCGCGGCCCGGTCCCTGCTGACGGCAAAACCGCGGCGCATCGCTCTCGGCCGTGTGGAATATACGGACCTTGAAGGCCATCGCGGCTCTCGCTTCTTCACGGTCGCCGCCGGCATTGGGGCGGACGCGCATCTGTTCTACAAACTGAATCCCCTGGTCAAGGGCCACCTGGGCATGGCGGCGTACTATGCCAAAGCCACGCGGCTGTGGCTGACCCATCCCATGGAGAAGTTCGCGGTCGAAGTTGACCACGACGGCGAGCAGAATTACGGACCGGGTTCGGGGGCGGAGGTCTCTCAACTGCTGGCGGTTCGTATCCGGAATTTCGGGGGCGTGCTGCGCGAACTGGCGCCCGGGGCTGCGCTTGATCGCAACGACTTACGCCTGGTGATGTTTCGCACTCGCAGCCGTTGGGCTTATTTGCAATACATCATACGAGGACTGATGGGAGCGCAATGGAGCGTCAGCGGAATCGACCTGGCGCACAGCCTGAAAATAGACTGCCGCCACCGGGTTGCTGCGGCCGCGAATTCCCGCATCTTCGTCGAAGCCGACGGCGAATTGCTGGGCACGCTGCCGGCGACGATCAGCATTGTGCCCGATGCACTGTGGCTGCTGGTGCCGGGGACTCGCGACTAGGCAGCGCGGCGTCTCGCCGCCCGCTGGAGTTCCGGTCCGCGGCGGTGCGCTATGATGCTGTTCAGCTTCGGCACGGCGGGCGAGACGCCGCCGGACAGCCGGTGGGACGCCGGCGCTACGATAAGTTTGGAACCTGTCACTCACTTTCTTACGGGAGCCTGCCTTGCCCGCGCCGGGTTCAACCGGAAGACGGCGCTGGCCACGGCCACGATGACGCTCGCGGCGGAAGCGCCGGATATCGACATCCTCGGAAGCTTCAAAGATCCGGTCTTCGGCTTTGCCCATCATCGCGGCTTCACCCACTCATTTCTCGGGCTCCTGCCGGTGCAAGCGTTGGTGGTGGGGTTGATCTATGTCATCTGGCGACTGCGCGGGCGCAAGGTCAAAGATCCGAATCTGCCGCCGCGCTGGGGTTTGCTGTTTCTTTTCGCGTATCTCGCGGGCCTTACCCATATTCTGCTCGACTTCACCAATAACTATGGCGTGCGCCCATTCTGGCCTTTTTCCGAGAAGTGGCATTCGTGGGACATCGTGTTCATCATCGAGCCCGTGCTGCTTATTTTGCTGATCGGCGGACTGGTGTTGCCGGGGCTCTTCTCGTTGATCAACGACGAGATTGGAGTGCGCCGCAAGGGGCCGGCGGGGCGTCTGGCCGCTGTGGTGGCGCTCCTGGGTGTAATCGCAGTCTGGGGCGTGCGCGACTATGAGCACCGGCGGGCGGTCAGTGCGCTCGAGTCCCGGCTCTATGACGGGGCTGACCCGGTGAGGGTTTCCGCTTATCCGCGCTGGGTGAATCCGTTTCAGTGGTATGGCGTGGTCGAGACCCGGGACTTCTTCGCCACCATGGGGGTGGATTCTTCTGTCCCCGACGCAGACCCCGAGGGCCGTCTGGAAATACGGCGGAAACCCGAAGAGACTCCGGTGACGCTGGCGGCCAAGCGCAGCGAACTGGGGCAAGTTTATCTGGATTGGGCGCAGTATCCCGTAGCTGAGACGGAGCCGATCGAGTCGGGTTACATCGTTCACTTCCGCGATCTTCGGTACTACGACCCCAACTCGACGCGGCGGGACCTTTTGGGCGCGAGAGTGGAGCTGGACCGGTCTTTGCAAGTTGTCCGCGAGAGCTTTGGATCGCGCAGCCGGACGCCGTAGGCCGCGACCACACAACCAAGCCAGCCCCTGCTTGACGCGGCGGGCTGGGCGGGCCACAATCATTAGCCTGAGATTGTTGAGGTGATCATGCTGGCTTACTTGTTCCTGGCGCTTGCCATTGCGGTTCGGTTCATTCCCCATCCCTGGATGTTTACCCCTGTGGTGGGAGCGTTGCTTTTCTTTGGAGCTCGCGGTTCGCGCCGCTACCTGTGGGTGCCGCTGGTGGCGATGATGGCTTCGGATGTGGTGCTGACTAAGGTGGTATACGCCTACCCGTTCGTCTGGGACCATTTCGTCACCTGGGCGTGGTATGCGGCAATATTGTGGCTGGGAACGAGGCTGCGGGCGAATGCCAGGCCGCTGCCGGTAATTGGCGCCGCGCTGGCCAGTTCGGTCTCCTTTTTTGTGATCAGCAATTTTGCGGTGTGGGCGGCCTACGATATGTATCCCAGGAACTTCGGCGGCCTGATGACCTCCTACACGCTGGCGTTGCCCTTCTTCCGCCATGCAGTGGAAGGCGACCTGCTGTTTACGGCCGCATTTTTTGCGACTCCGGCGGTGCTGGCCGCGGTATCCGAGGCGTTCAGCCATGGCGACCACACGGCCGCGGCTTAGGGCTGCCCACGGACATCGTGATTTGTGACTTCCGCACGAGCGGGGCGCTCGCGCCTACATTTTTCTTTTCTTTAGTCTGATCACCACCAGCCATACTGCCAACCCCACTCCGACCGCCGCCAGCACCCATGGCCAGTGCTCGTGGAACACGGTCCCGAAGATGCGTACGAAATCAGGACCGAAAACCAGGGTGAGGATGGACAGCGCCAGGAAGCGTACGAAACGGCCGGCAAAAATGGCCAGCAGGAATTGAGTGAACTTCATCTCCGAGACGGCTGCCGCCAGCGCGAACAGTTTGAACGGAGTGGGCGGTGGCAGCATTGCGGGAAACATCAGGCTCCAGAAGGGATGCTTTTGGAAAGCCTGGTGAAACTTGTCGAAACGTTCGGGCGAAATGCGCTTGCGCAGCAGTTCTTCGCCGCCCAGATATCCGATCCCGTAAATCACGATGCTGCCCAGCGTCGAACCGGCGGAGGCCATCAGCACATAAAGCAGGAAGCGGGAGCGATTCTGGTAAACGTAGGCCGCCACGATCGGGTCCATGGGCAAGCCCAGGGCGGCGCCGTCCAGGGCGGCGATGGCGAAAACGCCCCAGGCGCCCAGCGGCTTCAGCAGCCCCCAGAGGAACGCGGTGTAGCGCAGGAAGATGTGCTTGATTGTGTTCAATGCGTAAGCCTAGCAGTTTACGCGAACTGGCGAGTGTAGGCGCGAGCGTCCCGCTCGCGCCTACATTACGCGGAATGTTTCGTGTTGCCGCTTAACAACTCCAGGGCGTGCGGTAGCAGATCGACCACCGCTTCGAGGGATTCAGCCGCGCCGCGGGGGCTTCCCGGAAGGTTCAGGACCAACGATTTTTCGCGCACTCCACAGAGCGCCCGGCTGAGGGCCGCCATGGGCGTCTTCCTGGAGCCTTCGAAACGCATGCGTTCCGCGATGCCTTCGAGCAGGCGGATGCAGACGGCGCGGGTGGCTTCGGGAGTGACGTCGCGTTCGGCGATGCCGGTTCCGCCGGTGGTCGCGACCAGGCGGGCCTTGCCGGCGAGACGGATGATGGCCTGTTGAATTGCGGGCTGATCGTCCGCGACGATTTCAGTCGCGACGATCGCAAACTTCTTGCGCTTGAGGATTTCGGCGACCGCGGGTCCGGAGAGGTCGGCGCGTTCACCTCGGGCTGAAGAATCGCTGACCGTGAGGACGGCAGCGGTCAGGATCTGAGGAAGCGGGGGCTCAGTCTTCGAGGAGGACATCTTCCTCTTCTTCCTCGGCGCCGCCTTCGTCGCGTTTCGATTCGTCCAGCATACGCAGGCCTTCCATCAGCAGGCCCTGGGTGTTCAGGGTGGTGGTCTGCTTGCTGGTTTTGCCTTCGAAGTTGATCTGGAAACTGCCGCCGGTCCAGCTCAAGACTTTGAAGACGGCCTTGTCGCCGGTGAGGGAGCCGTAGGCGGCGTGGGTGACCTGGCCTTCGCTGAAGTACATTTCGCACTTGTCACGTTCGTTGGTGAGGGTGAGGGCGCAGCTCTTGCGTCCCATCTCGAGCGACTGCACCAGGTCGATCACGTTCATCTGTGACAGATTGCCGCGCAGCACGCCGTCGGAGGGCGCAGTCTTGGCCATTTTCTCCAGCGCGATCTTGTCGATCACGCGCTTGATACGCTGGGTGGCTTCTTTCAGGAAAAACGGCTTTTCGACGAAATCGTCGACCGGCTCCTGGCTGGAAAGTTTTTCGCTGATGTCCGCCTTGCTGGCCAGCAGGATCACGGCAATGCCCGCGGTCTTGGGACGACTCCTCAGGCGCTCGACCAGTTGGTGGCCATCCATGCCGGGCATGCGGTAGTCACTGACCAGCAAATCGGGGGGATCATCGACCGCTTTGAGCAGCGCGTCGGCCGTGTCACTGCAGGTGGTCACGTTGGCCAGCGCGGTCAGGGCGCCATGCAGCAGTCCGAGGACCATGGGATTGTCGTCCACCAGCAGGACTTTGACGTTATTCGGCATGGCAGGCTAGGTCTTCTTGCGGACCTTTTTTCGAACTCGGGTGTAGTTACCGCTCTTACCTCCGGATTTGTGCTCGAGCACGATCTCCCGGATTTCGATTCCCTTGTCCAGCGCTTTGCACATATCGTACACGGTCAGGGCAGCGACGCTGGCCGCGACCAGGGCTTCCATCTCGACTCCCGTAACCGCCGTGGTGATAACTTTTGAGCTAATAGCGACGCCATTCTCGCACAGCCGCATGGTCACAGCAACGTGGGAAAGCGGCAGGGGATGGCACATGGGGATCAGATCGGAAGTGCGCTTGGCCGCCATGATGCCCGCCAGCCGAGCCACTTCAAGCGGATCGCCCTTGGGATTTTTGGGCAGCGCCTTGAGCACGGCGGGCTTCAAGGCCACGAAAGCGCTGGCGGCGGCCTCGCGCCTGCCGGGGGCCTTGGCGGAAACATCCACCATGCCGGCACGGCCGGAGCCATCGTAGTGAGAGAGTTTGCGAGCCATCGGAAAAAGCTATCTTACACGCCGTCAATGTGGGCGCGAGCGCCCGCGCTCGTGCGGGAGGCCATCACCGGCCACGTAGGGGCAGATGTCTCATCTGCCCGGTCGAGCGCAGCTCGACTGGGGTTTTCCGCCGAGAGAAAGCAGCGGAGCTTCGCTCCGCCGGACAGATGAGGACATCTGTCCCTACGTGGTCTGGGGCGATTTCAAGCAAGCACGAGCGCGGGCGCTCGCGCCCACATCGCCCACATCAGCGCATCAGGACCGGGACCCACTCACCGGCTTGAATCTTCTCCCGGTCAGGGGAAGTTACGACGTAACAGTTGGCCCGAATCATGGACGCGATGTCTCCCGATCCCTGCCATCGGGCTAGTTCTACTTCTGGGTTGGCGAATTCTCCGGACAATACTGCCGGGAGGAATCGCGTCAGTCCAGGCCTGGTTTTGATGTCGGACTTCAGGCGGGCATTCAGAAATGTCAATTTTCGCAGTGGCAGGCCGGCCAGCGCTTCGAGAATTGGGCGGACGAACAGTTCGAAGGTCACCATGGTCGAGACTGGATTGCCGGGGAGGCCGAAGAAATAAACATGGGCTGGAGAAGCTGTCGGCAGCTCGCGGGCGAGTCGCCCGCGGCCACACGGGACCCGCCCGAATACGACCGGCTTGCCCGGTTGGATTCGGGCCCCGGTGAAGAAGAATTCTGCCTGGAATTCTCCCAGGACCGATTCGACCAGGTCGTACTTGCCCATGGAGACTCCGCCGGCGAGCAGGAGCAAGTCGGATTCGAGACCGTCGGCAATCAGTTCGCGCAGGGGCGCGGGTTCGTCGGGAGCGATCGGCAGCAGAACGGGCTCTCCGCCTGCGGCCTGCACCTGCGCGGCCAGCGAATACGAATTCGAGTTGCGGATTTGGGTGGGCGCGGGAGGAACGTCGATGTCCACAATTTCGTCGCCGGTCGAGAGGATGGCGACTTTGGGTTTGCTGTACACCAGAAGGCGGCTTCGGCCCACCGAGGCCGCCACGGCGATCGCGGCGAAGTCGAGGCGCGCCCCGGGAGAAAGCAGCTTCTCGCCGCGCTTTGCCTCGGAGGCGATGGGTGCAATGTTGTCACCCGGCGCCACCGCCTTCGTGATCTGCACCCGGCCGGCGGCGCTTGAGGTGTGTTCCACCATCACCACGGCATCGGCACCCGGGGGCGCGGGAGCGCCAGTCATGATGGCTGCCGCCTGGCCGGGTTGGAGCGCCGGAAGGTCCTCGCTTCGAGCCCCCGCCTTGATTTCCGCGGTCACATCGAGGGTGGCGGGGAGCGCGGAAAGATCGGCGGCGCGCACCGCATAGCCGTCGCGCATGGCGCGGGGGAACGGCGGAAAATTGCGGTCGGCGAATATGGGCTCGGCTAAAACCTGTGCGGCGGCAGCGGCTTCCAGCAGCTCTACCAGTTCCTTGCCACGAGGGCGCAGAGACGCGGCGTGATCTTCGACCAGGTGACGGGCGTCCTCGAAACTGAGAATGAGCGAGGGCTCGGGCAGAGCAGCCATGGGGAAGATCATACGACAGGCGGCTGCAGGTGATTTCGTGGCGCTTCGCGTATTGTCTCGGCTGGTAACCCGATCCGGTTGGCATTGAGCATCGCTCGCGATTCTAGGACAATCAGCTTACGGATTCCCGTGCCTTGGGGGAGAGCTGTGCTTTACCGACGTGCGTTCGTCTGTCTATTGGTGGCCGCCTTGACTGGGGCGGCCGGGGCCAAAGACATGGCACTCGTTTCCAACAAATCGAATGGTGTGTCTGACGTCAGCCTGTCCGAGCTGGTAAAGATCTGCAAGGGCCAGACCAACCGCTGGCCCAAGGGCAAACCGGTCACTTTGTTCAGCCTCAATCCCGCGTCGAGCGAGATGAAGATGGTCCTGGAAAAGGTTTATGGCATGTCGAGCGACGAGGTTAGCGCCCTGATCGCCACCGCCAACCACGGCAGAGCGAACCACCCAGCGATCGTAGTGGTCAATTCTGACAAGGCCCTGGTGGAGGCTGTGGAATCCACGCCGGGCGCGGTCGGGCTGGTAGACGTGTACTCGATTACCAGCGGCATAACGGTATTGCGGGTCGACAGCAAGCTGCCGCTTGAAGCGGGATATCCACTCCATGGCAACTAGCGCTCTGAAAAGGAGCAGGGCCGCCGTCCCGGCGGCTGTCCGGCGGGCGTCCTCGCCCGCCGCGCCGAGGGCGAGATGCCCTCGGGACGGCCGGCAAGATGCAGCCGCTACCCGAGGTGCTACATGAGCGCCCCTTCGACCGACCGCAAATCTGATTCCAGAACGTCGCGCCGCTTTCCTCGTCATACGCTTGATGTTCGCGTCTCCGTGCACGCCTTTCGCGCCGGAGAGAGCATCTCCTTTTGGGGGCGATCAAGCGAACTGGGGGAAGACGGCATCGGCGCCACCTTGACCGGCGAACTGGAGCCCGGGGAAGTTGTCTCCATGGAGCTGCTCTTGCCCTTGGCGCCGTTCCCCATCAAATTCCGGGCGCTGGTGCGATATCGCGACGGACTGCGGCACGGCTTCGAGTTCCTGGCCCTGACTGCTGCCCAGCGCGATGAGATCCGGCGGGTCTGCGAAACGCTCTCCGCCGGGACCTAGGTGGGCCAGTGAAGCGCATCCCAGGCGGGCGGGAATAAGTTCCCTCAAATCAATGGACTTTGGTTTGTCTCATCGGGGAAAGCTATGCAACTTTTCCCGGCCAAATGCGTCCTACTTAACAGATACTAGAGGCCAGCAATCCATAACTGGCGGTTAGCGCGTAGACCTTTCAGGAGCTCCCCCTCATGTTGATCAAGAAGGCGGCCGACATTCCATCCTCGGAGATCACCCCGAAGAGCCTGTACCTGAACCGGCGGAAGTTCCTGGCCGGTACGGCTCTGGCAGGCGCAGCGGCGGTGGCGGCCGGTGTGGGCCTGCACGAAATGGCCTCGCCTTCGTCCGTGGCGCAAGCCAATACGAAGATTGACGGCATCCAGAAGAGTCCCTTCTCGACCAGCGAGACCATCACTCCTTACAAGGACGTCACCAACTACAACAACTATTACGAATTTTCGACCGACAAGTATGAACCCGCCGGCCTGGCCAAGGACTTCAAGACGCGTCCCTGGACGGTCACCATCGACGGTCAGGTCAAGAAGAAACAGGTGCTTGATGTGGACACGATCATCAAGATGGCCGCTCCGGAAGAGCGCATCTATCGCCATCGTTGCGTGGAAGGCTGGTCGATTGTGGTGCCGTGGGTGGGATTTTCGCTCAGTGAATTGATCAAGCGCGCCGATCCCCTGCCCAAGGCGAAGTTTGTGGAGTTCACCACGCTTTTGGATATGCGGCAGATGCCGGGACAGCGCAGCCACGTGCTGCAATGGCCTTACGTCGAAGGCCTGCGGATGGATGAAGCCATGCACCCGCTGGCGCTCCTGTGTTTTGGTATGTATGGCGAAGTGCTGCCCAACCAGGATGGCGCCCCGCTGCGCATGGTGATTCCGTGGAAGTACGGTTTCAAGAGCATCAAGGCCATCGTTCGCATTCGCTTTACCGGCGACCAGCCGGAAAATACCTGGAACCTGTCCGCGCCCAATGAATATGGCTTTTATTCCAATGTAAACCCGAATGTGGACCATCCGCGCTGGAGCCAGGCCACGGAGCGCCGCCTGGGAGAATTCCGCAAGCGGCCAACGTTGATGTTTAACGGCTACGATCAGGTGGCTTCGCTCTATTCGGGCATGGACTTGAAAAAGAACTTCTAGATCTGATGTGGGCGCGAGCGTCCCGCTCGTGCTGGGGCTGCACTGGCGCTGCCGCACGAGCGAGACGCTCGCGCCCACATTTCACAGCTTATGGTGCGATGGTTCAAACCCGTGGTGTTTCTTGCCTGTCTCGGGCCTTTGGCGCGGTTGGGATGGAAAGCGTACATGGGGCTCCTGGGGGCCAATCCCATCGAGGTCATCACCCATTCGACGGGCGACTGGATCCTGATATTCCTGCTGGTGACGCTATCCGTTACTCCGGTGCGCAAGCTGACCGGGCAGCTATGGCTGATTCGCTATCGCCGCATGTTCGGGCTGTTTGCGTTCTTCTACGCGGTGCTCCATTTCCTCACTTACATCTGGCTGGATAAATTTTTTGACGTGCACGCGATGTGGGCTGACGTAATCAAGCGTCGCTTCATCACCGTCGGATTCACCGGGTTCGTTCTGCTCATTCCGCTGGCGCTGACTTCTACCACTGGCTGGATACGCCGGCTGGGAGGCAAGCGCTGGCAGGCGCTGCACCGCCTGATCTACCTGAGCGCGATCGCGGGCGTGATCCATTATTGGTGGCTGGTGAAGGCCGATATCAGCAAGCCGGAGCAATACGGCTTCGTGCTGACTCTGTTGCTGGGGTATCGGGTGGTAGTGTGGTGGCTGCGAAGAAATAGAGATTTGAAGGCAGATTCGGTTGTGTCCCGCAGAGCGGACGTTGCGGAAGGGTAGGCTAACGGTCGCTCCGCTTCTCTGCGGCTTTTGCGGTTGCGTGGACGGGGCCGGACGCCGGTCTTCCACAACTTTATCTAAGTAACTGGGTTAAAAACGATAAGGACCCGTCTTTCTAACCACGATGGAGGAGTAGTGCGGCTTACACCGCACATTTGTTTATGAAAAATTCATATCTGTGCCTTGCCCTGGTTGCGCTTCTTTTCTGTGTGGCTTGTGGAACAAACAGCGGAGGTGTGACGGGATTCATTCCGAAGGGCAATTTTTCCAATGCCAGCCTCAAAGGGCAGTATGTCTACCAGATCGAGGGATTCGATTTCAGCAACCCCAACAACGTGGTGGCCTATCGTGAAGCCGGCGTGTTTACCGCCGATGGCAACAAGGGAATCACTACCGCGACGGATGATTTTTCCGAGGGCACGGGCGTGTTCACCACGGTCAGCACCGGCTCGTACTCGATCTCCAACGACGGCACTGGCTTTGTGAAGTTCAATAATGCCCTGCTGGGCACAATCAATTTGGAAGTGACGATGGTCAGCGCCTCCAAAGTCTACCTGGTGGAGGCCGACACCCTGGTAAACGCGGGCGGCCTGGCGGAAAAGCAGGACTTGACGGCAATTACCGCCGTTCCCAGCGGAACATTCGTTTTCCGCGAGCATGACCTGAACGTGAGCACCCAGCAATCCATCGCCAGCGTGGGGGCTTTCACGCTTGCCGGCGGCATCGCCAGTAATGGAAACAAAGATGTCAATCTTGGCGGAACCCTCAGTTCCCTGACCTTTACCGGCTCATTCAACGCTCCCGACCCGGCCACCGGACGCGGCACCGGAACCTTCACCGACAGTGCGCTGGCCACCTCGAGCTTCAATTACTACATCGTGGACGCCAATAACATCCGGTTCCTTGCCGGCACCACCAATATCGCCGGATCGGGCCGGGCCGAGCTCCAGAGTGGAACGCCCACGCTCGACGGCAGCTACGCCTTCGGGAGCAAAGGCGACACCGCCTCTCTCAGCGGAGTCAACATGGCGGGCCGCTTCACGGCCAGCGGAGGGAATATCACTTCCGGCGCGCGCGACTCGGTGCAGGACGGCAACCCGGCGACCAACATCAGTTTCACCGGAACCTTTACGCCGCCGGCCGCCAACGGACGCACACTCGTGACCCTCACCACCGCCGCCAACAGCAACCTGGTGGTATGGATGGTCAATCCGGCGCGCGGGCTTTTCCTAGTCAATGATCCCAGCACGGTTCAGGATGGGAGCCTCGACCTACAACAGGTTTCCTCGTTCTCGAATTCCACCATGAACGGCCAATTTGGGTTCGTGATGGACGGATTCGACCTGGGCGGCGCGAAAGATCGCGTAGGCACGCTGCAGTGGGATGGATCCGGAAAGCTGATCCTGAACGAATTCTCGAACGCCGCCGGGTCCCCCAACTCGGCCGTCCTTTCAGGAAACTATTCCGTTTCCGCGAACGGGCGGGCAGGGGCCTCGATCAGCACTATTTCCAATAATCTGATTTTTTACCTGATCTCGGGCAATGACGCCTACATCGTGCAGAACGATTCGGGCGTCGAGCTGAACGGGACCATCAGCAAGCAGCAGTAAAAATGTAGGCGCGAGCGCCCTCGCTGGTGCGGCGGAGACACGGCACTCGAAGGATAAAGAACCACGAGGTCAGGAGAGCGGGCGCACGAGCGAGGGCGCTCGCGCCTACATCAAGTTCTCAGCCTCTTTCGAAGGCGTGCTTCTGCTCCAGTTCGGCCAGGGCGGCGCGCATGTCGGCCTCGAATTTTTCCGCCTGCGCCATCAGAGATGCATTGGCGGAAGCCCACTCGCCCTGGAGAGTCATCAATTCCTGACCCCGAAGTTTCTGCGCGACCTCGATCAGCTGCGCCGGAGAGGTTTCCAGGAACAGCGCTTCGGTGGGATCGCCAACCCAGACCGGCCCGCCCGCGACTTTGGTCTGCCAGTAGACTTTGCGGGCCACCAGCAGCGCCACATTTTCCTCCGTGGCTTTGCCAAACACCCACTTGCTGCGTTTGAAATCATAATAGCGGCTGGAGAACTGCACCGGGACCCGCTTCCCCGACTTCAAAAATTCAATCTGGCGACGATCGACTTCCTTGCGCAGGGCATTGATGACCGGCGCCTCGATATCCTTCGGCTCCAGGGATGGCATGACTTCGTACACGGTGGCCGACAGATTGACCGACACCGGCGCATGCAATCCTGCAGAATTTTCCAGAGCGATGTCGGCGTGCAGCACCCAGAAATCTGCTCCCGAGGTGGACTTGCGAAACGGCCACTCCAGATGGAAAGACAGGGGCAGGCCGCTCAGGCAGACGTAAACCTTCTTTTCCTGCGGTTGGTTCGCTTGGATGGGATTGTTCATGGGGCTGTTCACGGGGTTGTTCATGATGAGATTTGCTATTTTAACCGTCGCTGCTCCACTTTGGGCTTCAGGCCGGCAAGAAATTGACTGGCCGCCAGTGGAATATCTGAGAGCTCTGCTTAGTCTTACCACGATAACTTCTCTGGTTCGTGATGATTGTGATGCGGGCCTAGCCGAGCCTTGCTCGGCCTGGACGGGTCAGAGACCCGTCCCTACATGGTCTCTGATAACGGCCACAGCTGGAGTTCCACTTTTCAGCGATTGCCCGTTGAAGCAGGCGGGCAGTTGAGTCTTTGCGCGGCGATTCTTCCCACCTGTTTACTGACGAGGTTCGTGCCGAACGGTATGCCCGGACAACGTCTCAAAATGAAAAAGGCGGCCTGCTTGGCCGCCTTCATTTCAACTTGGGATGCTGTGGAGAAGCGCGGGCGAGTCGCCCGCGGCCACACCACACACAAACAGCTTAACGGCCTGAGGCTGCTCCTGCCGCCTGGGGGTGCATGGAGGCAATTTTCTCCAGCAGGGCGTTGATGCTCCTGCCGGTTTCGAGCGTGGCGTCGACCGCGGGATGGCCCTCTCCATCGGTGTGCGTCACTAGAAGGCGTGTCCCCGGCTGGGCTTTCTTGACCATATACGCCAGATGGTGCCGGTCGTTCTTGGTCAAGGTGGGGCCGAGAATCACCAAATCGAACTTTTCCTTCCGCAGGGTGTCCTGCACCTGCTGGCGGCCTTCGGCCTGGGTGACATTGTAGCCCGCCTTTTGGATCGTAACCGACTGTGAAACAAGGACTTCCGGATCGCCTTCCGCGTACAGAATCCTTAATTGGGATGAAGACTTCGAAGTGTTTGCCATAGTGGAGTTGGGCCGGCCTTTCTCTTCCCGGCTGACCTGCCACGTTAGCAATCCCCTGCCGCCCTGAGAACGTCACCGAAGACCAAGGAAGTACACCGAAGACCATCGCCCGACCGGGGGCGACGAGGATTCTGAGGAGCAATCTCGACCTCAAGAAGCCGCCGACGGCCCGGTCAGGAACTGAAGCCGCGTCGGAATAGAACCTGCAAAGCAGCACTAAAGCGCTGCTCCACCCAAAATCAGGAATTCCGACAGGCGGCGCTTTCTACTGTCTCAGGCCCATCCAACGCTCCGAAAGTACGATGGAGTTTCCTGGATTTTGCGGGTCAAAGCGGACGGAGGTGGGAAGTCCGAGACGGCAGGAGTGAAGGTTGATCAGATGGCGGAGATAGGTCACGTCCTGCGAAGCCTCGTAGGACACCCCGGCAACGTCGTACTGGTAAATCAGGAAAGTCGAGGGCCGCTCGCGGGTGCCGGGCATCTCCTGAACGTCGATCACGGTGCCGTCGGTGATGCGGCCGATGCGATCGAGCCAGGCCCGCCGCTCCCGCTCCAGGTCTTCGGCGGTCTTCGGCTTGCGGCGCAGCAGGAAATAGGCTAGGGCCAGAATGGCGACAGCCACCAGAATCAGAGCATACAGACGAAATGAGATCATGATTTACGCGATCGGACACCAGCGTGCGGCAGTCCCGCAAACAGAATAAGGCCTGAAAGAGAATCGGGGAAGCTGTTTCAATGTAGGCGCGAGCGCCCCGCTCGTGCGGCAGTTGCACGGACAACAGGGGAACAGCCCCTTCGACTTCGCTCAGGGCAAGTCCTCGGCGGTCTGGCGGAGCAAAGCTCCGCAAGGCATCGCTTTCGGCAGAACCTTGTCGAGCGGCGCTCGACCGGACAGCCGAGGGCGGCCGTCCCCACGTGGCCGGTGCTGGCTTCCTGCACGAGCGTGGGCGTTCGCGCCCGCATTTTTCAGATCACGGGATTGCTTAGAGTGCCTATTCCTTCCACGATCACTTCCATGGTATCGCCGACAACGACCGGGCCGACACCCTGGGGTGTTCCCGTGGGAATCAGATCTCCGGGCAGCAACGTCATGACCTGGGAGATATAGCGGATGACGGCATCGAGCGGGAAGATGAAATCCCGGGTGTTGCCTTGTTGCCGGACCGCGCCGTTGACTCGGGTCTCTACCGCAACTCCCGCCCAGGGATCGATTTCGTTCGTGACCAGCGGGCCGACCGGGCAAAAAGTGTCGAAGCCCTTGGCGCGGGTGAATTGGCCGTCTTTCTTTTGCAGGTCGCGCGCGGTCACGTCGTTCACGCAGGTGTAGCCAAGAATGTAGGGACGAACATCTTCGTCCGACGCCAGCTGATAGCAAGCTTTGGCGATCACCACTCCGAGCTCGCCTTCGTAATCGACCCGCTCGGAAATTTTCGGCCGGCGAACCGGAGCGCCCGGGGCCAGCAATGAAGAGGGTGGCTTAAAGAAAATCAGCGGCTCGGCGGGAACTTCGTTGCCCAGTTCGGCGGCATGCTCGCGATAGTTGCGTCCCACACAGATGATTTTCGAAGGGCTGACCGGCGGGAGCAGCGTGGCCTCGGCCAGCGAAAGATGGTCCATCTTCCGCGTGGGGACATCTTCCAGGTCTCCGCTCGCGTCTTGCGGAGGGTTCAGAAAAAGGCGGGTAACATATTCCACGCCGCCCACGGACTCTACGAGACCGTAGTGGGGCTGGTGATTCAGTTGAAAACGGCAATATTTCATAGGGCCTCATGATCAGCTGTCAGCACTCGGCCAAGACAGGATTGACACCTCATGGCACCTGCTCGCTCGTCACTTCCGACTTCGCGCTTTCGTTGTTGCGGCCATCCACCGCGGATACCGAGTAAAAATACTTTTTCCCGGGCTGCACTGTGGTGTCGCGGAAAGCCGGGGTCTTTACCGGTTCCGAGTTGAGCTTTACCGGCGTTTCGTTTCCCTCGTGCCGGAACACGTTGTAGCCGGCAAGGTCGGCCTCGGTGTCAGGAGACCACACCAGGTCGACGAAGGGGGCTTGACCGACACCGGAAAAAACCGCTTGCAGTCCGGTCGGCATGGCCGGGGGAAAAACGTCGTGGGCGAAAACCTGGACCACAGGCGTGTCGTCGCCTTCCACTTCAAACTCGGGCTTGCCGGGCCCGGAAACCACGGTCAAGACCGTGGCGCGGTAGTCGTAATGCTTCTCCCACTCGAACGTCTGGTCAAGAAACTCAGGCGACTGGCCGGCCGCATGAGCGCAGTCCGCCAGGTCCGCGTCGCTGATCTTCGTGTCGGTGATCTTCGTGTCGGTGACCTTGGCATCGGCCAGCTTGCCTTGCTCGCGGCGATAGATGCGCAGTTTGTGCGCAATCCCGTCCGCAGCTGGGATGGCCGGTGGACACTCCCATGAAAGCAGCACACCATCTCCTTGGACGCGGGCGCGAAAATGGCCGGGCGGGGGCAGCGTGGGCGCGGACGGGACCTGCACCTGGTTGGAGAGTCCGGCGCTGCGTCCGCTTTCGTTCTGTACCGACACTGCATACGTGATCTCGGCGGTTGGGTCTTGTTCTTGCATCTGCGGTGAAAGAATATCGATGTAATTCGCCTCAACTTTTGCAGGCAGGACGCCTTTGTGCCGGGCTTGGGAAGCGGGCAGGGGAAATTGCGCGGCTGGAATTTCCGCGACCGGATTCTTGCAGTCGGTCAGCGGCACTTGCAGGCTTCTGCAGATGCGCGTCGCACCGGGGTGGCGCACGCTCTGCCGGTCGGTGGTCTTAGCGGGAACCGTCCAGGCCAGGTAGACCTTGTCGCCCTTGCGTGCCGCGCGCAGATCGGTGACCGGCTTGGCCAGCTCCAGGGCGGGCGGGATGGGAACACCCGGATACCCGCAGGAAACAAGGACCGCGCTGCCCAGCACGCAGATCAGAATGCTCGAATGGGATCGCTTCATCGCGAGAATAGACAGGTTACCAGAACGAATGAAGATTCCCGGACGGCATTCGGCAGCAGAACTTTCCGGCGACGGCTAGAGCACCAGGTCCTTGACGGCTTCGCGAAAGACGCGGCTGTGCTGATCGACATCGTCGGGATCGGTCTGGGGCGACATCAGCGCCATGTTATGGAACGGGGTCAGCAGGATGCCGCGGTTCATGGCATACAGATGCATGAAGCGCTCCAGTTCAAAGTCCATCGCGTCGTGGGCCTGGGCGCCATTTTTGGGAGGGGTGGGAGAAAACTGATATTCGGCGCGGCAGCCTAGGCGGGTCACGTGCCAGGGCATTCCAAAGTCAGTGATGGATTTTTGCACCCCCGCAGTCCAGCGCTCGGCGGGCGGAATCATGCGGGCAAAGGCGTCCTTGGTGAGGACCTTGGTCAATGTGGCCCGCATGGCGGCGAGCGAAAGCGCGTTGCCCGCCAGGGTTCCACCAATGCCTCCGGTATCGCAGTCCTCGAGGTTCTGGTCTTTGGCGATGGAGTGCGCTACCGCCTCGGTGAATCCGTAGGCCGCGCCGGGAACTCCGCCGGCGATGGCTTTGCCAAAAATGAAGAAATCGGGATTGAGATTTTCCACCCGGGTGTAGCCGCCCGGTCCGGCACAAATGGTGTGGGTCTCATCAATGATGAGCAGGGTCCCAAATTTCTCCGTGAGCTGCCGCAATGCCTGATGGTAGCCGGGCTCAGGATGCACGATCCCCACGTTGGTCATGACCGGCTCGGCCAGCACGCAGGCCACGTCGCCGGGCGCCAGCGCCTGCTCCAGCGCCCCGACATCGTTGAACTCGACCACTTTGGTGGTGACCCTGGGATCAACCGGCGGCCCGATATTGCCGCGGCGAGCTTGCGCGACGCCGTCCTTCAGGGTAATGAAACTCTCGTCGACCGTGCCGTGATAACACCAGTTGAAAACCAGGATCTTCGGACGCCGGGTAATCTGGCGGGCCAGCCGTATGGTGAAACGGTTAGCATCAGTGGCAGTGAGAGCGAATTGCCAGTAGGGCAGGCCGAAGCGCTGCTGCAATTCTTCCGCCACGAAAATCGAGTCTTCGGTGGGCAGCATCAGCGTGATCCCGCGCCTCATCTGATCTTCCACAGCTTTTACGGTCGCGTAGGGAGAATGCCCGGTCATGGCGCCGGTGTCGCCCAGGCAGAAATCAATGTAACGGTGACCGTCCACGTCATAGAAGTGGGAGCCCTGGGCTTCGCGGACGAAAGGCGGGAAAGCGCCGGCCCACTTGATCATCCAATTCATGGGCACGCCGCCCAGCAATGATTTGCCGGCGCGTTCGAACAGGGCCTTGGACTTGGGCCGCTCATTCACGAAGCGCTGCTGCTCGCGCTGCATGAGGGACGCCAGGCGGGGACGGTCGATGGCTTTCATGGTGTCGACAATCTTAACCACAGAGGACCACGGAGGACACAGAGAAAAGCGTGCCTCCCTGTCCTCCGTGGTTAATGCCCTACAGAATGTACCGGGACAGATCCTGGTCTTTCACGATATCAGCCAGCATCTTGCGGACGTAGTCGGCGTCCACCTTGACGTGTTCGCCTTTTTTGTCGGGCGCGTCGAAGCTGATTTCATCGAGCACGCGCTCCATGATGGTGTGCAGGCGGCGGGCGCCGATGTTTTCCGTGCCTTCGTTCACGCGGAATGCGTAGCGCGCGATTTCTTCCTGGGCTTCGCGGGTGAATTCCAGCTTCACGCCTTCGGTTTCGAGCAGGGCGACATACTGCTTCACCAGTGAGGACTTGGGTTCGGTGAGTATGCGGATGAAGTCTTCCATGGTAAGCGATTGCAATTCGACCCGAATGGGGAAGCGGCCCTGCAGCTCGGGAATCAGGTCGCTCGGCTTCGAAACGTGAAACGCGCCCGCGGCGATGAACAGGATGTGGTCGGTGCGCACCATGCCGTAGCGCGTGTTGACCGTGGTGCCTTCGACGATGGGCAGAATGTCGCGCTGCACGCCTTCGCGGGAAACGTCGGGACCGTGGCCGCTCTCGCGTCCGGCGATTTTGTCGATCTCGTCGAGGAAGATGATTCCCGAATCCTCCACGCGATCGATGGCCAGGCGGGTGACCTGGTCCATGTCAATCAGGCGCTGCTCTTCTTCCTGGATCAGGTACTCGAACGCCTCGTTGACCTTCATCTTCCGCTTTTTGGTGCGCTGGCCGAAGAGGTTGGGCAACATGTCCTTGATATTGACGTCCATCTCCTCGACGCCCTGGTTGGAGATGATTTCGAAGGACGGAAAATTGCGTTCGCGGACATCGATCTCGACCGTGCGATCGTCGAGCTTGCCTTCCCGCAACTGCTGGCGAAGTTTCTCCCGGGTGCGGCTCTGCGATTCATGGCTGGAAGAAGCGCTGGTCCCATCGAGCACTAGGCCGCCAGTCGATCCCTCGGCGGCGCGAGGAGTGGGAGGAGGAAGAAGAATATCCAACAGGCGCTCTTCGGCGTTGAGCTCGGCCTTGTCGGAGACGTCTTCGAGCTTTTCTTCGCGCACCATTTCGATGGCGATCTCGACCAGGTCGCGAATCATGGATTCGACGTCGCGTCCCACGTAGCCGACCTCGGTGAACTTGGAGGCTTCGACTTTGAGAAAGGGCGAGTTGGCGAGCTTGGCCAGGCGGCGGGCGATTTCGGTTTTGCCCACGCCGGTGGGCCCGATCATGATGATGTTTTTGGGAATGACTTCTTCCGCCAGGTCAGGCGTGAGCTTCTGGCGGCGCATGCGGTTGCGCAGGGCGATAGCGACGGCGCGCTTGGCGTCCTTCTGGCCTACGACATGCTTGTCGAGCTCGGCGACGATTTCACGCGGAGTGAGTTCGTCGAGAGCGATCTGTTCTTCTTCAGCGGCAGCGGGTAGGTAAATAGCCATAAATCAGTCGTCAGTCGTCAGTCTTCAGTCGTCGGCCCAGTCATTTTCTGACGACTGACGACCGATGACTGACGACTAGAGTTCTTCAATCGTCACCTTGTCATTAGTATAGATGCACATTTTGCCCGCGATCTTCATGGCTTCTTCGGCAATCTGGCGAGCGGTCAGTTGGGTGTGCTCCGCCAGCGCCTGCGCGGCTGCCTGGGCGTAAGGGCCGCCGCTGCCGATGGCGGCGATGCCGCCGTCCGGCTCGATCACGTCGCCCTGGCCGCTGAGCAGAAAGGTTTGTTCCTTGTCGGAGACCAGCAGCAGGGCCTCGAGATGGCGCAGAAATTTGTCGGTGCGCCAGTCTTTGGCGAGCTCGACCGCGCCCCGCCCCAGGTTGCCGTGATATTGCTCGAGCTTTGATTCGAAGCGGCTGAACAGAGTGAATGCGTCGGCGGTGGAGCCGGCAAATCCCGCCAGGATCTTGTCCTGATACAGGCGCCGAATCTTTTTGGCGGTGTGCTTGATCACGCCTTCGCCGAGCGTGACCTGGCCATCTCCCGCCATGACGACGGTGCTGTTGCGGCGGACCGAAAGAACTGTGGTGGAGCGAATCAGACGCTGGATAGGCATGAGTGCAAATCCTCATTATAGCAGCGCTTTCGATGTAGGCGCGAGCGCCCCGCTCGTGCGGAGGCCATCGATCATGGCGGGCTGGGCATGACAGGCGGCAGCAAGCAACGCGGGTGTATCGAAACGGGACGCACGAGCGGGGGCGCTCGCGCCTACATTTTCTATTGCAGGGCGATCAGCGGCACCGCCAGCAGGGCGGCGAAGATACCGACCGTTTTCCAGCGGGTGAAGTGTTCATGCAGCACAACCCGGGCCAGCAGAACGGTGATGACCGGATAGAGCGAGCTGAGCACGACCGCCGTATCCAGGCGGCCGGTCTGCTCGGCGCGGATGAAGACCGCGGTACCGGTGACGTCAAGGCATCCGGCGAAAAGCGCGAGCGTGGCCCCGGCCGGTTGCAGACGACCGCGACCCCGGCGAAACAAGACGATGGCGGCCACGATCACCAGCGACGCAAACCGCGAATGCACCGCAGACCATAGGGCGGAGCCATCGCCGGCGCGATCGATGCAGATAAAGAATCCAGCAAAGCCGATTCCGGCCAGGGCGGCCATGGAAATGCCGGCATAGTTTACAACCGAGCCGTCAGGCCGCGAGATCAACCAGATGCCGATGCCGGCCAGCAGAAAGCCGGCGATCGAGAATGCTCCCGGCACGCCCTGGGTCATCATGGCAAATGCGGCGGGAATGGCGGCCCCGAGAACGGCCGCTACCGGCGCGGTGATGCCCATGTCTCCGCTGGCCAGGGTGCGATAAAAAATGGCCAGCGCGGTTCCGCCCAGCGCGCCCGCCAGCAGCGCCCAGTTCCGGCTCGAAGGCGAGGGATAGGCAGCGTGGCTGAGCAGGGCCAGCGTGAGCATGAGAACGAAACCGCCGGCATGCGACAGCAGAGTGACGATGAAGGCGTCGGAGCGCCGGGAGGCGTAGCCCCCGGTGAAGTCGCTGGTGCCCCAGCACAGCACTGCCGACAGGCTGAAGCCGACGGGAACAAGTTGTTCGGCCGAGACCACGGTAACTTCCCTCCGGCGTTTTTCGCCCGGAGGACGAGAGTAGCACGCGATAAGATGTCGTGGTCGAGGCCCGCCTCGGATCTCACTTTCGATAAGACAACCGAAGCCGGAGTTTCCTTAAGACGATGGAGCAATCATGCCCACTGCGCTAATTCTGGGATTGGTCGGCGGACTCCTGGTCGTGGCCTTTCTGGCCAACCGCGTCTTCGGGCTGACTCGAATTCCGGATGTACTGGTGCTGATGATGCTGGGCATCCTGCTCGGCCCGGTGCTGGGTCTGGTGCAGGCGGGCACGCTGGCCAAGACAACCAACCTGCTGGGAACCCTGGCCATCATTCTTGTGCTGTTTGAAGGCGGCCTGGAGCTCAATCTTCGCGACACCCTGAAGCATTTTCCCGGCAGTTTCCTGCTGGCAACGCTGGCCTACGTTTTCAGCACGGCGCTGGTGGCGGTAATCGTCACCAAGGGTCTTGGATTGTCGTGGACCGACGGCCTGCTGGTGGGAGCCGTGCTCGGTTGCACCAGCAGCACGGTGGTGCTGCCGGTATTGCAGCAATTGCAGGCCGAGGAAGCGGTCCGAGTGACCCTGATGCTGGAAGCGGCGTGGGGCGATGTGCTGGCGGTGCTGACCGTGGGGCTGCTTCTCGGAATGAGCAGCCAGGGCGGGGCAGTGGCGCAAGGTCTGGCTCACGGCTTGATGAAACAGGTCGGGATCGCGCTGCTATTCGCCATCCCGGGGGGCGTTTTGTGGTCACGGTTGCTGCACGTGCTGTCCGAACAGCGTTTCTGGCAGGTGCTTACGTTCTCGATTGTTCTCGTCCTCTATGCGGGGATGGAAGCGCTCGGGGCCAACGGTCTGATTGCGGTGCTGGGTTTCGGCCTGACCCTGTCAAATTTTCCCGGCGTCGATCCTGGCCTGGGACTGACCTTGCCGGTGGCGCAAATGGCGGAGTCGCAGCAGGCCTTGCTTACATTCCACTCCGAGCTGGCCTTCCTGGTGCGCACGTTCTTCTTCGTGATGATCGGCGCGGTCGCGGAACTCGGCATTTTTCGCGAGCACCCACTGCTCATGGCCGGGACGCTGGGATCTTTATTCCTGGCCCGCTGGCTGGCGATTCATTCCAGCCGCTGGGCGTGGCGGGGAATCGGGGCGCACAACCGGGAATTGATCTTCTGGGTTTTACCCCGAGGACTGATCACGGTCGTCCTGGCCATCGAAGTCGCGAAGCAGCGGGGAAGCGGGATGGCATTCGTCCCGGGATTGGCCTTTGCCGTCATTCTGATCACCAACGCCCTGTTGGTACTGGCCAGCTTCCGGGCGCGGCGAGCGGCGCCGGCTGCCGCCGGGCCTGCTGCAGAACCCTCAGCCGACTTGCCTTTGTCCGCGGCTCCGACCCATCCTCGCCGGCGCTGGGTGCTCAATGCCGTCATGCTGTTCCTGCTGGCCGTGGGCGGAGTGGTGTTGTGGTATGGAAATCATTCGCAACACTTGCAGCCGATCGGAGTAGTGCAGTGGATACAGAGGCATCTGCATCGCGGGAACTAATCTGGGCGCGAGCGCCCCGCTCGTGCGGCAGTGGCACAGACCACCGCGGGGACAAACCGCCACGGATTCCACAGATCAACACGTGAATCGCAGCTCTCCCGCCCCTGTCGTTCCAAATGACGGAACGACGAGGGCATGAAAAACCCTCGTCGAGCTTGCGCTCGGCTGGCAGATGAGGACATCTGCCCCTACGCGTTTGTGGCGCTCGCCAAAGCGCACGAGCGTGGGCGCTCGCGCCTACATGTCTTTGACGTGGGTGGCGATGTACCACTTGTTGCCGAAGGGATCGATCACGCCGCCGCTGCGGTCGCCGTAAGGATGGTCTTGCGGCTCCGAGATCGACGTCGCTCCGGCACTCATCGCGCGCTTGTACAGTGCGTCGCAGTCTTCCACGTAGAGATAGAACATCGTGGGCATCGGTTGATACGGCCCGGTGGCCTCGCCCATTTCCATCTGCGCATTCCCGATTCTTATCGTGGTGTGGTGGATCACACCATCGGGGGCCGTGTATCTGCCGAGTTCCTCGGCTCCGAAGGCAAGCTTGATGAACTTCAGCACGGGCTCGGCGCGTAGAGGATGCAAGTACGGTTGCAGCGTGGGCGCACCCTCCGATTTGTAGCTGGCTCCCTTGTAGGTCGCGATGTACCAGAAGTTCCCGGCAGGGTCCTTCACATTCGCGGTCCGCTCACCATATTCCTGATCGGCTGGCGTGGTCATCGAGGTAGCTCCGGCTTCCAGAGCGCGAGCGTAAGTGGCGTCGCAATCGGGCACGTAGATGTGGAAGGCGCTGGGCATCGGCGTACCGCGCCACTTCATGCCGGCTCCGCCGCCGCCCACCATCAGCATGGAATCGCCAATCTTGACTTCGCAGTGCAGGCCGCCTTCCGACCCTGGCCCGCTGCGGAAGGTCTCTACCGCGCCGAAGGCCTTGGTCATGAAGTTAATCAAGCCGTCGGCATCTTGCGCCACCAGATACGTGGTCAAGGTGGTGTAGCCCTTCGGCACCGGATCAACCGCCGGCTTCTTCTTCTCCGGCATCATCGCCTGGAAGCGGCGGTGCATTTCCTCGACCGACATTTCTTCCTTGATCGTAAACACACTCCACGGGTATCCGAAGGGGTCGATGAGATTGGCATCGCGCCTTCCGTAGAACTGGTCGGCGATGGGGCGTTGCAGCTTGGCGCCGGCGGCAATGGCGCGCTCCGCGAAGGCGTCCACGTCGGGTACCTGGACGGCAATCGCCACCGGCGAGTTGCCGGTTGTCTCCGGGCTGTAGCGTCCGCCCTCGGGCCACTCTCCCGCCAGCATGAGGACGGAATCTCCAATCATGATTTCGGCGTGGGCGATATCTTTTCCGGTCTCGAAGCGGAAAGTCTCCTTTGCTCCGAAAGCAGTCTTGTAAAATTCGATCGCTTTGGCCACGTCCTTGAAGGCCATGCGGGGGGATGCAACGATGCGAACGGAAGCAGCAATTTCTGTCATGGTTGCCATGGATGATTTCCTTTGCAAATCAGATTTGAGTCGGGCCTTGAAATCTTCGCGGGGAAGCCGGCGCAGCTCGGCGGCGATGCGCAAGAGCGGCAGCAGCTCCGCATCACCGGATTGAAGCTTTGCGGCGGGAGCGGCGAGAAGCTCCGTAACGGCCTGGTCGAGCTGTTCGATCATTACTTTATCCGGCAGAGAGCGCTTAGGCATTGGCACCCTCCAGTCGGGAGCGCAGGTTTTGCAGCGCCCGGAACTGCAGCTGCTTCACCGCGCCCTCGGTGCGTCCCAGGGCTTGCGCGATTTCACGAATGCTTTTCTCCTCGGCGAAGCGCATTCCGATCACGCGGCGCTGATCGGCGGGGAGCTGGTCCACCAGGCGAAAGAGCCGGGCGCACTCATCCGATTCCTCGAGCTTGGGTTTCGCGCCCAGGTCGGGCAGATCGGGAAGTTCGTCCTGGCCGATCTCTTTCGTTCCGCGCTTTGACCGGTCGACAATCATGTTGGCGGCAATCCGCAGCAGCCAGCCGGCGAAGGGCACGCCCCGCCATTCGAAACTGTGAAGATTGGCCAGGGCCTTGTGGAACACGTCCGAGGTCAGGTCCTGGGCCGCATCACGATCGGGAACGCGCCGGGCGATGTAGCCGTACACCCGCCCGAAATTCAGTTCGTACAGCTCGGCAAACCGGCTGGGGTCTTTCTGGGCAGCTTCGACCAGCAGGCGATCGTCTCCCGGAGGCGAGCCGGAGGCTTCCTGCTGGGGCTTTTTCGCTGCCGGTCGTCGGACGGCCATCGTGCCTCTAACTATATAAACTTTCGCGGAGGGAAAAGGTTACGGGTGAAAATTTCATGCCGGTGTAATAGGAAAATCGCCACAAGGGAATGGTCATTCCGAAGCCTGCTGGTGTAGTTGCGGGCGACTCGCCCGCACGGGCATCGAGTCAGAGTCAAAAGCCGCGGGCGGGTCGCCCGCGCCACACGCATACAGGTCCCGGCGACCCAATTTGCGGGGGCATAGCGTGATAGAATTTGTAGACGCAAGCGTTCCCGCGAGGACCCAGGTTGATTGAACTCGCACCCTCGATTTTGGCGGCGGACTTCGCCCACCTGGCGGACCAGGTTCGCGCGGCCGCGGCTGGCGGCGGCACGGTCGTCCACGTGGATGTGATGGACGGTCATTTCGTCCCCAACATCACGCTGGGGCCGCCGCTGGTGAGGTCCCTGCGCCAGGCGACCGATTTACCCCTCGATTGCCATCTGATGATCGAGGACCCGGACCAGTTTATCCCGGAGTTTGCCGCTGCCGGCGCGAACTGGATTTCCGTGCACCAGGAAGCTTGCGTGCATTTGAATCGCACCCTGCATCTCATCAAGGACCACGGGTGCCAGGCGGGTGTGGTGATCAATCCGGCAACGCCGGTGGAGACCCTGACCGAGGTGCTGGATCTGGCCGACTATATACTGGTCATGTCGGTGAATCCCGGGTTTGGAGCGCAGAAATTCATTCCCGGGGCGGTGCACAAAATCCGCCGGCTGGCCGATCTCAGGACGCAGCGCGGACTGGGCTATCGTATTGAAGTAGATGGGGGAATCGACCTCAGCACCGTGGCCGCGGTGGTGCGCGCCGGAGCAGAAATTCTGGTGGCGGGCAACGCCGTCTTCGGTAAAGGCGATCCAAAGGTAAATGCGCAGGAGATGTTGAAGGCTGCAGTGGAGGCCACGCTGCAGAAAGTCTAGGTGTCAGTCGTCAGTCTTCGGTCGTCAGTCGTCAGCCAACCAGATTCTGCTGAGGACTGACGACTGAAGACTGTTTCCCGAGGTTCCCCTATGTCGCGTCGTATTCCCGTGATTCTTCTGCTGGGCGTGCTGGCGTTTGCCGTCGGCTGCACCAACAAGAAGGTCAATAATCCGTTGGCCAACGTGGGCTCCAAGCAGCCCGATAAGGTCCTGTTCGACCGGGCCATGGATGCCATGAAGCACAATCGCTTCGATGTGGCGCGAATCACGCTCCAGACCCTGATCAATACCTATCCGGATTCGGAATACATCGCCCGCGCCAAACTGGCCGTGGCGGATTCCTGGTACGCCGAGGGCGACTCAACTTCACTGGCCCAGGCCGAAATCGAGTACAAGGATTTTGAGACCTTCTTCCCGAACATGCCGGAGGCGGCCGAGGCCCAGCTGAAGATTGCCAACATCCATTATCAGGAAATGGAAAAGCCGGACCGCGACTACACCCATGCCATGCGGGCCGAAGAAGAATACCGCCAGCTGATTCTGCAATACCCGGACAACAAGAAAGTGGTCGAAGAGGGCAAGAAACGCCTGCTGGAAGTTCAGGAAGTGATCGCCGAGCGCGAATACCGGGTGGGGCGTTTCTATTTTCTGCGTCAGTCCTATCCCGCCTCCATTGCGCGGCTGCGGTCCCTGATTGACAAATACCCCTTGTACAGCAAGGCCGACGAGGCCCTGTTCCTTCTCGGGCAAGCTTACGAATCCGAGGTTGCGATTGTGCGCGCCAAGCCCGGCAGGGAAGTGGACAAGACGCGCCTGATCGACGACTTCACCAAGAATGCGGCGGATGCCTACTCGCGCATCCTGACGCGGTATCCGCTAATGGACCGGAACGCGGATGCCAAGGCGCGGCTGGAGGCTTTGCATCAGCCCATACCTCGGCCGACCAAGGCGGCGCTGGCTCAGAACAAGGCAGAAGAAGACAGCCGGCGGGAAGCCAGCGCGGTCGCCAAGGTGATGGGGAACTTCCAGAAGCACCCGGACGTGTCACAAGCCGTCAGAGTTGGAGAGCCCACCTTGGTGGACCCGGAAGTGGTGAGCGCGACGTCAGTGGTGCAGGAGGCGACGCGAGCCATGATGGGCGGCGCGGCAGCGGCGGGCACCGGTTCGGTGGCCGTCGAGACGGTGAGTAAGGGAGCCCTGCCTCCGGACCAGGCGGCGCCCCGTTCCGACGCGCCCACGCCCGAGACCGCCGCCACGCCAGCAGACAATCCGGCGGCGCCGGCGGATGATTCTAATGAACTGAAGCCCAACGTCGCAGCCGACCCGAACGAACTGAAGCCTAATGTCGACAGCGGCGCTGCGCCTGTGCCCGCCCCTACCCAAGTCAACGAGATTGACCCCGCGACTAGCGGCCAGGCCGCGGCCACGGGCGGCAAGACTGCCGACTCAGCCTCAGCCACGGCCGACGACAAAGAAGTTGACGACGCGATGTCTTCGAGCAAGCACAAGAAAAAGAAAGGCCTACGCAAAGTCGTCCCTTTCTAGGCGGGAGAGCTGGCTCAATTTCAGGTGGGATTCGACCCTCGTAGGCAAATCAGAGGCCGTTGCACCCACTCGTCACTGACCAGTGGTAACCTCCTTACTCTCTTCTTGTCATTGACTTACGATTCAGCACCAATTAACTTCAGGCTGTCTCCCCCTCACCAGAGGATACCCCTTGGCGCGAAGAATACTGCTTGCCGACGATAGCGTGACTGCTCAGAACATGGGCCGCCGCATCCTTACCGATGCCGGTTACGAAGTCGTCACCGTGAATAACGGTTCAGCGGCGCTCAAGAAGATCGCGGAAAGCAGGCCGGACATCGTCGTGCTGGATGTCTACATGCCGGGGTACGGTGGCCTGGAGGTTTGTCAGCGAGTCAAGGAAGCCGCGGAGACGGCGCGAATCCCAGTCTTGCTGACGGTGGGGAAACTGGAGCCGTTCAAGCCCGAAGAAGCCCGCCGCGCCGGGGCCGACGCTTTCATCGTGAAGCCCTTCGAAGCGACCGAGTTGCTCACGGCGCTGACCAAGCTCGAAGATAAAATTGTGGCGGGGCCGCAAGCCCAGAAGTCCGGCCGTTTTGCCAAGGCGTTGGCGGCGGTCGAGCAGTCCTCCGGCGAGCGCTTCGGAGACAAAGAAACCGGCTGGAAAACTCGCCTCACCATTCCGGGCCCAAATCTCAAGCCGCCAAGCGAAGCCGAAGCGCCTGAAACCATTGCCGGTCCTGCCCGCGATTTGGATCGCGGCGAAACGGCGCCGGTGGAAGTGAAGGGGTTTGAGCGTCCGATTCCGGCGGGCTTGCCGGCCGATATCACGCCGGAGGAAATCGCCGCCATCACCGCTGCGGCAGCGTCTTTCGACGGCCAGCGCGTGCAGTCAACCGCGATCCCGGAAGCGTCGGCTCCCGAAGCTGCCGCCAGCATGCAGGCAGCATCCGCGGAAACAGCCGCCGTGGAGTCGAGCGAGCCCGAGGTTCCGGCTGCGACGCTGGCTTCCGCGGCAGAATTGGAGCCGGCGGCTCATGTCGAAGCCGTTGCGGATCCCGCGCCGGTAGCGGCTGAGACGGTTTCCGAAGCGGTCAGCGAAGCACCGAAGCTGGACGAACCCGCTGCAACAGAATTGCCGGCAGCCGCCGCCGAAACCGGTTCCGCCCCTCAAGCTGCTTCTGAAGCGCAGGTTCACGAGGCGGAAAAACCCTCAAGCCGCGAAGCCGAGGTCATGGCCGCGATAGCTTCTTTAGCGCCGTCGAACGGTCATGGCAGCGAGAGCGTAGCGTCTGCGTCGACCATCGAAACGAGTGAAGCTACCGCGGCCGTCGCGCATTCCGTAGTCGCCGAAGCGGGCGCCACCGGACCGCGCTGGATCGCCGAATTGGTGGCAGTCACACTGGAAGAATCGGCGCCGACGCTGGAACAGGAAATGGAACAATCGGCTGCGGCCAGAGTCGCCGCCGAAGCGGCCCGCAACGATTTTGCAGCGGCGGCGGCAGTCGAAGCTCAGACCCCGCCTCCGGTGGTTGAAGCCGCTGAACCGGCGAGCGCTGAGGCAGCGAGCGTCACCGAAGCAGTTGCCGCCACCGAACCGGTTCCCGAACCGGTGGTTGTGTCGGAGAGCGTGGTGGCCCAGAACGTCACCGCAGAATCCGAATCTGTTCAAACCGCCGAGCCCGAAGTCGCGAAACCGGAATCCGCGTTCGCCGCCGCCGCGGCCGCCGGCTCGACATCGGAACATGTGTCCACGGTCGAAGCGGTGGCTTCGGCTGCGGTGTCGCCCGAAGTCTCGGAAAGCGCGCCCGCGGCAAGCGTGGAGGCCGCCCCGCAACGCGAGGCGGAACTGGCCGCCGCCTGGCAGAATTGGAAGCAGATACGGGAATCGTTCGTCAGCGCGCCGCCTGCGGTGGCAGAGGCGCCGGCCGAGACCTCCGCGGCCCAGGAAGAACCGGAAGCGAACGCCCCGGCTGAGGAAGCAGAAGTAGAGCCCGTCGAGGTCGAAGCCGCCCGCAGCGAGGCTCCGGGAGAATCCACGGCCATTGCCAGCATCGTCGATACCATGCTGGCAGAACTGCGGCCCAAGCTGGTGGAAGAAATTGCCAAGAAGATGAGTTCGGAAAAGAAAGAAAAAGAAAAAGAGAAAGACAAGAAGAAGAGAAAGTAAGCCTGCCCGATCTCCGTCATACCCCTTTTATATCCACCATCGACCACGTAGTGACTCGCAATGGCGGGCATTGACATGCCCTCGAAATCCGCCTAAGATTCGCCCGACCATGACCGGTTAGACTGTCTCCGGCGACCCCGTGGTTGGAAAATCCAGACTGCCGTGGGATGGGCGTTGGGGCCCTGCCTGCGCGACCGAAGTCGCGACGTTCGAGCGTACCGTGAATTGTCCGTCGGAACCCTGCAAGTGACCTTTGGCTAGGTAGATGCTAATTAGCGACCCTGCGACGGCGGGAGGTTTGGCTATGGCTGCAAGGGCTGATGCCAATAACCACGGATTCGAATGGCGTACTCTCCTCGGCACCCACGATTGGCCAATGCCAGCCGAGGCGGGCAATAGAGCCGCGCCCCCGGGAACTTCGTCCGAGAGCTGCGAATTGTGCGGTGGGTCGATCGCGGATGGCAGGCCATTTACTACCAATTCGGCGGGGGAAAGGCCGATGCATCTCGCATGTTTGGAAGATCCAGCACCCGCCGGCGCGGAAGCTCGCCCGGCGCGAAGGACCTGGGCGCATTTGTTGCATTTCGGCAGGGGCTAGGTAATGAGTCTCCGCTCACGGCAGCGCGAATGAAGCGATGGGCGGAGGCGAAAAGCGTGAACCGAAACGATAGCGTGCCTAACCGTTGGGTTAGCGTGAGCGCCATCGCCATTCCCAACCACGAAGCGCCTCCCATCGGGTCCAGCTGGAAGGTTGTGTGGAATCCGCGAGTTGAGCGGCGAATGAGGGCGTTAGAAACCGATTGACATTTTGGCCCGCGAACTGCACCCATTCACGAAAGCAGGGCGGAATTCGGGTTCCAGCCTGCCGTGGGCATTCGCCGAGGTGGATCATGGAAACACAACGTTCGGTTCGCGCGTTGAGGCAAGCCTGGGATCGAAGCAAATGTTGGTGGCTGCGGTTCGCGCTGGCCGCTATGCTGGGCTTGACCGGCCAAAGCGCTTACCCGCAGGACTGTCCCGGATGCGCCACGGAAGCTGTTATGGAAGATCCTGTGTCCAGCGGGGAATGGCTGCTGACGAAACAGGTGAACGAAGTCAGTGTCATCTTCATGGCGGCGCGCAAGGGCAAACCGGCCGCCGACCTTTCTCAAAACGACATCACGGTTCGGGACGACGACAAACCGCCCACCGCCATCCTGGGATTTCGCACCGAGCAGTCTCTCCCTTTGCGCGTGGGCGTGGCGATCGATACCAGCAACTCGGTAACTTCGCGATTCCGCTTTGAGCAGGCCGCAGCCAGCGCATTTTTCCACCAGACCGTGAATCGAGAGAGCGACCTGGGCTTCGTGATGGGATTTGAAAACCATCCCACGGTGACGCAGGATTTCGTCGGCGATCCAGATCTGCTGTCCCAGGGAGTGGAGCGGTTGAAGATCGGAGGAGGCACCGCGCTTTACGACGCGGTCCGCGCCGCCTGTCAGAAACTGCGGAACCGCTCGGAACCGGACATGGTGGCGCGAGTACTGGTAGTGCTGTCCGACGGCCAGAATAATGCCGGCGTGGTGACCCTGGAGCGGGCCATCGACGCCGCCCAGGAAGCCGAAGTCACGATTTACGCCATCAGCACAAACTACGCAGCCTTCGACCCGGCGAAGGATTTCGCCGCCCAGGAGGGCAACTCCAGTCTGCGCAAGCTGGCGGAGCAGAGCGGCGGCCGCGTACTTTTCCCCAACACGCCCAAGGACGTGGCCAAGGCTTTCGCCAAAATAGAGGAGGAGTTGCGCAGCCGTTACGCGGTCTCCTACAAGCCTTCCGAGTTCACCCCTGACGGCCACTATCGAACCATCAAAATCGAAGCGCGGAAAGCGGGAGAGAAAGTGGAGATTCGCGCGCGAAAAGGATATTACGCCAGGGCCGCGTCGTCGCTCAGTTCCGATCCCGAGGAAGAAGTACGCGCATCGTCCCCGCGGTAAGAATTATTTGGGCTGACACTTTCCCGCGCAACCGATCCCCCAAGCGCCGGATCCTGCGGATTCTACACCGCTATTTTCCGTGGTGATAACATCCCGGAATGAGCCTCAGCATCGATGCGCTGAAATCGTTCGTGGTACTCGCGGAAGAACTGCATTTCGGGCGCGCATCGCTCCGGCTTCATATATCTCAACCCGCCCTCACCAAGCAGATCAAACGATTGGAACCTGCACTAGAATGAGGCGTCGCGTGCAGGAGTGGCCTCAGCCTCTTGCGTTCGCGCCAAGGAGTCACGACATGTCTTTAATCATTGAGAATCTCCCGGAGGCGATCCGGACCACGAAACAACAGCTGCGGGCGGCGTTGCCCGAATACCAGCAGGTCTTCCGCGAGGTCGAGGCCGAGATGCGGCGGCGGGTGGAAGAAATTATCTCCGAGCGCGAAGCCGGACGCGACGTCATTCCCATTGTCCAATATCCGGATATTGCGTCGGGGAAAGTTCCGGCAGAACTGGTCGCGAAGATCCGGTCGCGCGGGGCCTGCGTGGTGCGCGGCACGTTCCCCCAGGAAGTCGCTACCGGCTGGGATGATGAGATCGCGGCATACGTCGAAAGGAACGACCTCGACGCAAAACTCGCGAATCGCGCCGAGGACAAGTACTTTGGCACGCTGGCGGCGGCCAAGCCCCAGATTTACGGAATCTACTGGTCGCGCCCCCAGGTCGAAGCAAGGCAGTCGGAGGCGCTGACCAATGTCCGTGTTTTCCTAAACAAACTGTGGCAGGCGGAGCACGAGGGAGTGCGTTACATCAATCCGGACGAGACTCCGGCTTACGCCGATCGCATCCGCCGGCGGCCGCCGGGTTCGGCGTCGCTCGGACTTTCGCCCCACGTGGACGGCGGCTCGGTCGAGCGCTGGCTCGACCAGAATTTCCGCAAGGTCTATCGGCACGTGTTCGCGGGCGAGTGGCGGGAGTACAGCGCCTTCGCCGCGGCCTTCCGTCCCCAGGTACAGGAAGTGGAGTCGCCCGCGGTGTGCTCGATGTTTCGCACCTTCCAGGGCTGGACCGCGCTCACCCGCCAGGGCCCGGGAGACGGGACCCTGCAACTGATTCCCATCGCCGAATCAATGGTCTATGTTTTGCTGCGCGCCATTCAGGATGATGTGCCCGAAGATGACCTTTGCGGCGCCCTGCCGGGCAGAGCTCTTTCGATCAACGATCAGTATCACGGCACTTTGGTAAAGGCGCTCTCTTCGATCCCGCTGATGCAGCCTGGGGACACGATCTTCTGGCACTGCGACGTGGTTCACGCCGTCGAAAACGAACACCGGGGAAAGGGCTACAGCAACGTGATGTACATCCCCTCGGCTCCAGGCTGCCCCAAGAACAGCGCCTACCTCGAAAGACAGGCGCTCTCCTTCCTCTCCGGAAAGACCCCGCCGGACTTTCCCGCCGACAATTTCGAGGTCAATTTTGTAGGGCGCGGCACCGTGGCGGATTTGAACGAACGCGGCCGTGCACAGCTGGGAATCACCGAGGTGCCGGCAAGCGCACGATAGGCCGAGTTTCACTGGAATCAGCTTTCCCGGCGCCGGATGCCGGTGGTGTTTCAGTCTGAGGCTGCCCCACCCTTGCGCTTTATGCAAGGGTGGGAGTGAGGAGACGCGGCAAGGCTACCCCACTCCTGCTTTTTCCGGGTTGGCAGGATCGTTTCCCGTGAGCCGCCGTTTCTCTCCCGATTGCGGAACTTCAATTCGGCGGGCTGCTGCTCATCGACGAGGACGGGGCCAGCTTCGTCATAGGCGTAGTGTCGAAAGCTGCTCCACGGCCATTGCTCCGGCTGCAGCACCAAACCACGCTTGACCGGATTGCGGTGGATGTAGCGGAGCTTCTCCAGTCGCTTGGCCTGGCTCCAGACCACGAAATCGTAGAACCGCCGCTGCCAGACTTGTCCCTCCGCCAGTACTTGGTCCCCGAGTTGGCCTTGGGCTGGGTCACTGCGGGCTCGTAACCGTTGCAGAATCTTCCGGGCAAAGCGCTGCTTCAGCACTTGCATCACGGTCGAGGGAGTCCCCTTCTCCGGTTCACCAATCAGCAAATGGAAGTGCTCCGGCATCACGACATAGCCGACGACGACAAACCCATAGCGGCGGCGCACCTGCTCGAGCAACTCCAGAAACAGACTGCGGCGCTGCGCTGTACCCAGGATCGGGCGGCGGTGATAGCAGCTCGAGGTAATGAAATGCAGGTGGCCCCCGCCGTAACATCGTCGGAGACGTTTGGGCATGCCCGAGGATAAACTCTGGTTGGCGGAAACGCTGTGACGGATGAACATCTCCCACCCTTGCAAAAAGCGCAAGGGTGGGGCAGCCTCACAACGTGCCAGATTTAGGGAAAGGGTGGGCCAGCCCGCCTTCCAGATCGATGTCGGACCCGAGATTCATGGATAGAATGTCACAAATAACAGGACTTACCGGTACAGCTCTGATCATTTACCTAATCATCTCAGAAGGATCGCGGGCTTTCCCCCCCGCGCAACCTGATACCAGTTCCATGATGAGGACCTATGAAGATAATTTCGCAACGCGAATGTGAGGAGTGGGTGAAAACCAAGCTTGGAGAAAACCTCGAGTTGGCGTCTGTATTGGTGGGCTACACGCATTCTGTCACTTACCACCTACCAATTGACGCTGGGAAGAAAACAGCCCTCGCGCGTGTTCTGTCACGCTCTATTGATGCTAGGCAACAGGGATTGTTGTGGATCACCGCCTGGGGAATCTTTCCGTCATCGGAGAATATGGCACTCTTCGATGCCTACCGGAGGTCTTTGGGGGAGAATCGCCCCATTCATGAGACACCCGGCCATGTTTTCGATCAATCGGATTTGCAGCAGATCGAGTGTCTACTTGACCTGGCCCCTATTTTTATTGGGATACCAGTCTATTCGATGGGGCGGGGACTATTGCCGTTAGAACCAGCCATGACGAGTGGATTTCCGTCTATGCCAAGGATGAGGGCCGACTGAAACAATTCGACCGCGATCTTCAAGGCCTAAAACTGAAACAGCTAGCTCAGGTTTAGGCAATAACGGTTGGCTGGCCCACCCTCTACCACGTGATCTACCCAGCTGCGGGGACAGACGGGACGTCCCCTAATTTTGTTCGTCTCGGGAATCAGGATAGCGTTGTCTGTCCCTATTTCTTAGCTCCAACTCGACGCCAGCGCTCAGCGCAACGCAACTCAACTCCAGCGCAACGCCAACTCAGCTCAGCACAACTCGACTCAGCTCAACTCCCCAGCGCGAGCGAAGCGAGCGCGCCCCGCGCGTCACGGGCTCAGCGTCAGACTCCAGATTAGCGGCAGTACGAGCGGCAGCGACAGCAGTCTGAAGTGTGTACACGTAAGCATCGTATACACATATACCCCTCCCTGGTTTGACCCTTGTTTTCTCCGCCCTGTAGTATCGAAGTTCAGCCTTTAGCCATTGGCAATTAGTACTTGGCGACTGCGCCCCGGGTCTGTGAACTCGTGCCGAGCCGATGGCTAAGTGCCAATTGCTAATTGCTAAGTGCTTTAAACTCCATGCCTCACGATCTTCCCAAAGCGTACGAGCCGGGCGCGATTGAGACGCGGTGGGCCGAGTATTGGGTCACGGAGAGGCTTTTTTCCGTGCCCACGCCGCCGCCGGGCGAGACGCGGCCGGTGTTCACGCTGCTGCTTCCGCCTCCGAACGTTACCGGGCGGCTGCACATGGGCCACATGTTGAACCAGACGCAGATGGACATTATCGTGCGCTGGCATCGCATGCGCGGATTTCTGACTTTGTGGCTGCCCGGCACCGACCACGCCGGCATTGCGACCCAGATGATGGTGGAGCGCCAGCTGGCGACGGAAGGCAAGAACCGGCGGGACCTGGGGCGCGAAGCTTTCATCGAGCGCGTCTGGGAATGGAAGCGGCATTATGGCGGCGCCATCCTCGACCAGATGAAGCGGCTGGGGGCATCGGTTGACTGGGAGCGCGAATACTTCACCATGGATGAAGGCCTCTCCCGCGCCGTGATTGAGGTTTTCGTTCGCCTCTATGAAGAAGGACTGATTTATCGCGGCAAGTACATTGTCAACTGGTGTCCGCGGTGCGAGACGGCGATTTCCGATCTCGAGGTCAAGCACGAAGAAGTGCAGGGCAAGCTGTACGAGATTCGCTATCCCGTGGTGGGATCGGACGAATTCATCACCGTGGCCACGACCCGGCCGGAGACCATGCTGGGCGACACCGCCGTCGCGGTGAACGAAAAAGACGAACGTTACACGCACCTGCACGGGAAGAATGTTTTGCTGCCGCTGATGAATCGGGAGATTCCGATCATCACCGACGAGCTGGCGAATCCTGAGTTCGGCACGGGCGCGGTCAAGGTGACTCCGGCGCACGATCCCAATGACTTTCAGGCCGGGCTGCGGCACAACCTGCCGCAGATCGACATCATGGATGAGCACGCTCACCTGAACCAGAACGCCGGTGCTTACGCCGGTTTGAGCCGTTATGCCGCGCGCGAGCGTGTGCTCGAAGATTTGCGCCAGCAGAGCTTCCTGGTGGGCGAGAAGGACTACACCATCGCGATCGGAAAATGCGATCGCTGTGGAACCGTAGTCGAGCCGAGGCTTTCGACGCAGTGGTTTATCAAGATCAAGCCGCTGGCCGATAAGGCGACGGAAGTGGTGGAGAACGGCGAGATTACGATTGTCCCGGAAAATTACAAGCAGATTTATCTGAACTGGATGCACAACATCCACGACTGGTGCATTTCACGGCAGCTGTGGTGGGGGCATCGCATTCCGGCGTGGCACTGCCAGTGTGGGGAGATCATTGTCGCCCGCGAGGCGCCGGCAAAATGTTCGAAGTGCGGCAGCTCGGAACTGAAGCAGGACACCGACGTGCTGGACACCTGGTTTTCGTCCGGACTGCTGCCCTTCACCACGCTGGGCTGGCCGGAAAAGACACGCGATCCGGAAGTCTTCTATCCCACCACGCTGTTGATCACGGCATACGAGATCCTCTTTTTCTGGGTGGCGCGCATGATCATGTTTGGCTGCCACTTCATGCACGGACATCAGCAGGACCCGGCCCTGAAGCAGGCCAGCGGATGGGCGGACAAGAAAGATGACAGCGTGCCTTTCCGCGAGGTCTACATCCACGCCCTGGTGCGCGACGCCGACCGGCAGAAAATGTCGAAGACCAAGGGGAACGTCATCGATCCGCTGGATATTATTCAGCGCTTCGGCACGGATGCGACGCGTTTCACGCTGGCGGCCATGGCGGCGCCGGGAACGGACATTGCCTTCAGCGAGAGTCGCACCGACGGCTATCGGGCGTTTGCCAACAAAATCTGGAATGCTGCCCGGTTCATGTTCATGAATGTGGATCGGGCGGAGCAGGCTGGAGTCTGGAAGCAGCAGGAATTTTTGAAGGAGCTGGACAGTCTTTCCGGGTTCCGAGCGACTACGCTCGAAGATCATTGGATACTTTCGCGCTTCCATCGGGTGACGAAAGATGTTAACGAGGCCTGGCAGACTTATCGTTTTCATGAAGCCGCGAACCGGATATATGATTTCTTCTGGGGCGACTTCTGCGACTGGTATATCGAACTGACGAAGCCGCGCCTGGCCCCTGAGAACGGGATCGAGCAGGCGTCCGCCGCCATCGCGTGCGGCAACCTGGTCAGTTTATTCGAAGCGTCCCTGCGGCTGTTGCATCCGGTCATGCCGTTTATCACGGAAGAAATCTGGCACGCGGTTTACGACGGCAAACCGCCGCTGAAATCGATCGCGCTGGCTGCCTACCCGCAGGCGGATGATCAGCAGTTCGATCTGGCGGCCGAGACCAGCATGGCAATTGTGCAAGACCTGATCGTCAGTGTGCGCAATTTGCGGGCAGAATTGAAAGTCGAGCAAAAGCAGAAGGTTCCGATCCAGGTTTATACCCAGGATGCGGAGATCAAGTCGCTATTAGAACAGAATCAAGGCGCCATCGAGCGGCTGGCCGGCGTACAGGGTGTAACTTTCGTGGATAACTCCTTGTCCAAACTGGCCGGGGCCCGCTCTACGGCTAGATTCGATGTGCATGTAGTTTACGAGAAGAAGATTGACGTCGCCGCCGAACGGCAGCGCCTGGCTAAGGAACTGGAGCAGATCGAAAAAGAGATTGCCAATAACCGGCGTCAGCTCAGTAACCAGCAGTTTCTGGCTAAAGCCCCGGCCAAAGTAGTCGAAGGCATGCGAAAACGCATGATGGACCTCGAAGTCTTGCGGGAGAAGATCCGGAACAGCCTGGACGAGTTAGAGTGAACTGACATTTCATAGGCTGGGGACTGGTTTCCAGAAGCACAGTTGTCGGTTGTCAGATCTCAGTTCTCGGTTCCTGGAATTGGCCAACTATGGACTGGAGCGGACGGCGGATTACCGCGATTGTCGAGAATGCGTTGCTGGAGGACCGCGCCACCAGCGATGCCACCACGTATGCGTGCATCGATCCCAATCAGCGGGCTGCCGGCACCATCATCGCGAAACAGGATTGCATTCTCGCGGGGGTGGGGTGCGTGTCGCGCATTCTGGATGTTTATGCCGTTCTGGACGGAGCCGTGACTTCGCACTACGAGGTCACCAGCCATCCTGAAGTTTTCGACGGGGTACGCCTGCACGACCGCCAGACCATCGCGGTGGTAAGGCACAATGCGCGAGTGGTTCTTTCCTGCGAGCGGGTGATCTTGAACTTCCTGCAACGGCTGAGCGGCATCGCTACGCTGACCCGCAGATTCGTGGATGCGGTTTCGGGCACGAAAGCGCGCATCCTCGACACCCGAAAGACGGCGCCCGGCCTGCGCATGCTCGATAAGTACGCGGTGCGCTGCGGCGGCGGCCAGAACCATCGCCTCGATCTCTCCGACGGAGTGCTGATCAAGAACAACCATATCGCGCTGGCGGGAGGAATTGCGCCCGCACTGGAACGAGCGCACCGCAACCGGCGTGGGTCGCAGCCGATCGAAGTGGAAGTGCGAACGCTGGCGGAACTGGAAGAAGCTCTCGTCCACGGCGCGGAAGCTGTCCTGCTGGACAATATGCCGGTCGCACAGGTGAAGGAGGCGGTCGCACGTTGCGCGAAAGCGGAACGGCGCATTCCTGTCGAGTGTTCCGGAGGCGTTACGCTGGAAAATGTGCGGGCCTATGCCGAGACCGGAGTGGATTTTATTTCTGTGGGCGCGCTGACCCATTCGGCGGTGGCGGTAGATATGAGTTTGCGCGTGACGCCGGCGTAGAAAGCTTTCAGCTGTCAGCTCTCAGCTTTCAGCCAAACCCTGGGGACCGATGATTTGTTCTTTCGGTCGCTCTCCCGCATAATTCCCTCATTAGAAAAGAACCTATCAGCGGAACGTCCAGCAAGACTGCGCGGGCGAGTCGCCCGCGGCCACCCGAGCCTACGGATCTGCGCCTGGGGCGGATTGTGCGGCTGCTGACGGAAAACGCCACGGTGGTAGTCAGCGGCACCAAGATTGCCGGCGAGATTGGCACGGGCCGCTCGGAAGTCTGGCGGCTGGTGCAGCAACTCCGCACCCTGGGCGTCGAGATTGCCGGGCATCCGGCGACTGGATACCAGTTGAAGGCGGTGCCCGATTTGCTGCTGCCGGACGTGTTGGCGCCGGCGCTGAAAGGCACAATTTTCGGCGCTGACGTTCATCGCAACTTTCATCACTATTACAAGATTGGCTCGACCAACCTCGAAGCTATGGCGAGCGCTGCCGCGGGCGCGCCGGAAGGCAGCGTCTTCGTGGCGGAAGAACAGACCGCTGGACGCGGGCGGGGCGAGCATCAATGGGACTCGGTAGCCTCGGCGGGGATCTACTGCTCGGTGGTGCTGCGTCCTGGGTTACCACCGGCGCAGGCGCTGGTGCTTTCGCTGGCTGCTGGCCTGGCGGTGCACTCCGCAGTGCAGCAGATTGATCCGGGAATCCTGCCCGATCTGAAATGGCCTAACGATCTTCTTCTGGATGGCAAGAAGTTTTGCGGCATTCTGACTGAGATGAACGCCGAACCGACACGCGTCCGCTACCTGGTGGTGGGCATCGGAATCAACGTGAACCAGGCGAAGTTTCCGGTTGAGCTGCAGCCGATTGCCACCTCCCTGCGGCTGGTCAGCGGGACGGAATGGTCGCGGGTGGAATTGTGCGCGGCTTTGCTAAAATCTCTCGATCGCGAATATCGTGATCTGCTGGAGAAGCCGGGGGCGCATGAGTCGATCTTGCGCCGTTTTCAGGAACTGTCGCCGATGGCGCGGGGGCGGCGCGTGCGGGTGGAAGAAAGCGGCGATTTTGAGGGGGTAACCGAGGGGCTGGACTCGCAGGGATTCTTGCAGGTGCGAACGGCGGAAGGTTTGCGGACGGTATTGAGCGGGATTGTGAGATTGATCTAGGAAAGCTTGCCCGGACACTATGCTTCTTGTGCTTGATGTCGGCAACACCAACACGGTGCTGGGAGTGTTCGTCCGGGCTGCGCTTGCTGATGGCGGTGAATCGCAGCATCCCGAGCGCCTGGTCGCCAACTGGCGGGTCGCGACCATCGCGACCCAGACCGTGGACGAATACGGCGTGCTCTTCCGCAACCTGTTCGCCATGGACAAGATTGAAGTCAAGAGTGTCCACGGGATCATCATTTCTTCCGTAGTGCCGCCGGTCGATTCCACTTTGCGCCAGGTCTGCGAACGTTATTTCAATACCAAGCCCCTCTTTATCGAACCCGGAGTCAAGACGGGGATGCCGGTGCTGTACGACAATCCCGCCGAGGTGGGCGCGGACCGGATCGTAAATTCGGTGGCCGCCTTCGCAAAATTCGGCGGCCCGTGCATCGTGGTGGATTTTGGCACGGCAACTACGTTCGATTGCGTCTCGGCCAAGGGCGAATACCAGGGCGGCGTGATCTGTCCGGGCATTGGAATTTCCGCCGACGCCCTGTTCGAGAAAACGGCGCGGCTGCCGCGGGTGGCCATCCGCAAGCCGGCGCGGGTGATTGGCAGCACGACCGTCGGCAGCCTGCAGTCTGGACTCTACTACGGCTACCTCGGGCTGGTGGATGGGATCCTGGAGCGGTTGCTGGAAGAGATGGGGCCGCAGACCACCGTCGTCGCCACCGGGGGGCTGGCCGCGCTGATCGGGAAGGGATCGAACTACATCAAGCAGGTGGACGATTTGCTGACGCTGGACGGCCTGCGCCTCATCTGGGAACGGAATACCGATGCCAAGCCTGGCCGTGACGGCGCCTCCGCGAAAGCTTTTCCCTCCCCTGCCGCGCCTGGCCGCAAGCCGCGCTCCCGCTGAGTTGTCCGTGGAAAATTACTTCAATTACTTCACTGAAATCGAAGAGCAGTTTCAGCGACGGCGCGGCGGCATCCTGCTGCTTTCCACCCTGGATTGGGCGCTGATCGAAACCTGGAAAGACGCCGGCATACCGCTCGAAGCGGTTCTGCGCGGCATTGACGGGGCGTTCGAGCGTTACGAGAAACGTCCCACGGCCCGCAAGGTCAACAGCCTGGCCTATTGCGCGCAGGAAGTGCTGGCGGCCGCCGAAGAGATGAAAGAAGCGGCCGTGGGCGCTCCCAGCAAAGATAAGTCAACTGCAAAGCCGGCAGGCTTTCAGACCGGGGATATCGTAACCTTCCTGCGGCGCAATGCCGACCTGCTGCTTACCGCAAAACTTCCAGAGCGGCCCGGGATTTCCGGCGGGGCGGCAGCGCGGACTACAGCCGGCACACTGCGGGAACTGGCTTCCGAGATGGAGAAAAGGTCGCCACGTCTCGAGGATATTGAACGCCGACTCACGGTGCTGGAAGAGAAGTTGTTCGCGGTGCTGCTGGCGACTACGCCTGACGACGAGATTGTCGCAGTGCGGGCTGAAGCGGATCGCGAGTTGAGTCCCTACCGGCGAAAGATGCCGGCGGCGCAGATTGATCAACTGCAGAAACAGTATTTGCATAAGCGATTGCTGGAAAAATACGGGCTGCCCCGATTGAGTTTGTTTTATATGTAGGCGCTCGCGCCCCCTCGTGCAGCAGCGCCACGGACAACGCCGCACGAGCGAGGCGCTCGCGCCTACATTGTCCCTGTAGAATCGATACTTGCGACTTGACATCGAAAAGCTCATCTACGGTGGCGAAGGGCTCGCACGACTTCCTGCTGACGAACGCGGCCCCGGCAAGGCCGTCTTCGTTCCTTTCGTTCTGCCCGGCGAAAGCGTAGAAGCAGGCCTGCGGGAAGAGAAACCGGGGTTTGCGCGTGCCCGCCTGGATGAAGTTCTCACTGCCTCCCCTCGCCGCATCGCTCCACGATGTCCCTACTTTCAGCGATGTGGGGGGTGCCACTATCAACACACGGATTACCAACATCAGCTTGAAATCAAAGCTGCCATCCTGAAGGAAAACCTGCGGCGAATTGCCAAGCTCGAATTAGGCACTGAGTTGATCATTCATCCTTCGCCGCCGTGGAACTATCGCAACCGCGCACGATTCAAGGTTCAGACCGCGCCGGAATTCGCACTGGGATATTACAAGTTCAACTCCCACGAACTCCTGGTCGTGGAGGAGTGTCCGATCAGCTCGCCCTTGATCAACCGCGCGCTGGCTGCGGCATGGCAGTTGGGGTGCGGGGGCAAAATGCAACCTGCGATTCAGGAGATCGAATTCTTCGCCAATGGCGATGACACGCAACTGCTGGCGGAAGTCTATTGCTCGCCTGAGACCGGTACAGAACAATTCGCGGCGGACCTGAAAACCGCTCTGGCCGAGATTTCCGGCGTCGCGTTCTTCGCGGCCCGGGGTCCGAAAGCGGAAGGACAGGGCGATCCGAAGCCACTCGGAGGCGGGAAGCACCTTATATATACGACCAAGCTTGCTGCTTACCGAGTCAGCGCGGGAGCGTTTTTCCAGGTTAACCGTCATCTGACGGACGAGTTGGTAAATATCGTTGTGCGCGGTGGGCGGGACGCCCGCCGGACAGCCGGCAGGGACGCCGGCGCTACGGGAACGGCGCTTGATCTCTATGCTGGGGTAGGGCTTTTCTCTTCTGTCCTGAATCGGGAATTTGAACGTGTGATTGCGGTTGAGTCGTCACCGACTTCTCATGCCGATCTGCTATACAATTCGCCCGCGAACGTGAAGGCGGTCCGCGCCACCACGGAACAGTATCTGGAAGAAGCGGCGGGCAAATTGCGTCCCGAACTGGTGGTGGTGGATCCACCACGCAACGGACTGGGCGAGAGGGTAATCCGAGGACTGGTGAACCTTAAAGCCCCTCGTATCGCTTACGTTTCGTGCGATCCGGCAACTCTGTCCCGCGACCTGGTTCGGCTGCTTCAATCCGGATACCGGGTGGACGAAGCGCATCTCGTGGATCTATTTCCCCAGACCTACCACCTGGAAAGCGTTTTCCACCTGGTCCGCTAAGCACCGGCCACGTGGGACAACCCCCTTCGCCTTCGCTCAGGGCAGGTCCTCGGCCGTCCGGCGGAGCGGACCTCCGCTGTGATTCGCACAAAGACCTGTCGAGCTTTGCTCGACCGAACAGCCGAGGGCGGCTGTTCCCACGTGACCTGTGGCGGCTCCGCAAGCCAACTCGCGCCCTGCTCTCTCACCGACGCCAGGCGGAAGGCAACCCCTGCTTTGGGCCGCGCTGGCCCTGGGGGCTGGGATTGCCATCGGCGCTCATGCCTGGCGACCGCCGCTCTGGTGGGTGGTGGCATGGATGGTGTTTGCCATGTCGGGTGCATACCTGCTCCGGCGGAAGGGCTGGCTCGCGTTCATCGTGGGATTGGGGGCTCTGTTTTTCGCGGGCGCGCTGATGGTTCAAGTACGCATCCCCGATGACGCGGAAAATCCCGGCTGGCCGCGATTCGCCGACGGGGCAGAAGTCATGGTCACCGCCCATGTCACTAAAGAAGGCAGCCTGCAGGAGGACGCTTCGGGCAGCGTCCGCCAGAGGATCGAGGTCCAGACTGAACAGATCACGCGGGGCAGCGAGAATTTCGCGGTCACCTGCGGCTTGCGGATTAGTGTCTATCAGCCGCAAACGAAAAGCGAGGGTGCGCCAGCGGCAAGCGTCGCACCCATGCGCCTGTTCGAGTACGGGGAACGGCTGCGTTTTCCCGCCAGGATTTCGCCGCCACGCAACTACCGCAATCCGGGCGCGTTTGACTACCAGCGCTATCTCTCAGAGAACGGAATCGTCGCTCTGGCCTCGACCAAGGCTGCTGGCGTCGAGGTGCTTCCCGGTTTCTTCGGCAGCCGGGCTGAACTCTGGCGCTCTCGAATCCACCGCAGCATCATAGAAAAGGTCCACGGCCTTTGGCCGCCACGCGAAGCCGCCCTGATGGACGCCATGGTGATTGGTGAAGATGCATTCATCAATCGTCCCTCCCGCGCCGACTTCCAGAGATCGGGGACCTATCACGTGCTGGTAGTCTCGGGAATGAATGTGACCATCCTCGCCCTGGTCACGTTCTGGTTTCTGCGACGCCTGCGCGTCACCGATCTGCTGGCGGGCCTCATCACCGTCTCGCTCATGGTGGCGTACGCTCTGCTGACCGGGCTGGGCTCTCCTGTCTGGCGCGCCACGCTGATGCTGGCCATCTACTTGGGGGCGCGTCTGCTCTATCGCCAGAAGTCAATGCTGAACGCCATCGGGGCCGCGGCCCTGGGGCTGATGATCGTGAATCCTCAAGTCCTGTTCGGGGCCAGTTTCCAGCTGACCTTCTTGTGCGTGTGGCTGGTGGCGGCGGTGGGCATACCCATTCTGGAGCGTACGACGCAGCCCTTTCTCCGGGGCTCGCGGCATATCGCTTCGCAGTCTTACGATTTCGTCCTGCCCGCGAAGGTTGTGCAGTTTCGTCTGGACCTGCGAATGATCGCGGGCCGGCTGCAACAGTTTGCCGGCCGCCGCGTACCATTGCCGGCGCTGGCTGCGGCTTCGCGCGTGCTGATGGGCGCCGGCGAATTGCTGCTGATTTCAGTCGTCATGCAGATCGGGCTGGCGCTTCCGATGGCGTACTACTTCCATCGCGCCACGGTGGTCGGATTGCCGGCCAACCTGCTGGTGGTGCCCCTGATGGAACTGCTGATGCCCGCGGCGGTCGCGGCCATGGCGCTGGGATACGTTTCGCAAGCTCTGGCCAGGATTCCGGCACTGATCGCGGGCGCCGCCCTCGAAGGCATTGCCGGCACCGTACGCTGGCTGGGCGGACTGCGGATCGCCGATGTGCGCGTGCCCACGCCGGGGACAACTTTGATTTTGACGACCGCCCTGGCGATCGCGCTGGCCATGACGATGGTCCGCCGCCGCCCCTGGCTGGCGGCAGGGGGGTGGCAGCATTGACTGCCAGTGCACTTTGGATTTCCACCGTCCCGCCGCGTCCGCAGATTCGGCCCGCAGTGCTCGAGATGACAACCATTGATGTAGGTCAGGGAGACTCGATTCTGCTGGTGTCCCCCAGTGGGCGCACTCTGCTGGTAGATGCGGGAGGTCTGCCGCGCTGGGTGCACTCGGATTTAGATATCGGCGAAGACGTCGTGTCTCCATACCTGTGGTCGCGCTCCATCAGCCACCTCGATGCCGTTGCCATCACGCACGCGCACGCCGACCACATGGGGGGAGCGTCGGCCATACTGGCCAACTTCCGGCCGCGTGAGTTGTGGCTGGCCAATCCGTCTGATCCCGAGCTAGTGGGTTGGTTCAGCAGGCGCGGGAATTAGGTGTACGCATCATCCGCCGCCAGGCGGGCGATGAATTTGACTTTGGCGGGACCGACGTCCGCGTTCTGGCTCCAGCCGCCGAGGGTCCTGCAGCGCGGCGCAACGACGAATCTCTGGTCATGAAAATGGCCTACGGAAAAACCTCAGCCCTGCTCGAGGGAGATGCGGAGAATCAATCAGAACGCCAAATCGCGGACGAGCATCCGGAAGCGGATTTACTCAAGGTGGCGCATCATGGCAGTGCCACTTCCACGATCCCGCTGCTGCTCGAAACGGTGCATCCGCGATTCGCGGTGATTTCGGTGGGAGCGCGCAATACTTACGGACATCCGCGAGGAGAAGTTCTTGCCCGGCTGGAAAAAGCCCATGTGCTGACTTACCGTACCGACCTCGAAGGGGCGATCACGTTTTATCTGGACGGCAAAACGGTTATCCCGGGTCTTTCTCCGGCGGAAGCCCACTGATATCGATTTCCGCGGTTTCATCGCTGCCCGGGGTCTGGCGATATTCCTCAATGATGCGCCGGGCTCGATCCGCATCCTCTTCGCGCACCAGGATGACGGTACCGCCGACTCCGGGAAGAATGTCCTGCTGCGCCGCCAGGGAGGTAACATCGGAGTCGATGCCCGTGGACTCGAGTAGGCCGTGCACGACCATCGCCTCGGATTCCTGTTCCGTATCGAAAATTCGCACCAGCTTTTCATTCGGACTCGGGCGCGCGGCGGGACGTTCGTTCATAGATCCTCCGATCAGGGCAGTAGACGGGAACAGATACACCAAGACTGCATTGGCGCCCCCTGATTGTACCTCGGGTTGCACGGGCAACCGAAGTCCTACACACCTTTGAGGTTGCAAGCGCCTCCGAATGCCCGGAGAATAGGGCAATAGGATGAGCGCAACGTTCTATTGTGGCAGGGCATCAGATTAAGAGTCCGATGCCTGGTATGGCGTGTTCTGGAAATTGTTGGGGGCTGAATGAGCAGCTGGAAACGGGCTGAGCAGGTTGCGTGTCTGACCGAGAAAGAGCAGGAAGCAAGAAACATCCGGCGGCTGCAGCTCATGATGAGTATGGTCACTTCGGTCATCAGCCAGGACCGCGACCTCACCCTGGAAGAAGCGTCGGAACTGGCGGCCGGAGCCAAACGCGCGGCTCTCGCCATGTTTCCCGACAAGGAACTCGCCTTCGATATCCTCTACAAGCCCCGACTGCAGCGGCTGATGAACGAACGCTTCCGGCTGCAGTAAACAGATATCCTTGATCCCGGGCCACGTAGGGCAGATGTCCTCATCTGCCCGGCCGAGCGAAACTCCGCAAGGTTTTGGTTCTCCTAAATACGGGGTCGGGCTGCGCTCGACCGAACAGCTGAGGACAGCTGTCCTTACGTGGTTCATGGTAGTTCCCACTTGATTTCGAGAAGCCTGAACTGGCATAGAATAGTGCTCGTTTGCGTCCAGACAACTTCAGAAAGGGGTGACTGGCATGAGGACATGGCAAGTTCTTGGTCTGACGGCTCTGTGTCTTGCGCTAGGAATGACCATCGCAGCTCATTCTTCCGCGGACAGCCAAAGCAAAGCCGGCGACGTGAATGAAGCACGAGCTATTTCAGAGGCCGCCGACGGAGACAACTGGTTGCTGAACGGACGCACCTTTGGTGAGCAGCATTTCAGCCCGCTCAAAGAGATCACCGACAAGAATGTCAGCCGCCTTGGCCTGGCTTGGTATCTCGATATTGACAGCGGAATGGGCATCGTCTCGGAGCCGATTGTGGTGGATGGCGTGGCTTACGTCAGCGCTCCGCTCTCGGTTGTGTATGCCGTGGATGCAGCTTCAGGAAAGTTGTTGTGGAAGCTCGATCCCAAGATCCGGTTGGACCAGGCGATCAATGGCTCCTACTCCGCGCGCACCAATGGCGGCGTGGCGGTGTGGAATGGAAAGGTATACGTGGGAACGGGGGATTGCCGCCTGATCGCGATTGACGCCGCGTCCGGCAAACAGCTCTGGGATGCCGCGGTGTGCGATGCCACTCAGACCGGGATCACCGGCGCGCCTCATGTCGCCAAAGGAAGAATATTGATCGGGTACAACGGTTCCGACGACGGGGTGCGGGGATCACTGGCCGCTTATGACGCGGAAACCGGTAAAGAGGCGTGGCGGTTCTGGACAGTTCCTGGGGATCCCGCCAAGGGATTCGAGACCCAAGCGCTCGAAATGGCCGCGAAGACCTGGTCGGGCAAAGATGCGTGGAAGATTGGTGGCGGCGACGTCTGGACCGCGATTACCTACGACCCGGTCACCGGCCTGGTGATTTTCGGCACCGCCGGCGCGGGCGTGGATTACGGCGAGTTGTCATCCATCAAAGTCGCGGGGGACAAACTTTTTGCCGGGTGCATTGTCGCGGTCAATGCGGAGACGGGAGAATACGCGTGGCATTTCCAGACCAGCGCTCCGGGATTGCAGACCGAAAACAATCACATCCTGATCGCCGACCTGGTCATCAACGGGGAGAAGCGCCACGTCGCCATGACCGCGCCCAAGAACGGCTTCTTCTACGTGCTGGATGCGAAGACCGGAAAACTCCTCTCCGCAAAGCCCCTGGTCAAACTGGCCTGGGCCAATTCGATTGCCCTCAAGACCGGGCGCGCGGATGAGGTGCCGCCCTCCGCGGGTGGCGGAAAACAGTGGACCGTCCACAACTGGTGGCCCATGAGCTATAGCGCGCTCACCGGGCTGGTCTATGTCCCGGCAACCGACCGGAAGTCGGCGTCCAACAACGCAGTGGAGTCGGGAGAGTGGATGCATGGCACCGAAGGCAGGCTGATCGGGTGGGACCCGGTCACCGAATCTGCGCGCTGGTCGGTGCAGGAACCCATCGCGACCAACGGCGGCGTCCTCTCGACCGCCGGCAATCTGGTTTTCCAGGGACAGGGCTCGGGAGAATTTGCCGCCTACGCCGCCGACAGCGGGAAAAAAGTCTGGTCAATCCAAACCGGCTCGGCCATCGAGTCCATTCCGGTGACGTTCAGAATAAAAGGCGAGCAGTACATCCTGTGCCCGGTGGGATGGGGCTCGGGATCACGATTGTTCGCGCCCGCCTGGACCATGGCCACACCCCAATCAAAACGCGGCCCGGTGCGGCTGCTGGCTTTCAAACTTGGAGCTAACGTGCCGTTCCCCGTGCCGCCAGATGTCGTGCCACCGGTGCCAAAACCTCCGCAGCAGACCGCCAGCTCGGAAATCATTCACAAGGGTTCGGTTCTTTACGGAAAATTCGTTTGTGACGGCTGTCACTCTCCGGACACCGACGGCAGCGGCGCCTGGGTGCTCAACGGCGCGATTCCCGATCTGCGCTACGCGCCGCCGGAAGTCCATCGCGACTGGTATGGCATCGTGCTCGGCGGCACGCACTGGGACAAGGGAATGCCCGGCTTTGCCGATCCTCCAAAATTCGCGTTCCCGAATCTGAAGATGACGAAAGAAGATGCGGATGCAATTCACGCCTACGTGATTGATCAGGCGTGGAAGGCGTACCACAAAGAGCAATCCGCGCCGAAGGGGAACAGCGGGAAGAACTAGTTGCGCGCGTGAATTTCGTGCACGCTACCCCCCGAGCCTCCGCCGGTACGCGCTGGCAGGGCCCCGGTTTGCCGCTGGAAGAGCTGGCGGAAATAGGCGACATCCTGATAGCCGACGGCGTCGCTGATCTCCTGCATGGTGCGATGGTCGCTCTCTAGCAGGCGCTTGGCGGCGGCGACTCGCAGCTTCTGCAAATAGATCAGCGGGCTGTCTCCGGTGGCTTGCTTGAAGCGGCGAACAAAATTGCGCAGGCTCATGCCTACGCGCCGGGCCGGGGCCTACTCCCTCCTCGCATTGACCCCTGCATCGTCACCGGTCTAGACTCGCTGGCGATGGAGTCTTCCATGAAAAAACGTGCTGCCCTGGTGCTCGCCGTCGTGTCGCTGTTTGGCGTTTTTGCGCTGGCCGATGAAGGTCACCACCATGAAGATCTGACCGCGGAGCAGCTGGGGACGGTGCACTTCCCGGTGTCCTGTTCTGCCTCCTCGCAGAAAGCGTTTGAACGCGGGGTGGCGCTGCTGCATTCGTTCTGGTACGAGGAAGCCGAAAAAGAATTCGTGCAGATCGCGAAAGACGAACCAGCCTGCGCCATGGCGCACTGGGGCGTGGCCATGAGTTTGTGGCACCAGCTCTGGGACCGTCCCAATGCCGCCACCATCAAGCGAGGCATGGCGGAATTGAAGACGGCGCAGTCGCTCCACCCTGCCACCGATCGCGAGCGTGATTACATCGCCGCACTGGACGCGTTTTACAGCGGGAAGGGCGATCACGCGGAACGCGCCCGGGCATACTCGCTGGCGATGGAAGGCGTCTATCGACGGTATCCCAGCGATCGCGAGGCGGCGGCATTCTACGCGCTCTCGCTGCTGGCGTCGGAGCCGGACAGCGACACCACGTTCGCCAACCGGAAGAAGGCCGCTGCCGTTCTCGAAACCCTGTTCAAGGAAGAGCCTGATCATCCCGGCGTGGCGCATTACCTGATCCACAGTTATGACAAGCCGCAACTGGCCGAACTGGGACTGCCCGCGGCGCGCCGCTATGCCAAAATCGCTCCGGCGGCACCGCATGCGCTGCACATGCCGTCGCATATTTTTGCCCGGCTCGGATTGTGGCAGGACGATATCGACTCCAACCTGGCATCCATCGCCGCCACCCGCAAGACCGCGGCCATGCACATGGGCGGCGAAGGTCATCAATTTCACGCCATGGATTTCCTGGTCTACGCCTACCTGCAGAGCGGCCGCGAGGCCGATGCCGCGCGCGTGATCGAAGAGGTGAAAGCCTTGCCGCCAATGAAGGACATGTACGGCGAAGGCTACGATCCCCACGCTTATGCCTTGTCGAAATTTCCCGCTCTCTATGCGCTGGAACTTCACCATTGGACGGAGGCTGCGGCCCTGACTCCCACACCCGGCGCGGATTCCGGCGATAAGGCGATTACCTATTGGGCGCGTGCGATCGGTGCGGCCCGTTCCGGAAATGCAGCGGAAGCGCGGAAGGATATCGCCGAACTGGAGACGATTCGCCAGGAAATGCTGAAGAACAAGAAGACATCCTGGGCCCGGGTGGTCGAAGACGCGCAGAAGGAAGCCGGAGCCTGGGCGGCGCATGCCGAAGGAAAAGACGAAGAAGCCGTCAAGACTTTGCGCGCCATCGCCGAGGAAGAAGAGTCAACCGGTGACGAACCTGAAGACATTCCCGCGCGCGAGATGCTGGCCGACCTGCTGCTCGAGACTAAGCATCCCGACCAGGCGCTGGCGGAATATGAGACCGACCTGAAGTTCAATCCTAATCGCTTTAATGGGCTTTACGGCGCAGCCAGCGCGGCTGAAATGACGGGGAAGAATGAAAAGGCCGCAACCTATTACGCGCAATTGGTGAAAGTGTGCGCCGGATCGAGTTCCGATCGGCCTGAACTGGGTCGGGCAAAAGCGCTCCTGGCCAAGAACTAGCACGGACTCTGTAGGGGCGGGTCTTCGACCCGTCCGGGCCGAGCGTAGCTCGGCCGGGTCGTGCGTGACTCTGATCCGAGTCACGCTTCTTGTTGGGACCGGCATTTTCACAATCGATCTGCTACATCGCAAACCTTGCCGAGCTTTGCTCGGCCGGGACGGGTCCAAGACCCGTCCCGACACGGGCAATGCCGATTCCCTAGTGCCAGAACAGCATCTTGGCGACCAGAGCGGTCAGCATGGCTGCCGCTCCCAGCGTGGCGTTGTATTCGCGATGCTTCCGGTACAAATTCCAGGAGAACTCTCCGCCATTTTTGACCGAAGGGCGTACGCGCGGGAACAAGCGGGGCACCTGTCGGGTGTAGTCGTCAAACTGCGGGAAGCGCCCTCGCAGGAACGCTTCTTCAGAGCGAATCACCGGAAGGTAGATGGCAAAGAAGAGAAGGAGAATTCCGGCCACGATCCACCAGCTGCGCGAGGCCAGCGCGAACCCGATCGCCAGAATCAGCGAACCCAGATAGAGGGGATTGCGCGTGTAGGCATAGGGGCCTCCGGTGGCGAGCTGCTCATTTTTCCGAAGTTGCCCCGAGGCCAGCGCCCGAATCGCAAGTCCTGGAATCACCAGAGCTGCGCCGATCACAATGGATTTCACAGTGGGCTTGGCCAGCCAAAAATAAAGCACCGCAAAAACAAACCCCAGCGGAACCCTGATGCGGCGCGCGATGGCAGACCAGCTAGCCATGACTTTCCCCCAGCAGTTGCCGCGCGGCAGCAACCACCTGAGCGGCGCTGATTTCCAGCAAGCTTTCATCGGGCTGGGATGTATGCCTGTAACTGGTGATGCTGGCGGAACTCCGCAGCACTATGCTGCGGGTAGCGAATGGGCCGTTGCGTGCCGGATCGGTCGGCCCGAAGATCGCGACTACCGGAACCCCCCGGGCGGCCGCCAGATGCATGGGGCCGGTATCGCCGCCGATGAACAAGCGCGCGCGGCGGGTGAGAGCGATGAGCTGGGTGAGCGATCCTGTAAAGGTTTTGGCCGCCCCGCCGCTGCTAACTTCCACGGCGCGGGCGAGGTCTTCTTCTCCCGGGCCGAAATTGATCAGCGTTTTCACACCATCTTCTGCCAGCCGCCTGGCCACTTCTCCGTAACGTTCGGCCGGCCATTGCTTGGCTCCCCAGCCAGCGCCCGGGGTGAGCAGCGCGAATTGCTTTGTGCCTTGCGCTTCCAGGCGTCTGTCGCATTCCTGCTCGGCAGCGCGGTCAAGCGGAAGGTCGACCTTGGGAATTCTCAGTGTCCGCCGGGCGACGGCTCCTGCGAGTGACACATTCTGTTCCACAATATGTTCGCCGCGAGTGATGACCGGGCGCGTGTAAAACATGCTGGCCAGATTTTCGCGAGGCTGCGCCGCTCCATAGATGACCGGCGCTCCCGACCATCGCGCCAGCAAGGACGAGCGCACGGCGCCCTGAAGATCGAGGGCAACTTCATATCGTGGCGCCCGCAAATCGCTCAGGCTGGCGGCAACGCGTTCCCAGGTGGCGACCGAAAAAGGCGCGCGGCGCCACTGCCTGGTGTTCACGGTGTGAATGCGGTCTACCAGCGGACGCTGCGCCGAACGCGGACCTGAGCGCGGCGCAGGCAAAGTGCACAGTAATTCCGCCCAGCGTTCTTCGATCAGCCAGCCCAGCATCGCTTCCGGAAATGCGGCTCGCAGCGCGGCCACGGCCGGGAGGCCATGAATGACGTCGCCCATGGCGCCGAGACGCACAATCAGCAAGCGCTCGATCTTCGATGCAGCTGTCGCAGGCTCGCCAAGTGCCGAGCTTCCCGAACTTTTCGGAGAGCTGGGAGCTGGCGATGACATGCTCACGAACGCGTCCGCCCCAGGCGCGAGCGGATCATTTCGGTGGTGGAATGGTCTTTGGGGTCGCCCACAATTTCCACTCGTCCGCCATTGGCGATCACTTCGTCGCGCTCGGGAACAGTCTCGGCGGTGTAGTCCGTGCCTTTGGCCTGCACGTCGGGGCGGATTTCACGAATGATCGCGCGCACGTCCGATTCGGGGAAAATGATTACAGCGTCCACATCGGCCAGGGCAGCAAGAATTTCAGCGCGCTCGCCCGCCGGCATCAGCGGACGGCCTTCGCCCTTCAGGGCGCGCACCGAAGCATCCGAGTTGACGGCCACGACCAATCTCCCGCCCAGTTGTTTGGCCGCGCGCAGGTAACGCACGTGCCCGACGTGCAGCAGATCGAAGCCGCCATTGGCCAGGGTGATCGAGTCACCGGCTTGGCGCCATTTTGCTACCTGCTGCCGCAATTCTTCGCGAGTGAGAATCTTGTTTGCGATGGTCTTTGTCCTGGGAACCACCCCCGCAAGTTGTGGGAAGCCTGGTCCGCGTCTCTTTCGCCCCGCTGGGGCTTAGTCTAATTTTCGCTTTGAACCCAGGGCTCACGCCCTGGGCTTTATTCTTGCGCCGCTCCGCGGCGTTGCGGCTACCCGGCTTCGCTCAAGGCCGACTTGCCTGATTTCAATGGTCCACCCGAACCGCTTCATATGAATCAGTGAGGCCGTGTCGACGGTGGCGTCTGGTCGAGCGCCTGCAACAGTTCCGCTTGCGACACGGTTGCCGTCCCGCGCTTCATGACGACGATGCCGCCGGCATAATTCGCCAGCTGGGCCGCGTCTTCGGCGCCGGCTCCGGCGGCCAGGGCAGCGGTAAATGTGGCAATCACGGTGTCGCCGGCGCCGGTGACATCCGCCACCTGGTCGGAGCCGAAAATCGGAATGTCGGCGGGTTGGTGGCGATGCGTGAAGGCCACCATGCCGTCGCGCCCGCGCGTGATGACCAGAGACTCGAGCTTCATCCGCGTCATCACCTGCCCCGCGGCCGCGCACAGCATGCGCCAATCGTTGCCGATCCGCACCCCCAGCGCCGCTTCGACCTCGGGTTCATTGGGCGTGGCCGCGGTCACGCCGGAATATTCCAGCATGCGGTAGCGCGAATCGAGCACGACCGGCACGCCACGCAGGCCGCCTTTATAGCGGACCGCATTCAGGATCGCCGGCGTAGCGGCCCCATAGCCGTAGTCTGAGATGAGCAGGACATCTGAAGCGCGCGCATACTCCCGCGCCGCCAGCACCAATTCGCGTTTCAAATGGCGGTTAGGTTCAGCTTCGGGCTCGCGATCCACGCGCACCACCTGTTGCCGCGCTGAATGCGTCGAACCTGCCAGGATGCGAGTCTTGGTGACCGTGGTGTAGGTTTTGTCCTTCAAAACGCCGCTGACCGGGACATGCTGGTGGCGGAAAGCCCTAAGCAGCAGGCGGCCGGGCTCGTCGTCGCCGACCACGCCGACGGGCAACACGTTGACGCCGAGGTCCGCGAGATTGCTGACGGCGTTGGCGGCGCCTCCCGGCACGACGCTGCGTTCACGATGCTTAAGGATGAGTACCGGCGCCTCGCGCGAGACCCGGGAAATTTCTCCGAAAATAAATTCGTCAGCCACCAGATCGCCGAGCACGGTGACCGTGACTTTAGGAAAGGCTTCGACGATCTTCCTCAGCCGCTCGGTATCTTTGAGGTGCTTGCTCATTCTTCTGGTCAGCCCACGGTGCCGAGGGCGAGACGCCCTCGAGACAGCCGGCAAGATGCCGGCGCCACAGAAACCTTGATTTTCTCACGGCTGCGGTCTTCTCTCCGCAATCCTGGCGAGGATGGTATCCACAGCGTTAGCTGCGCCGGTCAGTTCCATCTTGACCTGGACGACCGACAGCGGCTGGAGCGCAGCCAGATATCCGCCGAGATTGACCGCGTCTTTTTCCGTGGTCACAAAACCGTCCGCCCGGCTGCGCTGTCGCAGGTCCAGCAGATCACGGATGTCCTGCTCGGTGTAGGCATGGTGGTCGCGATAAAAGGCTTCGGCAACCGGCTCGATCCCGGCGGTGCGCAGTTGCGCCACAAAATTCTTGGGCCGCGCGATGCCGCAGAAAACAAGCGGCCCGGACGGGACGCTGGTCGGAATGATCCCGCGACGCGCTCTCCAGACCAGTTTCTGGCCCAGCGGAAAGGCCTCCGGGGACGCCCCGCTCGTAAGCACCACCGCGTCGGCGCGACGAAGCGCGGTCAGCGGCTCGCGCAGTCGTCCCGCGGGGAGCAGGCGGTCGCGAGCATCGTCGGGGGTGACCAGCACGATGTCGAAATCGCGGGCAAGGGAGCGATGCTGGAAGCCATCGTCGAGCAGGTGGAGTTGCGGACCGAACTTCTGCTCAGCGAAGAGGCCGGCGGAGTAGCGGGATTCTCCCACAATGACCGGGACATCCAGCCGCCGAGCCATCAAGAGCGGCTCATCGCCGAAGTCGTGCGGTGAGCCGGCGGGGTCCACCAGAGCGACGCCGCGGGATGTGCGGCCGTAACCGCGGGAGAGAATATCGAATTTCAGTCCGCGCGCTTTGAGCAATTCTCCCAGCAGCAGCACAAAAGGCGTTTTGCCGGATCCGCCGACGGAGAGGTTTCCGACACTTACTACCGGGCCGGCGAGCCTCTGGGACCGGGCCAGGCCGCGGTCATAGAGCGCATTGCGCACGCGAACGCCGAGCCCGAAGAGTGCGCTGAGCGGATTCATGGCTTCAGTTCCACGGTCTGCGTGGGGACGGGGCTCTGCCCCGTCCAGGCCGCGGCAGAGCCGCGGCTATGTTTGTGCGCCCTCAAACCACGCACCACAAACCTCTGCCATGGTTCACCATGGCCAGGGCGGGTCAGGAAGCCGCCCCTACACGGTCGGAGGCGGAGCCCAGTAGCTTTTCCAAGGCGGCAACGGTTCTGCTGGTTGCGCCCATTTGTGATCGCAATGTTTCGGCCCCGCGGCGGCCCAGCGCGATTCGCTCCCCTTCATTCGACAGAAGATCCATGAGAACCAGCGGGAATTCCGCCGGTCCGACTACGCGAACCGCATCCTGACTTTGAAACAAGCCGACGATATCGCGGAAATTCTCGGTGTGGTTGCCGACCATGATGGCTACGCCATGCTGCGCCGGTTCGATGATATTGTGTCCCCCGCGAGGCACCAGGCTTCCGCCCACGAAGGCCACGTCGGCCAGCGCATAGAGAGACGCCAGTTCGCCGATGGTGTCGACCAGTAAAGCGCCGCCGGCGATGGCGTCGCCGCTCCACAAGGAGCGCCGCCAGAAGCGGATGCCAAGCTGTTCCAGCAGTTGCGCTACTTCACTGAACCGTTCAGGACGGCGCGGCGCCAGAATCATCACCGCCCGGGGATGGCTGGCCAGCACATTCTGGAAAGCGAGCAATAGCAATCTTTCTTCGCCTTCCACCGTACTGCCGCAGACCACCACCGGCCCGGCCCCGCCCTGCTGAAAATTCGATCGCAGGCTGGCGACAATCGCCGGAGGATGGGGCGCGCTCACATCAAATTTCAAATTGCCGCTCACCTGCACCCGGTTGCCGGGCGCGCCGAGGTCGCGCAAGCGGGCAGCGTCCTCAGCGGTTTGTGCCAGGAACAGGTCAACCTTCCGGAGAACCCGCTTCAGAATCCGGCGGAAGCGGCGATATCCGGGCCAGGAGCGATCGGAAATGCGCGCGTTCACCACCGCGACACGCGCCCCGCTGGCATGCGCCAGCCGGAGGAAATTCGGCCAGAACTCGGTCTCCGCGAGGACGATCAGCCGAGGCCGCAGTAACGATAAATAAGGTCGAATGGCGAACGCGAAGTCCAGCGGGAAATAGAAGACACTGTCCTCACCAAAATGTCTGATCGCCAGTTTTTGACCAGTGGCCGTCGTGGTCGAGACGGCAACGTGATATTTCGGGAAGCGCAGGCGCAGCTCTTTCACTAACTCGCTCACCGCCAATACCTCGCCGACCGAAACCGCGTGCACCCAGATGGCAGGCACGGGTTGGGATTGCAGCCGCGGTGGGACCCTCCCAAGGCGCTCGCCCAGACCCTCGCGGTACTTACCGTGGCGCCGCTTGGCGAAGATCCAATAGGGCAGGCTGGCCAACAGGCCTGCTGCCAGCAGCGCGCTGTAAAGCAAGTACATGAAGGAAGAGACATTCTAACCGCAAGCCGCACCGGGCAAGGCACCAGTATGCGGCCCGGCCGCATCCTATAATCAACCATCATGGTAAGAGGGGCCTTGCGGATTTTGCTGTTTCCGGCGGCGGCGATTGTCGCTCTCGCCTTGATTCCGGCCTTGTGCCTGGCTGCGAAGGAATTCGTCATGCCTCAAGCTGCGCCCGCCAAGACATACCCGGCGCACGATCAACATCCCATGGAAGCGGTCACGGTCGCGGTGGATCCCTACGATCTGGCGGAAAAGACAACCATCTTCTCCGTGCATTACGGCGAGCTCGGTTTCCTGCCCATTTTCGTGATCGTCACCAATGACGGCACTCAGCCGCTGGAGTTGTCCGGCATGAAGGCCCAACTGGTGACGGTGAACCGGGCCAAACTCTCTCCCGCAAACGGGGACGACATCGCGCGGCGGCTTACGCGTCCGTCGGCCAACACGAACCGCTATCCGATTCCGTTTCCCACCAAAAAGGTGAAGGGCGGCCTAAGCAAGCAGGCGCTTGAAGAAATAGACAATGCCCAGTTTGCCGCCAAGGCAGTCGAGCCGCACAGCACGCAATCGGGATTCCTGTTCTTCGATGTCTCCGACATCTCGACGCCCCTGGCGGGGGCGCACTTTTACCTCACCGGGGTGCGTGACGCCAAAGGCAACGAGCTGATGTATTTCGAAATCCCGCTGGAAAAGTACCTGAGCGCACCCAGCCACTAGTGCCCCGTGTGTGGGGCGGGCGCCCCCGCCCGCCGCTCTTGACTTTAAGAAGTTTTTCAACAATCACAAGACACCAAGGCAAAACCAACTTCAAAGGCGGCGGGCGAGGGCGCCCGCCCCACACATGAGAGTGCATTTATAATGGCGGATTATGGTTGCCACGCCTGACGTCTCCGTAGCCGCAGGATCGAAGTATGAGCCCGTGATCGGGCTGGAAGTACACGTCCAGCTCCTGACCGCGACCAAGATTTTCTGCTCCTGCTCGACCCATTTCGGCGATCCGCCCAACACCAACGTTTGCCCCGTCTGTCTGGGCCTGCCGGGAGCGCTGCCCGTGCTGAACCGCAAGGCGGTGGAGTTCGCGGTGCTCGCGGCGATGGCGCTGAATTGCCGCATTAACGAGACTTCGATCTTCGCGCGCAAGAATTACTTTTATCCCGACCTGCCCAAGGGCTACCAGATCTCCCAGTATGACAAGCCGCTGTCCGAGCATGGCTTCATCGAAATCAAGACCGCCGGCGGCGTTAAGAAGATCGGCATCACCCGCCTCCATCTGGAAGAAGATGCCGGCAAGAGCCTGCACGAAGGCTTTGCCAATTCTTCCGAGACCACGGGCATCGATCTGAATCGCAGCGGGATGCCGCTGATCGAAATCGTCAGCGAGCCCGATATTGCTTCCCCCGAGGAAGCTTACGAATATCTCACGCGGCTGAAAGAGATCATCCTCTACACCGGAGTCAGCGACTGCAACATGGAGGAAGGTTCGCTGCGCTGCGATGGCAACATCAGCGTGCGCCCGCGCGGGCAGAAGGAATTTGGCACCAAGACGGAAGTAAAGAACGTCAATTCGTTCCGCTTCATCCGCGAAGCCCTGGAGTATGAGATCGAGCGGCAGATTGGCGTGATTGAATCCGGCGGCAAAATCACGCAGGAAACGCGGCTTTACAACTCCGCGGAAGGCAAGACCTACGGCATGCGCTCCAAGGAGCAGGCCCACGATTATCGCTATTTTCCCGAGCCTGACCTGCTTCCGCTGGTCGTGGACGCGAAATGGCAGAAGGAAATTCGCGACACGCTCCCTGAGCTCCCTGAAGCCCGGCGCAAGCGCATGGTGGCGGACTACGGCATCACCGAGCAGGACGCGCAGGTGCTGGCGCTCACCAAGTCTCTGGCCGACCAGTTCGAGTCGGCCGCCAAGGCGGCCAAGAGTCCGAAACGCGTGGCCAACCTGGTACAGAGCGAGTTGATGGGACGGCTCAAAGCCAAGGGGCTGGAGATCGAGCAGTCGCCGATTTCGATGCAGGGCGTGGCCGCATCGGCCGACCTGGTGGAGAGTGGCGCGATCTCGGGCAAGATGCTCAAAGATCTTTACGACCTGGCGTTCGAGCGCGGCAAGGATTTCTCCGTCGTCTATGAAGAAGAGGGCCGTCCAGAACAGTCCCGGGACACTTCGGCGCTGGAGAAGATCATCGATGAAATCATCGCGGCCAATCCCAGGCAGGTCGAACAGTATCGCGCCGGAAAGAAAACGGTCGCGGGTTTCTTTGTCGGCCAGGTCATGAAGGCTTCGAAGGGCCAGGCCAATCCCCAGATGGTGAATGAGTTGCTGGCCAAGAAGCTGGGATAGGTCTGTGTGGGACCGGGTCTCCGACCCGGTCAGGCGGCCCAGAGGGACGCGGCTTTATGCAGCCGAAGTACGATTACCGCCGTCGTCTTCCCCCATTCAGAAAGACAATCGGCCAATCTTCATCACTTTCACGACAGACCACCGCTGGCGCCTTCCTCCCGAAGCCAGAGACATTGTTCTCGAGTGCTGTCTGAAGGAAAACGGCCACAAGTTCGACTTGCATACCGCAGTGGTCATGCCGGATCACACCCATCTTTTGTTGAGCTCTCTAAGAGATGTGAATGGACTCAACTTCAGCCTGCCTCAGATCATGCATGCGGTCAAAGGAACATCGGCCAGCAAGGTCAATGTTCTGCTGGGCCGTTCTGATCCCGTTTGGCAGGAGGAATTCTTTGATCATGTTTTGCGGTCGAATGAGAGCCTTGTGGAGAAGGCTGATTACATCTGCCAGAATCCGGTGCGGGCGGGATTGGTCAACGCTGCGGGTGAGTATCGCTGGTTGTGGAGGCGCTCTATCCCGATCCTCTAGCGGCAAAACCATAGCGGCCTTTCAGGCCGCCTGACCGGGTCGGAGACCCGGTCCCACATGGCCAGGGAATAGCACAGGCAAGCCCACGCGGTCAGTACCTTCCGTTATGTCATTCTTTCGCCTGGACCTCGGTAACATGTTCATACCGGCGTCGAGGTTCGGGTATGAAGAAATGGAAACTTGATCGCATTATCAGCGTGGCCACTCTGGTCACCTCGCTGCTTGCTCTCATCCTGGTCCTGAAGAAGCCGGCGCCGGTGGCGCAACCACAGCCGGCCGCGACCGCCGCGGTCAATGCGCAGTCCTTTCAGGATAAGGTGCAGCAGCTCGACCAGCCCAAGCAGCCGGGACAGCCTCCGGCTGAAGTCCATATCAATTCTGACGAAGTGAGCGCGGCGCTGGCCCAGGCCGCGGGACAAATTCCCCTGGCGGCAGCTGCACAGGCAGTGCCCGGCCTCGGATCTCCGGAGGCGGCAGTTGCGCCCGGCCAGCCCGATGTCAAAGACTACCAGGTGAGTTTCGACGGCGACGTCGCGCATGGCCAGTTTCTTACTCAGATTGCGGGCAAAGATGTGTGGGTCACGCTTTCAGGACATCTGGGATCGAAGGACGGCTACGCCACCTTCGATCCCACGGAATTCAAAGTTGGCGACCTGAATGTTCCCGTGTCCCTGGTAAACGACGCTTTGCAGAAGAAACTCAACGAACAGCGCGACCGGCTGAAACTTCCGGACAACGTCGGCGGCATGAAAGTTGAGAACGGCGAACTGGTGATGACTCAGAAATAGAGGTCAGAAATAGAAAAAGACGGGCGGGACGCCCGTCCTCCATTCTTCTTCTTACGGCCCTGGCGTTCCCTGGAATAGCGGCCAGAGTTGGTCGCCGATCACGCGATACAACACAAACGCGCTGCCCGCATCCGAAACCTGGCGGAAGAGCAGCTCGCCCCGGCCGTCGCCATCGGCGTCGACCGCGTCAATCAGTTCCAACTTCGATAGAACGTCGAAATGATTTGTGTCTGTAACGCTGGCCAAGACCTTGTGCAGGTCGCCGTAGATATCTTCGCGAGCCACCAGCGTGATGATGTACTGCAGGTTGGACTCGGTATTGGGATGGACCGGCATCCGCGCTTTCGCGGTCAGCACCAGCACCGGCTCGTTACTGTTGGAGAGATCGAAGGCGTGGAGCTGTGCATCCTCGAAGGTGGGCTCGGGCGGCTTCGCCATGCGTCCGGGCCGGGACGCATGGGCTGCGGGTTGCGCTCCGGCCGATTCCGGCTGCGCCGCCCACGCCCGCACTTCATTGGCGGCCAGCAATAGAATTTTCTTGCGCAACTTCTGTTCTTCTTCCGGCTTGAGGCTGTAGGTGTAGGGACGAGGGTCGGGACCGGCAGCGTCCGAGATCGCGGGAATGAGCTGGACCGGGGCCGAAGGCGCGGATGGGCTAGCCGCCGGCTTGTGCGCAACTTTCCCGGCTGCCGCTGTCGCCGCCGCCGAAGCGCTGCGTTTCTTCAAATCCGCCGGAGTCGGCGCGCCCCGCTTCAAGACCGGACGATCCGGATCTTCGGCAGGTTGTGAATCCGGCGGCGAAGACTTGGTGGCGACCTCGGTGGCGGCGGGGGCAGGCCGTTTCAAGACGGGACGATCCGAATCTTCTTCGCCCTCCGGACCTGCAGACGGAGACGTGGATGCGGTAGTGTCAGTGGCGGGGGCAGGCCGCTTCAGGACCGGCCGGTCCGAGTCAGCCTCTGGAGCTGCCGCCGGGGACGCGGATGTGGCGGTCGGGACAGAAGCCGCAGGAGCCGGCGAGGCTGGACCAGAGGCTGCGGGCTTCCCGGATGCGGCATCGTCCGACTTGGGTTTCGGGCTGGCGCGCCTTAACACCGGTGGGCCTTCAGGCGGTTCCGGGGCGGGCTTCGACATGACCGCCCTTTTTTTCGCCGCCGCGTCTTTTGCGGCTGCAATTGCGCTGTCCGACTGCCAGGTTCCGGCTCCAACCCAGGTGTTGTTACCTTGCAGGGCCCCGGTGACGGTAAACAGTCCCAGGGAGACGCCGGTGCGGAAGCCTTCGTACACCGTACCGCTCTCCAGCGCCATGGGCACGGGCGCCGCCTTGTACGCGCTGGCATCGTAGAATTCGCCATCGTAGAGGATGGTGATGGGAACCAGGTGCGCTTTGCCGTTGGCCGCCAGTTCCACCAGGCCCAGGGCGCGCGGCCCTTTGATGGCCTTCTTGGCGGCGGCAGACTGGGCCAGGGCCATGTGAGCGCAGATCAAGGCCAATGCCCCTAGGATGACGACCCACCGTGCGGTGCGATATAACTTGGTGGCGCCAATCTTCGTAGAACCCAGCTTTGTGGAATTAGGAGACGCTGCCATGGCTATCGATATCAATGATAAAGCCCCTGACTTTACCTTGCCCGACCAGAATGGAGAAGAAGTTTCGCTCAAGGCTTTTCGCGGAAAGTACGTAGTCCTGTTTTTCTATCCCCGGGCGGACACTCCAGGCTGCACCATCGAAGCCTGCGAGTTCCGCGACTCCTATAGAAAGATGCAGAATACCGGCGCCGTGCTGCTGGGCATCTCTCCCGACACCCCGAAAGCGCAAAAGAAATTCGAGGAAAAGTACCAACTGCCTTTCACCCTGCTGGGCGATGCCGAAAAGAAAGTATGCAACGCCTATGACGTGATCAAAGAAAAAAACATGTACGGGAAGAAAGTGATGGGAGTGGCGCGCACCACTTTCATCATCGGCCCCGACGGCAAGATCAGGCACATCTTCCACAAAGTAAAGCCTGAAGGACACTCGGAAGAAGTGCTGGCGTACCTGAAAGGCGTTATCAAAGGCGCCGCGTAGATCAAATCGATGTAGGCGCGAGCGCCCGGCTCGCGCCTACATCGCCTGGGCCTACGCGCAGCGGGTCATTTGTTGACCGTGGTGAAGGTCAAGGCCGTCTCAACCGGGACCACTGCCTCTTCCTTGCCAGTTGCAACCGCTACGCCGGTGCCGGCTCCGGCGCCGACGCCGGCCCCGATGGCGGCGCCCTTGCCTCCGCCCGCCAATGCGCCAATCAGCGCCCCGGCGGCTGCACCGCCGCCAATTTTCGTAGCATTGCCCTTGGTGTGGCCCTTACCCGTGACGGAGTGCGCGCGGGTAGCGATTGGAACCATACGCCCGCTGATTCGCACCGACGTAAGACGCAATGTCAATTCTCCCGGAGCATGCAGCCGTCCGCTGGATTTCGCGGAAGTCACTTTGCCCCGTACCGGCGCGCCGGTCCGGGCCAGGGTTTAGCCGTTGACCACCAGGGGACGAGCCAGGGTGGCGTCGAACCTGTCGCCAGCTTTGGCGGTGGCAGAACTGATTTCCGAACCCACGCGCACCGTCAACCTGGTCCCGGCAGGAATGGTTTGCGCCGCCGCGGCCAGCGCCATCAAAATCAGCAGAGAAGTGACCTTCAAAGATTTCCCCAGCATGAATCCTCCTTCAGGATTGTGACCCGTGGCACTATTATGCGGTGGGGCAATGAGGATAGCCAAGAATAGGAATTCGCGCTCGATGGTCCCGCTTCCCCGCGACTTCTACACGCGCGATCCGCGCGCGGTCAGCCGCGACCTGTTGGGCAAAATCCTGGTACGGCGCCAGCGCAGGAACCTTCTTACCGCGCGCATCGTGGAGGTGGAAGCTTATCTGGGGCAGGACGACCCCGCCGCTCATTCCCACCGGGGGCGCACTCCCCGCAACTTTGTCCTGTTCGGCCCGCCCGGGCTTTCTTACGTTTATTTCATCTATGGCAATCATTACCTGTTCAACGTCTCCTGCCTGCCCGACGGAGAGGCGGGAGGTGTGCTCTTCCGCGCGCTCGAGCCCATTTCCGGGATTGAGCTGATGGCGGAAGCACGCGACATCGCCATTGACAGGAGCGGCGACCTGAGAAAACTGACCAGCGGCCCCGGTCGCCTGGCCGAAGCCTTCGGCATCACGCGCGAACGCGACAACGAAAAAGACCTCACCAGCCCAAAGTCTGATCTTTTTATCACGGACGATGGCTTCCGACCGCGTCGGATCGAGATTACGCCCCGCATCGGCATCACCAAAGCCGCGGAAAGCCCATTGCGCTACATCATCGCGGGCAACAAATATGTTTCGAGGGGCTGACCACGAACCACGTAGGGGCGAAGCCGGCTGCTTTTCGATAGATCGCGCGCTGAAGGCGAGCCCCGCTCGTCCGCCCAGGTCCTGAGCGCAGTCGAAGGAGCACGTCCGGGCCTACGTGGTCTGTGATGGTGCCAAAACAACGTTGTCGATCAGGCGCGCCTTGCCCACAAACGCCGCCACCGCCACCAAGGCGCCGCGCGAGAGATCACTAACCGGATCGAGCGTCTCGGGATCAACGATCTCGAAATAGTCGAGCCGCACTGCCGTATCCCGCGCGAAAGTCTGCCGGCCCGCTTCGATCAGCGCCTGCACCTTGCGTTCCCCACGATCGAAACGGTCTTGTACGGCCAGGAGCGAGCGATGCAGCACCAGCGCGGCCTGTCGTTGCGGAGCATCGAGATAGGCATTGCGGGAACTCATGGCCAGGCCGTCGGGTTCCCGCACGATCGGGCAAACCACAACCTCGACCGGAATGTCCAGGTCGCGCACCATCCGCCGAATGATCGTCGACTGGGCGGCGTCTTTCTGCCCGAAGTAGGCCTGGTCCGGTTCCACGATGTTGAAAAGCTTTGCGACCACCGTGGTCACGCCGCGAAAGTGCCCCGGACGGGAGCGGCCGCAGAGCTTGTCGCTAAGACCTTCGACCGTGACGTAGGTGACCGCGCCCGCGGGATACATCTCCTCCACGCCGGGAGCAAAAACGAAGTCGACACCTTCCTGCGTGAGCAGTTCGCGATCACGCTCAAAATTGCGTGGATATTTGGCCAGGTCTTCGTTGGGGCCGAACTGAAGGGGATTCACGAAAATCGAGGCCACCACCTGATCGCACTGCGCCCTGGCCGCGCGCACCAGGGAGAGGTGCCCCTGGTGGAGCGCTCCCATGGTGGGCACCAACCCGAGGCGCTTGCCGTCGCGCCGCGCGCCGCGGCTGGCGGCGCGCATTTCATCGATGCTATGGAGGACTCTCATCACGCGAGGGCAAAGCGGTATCAGGCGGAAGGGACCCAGTTGATGAGCACGTGCATGCTTTCCAGAGTTCCGGCCACAATGGCCCGGTTGGCGCGAATCTTCACCTCGTCATCCGCCGAGCCTTTTATGCTGTTTTCGGTGACTGCGACCACGCGCCCGTAAGGCCACGCCGATGGCGGCAGATTGCCCAGCGCCTGCGTCAGTTCTTCCGGCTTCAATATGCGCTCCAGGTGATCGTCGGGGTCAAGCAGTCCGACCCCGTCCGCCCGAATGATCAGATATGGGTTCCGCCAGCCCTTCATATGAATCAGGCTGCGATATTTCTCCGGAACAGGCTCGGGGATGGCGAGAATGCGCGCGGTGGCCAACGCCGTGGGATCGGGCGTTTTCGGGGTGGCCGAGCAGGAAACCAGCACGGCGACGATCGCCGCCAATAAACCCAGACGCGACTGTGTCATCCCGCCTCTAGCGCCCCATCGCTCGCTTGCGTTCCAGCACCGTTTCGAGCGCCGCCCGGGTTTCGTTCGGCAGATGGTAAGACTCTTCATCCGAAGGATATTGACGCGCCGCCACATCCGCACGAAACGCTTGCACGGCGCCGGTGATGGCCGCACCCACGTTGGCATACCGCCGGACAAATTTTGCGGGATGCCCGAAGCTGAGATTGAGAACATCGTGGAAGACCAGCACCTGGCCGTCGCAGTCCGGCCCCGCACCGATCCCGATGGTGGGGGTCTCGACTTCCGCCGTAATCATGGCCGCAACTTCTCGTGGAATGCCTTCGAGGTAGATGCAGGACACGCCCGTGCGGTCGAGCGCAACCGCATCGCGCATAAGCTGCTCTACGCCGCTGAGGTTCTTGCCTTGCACTTTGTATCCGCCCATCACATTCACCGACTGCGGCGTCAGGCCGATGTGTCCGGCCACCGGAATCTCGGCGTCAATAATACGGCGGATCAGGTCGGCGCGCTTCTCGCCGCCTTCGATCTTCACCACTTCCGCCCCGGCTTCCTTCACAAAACGCGCGGCGTTGCGAATGGCGTCGTTCAGGTCCGCCTGATAAGAGCCGAAGGGCATATCCGCGACCAGCAAGGCATGCTTCACCCCGCGATGGGCAGCGCGAGTATGGTGCAACATTTCGTCCAGCGTGACCGAAAGCGTGTTCTCGTAACCCAGCATGGTCTGGGCCAGCGAGTCGCCGACCAGAACAATGTCGATCCCAGCCTCATCGACCAGGCGCGCACTGGAATAGTCATACGCGGTCAGGCAGGTGATGGGTTCGTGGTGGAGTTTCTTTTCGCGTAGCGAAGCGACAGTAATCTTGCGGCGAGGTTCGCCGATCGGAACCAGACTCACGATGTCCTCCAGTGCCCCTCCGCAACCCGGCGGATAGAGCCTGCCTGCATCTTGGATGCTACGGAAGCTATTGTAGCCGCAAACCGTTCGCAGGTCGATAGGGCTGGCAGGTACCAATGAACGCCCCCGTAGGGGCAGGTGTCCCACCTGCCCAGCCGAGCAAAGCCCGGCCTCTCTGCGAGATACAGACAGACAAAGACCAAGGTGGTAAGACGCATGCCATATGTCTTACTCTATGGTAAGATTGGGCCATGACCGCCTATCGCACCGTCGTCAGTTCCAAGGGCCAGGTCGTGATTCCAGCAGAATTGCGGCAGCAACTGGGCCTTGAAAAGGGCACCAGGGCCACCTGGAGCGCGGAGCGGGGTCGGCTGGTGTTGACCCCAATGACCGAAAAGCGGCTCGATGAGATCATGGGCTTCCTGAAGCCGGCTCCAGGCGAGCCTTCTATGTTCGACGAAATATTCGCGGAGCGCGAACGCGAACGCAGGCGAGAGAAATAAATAGTGGCTTCCGGTACTTCTCGTAGCCGTCGACGTTATGTGCTCGATGCCAATGCCCTGACCGGATTTTTCGAGGACCGGGGCCTGGTGGCCGAAAAGGTTCGCCACCTGCTGGGAGAGGCGCTGCGCCACGAAGAGCGTCTTTTGATGTCGGCAGTCAATTGGGGCGAGGTCTTCTACGTCACATGGAGACGCCACGGCGAGGCCAAGGCGCGGGAAGCGGAAGGTATCCTGCGGGAGATGCCAATCACCGTCATCGCCGTGGACCGGGAAAGGGCTACCCGCGCTGGCGCTCTGAAACAAAGACACGGCCTGGGCTACGCCGATGCCTTGGCCGCCGAACTGGCCATCGAGAGCAGCGCATGGCTGGTGACAGCCGATCCTGAGTTTTCGAAACTTGGGAAGGGGTTGTCCGTCTATCCGCTGCCCGGCACGAGAAGTAGGCAGGGCTAGCAAGCTTTCCGGATGGTCTTCACTTTCTTTCCCACCCCCTCCAACGCGGCACGAGCGAGACGCTCGCGCCCACATTTTATGAAGGCATTGCTTCATGCTGCCATTTGTCGCTACAATAGACGACAAATGGCAAACGAACTTCAGGCCGTACTGCGGCAGTTGGGTGGAAAGCGCGTTCTGGGCCGGTCGCTGGCGAGTGACCGCGATCTGCGGGAGGCGATTCGCGAAGGCTTTCCGCACGCCGTCCTCGAACAACTGATGCAGGCCTCCGGGCTGACCCTGAAAGAGCTGGCCGGGGCGCTCGATCTCTCGCCGCGCAGCCTGCAGCGCCGGCGCCGCGGACGCCTGGCCCGCTTCGAATCCGACCGGCTCTACCGCATGGCGCGCCTGCTGGCTTTGGCCCGCGAAACCCTCGGCGATGGCGAGCGCGCCAGCCGCTGGCTCAAGCGCAGCAATCGGGCACTGGGAGGCGTGGCGCCCATCGCTGCCATCGACACCGAACCCGGAGCGCGGCAGGTGGAAAACATTCTTGGTCGCATCGCTTATGGTGGCATGAGTTGACCCGTGTTTTCCGCGTGCTGCGCGAGGCCTATGCGCGTGCTCCATTCGATGGAGAAGGCGCTTACCGCTACGGCGGGCGCTGGTCGAACCCAGGCACGCGCCTGGTTTACACCTCCGAGCACCAGTCGCTCGCCATGCTGGAATATTTTGTCCACCTTGATCCGGAAGACGCTCCCAATGACCTGGTTCTGGCCATCGCGGACGTTCCCGACAACCTGTCGCGGGAACAACTTCATCCCCGCGAGCTGCCGGCCCACTGGCGGGAAACGCCCGCGCCTCCCGAGCTCGCACAGATTGGCGATGAATTCGTAAAGAAGGGCGAAGCCTGTCTGCTACTGGTGCCCTCAGCTCTGGCGGTGAATGAGAACAACTGGCTCATCAATCCGCAGCATCCGGAGTTCAGGAAGATCGCGCTGCATGCGCCGGAGCCGTTGCGCTACGATCCGCGGATGTTTCGCAAGAGCCTACACCGAACGAAATATCGAAAGTCGTAGGGTTCCAGAAGTTCTAGACTGACTTGATATAGGTTAGAAGTATTTTGATAATGAAGTTCAAGCGAGACAAACGATCGGTGTCCGAACAGGCGAAATCCGGTTTGAAGATTGCCGGCGCTTTCGTTATGTCTATTGTCACAATCGCGCTGTTCGCAGAGGGATGAGCTCCGAGCCCATCCGGAGAGTAGTCGGGAGCTTGTCGTCGGATCGGTGCTCCTAGCATCGCTGATAGCCTTCCTGCTCGCAACCTTGCAGCTCTGGAGGATATGGTTTCCATACATACCCGGCTATCTTGGAATACGTTTCCTATTGGGCTTTTACTTTGGCTGGTTGATGCCGAACATTTCGGGGTTATGGGCGTTTATCTTCCCTTTGCTGATGTTCGTGATGGCCTTCCTTAGCTTCCGGTATAGCAAAAACAATTTTCGGATGTCGATTGCCGATCGTGCGGCGCTGTTCGTCGCCTTGCTTTGCTTATTGGTGGCGATCACAGAATTGTTCGTCTTGGGATTGGTGAAGTCTGTCGTCATCCTTAGCGCCGTCGGCGATGGAGTTTTGCTGCTTTCATGGCTCCACTGGAGATGGTCTCACCGCTTTAGAGCAGCGTTGCCGACTCCCTCGCATGGCTAGACGGTGTCATGCGCTGGCTGCTTCCTGGCTCCCCAGCGGCAGAAAATACTGCGTTCCCTTGATCGGCGCCGAGACCTTGCGCAGCAACTCCTGCAAGTCCTGGTTACGCTCGACAAAATCGATCTCGGAAGTATTCACGATCAGCAGGTCCGACGAGGTGTAGTGGAAGAAAAAGTGTTCGTAGGCCTTGATCACTTCTTCCAGATAATCTTCGTTGATCGCTTTCTCCCCCGGCGCGTTTTTCTTTTTTAGGCGTTTTTTCAGCACTTCAGGCGTGGCTTGCAGGTAGATGACCAGGTCGGGCGTGGGCAATTGTTCGCGGAAATGGTTGTAGTAGCGGTTGTAGATTTCCAGTTCCTGATCGGTCAGGTTGAGGCAGGCGAAGACCTTGTCCTTTTCGAAGACGAAGTCGGTGACTACGGTTTTCTGCGAGCGCGGGCCAAGGTCGAGGGCGCGGAGCTGTTCAAAGCGGCGGATCATGAACGCAAACTGAGTCTGGAAGCCGGCACCGGGCTCGCCCTTATAAAAGGCGCCGAGGAAAGGATTATCCTCCGACTCCATGACCTGCTGGGCATTGAGACGCTCGGCCAGGATTCGCGCCAGCGTGCTTTTGCCGACTCGTATGGGACCTTCGACTGCAATATAGCGGGGCAGCTCAAAAAGATTGGCCATGGGTCAGAAGGAATAGTGAAGTTCCTTCGCAGCATATCTCGCTTGCAGCCCGGAGGCAATTGTGGAAAGAGTTAACAGGTCTCAGCCGGACTGAAAGAATGTGTCCGGAGTGCAACAATTCCGCAGGGCCTCACATCCAACCGCAAAGAGTCACGAACGGTTCGGCTTCGGCTGTGAATTTCCTGTATCATTTTCTTCCCGGACTTCTTCCTCTCCGGGCTTCGCAGCCAGCGAAGCCGAGTCGCAGGGCCGAGAGAAGGAGAAACGCCCATGCGGTGTCTTATTTGGACGCTCTTCCTGGCATTGTTCTGTCCCAGCGGGGCTTGGTGTCAAACGCTTAAGGTTCGCCCCTCGGGGCCGGTTCCTCCATCCTCCGGTTCCGTTTTGCCGGTAAATTCCGTTTCTTCCATTCCGCTGACGGTACCTCTGGGAACGCCGCTGAAAGTGGCGTTGGATAAAGAAGTGCGGGTTCGCCGGGTAGGTCAGGCGGTCCACGGAAAAATCATGGAGCCGGTGTACGCGTTTGACAAGCTCGTAGTCCCGGCCGGCAGTGACGTCAACGGCAAAATCGCGCAGATCGAGTCCGTCTCGAAGAGGAAGCGCACCGTCGCGGCCCTAAACGCCGATTTCTCGCCGTATCGCGAGGTTCAGATCGAGTTTGATGAACTGGTGCTTGCCGATGGCCGTCACCTGCCGCTGCAGACATCGGTCGCTCGCGGGCCGAGCGGCGTCTTGCAGTTTGTTCCCGCCGATGAAAAGAAGAAGCAGGGAGTGAAAGAGGAAGGCAAGAATCTGGCATCGCGAAAAGTGGCCGAGGCCCGGCAGGAAGCCCGGCGCCAATGGGATAGCGTTAAGAAACAATTGCACGCGCCGGCCAAGATGCATCGTCTCGAGAGATACGGCGTGGCGCAGCTTCCCTACCATCCGCAGTATATGGATGCGGGGGCGAGCTTCAACGCCGACCTTCGGCAACCCCTTGAATTCGGAACCGAGCCGTTGCGACCGGAGACGCTGTCTGCCATCGGCGCTCCGCCACCTGCCGGCAGCGTGGTGCATGCCCTGCTGGTGACTCCGCTGAATTCAGCGAGCACGAAAAAAGGCGCCCTGGTCGAAGCGGTAATCAGCCAACCGCTGGTGGTCTCCGAACGGCTGTTTCTTCCGCAAGGCAGCCAGCTCAAAGGTTCGGTCCTGGAAGCCAGGCCCGCGCGCAGACTGGGCCGGAACGGGCAGCTGCGAATCGTATTTCACCAGGTGGTTCCTCCCAGCGGGATCCAGCAGCCGGTAGAGGCCAGCCTGGAAGGTGTCGCGGTGGCGAAGGGCGAGCACCTGAGTCTCGACTCCGAAGGCGGCGCGCAGGTTACAACCCCTAGAACGAGATACCTGACCACTGCAATCTCCGTCGCGTTAGCCAGTTCGTCGATGGCAGACCACGACCGCGACGCGGGCATGCACGGGGCCGACGGGGGAGGTGCGGGTCAGGGTGCAGCCAACGGGGCGTCCGGATTTCGGTTTTTAGGCACGATCGTTGGAGCCCTTGCGCATTCGCGCATCGTCTCTTCGGGTTTTGGTTTCTATGGCGCGGCTACGTCAATCTACTCCCACTTCCTGGCTCGAGGCCGGGATGTGAACTATCCCAAAGACATGTCAATGCTGATCGGGCTCGGAACTCGCGCGCCCGATCCAGTGAAATCCGAGCTGCGCTAAAGCATATCCGGACCCTTCACAGGAACTCCATTTACAATCGCGAGATCGTGTGGCTTTACCTGACTACTGCTGCTGTCGCTGCCGCTTCGGCTGCGGGCTACCAGTCCATGGCGCCGACCGGGCAATGGTTCGGCCACGCCTTCACCGGGCTGGGCCGCGGGTCGAAGCAGCTGGCGCTTACCTACGACGACGGTCCCAACGATCCGCACACCCAGCATTTACTGGACGTGCTGGCCCGGCACCAGGTTCACGCCACGTTTTTTCTGATTGGGCGCTACGTGCAGCAACGGCCCGACGTGGTTCGCGAGCTGATCAAAGCCGGGCACGTGGTCGGGAACCATACCTTTACCCATCCTCTACTCATCTTCAAAAGCGCCCGGGAAGTCAGGGCGCAGCTCGAAAGTTGCAATCGCGCTTTGACCGACGCCGTGGGCGAACACTCCAATCTCTTCCGGCCCCCTTTCGGTGGCCGGCGCCCTGCAGTATTGCGCATGGCACGGCAGATGGGCCTCGAACCCATCATGTGGAACGTGACCGGCTATGACTGGAACGCAACCTCGGCCGAACAGATCGAGCGCAAAGTCACGCGCCAGGTTCGAGGCGGTGATGTAATCCTGCTGCACGATGGCGGACATCGTGACTTCGGGGCCGACCGTTCCTACACTATTACTGCGACCGATCGGCTGATTTCCCGATACAAGTCGGAAGGCTATGAGTTTGTGACGATTCCGGAAATGTTGCGGAAAGCAGTTATTAGTTCTTAGTTCTCAGATCTCAGTTAACTCGCATTGCCGGCGGTCGCGAATGCCTGTTTGGCGGCGGCGATGGTGTGCTGGACGTCTTTTTCGGTGTGGGCGGCGCTGAGGAACGCGGCTTCGAACTGGGACGGCGGCAGGTAAACGCCTCGATCCAGCATGGCGCGGAAGAATCGGGCGAAAGCCTTGGTGTCGCACTTGGCGGCCGACGTCCAATCGGTCACGGGACCGTCGCTGAAGAACCAGGTGAACATGGATCCGACGCGATTGCAGCAGATCGGCACTCCTGCATCTCTGGCCGCCGCAGTCACACCCTCGGTCAACTGCGCGCTGCGTATTTCCAGGGTCGTGTAGACGGTGCTCTTATGATTGCGCAAGTAGCGCAGGGTAGCGAGTCCGGCACCCATGGCCAGCGGGTTCCCCGAGAGCGTTCCGGCCTGGTAGACGGGGCCGAGAGGCGCGACCATGTCCATGATTTCGGACGGGCCGCCGTAGGCACCCACCGGAAGACCGCCCCCGATAATCTTCCCGAAGGTGGTCAGGTCGGGCAGAATTCCGTATCGCTCCTGCGCTCCGCCGAAGGCCAGGCGAAATCCGGTCATCACCTCGTCGAAGATGAGCACGGATTTTTCGCGGTCGGTAATCTCGCGCAAGGCATCCAGATACATCGGACTCGGCGGCACGCATCCCATGTTGCCCACCACCGGCTCCACGATCACGCAGGCAATCTGTCTGCTGAATTTCCTGAATGCCAGTTCCAGCGCCTCTGTGTCATTGAACGGAAGGGCCAGCGTCAACTGGGTGAATTCTTCGGGCACGCCCGCCGAACCTGGGATCCCCAGGGTGGCCACGCCCGAGCCGGCTTTCACCAGCAAGGCGTCGGCATGGCCGTGATAGCAGCCCTCAAACTTTACGATGTATTTGCGCCCGGTATAAGCGCGGGCCAGGCGGATGGCCGACATGGTGGCTTCCGTGCCCGAATTGACGAAGCGGATTTTCTCCACCTGGGGAAAGGCCGAAATCACGATCTCGGCCAGGTCCGCCTCGGCGGCGGTCGAGGCCCCGAAACTGGTTCCGTTCTTGGCCGCGGTGGCGATGGCTTCGGGCACGCCCGGCGGAGCGTGGCCGAGGATCAGCGGTCCCCAGGAACCGACGTAGTCGATATATTTGTTTTCATCGGCATCCCAAAGATGCGAGCCCTGCCCGCGAACGATGAACAGCGGATCGCCTCCCACCGAACCAAAGGCGCGCACCGGAGAATTGACCCCGCCGGGAATCATTTGCTCGGCGCGTTTTTGCAGTTTGCGGGAAGCTTCGACTTTACGGGCCATGGGTACAGTCGTTGCGAACTGATAAATATAGCAGCGACCAGCGCCGCCGGCCACGTGGGGACGCCCCCGGGCGGTCCAAGGGAGCTCCACCGGTTTCGGAGGGCCGGCCCAAATTTACCGGAAATTCATCGGTCCGCAACACTCCTGCAACATGCCTGCACTATCTTTACGCCAGTGACATGCTCTTCTAACCGGGAGAGCCAAGGACAGTCTCGGGGGGCTCCGGGCTGTCTTTTTGCTTTTCCGGCCGCCATGGCCCACCCGATGCTCTTCCCTGCATAGTTAACTATAGTTAATTACGTGTGTATACTCGAAGGCGCAAAATATCGGGCAACCAACGAAAATGCCGCGACTTCTCCAAAATCTCATTGACTGGGCCAGAGTTTGCGCAGTGATGGCGCTGGGGTTCACAAGCGTCGCCCATGGGCAAGTCGAGAGCACGACGCCGGCCGACGATCCTGCCCTCAGCCTGTTTCCGCACTCTCAAACCGCGCCCTACTGGGTCTCAGGCCAGGACAATATTATTTTCCAGTGGCATCCGTCGTTCGACGCTCCTTACAGTGGCGCCCACAGTTTCCGTTCGCAGGCGGAGCACGCCACCTCGAACGTGGCCACGATTTTCCTGGGCTATCAACTCAGTCCCACCACGGAAGTTTTCGCGGATGTCGAGAGCGCCGCCGGCGGCGGCCTGAGCGACGCGCTGGGCCTGGCCGGATTCGTGAACGTCGACGTAGTGCGCAACCCCGAACTCGGCCCCAGCCCCTACCTGGCGCGGGCCATGATTCGGCAGATCATCCCTCTCAGCTCGGAAACGATCGAGACCGAGCGCGGCCCTTTTGCCCTGGCAACCAGCCTGCCGGTGCGCCGTCTGGAACTCCGCGCCGGCAAGTTCGGGATGGCTGATTTCTTTGATCTCAATGACAGCGGCAGCGATAGTCATTCCCAGTTCATGAACTGGACGGTGGACAATAACGGCGCCTACGACTATGCCGCTGACACGCGGGGTTACACCGTCGGCGTCATTGCCGAATATCACGACCGCAACTGGGCCTTTCGATTCGGCGAAGCGCTGATGCCCAAAGTGGCGAACGGACCCGACCTGGACTGGAACCTGCGCCGCGCCCGCGCGGAAAACTACGAACTCGAAGTCCGCCCTAATGTGCTCCGGGATCGGGTCACAACGTTGCGCCTGTTGTCGTTCGTGAATCACGCCAACATGGGCCTATACCGGCAGGCCATCAACGACTTCCTGGCGGGCAGGACGCCCCGGCCGGAAATCCGCGCTCACGCTCTCCAAACTACCGTGAAGTATGGCTTCGGGGTCAATCTCGAGCAGGAGCTGGCTCATCATGTGCGCGGCTTCGCGCGCTGGGGATGGAACGAGGGGCAGCATGAGTCCTATGCCTACACCGAGGTCGATCAGACCATTCAGCTGGGCGCCGACCTGGCGGGAAATCCATGGCATCGACAGCAGGACAAGCTGGGCGGCGTATTCGTGTCGAACGGCATTTCCGCCAACCATCAGAAATACCTGGCGCTGGGAGGCCTGGGCTTTTTACTCGGCGACGGCGGCCTGAACTACGGCCGGGAAAATATTGTGGAGTGTTACTACAATGCGCATGTGTGGCGGGGAATCTTCGCCGGGGCTGACCTGCAACACGTTAACAATCCCGGCTACAACCGCGACCGCGGCCCGGTACTGGCGCCCGGTTTCCGCTTCCATCTGGATTTTTGACCATTGCCACCGACTGTGTGGGACCAGGTCTCAGACCCGGTCAGGCCGAGCAAAGCTCGGTCAGGTCTGCCTTACCTCTCCACCTTCACGCCCTTCCAGAACGCCACATACCCCTTGATCTGCTTCGCTGCCGGTTTGGGCTCGGGATAAAACCAGGCCGCATCGTGGTTGAGCTTGCCGGCAACCTCAACATCGTAATAGCTCGCCGTGCCCTTCCAGGGACACAGCGAGTGGGTCGCGCTTGGTTTGAAATGCTCCGCTTTGATGGCGTCGGGAGGAAAGTACTGGTTGCCTTCCACCTCCACACACTGGTTCGATTCCGCAAGCACGGCGCCTTCCCAGATTGCTTTTGTCATAGGACCTGTTTAGATTGCAAAGCGGGAAGGCGGTCGCAATCTTTGAGCAGCCCGGGTGAATTGCGCGGTCCGGTTGTAGATAGTCTCGCCTTTAACGGTCATTCCATGGTGGGACGACTGGAGCGCGTGCTGGTGTGCTCGCCGCGAGCCGCCGGGTGGAACCAGCCGACGGTGGCCGACCGCTGGCGGGAGCTGGGATTCTTGCATCCGCCGGATTTCGAGAAGGCGCAGGCGCATCATGACAAGCTGTGTGGCCTGCTGGCATACCTCGGAGTGGAAGTGCTTCACTTGCCCTCGGCTCCCGATCTTTCGCTCGATGCCGTCTACACCCACGACCCGTCTCTGACTACTGATTATGGTGTCGTTGGCTTGCATCCTGGCAAACCCAACCGCATTCCGGAAGCGCAGCGACACGTCGAATTCTGTCGAAGCCTGGGCATACCGGAACTGGGCCGGATTCAGCCGCCCGGAAAGACCGAAGCCGGCGACATGGTCTGGCTCGATTCCAAGACTCTGCTCACCGGTCAAGGTTATCGCACGAATCCGGCTGGAATCGAGCAAATGCGCGCGCTGCTCATGCCGCATGGAATTGAAGTGTTGTCGGCGCCGTTGCCGTACGGAACGGGTCCATCGGCCTGTCTGCATCTGATGTCTCTGATGAGCCTGCTCGACGAACAGACCGTGCTGGTCGATCTACCCTGGCTGGCAGTCGAAACAGTCGAACTCCTGAAATCGCGCGGCTACCGCCTCGTTGAGATCGAATATTCGGAGCGCGACACGCTGGCCTGCAACGTGCTTGCGCTGGGGGAAAGACGCCTGCTGGCTCTGGAGGAGAACCGCCAGACCAACCAAAAACTCCGCCTTTCCGGATTCGACGTTTACGCCTTCCCCGGCCCCGAACTTTGCGTCAACGGCGGTGGGGGCCCCACCTGCCTGACCCGGCCACTATTGCGGGGCGGATCTTGATGTAGGCGCGAGCGCCCCGCTCGTGCGGCAGTGTCCGTGGCGCTGCCCGACAGTCGTCCGTGGCGCTTCCGCACGAGCGGGGCGCTCGCGCCCACATTTCTCGCGGCCCTGTTAAAATCAACCTGCATGGTTCTCCCCTTCGTTCGTGATCTTTTCACGGACGTGGAAAAACTGCCCGCTTTCTCGCGCGCGGCCTCCCATCTCAAAGAGGGCACGGGGCGGATTCGTGTCTCCGGGCTGATCCCCACCGCAAAAGCTTTGCTTTTAGTCCTGCTGCAGAAGTCAGCCGGGCGCCCGTTGATTATCGTGGTCGCCGATAACCGCTCTGCCGAAGACATGGTTCCGGTGCTGCAAGCCTTTTGCGAGCTCACCGGGGCCGCCAGTCCGGATTCCGTGGTCTCGCTTCCCAACCACGACGTGCTCCCGTTTCAGAATCTCTCCCCGCATCCTGAGATCCAGGAAGAGCGGGCGGTCGCCTTATGGAAGATCGCCACCGGCGCGGCGTCTTTCGTGGTTTCGCCGATCACCGCCTCCGCTCTTCGCCTGCGTTCGGCCGAGTATTACACCGAATTGGCGCGGATTGTGCGGCGCGGAGAGTCCCTCAACGTCGACGACTTGCTCCCCCACCTCAACACGGTCGGCTACCACTCCACGGATGTAGTCGAAATGCCCGGAGAATACGCCCTCCGCGGCGGCATTCTCGATGTGTACTCGCCGGAGGACGAACGCCCGGTGCGCATCGAGTTTTTCGGGGATGAGGTCGAATCCATCCGACGATTTGATCCCGCCACCCAGCGCTCTTCGAATTCCGCGGACGAAGCCCTGTTGCTTCCCCTTACCGAGACTCCAGTCAGCGAGGAACTGTTGGCTGCGGTGCATGCCCGCCTGTCCGGGAAGCGCATCACGGGCAACGAGGAAATCATTGAGCAGGCCGCGCGCTCCGGCGGAGTCACCGTCTTTCCCGGATGGGAGTTTTATGCGCCGGTGGCGGGCGCCCGTCATACCGTGTTCGATTTGCTGCCGCGCGCCCTGGTGGTGACCGACGAACCGGAAGGGCTCAGGGCCGAGTTCGATCACAACTGGTCTCGCATCGAGCAGGCTCACGAGAGCAGCGGAGTGGGCAACCTGGTCCGGCCCACCGACTTATATCTTTCGCCCGAAGACTGGGGGCGGAAACTAGCCAGCCTGCCGGGAGCCGATGTCGAGCATCTTGAAATCGAGCGCAGCGACGATTCCGCGGCGGCCATTTCGTTTCACACCCAGCCCACACCCCGCTTCCACGGCTCGGTTCCAACCATGCTCGAGGAAGTAAAGAAGCTGATTGCGGACAGCAAGCGAGTGCTGATCGCCGTGCCCAACACCGGCGAAGTCGAACGCCTGGCCGACATTTTCAGCGAGTACGCTGTTTCCTTCCGCCTGGGCAGCCGGACCCGCAGCGGAGAGAGTTATGCCGATGAAACTTCCTATTTCTCCGGCGAACTGCTCACCGCCACGCTGGCCAAGGCTTATGTCCCCGATGGCGTCACCTTCCCCGACGCCAACCTCTCCATTCTGGGCGCGCGTGATCTGTTCGATGAGTCCGAGGCGGTCGTCTCTCGTCCGCAGCGTCACAAATCGAAGACCTCCGCATTTCTTTCCGATTTCCGCGACTTGCAGGTGGGCGACTACGTGGTCCACGTCGAGCATGGTATTGGGCAGTACCAGGGATTGAAAGAGATCAACCAGGGCAACGGCAATGCGGAATTCATGTTGCTCGAATATGCGGAAGGCGCGCGTCTTTATGTTCCACTGACCCGTCTCGATCTGGTGCAGAAATACCGGTCTTCGGAAGGGGCCAAGCCCGTTCTCAACCATCTCGGCACCGCAGCCTGGGCCAAGACCAAGGCCCGGGTGCGCAAGGCCATGAAGGACATGACCGACGAGCTGCTCAAGCTCTACGCCGAGCGCAAGACTGCCCAGGGCCATGCCTTCTCAGCCGATAACGAATGGATGCGCGAGTTCGAAGACACCTTCGAATTCAGCGAGACCGAAGATCAGGAAACCGCGATCGCCGACGTCAAGCGCGACATGGAATCGACCCAGCCCATGGATCGCCTGCTGTGCGGCGACGTCGGCTACGGCAAGACGGAAATCGCCATGCGCGCGGCTTTCAAGGCCATCAGCGACAATAGGCAAGTCGCCGTGCTCGCGCCCACGACCGTCCTCGCCTTTCAGCACTACGAAACTTTCAAGCAGAGGTTCGCGGCTTTTCCCGTCACCATCGAGATGATCAGCCGCTTCCGCTCACCCAAGCAGCAGAAAGAAATTCTGCAGAAAGTGGAAGCCGGCAAAATCGACATCCTGATCGGCACCCATCGCCTGATTTCGAAAGACGTGAAGTTCGCCGACCTGGGACTGCTGGTGGTGGACGAAGAACAGCGTTTCGGCGTGCGCCACAAGGAGCGCCTGAAACAGATGCGCAAGCAGGTGGACGTGCTGACCATGTCGGCCACGCCGATTCCGCGCACCCTGCACATGTCGCTGGTAGGACTGCGCGACATGAGCGTGATCGAGACGCCCCCGAAAGACCGTATCGCGATACAGACTGTAGTCGCCAGCTGGGACGAAAAGCTGATCCAGTCCGCCATGGAGCAGGAACTGGAACGTGGCGGCCAGGTCTTCTTCGTGCACAATCGCGTCGACAGCATCTGGGAAATCGCCGCCAAGTTGCAGGCTCTGGTACCTCGGGCCCGCGTAATCGTGGGTCACGGACAAATGTCGGAAGGCGAATTGGAAAAAGTGATGTTCAAGTTCATGCATCACGAGGCCGACATCCTGGTTTCCACAACCATTATTGAAAACGGCCTCGACATTCCGCTGTGCAACACTATTCTGATCAACCGCGCCGACCGCCTGGGACTCTCCGAGCTTTACCAGCTGCGCGGCCGCGTGGGTCGATCGAATCGCAGGGCCTATGCCTATCTCCTGCTGCCGGCGGAGATCGAGCTCACTCCTATCGCGCGCCGGCGGCTGGCCGCGCTGAAGGAATTTTCTGACCTGGGCGCGGGATTCAAGATTGCAGCTTTGGATCTCGAACTGCGGGGCGCAGGCAACCTGCTGGGAGGCCAGCAGAGCGGACATATCGAAGCCGTCGGATTCGAACTCTATACCCAGATGCTCGATCGCGCCGTCCGCGAGATGAAGGGCGAAGCGGCCCCGGACGAAGCCGAGACCCAACTCAACCTGGGACTCAATATTCGCATCCCGGTGGATTACATTCCGGAAGAGAACCAGCGTTTGCGCATGTATAAACGGGTGGCCGGGGTGGAATCCGAGTCGCGCCTGAACGACGTTCGCGCCGAACTGGAAGACCGCTACGGCGAGCCTCCGGCCCCGGTGCGGAACCTCTTGGAGTACGCGGCGCTCAAATTGCTGGCCATGCGGGTGGGTGCAACCGCCATCGAGCGCAAACGGGACCTGGTGACCATCAAGTTTCGCCAGAATGCGGAAATCGATCCGGGGAAGCTGGCAAAATTCGTTTCGTCCCAGCGCGGAGCGCAGTTTACTCCGGACGGCACGCTGAAGTATGTTTCCAAGGCGGTTTCACCGGCAGAGGTCCTGGCCCAGTTGCGCGGGCTGCTGGAAGAAATGTCGCCCGCCGGGCAAGTTTTGCCATCCGTACCGTCGTGACGTAAAAACTTGAGGCGCCGTCAAATTCACAATGATCAAACGAACCTTCACTCCCGCACTCTGCTTTCTAATTCAGCTTGCTCTGTTTTCTTCGATCCCATTTGCCCAGGCGGCGACGGGCGCGTCCCTCCAGCCCCAGGCTGCCTTCAACCGTCTGGTGGATGACTATTTCGATTTCTACTTTCAATTCCATCCCACGGCAGGCACCCAGGCGGGCCTCCACCAGTACGACGCGAAGTTGGAAGACTTCTCGCGTTCGAGCGTCGAGGCGGAGATCGCAGGGCTGGAGCGGTTCCAGAAACAGTTCGACTCGATGCAGGCCAGCCAGCTGTCCCAGGTGTCGGAAGGCGACCTGGAAGTTCTCATTTCTTCCATCCAGGCGCGACTGCTGGAACTGCAATCGATCCAGATGTGGAGAAAAGACCCTGACGTCTACGTGTCGGACCTGAGTTACGGCATTTTCACCATCATGAAACGGAATTTTGCGCCGGCCGCCGACCGGCTGCGGTCCCTGATTGCCCGCGAGCGCCAGATTCCCCGCGTTCTCGAGGCGGCCCGGCAGAACATCAGCAATCCTCCCCGGGTGTACACCGAAGTGGCGCTGCAGCAAATGCCGGACAACATCAAGTTCTTCCAAAATGATGTTCCGGCGGCGTTCCGCGAAGTGCGCGACCCCGCGCTGCTGGCCGAGTTTAAGGCCAGCAACGATGCCGCGATCGAAGCCCTGAGCAAGTATGAGGACTTTCTGCGAACCGACCTGCTGCCGGCTTCCAACGGCGACTATCGCCTGGGAGCTGAGAATTTTCGCAAGAAGCTGCTGTACGACGAGATGGTGGACATTCCCCTGGATCGCCTGCTCGAGATCGGCTATGCGGACCTGCGGCGCAACCAGCAACGGCTTAAAGAGGTAGCCGCCGAGATTGATCCGCATCGCAGTACGTCCGAAGTGCTGGCCGATTTGCATCGCGACCATCCCCCCGCGGACCAGTTGCTGCAGACCTTCCGCGACACTCTGGGCGGCTTGCGGCAGTTCATTGAGCAACACCACATCATCACCATCCCATCGACCGTCCCGCCCATCGTCGAGGAAACGCCGCCCTTCGAGCGCGCTCTCACCACCGCCTCCATGGATACGCCCGGCGCCTACGAGACCAAGGCGACGGAAGCCATGTTCAACGTCACCTTGCCCGGGCCCGACTGGAAACCGGAAAAAGTCGAAGAGTGGATGCAGGGTTTCAACCGCGGCACCATCACCAGCACCGCCATTCATGAGGTCTATCCCGGACACTACACCCAGTTTCTCTGGCTGCAGGCGGCCCCGTCCAAAACCCGCAAGCTGCTTTATAACGCCAGCAATGCGGAAGGCTGGGCGCATTACACCGAACAGATGATGCTCGACGAAGGCTACGGCAACCACGACCGCAACCTGAGACTGGGACAATTGCTGGACGCACTGCTGCGCAACGCGCGCTTCATTGTCGGCATCGAAATGCACACCGGCAAGATGACGCTGGAACAGGGGCAGGAATTCTTCGTGAAAGAAGGCTTCCAGGTCCCGCCGGTGGCGGAGGTGGAAGCCAAGCGCGCCACTTCCGACCCAACGTATCTCTACTACAATCTGGGCAAGCTCCAGATCCTGAAGTTGCGCGAGGACTACCGGAAACTGCAGGGCAGCAAATTCACCCTGCAGGAATTCCACGACAACTTCATGCGGCAGGGTTCGGTGCCCATGAAGATCATTCGCAAGAGCATGCTGGGGACAGACAGTCCGACTCTGTAATTTCATCGCGGGATCAGAATCATCAAGCTCTAGTTCGGCCATCGACGCACGCGGCGAGAGGAAAATCGGCAATGGTAAAAAGAGTTCGCAAAGCGGTTTTTCCCGCCGCCGGCCTGGGCACCAGGTTCCTGCCCGCCACCAAGGCGCAACCCAAAGAGATGTTGCCCCTGGTGGACAAACCGATCATTCAATATGGGGTTGAGGAAGCGGTCGCCGCCGGCTGCGATCAGATCATCATTGTCACCGGACGCGGCAAGTCTGCCATTGAAGACCACTTCGACGTCAGTTACGAACTGGAGAAGATGCTGGAGGAGCGGGGGAAGTTTGACCTGCTGAAGATCGTCCGCCAGATTTCTGACTTGATTCACATCGCGTATGTGCGGCAGAAAGAGGCGCTGGGCCTCGGCCATGCCGTCCTCACCGCGCGCGAACTGGTTGGCGACGAGCCCTTTGCCGTCCTCCTCGCCGATGACGTCATCGACGCCGAGGTGCCCTGCCTCAAACAATTGATGGACGTCTTCAACCAGACGCAGTGCTCCGTACTCGCGACCCAGGTGGTCGAGGGCCCCGGCATTTCCGCGTACGGAGTACTTGAAGGCAAGCCCGTGCCGGGGTCAAACGGCAAGCTGTACGAAGTCGTAAGCCTGGTGGAAAAACCGCGTCCGGAAGAAGCGCCATCCAACCTCGCGGTCATCGGACGCTACATTCTTACGCCGACGGTTTTTGAGACCCTGGCCAACCTGAAGGCTGGAGCGGGAGGGGAACTGCAGCTCACCGACGGGCTGAAGCAGCTGCTGAAAAAAGAGAAAATCTACGGCTACGTTTTCGACGGCAAACGCCACGACACCGGTGACAAACTGGGATTTCTGAAAGCCACGGTGGAATTTGCCCTCAAGCGCCCCGACCTGGGCGGCCCCCTGCGGGAATACCTGAAGAGCCTGAATCTGTAAAGGTTTGATGTGGGGCGGGCGCCCTCGCCCGCCGCCCTTGACTTTGAAAACGCATCCCGCACGACCAATGGATGGGATGGTTCAAGATTCTGAAAAGTCAAAGACTAAGTCAAACGCGGCGGGCGAGGGCGCCCGCCCCACACACGCTGCTTCTATGACGCTCCCACCGTAATCTTCAGTTTTCTCGATTTCTCTTCCACGCTGTTGGCCAGCTTTTCTTTGTGGGCCGCGAGCTTTTTCGCCAGCGGCTCACTGGAAAGCGCCAGAATCTGCGCCGCCAGAATGCCCGCATTGGTCGCTCCCGGCTTGCCGATCGCGACCGTCGCCACCGGAATGCCGGCGGGCATCTGCACCGTTGCCAGCAACGAATCCATGCCTTGCAGGGAGGTCGACGGGATGGGCACTCCGATAACCGGCAACGAAGTGTGGGCGGCGATGACGCCCGCCAGGTGCGCCGCGCCCCCGGCGCCCGCAATGATGACGCGAACTCCACGGCCGGCCGCTTTGCGCGCGAATTCGGCGGTGCGGTCAGGAGAACGATGCGCTGAGGTAACGTCGATCTCGTATTCGATCCCGAACTCCTCCAGCGCTTTCGCCGACTCGCGCATGATATCGAGGTCAGAATCGCTTCCCATCACAATCGAAACCCGAGGCTTTGTGCTCATGAATGTCCTTCATTTGGGATAAAAACCAGAAGTATCTTATTCGAACTCGTCCGAAACGCATCGCAGCACCGTGAACGTATCCAGCACCGTACTCGATTAGCGCGCTCCGCAAAACTGCCAACAGAGCCCAACTATTTCTTCAGCGCTCGGGCGGCGATGTCCTTGCGGTAATGCGCTCCTTCAAATCCAATCTTCGACGCAGCGGTATACACCCGATCCACCGCGGTCTTCAGATCCGCCGCCCGCGCCGTCACTCCCAGCACACGTCCGCCGGCAGTGAAGAATGCGCCATCGCGCCGGGTGGTGCCGGCATGGAAGACCTTTACGCCTTCCACTTTGGCCGCGTCTTCGAGGCCCATGATCTTTTTGCCGACCTCGTAAGTGCCGGGGTATCCGCCGGAGGAAACCACCACGCAGACAGACGCATCCTGCGACCAGCGGAAGTCGCCTTCGCTGACCCGGCCTTCAATCGAGGCCTCAAGCGCTTCCAGAAGGTCGCTTTCAAGGCGCATCAGTATGGGTTGGGTCTCGGGGTCGCCAAAGCGGCAGTTAAATTCGAGCACCATGGGCCCGCGCGCGGTCATCATCAGACCGCAGTAGAGAATGCCTTTGTATTCCGCGCCTTCCGCTTTCATCCCGGCCACTACAGGACGCGCGACGTGCTGCAACAACCACTGGGTCATCGGCTCATCCACGATATTGGCGGTGGAATAGGCGCCCATGCCGCCGGTGTTCGGACCGGTGTCGCCATCCCCGATGCGTTTGTGGTCCTGGGCTGCCACCAGCGGTGCTACTCGCTCGCCATCGCTCAGGACCAGGAACGAAAGCTCATCGCCTTGCAGGCATTCTTCCAGAACCACTCGCCGTCCAGCTTCCCCCAGGGTCTTTCCGCTGAACATTTCCGCTGCCGTCGAGGCCGCTTCTTCCTTCGTCCGGCAAATGACCACGCCTTTGCCCGCGGCCAGACCGTCTGCCTTTACCACCACCGGAGCAGAAAAATGAGGCAGCGCCACAAGAACTTCGTCGATAGAGTCGCAAATGGCAAAATGAGCAGTGGGAATACGATGGCGTTTCAGAAATTCCTTGGCGAAGCTTTTGCTCGACTCCAGTTGCGCCGCCGCCCTGCTAGGTCCGAAGACGCGCCAGCCTCGGCGGGTAAATTCGTCCACCACTCCAAGCGACAGCGGCAACTCGGGCCCAATCACAGTCAGGTCCGGACGGATCTGTTCCGCCACTGCCACCAGCGAGCCAACGTTTTTCACGTCGGCCGCCAGGCATACGGCTTCTTCAGCGATCCCCCCATTGCCGGGCGCGCAATACACCTGGGAAACTCGCGGAGACTGGCGCAGCTTCCATACCAGCGCGTGCTCGCGCCCGCCGCTTCCAATGACCAGAACTTTCATAGCCGGAGACTCACAAGGTTAGGAGGACGTGCGGGCGATGTCAAACCGGCATTTGCATATTGAGACTGAGATTTCGATGTACATTCTCTTAACTATGCTTAACGTATAATACTTGCTGGATGATCACTGTTTCCAAGGAAGATTACCTGAAGGCCATCCTCGAGGCCGAAAGTGAGGGCGAGACCGTGATCTCGGCCACGCTGGCGCACTGGCTTTCGGTTTCTCCGCCCGCGGTCACCATGGCGGTGCGGCGCCTGAAAAAAGATGGCCTGGTCCGAGTGCAGAGCAGCGGCGAGGTCAGCCTCACGGCCGCCGGACGTAAGATCGCCCGCAAGCTCACCCTTCGCCATCACCTGATCGAACGCATGCTGGCGGAAATGTTTGGCATGGAGTGGTACAAGGTGCACGACGAGGCGGAGCGGCTGGAGCATGCCGTCTCCCCGGATTTTGAGGCCAAGCTGCTGGCCAGGCTGGGGCGCGGCGGGGCCTGTCCTCACGGCAACCTCAGCGAACTGGAGAGTCCCACCAGCCGGCGCCGGCGCGGGTTGCTTCTCCTTGCCCATGCCGAGGCGGGGGCCAATTACCTGGTCAGCGGCATTTACGAACGCGACCGCCGCCTGCTGGAATTCCTGGAACAGCGCGGCATCCGCCCGGGCGCGCAGGTGCACGTCTCCGGGCGGAATTATGATCACACCCTGACCCTGGACACCGATGCCGGGAGAGTCGCCCTGGGCGGCTCCGCGGCGGAGAAAGTCTGGGTGACGCTGATGGAGGCCGGGCGTCCCGCCCGGCGAGCCGGGGCCAATCCCAAAAGTAATTAACCATAGTTTACTTTTCTGTGTATACTTGCGCTAATGTTGTCGCCGCCGGAGTTGCCCCCCATCTCTAGCCCGGAAACCAGCCGAGACCAGGGCTGGCGGCACGCCGTTGCCCGCCCCAGCCTGCCGGAGATTTACCGCAGCCTGCCCATTCCGGAGTCCGCCGGCTTTCTGCGCAAGCTCCTGGCCTTCGCCGGGCCGGGGTATCTGGTGGCCGTGGGCTACATGGATCCGGGTAACTGGGCCACCGACCTGGCCGGCGGCTCAAAATACAACTATTCGCTGCTTTCGGTCATCATGCTGTCCAACCTGATGGCCATCCTGCTGCAGACCCTGGCCATCAAGCTGGGAGTGGTGACGGGCCGCGATCTGGCGGTCGCCTGCCGCGACCACTTCAGCCGTCCCGTGTCATTCATATTCTGGATCGGCGCCGAGATCGCGATTGCCGCCTGCGACCTGGCTGAAGTCATCGGTTCCGCCATCGCGCTCAACCTGCTATTCCACATTCCGCTGCTGTGGGGCGTGTGCCTGACTTCGCTGGATGTTCTGCTGATCCTGTTCCTGCAGCAGAAGGGCTTTCGCCTGGTCGAGGCGCTGGTCATCTCTCTGATTGGCGTGATCGGGGTCTGCTTTGGGCTGGAAATCCTGTTCTCCAAGCCCAGCATGCTGGGCATCGCGCAGGGGTTCTTCATCCCTTCCGCTCAGATTATTCGGGATCCGGGAATGTTGTATATCGCGATCGGCATCCTGGGGGCCACCGTAATGCCGCACAATCTTTATCTGCATTCGGCGCTGGTTCAGACTCGCAATTTCGAACGTACTCCCAAGGGCAAACGCGAGGCGATTCGCTTCGGAACCATCGATTCCACCATCGCTCTCTCCTTCGCGCTCCTGGTAAACGCGGCCATTCTGATTGTGTCCGCCGCCACGTTCTACAGCCACGGATACAACGACGTGGCGGAGATCAACGACGCTCACAAACTGCTGACGCCGCTGCTCGGAGTGACCGGAGCCAGCACCATGTTCGCTCTGGCCCTGCTGGCATCCGGCCAGAACTCCACCCTGACGGGCACGCTCGCCGGTCAGGTTGTGATGGAAGGTTTCCTGAACATTCGCCTGCGTCCCTGGCTGCGTCGCCTGATCACACGCTCGGTGGCGATTATTCCGGCCGTCATCGTCACCGCATTTTGGGGAACGAGAGGCACGGCCAACCTGCTGGTATTCAGCCAGGTCATCCTGAGCATGCAGTTAAGTTTCGCTGTCTTTCCTTTAGTGATGTTCACCAGCGATCGTAAAAAGATGGGCGAGTTTACCAACGCCTCGTGGCTGAAGATGCTCGCCTGGTTCACCGCGATTCTGATCGCAGTCCTGAACGTTTGGCTGCTGGCGCTGGCCTTCCGCGGCGCGTAACGCAACGAGCTTTTGAAGAGCAACAAAGTTCGCTCGCGTCACAGGCGCCGGAACGTGGTGCACTTTAGCGCCCTCGACGGCCGCTTTGCTGATATCAGTGCCGGTTTACAGCAGCAAATCAAGATGCAGGCACGCTGCGACTGGAACTGAATCTATAAACGATGTCACTGTTCCTTGTATTTCAAGACGGGATGAGCGTCCGTCGTGCAGCGGAGATAGGTATCCCATTCGTCATCCGCATTCCGTATTCTAATTTCACTGCCGCTGACTACGATGTAGTCGGGATCTTTTGTGATGAACGTGTTCTTTCCTTCTTCACCAGGTGTTCCGCATCCCCCGGGGCCGCAGAAAATAACGGAATATTTGCCATCCTTGCCGTAGGGCATAATCTGAAGGCCGAAGGCCTCGTCACAATTCTGTTTCCAGAATCCAGTAAAGTTTTGGGACGGATCAGGTTCGCCGGGGTAGTCGTCGGCCGCAATTCTTTTTCGGATGTCGGCAACTTCCCTGTAACGAGCTTCGGCCGGTGCGGCACCATAGTCAAACACTTTGCCGCGACTCTTGCCGGGTCTGGACACCTAGAACAAGAACTTTCCAGCCATCGAGCTGCATGTGATCGTCGATTCTAGCCGTCGCGATATTGGAGAGTCGTCCTTCGAAGTTCGCCACATAGTTCCGGCTGCCGCCAGAAGCTGGTCCAGCGGCGGTCAGGGCCAACTCGTATTGAACGTTGTTAGGCGAATGGGTATTAACTGTGCCCGTCAAGTGCCACGGTGCTTCGATAAATCCCTGCGCGCTGGGGGTCGCAAATTGTATTCCAGTTGTGGCGTTTTTCACGTCAATACTTCGCTCGCCGACCGTCCCGGCAGGGGCATCAGGAAAAGCTTCGCCCAACAGACGGATCACGAGCTTCTGATAGAGCACCGGTGCGTCGAGTGCGTCAATTTCATAGCCCGCCTCGGCTATCGGCCCTTGGATGGCCATCACGCGCCCACCGACCAAAAGAATCCTCCCTTTGGTTGTCTTATGACCATCTGTGCTCTCTACCTCGATCTGAATGTCATCGGATTCCTTGTCGAATCGTCCGCGCCAAAACTGGTTGCCGGATTTTCCCGGTACCTTCACTCTGAGCTCGAAAGAATTGAAGTTCTCCCACGCGGTTGGCTTGCCGCAGGGATCGTCACAGTTTTCTTTCTGCGACGCGGCACAGATGCCTTGATGGCTCAAGCAGATAACGAACTCGGCAGCAACGAAACGGAGTACAGTTCGCATAGTCCAGACGATAAACGGCGCCCTTTCGCGAAACATTGTCCCTTCCTGCGTCACGGTCGGGTGGGGCTCACGCGTCTTTGTACATCGTTCAGATAGGACGGGTCGTGTAACGAGCGTACGTGGCCCATCGGGTAAGTTGCGGAGCATCGCATGACGCCCAGGATCCGATCCAGAGCTTGGAGCGCTAGTCGCAAGGAAGTACCCAGAGATTTGCCCTATCTCGCTGGCGTATGTTCGAACGGGAGCTTGGTGTAGCGCGCCTTTTCGACTTCGATCACGAGTGCCACTCTCCCCTCCGGGCTGCGAAACGGAAACGGCTTGCCGGTGTACTTGAGCGAGATTGGATCCATGTACTTCAAGTCGCTATCCGGGCGACGCTCGACCACGCGGCCTCGAAGCTGGGCTTCCCTGTACGGGTCGTGGAAGTCGACGATGGAGAGCGAAACACGCGGATCGCGCTTCGTGTTCTTCCCTTTGAGCGAGCCTTCCCCAGTGCAGATCAGGACTCGGTCATCTTCAAGGCCGACCCAAACGGGTACGCTCTGCGGTGAGCCATCAGGCATGAGAGTGGCGAGATGGGCGAAGTTGGGGCCATCGAGCAACGCCCGGATTTCGTTGGAAAGCGGAATCGCCATGGAACTGTCCGGTAAGGGATTATGGCAAATTTACCACTTCGATTCGTCTTAAGAATGGGCCAACTAGCACGCCAATAAGAACAGACTTTGAGGTAACTGCGGCACCGCTGAACTCGTGCCCTCCCAGTATCGTTTACCCGCGTCATCAACTTCAGAACTGCTCTAGATTCCCAGAAAGTTCTCTACCAACTTCTTCCCCTCGTCGGTCAGCACGCTCTCGGGATGGAACTGCACGCCTTCCACCGCGAACTTTCGATGCCGCAGGCCCATGATGGTGCGGGAGCCGTCGCGCTCGGTGGTGTAGGCGCTTACTTCCAGATCCGCGGGCAGGTTTTTTTCTTCGACGATGAGAGAGTGGTAGCGCGTCGCCGTCATGGGAGACGGAAGGCCCTCGAAGATTGTCTTGCCATCGTGCTGGACCTGGCTGGTCTTGCCATGCATCAGGTGGGGCGCCCGTATGACATTGCCTCCGAACGCCGCCCCGATCGCCTGATGTCCCAGGCAAACGCCCAGCAGCGGTACCTTGCCGGCAAAATGGCGGATCAGCGGGATAGTGATTCCGGCTTCCTGGGGCGTACACGGACCGGGCGAGAGCACAATCCGCTCCGGACGCATGGCCTCGACTTCCGCAGGCGTCACCTGGTCATTGCGTCGCACCTCGACCTGCGCCCCCAGCTCACCCAGATATTGGACCAGGTTGTAGGTAAATGAATCGTAATTGTCGAGGACGAAAACCATGGCCGGACCGCCTGACTTCTAGCTTATACCAGACGTCTTCCATGGCCGGCCGGCGCCTCAGCCCGGCGTTCGGCAAATGCAGGTTATTGCGGTTTCTGAAAGCCAAACCTGCCGAAATACTGGCTTGACACGAACGACCCAAGACGCCATGCTATTGCAGTTTTTACGGAGAGCTCATGGCAGAGGCTGAACCCGAAAAGCGGGCCACGCGCCGTTTTGCGTTGCGACTGCCAGTGGCGGTCACTTACGCCGATAACGGATCGCAGGAGAAGACCGCCCAGACTCGGGACGTGAGTGCCCGCGGCATTTGCTTTTACGTCGATTCCGCCATCGCCCCCGGATCGGTCATTGAATTTACTCTCACCCTCCCGCCTGAAATTACCCTGACTGAAAGCATCCGAGTACGCTGCAAAGGGAAAGTCGTGCGCGTCGACGATGGCGACGGCAAGGTAGCCGTGGCCGCGGTCATCGACGAATATGAATTCCTGGCCGAACCGTGAAACCGACGTCGGGCGTCAGCCTTCGGACCTCGGCACGACCCCGCAGATCGAGTGCTCATTTCCCCCGTGTCTGAAGCCTTAATCCCGAAGCCCGAGGTCCGTCGCCCGAGGTCCGAGGGCCGACGTCCGACCAGCGACGTCTGAGGTCCGCCCCCCAACGTCCGACCTTTGTTACTTCTCCCGGCACAGCCCTAGTGATATCGTGGCAAGATAACCCTCGTTTTCGGAAGTGACGTCTTTGCCCCGTTTTGGCTGCCAACTTGCGCGGTTTTATCTTCTGGCGGCTACGCTGAGCGCCAGCCTTGCATGGGCGCAGACGCCGGATGACCCCCCGATCCACAAGGGTCCGGCGGCCGTGCTGCAATCGGTAAAGATGATTTCCGACGCGGAAGGGCCCGCCTTGGAGATCGTTTCCAGTCAGGCCCCTGATGCCGCGATTGAATTCCTCGACAATCCGCCCCGCCTGGTGATTGACCTTTCCCACACCAAAGTCCTCCTGGCGCGCAAGCGGCTTGAGGTGGGCACCGGGGAAGTACACGCGGTGCGAATCAACCAGTTTCAGCAGGCGCCGCCCGTGGCCCGGGTAGTGGTGGACCTCGTCCACCCCGTCGGGTACAGCAGCGACAGCAAAGGCCAGGTCCTGCTGGTGCGCATGCACCCCATGGCTGAGGCCAGGAAGAGCTTCGAAACTCCGTCCGTGGCCGCATTGACCAAGGGAACCCAGCCGGCTTTCGTGCCGGTCGCGTCGGGGAGCTCCGGGGTGGCAGTGGAAGCGGGAAGCCGGCTCTGGGGCAATTCCGCGCTCACGGCGGGCTCAGAAACTACCATCTTGCGCCTGGCTCGGGGCGGCGAAGTTCGCGTTTGTCCCAAAACCACTCTTTCTGTGACTCCCTCGGAGAATGGCCGCGATCTGCTGCTGGGTATGAGCACCGGCGCGCTCGAAGCTCACTACACCGCGGATGCCTCCGCCGATTCTGTGATCACGCCGGACTTTCGCATGCTGCTCTCGGGCCCCGGCGAAGTGAACTACGCGATCAGCGCCAATGCTCGGGGGGACACATGCGTCCGGGCCTTGCCCGGAAACACAGCTTCGGTGATGGTTTCGGAACTGATGGGCAATGGCACCTATCAGGTGAAGCCGAATGAGCAGGTTTTCTTTCGTTCGGGAAGGCTGGACCGGATGGAAACCACGGTGCCCGACGACTGCGGTTGTCCACCGCCACAAATCCCGGTGATGCGCGCAGCCGCAACGCCTGAGATTTCCGAAAAAGACCTGCCGCCGACGGTACACCTGGCGCAGCCTGGGGACGAGGCCAAGCCGATGCCACCTCCTGAGCCTGCTGCCGGGATGCCGTCGCAGGCGACGCCAGCTTCCCAGGTGACGCTGACCATGGCGCCTCCCGGCACGGAGAGCCTGCCCGCCCCTTCACCCAACGCGCCGCACGCGCAGATCGACGCCCCATTCGTCTTCCGGGCCAGCGACTTGCCCCCGGCATCGGCCCCGGATCTCGGAACCGGGACTTTGCCCATGTCGCGTGCCGCCAGTCCCGCCCCAGTGCTGACCATCGCGGAACCGCCAGAGCAGCGGAAGGGCGTCATGGGTAAGGTAAAGGGCTTTTTCGCCTCCATCTTCAAGTAGGGACGTCGGGAAGCAGGGACGTCGGGCGTCAGACCTCGGGCATCCGGCGTCAGTGTTGTTTATATGGAGACACGGGCGTCCTCGCCCGTGCCGGTGTGCAAGGAAAAGCGGCGATTTCTCCACTGGCAAGATGCCCTCGCGACAGCCGGCGAGACGCCGGCGCTACAAAGACTGCTTGCCGGCGCCTGACGTCCGAGGTCCTACGTCTGAGGTCCGAGGTCCGAGGTCTGACGTCCGCTTTACCGGCGCATGGCTTTGGTCAGGGGAGCTACTTTTTCCCGTACCTGGTCCGCTATATCGGCGCCGCGTTCCATGGCCTCTTCGGCAAACTCTCTGGCGTCGTCGGTCCACTCGTCGACGGTTTCGCGAGCGCTGTCAAATTTGCGACGCAGGTCTTTTCTCATCTGCTTGCCCGCTTTGGGGGCGAGCAGCATGCCGAGCAGAGTGCCGGCGCCCAAACCAATCAGCAGGAAGGTCACCGCGGTCCCGGCGGAATTGCCACGATCTGAAGCTTCATAGTTCCCAGTGCGCATAATAGTTCCTCTCAAAGTTGCTTTCGATTGAAGTTCCGCTCATCTGATTCTAGCTGTCCGCTATGGGTTGGCGGATTCTTTCTGCGTTTTTCCCGGGTGACCATTCGGGTCCTGTTCCCAAATCAGCTCAAGCCCGTGTAAAATAAAGAGTTGGAACCTCGTATCCGGCGGAAAATGTGGCCTGCCCGCCTTCCGCCGAAGGAATCGCAACAGTTAAGGAGACTTACCCAGCAATGGCTATCCCCGCCACCCAGCTTCGCCCCGGCATGATCATCAAGCACAACAATGATCTGCATTCCGTTTTCAGCGTCGAGCATCGCACTCCCGGCAACCTGCGCGCCTTCATCCAGGCCAAACTGCGCAACCTGCGGACCGGCGCCATGTTCGAACACCGTTTCCGCTCGCCTGACCCCATTGAAAAAATCACGGTGGATGAGGTCGAGATGGAGTTTCTTTACGCCGACGGCGACAGCTACTACTTCATGGATACAACCAACTTCGAGCAGACCCACCTGACTCGCGAGATTCTGGGCGATGCGGTCAACTACCTGATCTCCAACTTGACGATCAAAGTGGAATTCTTCGACGGCAAAGCGGTGGGAATCGAGCTGCCGCAAACGGTGGAACTGACGGTAGTCGAGACCGAGCCAGGATTGAAGAGCGCCACCGCCTCGAGCGTGACCAAGCCCGCCAAGACCGAGACAGGCCTGGTGGTGCACGTTCCGCCTTTTATCAACGAAGGCGAGAAAATCCGCGTGGATACAGCCGAAGGCGCCTATTTGTCGCGAGCGTAGTGTCATCCTGAGCGGAGTGGAAAGTTCGCTGCGCGAACTTTCCGCGGAGTCGAAGGACCCCTATAGTTACAATGCTGCCGGCGCGGCGGTTTTCCGCGTGGCCAGCAGCAGAACCCCGAGATCTTCGGCAGTGGTTTAGCTTATAGGGGTCTTTCGACTGCGCCGCTGCTTCGCTTCGCGAAGCAGCCGCTCCGCTCAAGATGACAGGGTGGTTAGAGATGACTTCGACCGAAAAAACCACGCAAGCCAGCCGCTTCATCGTCCGTGGAAGAGTGCAGGGCGTGGGCTTTCGCTGGTTCGTGGAACGCGAGGCGCACATCCTGGGGATCGCAGGCTGGGTGCGCAATAACGCCGACGGCAGCGTGGAGGTCCTGGCCATGGGATCGCGCGAACAGCTGCTTGGCCTAAGATCGCGCCTGCGCGCGGGACCGCGCGCGGCCCGCGTCGATGATGTCGAGGAAGTCGAAAGCAAGCTGGTCGCCGGCCTCACCACTTTTCGCATCGAAGGAGCCTGGTAAATGTCGAATCCCACGCCCCAGCAGTCGCGTCTCAACTGCGAGCCGCTGAAAAAGCTGATCCGCGAAGTCCCGGATTTCCCCAAGAAGGGCATCCTCTTTTACGACATCACTACCCTGCTCAAGGACCGGCTCGGCCTCGCCATGCTGATTGATGCGCTGTCCGAACACTACCTCAAGGCCGGCATTGACCTGGTGCTGGGCATGGAAGCGCGCGGATTCATCTTCGGCCCGGCGGTCGCTTATCGTCTGAATGCCGGCTTCGTCCCGCTGCGCAAGCCCGGCAAGCTGCCCGCTGCCACTGCCAAGTTTGACTACGCATTGGAATACGGCACCAACACTCTTGAGATCCACAAGGACGCCATCGAGAAAGGGCAGCGCGTGCTGATTGTTGACGATCTGCTGGCTACCGGCGGCACTGCCGAGGCCACCGCCAGGCTGGCTCATTCGCTGGGCGCAGAAATTGCCGGGCTCGGATTCGTGGTCGAACTCGACTTCCTGAAGGGGCGCGACAAGCTGCAGGAGTACGACGTGTTTTCGCTGCTGCACTACGGGGAGTAGAAGCAGCTTTTAGCTTTTAGCGATTCCTGGTGACGATGAGGGATCTTTCGACTCGCTTAAGGCCAGGACAGCTCCCTTCGCCAGATAACTCTTCCTCCGGAACCAATCCTCCATTGCCGCTTTCAACTCCTGAACAGGAACGTGGGTCCCGATTTCCATGACTCCATCGGCCACCGGAAGGGTGTTGTCAAAAACGGTGGCGTTGGTGAAATTGCGCATCGAAAAACTGTCCAGCCACTTCATTGGACAGGCATGGCGCCGTCCGTTCTCTTCGTATTCCACGCGAATCCGGCGGGCAAACATCAGAAGGCAATTTAACCACAGTCCACGTAGGGGCAGATGTCCTCATCTGTCCGGCGGAGCACAGCTCCGCTATTTTGCGGTAGACAAACCCTGTCGAGCTACGCTCGACCGGGCGGACGAGGGCGTCCGCCCCTACGGGAGTCGTGGTGGTGCAATATCCACTACTCCGATCTGCCTGAACCGATCTGCACCAAGTCAGCGGGGGCCGATGATTGGGAAGTAAGCGTGTGCCAGCGCGCCGGCATTACAGAGCCCGACCGCAGCCGATTCATCAGCGAGCCGACAGCAGTGGAACCGCGCACCAGGTGGCCGATGCTCAGGGGACCTACCAACTTTCTCTGCTGCACATGATGCAGTCCGCTTGAGACCACGCAGCCGCACTGGCTGCAATCCGGCGTACCGCCAAAAATGCAGGGTTCGACGCGAGTGGTCAGGTCAGCCGAGAAGTTCGTGGACATCTTCGAGAACAGACATTCCTGCGGATTCTTCGGCGGCTCCAGCAGAGCCTGCGCAATCCCGGGATTCATCAGCAGTTTGGGGTAAGCTTCCCTCAGCGCGGGCAACTCCCGCGCCAACCGCTGGCGCTCTTCCCGGGTCAACATCTCCGGCGTGTGTTCGCCCAGCTGCGGACTGTACACGCTCACCCAGACCCGCTTCACTTCCGGCTGCGCCTGCCAGAATGCCAGATATTCTTCGAGATATCCCGCACGCTTCATCATCGCGCCGGTGATGGTCCAATGAATGTTGACCTCGCGGCCGTGGATATTTTCCAGAATGCGATCATAAGTGGCCGGTTTGCGTCGCGGGTCGTGGTGCTCGGGCAGGCCGTCGATCGAAACCGCGACCCGGTTCCGCCGCAGTCCCATCCATTCCATCGGGATGGGAATGACTCCGCTGGTCACCACCATGCTGAAAATATTCCGCTGGCTGAGTTCGGGCAGAATGCGGCTGAGTTCGCGATGCCGGATCATGGGCTCGCCGCCCACCAGGGAAACATGCAGCGGCCGGTGCTTCTTCACCAGCCCCAGCACTCCCTCCACTAACGCGTCGCCACGCAGGTCGGAGAGTTCGGTCAACTTCTTTTCGCCGCCCAGGTGGGAGTCGCCGTAGGCGTAACATCCGGGACAGCTTAGCGGGCACTCGCGGGTAATTTCGATGGAAAGCATGGGAGCCCGGCCGTTGAGGATGCTTCCCCAGGCGGCAAACAGTTCTCCCACGGTCATGCCAGGACGTGATTCGGACATATGGTTTCCAGATTAGATGCGGCAGAGCGGTGCTGTTGCTGAGGAAAAGACCAGAGCCGACGCGGAAGTACACACCTGGATTTGGCTGGTGGAACCAGCCTGCCGAATTTGGCCTGGAACCTAAGCCTAATGATTGCAATTTTTTAGACGTCGTTGCAGTCCGAAAAATGCATGCACGGTTTCGGAAACTGGGCCACCGTCCGATTGCCCCGCAAGCATTTCAGCCACATCTCTGGCAAAATGGAAGGTTCGACTAAAAGCCTGCTTCCATTTCCCTGTTCAGGATGGCTATGAAGACTGCACGATCCCGCGGGCCACTCACGCGCAATATCCATCTCGTCAAATGGGTCGAAAAAACCGCCGAGTTGACCAAGCCCAAAGACATTCATTGGGTGGACGGTTCGCAGGCGGAGTATGACAAGCTCTGCCGGGAGATGGTGGCCAACGGCTCCTTCATCAAGCTGAACGAGGACTCGTGGCCCGGCTGTTTCCTGGCGCGCTCCGATCCCAGCGATGTGGCCCGGGTGGAAGACAGGACCTTCATATGCTCACTCTCTAAAGACAACGCCGGTCCCACCAACAATTGGGAAAATCCCTACACCATGCGCCGCAAGCTGAAGGACAAATTCAACGGCGCCATGCAGGGACGCACCATGTACGTGCTGCCCTTCAGCATGGGCCCGGTAGGCGGGCCCATGTCGCAAATCGGCGTGGAGCTTACGGATTCTCCTTATGTAGTCGTGAACATGCGCATCATGGCCCGCATCGGGACCGAAGTCTTCAAGGAAATTGATAAAGACGAGCAACGCGTCGTGCCCTGCATCCACAGCGTAGGCGCGCCGCTCGCTCCCGGGCAGAAAGACGTTCCCTGGCCCTGCAATCCGGACAAATATATCGTCCAGTTCCCCGAGACCCGCGAGATCTGGTCCTACGGTTCGGGCTACGGCGGCAATGCCCTGCTGGGCAAGAAATGTTTTGCGCTGCGGATTGCCTCCAACATCGCGCGCGACGAAGGCTGGATGGCGGAGCACATGCTCATCCTGGGAGTGGAAGATCCTCACGGCAAGAAGACCTATGTGGCTGCGGCCTTCCCCAGTTCCTGCGGTAAGACGAATTTTGCCATGATGGTGCCGCCCGAAGGGCTCAAGGATTGGAAAGTCTGGACGGTCGGAGACGATATTGCATGGATCAAGCCTGACGGCCAGGGCTGTCTGCGGGCCATCAATCCTGAGGCAGGGTTCTTTGGCGTGGCCCCGGGAACGTCGCATAAGACCAATCCCAACGCGATGGCAACGCTCTCCCGCAACACCATCTTTACGAACGTCGCGCTCACTCCCGAAGGCGGCGTGTGGTGGGAGGGCATGACCGACGAGCCTCCCTCCGATTTGCTGGACTGGCAGGGCCATCGGTGGACCCCTGAGATCGCCAAGCAAACCGGGGCCAAGGCGGCACATCCCAATGCGCGCTTCACGGCACCGGCTTCGCAGTGTCCGACCATCGACGCCGCCTGGGGAGACCCCACCGGTGTGCCCATCAGCGCCATCATTTTCGGCGGCCGCCGCGCCACCACCATCCCGCTGATCTACCAGGCTTTTAACTGGAGTGCCGGGGTTTACGTCGGAGCCACGATGGGATCGGAGACCACCGCCGCGGCGGCCGGAGAAACCGGCAAAGTGCGCCGCGACCCCATGGCCATGCTGCCCTTCTGCGGCTATCACATGGGCGATTATTTCCGCCACTGGATCAAAATGCAGCGCTCGCTCAGCCGCACCCCGCGCATCTTCCACGTGAACTGGTTCAGAAAAGACGCCGACGGCAAATTTATATGGCCCGGATTCCGCGACAACATGCGGGTGCTGAAGTGGATCGTGGACCGCGTCCACGGCCGCACCCAGGGCAAGGAGACGCCCATCGGCTGGACTCCCCACTATGAGGACATCGACTGGAAAGGCCTGGACTTCCCCAAAGAGAAGTTTGAGAAATTACAGGCCGTAGACCGGGCGGCGTGGAAGTCTGAAGTGATCGGCCACGAAGAGTTGTTCATCCTGCTGCACGCCCACTTGCCCCCGGAAATGATTTACGAGCGCGAGCTGCTGATCTGCCGCCTGTGACTTTGAGGAATGGAGGCCGGTCGTCCCGCCGGCGGGACAGGCGGGGACGCCCGTCCTCCACCAACTTAGTTTACCGGCTGGGCTTCCGGTTGATCTACGACCGCGTCGAGGTGCTTGAAAGTCTCTTCCACCGTCAGCGAATACATTTCCCGACCCACGCCCTCGCCGGATTCGAGCGCGGTCTTCAGATAGTGCCCGGCGATTTCCACCGCGAACTGGTCGGTTATCACCTTGCCGGTGCGCTTCTTGTATTCCACCCAGGCCGGAAGGGGCAAGGCAACCCAGAGGGCGCGCCCGTCCACCAGAAACTTGATGTCAACCGCGTCGGCGTGGCGCGTGGCAATGGCCACGATGAGCGCCTGATAGACGCAGTGCACTTTGTGCTTGGTCCAGCGATCGACGGCGTGAAAATCCTGATACATGGCTGCAAAAACTATATCTGACCTTGATCAGCGCGGGCAAATCGCAACCTACCGGGCAATGTAGGCGCGAGCGCCCCGCTCGTGCTCCCGCGGTTCGAACCGGGAGAACCCCCTGGGGCAAGATGCCCCAGCGACAGCCGGCGGGATGCCGGCGCTACTCGTCCGCGGCGCGCAGATTTTCCGTATGATGAATAATCGTTAGTTGACCCCCATGAAGAATCTAGGCATCCTGCTCTCCGGACGCGGATCGAACTTCGAGGCCATCGCCAAGAACGTGGCGGCAGGAAAAATTCCTGATGCCCGCATCGCCGTCGTCATCTCCAACAAGGCGGATGCGGGCGGCCTCGAAGTCGCAAAGCACATGGGACTCGAAGCCCTGGTCATTCCGTCCAAGGGCAAGCCGCGCGAGGAGCACGATCGCGAAGTGGTGGCCGCCCTGCTGCAGCGCAAAGTTGACCTGGTCTGCCTGGCGGGATACATGCGCCTGCTCTCGCCCTGGTTCGTGCAGCAATTCCCTCGGCGCATCCTGAATATTCATCCCTCGCTGCTGCCGTCTTTCCCCGGCCTGGAGGCGCAGGAGCAAGCCTTCGCCTACGGCGTAAAGGTCACAGGATGCACGGTGCATTTCGTCGATGAAGAACTCGATCACGGCGCCATCATCGTGCAGAAAGCAATTCCGGTGCTGGACACCGACAACGCGCACACGCTGGCGGCGCGAATTCTGGAGCAGGAGCACGTGGCGTACTCGGAAGCGATCAATATTGTCTTGCAGGGAAAGTGCAGGATTGTGGGCAGGCGGTTTGTGACGAGCGTCACAGCGGGATAGCGCGAAATCCTTTATTTTCGAATTGCCGGATTTTCGAATTGCCGAATTGAAAAACCGCCGGCCCCTTATGAAGCCTGCCGATGAACTTAAGCTGCGAACTAAGAACTTTGCCCTCCGTATCGCTTCGCTCTGGGACGTCGGTTGCGGCGAACTATCGCGCCGTCTGTCGTTCGCGATCCAAGGCGGAGTTTGTGGCACGGCTCGGGGTCGTCGTAGAAGAAATTGACGAAACGGTATTCTGGCTTGAACTTCTGGTCGAGTCCGGGATTATCACTCCTGTCCGGCTGGGCAACCTCCAGCGAGAGGCCGACGAACTGTGCGCGATTTTCGTCAGCTCTCAACTGACCGCAAGGGTTTGAATTCAAATCCGACAATCCGAAAATTTGGCAATCCGGCAATTTGAGCACAGCCCTCGGTATAATCCACCAGATGCCCACCTTCCCCCCCGTCGACGAACAGCTGGCCTACATCAAGAAAGGCTCGGCCGAAATCGTGAAGGAGTCCGAGCTGCGCGCCAAGCTGGAGAAGTCGCTCGCTTCCGGCAAGCCGCTGCGGGTAAAAGCCGGGTTCGATCCCACCGCGCCCGATCTGCATCTCGGCCACACCGTGCTCTTGCGCAAGCTCAAACATTTTCAGGACCTCGGCCACACCGTCATCTTCCTGATCGGCGATTTCACCGGCATGATTGGCGATCCCACCGGGCGCTCCGCCACCCGTCCGCCGTTGAGCGCGGAAGACATCATGCGCAACGCCAAGACCTACATGGCGCAGGTCTTCAAGATTCTTTCCCAGGCCAAGACCGAGACCCGCTTCAATAGCGAGTGGTTCGACAAGATGAAACCCGCGGACTGGATTCGGCTGACCGCCAAGTTCACGGTCTCGCAAATGCTCGAGCGCGAAGACTTCCACAAGCGCTTCCAGGAAGAAAAACCCATCGCCCTGCACGAACTGCTCTACCCCCTGGCCCAGGGCTACGATTCGGTCGCGCTTAAGGCCGACGTCGAACTGGGCGGCACCGACCAGAAATTCAACTTACTGGTCGGCCGCGAGATGCAGCGCGCCTATGGCCAGGAGTCGCAGGTGGTCCTGACCACGCCCATCATCGAAGGCCTCGACGGCGTGCAGAAAATGTCGAAGTCGCTGGGCAACGCCATCGGCATCCAGGAACCGCCGCTCGAGATGTACGGCAAAGTGATGTCGATCTCCGACCCGATGATGTGGAGGTACTACGAACTGCTGACGGATGTACAGCTATCCGAAATTGAAAAGATGAAGCAGGAATTGCATCCCATGGAGGCAAAGAAAGGCTTGGCGCGGCGCATCGTGACTGACTTTCACTCGTCCGATGCGGCGGCGAAGGCGGCAGAGGACTGGGCGAAGCAGTTTCAAAAGGATGAAGTTCCGGAAAACGTGGAACTCGTCGAAATCCCGCGCGCCGATGTCTATTCGGATCCTGGCGAAAGAGGCGTCGCTCAAGTTATCGGTTCCCAGCCACACATAGGTGTCCGGGCTGACAAACTGATCCGCGCAGCGGGATTCGTGGCCTCCACGGCTGAAGCGAGGCGGAAGATCGAAGAGAAAGCGGTGCACATTGACGGCACGACGGTCGAAACGTGGATGCTTCGAGTGTCCAAGGACCAGATCCTGGAAGTCCGCGTGGGCAAGAAGGTCAAGAAGGTGCGTCTCATCAGCTGATAGTGCACTAGAAAGACGCACGAGCGAGGGCGCTCGCGCCTACATTAAACCTCACGCTACGAGTGGGAAAAATCAAGAAAGTGCACTTCACCAAATAGTCATGTCATCCTGAGCGGAGCAAAGCGATTCGCTTGCGAATCGTTTTGTGGAGTCGAAGGACCCCTACCCGCTGAAAATATCCTAAAGATCTTGTGCCACTCCAAACGAGCGCAGCGACTCTCCCGCTAGTAGGGGTCCTTCGACTGCGTGGCTCAGGATGACATAGCAATTTGTGCTCCGCCGGTTGGCGAAACGTCAAAAGCGGCGGACAAGAGTGTCCGCCCCACACCGTATTGTCTCCAGCTACTTTCATTGGCTAAAGTTTGTTAATCTCGGGCGGCGAAATGCGTGTTGCCGCCATTCTCGGATTGGGTTCGTCGGCCAGGCATCTGAAACCGTTTGCGCGAATTTCGGATGCACAGCTTGGGTTGCCCACCCACCCAACCGACGCGGATGCCATCCTGATTTTCGGGGGCGACGGCACGGTGCACCGTCATCTGCCGCAACTGGTCAGACTGCAACTCCCCGTGCTGGTGGTCCCACACGGAAGCGGCAATGATTTTGCACGGGCGCTCGCTCTGCGCAGCCCGGCTAGCGCGCTGGGGGCGTGGCAACAGTTTATTTCCGGCCGCGGCAACGTGCGCCAGATTGATTTAGGTGTGATTACGCCGTCGGACGCGAGCGAGGCGCCCGCGCCATACGAACCTGAACCCCGACGCTATTTCTGCTGTGTCGGTGGAGTGGGCCTCGATGCCGAGGTGGCGCGGCGGGCCAACCAGCTTCCCCGCGCCCTGCGCCGAAGGGGCGGCTACCTGCTTAGCCTGATGCCGGCCTTGTTTGGCTTCCAGCCGGTGGCGGTAAAAGTCCAGGCCTGGCGGCTTGGTTCCTCGAGCGGGTGGGAGACTCGCCATGAAGGGCCTGCGATGGTGGTGGCTTTCGCCAACACACCTACTTACGGCGGCGGCATCCTGATCGCTCCGCATGCCCGGATGGACGACGGAAAATTAGAGATCTGCGTGGTCCGGGCCATGGCAAAGGCGCGGCTGCTGCGGCTCTTTCCGTCCGTCTTCTCCGGCCGCCATCTGAATCTTTCCGAGGTCAGGTATTTCCAGGCAGACCGCTTGCGGATCGAAACCGAAAAACCCTCAGAGGTCTACGCCGACGGCGAGTACGTCTGTTCCACGCCGGTGGAGGTCACGGTGGAGCGGGCGGCGCTGAAAGTGATTGTGCCGTCGCGCGGCGCTTGAAAAAGGGCGGACGTGAAGTCCGCCCGGCTTCGCATCTCCGGCTGCACTTAGCCCGGGCCCAAATACATTACGTGCACATAGGTTCCCAGACGAGTGTTGTACGCCAGGTACCATCCCACGTGGTCCGGATCCGGGTAAATCACGATGTCGTCGCTGTCCCAGAGCCAGTCGGCGCAAGCGTCGTAATCGTAGGGCGCAGCCTGAAAGAAGAATCCGCCTACGTCGAAACGATCGCGATTGCCTCCGTGCAGCCGCCAGATATGCTGCGGCCCGATGGCACCGGTGAAACGTCCATGCTCCCAGGGATGGTCGAGATGATAGTGAGCGTCGTTCTTTCCCGTATCATGCCCGATCCAGCGATCGTTCTCCGCGTGCACGTGCGGTGCTTCGGGATGCCCGGGCACATCCTGGTAAGTCCTGCGCTGTTCGCCCTGCTGGGGATGCGCTTGCTTTTTCGGCGCGGGCGCAGTTCTCACCGGCGTCGGCCCATGCTGCGGAATGTGCCCGCCGCCAACCCCCTTCTCATGCCCGGCCAGCGGTGCAGCGCCGTGGGGTTGACTTTTCGCTTCTCCAGCCCGTTCTTGCGCCCACAACATGTGGGCCATAAAGACAACCAGCAACGCGGCCGAAAAGCCGCTGAATTTCTTCATACAGCCTCCTTTTCGCCCCGAAGCAGATTGGTGCTTTGCAGATTACTACTTTTCTCGAGCGTTGGGGTTTAGAGGATATTCGTGTCCGCGGAGTTGGATGGCCGAAGTTACTTCTTGCGCTGGCTCTGGCGCAGGGCGTCGAGCATCGCGGCGATGCGTTTTTCCCGGGTCTCCGGCCTTTTCGCGCCTTCGATCTCCCGCACATATTCCTTCTGATGGGTGAAGGACAGCTGGGTCCAGGATTCCCTGGCCTTGGGATCGCGGTCAATGATCTTCTTCAGGTAAGCCGGCAGCTCGACCGTCCGCTTGTCCTGGTCGAGTTCCATGAGCACGGCGACGGTGTCACCCGCTTTGCATTGCGCACCGGCGCGCAGTTGGGCGTTGACCACCATCATGTGTCCATCCCCCATATTCATCAGCGAACTGCGGAAGGGAAAGCCGTTGATCGTGCCCTTGACCGGCACCCGGCCCTTGCGCTCGAAGACCGCGACCACGTCGAACGGCGGCTTGAGTGCGGCCACCTCGGTCCCGGCCTGGCCGAGAAGCTTGGCCTTGAACTTGTGCTGCGTCATGGTTTCTCTCCCTTCGCCACCATCTTGCCTTTCTCATCCTTCGCCACATACGCCCATGGCAGGCTGGCATCGTGAGTAAACATGGTCAGCCACTTTTCCGGCACCGCCTGGGCGTAGTAACGCTTGCGGCTTTCGATAGTCTCGATGGGATACAGGTCGTAGGACATCACCCAGTTCAGGTCGAGGTGCGCGCTGGTGGGAATCAGGTCGGAGATGTAGCATGCAGTCTGCCCGCCGCTCTGCACCAGTACCGCCTGCATGTCTCGCGTATGCCCGGGGTAGACGCGCACCGACACGCCGGGAACAATTTCCGCGTCCCCGCGCAGCAATTTCATCTGTCCGCTTTCGACCAGCGGATCGTAATTCTCGGTGAGGTAGCTGACCGCGTCCCGCTGATTTTCGTGAGCGTGCTTCCACTCCCCTTCCTGCACATAGTATTTCGCTCGGGGAAAAGTGGCGATCACCTTATCGCCCCGGCGGACCGTGTTCCAGCCGCAATGATCGAAGTGCAGGTGAGTGTTGATGACGACGTCGACGTCCTCCGGCGCAATGCCCGCCGCGTTGAGCTTCTGCAACAACCCCGCCGGCTGGCCGTAGATCTTGACCATCCTCTCCGAGAGTTTGTTGCCTGAGCCGGTTTCGATCAGAACGGTTTGAGACCCGGTGCGCACCACAACCGAGTTCAGGCCCAACGGCACCAGGTTGTTAGCGTCTGCCTTTACCTTGCGCTCCCACAGCCTTTTGGGGACGACGCCGAACATGCCTCCGCCATCCAGGTGGTAAATCCCGTCGGAGACGGCGGTCAGTTCGAAATCGCCCAGGGTAATGCGTTGCATGCGAATGTGCCCTCACTAAAAGCCTACCACTGCCGGTGTGGGGACGGGGCGGAGCCTGCCCTGAGCGCAGTCGAAGGGACCCGTCCTGGCCGAGCGAAGCTCGGCGATTGGGCTGGGCAGCCAAAACACCAGCTCCCTGCACTGCACTGCGCTTGCTCGGTCGGGATGACAAGACCATGGAGCGCGACCCGCTGGAGAGCGCCGCTCGCCCGGACCGGTGAGACGCCTGTCCCTACGTGGCCTGTGATAGCCGCCAAGTCTGTGGGTACCCCATGCTAAAATTACCATCAGTCCAATGCTTCCAGACGTGCAACACCTCATGGAACTACAGCAGGCGGACCGTGAAATCCTCCGCCTCAATCAGGAAGTAGCCGCGCTGCCCAAACGCGTGGCCGCGATCGAAGAGAAGCTGGCTGGCACCAAGGCCGGCCTGGAAAAGGCCAAAGCCGCGGTCAAGGCCGACGAAGCCACCCGACGCAAGCACGAAAGCGCCATTCAGGACCTGCAGGGCAAAATCTCCAGGTATCGCGACCAGTCTCTGGCGGTAAAAACCAACGAACAGTACAAAGCCCTGCTGCACGAAATCCAGTTCGCCGAACAGGAAATCAAGTCCAACGAAGACAAGATTCTGGAATTGATGCTCAACGCCGACGCCCGCGACAAAGATGTGAAAGCCGCCGAGCTCGATCTGAAAGCCGAGATGGCGGAGATCGAGAAAGAGAAGGCCGCCGCCCGCGAGCGCACCGCCGAAGACGAAAAGCTGCTGGCGGAATGGAATGCCAAGCGCAACCAGGCCCGCGCCGGAGTGAACGAAGACCTGCTGCGCCAGTACGAACGCGTTTCCAAATTTCGCGGCTCCGGCCTGGCTGAAGTCCGCGAGCAGAAGTGCATGGGATGCCAGGTCATGCTGCGTCCGCAGACCTATAATGAAGTCCGCAGCGGACAGATCGTAGTCTGCGAATCCTGCCAGCGCGTTCTGTACTTCGATCCGGCAACCGGAGTGGCTGTGGAACGCCCCAGCCTCACTGCAAAGCGCCGGGCCAGACCGAAGACCCACGTAGACAAGGCCTGGTTTTACCGGGCGGAGTACAACGGCCTGGGCGAGGTCTTCTTCGCCTTTCTGAACGCGGATGGCAGCGCTAGCCGCCGGGTGTATGACGCCCACACCGGCAGAATTATTGGCGAAATCCAATATCAGCCGGGCGATTTCAGCGCGGTTTTCGCCGACGACATCAAGTCCGCGGTACGCCTCCACACCACGCTCGACCTGCAACAGCTCGAAGACTGGGCGTCAGAACTGCCCATGACCGAACTCGACGAACTGCACGCCGATCTGAAAAAAGCCCTGCGCGAAGCCCCAGTAGAGGCCGCCCACCCGTCAGAACACCCCGCCGCCAGCTAGCCGTGTAGGGCGGGGTAAGATCATGCCATGCCCTCAAAGTCAGCCGCTGCCTCGCTTCCCGTCGTGAAGATCTCCCGCCGCGGCGCAAAGCGCCTGCAGGATGGGCACGTCTGGGTCTACCGCTCTGACATCCTCTCCGCCGATGGAGTTGCGCCGGGGGCGGCGGCGGGCATCGCCGACGAGCGCGGAAAATTTCTGGGGACGGCCCTCTACAGCAGCTCTTCCCAGATCGCAATCCGCATGATTTCTCCGCACGCGGTAAATGATGTGCCCGGCCTGGTGCGCGAGCGCATCCAGGGCGCAATCAGCTATCGCGAACGGGTGGTGCGCGATACCGACGCCTATCGCGTGATCTTCAGCGAAGCCGATTTTCTTCCCGGGCTGATCGTGGACCGCTACAACGACTTGCTTTCGATCCAGGCCCTGACCCAGGCCATGGACGCGGAGCCGGTGCGCAGCGTCGTCGTCGCTGAGCTAGAGGAACGCTTGAAACCGGCGTCCATCTCCGAACGGGTGGATCCTAGAATCCGCGAACTGGAACAACTGCCGGCCCGGCCCTCAGGCCTGATTCATGGCGAAAAGACCAGCACCATCGTCACCATGAACGGGGTGCGCTTTCACTACCAGGCGCTCGAGGGCCAGAAAACCGGTTCATTCCTCGATCAGCGGGAAAACTACGCCGCCGCCGCCCGCTTCGCCCACGGCGAAGCCTTGGACGTCTTCTGCTACCAGGGCGGGTTCGCCCTGCACCTGGCCCAGTCCGGCGCCCAGGTCACCGGAGTGGACAGTTCCCGCCCTGCTCTCGAAGTTGCCGACCGCAACGCCGCGCTGAACAACCGCGAGATCGAATGGGTCGAGGCCAACGCGTTTGACCTGCTGCGCGACTACGCCGACGCCGGGCGACGCTACGACACCATCGTCCTCGATCCCCCGGCCTTCGCCAAGAGCAAAAGCAATCTCGAAACCGCCCTCCGTGGCTATAAAGAGCTCAACCTGCGAGCACTCAAAATGCTGCGCCCCGGCGGGATCCTGGTCAGCTGCTGCTGTTCCTACCACGTCAGCCCGGCTCAATATCTTGAAGTAGTGGGGGATTCGGCCCGCGATGTCCACAGAAATCTTCGTATCGTGGAAAACCGCGGACAGGCTAAGGATCATCCCATTCTTCTGAATGTTCCCGAAACTGAGTACTTGAAATGCGTTATCGCCTACCTAAGTAACTGAAAATACTAACAATCTTGCAGTTGACAATAATGCACTCATATTTCATTATTGTTATATACTAAATAGGCATCCAGAGTGGTAATCAAGGAGCCCTAAAGCCGATTTTACTTCAAGGAGGATTTTATGACTGTACTAACCCGTTGGGACCCATACCGCGAATTCAGCAGCGTCCAGGATCGTTTGAATCGTCTGTTCAATGCCTCGTTCAACGAGGGCCGGGACGAGTCTCTGGCCACCTCGAGTTTCGCCCCCGCCGTCGACGTTTACGAAGATGAGCACAACGTCACGCTGAAGATCGAAGTGCCGGGAATTGACGAGAAGGACATTGATGTGCGGATCGAAAACAACACCCTGACCGTGCATGGCGAGCGCAAGTTCGAGAAGGACGAGAAAGAAGAGAATTACCGCCGCGTCGAGCGGCAGTATGGCAGCTTCACTCGCACCTTCACCCTGCCGAACACGGTGAACACGGAAGGTGTCTCCGCCAACTACGAGAAGGGTGTGCTGAAGGTGAAGTTGGCCAAGAAGGCCGAAGCCAAGCCCAAGCAGATCAAAGTCAACGTGAGCGGCGAAAAGACGCTCGAAGGCAAGCAACCGAAGAGCGCCGGCCAGGCCGCTTAAATCGGCAAGAACTTGCCCGGTCGAGCGCAGCTCGACAATCTGTGACGGGAGGCGGCAAACCAACCGACTCCCGTTTTTCTTTGTAGCAACAGCCTTTAGCACTTAGCATTGGCCGCGAGATCCAATTGCTGAATGCCAAGTGCTAATTGTTGTTTCTAGGAGTTCTTATGGCTATCCGTTGGGAAAAATTCACCGTGAAAGCGCAGGAAGCGGTGCAACGCGGCAACGACCTCGCCTCCGAGCACGGCAACCCTGAACTGTTGCCGCTGCATCTGCTGGCGGCGCTGCTCGAAGACAAAGAGGGCATTATTCTGCCCGTGCTGGAAAAAATCGGCATTGGTCCGCAAGCCGTGTTGAGCGAGACCTACCGCGAGATCGAGCGCCTGCCGAAAGTTTCGGGCGGCGGAGCTGCGCAGGTCAGCCTCTCCAAGGCGGCCAACGAACTTCTGGAGCGTGCTTTCAAGGAAGCCGCCAATTTCAAGGACGAGTATGTTTCGACCGAGCACCTGCTGCTGGCCATCACCCACTTGAAACGTGACCCGGCCCAGGAGATCCTGGCCCGGCAGGGCGCCACCTACGATGCCATCCTCAAGGCCTTGACCTCGGTGCGCGGCTCGCAAAAAGTCACGGACCAGAATCCCGAGGCCAAGTACCAGGCGCTGGAACGGTACGCCCGCGACCTGACCGAACAGGCACGAAGAGGAAAACTCGACCCGGTGATCGGCCGCGACGAGGAAATTCGGCGCGTAGTGCAAGTGCTCTCCCGCCGCACCAAGAACAATCCGGTGCTGATCGGCGAGCCCGGCGTGGGCAAAACTGCGATAGTTGAGGGCCTGGCCCAGCGCATTATTTCCGGCGATGTGCCCGAGGCTTTGAAGAACAAGCGCGTCGTGTCTCTTGATCTGGGCGCGATGCTGGCGGGCGCGAAGTTTCGCGGCGAATTTGAAGATCGGCTCAAAGCAGTTTTGAAGGACATCGAAGACTCGCAAGGCAAGACCATCCTGTTCATCGACGAGTTGCACACTCTGGTCGGCGCGGGCGCGGCTGAAGGCGCGATTGACGCCTCGAACATGCTGAAGCCGGCGCTGGCCCGGGGCGAACTGCGCGCCATCGGCGCCACTACGCTCAACGAATATCGCAAGTACATCGAAAAAGATGCCGCGCTCGAGCGCCGCTTCCAGATCGTGTTCGTGGGTGAGCCCAATGTCGAAGACACGATTGCCATTCTTCGCGGATTGAAAGAGCGCTACGAAGTGCATCACGGCGTGCGCATCAAGGATTCCGCTATCGTGGCCGCGGCCACCTTGTCGCATCGCTACATCTCGGACCGCTTCCTGCCCGACAAAGCCATTGATCTTATCGACGAGGCTGCGGCGTCGCTGCGCATCCAGATCGATTCCATGCCCACCGAAATCGACCAACTGGAGCGCCGGGCGACCCAGCTCGAGATCGAAAAGCAGGCGCTGAAGAAGGAAAGCGACCCAAATTCCAAAGAACGGCTGGGAGTGATTGAAAAAGAACTGGCGGAATTGCGGGAGAAGTCCAACGCGCTCAAAGCCAACTGGAAGCGCGAGAAGGACCTGATTGCCCGCACGCGCACCCTGAAGGAAAACATCGAGCAACTCAAGCTCGAAGAGCAGGCGGAAGAACGCAAAGGCAATTTGCAGCGGGTAGCGGAGATTCGCTACGGACTGCTGGTGCAGGCGGAAGAAGAATTGAAGAAGCTGACGGCGCAGATCGACGGATCCGAGGACAAGTCTGCCCGAGGCAAGGCGGCGGGCGAGGGCGCCCGCCCCCCACGGATGTTGAAAGAGGAAGTGGACGAGGAAGACGTGGCCCGCATCGTCTCCAAGTGGACCGGCATTCCGGTGTCGAAGATGCTGGAAGGCGAAGTCAAGAAGCTGGTCACGATGGAAGAGCGCCTGCGGCAGCGGGTGGTCGGCCAGGACGCGGCGCTTGAACGCGTGGCCAATGCCATTCGCCGCTCGCGCGCGGGACTGAGCGATCCCAAGCGGCCGATCGGGTCGTTCATTTTCCTGGGGCCCACCGGCGTCGGCAAAACTGAATTGGCCCGCGCCCTGGCCGAGTTCCTGTTCGACGATGAGCATTCCATGGTGCGCATCGACATGTCGGAGTACATGGAGAAACACGCGGTCTCAAGGCTGATCGGCGCGCCTCCCGGCTATGTCGGCTACGAAGAAGGCGGGCAGCTGACGGAACAGGTGCGGCGACGGCCCTACGCGGTAGTCCTGTTCGACGAAATTGAGAAGGCGCATCCGGACGTGTTCAACGTCCTGCTGCAAATGATGGACGATGGCCGCCTGACCGACGGCCGGGGACGCACCGTGGATTTCCGCAACACGGTCATCATCATGACTTCGAACATCGGCTCGGCCTTCCTGCAGTCCGAGGGCCTGCGCTCGGAGAAAGAGTTTGAAGAGGCTTCAAAGCAGGTGATGAATGCCCTGCACAGCCACTTCAAGCCGGAGTTCCTGAACCGCGTGGATGACATCATCGTCTTCCGTCCGCTGGGCAAAGAGCAGTTGGTGAAGATCATCGAGCTTCGACTGGAAGACGTTCGCCGTCTGCTGGCCGATCGCAAGATTTCACTCGAGCTGACCGATGCAGCCAAAGACCTGCTGTTCACCGAGGGTTTCGACCCGAACTTCGGGGCGCGTCCACTAAAACGGGCGATTCAAAAGCTGGTGCAGGACCCCCTGGCGCTGAAGATTCTGGACGGCGAGGTACTGCATGGCGATCACGTGGTGGTGGACGCCGACAAGAAAGCCGGCAAGATGGTGTTTGAAGTCAGCAAGCGCGTAGGCGAGAAGGAGCCGGCCAAGGCTCGCAGATAACCGGCCACGACCAGTTAGGGGCGGGTGCCCTCACCCGCCCGCCTCTTAGGTAGACTTTGTGGTTTTATGAAATTGTTCGATTATCGGCGCGGTGAAGAAATACCACACAACTATCAGACCCGCGAGAATATCCAATCCAACCGGGAGCAGCGACCAATGAAGGCGTGACGCTGTAATGACTGTGATGATGCCAAAGGCCATTCCCGGAGCGATCCAAAGCATCGCCGCCAGGCGGGCCCAGCCGTGCATCCGAATGAGACCCCAGCCAATCACTCCCCAAATTGTGCCCATAAGTAAAACTACGTACGGACCAGCCATCTCCGCCCTCCGCAGCCACAACAAGCCTCTGATGCTTGACAGGGCTTCAGGGGCGGTGAGCATGATGATACCGACGCTGCAAAGACACATTGCGTTGAATAAGAAAAGAATCGCAATCGTTGTGACACCGGCTGGACGCCGCATATTGAGAAGCTCCCCGTGAGACTACTCAAAACCGAGACCTTTGTCAGCCTTACTGTCGAGCTGTGCTCGACCGGGCGGACGAGGGCGTCCGCCCCTACGTGGTTCTTGCCGATTGCCCAATTTCTCTTTTCGCCTTACCATCCTGTCAGTGGCTACCGCCAAAAACATTCCCGATCTCAAGCAGCGAATCGTGTCGGCGGCGCCGGTCGAGGATGATTCCTCTTTTGAGTTGAAGCTGCGGCCACAGCGGCTGGCAGAATTCATCGGACAGCCTAAGGTCAAAGAGAACCTGGCCGTCGCCATCGAAGCAGCGCGATCACGGGGCGAGGCTTTGGATCACGTTCTGCTGTACGGTCCGCCCGGCCTGGGCAAGACCACTCTCGCCACCATCATCGCCCACGAACTGGCAGTGCCGTTTCAACAGACTTCAGGGCCGACCCTGCAAATCAAAGGTGACCTCACTGCCATCCTGACCAATCTGCGCGATAAGCAAGTCCTGTTCATTGACGAAGTGCACCGCTTACAGCCGGCGCTCGAAGAGTTGCTTTACTCGGCGCTCGAAGACTACAAGCTGGACATCATGATCGGGCAGGGACCGTCGGCGCGCACCCATACCATGGACGTGAAGCCCTTCACTTTCATTGGCGCCACTACGCGCGCCGGACTGCTGTCATCGCCGCTGCGGTCGCGTTTCGGCATCGTGCTGCGGCTGGAGTTTTATACCCACGAAGACCTGCGCATTATCGTGGAACGTTCGGCGGAGATCCTTGGCGTCGAGATCGATCGCGCTGGAGCGCTCGAAATTGCCAGCCGTTCCCGCGGAACTCCACGTATCGCCAACCGTTTATTGCGGCGGGTGCGCGATTTTGCCCAGGTACGCAGCGCGGGAAAAATCGATCTTCCGACCGCCCAGGCTGCGCTGCAGATGCTGGAAGTCGATCGCCACGGCTTCGACGAAGTGGACCGCAAGCTGCTGCTCACTATCATTGAGAAATATCAGGGCGGCCCGGTGGGCGTGAACACGCTGGCCGCGGCCCTGGCCGAGGAGCAGGACGCAATTGAGGAAATCTACGAGCCGTTCCTGATTCAGATTGGCTTCCTCAACCGCACCCCGCGCGGGCGCGTGGCTACACAATTAGCCTATGAGCATTTTGGAATAACGCCCAACCGCAAACAGAGTTCGTTATTCTAGTCGTCAGTCATCAGTTGTCAGTTCTCAGAAAAACTGATTCTGCTGACGACTGAAGTCCGACGACTGACGACGGGTTCCCATGATTGCTCATTTGCGCGGAAAGCTGCTGGCCAAGCATCCCAACCAGGCCATTGTCGAGACCGGCGGCGTGGGATACGACGTCACCATCAGCGTTCCAACTTTCTCCGATCTGCCCGGGGTTGGCGGCGAGATTGCGCTGCACATTCACACCCATGTGCGGGAAGACGTCATTGCGCTCTACGGATTTCTTCGCTCTTCTGAGAAGACGCTGTTTGAAAAGCTGATCACCGTGAGCGGCATCGGCCCCAAGCTTGCCATAACCATTCTGAGCGGCATGCCCGCCGACGAGATGGGCAACGCCATTCGCGGCAACGATATTGCGCGCCTCACCCGAATCCCCGGTATTGGCAAGAAAACTGCCGAGCGCATGGTGCTCGAACTGCGCGACAAGCTGACCGTCGAGCAGGCTGGGGAGATCCCCGCAGCGCCCGCCATGAGTCCCGTCGAGGAAGACGTGCTCTCCGCGCTGATCAATCTCGGATATCAACGGCTGGCGGCAGAGAAAGCCTTGGCGGCGGTCTCGAAGAACGGCAAGACCGGTCCCTTCGATGCGTTGTTTCGAGAAGCTCTGGCGGTGCTCTCGAAGTGATCTTACTTCCCGATGCAGAACCTGCTGAAAATCAGATTCAGGATGTCATCGTTGGTGGTGGCCCCGGTAATTTCATCGAGCGGACGCAAGGCGCCGTAGAGATCAAGCAGGACCATCTCGTGCGGGACCCGATTGCGCACCGCGACTGCGCCAGCATCCAGCCCCGCCAGTGAGTCGCGCACCAGCGCCTGATGGCGCGCATTGGTGAGGAAACCAGTTTCGCCTCGGCCGTCGAATTCTCCCCCCACGAGGTGGAGAATCTCGGCGCGAAGCTCAGGGATGCCGGCTCCAGTCAGCGCCGACACCCTCACCCGTCGCAACTGAGAGCTGCGAAGTTGAAACTGCAAACTGGTTTTATCTGATTTGTTCTCCACCAGAATTGCCGTCCGCGGCGCCACCAGTGCCAGCAGCCTTTCATCTTCGGCGCTGACCGGCTCGGAAGAATCCAGCACGACCAGCGCCAGATCTGCATCGGCCAGGGCTTCCATCGACTTGCGAATGCCGATGCCCTCAGCTTCATCGAGGGCATGGCGAATGCCTGCCGTGTCCACCAGTTTGACGGGAATGCCGCCGAGCGAAACCGTTTCGGTCACCAGGTCGCGCGTGGTCCCCGGGGCAGCGGTCACGATGGCGCGGTCGCTCTCCACCAGGCTATTGAACAAGCTCGATTTGCCGACGTTAGGCCGGCCGACGATAGCCAGGGTCAGTCCCTCGTGGACCAGCTTTCCATAAGCGAAGGATTCCGATAGCTGCATCAGGGGCGCCCGAACCGCCGCGATGTGCTCCAGGATTTGCTCCGCCGGAAGGACTGAAACATCATCCTCGGCGAAGTCAATGCCGGCTTCGAGCAGCGCGATCAGCTCGACCAGCTTTTGTTTGATGGGCTGCAGGCGGCGGGAGAGCGCGCCTTCCAGCTGCTGGGCTGCGACCTTGGCCTGATAGAGCGTCTGCGACTCGATCAGATCGCGCACCGCCTCCGCCTGGGTCAGATCGATACGGCCATTGAGAAACGCCCGCATGGTAAATTCGCCCGGTTCGGCGAGGCGGGCGCCATGGGCCAGGGCCGTCTCAACCACGTGGCGCAACACGACCGGCGAGCCGTGGGCAGAGATTTCGACAATGTCGTCGGTGGTATAGGAGTGCGGCTTGGCAAAGTAGGTGACCACGACTTCGTCGATGCGCTGTTCGTGACGGTGTGGTCGCGGGCAACTCGCCCGCGACTCTCGTCCCGTGGAAAGAGCCTGCGGGTCCGAGGTGACGTCTTCCCGGGCGAGTTGCCCGCGACCACATGGTTCAGATGGTCCAGATGGATCGCATGGTTCGACAAGCTCTCCGAACACCGCTCGGCCGGGTTCGAGCTCGTGCTTCAGGCGCAACATGGGAGCAGCCATGCGGCGCGCGTCCGGACCGGCGAGGCGGACCACGCCAATCCCGCCTCGGCCGGGCGGCGTGGCGATGGCGACGATGGTGTCGTCAAGGTTCACAGAGAGATTGTAAGGCAGGGGAGAGTAGCAGCTTCAACGTCCTCGCCCTCCCGCAAATCCTGCGACCGGCGGCAGTTCCAGCCTGTCCTGGTTAGCGGACCGAAGTTGTGCGGCCATGCCAAGTTCCTTTATAGTCTTGCGAAACATCCTGCAAGGAGAAGCCATGTCCGCCACGGACGAAATATTGAATGCTGATGAAGCCGTGCCGGCGATTTCAAGCTCGGCCACCTGCCGATGACGCCGGCGCGCAAGCTCGCCATCCTGGCGTGCACGGACGCCAGGCTCACGGTCGAACAGGTTTGTGGGCTCAAGACCGGCGACGCGCACATCATCCGCAACGCTGGTGGCATTGCGACCGAAGACGCGCTGCGGTCGCTTATCATTTCGCATCACCTGGTGGGCACGCAAGAGTTCATTGTCATCAATCACACCGACTGCGGAATGCTGACCTTCAAGGACGAAGCTCTGCGGAAACATCTGGAGGAGAAGATGGGCGCGCGCCCGGATGAGCTTACACACTTCCACGCCTTCGACGATCTTGAGGAGAACGTGCGGGTCCAGGTGAAACGAATCAAGTCTCATCCCTGGGTTCCGCGGCATATTCCAGTTCGAGGCTACGTCAAGACGGGACGATTGCGCGAAGTGGCCGGGGAGGCGGCGCAGAAAGTCGGTTAGCGGATGCGGCGGTTGGTTCAGGGAAGAGTTTTCCGCTGAGGCCTGGCCACGGCAGGCTTGTAGTTCTCCGGATAAACCACCACATAGCGGCGCAGGCCTTCGCCCTCGCTCTGGGTGGTCAGCCCGGCCTGATCGCGCAAAGCCAGGTGGACAATGCGGCGTTCGCGCGATGACATGGGCGCAAACTCGTAAGGCATTTTCGTCTTGCGGACTTTTTCGGCGGCCACGCCCGCGGCCAGGCGCAGCTCTTCCAGGCGCATGCCGCGATGGTTCATGCAGTCGAAGCAGACTTTCTCGTGCTGGTTGCCGGGGAGGCGGAGCATTTCGAGCGCCAGAAATTCAATGGAGCGCAGCAGCTCGCCGCCCCGCTCCAACAGCAATGGCGAATCCGGGCCCACGAATTCCACCAGAATCTCGGGACGCTCCCAGTCCCGCTGCTCGGCCAGCGGCGGGTCCACGGTGATACGGTACTTCAGGCGCAATCCCCCGTTAGCGACGATCCCCTTCAGCAGATCGTTAATCTTGTTGGCGGCAGCGATTTTGTCGGGAATGGACATAAAGAAGCTCTTAGCTCTTAGCCTTTAGCTCTTAGCAACAACCCTTTAGGGGACGGCCTTGAGGTGAAAAACAATAACTTGATGATGGCCTTCACAACTCCACAATACGGCGATGAACCTGGTGGCTCGGGATTCAAGCTAAGAGCCAAAGGCTAAAAGCTAGTAGCTTATTTCTCTTTCTTCCTCGCCCTCTTCAACGCAATCTCTCGCATCTCGCGGCCCAGGCTGGTGCGGTTCATGACCGCCTGTTGCGCGATGGCGATGAGGTTGCCCTCGGACCAGTACAGGCACAAGCCGGCGGCCAGGTTCCAGCTGATGACGCCCAGCATCAGCGGCATCATGAAGGTCATCATCTTCTGCTGCGACGGGTCCATCCCGGGCTGCGGCGTCATGCGCTGTGTAAGCAGCATGGTGATGATAATTGCGATGGGCAATAGATGCCACGGGTCAGGCGACGACAGGTCGCGAATCCAGAGCCAGGGGGCCTGCCGCAAGTCCAGGGCCGCGCCCAGCATGCTGTAGTAGGCAAACAGGAACGGCATCTGGATGACCATGGGCAGGCAGCCGCCCACCGGGTTTACGCCCTCCGCTTTGTACAGGGCGGAGACTTCCTGGTTCATCTCCTGCTTGCGCGGATCGCGCATGCTGTACTTCTTGTATTTTTCCTGAATGGCTTTGATCTGCGGCGCCACTTTTTGCATCTTCAGCGCGGATTTCATGCTGGAGATGCGCAGCGGCAGCAGGGCCAGATTGATGATCAGGGTCTGGATGGCGATGGCCCATCCCCAGTTGTGGATCCATCCATACGTCCATTTAAGCCAGAGAAACAAAGGACGAGCGATGATTCCGAAAAATCCGAAGTTGATTAAGGCCCGCAAGTCTGGCGGCGCGCCGCTCAACGTCGGCACCGGCACCGATTCCAGAACACCCAGCGACTTCGGTCCCACATAGAGCCGCTCGGCAGTAGCTCCGCGAAGATTACCGACGCCTACGCCCAGGACCTCGGCCTTGACCGTCTCCCCGGGCTTGGGGTTTCGCGGGTCCTTCGGCACCTCAATCTGATGACGCAGCGTCACCATGGCCGCGTTCTGAATGTCCTCGGGCAGAAAGACCGCGGCGAAATATTGGTCGACTACTCCCGCCCAGTTGAAGGGACCGGGCAGAGTCGCCCCGCCGCTGATCTTCTTGATGTCCAGGCGCTCGGTCTTATCGTTGTACTGGTGCTCGACCCGGCTGCCGGCATACGACGACAGGCTCGCCTGGTCCCCGAAGCCGGCTGGCCACATGGGGAACGCGGTGACCTGACTGCCCTTGGAGACGACCGAGGTTTCGAGATGGACCAGGTAGGTGTGATCGAAGCTGAAAGTCTTGCGGACAGCAACATCCTGATCCGCGTATTCGAAGGTGACCTCAGCAGGGGCGGTAAACGTGCCTCCGGTTTTTTCCACCTTGACGGGGTGGCCGGACGACGACAGAACGTAGAGCGCCGAATTTAACTTATTTCGCTGCGACTCGTCGTACGTCCAGAGCGACATCGGGTACCCGTACGTCTCCGCCGCCTTGCTGACCAGTTCAAGAGGATTGCCGTGCTCGTCCTTATATGCCTTGAGGATCCAGGATTTGACCACGCCGCCGCGGTTGGTGAAGGTGACGCGATAGAGATCATTTTCGACGACGGTTTCGGCTTCGGCCGAAGCCTGCTTGCTGGCGCCAGTCACGGGCACCGAAACCTGAGGTGCCGAAGCCGCAGAGGGCGGTGCCGGAGGCTGAACCGCCGCCGGAGTTTCGGGCGCGGGCGCGGCTGACTGCGGCAAATATTTCTTCAGCAACGGTTGAAACAGAATGATGACCAGGAAGGTGAGCGCGAACACCAGCAGCAGCCGGCGCTCCATGCCGGGATCTTGTTGAGGATTGTTGAATTCAGGCAAATTCGCTACTCAGTGACCGCACAACTGGCGGGCGGCGCATTGGTTGCGCCGTAATCTTTCAATTTCGTGACCGAACTCAGCTCGGCGGACTTCACCACCGGATCGTAGCCACCCTGCACAAAAGGATGGCAGCGCAGCACGCGCCGCAGCGCCATCAATCCGCCGCGCAGCACGCCATAGCGGTCCACGGCTTCCATGGCGTACTCCGAGCATGTGGGCACGTACCGGCAGGCCGGAGGCAACAGCGGCGAGAGCGCCCACTTGTATGCCCGCAACAGGCCGAGCACGAAGCTTCTGGCTGGCTGGTTCATGGTTTTCCCGCGGACTTCGCGATGACTTCAAACGCCCGCCGAATCTCCCGCTGCACTTCAACCAACGCGGCGGTCAGGAGCGACTTCTTGGGATTGATGACGATATCCATGGCCCCTGGGATCATGCCGTGCAATCGGACCGCCTCCCGCAAGCGCCGCTTCATGCGATTGCGCACCACGGCGCCGCCCAGCACCTTGCTCACCGTGAATCCCACGCGCCCGCCCTCAGATTTCTGGCGCGGCAGGTAAAACACGGTAAGGTGCGCGGCAAAATGCCGGCGCCCCTGCTTGTACACTCTCTCGAAATCCGCGTGCCGGAGCAAGCGCACGCTGCGGGGAAACTTGCTGCCCTTGCCGGGTCCGGACAGGTCACCGCTGCCATTCGCCGCGAGAGCGTTCACAGCACGCCTCAAACCAGATTTGCGAATCCCAGATTTGTGAATCCCAGGTTGCGAATCTTCCGCGAATTCCGGAAAGGGAGAAACACTACTCACGGAAGCCGGGCTTCACCGACACCCGCTTGCGGCCCTTGGCGCGCCGCCGCGAAATCACCGCGCGGCCGGCCTTGGTCTTCATCCGCGTAAGAAACCCGTGCGTCTTCGAGCGGTGACGACGGTTGGGCTGGAATGTGCGCTTGGGCATGAAAAATCGCTGCTCCTGATGAACTGAGTGTGTCCTGAGTCTCGTTTAAAGCGAAAGAGAAGTATAAATGACGGCGCGCAAGCGGGCAAACCGGCGGGGCGGCAAGAATCACCCGGGCTGTCATTCTGAGCGCGATGCAAAAATCCAAACGAGATCAAGACTATTCTTGCCATAGCTGCGCGGACAGTTCGCGCAGCGAACTTTCTGCTCCCCTCAGGAGGACAACGAGCCGGCAGCGGTCACTGGACGGCCCAAGCAGGCGGCGGCATTTCTGCACCACTCGCGCGGCAGTTATATTTTCAATACTTGACAGGAGGTTTCATTAGGGTACTGAATCATACGAAGCAGAAAAAGTCCGCGACAAGATTCCCGCAGACCGAAAAATTTTGTGCTAGTATGCCGGACTGATCCAGCTTACAGAAATTTTCTGATCCCAGCGCCAACCGCCCCTGAAACAAGGCAGTTCGAGGCTGGAAAATGAAAGCATTGTTGCTGCAAAAGTTTTGATACCGGGCGCTGATCTGGCCGCAGCCCCACGAAAATTATTTTATGTCTGTTCCGACTCCAAGCCTCTCCCCCAATCCGTGGTTGCGCGTCCTGGATGCGCTGGAAAAAAAGATCAACCGGCACTCGTACGACACCTGGCTGAAGCCCACCAAGTACAGCCATTCCAGCGGTTCCATCCTGTTCGTGCGCGTGCCCACCGCGGAATTCCGTCACGTGGGAGACAAGTACGCCGACCTCATTCAGGAGGCGCTGGATAATCTGGGCCTCGAATTCGAGGAAGTGAAGTTCGTCACCCCGGAAGACGATCCCGCCTCGACGCCGGTGCGGCACGACGGCGGACTCTCGGCCCACCTGGCGCCTGCCGCTCCGCACGCCTCCCAGTCGCGCTTCGATTGGGACGGCGCGGCCCAGCTCAACCCGCGCTACACCTTTGACGCATTCGTCATCGGCAGCGGCAACCAGTTCGCGCACGCCGCCTGCCAGGCGGTTTCGGAACGTCCCTCGAAGGCTTACAACCCGCTCTTCCTCTACGGCGGCGTGGGTATGGGCAAGACCCACCTGATGCAGGCCATCGGACACGAGATCAAGCGCCGCCAGCCGCAGGCCGCCATCTGCTACGTTTCCAGCGAGAAGTTCACCAACGAGATGATCAACTCGCTGCGTTACGACAAGATGATCAGCTTCCGCGACAAGTTCCGCAACGTCGACGTGCTGCTGGTGGATGACATCCAGTTCCTGGCCCAGAAGGAGCGCACCCAGGAAGAGTTCTTCCACACCTTCAACGCGCTGCACGAATCCATGAAGCAGATCGTGATCGCCAGCGACCGGCCGCCGAAAGAGCTGGCGGAATTTGAAGACCGGCTGCGCAGCCGCTTCGAATGGGGACTGATCGCCGACATCCAGCCGCCCGACCTCGAAACCAAGGTGGCAATTCTGCAGAAGAAAGCGGAGCAGGAAAAGGTCATCCTGCCCACCGACGTGGCGCTCTACATCGCGTCCAATATCCGCTCCAACGTTCGCGAACTGGAAGGCGCGCTCATCCGCCTGGTGGCGCACTCTTCGCTGATCGGCGCCGAGATCACCCTGCCCTACACCCAGCAGGTGCTCAAGAATTTCATCGACTCCCAGGCCCGCAAGGTCACCATCGAGTCGATCCAGAAAGCGGTGGCGGAGCAGTTTGGACTGCGATTGGTCGAGATTAAGGCCAAGAACAACTCGCGTGCGATTGTTTATCCCCGGCAAATCGCCATGTACCTGGCCAAGCATCTTACCGAGGCATCGCTGCCGGAGATCGGACGTCAGTTTGGCGGCAAGCATCACACCACGGTGCTGCATTCGGTCGACAAGATTGATGTCAACCGGAAGACCGACAAAGATTTGAACAGGCTGATCAATAAAATGACCGAGCAGTTGGGCGGATGAATGGCGGCTCCGGCCGCTATTTCCACTCAGCAGAAGAGTCTTCCTTGACCAGCGCTGTGAATCAGGTGTGGAAGTTGTGTAAGAGTTGGTGGAATCGTCAGGCACGGCCAAACGATACTTTCACCTCCTCGGGTTGCCGGGCTAGTTTTGGACATGATGGATCAGTGCAGGAAGCCGGCGGCCAGCGGGGTTGGCCGTGATTTCCACTTTTACGAGTTGCCTACTATTACTGCTGGTTTTAAGGTTTTTTATTTTGATATAAGGGAAGTACTCAAAGTAGCGCTGCCCGACGGGAGATTTGGGTTATGCCGGTAGAAGCTTTAGCCGCAGCCACAGGGACTGCCACCATGGAAATTACAGTCAGTAAATTTGAACTCTTACGGGAACTGACTGCGACCCAGGGGGTGGTGGAACGCAAGACCACAATTCCCATCCTCTCGAACTACCTGTTTGAAGCTGCCAACGACAAACTTTCGCTCACCGCGACCGATCTCGATCTGAGCCTGCGCACCGTCTGCAATGCGAAGGTCAAAAAAGAAGGCTCCTGCACTATTCCCGCTCGCAAGCTGCACGACTACGTAAAACTGCTGCCGGACGCCGACATCACCATCAAGCTGCTGGAGAATCACTGGATCAGCATCCGCTGCGGACGGTCCAACACGAAGATGGTTGGCATGGCGCGCTCGAATTTCCCCACGCTGCCGGTGTTTCCCACCGCCGGCGCGGTAAAAATTCCTGCCCTGGTGTTACGGTCAATGATTGCCAAGACGGGCTTCGCCATCGCCAGCGAGGAATCGCGTTATACCTTGAATGGCGCTCTCATGGTGCTGAAGCCCGAGTCCATCACCATGGTGGCAACCGACGGACACCGCCTGGCGCACATCGAACGCGGCGGAGAAAAATTCGAAGGCGTATCGGGAGAGCTGAAGACCCTCATCCCCAAGAAGGCCATGGACGAACTCCGGTCGCTGCTCGATTCCACCGACGCGGAAACCATTGAGTTCGCGAAAGACGAGTCCACGCTGTACTTCCGCATCGGCCAGCGTTTGCTGACTTCGCGCCAGCTTACCGGCCAATTCCCCAACTACGAAGCCGTTCTCCCCAAGGACAACAACAAGAGCGTGACTCTGCCGGGGAACGAACTGAGCGCCGCTATTTCCCGCGTGGCGCAATTCGCCGACGAGCGCTCCCGCGCTGTCCGCCTGCGCCTGGAAAAAGGCGAGGTCAAGCTTTCCGCCTCCTCGACCGAAACCGGCGAGTCGGAAGACTCGCTCGAAACCAGCTACCAGGGCGACTCGCTGACGGTTGGCTTCAACGCCCAGTACATTCTCGATTTCCTGAAGGCAGTCGGCGCCGGCGACGTAAAACTTGAATTCAAGGACGCCCAGTCCGCCGGCCAGCTCCGCCCCGCCGATAGCGAGGACTACAAGTACCGCTACATCGTCATGCCCATGCGGATTTGAAGTGTAAACCATGTGGGGCGGGAGCCCTCGCCCGCCGCTTTGACTCTAATTTTTGTCTGTCGGGGCCCTACGCAGCCTGAGCAACTACCAGCAACTGGAAGATTCCAAAGCCAAGTCAACTTCAAAAGCGGCGGGCAAGGGTGCCCGCCCCACAGGAGCACGGTTCAACTTGACCTACCCTGCGTCGAAGCCGTAAATTAGCCGCCTTGCGTTTTGGAGGTTCCGTCCCATGCTTAGCGGCTTCAAGCAATTCATCCTTCGTGGCAACGTGGTTGATCTGGCGGTGGGGGTTGTCATCGGCGTGGCCTTCGGGTCGGTAGTGACCGCCTTGACCAAAGACCTTCTCACCCCGCTCATTGCCGCTCTGGTCGGGAAGCCGGATTTCTCCGCGATCAGCTTTACCATCGGCAGCACGGTTTTTCCAGTCGGCGATTTCATCAATGCCGTGGTTTCATTTCTGTTGATCGCGGCCACGGTGTATTTCTTTGTGGTGACGCCGATCAACGCCTTGGTCGCCCGGATGCGCAAGGCGCCGGTGCCGGCCGATCCCACGACCAAGAAGTGCCCGGAATGCCTGAGCGAGATTCCCATCGATGCCCGGCGCTGCAGCTTCTGCACCCAGCCGGTCCTCAGCCGGGCGGCGTGAAGAGCGATCCCGGCGGTGGCAGACTCGTGTGCGGTGGGAGCCCTCGCCTGCCGCTTTTGATTCGTGCCTTGCCGCGTAGTTCCCGGCGTGACCAGGCAGCACAATCACGGCGTAACATGTCTCATGGCTCGATTTCCCGCTGGGGTATTGCTGGTCACGTTCGCGGCAGTCCTGTCGGCGCAACAGCCGGCCTCTTCCTCCCGTCCCGCAGCAAAGGCCAAGACTTCCATCCCCGATCCTGGCTCGATCCGCAACGGGACGTACCGCAACTCGAGTTTCGGCTTCACCTACAAGCTTCCATTTGGCTGGGTGGACCGCACCGCGGACCTGCAGGACGATTCCCCGCAGGCGGCCAGCGCAAGGGTATTGTTGGCCGTTTTTGAACGGCCTCCTCAGGCCGCGGGCGACACCATAAATTCCGCGGTCGTGATTGCGGCCGAGCCGCTCTTTTCCGGCTTGAAAACTCCGGTAGAGTATTTCGAATCGCTGGCCGCGCTGACCACCGCCCAGGGCTTTCAGGCCGCGCAAGATCCTCAGGAGATTTCTGTGGGGGCCACGAAGGTGGTGCGCGGGGACTTCAGCAAGGCGCGGGGAACTCTGACCATGCGCCAGACTTCTCTGGTTAGGGTGGAGAAAGGCTACGCCGTGTCGTTTACCCTCGTCGCCGGAAGCGAAGATGAAGTGAACCAGCTGATCGAGAATCTGAGCTTTGCCGCGGGCAAGCGCTGATCCCCCTGTCATCCTGAGCGGAGTGGAAAGTTCGCCGCGCGAACTTTCCACGCAGTCGGAGGACCCCTCCAGCTACCATGCTCTGGATCGGAGGGGAATTTGCAGTGAGTAGCTGCGCCTGCGCCCGGTAGATTGTGTCGGCTGTAGGGGTCCTTCGACTCCGCAGAATATTTCGCTGGCGAAACATTCTGCTTCGCTCAGGATGACAGTGGAATTACTCCAGTGCTTCCGGCTCCAGCCCGATGTGCTTCTCGCCGGCGGCTTTCTTTTCCACGTATTTTTTGACCCAGGCTTCCCAGCTTTTTCCCGCTGCCGTGTCGCGCCCGGTGAAAGCCAGGGCGGCTATATCGGAGTAGGCAATCATTACGCGCTGGTTCGAGGTTCGGGGAAGAACTCGCACCAGCGACTCGGCCAGGGTCGGCCCGGTCTTACGATCAAAAAGATAGCCTTCGACCGTGGTCCCGTCTTTCCGGGTGATGGTTACGTCGCCGCGGTAGTCGAAAGCTTTTTCCAGGGCTTTGCGGGTTTCTTCTTCGGAGGCCAGCGCGGGGACCCAGCCCTCAAGCTTCTCGTGTTCCCATCCCGGAGAGACTTCGAGCGCGTCAGGAGAAGCGGGAGCTTCGGGATGGACGTGTCCGGCGGCTTTCCCGGTCACGCCCGGGTCTCCTCAAGCGTTTCGCTGGGAGCCGTAATCTGCACCAGGGAATGCGCGGCTCTGGCGGCTCATCCAGCAGACGCAGCGCGTCCTCGTCACGATAGCGATTGAACAGCGTGCCTTTCACGGTCGCCACAAAGCCCTCGAGCGAGCCAAACGTATCGTTCACCGCCGAGGCTTCATAGCCGCTGTGCACCATGCAGTTGGCGCAATGCGGATTGCCCGATTCCGTGCCGTACGATTCCCAGGCGGTTTCGCGGATCAACTCGTCGAACGTGTCGGCGTAGCCGTCCTGCAGCAGGTAGCAGGGCTTCTGCCAGCCAAAAATGTTGTAAGTAGGCATTCCCCACGGGGTGCAGGCGTAGTGCCGCTTGCCCATGAGGAATTCCATGAACAGCGGCGACAGGTTGAAGCGCCATTCCTTCTCGCGGTTCGAAAGAATCGCCCGGAACAGCCGCCGGGTGCGGGCGCGCCCCAGGAAGTGCTGCTGGTCGGGAGCCTTCTCGTAGGAGTAGCCAGGGGAAAGCATCATGCCTTCCACTCCCAGCTCCATCATGTCGTCAAAAAACGCGCGCACGCTCTTGGGATCGGCGCCGTCAAAAAGGGTGGTATTGGTGGTGACCCGGAAGCCGCGTTGCAGGGCCTCGCGTACGGCGTCGACCGCGATATCGTAACCGCCCTCGCGGCAGACAGCAAAGTCGTGATGTTCTTCTGTCCATCCAGGTGCACGCTGAAAGTCAGGTACTTGGTCGGTTTGAAAAGATGGATCTTTTCCTTCAGCAGTAAGGCATTGGTGCACAGGTAGATGTACTTCTTCCTCGCCGCCAGGCCCTCGACAATCTTTTCGATTTCAGGGTGCGGTCAGGGGTTCGTCGCCGGGGATCGAAACCACGGGCGCGCCGCACTCATCGACCGCCCGGAAGCACTCCTCGGGGGTCAGCTGGCGTTTGAGTACGTGGGCCGGGTATTGGATTTTGCCGCAGCCGGCGCAGGCCAGGTTGCAGCGGAACAGGGGCTCGAGCATCAGCACCAGCGGGTACTGCTTCCGCCGGGCAAGCTTCTGCCGGATGACGTAGCTGGCCACCGTCCACATCTGCGATACAGGCACACTCATGCTGGACTGGGATCTCCTCCCAATATGCTATCAGGTCGGGCTGATCTCGTGCGCTGACAATGTAGGCGCGGGCGCCCCGCCCGTGCGGCGCCAAAAAAGGACCTGGCCAGGAGTCGCCACCGCACGAGCGAGGGCGCTCGCGCCCACATTTACCGGGGCGGTTCGGGGGTCGGAAAAATGTGGCTTCTCATGGTACAATTTAGATACAACCTCGGCAGCCGTAAGTGTTAATAATTTCAGTCATTTGAGGCAAAATCCAGGACATCGGAAAAGCACGCCAGCCAGGACTTGAGGCTGCGTACTTTCCACGGAGCGGAATGGCTACGAAAGAAATCACTCCCATCGACGAAACCAAGCCAAAAAACGGGAAGCTCGCTGCCATCAATGGGAGGCAACGGCGACTACAACGCCGACTCGATCAAAGTGCTCGGTGGCATGGAGGCGGTGCGTAAACGTCCCGCCATGTACATTGGGTCCACCGGCGAGATGGGTTTGCACCACCTGGTTTACGAAGTGGTGGACAACTCGGTGGACGAAGCGCTCGCCGGTCACGCCGACAAGATCGAAGTCACCATCCACCTGGACAATTCGATCACCGTCGTCGATAACGGCCGTGGTATTCCCGTGGACATGATGGACATTGACGGCGAAAAAGTTCCAGCCGCGGAGGTGGTACTCACCAAGTTGCACGCCGGCGGGAAGTTCGATGCATCTTCTTACAAGGTTTCCGGCGGATTGCACGGTGTCGGCGTGTCGGTGGTGAACGCGCTCAGCGAAAACTCGATCTCGAGATCTGCGCGACGGGTTCACCTGGGAGCAGACCTATTCCAAAGGCGAACCCACCAGCAAGCTGAAGAAGGCGGGCGCCAGCAAGAAGCTGGGGACCAAGGTCCACTTCCTGCCCGACAGGAGCATCTTCTCGGTTACCGAATACAACTTCGATACCCTGGCGCAGCGCTTGCGCGAACTGGCGTTCCTGAACAAGGGACTGCTCATCACGTTGACGGATGAGCGCACCACTGAGGCGAAAACCGGCGAGGCCAAATCCGCCGAGTTCAACTACAACGGCGGCATCGCCGAATTCATCAAGCACCTGAACCGGGGCAAGCAGGTGCTGCACGACAAAGTCATCTACATGGAAGCCGAGCGTAGCGGCGTAGTCATGGAGATCGGGCTGCAATACAACGACGCCTACTCGGAGTCGGTGTTCAGTTTTGCCAACAACATCAACACCGTCGACGGAGGCTCGCACCTATCCGGCTTCCGCATGGCGCTGACCCGCACCATCAACTACGCGGGCCAGCAGATGGGGCTGTTCAAGGACGTAAAAGAGAATCTCACCGGCGACGACGTGCGCGAAGGCCTGGTGGCGGTCATCAGCGTGAAGCTGCCGCAACCCCAGTTCGAAGGCCAGACCAAAGGCAAGCTGAATTCGGATATCGCCGGCGTGGTCCAGGCCTTCGTGAACGAACGCCTGGGCGCGTACCTGGAGCAGAACCCGACCGTCGGCCGCAAGATCATCAACAAAGCGATTGAAGCCTCGCGCGCGCGTGAAGCCGCCCGCAAGGCCCGCGATCTAACTCGGCGCAAAGGCGCGCTCGATGGCGGCGGACTTCCCGGCAAGCTGGCGGATTGCTCGGAGCGCCAGCCGGAACGCTGCGAGCTTTTCCTGGTAGAAGGAGAATCCGCCGGAGGCACGGCCAAGCAGGGACGCGACCGGCGTTTCCAGGCCATTCTGCCGCTCAAAGGAAAAATCCTCGACGTTCGAGAAGGCGCGCCATGAGATGCTGGGGCACGAAGAAATTCGGTGTATGATCATCTGCCTCGGCACCGGCATCGGCAAGGACGACTCGATCGACGAAGTGGGGCGTTACGGAAAAGATCTCATTCTGATCACCGACGCCGACGAGATCTGGAAGCGTATTCGCACCTGCTGGTCTATCTTTCCGCGATGCAGGAGCCGATCAAGCCGCGGCATGTGTTCATTGGAGTGTGCGTTGTACTGGATCAGGCAAGACGCGGAGCAGAAGATCAAGGACGACGATGCGCTGAACAAACGATCCGCAAGCGGCGCCGCGACAAGATCATCGTCCGCTACGCGAAGGCGCGGCCAAGCTCGAAGGCGTGGTGGTGGCTGTCGAACCGCCAGCGGCCGAAGGAATATTTTGGCTACTTCGACAAGGTGAACAAGCGCCTGCGCGACGAAAGTTGTCCAGCCGCTGCCCTGTCCATCTTTCCAGCGCGCCGATTTCGAAGGCGACAAGAAGGCCGCGCCGAAAAGATCGAGAAGCTGGACAAGGAACTGTAGAAGCTGCAGAAAGAACGTGACTTCAAGAGCGTCGAGCCCCGCTCCCACGAGCAGCAGATCCACGGGGAATAAAGACGTTCAACTCCGAGGGCCGAGCACCTGACCAACCGGCAAGCTGGTCGACCGCCTGAAGATCCGCGACCGCTGTCTGAATCAAGCAGGTCGAAACCTACATGGAACCGCTGTTCGTGATCGAAGCCGACAGCGACCTCCGCAAGCCGCAGCTCCGACAAAGAAGCAGGCGGCGAAGAGGATCGTCGAGGCCGAAGACGCCGGCAAGAAGAAGGCGATGAAACGAACGCGAGGGAAAGCGATCGAGACCGAACTGGTCGAGCCACGCTCGCGATCTTCTGAATACATCAAGGAAGTGAGTGCAGACCGACACACCTGTTACAAAGGTCCGCGAAACGAACCGGAACAGCTGGCAAAACGACGACTACACCCGCTAGCGCCGCACCCGCCCTCCGGTCAAAGCTGGAAGACCTGGCCGAGTGCGAATAGATTTCAGCACGCTCATGGCTGAAGACGTCGAAGCCGCTGAAAGTCCATCGAAGATAATGCATCGGATGTGAAGAAGGGGCATTTAGAAAATTCTGGCCACGGACGCACGCGGACTCCACGGATCAGTACAAATTGAAATGGTGACCTTCGGGCTCGGCTGTCTCTCGCGGCAGAAATCGACGAGCGTTCCGCACCCAGCCGCGAAGCGGCGCGAAGACAGAGCTCGAGGCGCGAGCCGCATACAGAACGTGAACCAAGTTCGGAGCAGAAAAAGCAAGATCTGCCTCCTGATAGGGGCGTCCTTCGTACTTGCTGGTCTCGTTCGCAAGCGAATGTGTGCGGCGCCAGATGACACTAATGCGGCGATGCGGCTACCAGCGGGCTACCTTGGCTCCGCCGTCCTCCGTGGTCAAACTTGGAGTTTCCCCATGCCTGGTGTTCCTCCCATAGGGAATGGGCAGTCTTTCTCCTCTCCCGTCCAACGAAGGTGTTCACTGAAACATAAGGGGAAACAACAACGAGAAACTGGCCGCTGATCGTGCCATTGCTGTGCGGCGGTAGAGGAGGAAGACCAGGCTGCCGACAGAGTCCCCAGCCCGTACTGACCATCTACAATGAAGAACCTCTTTGTGGCGTGAGCAATCTGCCACTGATCGGGCCGGCGCTCACCATGCCAACTTGCTGCACCGCGATCGGCAGCCGGATCGTCGTACTGCGCGAGCCTGCTGCACGCAGCCTGCAGGTGCTCGAGCAAATCATCGTACGATCTGATCTCGCAGGAGCTTCTGCTTCTGTTCGACGAAGGCAAGACCATCGACTTCCTGGTGCAGCGCGCGCCAAAGCAGGAAATCATCAAGGGCAGGTCGTGCGGAGCGGACAACATCCCAGCAGCGATGATGCGCAGAATTATCAGCAGCTGTTGTTCACCCAGCCCATCATCGAAGTGGACGGCGTTCTGGCGCTTCGGGACTGCTGGTGAACCGCCGTTCCGCGCTCTCCGGCGACAACATGCTCAAGCCGACCCGAGCCGCTGCTTCAGACCAACGACCCGTAAAGTTCGACGCCGAAAGTCTCCGACGTCGTCGGCATGTAGCTGGAGCGGCGATCAGCAACATCGTGGTCGGGAACAACCGAAGGCAAGTACCGACTGCTGTCATGGTGGGCTGGACGACCATGCGGAAACCAGAGTGGAAACACGCTTCGAGACGGGTATCGCAAGTCGCCGGCCGGCGACGTGAACAAAATCCAGGCTCCGACCTCGGCCGCCCGCGCCGATGGCGTGATGAACAAGGCGATGGCGGACTAGGCCATGGCGCCCGCGAGCGAGAATCGTTCCATGATCTTCATCTCGACTACCTGGCGCGGCCGACGACACTGCACGATCAGGAAACCAAGCAGGTGGAATCGGGCGCCTCCACTCGGTATTCCACGTGAGGCGGCTTCACGTGACGATGGCGCGCAGTGGCCGAGCACTCTGGCCACCAGACCCGAGCAGATTCGTCATGCTCAGAGTGAATGGACCAGTCGTTCATTGAAGGCTTCGGGTGATGGAGGAGTTCAAGAACTCGAATGAACTATCTCGGTATCGTGCTGCCGAAGGCAAGTGCGCTTTTATCGCCGGCGCCACCGATGGCCATCCTGCAATTGTTGTGAGACGTGATTGACGATACGAAGATCGAACCATTGCATCTTCACTGCAACTGGTTCCATGTGGCTGGGCGAGCGCAAAGTGATCGACCATCGCGTCGAACCAATCAACACTGCATGGATGAGTCCTTCGAAATCGGGGCGGCGATTATAAGAAAGAAACGGTGACGGTGCGCGTGGTCGAGCACCTGTATCGCTGGACCAACTGGAAGCTGACCGAGCAATCGCACGAGTCGCACAAGACGGATGCGCAGACCGTGGAGTTCCCCGTAACCATCGCGCCCGATGGCGAGCAGGTGATCAGCTACACCGTGCACTATTCCTGGTAAGAGTTTCGTAGCGCCGGCGTCCAAGATGCCGGCGCTACAGGTTTAAGGCCGGCGCTCCGGAATCTGCGATCTCTTTCACCCTTGTCGCCGGGTACTTCACCTCGGGATACACCCGGTCGAACACCACCCACAGCAGCAGCAGCAGCACGAAGAGGAAGACGCTGCCTTCCGGTCCGACGGAACCGCCGGTCAGCCAGCGCGGGCCCTGCAGCGAATGCAGCAGGTGCCCGGGCGCCATGCCTCCACTGTCGGGGACAGAGTAAGAACTTTCGCCCCAGTCCCACGCCGCATGAAAGCCGACCGCGAACCACAGGTTCCCGGTGCGTCGCAGCGTGAGGCAAAAGAAAAAGCCGATCATCATGGCGCCGAGAATGCCAACCCAGTTCTCCCCGGGGTTTTCCAGGTGAAGCGCTCCGAAACCCAGCGAAAGCAAAATCGCCGCGGGCCAGAAGCCGAGCGCGTCGGTCAAGGTGAATTGCGTGTAGCCGCGGGTGAAGAATTCTTCGTAGAAGGCCACGATCAGGAAGAAGGCCGCCCAGAACGCGGCAAATTTCAGTGCGCGCACACCGTGCAGCGCGACCGGCCCAAAATAGAAGGCATGGGCTGCGCGCAACGCCAGCAAAAGCAGAGTGAGTGAAGCCATTCCCCACACCCCGCCCAGCCAGAAAAGTTTGCCGAAAGACTTGTCCGGGGGCAGGCCGTAGCCGCCGAACGCCCGGCCTTCGATCCGCGACATCAGCAGCGCGGGAGCCAGCGCGATGATCGCGAGCCCCAGTTCCGCAGCCGTCTGTCGCCATAAGAACAAGGCGTCGGGCAAGTCGGCCGCGAGAAAAACAAACAGGCAGAATCGCAGGCCGCGATACATCAGCAGATAAAGCGCCAGCCGCCATATCGGGCGCAGTCCGTCCCGCCCGATAAATATTTTCTGCATCCGTTCTTCCGGAGGAGACGGCTTTGTCAGCTCGAAGCCAGAGGCGGGAACAACGGCGGGCGGCGCGGACGGGGGGGGGACCTCTTGGATTTCGCCAGGCGTGCTCTCTCGTGGTTCATCCATGGGCGGAAGTTTCCCGATTCGTCCCCCGACATGGTAAAACACTCGCCGGTTCCCCATGGTCCGATTCTTTACACCCCAACGGTTTGGACGGCCGCAGGTGCTGGCGGCATGCCTGCTGCTCGTGTTTCTGGCGCAGTGCCTCTGGCTGGTAGGCAGGGGGAACACGGCCGGGGAGGATTGATCTCGCCGAAATTTACCGCCTGGACCGCGGGACCGCGCTTTGGGATCGCAGGGTATTCCGAAGCCCGTGCCGATCTTCGGGCTGCGCCGTCCGATCAGGAAAAAGAGAATTCCGGGGGAGGAATCGGGTCCTGCTCTCCCGCCCGCCCTCGAGGACGGCGGCTACGATGCGCATCATTCGCCGCTGTGGTATCTGATTGCCGCCGCCCCGCTGTGGCTGAGCCCGGTCTCGTTGCAGCCTGAAAATATTCGAGCTCTGCACTGGCTGGCCGCCCTGCCTTACCTGATTTTTGGCCTGCTGCTGGGCGCTTCGCTCTGGTACGTGGCGCGCCGCCTTTTCGGCAACGCCGGCGGATATGTGGCTCTGGCTCTTTACTGCTTCTCCCCGGGGATTGCCCGCTCCTGCGCCCTTTGGTTTGCCGAGCCCGAGGTCGGTGGTGCCTGGGGAGCGTTCGGCGCGATTTCTACGGCCATTGCCGTGGCCCACACCTTGTACGCGCCACGTGAAGTTGTCTTGTGGAACTGGCGGCGCATCGTGCTGCTGGGATTGTCGCTGGCTCTTGCGGTTGGCGCACAGTTTTCGTTGATCATCGTGGTGCCCGCCGCGCTGGCTTTCATGCTTTACCTCGCCCCCACCCGGCGCCTGGCCGCACTGGGAATCTGGGCGGTTGCCTGCGCAATTGGCTTGCTGATTTTGTACGCGTCCTACTTTTTTCACGCTCGCGCTTTTTGGCAGGGCATTCGGCACGCATCGTTTTTCGGAATCTCGTGGAGGGCTTTCGCCATGCCGCAGGCTTATCACCAGGTGCTGGCGCAACTGGGACAAAGCAGTCCTGCCCTGGCGCTGGCGTCTCCGGTCGCGTTGATTACATACTTAAGCTGGCGACGGGCGCGCTACTTTGGGAACACGGCGCCCCTGCTGGTCGCGGTTCTGTTCCTCCTGCTTGGGCTGGGAATGCCGCACTATCCGGGCCTGGGTTTTCAGTTCATGGCGGTGCCCTTTCTGTTCGTCTTCGTGGCCGGCATCGCCGCCGATCTGCTGGAAACCCGCTATCGCGAAATTGCCCTGGCCTCGATCTGGGGCCTGTTAGTGGCAAACGCGGCGTGGAACTTGTGGGAACTGGCCCGCGTGGTGTAAGCGTGACCTCCGGCACCCCTTTATCCCTCAATCACTTAGGGCCTCGGCAAATTGACAAAATATAGACAAACCAGGCGCGTCCTCAGCGGCTCTAATTGAGTGAGGGTTTTTGTTCAGGGGGCTGCGCCATGGTTTCGAAACTGGGATATGATTCGTACGTGAAGCGGCTGAACTCAGCCATGGTAGCGGCGATTCTGGTCGGGGGGTCGATTTCTGCGGTGCTGGTTCCCGCTTCAAGCGCGCAGATCAACGGAACCCCGGCGTCAGTTACATCGATCAATTCCGGCGGACACTTCAATTCCGCTCCGGGCGTTCCCGCCAGCATCACGTCGCTCGGACCGAGCGGCCTTCAGCCCAGAAATCCGTTTCCCAACCAACCCGGGTGCTGTATAAATCCGCTGTTTCCGGCGAATCCGAACCCGCCGCTTATCCGGCGCCATCGTCATCAACGCGGGCAGTTTTTCCCCGGTGGTGGCGAGGTCTATGTACCTTATGCCTATCCGGTGGTCGGGGAATATGACGCCGGGGACGCGGCGGCAGACCAGCAGGGAAATCAACCGGAAGAAGATTACCGTGGCGGACCGACAATCTTTGATCGCCGCGGCCCGGGAACACCGGCGGCGTCCTATGCCGACGCTTATCCGCAACGGCCGGCCCGTCCCCAGACGGAAACGGAAGCAGCTCCATCCGCCTCGCCGGCGGAGGCGCCGGCTCCCGACCTGCCGGCGACCGTGCTTGTCTTCAAAGACGGTCATCAGCTTGAAGTTCAGAACTATGCAGTGATTGGAGAGACGCTGTACGACTCCTACGCCCGGGCGTCATCACAAGATCCCGCTCGCCGATCTCGACCTGACTTCCACCACGAAGCAGAACGACGATCGCGGCATTGATTTCCGCCTGCCGCCTAAGCCGGAAACGAAAAAGTAGATGCCCAGCCGAATTACTCTCGCCTTCGTGGTGGCCGCGCTCGCGACATTGCCGGCTGCGGGGCAGATTCGCGCCGCAGGTTCGGGGAGCGCCGGAATGGGCATAAGCGCTGGTTTGCCTGGCATGAGCCGCGGTGGCTTTGCCAGCGGTTCCGGTCGCTTCCACGGGAACTTCCACGGGAGACATCTCGCGAATCCAGGTGCGATTCTCCTGGGCTATCCGGATTTCTATTCCGATTCAGACTCCTACGATTCCGGGGAGGCTTCGCAGCCCCAGGTCATCGTGGTCCAGGCTTCGGCGCCGGCCCCATCCCCCGCACCGCCTGCTCCGCGCGAGTCGCTGCTGATCGAGTGGCAGGGCGATCATTTTGTTCGCAGCACCGCGTCCGCCAAGGCCGCGGAAATCGCGCC
>CAVULZ010000017.1:0-37394 GCA_963742495.1 Terriglobia bacterium
AATGAAATGGCGCAAGGTAAGGACGTGGGCGACAGCCTGATTCCGCTGGCTGGACAGCTGCGCGAGTTCGAAATGCCCCGCCCCATGTTCACCAGCAGCGAACGCAGCGAATGGGCGGCCGGGTTCTATAACACCCGCCACAGTTCCTTGCAGACACGGACGGATCTGGCCAAGATCATCAAGTCCCCAAATTCTCGCAAGGAGTTGGGGGAGGCGCGCGGGCTGGTCGTGCCGTTTCTGCGAGACACGCTGGTGGGTCTGAATTATGCCTACTACGCGCCGCCTGGCGCCCAGATTCTGTTTAACAATCCTCTGTTCGTGCGCTCTCACGACTTCTCGGGGGAGATGGCGATTGGAGGAGGACAGTCCTGGCGTGTGCCTCACGTATTCGGTTCCGGCTTGCCGGCCGGCGGAGGCGCCCACCTGGCGGGCTCGCTGGCGGACCTGCCTTTCGTTCTGGCGGAAGCCGAGCAGGACTTTATCGTCCCCGAGAATGTGCAGGCCTTGATCTGGCACGAGTTGGTGCCTGGCCTGGTCTGCAGCGCGACCCTGCCGCGCTGGTGGGGCGTGACCCGAAACGAGCTGCACGCGGTCACTCTCTACCAGCGAACAGGTGAAGAGTTGCTGACCAGTGCGGCCAGGGATGAAGCCTTGCGACGGACCGTGCTGGATATTCTTTCGCAGCGCATGACCCCGCAGCGCTCCGAGCAAATCGAGAACGCGCTCCGTGCGGGAGCGCCGGAACAAGCTCTGGCTCACGTCCTGCCCGGGGAGACTTTCTACCTGGCGGCAGAATTCCGCCAGAGGTTTCACGGGCCCAGCGCCCATTGGGGAAAGGCCGGCGAGGAACTGGAGAATCTTTCCGCCCAGTATCCCGCGGAAGTCAGCTGGAAACGGCTGTCCGAGGATTTCGGGGTGCCTCATCCCGCGCTGGCGCAAAGTTATTCTCGAGAGTTGCTGAACGTGAAGCCGTTTCCCGCGTTCATGGGTTATTCCAGCCGTCTGCTGGCCGAGTCCTGGGATTCCAACAATTTGTATTGGGCCCGACTGGCGGACGAACTGGGTTATTCGCCAGCCATGCTGAATCGGCTGGTTCCGGAACTGACCCATCGGATGGTGGAGAAGATTTTTGCCACCGATTTCGAAGACTGGCCGGCGATGCTGCGCGCCATGCGGGAAACCGGAGACGAGTTCCGCCGTGGAAAGATCGACGCGCTGCCCAAGGTGGCGCTGAGCACGAACGCGCAGTGAGCGTTTCTTGTGGGCAGAATTTATCAGAATTCCCGGGCCGTATGAAGACGGCTCAGGCAGGGTGAACAGGCATATGGCAAAACAATTCTTTCTTTGCTTCTTGGTTCTCGTTCTCCTGGTTCTCATGGGGGTTGCATCCGTCCTTCCCGCGGCTGCCCAGGAGGCTGAGACCAAGATTCGCGTCGAAGTCAACATGGTGCAGTTGAATGTGGCGGTCATGGACAGCAAGGGAAACTACGTGACCGGCCTGCGTCCTTCGGACTTCGTGGTCACCGAGGATGGCATTCCGCAAAAGATTGCCACCTTCGGCGAAGGCAACGAGCCCACCCGGAAAGTCACCTCGAACGGGCCGGACGGGGAACAGTCCGGTGACCTTCGCATCCGGGCGCAGAAAGGTTCCGGGGAGGAATCGTCGGAACTTGGATCCGAGCTGGGGTCCATGATGGCGGGCGCCAACGTTTTCATCCTGTTCGACACCAGCAACTACATGTACCGGGGCTTCGTGTTCGCGCAGGATGCGATTGCCGAGTTTGTCCGCTCACTCGACGGTCCGGACCGGGTGGCGTTCTATTCCTATAGCCGCGACCTTTCCCGGGCCACGACGCTGACCGCGGACCGCTCCCAGGTGCTGCACGGAGTGCGCACTACGGTGGCCGGGGATGATGCCGCCCTGTACAACGCCCTGCTTATGACGGTCCGGGACGCGGGCGAGAATACCGGCAGGAAAGTCATCGTGGTTTTCTCCAACGGCCCCGACAACTTCAGCATGGTGCCGCCGGAAGATGTGGCCGAGCTGGCGCAATCGAAGGGCATTCCGATTTACATGATCAGCACCCGCGAAGCCAAGCTGGAACCGGTTTCGAGCACCGTGTTCAAGCGCATGAGCGCTGCCACCGGCGGCGAAGCGTATTTTGCCAAGACCTGGAAACAGCAGCAGAGGGCCTTTGCTTCGATCCGCAACGACCTGGCACACCTCTATTCGTTGAGTTACTACCCGCAAGCCAATCCCAACCGGGGATGGCGTGCGATCACGGTGAAGCTATTGGGCGACCGCGCCCGAGGTTGTCGCGTGCGGACCCGCAATGGCTACCGTCCGCTGGCGGCACCGGTGTCGGCGGAGACGGTCACGCCTGCTTCCGGGTCGGGGTCAACGTCCTCGGCGTCGAACTGATCTTTCGGTTCACGCGTTCTCATCCTGAAGGAGCCCCACCCGGGCAAAGAACGCGAGGGTGCAGCAGCCGGGGCCTCCCTTGCGAGGCCTTCCTTTTTCTAAACGAGTAGCTGAGAGACCCGGCGCCCAAGAAAAGAAAAGAATGGCAGCAGGCCAAGCAAACGTTTACTATTTCCCCGCCTGCTGGTAAACGCTCTCAGGAGATCGCCAAAATGTTTTCGGCCAACCGACGTCGCTTCTTGCGTCAAGCTTCTACCGCCGTCATCGCCGGCTCCGCAAACTTAACGTTCGGCCGCCTCCTCTCTGCCCAGACTCCGCCTTCGAACCCCAGCGAAGTTGCGAAGATTTACATCGACACGCGACGTACCGTGGCCCCACTCGATCGCAATCTCTTTGGTTCGTTTCTGGAGCACCTGGGCCGCGCGATTTACGAAGGCATCTATGATCCCGGTTCGAAGCTGTCGGATTCCAACGGCTTCCGCAAGGACGTGATGGACGAAGTGCGGCAGCTGGGAGTTCCCATCATCCGCTATCCCGGCGGAAATTTCGTTTCGGGATACAACTGGCTCGACGGGGTTGGCCCCAGGCAGGATCGTCCGCGGGTGCTCGACAAAGCGTGGAATTCGCTGAACAGCAACCAGTTTGGCACCGACGAGTTCATGGCTTGGTGTAAAGCGGTCGGAACCAGGCCCTTGATGGGCCTCAATCTGGGCACGGGAACCCCGGAGCAGGCGGCGGCCCTGGTGGAATATTGCAATGTGGCGCAGGGCACAAAATGGAGCGATCTGCGGCGCAAGCATGGCGTGGCGGAGCCCTACAACGTAAAGAACTGGTGCCTGGGAAATGAGATGGACGGGCCCTGGCAGATCGGGCACGTGACCGCCACCGAGTACGGCATGAAGGCCCAGGATGCGGCCCGGCAGATGCGCGCCATCGATCCCTCGCTCAATCTCATCGCTTGCGGGTCGAGCGGTCCCTTCATGCCTACGTACCTGGAATGGGACCGCGAAGTCCTGGAACAATGCTACGAGTACGTTGACGCGCTCTCCCTGCATCGCTATGTCGGAAACACTGCCGAAGAAACCGGCAGCGACAGTTCGAAGTTTGTCGCCATGAATCTCAGCATGGAAAAGCAGATCGCGGAAACGCTGGCGGTGGTGGATCTGGTTCGCGGGCACAAGCGGTCTGCCAAAAAACTCTGGCTCTCTTTTGACGAATGGAATGTCTGGTATCGGGCTCGCAGCGGAGATGCCACGAACGGCCACGGCAAGGAAGCGCCCCACTTACTGGAGGAGGTCTATAACCTGGAAGACGCCCTGGTGGTCGGCGGAATTCTCAACACGCTGATGCGCAATGCCGACCGAGTAAAAATAGGATGCCTGGCTCAGTTGATCAATGTCATCGCTCCCATCATGACCAACTCGAATGGCTTGTTCCGGCAGACCATCTACTATCCTTACAGCTGGGCCCTGCAATTCGCCCACGGTTCCGTGCTCAACCTGCTGGTCGAGTCCCCTACTTACGAAGTTTCGGGAATGGGGCAGGTTCCGTACCTGGACGTGGCTGGAACGCTCAGCCCGGATGACGGCAAGGTTTCCCTGTTCGTGCTTAACCGGGACTTGTCGAAGGCCCATGCCGTCGAAGTGAATTGGCAAGATAAGGCCCCGTCCAAAACGTTGTCTTCGGTGCTTTTGACGGGAGACGATTTGAAAGCCTTCAACAGTTTCGAGAACCCGCAAAAAGTGGCACCGCGAAGTCTGGACAAACCTTCGATTACGGGCGGACGTGCGAAGTTCGAAGTGCCGGCCCGATCGTACGCCGTTATTCAATGGGGAGCGTGAAGTGATTGGACGCAGGGAGTTCATCCGCAACAGCGTGGCGGGGGCAGGGTACGTTTGGCTCAACCGGCTTGCGCCCTTCGCCGCCAGCGCTGCCGGCGCAGACGACTCCCGGATCGAGGTTCTGCTCGGAGAACCTCTGGGAACCATCTCGCCCAACATCTACGGACACTTCACCGAAAACCTGGGCGGCGTAATTTACGACGGCGTCTGGGTGGGCGAGAAGTCGAAAGTCCCCAACCTGAACGGCATCCGCAAAGAGTTGGTAGAGGAGATGCGGAAGATCAAAGCGCCAGTAATCCGCTATCCCGGCGGATGCTTCGCCGACAGCTATGACTGGCGCGATGGCATCGGGCCGGCTGACAAGCGTCCCCGGCGGACTAATTTCTGGGCCCAGGAGGAAAGTGCCGCAGGGCCCGCCAACCACAAATACGACCCCAATCAATTCGGGAGCAATGAGTTCATCCAGTTCTGCAAGCTGATTGGAAGCCAGCCCTACCTCGCGGCCAATGTGCGCAGCCTTCCCGCCGCCGAGTTTTATCGCTGGGTGGAATATTGCAACTCGCCCGCAGGCAGCACGACGCTGGCGGATATGCGGGCCGCAGCGGGATATGCCGAGCCCTTCGGGGTTCGCTACTGGGGCGTCGGCAACGAGTCGTGGGGTTGCGGCGGAAATTTCACGGCGCAGGAATACGCCGTGGAATTTCGGCGCTATACCGCGTGGGTGCCGCAGTACGGACAGAAATTGTCGTTCATTGCCTCCGGGCCGAGCGACGACCACTGGGACTGGACACGCGGATTTCTGGAAGAGATCGTGCGCCATTCTCCTGGGGACATCCATTCCATCTATGGCCTCGCGCTCCACTACTACGCCTGGAACCTGAGTCGTGGCCGCACCCAAAGCTGGGTCGAAGGCAAGGGCGATGCTCTCAAGTTTGACGTGCTTGACTGGTATGAACTGTTACGCCAGGGCGACGTCATGGAATCCCTGATCAACGGACACTGGCAGGTAATGGGGGAATTCGACCGGGAACATTCCGTCAAGCTGGTAGTGGATGAATGGGGACCGTGGTACCGGCCGGGCAGCGAGGCAACGCCCGGCGACATCCTCGAACAAACGCCTACCCTTCGAGACGCAGTGTTCAGCGCCTTGACCCTCGACACCTTCAACCGTCATCCGGAGAAGGTGGCGATGGCCAACTGCGCCCAGCTGATCAATTGCCTGAACAGTCTGTACCTGGCCCACGAGGACAAGTTTTGCGTCACACCGGTCGGCCACGTTTTTGCCATGTACGCTGCCCATCACGGTGGACAGTCTTTGCGGACAATCTTCTCTGCGCCCGCAGTGAACTATGACCGCGACGGGAAGCCCGCATCATTCTGGGGGCTTAACGGCTCCGCTTCGCTGCATGACAAGGAGTTGGTGCTGACGGTCGTGAATCCTCACGCAAGCGAGACGCGCGCAGCGAAGATTGGGATGCGCGGCGCGAATTTGAAATCGGGTACGGCCACGACGCTGACCAATTCAGATATGCACGCCCACAACACATTTGATCAGCGGGAGGTTGTAACTCCCCAGACCAAAGCGCTCGATTTTCAGCGGGGAGATCTTGCCTACAGTTTTCCGCCTGCTTCCGTAACCAAGCTGGCCATCTCGCTCGAGTAGGGAATCGAAGGCCGGGCAGCCAGCTGATTTATGCTTCGCAACCGAGTTCAACGCCGTTTCTCTGCCAGGTTCGAATCGGCTGAAATCAGCGCGGTGGATTCGCGCAATACCAGGTTCGTCTTCAGCAGGTAGTCGGTTCCGTTGGGCGACGGTGTTTCGCGCTCGACTTCGGCAAGCAGAGCATGGAAGGCGAGTCGCGCCAGCTCGGGCTGGGACATCTGCACCGAGGTCAGCGGCGGCAACATGAACTGAGCCAGGCGGATGTCGTCAAAGCCAATGACGGAGAGGTCGCGGGGAATCGAAATACCGGCGTCGTGGCTCTTGCGCATCACCCCGATCGCGGTCATATCGTTCGAACAGAGCACCGCCGTGGGCCGCACCGGTCCGGCCAGCAATCGGGTAAAGGCCTCCATTCCACCTTCCACGGTGTGGTCGCCTTCGACCACCAGTTCCACATCGGTCGCCAGTCCGATTTCCTGCATGGAGCGCAGGAAGGCCTGTTTCCTGGCCATCGCGGACTTCAAGCGGGAGGGACCGGTAATGAATGCAATTTTCTGATGGCGTAGAGCCGCCAGATGCTGCACTGCCTGGCGGATTCCATTGAGATAGTCGATCCGAATATTGCTGACCCGGGGGCGGGGTGGCCCGACATCGACAAAAACCAGAGGCACTCTTCTCAGCTTCAGGTCTTCCAGCAACACTTCTTCCATGCCGAAGGTCATGACGGCGACGCCTTCTACCCGACGCTCGATCATGCGCCGGACGGCGCTTTCCATTCGTTTCGGGTCATTTGCCGTGGAAGTGAGCAGAATTTCGTAGTGGTTCTGGACCGCGATGGTTTCGAATACTTGGACGATTTCCGGAAAGAAGGGGTTGGTGATTTCCGAGATGATGAGGCCAAAAATCCGGCTGCGCCCGGAGACCAACGCCCGCGCCTGTGTATTCGGGTAGTAACCTAGTTCCTCAACGACGCTCCAAACCCGCTTGGCGAGCACTGGATTGACCGTGGGAACACGGTTAATAGCGCGCGAGACGGTAGCGGTTGAGACCTTGGCCCGTTTCGCGATTTCTCTTATATCCATAAAGTGTTGCGGCGCGGTTCGGCGACGCCCCGAATTTTAACACGGCAAACGTTATCCCGGCGGGCTCGGGAGCGTGGGGGAATCGGAGAGCGGGCAAGGATGGAGTGGAATGCCATAACATGTTATCTTCGTGCGTCCAGCATGCGATGGGGACGTACCGTCGGGTCCCCGGCAAAGGGCGAATTGGGGGCCGTCACCGGCCGATGACAGAGTGAGAAAACGTTTGCCAAGTCGTTCCGCGGAGGCTCTGCACGGCCGTTCCGGCCGACCTTCGTCGCCTCAAAATTAAGGGGATTAGGGGAAACTGGGAAGTTGACCCGATTGATTGAGTCCATATACGTGATTGACAAAACCGGTTACGTACACTATTTTGAATTTTTCAAATAGTAAACGATTACTCGCCGCAGTCACGATGCATCTCGGGCTCAGCTGACTATCTATGCTTTTGCCTCGATTAAGGGAAGAGGTGCTCGAAGCGAACCTGGAACTGGTTCGGAGGGGATTGGTTCTTTTTACCTTCGGCAACGCCAGCGGCATTTCCCGGGACCAGAACCTGGTGGTCATAAAACCTAGCGGCGTTCCCTACGAGGCCATGAAACCCGAGCACCTAGTGGTCACCGATCTCGAGGGCAAGATAGTGGAAGGCGATTTACGGCCCTCCTCCGACCTACCCACTCATCTTGTCCTCTATGGGGCCTTCCCGAAAATCGGCGGCGTCGCTCACACCCACTCCGAATACGCCACCGCGTGGGCGCAGGCGCGGCGGCCGATTCCATGCTTCGGCACCACTCACGCCGACTACTTTCACGGGCCGGTCCCGGTCACTGAAGTGATGGCGACGGGCGAGGTTGCCGCCGAGTATGAGAAAAACACCGGGCATGTGATCGTTCGAGCCTTTGAGAAGGTGGGCTATGCCTCGGTGCCGGCCGTCCTGGTAGCCAGCCACGGTCCGTTCGCCTGGGGGCCGGATCCGGCAGCAGCGGCGCATAATGCCGCGATCCTGGAGGCGGTGGCGCGAATTGCCTATTTCACCATCAATATCGATCCCACGGCGAAACCCGTGGACGGCGGGTTGCACGACAAGCACTATCTGAGGAAGCACGGATCCAACGCGTATTACGGGCAGGCAAAGGAAAAGAAATGATGCCAGCTTTGGCGATGTTCGCCGTGACGCAGCTTGTGCATTTGTCCAGAGTCGATGTCGTCATTATTGCGTTCTACTTCGCGCTGGTTTTGGCCATCGGTTTCTACCTGCGCGGGCGGGCGAATACTGGCGAAGACTTCTTCATGGCCGGGCGCGAGATGACAGCCTGGGTTGCCGGCCTCAGTTTTCTCTCGGCCAACCTGGGTGCGCTCGAACTGATGGGCTGGGCGGGATCGGCCTACCAGTACGGCATTCTGGCGACTCACTGGTATTGGATCGGCGCCATTCCGGCGATGCTGTTCCTGGCGCTGGTCATGATGCCGTTCTATTACATTTCCAAAACCCACTCGGTCCCGGGATATCTGAAGTTGCGTTTCGGCGAGCCCAGCCGAGCGTTGTCGGCGATTTCTTTCGCCTTCATGACCGTGCTCATGAGCGGCGTCAACATGTTTGCCATGGCCAAGGTCATGCAAATCGTGCTGGGCTGGGACATCAATTTCAGCATCTGGGTGTCGTCGCTCACGGTTGCGATTTACGTCACGCTGGGCGGGCTCCGCTCCGCCATCTTTAACGAGGTCCTGCAGTTCTTTCTCATCTGGGCCGGCGCGCTGCTGATTCCGATTCTCGGATTGTATGAAGCCGGCGGTTGGACCAATCTCAAGATGCAAATTGCGGCAAGATCCTCGGCGCAGTACGTCCATCTCTGGTCCGGTCTGGGCTCCTTCACTTCGAATCCCATGGGCATCCACTGGACCGGCATAGTGTTTGGACTAGGCGCAGTCATCTCCATGGGCTACTGGACGACGGACTTTCTGGTGGTGCAGCGCATCCTCGCGGCCAAGGACATTCGCAGCGCGGAAATGGCGCCCATTATTGGCGCCGGTTTCAAGATGCTGGTGCCGATCATCGTGATCCTGCCCGGACTTCTGGGCTTGGCCGTACTGCCGATGAAACTGGTCCCGGAGTCCGTGGCAGCGGCCACCGGTCAACATAGCTACAACGACGTGCTTCCCCTCATGCTGGCCCGCTATTGTGGCCCCGGATTGCTCGGTTTAGGAATCACCGCGCTGATTGCGGGTTTCATGTCAGGCATGGCCGGAAATGTGAGCGCCTTCACCACGGTCTGGACTTACGACATCTACCGCCCGCTGATTAACAGCAAAGGCACCGACCATCATTACGTGAACATGGGCCGCTGGACCACTGTGATCGGCGTCCTGATCAGCGTGGGCACGGCATATCTGGTGATGCAGTTCGCCAGCATCATGGATTACGTGCAGGCGCTGTTCAGCTTCTTCATCGCTCCGCTGTTTGGCACGGTCATCCTTGGGATGCTGTGGAAGCGGGCGACCGGCCCTGGGGGCTTCTGGGGACTATTGTGCGGAACGCTTTCTTCTATCGGCATGTGGACGTGGGTCAAGCTTGATCCCACCGCGCTGCGTTATGTGGCGCTCTCGCCCCATGCCAAGGCCCTGGCGCAGGACATGTATCAGGCGCTCTGGTCTTTTGTGGTTTGCGTCGTGGTAACCGTGACGGTGAGTCTGATGACGAAGCCACTGCCGCACAGCGAATTGGCCGGCCTGGTTTACGGCGAGACCGACATTCCAAAGATTGGGGACGTCCCCCTGTATCAGAGGCCGCTTTTCTGGGCCGGCGTCGTAGTGGTGGTGTTCTTTGTGCTGAATATTATTTTCTGGTAGGTGAGATTTTAGTAGCGCCGCCGGCGCTACGGTAAACCGTGGTTTTGAGAGGCGCGCAACATGATTTCTATCTGGTTTTTTATTGGCATCTCGCTGGCGGTGAATGGCGCGTTGATTTGCGCCGCGGGAATCTACCAGGTGATAAATCCTCCGGTAAATCCGGATGTAGTCCTGTTCAACTTGCACGCCAACGTGTGGTGGGGCGGAGTGCTTTTTCTTATCGGTTTGCTCTATTGCATAAAATTCGCTCCGCGGCGGCAGTCCTGAAGCAGTCGATTTCCTAAAGGCAGGGTATGACGACCAAAAAAATGACGATGGGCCTGATCGTAGGCAACCGGGGTTTTTTCCCCGATCATCTGGCCAAGAGCGGCCGGGAAGAAATGCTGCGGGTGCTGAGCGCCGCCGGCATGGATGTGGTGGCCCTGACTCCGGAAGAGAGCCATTACGGAGCGGTCGAAACCCGGGAAGAGTCCCGGCGCTGCGCCGACCTGTTCAAAAAGAATCGCGACCGGATCGACGGCGTGATCGTGACGCTGCCGAACTTCGGGGAAGAGCGGGCGATTGCCGATGCCTTGCGCCTGGCGGACTTGCACGTTCCGGTGCTGATCCAGGCCACGCCCGACGATCCCAGCAAAATGACCATTAAGTTCCGCCGCGACAGCTTCTGCGGCAAGATGTCAGCCTGCAACAATCTGCGACAGTACGGCATTCCGTACTCGATTACCACGCTGCACACCGAAAGTCCCGACTCGCCCGAGTTTGCCAAAGATCTGCAATGGTTTGCCGGGGTCTGTCGCGTGGTGAACGGTTTCCGCAACCTGCGGGTGGGAGCGATCGGCGCCCGCCCCACGGCATTTAACACGGTCCGCTACAGCGAGAAGATCCTGGAAGCGCAGGGCATTTCGATCGAAACGCTGGATCTCTCCGAGGTGCTGGGGCGCATCGAGCGCATGAAGGACAACGACGATGCCGCGCAAGCCAAGCTGGCGTTGATCAAGAAATATGTGGATTCAAGCGGAGTCCCCGCGCCGGCCCTGATGAAGATGGCCAAGCTGGGCGCCGTGGTTGACCAGTGGATGGCGGCAACGGAAGTGGCGATTAGCGCGGTGCAGTGCTGGACTTCCATCGAGGAGAATCTGGGCGTGGTGCCATGCACCGTCATGAGCATGATGAGCGACAGCCTGCTTTCGAGCGCCTGCGAAGTGGATATCTGCGGCGTGCTAGGCATGCACGCTCTGCGCCTTGCCTCGGAAACACCATCGGCCCTGCTGGACTGGAACAATAACTATGGTTCCGATCCCAACAAGGCGGTTTGCTTCCATTGTTCCAACCTGCCCAAGCATTTCTTCCGCTCGGTAAAGATGGATTTCCAGGAAATTATCGCGGGCACCGTAGGCAAGGAAAACACCTTCGGCACCTGCGTGGGGCTGATCAAGCCGGAAAAGATGAGTTTTGCCCGCTTCTCCACCGACGACACCGCCGGCAAGATGCGCGGCTACGTGGGCGAAGGAAGATTTACCGACGACCCGCTGAATACTTTTGGCGGCGCCGGCGTGGTTGAGATTCCGCAGCTGCAGAAGCTGCTGCACTACATCTGCGAGAACGGTTTCGAGCATCATGTGGCCGCCAACCTCTCCAGTGTCGCCCCCGCCGTGTACGAGGCGACCACCCGGTACCTGCACTGGGACATGTATCACCATCCGGGGAACGACGGAGCCTGCTGATGGCCATTGTGGCTGGGGTAGACTTCGGTACTCTCAGCGTCCGCGTGTCGATTGTGGACAGTGAGCGCGGGCTGCTGCACTCCGCAGTGGCCGAATATCCTCTTCACCGCAAGCGTGAAGACCCGGAATACGCCACCCAATCGCACGCTGACCACATGCGCGCCCTGGCTGCCGCTGCGCGCGAGGCGGTGAAGAAGGCCGGCATCTCCGGCGACCAGGTCGAGGCCATTGCCCTCGATACCACAGGTTCCTCGGTCATTCCCGTGGGCAAAGACATGCAGCCCCTCGACGAGTACTACCTGTGGTGCGACCATCGGGCCAAGGGCGAGGCGGCGGAAATTACCGCGGCCGCGCATCGCGAAGGCCTGGAAGCCATCAACTGGTGCGGCGGCGTGTATTCGTCGGAGTGGGGATTTTCGAAACTCCTGCACTGGCTTCGCCACAACCCCGCCCAGCGCGCGGAATTCGTTTCGGCCTTCGAGCACTGTGACATGGTGGCGGCGACGCTGTGCGGCATCACCGATCCTAAAAAAGTGAAACGCAGCATCTGCGCCATGGGCCACAAGTGGCTGTGGAACCGCGCTCTCGGAGGCCTTCCGCCGGAGAGTTTCCTGGTTAAAGTCGATCCTCTGCTGGCCGGCGTGCGCGAGAAACTGGACGGCGAATACGCCGCTTCAGACCAGATTGCGGGAACGCTTTCGAAGAACTGGGCCGAGAAACTCGGGCTGAAGGCCGGCATTCCAATTCCAGTAGGAGCATTCGACGCGCACTGGGACGCGATCGGAGCCGGTTGCGGCACCGACGACATGGTGAACGTGGTCGGAACCTCGACCTGCATCATCGGGATCACGCCATCAGTGAATCTTGTTCCCGGCGTGTGTGGCGTGGTGCAGGGAAGCGTGCACCCCGGCCGCACCGGCATCGAAGCCGGGCTTTCGGCGGTGGGCGATATATTCAACGCGATTGCGACCCGCGCTGGAACTGATGTACAGACGTTGAGCCAAGGCCTGGAAGACTATCGTGCCGGACAAACCGGCCTGCTGCGCATGACCTGGGACAACGGCGACCGCACCGTGCTGGTCAATCCCAACTTGCGCGGCATCACTCTGGGATGGCACTTGCAAAGCACGGCCCAGGATGAGTTGTTTGCCGCCATCGAAGGCACGGCATTCCATACCCGCGTGATTCTCGACCGGATGGCGGGGAATGGCGTCCACATCAAGCGTGTCATCAATGCGGGCGGCATTCCGCAAAAGAACGACGTGTTGAACCGGGTCTATGCCAACGTTCTGGGACGCCCCGTTTTGGTGCCGAGCAAGAGCGTGACCAGCCTGGGTTCGGCCATCTTCGCGTTTCTCGCCGCCGGAACCTTCAAAACCATTGAGGATGCGCAGAAAAAGATTTGCCCGCCTAACCGCGTTTTTGAGCCCGACAAATCCGCGCAGCGCGTTTACGAAGAGCTCTACCCGCTCTACAGCAAGCTCTATTTTTCCCTTGGCGATCCCCAGGATAAAGCCGGCTTGGGTGCGGTGCTGCCCACCTTGATCCGCGTCGCCGAATCAGTGTATAAGCCGGCGCAGGCGTAGTCGTTCTGTTGGTTGTCATCCTGAGCGGAGCGATGGCTTCGCTTCGCGAAGCCATCACGAAGTCGAAGGACCCCTATAAGCGCATTACTGCGGAGGTCCCCCACGAACCCTGTGGTGACAGCTGCCCCCGGCTGTCGGGCGGAGCCGCTCGGCTATTTTCCGCTTTCGGAAGAAGGCGTCGAGTTGGGCTCGACTGGGACGGTCACTGTCCTGCGAGGTCCGTGGTGATGCCGCACGAGCGTGGGCGCTCGCGCCTGCATTTAATTGGCTTAGAATAGCCAATCTTGCCGGTTCCTCTCGAACTCGATCGTCTGCGCGTGGTGCTGGTTTCGTCGCGCAACCCGCTCAACATCGGCGCCGCAGCTCGCGCCATGAGCAATTTCGGCTTCTCCAGACTTCGAGTGGTGAAGCCTTACGAAAAGGCGTTCCGGACGGCAGTTTCTGCGGTCGGCGCCTCGGAACTCCTGGCCAGCGCGGAACAGTATGAGAGCGTGGCCGAAGCCGTGGCTGACTGCACCCTGGTGGTGGGGACAACTGCCGTCAGACACCGCGAATTGCATCACCCTTTGCGGCGCCTGGAGAACGGCGGCCGCCTGCTCCGCAAGCACTTGAGATCCGGCCCAGTCGCCCTCTTGTTTGGTTCGGAGAGGTATGGGCTCTCGAAGCAGGACCTCAGCTACTGCCACTGGCTAATTCGTATTCCCACCCTGGAACAGAACATTTCGATGAATCTGGGACAGGCGGTCGCAATCTGCCTGTACGAATTGATTCGCGACGGCCGGGCGGCCGGAAGGTCCGAAAAGCAAATGCTGGCGACCGCAGGGGAGATCGAGCGCATCACGGCTTTGCTGGCCGATGTGCTGAGCACCAGCAGTTACATGCTGCCGCAGCGGGCGCCAGAGACCGAGCAACGAATTCGCCGCATGGTCTCTCGACTCAAGCTTTCGGCCCAGGATGTTGAAGCGTGGCTGGGCATCCTGCGGCATGTTCAATGGCAGTTGCGCTATGGAAAAAAGAAGACTGACTGATCATTCCTTCGGATTCTCAGAACGGAAAAATCATTTACACTAGAGTCAAATGTCTGACCGGATTGTCTGCTCTTGCATAACCTGCCCCAAGTGCGGCACTTGGGTGGTGGTCGAACGCGAAATGACCAGGGAAGCCAAAAAGGAGAATCTGAACACGACCTGCCCGGGTCCCGAGTGCGGCAAGCAATTCTCCTTCGCCGTGGGGGAAACCAAGGTCTTCGAATTGCCGATGAGCCTGTTTGAACGGCGCCATTTCTACCGCTCCGAGTTGTCCTGACCCGAGCCTGCATTGCTGATTGTGCGGTTGACGATTTGGCGTACACTTGGGTGCAGTGTCGAGTACGCCAACGACAACTGAGTCGCCTCCCGCTACCGGGTCACCCCCGCGCATTGGTTCAATTCTGCTTCTCGCCATCTGGTTCGGAATCGCCGCCGGCCTGGTTGAAGGCACCGGCCTGTTGCTGTTCCAGAGAATCAACTGGGAGCGCTGGGGGCCGAACCTGCATGTCTCGGCGCCGATCATCTGGATCTCGCCCGTGGTTGATCTCATCTGGTTTTCGGTCTTGGCGCTCGCGCTGTGGGCGGTGGGGCTGCTGATTCCGAAGCTTCGAACCTTGCAGGCCGCGATCGCCTTGCTCAGCGCGCTTACCCTGTACGACTGGCTCACGGTGACCGGCCGTCTTTCCCATCTCAGTTGCCTTTTGCTTGCAACCGGCGTGGGAGTCGCCTTCAGCCGTTGGGTGGCAAAGCACGAGGCCGCCACGCTGCGGTTCGTAAGGCGGACGCTACCGCTGGTGCTGGGGACGGCAGTCGTGGCCTGGGCTGGAATCCAGGGCAGCCGCTGGCTCAGCGAGGCAAGGGCGGTTGCAGGGCTGCCGCCGGCCGCAGCGAATGCGCCCAACGTTCTGGTCATCGTAGTAGATACTTTGCGGGCCGATCATCTCTCGTCTTTTGGCTACCCTCGGACAACCAGCCCTAATATCGATCACACGGCCACGCAGGGGGTGTTGTTTGAGAACGCCATCTCCCCATCGTCGTGGACCTTTCCCGCGCACGCTTCTTTGCTGACCGGCCGTTATCAGTATGAGCATGGCATGGACAAGATTGGGCAGATGCCAGTGTTGAGTTCGGAAGCGTTTAGTCCCAACGGCTTGCCGACGTTGGGAGAAGTGCTGATGAAGAAGGGGTATCGCACCGGCGCGTTCTCCGCCAATCGCACTTTCTTTACCCGGGACCTCGGTTTTGGCCGGGGCTTTGTCCACTTCGAGGACTATTTCCATTCGCCCAGCGACATGTTCATCCGCACTCTGTACGGCAGGGAGTTTGCGCGTCTTTATCTCAACCGCAGCGACAAGAGCAAGGTAAAGCGCGCGCTTCGATTCCTGGGATTGGATTCGCTGCTGGACAAGGATTCGGAAGGCTCGGGAAAGTACGGCGGCGCACAGGGAGTGCGCAAGCGCGGCGACGTGGTGAACCAGGAGGTCTTGCGCTGGATTGACCGCGGCGGCGGCCATCCATTCCTGGCGTTTCTTAACTATTTCGATGTGCACTACCCCTATGGCGGCCCGCCAACCTACCCCAAGCCTGACTGGTACCATGGCAGCCGTATTGACCAGTACGACGCCGGCATCAAGTACGCCGACGACGCCATTGGGCGCCTCCTGCAGGCCCTCGATCAGCGCGATCTCTCGAAAAATATGCTGGTCATCATAACCGCGGACCACGGCGAGTCGTTGGGACAGCACGGCCTGGCCTATCACGGCCAGGCGTTGTACTGGGAACTAATTCACGTGCCCGTTGTGATCCGCTATCCGGGACATGTTCCGGCCGGTGTGCGGGTACGCGTGCCGGTAACCAGCACAGCTCTTCCGGCGACGATCATGGCGCTGCTGGGTCAGGGAGGACCGAAAATCTTCCCAGGCCCCCCCTTGAATGCTCTCTGGACCACCTCCACGGCGGCGCCGGACTGGCCCGATGCGCTTTCTGAAGTCTCAAAAAATGACATCATTTCCGATGAGAACAAGGCCGTCGGAAAGCTGATCGCCACCGCCGCTGACGGCCCCATGAAATCCGTGGTCAACGCCCGCTGGCAGCTGATCGTGCACAAGGAACTGGGGGACCAGCTCTACGACTGGGTCCACGATTCTGGCGAATCGAACAACCTGGTCAACACCACCTTGGGCCAGCAAGTGGCGCGTGAATTAAACTCGCGGCTGGAAACCCTGCTGGCGCGCTCCTCGGAAGAAGGCCGGACAATGACATCGATCGCGTTGCACAACGGCCGGTTCGATGCCCGGGAAGACAAGCTTCGGCACGAACCTGCCCGAGCCATCGACGATTACTACCGGGTAGAGGCGGAGCCAGGATCGAGACTGGCGGTCGAAATCCGCGCCGAACCCCTGAGCCCGGCAAACCGCCTGGATCCGGTGGTCGCGATCCTGGATGAGAATGGGCAGCCCTACCAGACTTGCCGCAACCCGGGCGACGATCACACCCCGGCGCCGGGAATCGCCGACACAACGCCCGATGCTTTCGACGACATCTGCGTGAATGACGATATCGATCCCGGCGTCAATGGCAACGCCCGGCTGGAGATTTTGGTGCCAGGAAGCGGTAAGTCTCAAGTAGAATTAGAGATACGCGTATCCGATTGGAACGGACAGGCTGGAGTTCAGATGCCTTACCAGCTGCAGCTCCAGGAAGGCACGGTGTCAGAAACGGCGGCCAAGGCTGCGGGCCAATAGGCCGCATGGCACTGGCGGCGCGGAGCCAGCCTGCTACTGGGGACGGGATGCGTGCGATGTTAAGATCGTGGTCAGGATCTTCACCCCAGGTTTGGGCAGATAGCAGGTCAGAGGAGTTTTCATGAGATTCGAACTACTGGCACTCTACGCTGGTCCCGACCAGGTGATGACGGTTACGTCCGGGCTGGCCAGCGTGCTCGGCCTTTTGCTGATCTTCTGGAACAAGGTCGTTGGTGTCTTTTTTAAAATCGTGCGGAAATTCAGCCGCTCGGCTGCCCCTGCCGTCGTCGATTCTCCTAAGGATAGTCCCAAAGGAACTCCGTAAGTCCGGGTCCGCTGCTTGCGCAGAAAAGTCATTGTCATCGGTTTGGACGGGCTCGAGCCTGGCATTGTGGAAGCAATGCTGGAACGCGGAGAACTCCCGAACCTTGCCAAAATTCGCTCCTCCGGCAGCTATTCCCGCCTGCAAACCACTTATCCGGCGCAAACCCCCGTGGCCTGGTCGTCATTTGCCACCGGCGCCAACCCGGGCGCGCACGGGATTTTTGATTTCATCTGTCGCGATCCGGAAACCTATTTGCCCGACGTCGCACTGACCCGATTTGAGCGACCCAAAAGCATGCTGGCCCAGCCCCGCGTGGTAAACCGGCGAAGAGGAGTGCCCCTGTGGCAAACGCTCTCGGCGGCGGGCATCCCCAGCACCGTCTTGCGCTGTCCCTGTACTTTCCCTCCGGAAACTCTGCGAGGCCGGATGCTGTCCGGAGTGGGCGTTCCCGACCTGCGCGGCAGCCAGAGCAAAGGAACGTTTTATACCGAGGACAGGACGGCCGTGGCGCAGGAGAACGAGCAACTCATTTTTCTCGACTCGCCTCTCGACTCGGGAGCCGAGGTTGTGACCCGGGTGATCGGGCCACGCAACACGAAAGCCTCGCCCATGGCCGACACCTTCTGCGAGGTGCGTGTCCGGGTGGACCTGGCGGCCCGGCGCCTGGTAATTCAAACCGGCGGTTCGCCGGCTAGAATTGAAATTCCGGAAAAAGGCTGGAGCGAGTGGGTCCGATTCAAGTTCAAGTTTTCCATGTTGCAGTCGGTGACGGGAATCGCGCGGTTTTATGTCCGGCAGCTGGAGCCGCAGCTGGAGTTTTATCTTTCAGCCGTCAACTTCGATCCCGCGGCGCCCATGTTTCCGGTTTCCGCTCCGGCAGATTACGCCCGGGAATTGGCCGACAAGATCGGCCTGTTTTCGACGCTCGGCATGGCGGAAGACCACAACGGCCTGAACAACGGCCGGCTGGATGAGGCCGCCTACCTGCAGCAGTGCGAACTGGTGCTGAGCGAGCGCGAGCGCGCCATGCGTTTTGAACTGGATCGCTTCAGCGAAGGTTTCTTTTTCATGCTGTTCGACACCCCGGACCGGGTGCAGCACATGTTGTGGCGTTTCCGCGATCGTGAACACCCCGGTTTTGAACCCGGCCTCTCGCCCGAACTCGCCACCCGGATCGAGGAACATTATCGGCGCTGCGACGCGTTGCTCTCCGCGGTGCTGGAAAAGGCGGACGAGAACACTTTGCTGATCGTGCTCTCCGATCATGGCTTCGGAACTTTCCGTCGCGCTTTCGATACCAACACCTGGTTATGGCAGAACGGGCTGCTGGCTCTCAAAGACAGCCACAAGCCGGGAGAAGATTTGGGCGACGGATTCGCCGCGGTGGACTGGTCGAAGACCTACGCCTACGCGGTTGGCCTGGGAGGCATCTATCTGAACTTCAAAGGGCGGGAAAGCGGCGGGATTCTCGAAGAGGGAAGCGAAGCGGAACGAGTGCGCAAGGCGATTCAGACCGGCCTGGCCGACTTCCCCGATCCGCAAGCGCGGCGGGCTGCCATTCGCAGCGTGTCGCGCCGCGAGGAGTTATACTCGGGGGCGTTCGTTGAGAATTCGCCCGACCTGCTGGTAAATTTCCATCGCGGATTCCGGGTTTCCTGGCAGAGCGCGGTGGGCGGCTTTTCGCATGCCATGCTGGAAGATAACCTGCGCCGCTGGAGTGGAGACCATATCGTGGATCCGGAATCGGTTCCAGGCATTCTGTTTATGAATCGCGCGAGCCTGCACAACCAGGCTCGAATTATCGATCTGGCACCCACCGTCCTGCAGTATCTCGGGGTGGCAGTGCCCGAATCCATGGAAGGCGCGTCGTTACTCTGAGCGACACGGCTTTGACCCGCATGACTCAGGCCTCATGAAAATCTGCGTGCTCGGACTAGATTGCGCCGCCCCCGAAGTCATCTTCGGCGATGAGCGGTTGGTGAACTTGCGCCGCCTGATGGATCTCGGCGTCTACGGACGACTGGAGAGCGTCATCCCTCCCATCACCGTTCCAGCCTGGATGTGCATGAGCACCAGCCAGGACCCGGGCTCGCTCGGGGTCTACGGGTTCCGCAACCGTTCCGATCATTCCTACGACAAGCTGGCCTTGGCCAACTCGGCGTCCATCAAGGCGCTCGCCATCTGGGACCAGCTGGCGAGCGAAGGCAAGAAGTCGATCATCGTCGGAGTGCCGCCGAACTATCCTCCGCGGAAGGTGAACGGCATCAGCGTCGGCTGCTTTCTCACACCGGACACGGTCAAGAATGACTTTACCTATCCCCCGGCGTTCAAGGCCAAGATCAACGAGCTGGTGGGCGAGTATCCGGTGGATGTAAAGAACTTTCGCACCGACAAAAAAGAATGGCTCAAGGAAGAGATTTTCAGCATGAACGGCAAACAGTGGGCGGTGGTGCGCTGGTTGCTGACCGGGCAGGGATGGGATTATTTCCACTTCGTGGACATTGGCCTCGATCGCATGCACCACGGTTTCTGGAGCTATTTCGATCCCGGGCATGTGCAGTTTGAGCCGGACAATCCTTATCTGGACGCAATTCCCGAGTACTACCGTCTGCTTGATGAGCAGATTGGCAGCGTTCTCGAACTGCTGGACGACGACACCCTGGTGCTGGTGGTTTCAGACCACGGAGCGCAGCGTCTGGACGGTGGTTTTGCGATCAACGAATGGCTGATCCGCGAGGGCCTCCTGGTCCTGAATGAATACCCCAAGACATCGATGCCATTCGAAAAGCTGAATGTGAACTGGAGCAAGACAAAAATCTGGAGCGAGGGCGGATACTACGCGCGGGTGTTCTTCAATGTGCAGGGACGTGAGCCGCAGGGCGTGATCCCGGCGTCCCAGTACGAGACTTTCCAGAACGAGATGAAAGCGCGCCTCGAGGCGCTTCCCGGTGAGAACGGGCAAGTGATGAAATCGCTGGTGTTCAAGCCCCAGGAAATTTATCGCCATGTGCGCAACGTGGCGCCGGATTTGATTGTCCATTTCGGAGAGCTGTACTGGAGGTCAATCGGGACCGTCGGGCACGCGAAACTCCACCTTCAGGAAAACGATACCGGCCCCGACGGCTGTAACCACGCGCAGTACGGAATGTTCATTCTGACGGCGCCGAACTGTCCCCTTAGCGGCGAGTACGAAGGGGCGCGCCTGCTGGACATGGCTCCTACTCTGTTGGACCTCGCAGGGTACGAGATTCCAGAAGCCATGCAGGGCCGTTCGCTGGTTGCCGGTATGGAAAAGAAAGGCCCGGGCGGAGGTTCGCATGAGGAATCACAAAAAATCGTCCACGACCGTCTGGCGGGGCTGGGCTACGTCTAGAGATTCGTTCGATCGTTTTCCCAGGGCCAGTTGTTGGGAGGAGCCACGTTGAGAAAATCATGGTTGTTCTTATCGATCATCGTTTTGGTGCCGGCATTTGCTCAGGAGAGCCCGTCGTCATTCGACGGCAAGAGCTGGTGGGGGCACATAAAAGTCCTGGCTGCCGACAACATGGAAGGACGCGACACGGGAAGCCCCGGACTGAAGCGGGCGGAAGCATATGCCGTCGCTCAATTGCAGGCAGCGGGGCTTCAGCCCGCGGGCGTGAAGGGCTACTACCAGCCGGTGAAGTTCGAATCGCGGCAGCTGATGGAGAAGGAATCGAGCGCGGCGCTGGTTCGCGACGGCAAAGTGGAGCCGCTGGCGCTGGGAGAAGACGCGATCTTCAGCACGCGGGTTGACCTGGCTCCGAAAGTCGATGCCCCCCTGGTTTTTGTGGGCTATGGCTTGAGCATTCCAGAAAAGGATTTCGACGACCTTGCCGGGCTGGACCTCAAGGGCAAAGTCGCGGTCCTGATCACCGGTTCACCCTCGCAGATTCCCTCGGCGCTGGCCGCGCACCATCAAACCGCGGGGGAACGCTGGAAGGCCTTTCACGACGCGGGAGCGGTTGGACTCATCTCCATCCCGAATCCCGGTTCCATGGATGTGCCCTGGCCGCGTATGTCGCTGAACCGTCTGCATCCCAGCATGGAACTGGCCGGAGTGGAGTTTAACGAGACCGCAGGAGAGAACCTGGCGCTGGTCTTCAATCCAGCGTATGCCGACAAATTGTTTTCCGGCTCCGGCCATAGCTTCGAGGAACTGGCGCAGTTAGCCAAGAGCCGTCAGCCGCTGCCACGTTTTCCGCTGAAAGTTTCTATTCAGGCGAAGGCCAAGGTAAAAAAGAAGACGGTGGTGTCGGCAAATCTTGTTGCCCGGCTGCCCGGGAACGATGCTCAGCTGAAAAATGAGTATGTAGTTCTCTCGGCGCACATTGATCACGTGGGGATTGGCGAGCCCGTCAATGGCGATCGCATTTACAACGGCGCCATGGACAACGCGTCCGGCGTGGCCGTGCTCCTCGATGTGGCTGCCTCACTCAAGAGACATCCCGAGAACCTGAAACGTTCACTTCTGTTTGTGTTTGTCACCGGAGAGGAGAAGGGTTTGCTGGGCTCCAAGTATTTCGCGGCCCATCCGACGGTCGACCGAAAATCCATGGTGGCGGACATCAACATCGATATGTTCCGGCCGCTGGTTCCGCTGAAGATGCTCACGGTTCTGGGAATGGCCGAGTCGGATCTCGGGGACGCGGCGCGGCAGGTAGCGGAGTCGGAGGGAGTTTCCGTCCAACCGGATCCGCAGCCGTTGAGAAATGTGTTTGTCCGCAGCGATCAGTACAGCTTCATTCGTCAGGGCATCCCCGCGCTGGCGCTCGATATTGCCCCCACCACGCCGGAGGAGAAGCAGATTTACCAGGACTGGCTGACCTATCGTTACCATGCGCCGTCGGACGACCTGAACCAGCCGGTTGATCTGGCGGCGGCAGGCAAGTACGAAGACATCATCCGGAAGCTCATGATCAGAGTGGCGAACGACGCGGAGCGCCCGCAGTGGAAGGCGGACAGCTTTTTCCGTCGCTATGCGGAAGCAACCAAGGAGTAGGCAAGTTTCGCCCGCGTTTTTAGAATGATGCCTTCCAAAGGACGGATATGCGCCAGTTCTCTCGATTCTCCGCGACGCTATGCGTTATCGGGTATGTCCTTGGCTCGGTAACCTCCGCGGTCGCGGCTGCGCCAGCCCGGCTGGGGGCATCGGCAGTGTGGCAGTTGCCGGAGCCGTTCATGGCCGGCGCCCATGCGGCCTGCGACAAGTCCGCTCCAGACCGCTTCGCGGAATGCGTGATCGACCAGATGGCGAAGGCCGGCGCTCCGGCCGCTGCCATAAGCTTTACCCGCGAGCTTTACCAGCAGAGTCACGGCGACGTAGGTATCATGACGGGCTTCCAGGCGGTCGGCCCTGTCGATTTCGCATGGATCACCTATCCTTTGCGCGCCAATACCAACCATGGCCTTCTGCTGGTCAACGGAGACCCCCGGATCGTAAATGTCGAGAATTTGACTCAGCTCGATCGAAAAGGTATGCAAAGGAGTCCTCAGTTCAAGAACCTGCAGGCTCAATTTCCGCAGGTTGATGTGTGGCCCGGGGACCGCGACGGGAAAACCTGGCCCAACTCGCAAACCGGTTCGAACGGCGGAGTGCAGTTTACGGTGGGCTATCCGCTGATCAATGGATGCCACGCCTGTGCCCGGGCCGGCTCCGCCATATTCACCTGGAATTTCACCGCCCAAGGCAAATTTCTAGGCACAACCTTCGTAGGCATGACCCCTCCGCCCCTGCAATAGTGCGATGGTGCGGAGCGAACGTTCTTGTCCGCGCCTTTGTCTTTCGCGTGATCACGACTCAGCGGCTGGGCGCTGGAGCAGCAAGCTGAACTCTAGATCGTAGCGCCGCGCCCCGGCGGCTGTCGTGGGGGCGTCCTGCCCCCACTTCTTCTGCCTGGCACGCCGAGGGCGAGACGCCCTCGGGACAGCCGGCGAGACGCGGCGCTACAAAAACCACGAGAAAATCAACGGCAAAAGCGGCGGACAAGAGTGTCCGCCCCGGAAAATTCACCTATTTCTACGCCAGTGCTATTCTGTTGCACCCATGGGAAGCGCGTCCATTCTCGCGAAGCATTTTGCGCTTGCTTTCAGTGCTCTGTTGCCGCTGATCAACCCGCTGGGATCAGCTCTCGTATTGCTCGGACTGGTAGGCGACGCACCCGCGTCCGTCTATCGTGACCTGGCGCGCAAGATCGCGATCCGCACCACGCTTTTCCTTGCGGTAGTGGAGTTGGTGGGAACTGCGCTGCTGGAATTCTTTGGCATTTCTCTTCCAGTGGTACAGGTTGCAGGAGGACTGGTGCTTGCCTCCATGGGTTGGGGATTGCTGAATCAGCACGAGGTCCAGGCGGATCCCGACCGGACCCAGGTGGCGGAGACCAGCTTCGGATCGCTGGAGCAGCAGGTTTTCTATCCCCTCACGTTTCCCGTGACCGCGGGTCCGGGCTGTATCGTGGTGATGCTCACCCTGAGCGCGCATGCATCGGTCAAGGGCGTGCTCAGCGATGTGTTGGCCCACGTAGGGGTATTCGTGGCCGTGTTGGCTTTGAGCCTGCTCGTGTTTGTATGCTATGCCTACGCTCCCAAGATCACGGCGCGCATTCCAGCCCAGACGGCGCACGGCATCCTGCGTGTCATCGCTTTTGTGCTCCTGTGTATCGGTGTGCAGATTACGTGGAATGGCGTGGAATCGCTGCTGAAGACGGTGCTGAAGTCATGAACTTTGCGGCCGCGGACCTGCGACCGGTTCATCCGGGCCGTCCTGAATTGCTGGGCAGGTGGTCATTCACCAGGGTGAGTAATTCATCGCGCAACAGCGGACCGCATGCCAGGAGGCCGGAGAGTAAGGGCGACCTGCGGTTGCAACGCAAAGGCGAATTCTCGAGTGTGCTGACGAAACCGCCGGCGCTGCTCACCAGGGCCGCCCCCGCCGCGATGTCCCATTCGTGCTTCGGGGTGAGGGTAAACGTGACATCGGCCAGGCCCGCTGAGACCAGCGCCAGTTTGTAGGCCACCGATCCCATGGGACGGACTTTTACTGCGGCCTTCTCGAACCGTTTCCACTCTCCGCGTTTAGTCTCGCTGCGGCTGGCCAGAATTACAGCGCCCTTGAGGATATTGCGCTGGCTGGCGCGGGCTGGTTTTCCGTTGTAGGTCACGCCGGAATCCAGAGAGCCCAGGAAAACCTCGTTGGTGGCGGGATTACAGATTCCTCCCGCCACCGGAATGCCATCTTCCACCATCGCGACCGAGACGCAGAACTCGGGGATACCAGCGACAAATTCTCGCGTGCCATCGAGAGGATCGACGATCCAGACGCGCTTCTTTTCCAGGCGCGACAGGTCATCCACGCTCTCCTCGGACAGCCAGCCTTCCTCTGCGCGCAGCAATTCCCGGCGCAGGACGGCGTCCACCGCCCGGTCAGCTTCGGTGACCGGATCGTGGCCCGCTTTGTATTCGGCTTCGATCGCGCCCAGAGTGAAACGGGTGAAGACCTGGCGGGCAGATCCCAGCGCGGAGTGGATGCGCTGCAGTGTTTCGGTTTGAGAAGAACCGCTCATGAATGGGGCAAATCGTTCATTAGTTCTTTGCGACTGGCGACTGCAGAGCCTGCGGACCTTCGCTCCGCGGGACAGCCGAGGGCGGCTGTCCCCACGTGGTCTGCGGTTAGGCGCGTTCTCCAATGGCGCCGAAGAATCCTTCGCGTTCCAGATGCAGAATGATCTCCTGCGCTGCCTCCTCAGGAGTCGAATCCGCCGTATTGATCACAACCTCGGCGTCCTTTGGTTCTTCGTAAGGATCGGAAATACCCGTGAATTCTTTAAGAATTCCAGCTCGAGCTTTGGCGTATAGGCCCTTGCGGTCGCGCTGCTCGCATACCTCGACCGAAGTAGAGACATGCACCAGGATGAATCCGCCGACAGGCTCGATCAAACTGCGCACGTGTTTCCGAGTTGCGTCATAAGGCGCGATGGGGGCGCAGATCGCGATGCCGCCGTTCTTGGTGATTTCAGAGGCCACGTAGCCGATGCGGCGGATGTTGATATCGCGATGCTCCTTGGAGAATCCCAGTTCGGACGACAGATGCTTGCGCACCAGGTCGCCGTCCAGCACGGTGACCGGGCGTCCTCCAGTCTCCAGGAACTTGGTCAGCAGCACGTTGGCGATGGTCGATTTGCCAGAGCCCGAGAGCCCGGTGAAGAAAATCGTTACTCCCTGCTTGTGCCGCGGCGGATAGCTGCGCCGCAACTCCTGCACCACTTCCGGATAGGTAAACCAGCTGGGGATATCGCGGCCTTCATTCAGCCGCTGGCGCAACTCCGTGCCCGAGATGTCGAGCACGCGCGCCCCTTTGGGTACCTCGTCCGTGGGGAAATATTTGTCCTGGTCTTCGAGGTAAACCATCATGTTGAAAGGGACCATAGTCACGCCGATGTCGGCTTGGTGCTTCTTGAAGACTTCCTGGGCCTCGTAGGGGCCATAGAAAGGCTTGCCGTCAGTGTCCTTGCCCGGGCCGGCGTGATCGCGGCCGACGATGAAGTGGCTGCAACCGTGGTTCTTGCGAATCAGCGCGTGCCAGATGGCTTCGCGCGGTCCGCCCATGCGCATGGCGAGCGGTAGCAGAGAAAGCTTTACCGTCCCCGGGGGATACTTCGACGACAGCAGCTGGTAGCAGCGCACGCGAGTGAAATAGTCCACATCGCCGGGCTTGGTCATGCCCACGACGGGATGGATCAAGAGGCTGGCTTCCACCTGTTTGGCGGCGCGGAAAGTGAGCTCCTGATGGGCGCGATGCATGGGATTGCGCGTCTGGAAAGCCACGATCCGCCGCCAGCCCAGGCGCGCGAACTCGGCGCGGAGTTCCGCGGGGGTCAGTCGCAGGGAGCGAAAATCATAGTGCGCGGGACTCTGGATGCCTTCCAGGCGGCCACCTGCATACCAGGGGTTGGCCTTGTTCATCACGTAATCCGCGCCGGGATGGGCCTTGCTAGTGCTGTTGAATACTGCCTTGGCCTCTGCCTGGCGGTCGGGTTGCCAGACGTCCTCAACGTGCAGCACCGCGAGCATGACGCCTTCAGCATCGCGCAACGCGACTTTGCTGCTGCCCGGCTTCAGGGACTTAGCAAACTCTTCGCTGACGTCCAGCGTGACGGGCATGGGCCAGAGCAGTCCGCTGGCCAGCTTCATGTTTTGACAAACGCCTTCGTAGTCGGCGCGATTCATGAATCCACGCAGGGGAGAAAAGCCGCCGTTGAGCAGCAGCTCAAGGTCGCAGAGCTGGCGCGGGTTGAGGTCCCACGAAGGCCACTCGCGGGAGCGGGCTTTCAGGTCGTTGATGGTTTCCGGTTGGGCGGCAAGATCGATAAGTTCTCCACCGTGCGGCGGGGTAAGGTGACTGCTCGAAGTGCTCAAACTCTTTGGCCTCCTGGAAGCTTGAAGTAGTTCCGATGTAAGTTATGGCGCGGCATTCCGGCAGGCAAAAAACCTGCCCTCACTGACGGGGTAAGGCTGCGTCCTTGGCTATTGGGCGCAGCCGTTCCTTTGCAGCGTTGGAAATTCTGGAGCGAGATCGCCGGCACGCCTCCGCAAGCGCGAGCGATGTATGGCGCCCGTTACTCATCGCGGTGACAACCGGCAATTTCGGAACGGGAAGTACTTTCCAGTTTAAAACAAAATGGCCCCACTGCCAGCGCAACAATCGCGGAATTAACGAGTGACCGCCAAGCGGGTTTTGTCCCGATCCGCTTTCATTTGGGGGGCGACCCCTGCACAGCGGGGTGTACCGCGAGCAGTATTGGGAGTAACCGCAGAGTTATTTTCGACTGTGACCGGGAGTTAATTCTTCCGTAATCGGGTGAAAGGTGTAATTAGTTCCAAGTAAGCCTGTAGGTGGGGGAAATTTTTGCTCCCTTGGCACCGTTCGTAGCTTGAAGATAAAGCACTTAGCTGTTTGACCCTCCCTCCAGAACTGTGCCGAAACGTCGGCAGGTTCGGCAAATTGAGACAGAAATCCTGGCCTTCCGCAATGCGGAACCAGCTGACAAATACCCAGGCTACAGCCCATCACTTTCTTCTTCTCGGTCGGACCCAGGCATGGCCCGCAACCGAACTTGCGATCGTCTCGTTAGGACGCAGAAAACAAATAAGTTGCCTAAGTTTCGGCGGCTAACCGGTGGGCACCTATGGCGCGTCGCCGGCGAAGCCGAAAACGTCAGATTTTCTGTTGAAAAAGGGAATCCACCGCCGGCTTGGCAGTGTGCATGCTATGGATTTTGGGAGAAATCAAAAAATATCCTTGGAGTACGGAGTGATCAGGACGCAGCAAGATTGATCCGTCACTAGTTACTTCAATGACCGAATGTCCGAATCGGGCTGGTATATCGAGCCTGAGTTACCAGGACCTGAACGGTTAGGCCTGAACGATCAAACCAGGGGGAAGCCGAAATGAACGAAAGCTCGATTCGGCTGGGTCCGCGCGAACAGCAGATTGCCGAACTGCTGCTTCAGGGTTGCGACAATTCGGAGATTGCCCGACAACTCAAGATGGCCCGGCGCACGGTGAAGGCGCATTTCAATCGTCTTTTTTTACGCTTTGCAATTACTGGCGGTATCAAGCGAGTCAAACTCGCAACCATTCTCTATCGGAGGCAGTTATGTTCGGAGATCAGCGTTACGGAAACCGGATTCCCAGCGAGCGAGAGCATCAAGTCATCGAGCTCGTTGCCCAAGGACTTAAGAACCGCGAAGTCGCGGATGCCATCGGCACGACGGAACACGTCGTCAAGAACTACCTCCGAACCATCTACGACAAGCTTGGGCTCTGGAACCGAGTCGAACTGGCCCTCTGGTACGAAGCCCGCCGGCAGGAAGTCCCGGCGAACGCCTGAGGTTTTGGAAAGCTGGGAGCAGAATATTCTCAATCTCCATCATCCGGGCCCGCGCCGTAATCATCTTCAGCGCTGAACGAGAAAGTTAGGCCAAAACAAAAGACCCTCGAGCCTCGAGGGTCTTTTTCTTTCCCGGTATGTTTGATCCTTATTGACAGCCTTGAGATTCCAGATTGCGCAATTGCTGGGCAGCTAGCGGAGAGCCGCGCTTGGCCGCAGCCACCAGCAGGAGGCGGGCCTGGTCACAACTCCGAGGGACGCCATCTCCTCGCATGTAGAGGTCGGACAGCAGGATCGCCGCCGTGGAGTTCTGTTTACGCACCGCCTTCCACAACAATTTCGCGGCTTCGGAGGGATCCCGAACGCCCATGCTTCCTCCCAGATAGCGCTGGGCCAGGCGCAGGTCGGGGGTACTGCTCTCCAAGCCTGAAGCCGTCGAAAGCCCGGCTGGGGCGCTCGGCAACGTGGATCGCTGCGTGGCCGCCCGGACTCCCGGAGGCACGACCGCCCGATCTCCGGAGTCCGCAGTCACAGCCGGGTTTTGAGCGTCTCGTTTCCTGGACTCGATTTTGGACTCGGTTCCGGACTCGGTTTTGGATTTGGACACGATTGCTTCCGGCGCAACCGTTTCCGCTGGAGCCTTGGCGTCGGCCGGTGAAGAATTCTCCGGCGGCAGTGGGGCTGCCGGTACGACCACTTGCGGCGTTCGGCCGGAGGAAGACACTCTTGCCCGGAACTCCGGGGCCCAGCGCAGATAGGCCAGGCCGGCCAACACAATCATCACCGCGCCTGCCAGGTATTTCCATCCGCGTCCTGGAGAAGGGTTCGAATCATTCAGGCTGCTGAACGCATGGTCGCCCAGCCACGTCACGTCGGTTGCGGAATTTGCCGGTAGCGCGTCAGCAATTTCGGGCCCGCCCAGATTGCCTGAAGAAGCAGGCTGGCCCAGACTGAGAACCTGGCCGCACCGGCTGCAGAATTTGTGGCCGGGCGGATTCTGATGCTGGCAAGCGGTACAAACCGTGCGCTGAAATTTTGGGTCGGCCGCAAATTTCGGGTCGGTTGCAAAATAGGGACGAGTGGACTGGGCAGCGGCGCCCCCGGCCGATTCGCGCTTGATTTCCTCGAGAAGATTGCTCACGGCCTGTTCGCGTTTCGCGGGCGGCGTGCCGAAGTAAACCCTGGCCCAGCGTCCCAGATGCTGCTCCAGGAGCGGATTCGTGAGCGGGTTCAGTTCGGACGGCGATGGCGCTTCTGGCGTCTTGTCCCAGAGATTTGGCACAGTCATTCTCCAACCGACACGGACACGATATTACACATCAAACCGCCGATTGGCCGTGTGAATCGGACATGTGGAAAAATCTGAAATGTGGAAAACTCACCCCGGAATCAGGCGGAGCGTTTAAGGACAAGCCTTGCGATTCGCCGGCTCAAACTGGTCCTGCTGAGCATCCCGCTGGGTCGTAAATTTTCCATCCGCGGTCTTGCCGAACAACTCGCTGCCGGAGCAATAGTAGAGAGCGGTGTGGACGTCCACCCACACTTGCGCTTCCGGATTTCCCAGGTCGACCGGCGCGGGCGGAGGCTCCGCCAAACCGAGATTTACCATCAGCTTTTCAAACAAGGTCAACTGCGGTTGAGGCGGCGCTTGCGGCTGCGTGCTCCGTGCGGGAGATGCATTGCCCGCCGCAGTGGTCCCGGCCGGGCGGATGCCCCATCCAGAGATGACCAGCAGCAGGATGACGGCCGCCGTCACCAGGTAAATATTTGCCCGCCGCCTTTGCCACTGTTGCGCCAGCCACTCCGCGCGCGGACCCTGGTGGGTCTTTACCGTCTCCAGCCATTGCTGAGCTTTCTTTGCCGAACCCCAGGGATAAGGTTGAAGTCTCTCAGCCGGCGCAAACGGATCGGCGGGAGTTGTTTCCGCGGGAACGATGCGCAGCGGGTCCGCGCCCGCGAGAGCCGGCTGCTGAAATTGAATTGAAGGCAGAGTCCCAGGGCTGGCAGGCTCGGTCGCAGCCTTGGGCCCGCTCGGCGCGGCGGGCTTCGTATCCGGTCCGGTCGGGGTGGCGGCCGTGTCGAGCGCCGCTGCGGCCGGCAGCCCGGAGCCTGATGCAGGGGATGGTGTGGCAATCACACTCTCGGCCGGCGGCGGGTCCGTGGCGATTCCATGCGTCGGATTTTCCTGCCCGTACGGGATCAGCCACGACGGAGTGTCAAGCTTGGTTGAGACCTCCGGGTGGGGGACGAGGAGGGGCGGCGCTAGCGGGCGCGCGGCGCCACAGGTGCCGCAGAAAGATTCGCTCTCGTCAAAAAAATCGGCGCCACAGGCAGCGCACTGGGCCGCCAATTGGGCTGGAGGTTCGCGCCTCGCCCCCGCTCGCTCGCCGATTGAGGTGGGTCGCGCCGTCCCCACATCCGCCAGTGACAGGGAATCGTTTCCCAGGCGCTCGATCTGCGGTTTGATTCTTTCCAGAGCCTCCAGCATGCTCTGCCGTTCGGATGCGAGAGCTTCCTTCCACTTCATGCGGGCAGCGGTGACCATGGCCTCGCTCAACAATCCCGCCATCAGTTCAGCGGTGCGCAGGTCCGCTTCGCGGAACGAATTGGGCTGGGCAAAGCGCAACTCCAGTACGCCCGCCACCTGGCCCGCGTGGTAGACCGGTACCGCGATGAAGGCCTTCACATTGCGGCTGCGGAAAAGGTCGGCGCGCACGTGCAGGCTCGAAGTGACGTCGGGATAGTTCAGGGCAGAGCCCTTGCTCAGGCAGTCGCCGGAGAGCGCAGAAGCGGGGGCCAGGCGCGTTCCCGCGTCAATGGCAGCGCTGCCCGTCGCGGTGCGATAAAAGAGTTCGCCTTTTTCGAGGATGCCTATCGCGGTGCCCGACGCGTTGGTGACTTTCTGGATTCGCTCGGCAACCAGTTCCGATGCCGCCGCCAGATCCAGTTGCAGAGTTTGGATGAGTTTCTGGGTTTCTACAATCGCGGACAGATTTTCCGCGAAGTCGGCCTGCGATCCTTTCGCCCGTAGGCGATCGTTGTGCTCCTGGAGCACATGCGCGGCAGACAGAAGCTGCTGAAACGAAGCCTCGTCGAGCAGAGGCTTGCGTTGCGGGCTGGTTGCAGTTTGGGTCACGAGAGCGAAATACCCCGCCAGCCGGTGAGGGATCCCGGTGATTCTATTGTAATGCAATCCACAATCCAAACTGGCTTACCAAAGCGTGCACTGAAGTTTGCCGTCTTTATGATGTCGATATCGGTATTCGGGTTCGAAGGCAGCTGTAAGTAACTGTAAAGTAAAAGCCTTGCCGGCTGCGGGAGGGACTGCGGCGGCCCTGGCCGCTCGATCTCGTGCCACGGAATGACGCCCCGCCGGCGGAAGTGCGCAAAGTTATGCACTTTGGTTTACGCCGGGCGGTCCTCGGGTCGGCTACGGTTTGACTTGCTGAGTCCCGAGAAAGAGGCGGACCGCGGGAGTGACGATTAACGAGAGCGCCATGGAGATGAGGATTCCTCCGATCACCGCGATGGCGAGAGGCTGCAACATCTGCGAACCGGCGCCCAGAGCGAAGGCCAGGGGCAGCATTCCGGCCACGGTGGCGAGGGCTGTCATTACGATCGGGCGCAGGCGTCGACGGCTGGCTTGCAGCATCGCGTCTTCCGCGGTGAGCCCGAGCCCGCGAAACTTCTGATCTGCATCGAGCAGCAGGATTCCGTTCTTGGCCACGATGCCGACAACCATAATCATTCCCATGAACGACGCCACATTGAAAGTAGTGCGCGTGATGATCAGGGCCAGAAAGACGCCGGAAGTCGAAAGCAGCGCCGAAGCCAGAATCGCGACCGGAGCGGCGAAGGACCGAAATTCGAACAGGAGAACGATGAACACAAGAACGATGGCCAGAACAAATACGAATACCAGATCGCGGAAGGACTTCTGTTCTTCCTTATACGTTCCACCGTATTCAACTCGAAGGCTCGACGGGAGATGCAATCCGTCGACTGCTTTTTGCACCGAAGCGACCCCGCTGCCCAGGTCGGTGCCTTGGAGGCGGGCCGTAACCGCCACATCGCGCTGCAGATTCTCACGCCGGATTTCGATCTGGGGCGGAAGCTCGGTAATGGTTGCGAGAGCTCCCAGAGTGGCAGTTTTCCCGCTGCCACTGGTCAGCAGAGTGTTGCTCATGGTCTCGAGCGAAGTGCGATTGCTGTCGGGAAAACGCACTCGCACCACGTATGCGCGGTCGTTGTTTACCACCGGCGTCGCTGCCGGCTCACCTTCGAGAATTGCGGCTGCGTCAACTGCGACTTCCTCCGGCGTAAATCCGGCGCGGGCGGCGATGCTGGGATTGATCTGAAACACGACCGCAGGTCCGCTGACGGTATTTTCAATTCCGTCGAGGACATCGACCACACCGTCTACTTTTCGGATGGCAGCGGCGACTCTCGGCGCCCAAGTCTCTAACAACGCCGGATCTGGTGAAAACAGTTTGATCTCGACTGGTTCCGGAGCGCTGGTCAGGTCGCCGATCATGTCCTGCAACACCTGCACGAACTCCACGCGCACCGCCGGTTCCTGGACGGCCACTTTCTCGCGAACGTCTTCCATCACGTCGTCAATCGAGCGGCTGCGATCTTTTTTCAGCTTGACCAGGATGTCGCCGCGGTTGGCTTCCGTGACCGCCGCCAGGCCCAGTTCCATGCCGGTTCGCCGCGAGCTGCTCTCGACTTCAGGAATGGCGTTGAGAATTTGCTCGATCGCAGTGACCATGCGATTGGTTTCGGCCAGTGAGCTGCCGGCTGGCGTCCAGTAGTCCAAAGTAAAGCCGCCCTCATCCATTTCCGGCATCAAGTCGGAACCGGAATATCGATAGCAGACATAGGTGACTGCAATCAGCACCAAGCTTAAAGCGGCGAGCCACTTGGGCTTGGCCAGGGCGCGGCGCAGCCAGTGTTGGTGAAAGTCCACGATTTTGCGGAAGAACGCGCCCAGAGAGGCCTCTTCGGCGGCCTGTAGCCTTTGGAACGAGGGTTCTTCAGAAAGGCTTTCGTCCGTCCTCTGGGCGATGGACTCCGCGCCGGTGCGCGCACCGATGAGAAATTGGCTCAGGTTGGGCGTCCAGGAGAGCGCCAGGGCCAGCGATGCCAGGAGCGAGACTCCCATGGTCACAGCCAGAGCGCGGAAAAACGTTCCGGTAACCCCGGTGATCGAAATCAGCGGCAGAAACACGACGATGGGCGTGACCGTCGAGCCAATGAGCGGAATGGTAATTTCCTGCAAGGCGCTGTGAATGGCCTGCAAACGTTGCTGTCCGGCATCGCGATGAATGACGATGTTTTCCACCACCACGATGGCGTCGTCAATCACCAGCCCGACTGCCGCGGCCAGTCCGCCCAGGGTCATGAGGTTGAAGCTTTCACCGAGCAGTTTGAGCGCAACGAAGGTAAGCGCAATCGTGACTGGAATCACCAGGCCCGCCACCACCGACGTGCCCCAGTCGCGCAGAAAAACCACCAGAATGACGGAAGCCAAAATCAGTCCCAGCAGGATCGCGTCACGGACGCTCTTGATGGAATCGCTTACGATGATCGACTGATCGTAGAACGGCTGAATCTCGATGCCGGGCGGCAGCGATTTTTTAATCTCTTCGACTTGAGCGTGAACTTCGTCCGCGACCCGCAAGGTATTGCTGTCCGGCTGGCGGTTGATGCTGAGCAACACTGCCGGTTTCCCGTTGGCGGTCACGATGGTGTAAACCGGTTTTACGCCGGGCGCCACCGTCGCTACATCTCCGATACGCACGGGTACGCCGGCGGGAGTGGTCTTGATCACGATGTCCGCGATCTGTTGCGGGGTGCGCACCTGAGCGCTGACCAGCCCGAGCACCAGTTGATGATTGCGCTCGAACAGGCCAGGCGAATCGATCAGGTTGGTCCGCCGCATGGTATCCAGAATGTCGGTGACCGTGACGCCCGCGGCCAGCAGTTTCGAAGCGTCGGGCTGGATGTGAAACTCGGGCTCCTGCCCGCCCTGTAGCAGTACGGTCGACACGCCATCCAGCCGGTTCAGTCGCGGCTTGATGTCGTAGGTGGCCATCTCCCACAGCTGGGTTTGCGGAACGGTGGCCGACGTAAGGCTGTAGCCAATGATGGGAAAACTGGCGAAGGTCAGGCGGTTCGCGACTACGGTTGCCGTCGGCGGCAATTCGGGTTGGACGCGGGAAATCGCCGCGTTTACGTATTGCAGGGTCTGGACCATGTCCACATTCCAGTCGAAAAACAGATCGATCTCCGCCGACCCGCGGCTGGTGATCGAGCGCACATCCAGCAGCCCGGGGACACTGTTCATCCCCTCTTCGAGGCGGCGCGTAATCGTCACCATCATTTGATCTGTGGGCATGACCCCGTTATCGACTGCGATCAGGATGCGGGGGAAGTTGGTGGCAGGAAAGACCGCGACCGGAATGGTGAAAGCCAGATAGCCGCCCAGCAAGGCCAGGGTCAGGATCAGAAAAATCACTGACTTGGAATGTCGCGCAAACCAGTATGCAGATTCCGGCGTAATGGAAGCCCCTGCGCTGCTGCTATTTTTCATCGGGCTTCCCGCGCTTGTCCTGGTTCAGTCCCGGGGCGGGGCTCTCCGCCTTGATCCTGGTGTTGTCCGGCAAGCCGTAGGCCCCGGAAGCGACGATGCGATCGCCGGCTTGCAGTCCTTCGATCACCTGAATTTCATCGCCTTGCCGCACCCCTGCGCGCACATTTTTCTGATGGGCGCGATTATCGGCGCTGACCTGCATCACCGAAGTGGCGCCGTCCTGCGCGGTCAGTAAGGCTGCGGCTGGAATGACCAGCGCATTCGGAATGGTCTGCGCCAGCATGGAAAGGCGCACGCTGGCGCCCGGCTTGAGGCGCTGCTCCGCATTCTTTGCCTGCACCCAGATCTCGACCGTGGTGCTGTTGGGGTCAAGCGCAGGGCTGACCACGGTGATCTTTCCTTCGACCGGGTTCTCCTCGCCCGGCACGAGGATGGTCGCCGGGTCGCCGACTTTCAGCAACGCGGATTCGAGCTGGGGAATGTGCGCGCGGGCGACGACTTGCGAAATGTCCATCACGGTAAGAAGTGGTGTGCCGGCGGCAGCCATCTCCCCGGGATAGAGCGGTCGATCGGCTACCACGCCATCAATAGGGCTGCGAATTTCTGAATAGCTGAGTTGCGCCGCGGAGCCCAGATACTTGCCTTTGGCGGATTCCAGTTGTCCCGCCGCCGATTTCAAAGCTTGTGTCTTTCCCACTTTCATCAGCGAATCGAGGCGCTGCTGCGCAATTTCGTATTGATTGCGAGCGTTGGTCAGATCCACGCCGGCCTGGTCGAGTTCCTTGCGCGGTATCGCGCCTTGTTGAAAGAGTTCCTGCCGGCTGTCGTAGATTTTCTGTTGCGCCGAGAAAAGTTGTTTGGCAGCCTGGGTGTCGAGCTGGGCCTTCTGAACTTCCTGCGGCAGATCGGAGACTGTGGTGGTTTCGTATGCGGCCTGGGCCTGGTCATAGGATCCCTTGTTCTCCTGGGCGGCGGCGGCCAGATCGCTGTTCTCGAGCACCGCCAGCAGTTGGCCTTTGCGGACGCGGCTGCCGCGCTTGATATAAAAGGCCTTGACCGGGGCGCTGATCTTCGGAGTGATGGCGGCTTGTTGCAGCGGGAACAGAATGGCCTCGGCCGTGACCGTGCGCTGGATGGTTTCTTTTTGGACAGTGACGACCTGCACCGGAACCGCAGCGTCTTTTTCGGCGGAATCCCTGGAGCAGCTGATCGCGAAAAGTAAAGGAAGGATGACCAAGAAAATAGCGCTGTGCGGCCACGGCTGCTTTCGCGCTTTGAGGGCAGGGTTACTTCCCGCTTTTACCCAGGGCTTGCGCCCTGGGCTGCATTCTGGGGCCGCTTCGCGGCTGGCGTATCGCATGCTCAGAAGTTTCCTGTCAGGGTTTGCAGATTGGCCAGCGCCACGCGATACCGCGACTGGCCGTCACTGAAAGCATTGCGCGTCAGTGTAGCGGTATTTTGCGCATCGACCACCTCGAGCACGGTGGCCTCTCCTGACTGATAACGCAGCGTGGTCAGGCGCAGGCTCTCCGCCGCCAGGTCCGCCGACTGGTTCAGCGAATCCAGCTCGGAGCGGGCAGTCTGGGCTTCTTCGTACAAGGAGTGCAATCGGGCCAGCAACTGGCGCTGGGTGAATGTCAACTCCACCTGCGCCTGTTCGCGCAGCAGGCTCGCCTGCTTCAGTCGGCTGCGATTCGAGCCCCAGTTCCAGACCGGGAGTTGCAGCGTTGCGGTGGCAGCGTATCCCAGATTGCGCACCGCCAGTTGCGAAACCGGATCGAACTGGCGAGTGGCGAAATGATTGGCGTCAATACCGTAGAAATAATCCAGCCTGACCGCGGGCAGGAAGCCCGACCAGGCGGCGCCGACTTCCTGCCGAGCTTCCTGCAGCACGCCCAGCGCAGCTCGCAGTTCGGGATTCTGCCGGGCGGCCGCCGCCTGGGCCTCTGGCAGAGAGGGCAAAGGCTCGGGAGTTTGCAGATCGTCCACCACGCTGAAGTTCTGGTTGAAATCGGTGAAGACCAGTACCGCGAGTTCCAGCCGGCTGCGGTTCATTTCGAGTTCCGCCTCCTGCAGGTCGCGCTGCTGTTGCTGAAACTGAATCTGGGCCTTGATTACATCGGAGTGCGCCACTTCGCCGCCCTGCTCCAGCTTTTGGCTGATGTCCAGAAAACGCCGTCCCTGGGTCGCGGCGCGCTGGGCGGTGTCGTACTTTCGTTGGGCCACGACCAAGTGATAATAAGCCTGCACCACAGTCACCACCAACCCGCGAGCCGCAATTTCGGAACGGGCCCGCGCTACTGCCTCCGCCGCCAGCGTGCGCCGGTAATCCGCGATCCCTTGCAGCGAAATGTCCTGATGAACATTTCCCTGGCTGAGGTATTCGTGCACTCCGTTGGCGGCGATAAATCGCCCGGTAGATGTGCCATTCCCCTGAGTGTAGAGAAATCCTGTCTCGTAGTTAACACTCGGAAGCAGGGCGGCGCGGCCTTGTACGCGATCTTCTTTCGCGGAACCATACGCGGTCAGCGCGGCGCGATACTCGGGGTTATTCTTCCGGGCGCGGGCGATGGCGTCCTGCAAAGTCACAGTCAGCGGAGCTGCGCTCGTCGTCTGAGTTGGGCTGGGGTCGA